>CAVOOC010000001.1:0-17311 GCA_963697445.1 uncultured Actinomycetes bacterium
TCTGGCAGTGCCGGGTCGTGGACATGGACCCCGAGCTGGAGGGCCGGGCGCGGGAGACGGTGGTGAAGATCATCGCCGACCGTGAGCCGGTGCCGCCGACCCGGACCCCGTTCGAGCTGGTCGAGTTCGACAATCTCCAGGTCACCCCTATGTGACCGACAAGGGCCGGATGGCCTACTCGCTCCGCGCGACCGGGATTAAGCCCGCCCGGCCGGTTGCCAAGGATGCGGCCTGATGCCCGCCCGCCGGGTCACCTCGGTGACCATGCCGGTCGATGGCCGCTCCGGGGTCTGCTTCGACTCCTACCGCGACCGCACCCCGCTGCTCACGGTCTGGGCTGCTCGTCCTGGCCTGCTGGTGACCCTCACGTTGCCCGAGCACCTGAACGCGGGGCACGTCCGGTTCGCCCGCGACCTGGCCGCCGCCACCAGCCGGTACGCGACCGAGGTGGAACGGCACTGGCGCGGGCTGCCATCCCTGGTCCAGCGGGCGACTGCGTGATGTCCGTGGCCCCGGCCGGTGTTCGCCGCACCAGCCGGGGCCCTTTCTTCATCCCTCCCCAGATGCACCAAGGAAAGGACCCGACCATCATGACCGATCAGCACATCCCGGGCGACCTGCTGCACCGCGCCAAGGTGATCGACGGCCTGGTCGAGCTGGCCGCCTACCTGGAAGCCCACCCAGACGTGCCGGTGTGCCCGTTCGGCTGGGACCTGAACGTCTACACCCAAGACGAGGACGAGGCGGCCTGCCGGGCCGAGGTGGACCGGATCGCCGCCCTCCTCGGCGCCCAGGTCCGCGACGACACCGGCCGGGGCGGCCACTACCGGACTGACCGCAGTTTCGGCCTGATCAGCTACGCAGCCGTGCACGTGACCGCCCGCAGAGCCGCCGCCTACAACGCCTTGATGTCCTACCACGACTGCGTCACCCCGGCCGATGCGGAGGTGGCGTGATGAAGATGTCCCGCTACTCCGGCGAGCAGCTGGCCCAGGTCGACAACCCGGACCCGTTCGCCCCGCCCGTCTGGCGCTCCCCGGTGTACCACACGCCCGGCTGGGTGATCACGCTCGTCCAGCTGGCCCGGCTCGCCGCCGCGCTGGTCCGGTTCCTGGCCCGGCATCCCCTGCTGGACCTGATCGCCGCCGTGCTGGGCTGGTCGTGGAGTGTCGCCGGATGGCCCGGCCCGGTCATCCTCACTGCGACCGCGGCCGCGCTGCTGACCGCCTGGCGGCGCCTCTCGCCTGCCTCGTTCTTCCGGTTCATTGCCCAGCCGATCCGGGGGAAGTGGCGCCGCGGGTATTACCAGCGGCACTGGCTGGCGGTGCTGACCATCGCCCACCTGGCTCCGGTCTACCGGGGGCATCTGCTGGTGCCGGTGCTGGGCAAGGTGGCTTCGACCCGGTTCACCGACCGGGTCCTGGTCGGCGTCGTGTCCGGTCAGGCGGTGGCCGACTTCGCGGCCCGGGCGGAGAACCTGGCGCACGGGTTCGGCGCGATGCTGTGCCGGGTCCGCACCGCCCGGCCCGGCTTCCTGGTCCTGGAGTTCGTCCGCCGCGACGCCCTGGCCGCCATCATCCCCGCTATCGCCATCACCGGTCACGTCGATCTAAAGGCGCTGCCGGTGGGCCGCCGCGAGGACGGCTCGATGTGGCTGGTCCGGCTGCACGGCACTCACTTGCTGATCGCCGGGGCAACCGGCGCGGGGAAGGGGTCAGTGATCTGGTCACTGATCCGCGCCATGCTCGCCGACCTCCAAGCGGACCTGGTCAAGGTCCTGGCTGCTGACCCGAAAGTGATGGAACTGGCCTACGGCCGAGCCATCTTTGACAGCTGCGGCCAGTACGCCGCGACCCCGCAGGCGATCGTCGCGATGCTCGAAGACGCGGTAGCGGACATGCAGGTAAGGGCCGCCCGGCTGGCCGGGAAGCAGCGCGACCACACCCCGACGGCCGAGTTTCCGTTCGTGGTGGTGCTGGTCGATGAGGTGGCGTTCCTGACCGCCTACCAGCCCGACAAGCAGCTGCGGGAGCGGGTCAAGGCCGCCCTCGCCACCCTGACCACCCAGGGCCGGGCGGTCGGCTACTGCGTCGTGGCCGCGTTGCAGGACCCGCGCAAGGAGGTCATGTCCATCCGGAACCTGTTCCCGGACCGGATCGCGATGCGGCTGGACCTATGTGGACAGCGCGGCTATGCCGATGTGCTGGCGCTGCGAGTTTGTCTTTGAAGGAAGCTGGCTGGCTGTGGCTCGGCATAGTTACAGGCCCTCGAGGAATGCGAGCATCTTGTCGGTCGGGCGGTAGCGGCCGGGTTTGGCTTCGGCGGGTGTGGTGAGTGCGAGGGCCCTTTCCTTGATGCTCATGTCGGCGTGGACGTAGGCGTCGGTGGACCGGACGCCAGCGTGGCCGAGCCAGAGAGCGATCACTGAAGTGTCAACGCCGGCTTGCAGCAGCGACATGGCGCAGCTGTGGCGCAGGACGTGTGGGTGGATCCGCTTGCCGGGCAGCGACGGGCATCGCAGTGCGGCAGTCGCGGCGTGGGTGCTGACCCGCTGTGCGACGGCGTCGCGGCTGAGCCGCCGTCCGGTGCGAGTCGGGAAGAGCGGATCGTTGGGATGCCCGGCTCGTTCGCTGAGCCAGAGCCGCAAGAGCGTCTGGACGGGGCTGGTGAGAGGGACGGCTCGCTGCTTTCGTCCTTTCCCTTGGCAGCGGACGCTGGCGCCAGTTCCAAGGGTGACGTCACCGCAGTTGAGGCTGGTGAGTTCGGAGACCCGAAGGCCGGCCTGGATGGCCAGCAACATCAGGGCCCGGTCTCGCCGGCCTTCCCAGCGGGCCTGATCGGGCGCGGCGAGCAGCGCGTCGACTTCGGTGGCGGTCAGGAACGTCACGGTCCGCTTGTCGAACCGTTTCGGGGGGATCGCCAGCACGCGCTGGATAAGCAGCGCGTGCTCGGGGTGGCGCAGGGCAGCGTAGGAGAACAGCGAACGGATCGCCGTCAGGCGCAGGTTGCGGGTCCTGGTGCTGTTGTGCCGCTCGCCCTCGAGGTGGTTCAAGAACGCCGAGATCGTGGCGGCGCCCAGGTCGTCCCAGTCGAGCTGGGCGGGCATCTTCCCGGTCTGCTGGTGCACGAAGGTGAGCAGCAGGCGCAAGGTGTCGCGGTAGGCCGCGATGGTCTGCGGGCTGGCCTGACGCTGCTGGATGAGCCGGTCGGTGAAGAACGCCTGCAACGTCGGCGCGATCAGTGTCATGGCCGCGCCGCCGACCATGCGGTGTCCTGCCGGGCGGCGGCCAGCGCAAGTAGTTCCGGGGCCGCCGACAGATACCAGAAGGTGGACGCCGGGTCCCGGTGACCCAGGTAGGTGGACAGCGCCGGAATCCTGGACTGCACGTCCTCGCCTGCCCGGTACCAGCCAAGCAGGGTGCGGACGGCGAAGGTATGTCTCAAGTCGTGCGGCCTCGGCGGCGAGGGCGCGCCAGTTCCGATGCCGGCGTTGCTGATGAGCTGCCGGAACGTCTTTGACACCACGGCATAGAGCAGGCGCTTTCGGGCCAGGGACACGAAGAAGGCCGGTTCGCCGGGCTGCGGCTGGCGCTGGCCGCGCAACCGGGCATACCCGTCGAGTGCCTGCATGCTGCTGGGGTGCAGGGGAACCAGGCGCGACTTGCCGAACTTAGACTCGCGGATCAGCAGCACACCCTGAGCCCAGTCGACGTCGCTGCGGTCGAGCTTGATGGCCTCACCGATCCGCAGCCCGCTCGCCGCGAGCAGCCCGATCAGCGTCTGGTAGGTCGCCGCCCGCAGCGGCGAGATGATCGTCTGGCGGGCCTGTCCCAGCAGCGCGTCTATGTCGGCCGCGGAGTAGATGAACGGCTGCCGCCAGGGCGCCCGGCGCGGCATCAGGCCCAGCGGCGGCACCTCGGTGCCGGCGTCGATGCCGGACAGGTAGCGGGCGAACCCGCGGGCGGCTGTCATCCGCCGCGCTCCGACGGTCGTTACCCGGCCCGCCGGTGACTTCGGTGCTTGCTGGGCCCAGGCCAGCGCGGCCTCGATCGTGACCGTGGGTGAGCTGTGGGCGTCGAGGTAGGCCACGAACCCTGGCAGTAGCCAGCCGGCCTCAGCCAGTTCGTGCCCGAGCGAATGCCTCAGCTGCAGGTAATCGGTGAGGGCCTGCTCCAGGGCGCTCACCGGGCTGTTCCCGGCCAGGGCTGCGCGACATGCCGCAGCATGTCCAGGTCGACCTTGGCATACAGGGCAGTGGTGGCCAGATCCTGGTGACGAAGCACCTGACTAATCGCGACCAGCCCAGCGCCCCGGCGAAGCAGCTCGGCGGCCAGGGCATGCCGCAGCCGGTGCGGTCCCACGCGCGGCAGGCCGGCCCGCAGGCAGGCCCGTTTGGCGACGTCACTGACCAGGTCCGCACTGATCGGTCCGCGCGGAGCCCGGCAGGTAAGAAACAGCCGCCGGACACTCGCGGGCCTCCGCCCCCAGGATAGGTAGGCGGCCAGCGCCTCGCCGGCTTCGGCCGGCAGCGGGAGCCGGTCCTGGCGGCGCGCCTTCCCCCGGACGACGAGCTCACCCGCCCGCCAGTCAACGTCCCGCAGTTCCAGCCGCGCGACCTCGATGGACCGCAGGCCCAGCCGCGCGACCAGCGTCATGATCGCGAAGTCGCGGACGCCCACGTCGGTGGTGCGGTCGCAACTGTCCAGCAGCAACTGGACATCGGCAGTCGTCATCGTCGGCGGCAGCGCGGCCAGCCGCCAGCCACCGACCGGAGGCACCGCCATCCCCAGCCGCAACGGCGTCAGACCCCGTAAATAAAGGAAACGCAGAACCGCGCGAAGCTCAGCCACCCGCCCCTTTGCCGACCCGGCCGAGACACGACCGCATTCGCGGAGCAGAAACGCGTTGACATCCACCCCCGTCAGGCCAGCCGGGTTCAGTACGCCACCAGCCATGGCCTGCTGCTGCAGGAACCGGCGGGCCGTGCGCTCATAACGCAGCACCGTAGCCGCCGCCAGGCCCCGCTCCTGGACCAGCCACATCCGGTACTCACCAAGCAGCGCCGCCAAAGGACTATGCGGCAGCTTTGCTGCCCCGATCACGCCGGCTTCCCTCAGGTAGCTCAGCAGCGGAATCATGGCGCGCGAGCCCAGGGCCCCCCGGCCGCCAGCCGCTTGCCGGTCCGCGAGAAACGCAACCATCGCGTCTTCGTCGAGCTTCGCCGTCACCAGCCCTTCACGCGACATCCACCGGCCCACCTGGCCCAGGTCGGTCAGCATGTTCCTGACCGTCTGGGACGTATAGCCCCGACGCGCCAGCCACGCCCGGTAGCCCTCGACCTGAGAGCCCAGCTGACCTGCCTTCCTCCGCGTACTCGCCATCGCACTCGCCTCCCTCGCGGGAGCACGGTGCCCCTGATCCCAGGCTGCTCTCAACCCGCAACTATGCCGACATCAGCACCGGTCATCAGACCACGAAGAACCCCGGCGCCGTCACGCCAACCAGAGCCGGCAACCGACACCTCGGCATAGTCGCGCTGTCCGCATAGGTCCAGCTATGCGGATGTCCGCATAGCTGGACGAGCCGGAGCAGGTGGACATGGTGCTCGGCGACGGCGCCAGAGACCGCGGCGCCACCGCCGACCTCATCTCCACCGACCCCGCCGTAGGGGCCGGGGTCGCGTTCGTCCGGCTGGAGGCCGACCCCGACCCCATCAGGGTCCGCGCTGCCTGGGTCTCCGATGACGACATCCAGGCCATGGCCGACCAGTGCACCGCGGCGTTCGTACCCGACACCGTACCTGCGATCGAGGCGGGAGCGGCCACGTGAACCGGATCGCGACGAGCTGGCGGACTGATGACCTGTGCCCGTGCTGCGGCAACGGGCTGACGGCCACCGATGACGGGCAACCCCAGATCAGGCTGGACTGCTTGCTGTGCGGCTGGTCGTCCACCTGGACCGGTGACCACGGAACCGAGGTCAGCGAATGACCGAACCGAAGACGACCCGGGCCGAGCGGCTGGCGATGCCGCTCGCCCGGGACTCGGTGCGGAAGATCGCCGAGGCCTGCGGCGGGTGCCTGCGGCCGGTGCAGCTGCGCCGTACCGATCAGGTGACCGGCGAGGTCGAGCAGGTGATGAAGCCCTGCGGCGCGACACTGGCCAGCGTCTGCCCGCCGTGCGCGGACCGGGCCAGGCTGCTACGGGTGACCCAGTGCCGGGAAGGCTGGCACCTCGAGGACGAGCCCGACCCCGGCCCGCCCGCACCCGACGAGATGCAGGAGTACTGGCTGATCCTGCGCGCCGAGGCCCAGCTGCGCCGCGACCGCGCCGAAGCCCACGGCCAGGACACCGCGGACCTGGACGCGCTGCTCGGCGAGCTCGACACCGAGATCACCCGCGCCGGGGTCCGCGGCACCGTCACCACGAGCAAGAGCGGGACGGACGGGACGGAAGGGAAGGCGAAGGGCCGCCGGGTCCGCTCCACCCGGCGCCGCCAGGACGCCCCGGACCTGCCCCGGAGGAAGATCGCCCCGAACACCGTGGGGCGGGTGTTCACCGCCCCGGACGGCAGGTCCTACCGGCCGTCGATGTTCCTCACCCTCACCTGCGACAGCTACGGCAAGGTCAACGACGACGGCACCCCCATAGACCCCGGCAGCTACGACTACCGGCGGGCGGCCCGGGACGCGCTGCACTTCGCCGCGCTGACCGACCGGTTCATCCAGAACCTGCGCCGGGTCCTCGGCTATGAGGCGCAGTACTTCGGCGCGGTCGAACCACAACGGCGGCTCGCGCCGCACCTGCACATGGCGATCCGCGGCGCGGTGCCCCGGGCGGTGGTGCGGCAGGTGATCGCGGCCACCTACCACCAGGTCTGGTGGCCCGCCACCGACGTGATCCGCTACGACGGCGACGAGCTGCCGGTCTGGGACGAGGACGGCCAGCGGTACCTTGACCCTGCGACGGGGGAGGTGCTACCTAGCTGGGACCAGGCCCTGGACGGCATCGGCCCCAACGATGACCCGCTGCACGTGGCCCGGTTCGGCACCGAGTTCCACGCTGAGGGCGTGCTGGCTGGGTCCAAGGGCGCCAGCCGGTGCGTTCGCTACCTGACCAAGTACCTGACCAAGCACGTGGCCGACTGCCACGCCCCGGACACCGACCCTAAGCGGGCGCACGCCGCCCGGCTGGCCGACGCGCTGCGGTATGAGCCGTGCTCGCCGACGTGCGCGAACTGGCTGCGGTACGGGGTGCAGCCGAAGAACGCCAAGGCCGGGCTGGTGCCGGGCTGCTGCAGGGGCAAGGCGCATCGGCCCGAGCACCTCGGCTATGCGGGCCGGCGGGTGCTGACCTCGCGCAAGTGGTCCGGCAAGACCCTCCAAGATCACCGCGGCGACCGCAAGGCCCAGCTGCTTGAAACCCTCGGCCTGGATAACGAGCCCGACCCCGGCCGGTACACCTGGCACGTCGTCACCCCGTCCGACCCCGACCACCTGCCCTACGAACGGCGGCTGCTGCACGTCGTCGCCGAGCGGTCCCGCTGGCAGGCAGCGGTGACCGAAGCCAGGCGAAAAGCCGAGGAGTCCACCTCAGAAGTTTCGGCAACCGCGAGGGAGGCGGCGTGATGGATCGGCTGTTCTACCGTCCGAAGGATGCGGCTGTCGTGCTCGGCATGAGCCGTACAGCGGTCTTCCGGCTGATTAAGACCGGGGAGCTTCGGTCGGTCAAGCACGAGGGCTACCGGCTGATACCGGCCAGCGCGTTGCTGGAGTTTGCCGAGAGGCTGGAGGCCACTGCACAAGGTACGGCGGTGGCCTGATGGCAACGCGGCGGCCGAACCGGCGCTCGTCGATCTATCTCGGCAAGGACGGCTCCTGGCATGGCTGGGTCACGGTCGGCGTCAAGGCAGACGGCTCCCCGGACCGTCGTCACCGCAAAGGGAAGACCGAAGCCGACGTAACCCGCAAGGTGCAGGAGCTGGAGACCCAGCGGGAGAGCGGCTATGTCGGCAAGCCGGGCCGCGTCCCTACGTTGGCCGAATGGATGCATGAGTATCTCGACGTGCTCTGCGAGCGGCTGGTCCTGTCAGAAACGATGGCGCCGCGCACCCTTGCCGATTACCGGTCGAAGACCCGGAATTGGATCAACCCGCTACTTGGCAAGCATCGCCTCGACCGGCTCACGCCTGAGCACCTTGACACTGCCTATACCACCATGCTTCGCCGAGGTCTTTCACCGAGTACTGTCCTGAAAGTTCACCGGATACTTTCTCGCGCACTGAGGATCGCGGTACGGCGCGGCCGGATCACTCGGAACGTTGCCACCCTGATTGACGCTCCCGCGGCAGCTCCGCACGAGATCGAGCCCCTCACCCGCGAGGAGGCTCGCCGCATCCTGAGCGTGGCCGCAACCAAGAGAAACGGCGCTCGGTGGTCGGTCGGGCTTGCTCTCGGTATCCGCCAGGGCGAGGCCCTCGGGCTCCGCTGGTCGTATGTGGACCTGGAGACCGGCGTCATACGGGCGTGGTTCCAAATTCAGCGCATCGAGTGGCGGCACGGGTGCGACGATCCGCACGCATGCAGCGAAAAGTGGCACCGGCGGCCCTGCAAACCGAAGTGCAGGCAGCACCGACATCTACCGGCTTGCAAACCGGAATGCACGCAAAAGGACCACGTATGTTACAAGCGTCCTTGCCCGCCGGACTGCACTGGGCACGCCAACAAATGCCCGAAGCGCGTTGGAGGCGGCGTCGTCTTTCGGCAACGCAAGGGAAAGGGCAAGCTCACTCTGCAGTGCCCGCCCGCGCTGCTAGAGCTGCTGCGGGAGCACCGCAAGAAGCAAGCCGCGGAGCGGCTGAGGGCGGGCAGCGCGTGGACGGATCACGATCTCGTGTTCGCAACCCGTCGCGGCGGCCCGCTCGAACGCACCGAGGACTGGCGGTCCTGGAAGCTCATCCTCCGCCAGGCCCAAGTCCGGGACGCCAGGGTCCACGATGCCCGGCACACGGCCGCGACCCTGCTGATCGAGCAGGGCGTGCATATTCGCGTCGTACAGGAGGTTCTTGGCCATACGAGGGTGACGACGACGGAGCGCTACACCCATGTGGCCACGCTCCAGATGAAGGACGCGAGCGAGCGGATGGACCAGGCTCTTTGGGGCGACGGATGAGGGCAACTGCAACCCAAACTGCAACCTCGTGGCCCGATCATCATTCAGGCCCTCTCCCCGAGCGGTGGGGCGAGGGCCTGTGAGCTGCGGAGGCTCGGGGATTTGAACCCCGGAAGGGCGCGAACCCTAACCGCATTAGCAGTGCGGCGCCATAGACCGGACTAGGCGAAGCCTCCAGGCGACGAAATCGTCTGACCCAGGGTACCGGCCTGCCCCTGGACCGCCAACCGGACTCGTTGATCTCTCCGCGCGGCGGCTAGGGTCTCGTACCCGGACGCCGTGATAATGCCCGGCCGAGCGGACCGCAAGAAGTACCGCAGGCCGGGTCCCCCGGGGGAATGGGACCCGGCCCGCGGTTCAACACCCGCGGCTCTGGCCTGACAGGGCCGGCGGGTGGACATGGGAAGGCCGCTGCGCTCCGGGGGCTGAACCGCAGACGGCTTCCCTAGGGGAGAGGTCGTGGCTACGTGCGGCCCGGTCACCTGCCGGATGACCTGGCCGGTTACCTGCCGGATGGCCTGGCCGGTTCCCCGCCGGAGGCCAGGGCCGGTGCCCCGCCGGAGGCCAGGGGCGGTCGCCGCGGGGGCGGACGTGCCGTTTCCCGGCAGGATCACCGGGCCGGTCGCCCCGGGGATGAGCGGACCGCTCGTCCCCGGGACGAGCCGACGGGTGCACGCCGAGATGCCTGGCGGCTGCGCCGGGCTTGCTGGCCGGGACTCCGGGATGGGAGACCGAGGCGCAGAACGCGCTCACGTTGGCCGCCCCGCCTGCCGCCTTCGCCAGATGGCGGAACGCCATCGCCCGGCCGGGGGCGTCCCCGCGCGCGCTGGCGCGCCAGTAGGCAGTGCACAGGCTGAAGGCGGTGCGGCCGGTAGCGGCCAGGCCGACTCCGCCGGCCCGGCTGGCACCCGCCCGGCTAGCGCCCGCGTGTGCCGCGGGTGCGGCGAAGACGTCGTGCGCCACCTTCTGCAGCGGCGCGGGCAGGGCGCCGACGTAGGCAGCGGCGGCGGCGGCGACGGCGACAGCCGCGGCCGTGGCGGCAATCTTCGCGCTGATCCGTCCCCGAAGCACGCCCGGCCTGCGCGGAAGTAGCCGGCGCGGCCGGTGCGGCGTGCCGAACGTGTCACGGAACCCGACCATGGCGCGGGTCTTACCGGCAAGCTCGCTCCCCGACGGCCCGGCCTGCAGCGCTGTGAGCACCTCCGCGACATGCAGCAGCCCCGGGGCAGCGTCCGGCGGCGGCTGGCCAGTCGCCAGCAGCTCGTCCAGCGCGGCGTCCCCGACGGGGGGGACGTTGCCGCCGGGCCGCCACGGAAAATTAGGCATGTCAGAATCCGAAACGCAGCGCCTCGTCATAGTGTTACGCCTGCCCTGGAGAGATTCTCGGCAAGCCGCCGCAGGCCCCGGTGGGCCGCCACCCGGACGGCACCCGGGCTGCGGCCGAGCAGCCTCGCCACCGCGCCGGTGTCCAGCCCCGCCACGACCCTCAGCAGGATCACCTCCGCCTGCAGCCGCGGCAGCTCCGAGACCAGCGCGATGGCCGCCTGGGTATCGATGTTCTCCATGGCGACCTCGGCCGCGTCGGGCGCTGCCGGGGCGCTGGCCGCGGTCAGCTCGGCCAGCGACGCGGCCGAGCGCCGCGCGCCGCGCCGTGCGTCGTCGATGGCGCGCCGCCGGGCGGTGGTGAACAGCCACGCCCGCCACGCCGCCTCGTCGCCGCGGAAGGCCGCCAGGCCGCGGACCACGTGTGCCCAGGTCTCCGCCGCCACGTCCTCGGCTACCCGGGGGGCCATCAGGCGCAGGTATCGCAGGAGTCCCGGGTTCGCGTCATGCCACAGGGCGGAGAACGCGTTCTCGCTGCCGTCCTGCGCAGCCTCGAGCACGGCGGCGAACTCATCCCCCATCACGCAGCCGAGTATCCCTCGTCGGCTGCATATTTACTGCTTCTGGTGCAAACCCACACAGAATGTTGCACGGCGGGTGACCGGCGCCCGCCGTGGTCCGTCAGCGGGCCTCTACGATCTCGTACTCACCCTTGGCGTAGGAGTCGCGCATCCGGGTCTTCGCGAACTTGCCGACGCTCGTCTTGGGTACCTCGGCGATGAACGCCCAGCGCTCGGGCAGCTGCCAGCGCGGCACCGTGTTCCCGAGGAACTCGCGCAGCTCGGCCGCGCTGACCGAGCCGCCGGGGCGCAGCACCACCGCGGCCAGCGGGCGCTCGCCCCACTTCTCGTCGGTCACGCCGATGACCGCTGCCTCGGCCACGTCGGGGTGCGCCATCAGCAGGTTCTCCAGCTCCATCGAGGAAATCCACTCGCCGCCGGACTTGATCACGTCCTTGGCCCGGTCGGTGAGCCTGATGAAGCCCCGCGGGTCGATGCTGCCCACGTCGCCGGTGCGCAGCCAGCCGTCGCGGAACTTCTCCGGGTCATCGTCCTTGTAATAGGCCCCGGTGACCCACGGCCCGCGCACCTCGACCTCGCCGACCGCCTCGCCGTCGCGGGGCAGGATCGTGCCGCCTTCGCCGACCAGCCTGGCCTCGACCGTGCTGCACAGCCTGCCCTGGCTGTCCCGGTAGTACCAGGCCTCGTCACCCGTCACGCCGGCCGGCGGGTGGGCCACGCTGCCGAGCGGCGAGGTCTCGGTCATGCCCCAGGCCTGCAGGATCCGGACGCCGAGCTCGGTCTCGTAGGCCTCCTGCAGCGCGTGCGGGACGGCCGAGCCGCCGCAGGGCACCAGCCGCAGCGAGGACAGATCGCCGCCGTTGGCGCGCACGTGCCGCAGCACGTCGCTCCAGATCGTCGGCACCGCGCCGGCCAGCGTGGGCCGCTCGGCCTCGATGAGGCTCACCAGGGGCGCGGCCTGCAGGAACCGGTCCGGCATGATCAGGTCCGCGCCTGCCATCACGGCCGCGTAGGCCAGCCCCCAGGCGTTGGCGTGGAACATGGGGACGACGGGAGCACCCGGTCCCGTTCCGACAGCCCGAACACGTTGCCCATGCACACCCCCATGGAGTGCAGGTACGGGGACCGGTGGCTGTAGACGACGCCCTTCGGGTTGCCCGTGGTCCCGCTCGTGTAGCACATCGCGGCCGCGGACCGCTCGTCCAGCTCCGGCCAGTCGAAGGTCTCCGGCTCATCCGCGAGCAGGTCCTCGTAGGCGTGCACGCCGGGGCCGTCGCCCTCGAGCGCGGCGGTATCGGCGGCAGCCGTTCGGTCCGCGGGCGGGGTGACAATGATGTGGCGGACCGAGGAGATGCCCGGCAGGATCTTGGCCAGCAGGGGTACCAGGGTCGCGTCCACGATGATCACGTGATCCTCGGCGTGCTGGGCGATGTAGCCGAGCTGGCCGGGATCCAGCCGGAGGTTCAGGGTGTGCAGCACCGCGCCCATCGAGGGCACGGCGAGGTAGGCCTCCAGGTGCTCGGCGTTGTTCCACATCAGCGTGCCGACCCGCTGGTCGCCGTCGACGCCGAGCCTGCGCAGCGCGCCGGCCAGCTGGCGGCGCGGCGGCCGACCTCGGCGTAGGTGCGCCGCCTGGTCCCGTCTTCGGTGGCCGTGACCACCTCGCGCTCGCCGTACACCGAGGTGCCGTACCGCATCAACGACCCGATCGTCAGCGGCACATCCATCATGGTGCTGCGCACTGGGCACCTCCTGTGCAGCGGTCTCGCCGCTTCCGGCCGCCCGCAGGCCTGCTGCGGGCGACGTGCGCGCAGAAGCGTCCTGGACGGGATATTGCCACGCAGCGGGCTAAACGTCACTCCGCCAGCGCCACGGCCGGCCCGGACGGCCCGGCGGGCTGCCCCGGCACGCCGAAATCCCCGATGAGCTCCGCGTCGATCCGCAGCTTGGCCACGGCCCTCGACACCGTGCTCTTCACCGTGCCGAGGCTGACGCCGAGCACCCCGGCGATCTCTGCCTCGCTCATGTCCTCGTAGTAGCGCAGCACGACGGCGGCGCGCATCCGTTCGGGCAGGCGCCGCAGCGCGCGGCTGAGCGAGTCGTGCATCTCGCTCTCCCCGGCGTGGTCGGCCACCGGCTGGTCGGGGATGTCGTCGGTGGGGTACTCCTCGACCCGGCGCCGCCGCCACCAGGAGATTTGCGTGTTGACCATCGCCCGCCGGACGTAGCCGTCAAGCGAGCCGAAGTCCTCGATCCGGCGCCAGGCCAGGTAGGTCTTGGCCAGCGCCGCCTGCAGCAGGTCCTCGGCGTCGGCCCGGTTGCCGGTCAGAAGGTATGCCGTGCGGAGCAGGGCCGGGCTCCTCGCCGCCACATAGTCGTGAAAGCCGGGATCCTCACGTTCGACACCATGCGTAACGCATGTGCCGATACGCATCCTAGGTATCACGTGATCGCCCCCGACGCTCACATCACAACGGTACCCAGATTACGGCCCGCAGACGAGGGGGCACGGAGGAAAGGCAGCCTCGTAGCGAGTTTCGGCGGTGTGGCGGCCGTATTTTCGGTATAACCACAAAGAGGTATATGTGTGACTACGGAGAGTAAAGCGCGCTGAACCACTTGACTCGAGGCGACTCTTCTACACATCGTCGTATAGTCCGTGCAATCTCATGGAGGGCAAGTGCGGCATCTGCTGGACGGCCGCGCCGTCGGCGCGCGGCAGCCAGCCGCCGGGACGGCTGTCCCGCAGCCCGGGACTCCGGGCTCGGCGCGGATCGCCAGGCGGAGGCTGCTGAAAGCTGCCGTGCTCGGCCAGCCGGGCCCGGCGGGCGGTCCGCCGGCCCGCGGCGACGGCCGCCGGGCGCCCCTGCCCTGCCCCGCGCGGTGACCGGACAGGTGCTCGACGTCAGCCCGCATGTCCTGGTGATCGGAACCGGCGAGGCCGAGGAGCGCTTCGCGCTGACCGCGGACGCACGGGCCTGGCGCGGCGACAGGACGGACCCGGCAGCGGTGAAGGCGGCGACAGAGCCGTCGTGCGCAGGCACCCTTCGGGACGAGAGATAGCCGACCGGATCTGGGCGAACATCGGGCGGGTCACCGGGACGATCGCCCGCCGGGACGGCGACACGCTCGTCGTCAACGGCGGCGATGGCGGCAACAGGCAGGTGCTGGTCATCGCGGAGCGGAACGCCCGCCGGATCCAGGTGAGATTCCCGCGGCTCGAGCCCGGCTATCTCATCGACCTCATCGGGGTGCGTCACGATGGCTACCTCGAGGGGCTCGTCCCGGCGACGTCCAGCCGGCCTACCGCGCGGATCGCGTGCCGTCACCCGCCCTGGTCAGCGGTCACGTGCCGGGCTCGATCAGCGGTTCCGCGGTCTGGCACGAGCCGGGGGACGGCCCGACGGCCTGATCGGTACCGGTTATCCGGCCATCGACCCCCGAACGCGGCTGCGCCGGGTATCCGCCCGGCGCGGCGCGTCGGGCTGCGTCAGACTCCTTACTTGTCGGTGGGCAGCCGGCTGCGGGTGCGCAACGACTGCACGGGACTTTCCCTCGAGGTGCCCGTGATCGGCCCGGCGCCGGTGGCGCGGCTGTTTTGCGATCGCAGCGTCGTCTGCGGGCCCTCGCCGCGCGGCCGGATCGCCGACCTGACGGTGGCCGGCTTCGTCGAGCTGGGCGGCGAGCTGGACGAGGGCAACTTCAACGCGACCATCGAGATCGAGGGCTGACGGTGCTCGCAGCGATCAGAGACGTGCAGGTCCCGCTGCTGGCGGTGATGCTGCTGGGTGCCTGCCTGGCCAAGCTCGGCCACGTGCTGAGGGCCCGTTCGGTGGACGTGGCGCTCGGCCCCACCGCGCTGTCCCGATCGGGCTCCGGCGGCCGGTAGCCATGGCCATGTGCGCGGCGGAGATGGCGCTCGGCGTCGCGCTGATCGCCAGGCCAGCCGGCAGGCGCGGGCCTTCCGGCGACCGCCGCCCGCGGCGCCGCCGCCGTGCTGTTCCTGACCGCAACGGGCGGGCTGATCGAGCTCCGGCAGCGGCGGCCCGACGTGGGCTGCGGCTGCTCGGCGACCTGAGCAGCACGCCGGTGCGGCTGCGCGCGATCGCGAGGTCGGCGCTGCTCGCCCTGGCCGCGATCGCCTCCGTCGGCGCCGCGCCGCTGCACCTGCCGCCGCCCGGGGCCGCGCTCAGCTCCGGCTGGGACTGCTGGCCGCCGAGCTCGTGCTGATAGCCGCGCTCTCGCCGGAGATCAGCGAGGCGCTCACCAGGCTCGGGTATTCGGAGCCCTGCGAGCTGCGCGCGCTGCCGGTCGGCCGGACCCTCTCGGCGCTGCGCGGCAGCCAGCAGTGGCGCAGGCACGCCCGGGTGGTCACCGGCGATCAGCCGGTCGATGTCTGGCGCGAGCTCTGCTGGCGCTACCTCGTCTATCCGGGCAGCTACGGCGGCCGCGAGGTCGAGGTGGTGTCGCCGTCTACCTGCGGCGCGGCGCCCCGCGGTGCCGCCGCCGTGGTGGACGCGGCGACCGGCGAGGTCCTTCCGCCCCTCACCCTCGGGTCGCCGCGGGCCACCAGCTGGCCGGTGCGGCCCCTTCGCCGGACCCGGTGGGCCTGGGCCGGCCATCGGCGCTCGGCCCGCCGCGAGCGCCCGCCCGAGGACCGCGGGCCCGGGGCCTGCGAGGACCGCCCGGCGGCACCGGCAGCCGCGCCGCGCGAGGCCGCGCCCTACCCGAGCCGCTGGCGCCGCCCGCCCAGGAGGAACCGCAGTTCCTGCCGGCCGCGACCGTCGCGGAGCTGTCAGCGCTGCCGACAGCCTCTACAGTGTCTATCCCTTTCTAGCCCGGGCCTGAGAGCGGCATAATCGCGAGGAGGCGGCCGAGCGGAACATCGCGTAGGACGGTCATGCCCTCACCCGGCTGCGATCGAGGACCGGCCGAAATGCGGGACGGTGAACGCGATGAGGCCTCGCTCCGAGCTGTAGATCAGCCCTTTCTTGATCAGGGCGTCGCGGGCCGGGGAGACGCTGGACGGCTTGCGGCTGAGCTCGTCGGCCACCCGGGACGTCGGCACGGGTCATCCCCGAGCGCCGCCATGGCCCGCATGTACTCCCGCTCGGCCGGGGTGGCGCGCTCGTACCGGCTGCCGAAGAACCCGACCGCGAGCTCGCTCTCCGCCTCCGGCGCGGCGACGGCCACATCCTGCTCGGTCACCGGGTTCGCCGCCGCGACATCCCAGGTGACCTTGCCGTAGGCCTGGACGAAATAGGGATAGCCGTCGGCCGCACGGTACAGCGCGTCGAGCGCCGCGGCCTGAACTCGATGCCCTCGCGGCGGGCGGTGCGATAGCGCCAGGTCGCGGCCTCCCGGTCCAGCCGGTCGATCCGCAGGTAGCTGAACAGCCGCTCGGAGTAGCTCTTGCTGGCCGACAGCACGGACGGCAGGTGCGGAGCCCGCGCCGACGACGATCAGCGGGCCGCCGGTCTGGGAGAGCTCATGGCACGCGGCGCAAGCGCGACACGTCCCCGGCCGGGACGTCCTGCATCTCGTCGACGAACAGGGCGATCCCGACCCCAGGTCGGTCGCGACCGACGCGGCGTCCGCGAACAGCTCGGTCAGGTCGGTCTCGAGGTCGCCCGAATCGGCGCGCCCGCGGACCGCGGGGACGTCGATGCCGAGCGGCGCGCTGCCCTTGGGCAGGCGCGGAATCCTGGCGGCGAAGGCCTTGAGCACGCCGAGGAAGTGCTCGATCCGGTCCGGCGCCCGGTGCCGCGGCGCGAGCTCGCGAATCGCCATGTGCAGCGCGCTGGCGACCGGCCGCCTGATCGACTGGTCCGGGCGGGCCTCTATCTTCCCCGTTCCCCACAGCTGCTGGATCGCCATCGACCGGAACGAGTTGAGCAGCACGGTCTTGCCCACTCCGCGCAGCCCGGTGAGCACGATGCTGCGCTCGGGGCGGCCGCGCGCCACCCGTTCGAGCACGACCTTGAACTGGCTGATCTCCCTGTCCCGCCCCGCGAGCTCGGGCGGCCACTCGCCAGCCCCGGGGGCGTCGGGGTTTCGCACCGGATCCCACAGAATGGGCTCTTATGGCCAGATCTAGCGCCAGCCCTAGATTGGCGAAGAGAACGCTATCGGCGTGTCGCGCCCGCGCCCCGGCCGGTGCGCGGCGTGCAGGATCCGGGCGAGCGCCTCCAGTGCGACCGGGTAAGCGCGCTGGCTGGGAGTCCCGAAGCCCACGAC
>CAVOOC010000002.1:0-47729 GCA_963697445.1 uncultured Actinomycetes bacterium
GGAGGCTGTCGGTCATCGCTGTGATACCTCGACCGCGATTTACACCCACGTCAGCGGCGACTTTATGAACACCGCGCTGCGCAGAGCGCTGGCCCCGGCGTTCAGCGGGCAGCCGGGCTGAGGACGGGAGGAACCGATGGCGCGCAAGCTGGACTACCGGTGGCACCTGCGGCAGGTGATGGCCAGCCGCGGCATGTTCGCCACCACCGACCTGATCGAACCGCTGGCCCAGCGCGGGATCCACCTGTCCTCCAGCCAGGTCTACCGGCTGGTGACCGAACGGCCGGAGCGGCTGAGCCTGAAGGTGCTGATGGCGCTGCTGGACATCCTGGACTCCACGGTGGCGGACCTGATCGAGCCGGTGGCCGCGGCCACGCCTGCTCGCAGGGCCACAGCCGCGGGCGGCGCGGAAGCCAGCATCGGCGGCCTGCGCCCCAGGCGGGCCAGGATCACGCGCTCTGATGGCTGAGGGCATCCCTGACCTGCTGGCCGACCCGGTCGGCGTCGTCACCGCCCTGATCGCCGGCGTCGAGCCGGCGCTGGCGCGGGCCGAGATCGAGCGGGTGGTAATGGGCGTGGCCGGGGGCCGGGCGAAGCGGCGCAGGCTAGCCCGGGCGCTCGCGGACCGGCCGGCGATCCTCACCGATGGCAGGTCCCCGGCGCCCCGGGTGGCCGGGGACCTGCTCATCGCGCTGCGCAAGGCCGGGGCCACATCGGTCTCGCCGCCGGCCTGCGCCGGGTGCGGCAAGAACCTGCCCACGCTGCAGCGCCGCGGCCAGGACTGGTACTGCGGGGTCTGCGGTCCCCGGCCGGGGCGATGCGCCGCGTGCGGGCAGCAGCGGGTCATCACATCCTTCGACCGGCGGGGCCAGCCGCGCTGCAGCCGGTGCCCCGACCGTGACGACCGGGATCCGCTGGCGGTCCTTGCCGCGGTAGTCACCACCCTGGACCCATCGCTGCCCGCGGAACAGGTCACCGCGGCGGCCCGCCGGGTGTTCACCAGGCCCGCCAAGCTGCGCCAGCTGGCCTGGGCCGTCGAGGAGGCGCCTGGGCTGCTGGCCGGGGACGGCGCGCGGGCGCCCATGCCGGCCGTGCTCCGGTTCATCGATGAACTCCGCCACGCCGGCGCGGAGCAGATCACCCGCCCCGCCTGTCCCCGTTGCCAGCGGGCCAGCCGCCTTTACCGGCGGGTTGAGGGCCAGTGGTGCTGCCGCAACTGCGTGGCCAAGACCCGGGCCCAGCCGTGCGCGCGGTGCGGGGCCGCCCGCGAGCCCGCTGCCCGCGACGAAGCAGGCGGCCCGCTGTGTCCTTACTGCCTGATTACCGACCCAGCCAACCTGGAGACCTGCGCCGGCTGCGGCCGCCGCCGCCCGGTCAGCGTCCGCGCACCCGGCGGCCCGCTCTGCCCGGCCTGCCGCCCGGCGAAGACCATGACCTGCGCAATCTGCGGCCGTCACACGGCGTGCTACTTGTCCAAGACGACCAGCGAACCGTGGTGTGACGCCTGCAAGCAGCGCTGGGCCCGGTGCTCGGGGTGCGGAAAGTCCGCCCGGGTCCGCGGCGGCACCCGGAGCGAGCCACTCTGCGGCGCCTGCGCCCGCCCGGACCCCGGGTTCTGGCACAGCTGCCCTGGCTGCGGGCAGCCCGGGCGGATGATCCAGGCCGGGCGGTGCGCCCGCTGCAGCGTGGACCGGCGGCTCCGCGAGCTGCTGGGTGACCAGGCCGGCCGAATCCTCCCTCAGTTCCACGCCCTCTACCAGGCACTCACGGCCGCAGGCCCGCAACCGTGGCAGCCTGGCTCGATAAGAGCGCAGCCCCAGCAATCCTGCACGGCCTGGGCGCTGGAAGTCAGCTCACCCACCAGGCCCTCGACGGGCTAGCCCCCCGGCAGGCAGCCGATCACCTGCGGGCCGTCCTGGTCGCCATCGGCGCGCTGCCGCCACGCGATGAGCAGATGATCCGGCTGGAACACTGGACCGCCCAGGTCATCGCGGGCCGTCCCGGCCACGACCAGCAGCAGCTGCTGCACCGCTACGCCATCTGGCACGTGCTGCGCCGGCTCCGTGGCCAGGCTCCGCAGCACCCACGCCACGCCTGGGCAGGCCAGCGCCGCGCGGCGCAACATCAGGGCCGCCGCGGCCTTGCTGGACTGGCTCACCGCCCACGACCTCACCCTGGAAACAGCCCGCCAGGGCGACCTGGAAACATGGCTGGCCAGCGCACAAGCCACCCACCGCATCCACGTGGGGAACTTCGTCCGCTGGGCCAGGAAGCAAAAACTGGCACAGCTGGACATCGCGGCCGTCAAATGGCACAGGCCGGCGTCATCGACACCGAAACCCGCTGGGAACAAGCCCGCTGGCTGCTGCACGACGACATGCTCACACCCGAAGACCGCGTCGCCGGCCTGCTCGTCCTGCTCTACGCCCAATGGCCCGCCGCGATCAGCCGCCTCACCCCCGGCCACATCCAGGCCAGCGACGACCAGGTGCGCATCCGGCTCGGCCGCGAGCCGGTCGTCCTCCCCGCGCCGCTCGACACCCTCATCCTGCAACTTGCCGCGATCCGGCGCGGACATGCAGCCATCGGCTGCCCAGACCGCTCACCCTGGCTGTTCCCCGGCGGCCAGCCCGGCCGCCCCATCAGCGCCTACCGCATGACCGAACGCCTGCGCCAGCTCGGCCTCCACCCAAGCCGGGCCCGCTCCGCCGCGCTGTTCCAGCTCGCCACCGACCTGCCTGCCGCAGTCCTCGCCCGCATGCTCGGCATCCACATCAGCGTCGCCGTCGCCTGGCAGCGCGCCTCCGCCGGGGACTGGGCAGCCTACGCCGCCCAGGTCAGCAGACGACCGCCCGGCAAGCAGGGAGAGTGACCACCCATGTCCTTGCCCGGCCATCTTCACCGATCGGCAGTCAACGCGCTCGCCATGATCCCGGCGACCGATGTCCCCGGCATCTACGCGGTGTCCTTCTTCATCTACGACCAGGAAGACGACCCCCGCCGGCCCACCCTGACCATCGGCTACAACACCGAGGACCGGGTGCAGCAGGTGCTGACCGCCCAGCCCGGCTCCGGCGCCGGACGGCCCTCCGATGAGGCAGAGGCACGCTGGAACTACGCATTCTGGCTGCAAAACGAGCTCACCGTGATCGGCGATAGGACACGTGATCCTGCTGGTGCCCGGCTCTGTCAGGCATGGATAAAAGGCAATGGCTGGTGGTTCTCCGAGCCGGACGGCACCGCAGACGAAGACTGGGCACATGTCCTAGCCGCCGGGGAACGGATCACGAGCAACTTCGTCGGTCTCTGCGTCCGCACAGCACGCCAACTGCACGCCGATGGCGTGATCAAGCAGACCTTCGGCCGCCCCCTCCCGGTGCTCGTCCACGAACTGGAGTACTACGGTCAAATCGCGGACCAGACCGAGAACGCCAACCCACCCGGACTAGCGGAAGCCTTCACGACCTGGATCCGGAATCTGTAGGTATTCAGACAATTGCGATATCTGAGTCCGCCAGAGCACGCCGACATGGAGCAGAAGGAGCGGGCGATCGCCCGAGTCAGCCCACCCGGCACCGCACCCGGCCGCTACCACCCACCCGACGCACTCATGGCCTTCCTCGACGAGTTGTAATTGCGCCGACCGAGCCACTGCGAATCCCCTACCACGCAGGCGATCCAGCCGTCAGGTTGGCACAATCACCACGTCGGCACAATCGGCGTTGTTCCGACGTCGGAACAACGCCGATTACGCGCCTGGCTGACCGGAGTCCATGCCGGGCCTGATCGCGCGCAGAACATTCCGTTCGGAACGGTCTCTGACCGGCTGTTGGTCGGCCAGTTGGTAGCCACCCGGGCGGTGAGCGGCTGGGCGAGAGACGCATCGATTTCGACTTCCCTGGCGTCCTTGCTCATACCGTTCGCGAACGACGCAACGGGGATCCGAGTTCCGCGATCAGCCCTCGGGGCCGCGTCTTTGGTGGGGTGGTAATTTTCACACACCACGCCAGAAGGCCGGGTCAGGCAAGCCGACGAGCGGGGCGCCGCCGGAATGACATCCGTGCGTGGCCCGGCCCGCTTGGCACTCCGGCATGAGCTACATGCCACGGGTTGCATATGGTGTGGGCGTGACTGAGATGCCCGCGGCTGTGGCCGCGGAGCTGGCGCGGCTGCGGGCGGAGAATGCGCGCCTGCTGAAGATGCTGGAGCTGAGCCCGCGGCAGGCCGCGCCGCCCGGTCCGGCGCAGGCCGGCTTCTTCGAAGCGCCGCCGGGACCGGTCTATAAAGACTCGCCCAATGACGCGAAGGTGGCTTTCTTCCGGGCGCTGTTCGCGGCACGCACCGACATCTACGCCACCAGGATCGAGAACTCCCGTACCGGCTGGAAGGGCTGGCTCCCGGCGGTGCGCGGCGGGTGGCAGCGCGGCATTCCGCATGAGAAGCGGGACTACTTGCCACTGACCAACGATGTGCTGGCTGCTCATATGAAGGGCGATGCGCACGTCGGCGTTTATCCGCTGCTGGACGGCGACAGGTGCCGGTGGCTGGCCGCTGACTTCGACGGGCAGGACGCGCTGACCGAGGCGCTGATGTATGTCAAGGCGGGGCGCGCGTTCGGGGTGCCGGTGGCGCTGGAGGTGTCGCGTTCCGGGGTGGGTATGCACGCGTGGGTTTTCTTCACCGCGCCAGTGCCGGCGGTGGCTGCGCGGCGACTGGGCACCGGCCTGCTGCGTGAGGCGATGGCGATTCGCGGGAAGGTGAACCTGGCCAGTTATGACCGGCTGTTCCCGTCCCAGGATCTGCTCCCGGCAGGCGGTGTCGGAAACCTGATTGCGCTGCCGCTGTTCCGGCCAGCCCGGGACCGCAACGCGACGGTGTTCCTGAACCTGGAGAACCTCGAACCGCACCAGGACCAGTGGTCTTACCTGTCAACGCTTGGCCGCCTGACGCCCAGGGAGGTAAGCCGGGCCGCGGACAAGGCCGGGCGGGTCCCGGCGGGCAGCGACGTCACCATGCTGGCCGCGCCAGTCTCCACGAAGATCCGGCCGGAAGCGGCGGCCGTGGTCCGGGCCCGGCTCGGTGCGGGCATCCGGGTCGAGCTGGCCGACCTGACGCCCGCTCTCGCCGCGTCACTGCGGCACGCTGCCTCGATGCACAACCCGCAGTTCTACGAGAAGCAGCGGATGCGTGCCTCCACCTGGGGCATCCCCCGGTTCCTGCAGTTCTTCGACGAGACCATCGACGGCGGCCTGATCGTGCCGCGCGGCATGCTCACCACCGTGACCGAACTCGCCGCGCAGGCAGGCAGCAAGCTGGACCTGACCGATGAGCACGCGGCCGGCACCACGCAGGCATTCACCTTCTCGGCCGTGCTGACCGCGCCGCAGCAGGCGGCCGTGCAGGTCTTGACCGGGCACGATCAGGGGGTGCTGGTCGCGCCGCCAGGAACGGGCAAGACCGTGATGGCGTGCGCGGTCATCGCCGCGCATCAGGTCTCCACTCTCGTCCTGGTGGACCGCAAGACGCTCGCGGACCAGTGGCGGGCCAGGATCGCCGAGTTCCTCGGCGTCAAAGCCGGGCAGCTCGGCGGCGGCCGGGCCAAGCTGCGCGGCTCCATCGATGTCGTCACCTTGCAGACCCTGTCCCGCCGCGACGACGTCGCGGAGCTGACCGCCAGGTACGGCCTTATCGTCGCCGACGAATGCCACCACGTCCCGGCCGCCGCGTTCGAGCACGCGGTCAAGCAGATCCCGGCACGGCGCTGGCTCGGGCTGACTGCCACCCCCTACCGACGCGACAAGCTCGACGACCTGATCGCCATGCAAGTGGGACCGGTCCGGCACACCATCACACTCTCCCGCGACGCAGCCGGCCAGGACACGCTTCTGGGCCCCGGCGGGCCCACCCCCATGTTGTACGTTCACCCGACTGCGTACCGGTACGACGGCGACGCCGACCCGTCCCGCCCGGGTGGCATGACGGCCATCTACCGGCACCTGGTCGCTGATGAGCAGCGCACCCGGCACGTCATCTCGGATGTCCTCGCCGCACTCAGCAAGGACCGCAACTGCCTGGTCCTCACCAACCGGACCAGTCATCTAGAAAAATTCGCCGGCTTGCTGCGCGAGGCCGGGCACGACCCGGTTATCCTTCGCGGCGGGATGGGTGCCAAGAGCCGCGCGGCGGCGCTGGCTCGCCTGCAGCCGCAGCCCGGCGGGCCGCCGCTCCTGGTCGTGGCCACCGGCCCGTATGCTGGCGAAGGCTTCGACTGCCCGGCCCTGGATACCTTGTTCCTCGCCGCGCCGGTCGCCAATAAGGGCAGCCTGACCCAGTATGTAGGCCGGATCCTGCGCTCGCATGAGAACAAGACCACGGCCGAAGTCCACGACTACCTCGATGCGCGGACTGGAGTCCTCGCCGCCATGCTCGCCAAACGCGCGCCCGGCTATGCCGGTCTCGGCTTCTCCGACCCGCGCAGGCTCGCACTCACGCCAAGCGCCAGCACGGGCAGCTAACCGGCTCCGCACGCCACACGATATCATGCTGATGTGATATCATGTTTGCGTAATGCTACCCCTGCGGGGAGGCAGCTGGCGTGGCCTATGCCCTGGTCATGACACCGGAGGTCCGGGCATGGCTGCACGACTTGCGCAAGCGTGACCGGGCCAGCGCGATCCAGGTGGGCCAGGCCATCGGCATGCTGCTCGAAGCCGGACCGGAGCTGGGCCGCCCGCTCGCCGACCGCGTCCGCCACTCCCGGCTGAGCAACCTGAAGGAACTGAGGCCAGGCTCGGCCGGGCGCAGCGAGATCCGCATCCTGTATATCTTCGATCCCCGGCGGAACGCGGTCCTGCTGGTAGCCGGAGATAAGGCTGGCCAATGGGAGACCTGGTACCGGCAGGCGATCCCGCTGGCCGGGCAGTGTTACGAGGACTACCTGAAACAAGAGGACATCCGATGAGCAGCAGCGAGTTCCACCACTACACCCGGGATGAGTTCCTCGCCGAGTTCTATCCGGATCCTGCCGACAAGACCGCCATCGCCGCCGGGATGGAGCAGCTGCGCGCCGAGCAGCGCGCCTTCCGGCTCGCCGAGATGCGCCGCCGCCTCGGATTCACCCAGGCCCAGGTCGCTGCCCGGATGGGCATCACCCAGGGCCGTGTGTCCGCCATCGAGCACGCCAAGCCAGGCACCACCGAACTGCGTACCCTGGCCGCCTACGTCGAAGCCCTCGGCGGCCGCCTGGAGATCATTGCCGACTTCGGCGACCAGCGGCTCGCCTTCAGCGAACCCGGCATCGAAGCAGCCTGACCTGATCAGCACCCGTGACCTACCGGGAACTCCGCGGTCAAGGCGAAACCGGGAAAATCCCCGCGACACCTACGGAACAAGCCGATGCTTCAGCGCATAACATCCACTCTCGCGTCATCTGAGCCACAGACGATGGCGAAGGGTCACTCACGCAGATCGGCGGCAGTGTGCGCCTCGCGCAAGCCGAAGGGTGATCACGCAGGGTGAGACAGAACGGCTGGTCTGCAGGCCCTATCCTCCGCTATTCAGCGCTGATTGGTGGTTGCGCGGGCTGCCGGCTGCGAGCTGGGGTTTCGTGCGGCGGCGGGCGAGTGGCACGTGCACCTTATGGGTGAGGGGCGATCCCGCGGCTGCGGAGCGGTGTGTCCTTGCTGGTTTAAGAGAGAAGATGTTAGCGGCCTCGCTACGTGACGATTCAGCGGCCGGACTGCATGAAGACGCTTCGGCACGGCTCCGTGAGCACAGCCGCAGGCTGGCGCGCAAAGTCGGTGAGCACGAGATACACGGAGGTACCGATGAAGGCAATCGTCGTAACCAACCAGGCCGCGGAAGCAGCCGGGATCACACTCGCGGAGCGGCCTGAGCCGACGCCGGCGATCAACGACGTCATCGTCGAAGTCCGCGCGTCGGGCTTCGTTCCCGCGGAGTGGGAGTGGCCCTCGACGTGGGTCAACCGCTCCGGTCACGACCGGGTCCAGGCGATTATCGGCCACGAGCTCGCCGGGGTGGTCACCTCCCTCGGCTACGGCACGACGGGGCTCTCTCTGGGACAGCGGGTCTTCGGGATCACGGACTGGCACCGCGACGGAACCCTGGCCGAGTACGCGGCCGTGGAGGCACGCAACCTCGCGCCACTGCCGGGCAACGTCAACTTCACGACGGGCGCGAGCCTGCCGATCTCCGGCCTGACCGCCTGGCAGGGCCTGTTCCAGCACGGCCGCCTCCACGCGGGGCAGAGCGTCCTCGCGCACGGCGCCGCCGGCGCGGTCGGATCCGCGGTCACGCAGCTCGCCCGAGAGTCCGGCGCCTACGTCATCGGCACCGGGCGGGCGGCGGACCGCCAGGCGGCGCTCGACTTCGGCGCGAACGAGTTCCTCAACCTCGACGACGAGGATCTCGAGGACATCGGCGGGGTCAACCTGGTCTTCGACGTCATCGGCGGTGACATCCAGAGGCGCTCCGCGAGCATCATCCGGCCTGGCGGGACGCTGGTGTCGGTGGTCGGGCCCGCTGAAGCCCGCCCCGCCGACGGCCTCGCGGTCAACTTCGTCGTCGAGTCCATTCCGAGCCAGCTGGCGGAGATCGTCGAACCGGGTACGGGACGGGCGCCTTCGCACGCACATCGGAACCGTCGCGACCCTCGACGACGCCGTCCCCACGCTCAACCCTACCGAGCGGCGCAAGGGCAAGACCGTCATCCGCGTGCGCTCCTGAACATCCTGGCTGCCCGCAGGTGCCTGCCGCCCCGCGCGCTTCTCTTCATGGTCCGCGTGCCGCGTCAAGCACACAGAACGCCCACTCGCGTGCGGTCACGGACACGCGGTCGATCCGGGCGCTGGCCGTGCAGATCGCCGGCGATGCGCGCTCCGGAAAATGAGTCGCACAGATCCGGGCTATCCGGTCTGAACGCGGAGACGGTCCTACTCAGATGAGCCAGGCTGCGGTCTAGCGGTTGGCAGCTTCCACACCGTGCCGCGGAAAGGGAGGCGCGCAGCCGTCGGGGTAGCGCCGGAAGTAGTCCTGATCTTCGGCCTCGGCCTCCCAGAAGAGACCGGCCTTGCTGATCTTGGTCACGACCTTGCCGGGCCAGTGGCCCGAGGCGTCAACGTCGCGGACGGTCTCCTCCGCCACCTTGCGCTGCTCCTCGCTCGTACAAAAGATCTCCGAGCGGTAGCTGAACCCGACGAGACCTTCGCCAAGGTCGGCGCGGTGGATCTGGAAGAAGAACTCAAGTAGATCCCGATAGGAGATCCGCTCCGGATCGAAGGCGACCTCGACCGCCTCGGCGTGGCCGCAATTGTTCTCTTCGGTCGGGTTGTCGTTCTCGCCGCCGGTCCATCCCACGCGGGTGGATATGACTCCGTCGCGGTCGCGCAGCAGTTGCTGCATGATCCAGAAGCACCCTCCCGCCAGGACCGCGGTCTCGGCCTTGTCGGTCATGACCCTGTCCTTTCCGGAGTTCTGGTGACACTACCCTCGGTTAGGCCCCCCGATCAAACGGACATTCCCGCCAGAGGTCACGACAGCTGCTTTCATGCAAAGAGGCTTGATCCTAGATAGCTCGCCGTGACGCCCTTCGCATGGTCGGCGCCTTCGCCGTCACCGCGGTGAGCGAACACGTCCGCCTCTGCCGCGCATGGTCCCGAGAGCTTGGGGTCAGGTGGCCGACGGGGTCCGCGGGTCGCAGCGCAGCGAGTGATCGGCTGGGACTTCGGCAAGGACGATCTGGACGCCGTCGGGGCCCCCCGTTCCAATCCCCAGGGCTCTGTTACCAGCTCCCGCGGAATGCGGATACCGGCCGCCGCCAGCCGACCGTGCTCAGCGTCAATATCCGAGCGCCCGGCAGCGCCGTCTGAGTGTCAGGCCCAGCAGCAACAGAACACCCATTCCCGCGCGCTATTCACTGGCACTCGGCAAATCCCGATCACCGTGCATATCGGCGGATACGGATTGTCAGGTTACAGGCAGCGCCAACCACAGAACGTGACATGTGGACGAGGACTCCTGACGCCGGATCGCCGACTCGGAGCGGCTGGGGTTTGTCATGGGTCGTGGACGGTGAGCGTTCCGATCATCCAGATCCGGGCGAGTAGGACTGAGTTCGATGGGTCACGAGCGTCACCGCGTGGGATGTATTGTCGCGGGCGCTGTGTGGGAGGCGTGGTGGTTGATTGGTCTGGTGCGTCTGCGCGTGGCGCCTTCGCGGGCGCGACGGCGCCCGGAGCCGGAGGTCCGGGCGCCGCGTCGTCCCGTCAGCGCTTGATCGTGCTGAGGAACGTGCCCCAGTTCGCGAACTGGTCGCGGGCGGTGTTCGGGATCATCTCGGCGCCCATTACGATGCGGCCGGTACCGTCGCTGCTGGCTGCGGTGTAGTCACCCCACCTGCAGTTCGGCCCGAAACCCGACGCCGCGTAGCAGGTGAATCCGTCCTCCGGGGCGGTTCCGCGGCCGCTCAGGTAGATGGACCCGTCCGGGCCGTTCAGATCAAACAGCGTGTAGGCGGCGCTGGGGTAGTACGCGGGACCCGACACGCTGAAGGTCATCACCCCTCGGCCGGACTTGTCCAGCCCGATGGACGGGTAGAGCAGCGTGGTAGTGTCGCCAGCGGCTAGATAGCCCTGATGCGACATGGTCCCGGCAGAGCCTTTCGCCGCGACGTCGAACCAGGCCACGCCCGACCTGTTGGCCTTGCCGCCCGGCCCGACCCCAGTGTTCAGGGACGAGTACACGTGGCCGTTCAGGTACTCGACCTGCTGCATCCGGTCGTCGTTGACGCTCAGCGGCGGCAGCGGGGCATGCAGCGACTGGCCGTAAGGCCGCGGTCCCGGCTTCTGCAACGCGGGAGCCGGCGGCGCATACCGTTCGCTCGGGATGATCGCGTTGGTCAGCGTGACCGACGGCGCCGGGCTGGCAAGGGTGGACGTGCCTGACAAGCTCCACAGCACGACCGCGCGGGCCCCGCGGCCGCCGCTCGTGGCGAAGCCGTTGTAGTCCGGCGTGCTCAGGAAGTACTCCCGGTTCGGGGCGTAGCTCCCGCCCTGGGGCGTCTCGGCCGGCTGCACGGCATTGGCCGGATAGCCGCCGATGGTCACCGCCCCGACGTGGATCGCGACCAGCGTCGGCACGGAGCCGCCGGTGGCCGCCGCGGCCAGCCCCTGCTTGGACATCGCGTACAGCTCGCCGCCGTTGCTGTTGAACAGGCCGTGGATCGGATAGCTGTCGGTGCTGATGTAGAAGCCATAGGCGTCGGCGCCGATCCTCGGCTGGTCGCCAAAGCACGGGCAATTCGGCTCCGGTGGCGTTCCGCCGATGCCGTCGTTCGTCGTGTCGAACGAGAACAGCCCGTAGTTACCGGTCGGATTCGACGTCTGGCTGACCGCGATCAGCTCCGAGCTGCGGTAGCCGAGGGACCCGGTGTACGGGTTGACGTCGATCTCCAGGACGGTGACGAACCACCGTCCGGTCTGCGCGTCGTAGTAGCACCGCGGATCCGACAAGTAGGGCCCGAACGTGGGCGGGTTATGCGAGGTATTGAAAGCTGGCAGCAACCCGAAGAACCGGTTCAGCGAAACCGGCGCGGACAGCGCCACCCCCTGCGTCGTGTAGGCCCGCACCGCCAGGTTCACCGCTTCGAGGGCCACGCCGTTGTGGGCGCACAGCCCCTGGTCCGGCGGCTCGACGTCGAAGCGGTTGACAGCCCCGCTGTCGGCTGCCGTCAGCCCGACGAACCCCCTGGCCCCGCCGGTACCGGACGCGATCGGAGTCGTCGGCGGGTTGGGCGCCGGGACGGTCGCGTGCGGTGCCGACTTGAGACGCAGCGGAGACACCGTCCGTGCCGGGTAGCGGCCCCCGGGAGCCGCGCCGTTCGAGCCGTTCCGGGCAGCGATGGCGCCAAGGTTCACCGTGCCGCGGTAGACGAGATGACCAGCCCTCTGCGGTGCGACTGCCGTGTGCACCGTGACGCCAGCCACGCCGACGCCGATGGCCTGCCCGGCCGTCAGTAAGATCGCGCCCGCGACCGAAACAGCGGCGGTGAATCGCATAATCCCACGCATGAATGCCTCCCCCCAACGCGGTGACCCCACTGTCACCAGGTTCCCCTCACCCACTATGACGGAAATGCCCGAGTCGCGCCATGATCTCACCGGATCGAACCCAGCTGCGTCCTCGGCCGTCAGCGCGACCGGGACCGGCTCACGCAAACTGCGGTGCAGGGAGGTCAAACGCCGACCGGGTAGCGGGGTCAGGCGCATGCCAGGAACAACAAGCGCCAGATCCCCTCAGAGCACCTGACGACCAGGTCCTGCCATCAAATCCACCGACCCGCTACGACCATCGGCGCATCCGTCGCACCCTCAAGCCCCAGGAACTCCGGGCCAGGCGAAGCGGCCCAATGCTCCCAGCCCGATGCAGCCCACAGAACGCCCGTTCGGGTGCGACGCGGGAAAGAGGCGCCTAGCAGACGGGGGACCGACAGATCGGCGGCGATGCGCGCGGCTTGTGTTGGCGGTTGGGTTACGCCGTGCGACCTTGTTATCGGTGAAGTTGGACCGGCGGGCCCGGTTGGGAGGCCGGCCGCGGCCTGCCACCGCCACCGGGCAGGGCTGGCGGGTACCTTCGGCGCCATGGAGAACTCAGTTGCACTGGTCACCGGTGCCGACAAGGGCGTCGGCAAGGAGATCGCGCGCCAACTCGCTGCCGCCGGTCTCGCCGTGTACGTCGGCCGGACTGTCCAGCAACCCAAACGCCCTGATCACGGCGGTGACAGACCCGGGCCGGTGGTTCGTGGTCATGCGATCTGCGGCGGGAAGAGCCGAAGGCCGTTGATCGCCGATTCGTTGCTGAGTCACCGCCTGACGTACGGGCATGGGTCTGTCTGCGATCCGCGGCTGCCTGGCCGGGCGGTGAGGTGAACGGCGGCCCGCTGGCAGCCGTGTTACGTGTTAGGCGTACTGCACGCCGGTGGCAGCCGGTGACCGATCGAGGTGAGACCGATGAGACGGATCTGGCTCATGACGGGCGTGGCGGCGGCGGTAGTGGCGGCCACGGCCGGAACGGCAGGTGCCAGCGCGCGGGCGCACCCCGCAGGCCACAGCGGGGCTGCCCGTGCGCCTACGGCGATGTTGTTCTACAGCCCCGCCTTCGGCATCAATGACCAAGGCATCATCATCGGGACCTACGGCCCGGGCAACGGACCGGCCGAGCACGGCTTTGTGCTCCGCCGCGGCATCATCACGACGCTGACCGCGCCCGGATCGGCGGGTCTCACCCATGCCCTCGGCATCAGCAACGCCGGCGAGGTGGTGGGCGACTACGCCGACGCCCGGGGCCACCTGCGCGGCTTCTTGTGGCGTGACGGCACCTACAGCACGCTCAACGTGCCCGGACAGCGCACCCAGACCATCGCCTCCCAGATCAACACCGCCGCTGACATCGTCGGGTCCTACCTCGACGCCCGCGGCGTCAGCCACGGGTTCCTGCTGCACGACGGCCGCTACACGACCTTCAACGACCCGCTGGCCACCGGCGGGACCGGCGGCGCCGGCATCAACAACGCCGGTGACATCGTCGGGGACTTCATCCGGCACGGCCACCGGTACGGTTTCCTGCTGCGCGACGGCGTGTACACCACCGTCGATGTCCCGGGCTCGACAGACACCTACGCCGGTGGCATCAACACCGCCGGCGTGATCGTCGGCGGCTACACCGACGCGGCCGGCCACCGTCACGGCTACCTGGTGTCCGGGGGCGGATTCCGCACTCTCGACGTACCCAGCGCCACCTCCGGAACCCGCCCGCACGCCATCAACGCAGCCGGTGACATCATCGGCGGCTACGGCAACCGCTCCGGGATTCACGGATTCCTGCTGCACGACGGCACCTACACCACCATCGACATTCCCTGATCCTGCTCCCAGCGGCAGGCGATACCCCGAACGGGGCCGCCAGGTAACAGCCGGCGCGGTCTCTGCATAACAACGGCCAGGCGGAGACGCTCTCATCGGCGTGACCAAGTGTCAGGAAAGTGCACCAATCCCCCGCATCCGCGCGCAACGAAGGCGGTGTCGCCACCTCATCAATCCGCCGGCCCCGGCGCAATAACAGCCCATACGGGGCATAGCGAAAGTGGTCATTTGACCATGGAGCCGCCGATCATAACGGCGACGATGTGCATCCGGTGAATTTCGGCGGCTAGAGCGTACGACAGCGCGGTGGCTTCAGTACGGCTCGACGGCCGGCTCGTCCGTGGTGCTGGCGCCGATGCGCACGGCGGCGGTGCTGGCCTTCCGGGCGGCGGGAAGGTGCCCGGCGGCGGCCGCAAGTCCGAAGACCGGCATGTTGGCGTAGATAGCCTCGTATTCGCCGGACCGGACCTTGAATGTCTCGTGCCAGACGCCCACGTCGCCTGAGGCCCTGACGGCTCGGTTGAATCGCCGCCACGGCTCCAGGTGCGGCAGGCTGGTGTCCTTGGCGAACCGGTCCAGGCAGTCGAAGTCGCGCCAGTACTGGACCAGGATGGTTGTCCGGCCGAACCATTGCTGGAAGCCCAGGCAGCCCAGCTCGGGGTGCCGGCTGAGACTGAAACGCCGTCGATGCCCAGACAGGTATCGCACCACGGGGCTCGACGACCAGCAAGGCAGGCGCGACCTCGCGCGGAATCGCCAAATCTGCGCGTCACCACTGCCCCATGCTGAGCGATCATTTCCCGTGCATAACGGCGGCGATGCGCGCGCCTCTGTGAATTCCTGGGCTGATCACACTGCGTGAGATGGCGCATCGACCCGGATGTTCCCGAGCGTTGGGGCGCTCGTCGCGGAACGTGATCTGGGGTCTGGCCGATATCCGGGTCCTGGGGTGGCGGTTTCGTGCGGCCGAAGCGGACGGTCCCGTCGGGGCGGCTGGCCGTGCCGGATGTTGTCGTTTTCTGGCGAGTTCGTGACTGTCCGCCGGCGGGTGTTTTAAGTCCTCGACGCGGGAGAGTAACCGGCTGGCGGTCTGGCGCCGCCTTCGTCCGGGAGGGGGCGTGTGTCATGCGTTGGTCCGCGGCAGGTGGTCTCTTAGCGGCGGTGTCGCTCGTGCTGCTGGCGAGCCCGGGTGCAGGGTATGCGGCTTCGTCGTCGGTCGCGCCGGGGGCTCCGGGCGCGGCCGCCACGTGGGCGGCTGCGGACAAGCACGGGTTCGGGACCGCGACCGGCACTGCCAGCAAGGTCTGGTACACCCTGGAACACGGTGAGCTTACCGAGGTCTACTATCCCGACCTGGGCACGCCGAGCCTGCGGGATCTGCAGTTCATCGTCACCGACGGTTCCACGTTCGCCGACCTGGAACGCGATGCCACCACCTCGACGGTGACGATGCCTGATCCGCACAGTCTGACCTACCAGCAGATCGACACGGCCAAGAGCGGGCGTTACCGGCTGATCAAGACCTATGTCACCGATCCTGCGCGGTCAACGGTGCTGGTCAACGTGATCTTCCAGTCGCTGACCGGCCAGCCGTACCAGGTGTATGCCTACGTTGACCCCTCGCTGACCAACAACGGCATGGATGACAGCGGCAGCTGTGACTCCGGTCGGCTGCTGGCCAGCGATGGCCACACCGCCAGCGCGGTGCTGGCCACGCCTGGATTTGCCCAGACGTCCTGCGGGTACCTCGGCGCCAGTGACGGGTGGACCCAGTTGCAGTCCGGCTACCGGCTCAGGCAGTACACCTCCGCGCCCGACGGCAACGTCGTGGAGACTGCCCGGCTGAAGGTTGACGGGGTCGGGCAGCAGCACGCCACACTCGCAGTCGGGTTCGGCGGCACCACCGCGGACGCGGTCACCGCCGCGCAGGGATCACTGGCGGCTGGCTTCCCGGCCGTCTCCTCGGCCTACGCCGGTGGCTGGCATTCTTACCTATCCTCCCTCAAGCCACCGCCGCCCAGCCTAACCACCGCCGCGGAGCAGCAGCTGTACGACGTGTCAGTGATGGTCCTGGCGGCCTCGGAAGACAAGACCAACCGCGGGGCATTCATCGCCTCGCCCACCATGCCCTGGGCCTGGGGCACCGGCCTGGAAAACCCCTCGGGTGCCTACCACCTGGTTTGGAGCCGTGACTTGTATGAGATGGCCACCGCGCTCCTGGCCGCCGGTGATACCGCCGCGGCAAACCGGGCGCTGAGTTTCCTGTTCGACCGGCAGCAGAAACCGGACGGCTCGTTCCCGCAGAACTCCACCGTCGACGGCACCCCGCACTGGACGAACACGCAGATGGACGAGGTCGCCGACCCGGTCATCCTGGCCTGGATGCTGCACCGCACCGACCCCGCCACCTACACCGCGCATGTCAAGCCCGCCGCCGACTACATCGTCGCCAATGGCCCGGTCACCCCGCAGGACCGCTGGGAAAACCAGGGCGGATACTCACCCGCGACGATCGCCGCGGAGATCGCCGGGCTGGTGTGCGCGGCCGACATCGCCAAGGCGAACTCCGACAACGCGTCCGCCAAAAAGTACCTGCGCACCGCCGACGCCTGGCAGAAGTCGGTTGCATCCTGGACCGTGACCACCAACGGCCCGCTGTCGGCGAGCCCGTACTACCTGCGGCTGACCAAGGACGGCAACCCCGACGCCGGCACCACCTACAACATCGGCGACAGCGGGCCGAACGGCGTCAACCAGCGCGAGGTCGTCGATCCCAGCTTCCTGGAACTGGTCCGGCTCGGCGTCAAACCCGCCACCGACCCGGCCATCGTCAACACGGTCAAGGTGGTCGACGCGCAGCTCGGCGTGCAGACCCCCAACGGCGAGTTCTGGCACCGCTACAACCGCGACGGGTACGGCGAGCAGCCCGACGGCGGCCCGTGGAACGTCGGCTTCCCCCCAGCCCCCCTGACGTCTCCGCTGAACAGCGGATGGGGCAGCCAGGCCACCATCGGCCGGATCTGGCCGATCTTCGCCGGCGAACGCGGCGAATACGACCTGGCCGCCGGACTTCCCGCGCAAAGCAGCCTGGCCGCGATGGCCGCCGCCCGCAACGACGGCTACCTCCTGCCTGAGCAGGTCTGGGACGCCTTCCCGCCCGCCTGGCCCGGCTTTGCCCCCGGCACCGGGACCTTCTCCGCCACGCCGCTGGCCTGGTCCCACGCGCAGTACATCCGCCTCGCCTGGTCCATCACCGCCGGGCACCCCGTCGAACAGCCATCGGTAGTCGCCTGCCGCTACGTCCAGAACTGCCCCTGACCCGATGACCAGACCGCCAATTAGCCCGGCTGGAGCAACCCCCAGCGCTGGAGCAAGTCCCACCCAAGACGTCTCCGGCAGCGCGGCAACCGCCAGATCCGCCCGATATGCGTCGTCGGGCAGATCAATACCGCGGTCCCGTTGAGCCCGCCGAACGGCGGCGATGCGCGCCTCGCTGCTCGTCGGTCGCTGGCTTCGCCTGGCCGCTTCGGCCCGGCCAGGCGAAGTTCCTGACGGGCAGTCGATTCTTACCGGGCGGCTCCGGCGACGTAGGCGGCGACGATGTAGGTGGCGTGCCGGTCCAGGCTGGCGCGCGCCCGGTCATACCTCATGGTGGTGCGGGGATCGGCGTGCGAGGCGGCTTCTTGCACGTCGCGGAGCGGGACGCCAGCATCCAGCGGCGGTGATGAAGGCGTGCCTGAGCGTGTGTGGCCCGAACGGCTTGCCGATGCCGGCGCGGCGGGCGACGCGGCGGACGATCCGGGCAGCGCCGTGCCGGTCCAGCCGCCGCCCGTCAGCGGCGAGGAACACCGGCCCCTCGGCCCGTGCGCCGATGGCCAGGCCGATCGCCCGGGCGGTGCGCGGCGCGAGCGGGATGGTGACGACCTTGCCGCCCTTGCGGTTAATGATCAGCGTGCGGTGGCCTCGTTCCAGACCGAGGGCCTCGATGTCGGCTCCGGTCGCCTCGGACACCCGCAGGCCGTTGAGGGCCAGCAGGGAGATCAGCGCGTGCTCCGTCGCCGCCCCGAGCCCGGCGGCGACCAGCATCGCGCCGAGCTCGTTGCGGTCCAGGCCGGTGGCATGCGACTCATAGTCCAGCCGGGGGCGGCGGACATGAGCGGCCGGGGAGTGATCGAGCAGGTCTTCTTCCACCGCGTACCGGTAGAACCCGGCGATGGTGCACAGCCGCCGGGTCACCGTCGCCCGCGCCCGGCCGCGGGCTTCCAGGTCGTGAGCGAAATACTCGATGTCCGCGCGACGGACCTGGAACAGGTGCTGGTGGCGCTGCTGGCACCAGTTCGCGTACTGGCGCAGGTCCAGCGCGTATGCCTCGCGGGTCAGGCCGCCGGGTTGTCTACGCCCTGGGGCCTGCGCTGCCTGGTGGGGAGGCGCTGAGCGTCGCCGATACCAGATCGGCCGCCTCTCCCCGCATGTCTAGCGACAGCCGCATCCTGCGCTGCCGGACGCTCAGGCTCGGCCGGGGTGGTCAGCTGGCCGTCACTTGCAGGTGAGTTCCTCCAGCATGGGTGGGGTGTGGTGGGTGGCCGATGTGATCCGCAGGCCGACATAGCGGGCGTGGACGGGGGTGAAGTTCAGCACGTCCCTGGTTCCCGCGGTACGGTTGCGGACCCGGGCGACGACCGTCCAGTGATTGCCGTCCTGGGACACCACCAGGTCGTAGGAGGAGGCGCGGAGCGTCGTCACCGGGCCGGGGGGCGGGTGCACGTTGGGCGCGGGCGGCGGCGGCCACTGCCGTCCCCATTCCAGCGTGGCCGTCCGGATGACGGTGCGGCGGGCGAGTCTGACGGCGAGGCTGGACGTGATCTGCCGCGGCTGCCAGTCGGTTGCCGGGCTGCCGTCGACCGCGGCCAGCGGATCTGCCCCCGGTTGCGCCGATGATGCAGACGCCTGCTGGCAGCGGCTCAGGTCGGTGGTGGGCTGCCGGTCTGGGCGGCGCGTCGGCACGCTGACTGTTCCGCCGGGTGCCACCGTGTGGGTCACTCCTGCAACGGTGACCGGCAGCGGCGGGCCAGTCTGCAGTCTCACCGTGGTGGTCGCCGGGCCGATCGACACGGTGAAGACCCGTCCGTGCCAGTTCAGCTCGCGCAGGACGATTCCTCGGAGCTGCCCGGTCAGGCTGGGACTGAGCTGCACCGAGCGCGCGGACCAGCGCAGTCCCGAATAGCCGTAGAGGAACTCCTGCAGGAAGCCGCCGATACCCGTAGTGAAGGTGAAGGCTCCGCCCGTTCTGGTTTCGGAGAACTGATCGAAGACGTCTCTGATGAACGGTTCCACGCTGCGCTGTGTGTACACATAGGACGCGCAGCCCGCTGATGCGAGCGCCGAGGTGTCGATCGAGTTGATCGCATCGCTCATCGACGGGCCGTTCGGGTCGGTGCGCGGCACGTAGTAGTTGAGGTCGCGGGCGGCCGCCGCGGCTGACGTCGCGTAACGCCAGGGATAGTAGAGCATGGTCGCGTCGGCCTGCTTGACCATCTGCCCCTGGTAACCCGCGAACTCGGGGTTGATTCCCTGCCCGGCGCTGTAGGGCACCACCAGGCCGTGAGCGATCCTGACCCAGGAGGAGGGCGCGCTGACTCCGGCCACGCGGGCAGCCTGGATGGCGTCACGCAACGTGGCGGCGGCGGCCACGTTGGTGTACACCTCATTGTTGACGTCCGGGTTTTCCTCGTCTGGCCCGGTGACGTGCAGGATGCTGTAGCTGCCGTGCGGGCCAGCCGTGACCCGGCTTGCCCAGAAGGCGGCGGCCTTGGATAGCACGGGCCAGCCGCGGTGCGCCAGCCAGGCCCGGTTGCCGGTGGCCAGGTAGTACTGCCACTGGGCCAGCGCGACATCGGCGGTGATGTGCTGCTCATACCTGCCCTCGGTGTTCACCGAGGGCAGGGGAATCTGCTCGGTGCCATCCAGCGCGCTTTCCCACGGGAACCGCGCGCCCTGGTATCCGGTCGCCCTGGCGTGCGCCTCCGCGGCACCCAGCCGTTCATACCGGTAGGCGTCAATGCCCGCCGCCATGCCGGGATGCTGAGCAAGCAACGCGGGATACATCCACGTCTCGGCGTCCCAGAAGACGTGGCCGTTGTAATCGTTGGACGACAGACCCGCTGGCGAGATGCTCCAGTCGGAGCCAGCACGGGTGCTGGCCCATAGGTAGAACTCACTGGCGTTGACTTCGGTGGCAAGTGCCTCATTGCCCAGCACGTCGATGCGGCCAGCCCACAGCGGGCGCCAGGCGGCGGTGTTCTCGGCGACGGTGCCGGAGAACCCGGCCACGGCCGCGGCTTTCGACTGCTGGCTGGCCGCGGCCGCCACGGCGGCGGCGGTGGGACCGGTGACGATCCCCACGAACTTGGTGACCGAATAGCTATGGCCGCTGCTGACACGGAACCGGATGCGCTGGCCCACCGTCTGAGTGGAGCTGCCGCCCACCGGCGTGTCCGTCACCTGCCGTGCACCCGGGCCAAGGACGACCTGGCTCGCCAGCCCGGCGATGAGCCCGGTGCCCTTGGCCCGGATAGCCTGCCAGTACCGGTGCGCCGTGCTGTCCCAGCCAGCCCTCACCCCGGTGGTCAGCGTCGCCGGGGTGCCATCCATCAGGTCGGTAACATTCGCCTGCCCGCTCCAGTGCGGGATCAGGTCCAGCCGGACGATGGCCGTGTCCGGCCGGGCCCGGTCGGTAAATACCGCATAGCGCAGATCGGTGACGTGACCATCAGGCGCCGTCCAGGTCGCCATCGTGGTGATGACGCCGTCGCGCAAGTCGAGCTGCTGCCGCCATCCGGTCACCTGGCCGGCGGCAAGGGAAAAGTCCTTGCCCCCATCGGTGTAGGTCAGGGCCGACCAGGCCGGCAGGTCGGCCCGCTGCTGCACCTGGCCGGGTGCCTGGGCGTAGAACCCCGCCAGGGTGGGATTGATCGGGACCGGCTTGGCCGCATATCCCTGGCCGGCCGGCGGTACCCGGATCCCGATGTACCCGTTGCCGGTAAAGGTCGGCGCATAGTTGCCGCCGGTGCTGTCGGCGGTCAGCACATACAAGCCGGCCGTGTGACCGTTGGCCGGGCCCGCCTGCCCCGCTCCCAGCGGTGCGGCGCTGGCCAATGCCACCGAGCCGCACTGAGGCAAGACGGCGACCACCGCGATCGCAATGAGCGAGACGAGCCGGCAGGGCAACGGACCCGTTAAGAAGGTCGGCAGGTGAGCCCGATTGATGGCAGCCATGACAAATCTCCCTCGACGTGCCACTGGCACACGACCGAGAGACCTCCTCCCCTGCGGGCACCGGGCTAAACCCCGCGCCGCGGCAGTGCGCGCCCCGCTCCAGGTGAGGATCGAGTACGCACACGGAAGGTGTAGCGTCCTGGCTCTGGGATCCCGAGCGCCGACTCGGTGCTCGAGGACTGTCAGTGCAAGCATCACGCGCGGCGCTATAGCCGATCGGCGTGCCGGGCCGAAGGATGTGGTGGCTGTGCAGATCGCCCGGTTGATGGGAGTGGAGCCGGAGACGCAGCTGGGCTATGCCGCACCCGGCCCGCCCGCGCTATGGCCGCTGATAACGGTTGAATCCGTGGCCGGATCTAGTAACTAGTTGACCTGCTACCACCTGTGACCCGGCTCGTGTGCCGCCTAGCTTGAGTGCAGAAAGTCTCCGCGACTCGCGCGGCATTGCAGACCAGCCAATCTTTCGAGGTGCACGATGAACATTGCCTATTTGCCGTGGAATCAGCCTGTGACTACGGCGGATCGCGTCTGCCTGCGGGACGGTGATGCCGAACTCTCCTATGCCGATGTAGCGCGCCGGGCGGATGCGGTCGCCGAGCGGTTCGCCGCGATGGGAGTCGGCCGGGGCGATGTGGTCGCGATAATGCTCCCGAATTGCGTGGAGCTGCTGCTCGGATTGCTGGCCGCGTGGCGTCTGGGCGCGGCTGCCACCCCGGTCAACCCGGTATTTACCGGTAACGAGGCCGGCTACCAGATCCAGGACTCCGGCGCGGTGCTGCTGCTCACATCGGCGGCGGATGCGGATTACGGTGTGCCAGTCCTGCCGGCGCAGGACCTGCCCGTCCAGCCCGCGGGCACGCTGCCGGAGCCCGCGACCGGGCTCGACGATCTTGCCCTGCTCATCTACACGAGCGGCTCGACCGGCCGGCCCAAGGGCGTGATGCTCGATCACTCGAACCTGGTCGCCATGGCATCGTCGCTGGCCGAGGCGATGCGGCTCGGCCCGGCCGATCACTGCCTGCTGGTGCTGCCCCTGTTCCATGTCAACGCGATCTGCGTCAGCTTCCTGGCCCCCATGGTGTCCGGCGCGCAGGTCACGATCATGGCCAGGTTCGCCCCGCTCCCGTTCCTCGAGGCGGTCGAGCGGCACCGGCCGACGTATTTCGCGGCGGTGCCGGCCATCTACGCGCGGCTGGCCGAGCTGCCCGGCGACGTCCGCCCGGACAGCTCGTCGGTGCGGTTCGCGGTCTGCGGCGCGGCCCCGGTACCCAAGGAGCTGCTGCGGCGGTGCGAGTCGCGGTTCGGCTTCGTCATCATCGAGGGCTACGGGCTCACCGAAGGCACCTGTGCATCGACCGTCAACCCGGTGGACGGCGTGCGCAAGCCGGGCACCGTCGGCCCCGCGCTGCCGGGACAGCAGGTGGCCGCGATGGGGCCCGACGGCTCGCTGTTCCCCGCTGGCGAGGCCGGCGAGGTGGTCATCCGGGGCGCCAACGTCATGCGCGGCTACCTGGGCCGCCCGGAGGCCACCGCGGAGGCCCTGGCCGGCGGCTGGCTGCACACCGGCGACGTCGGCTTCCTCGACGAGGACGGCTATCTCACCCTGGTCAACCGGATCAAGGACATGATCATCCGGGGCGGGGAGAACGTGTACCCCAAGGAGATCGAGTCGGTGCTGGCCGGTCACGACGCGGTGCTCGAAGCCGCGGTCGTCGGCGCGCCGGACCCGGTGTATGGCGAGGTCCCGGTCGCCTACATCGTCACCTACCCGGACACCTCAGTCGCCGAAGCTGAGCTGCTCGAGCGCTGCCGGCGCTATCTCACGAAGATCAAGATCCCGGTCGCGGTCCACGTCGTGGACGAGCTGCCGAAGAACGCGGTCGGCAAAATCGATAAGCCGGCACTGCGGAAAACGCTGTGCGGGCAGAGCGCATAGCACCAGCCCATTATCACCCGTTTAACCGAACGGCTTCGCCATCTCGCCGTTCCCGGAAATAAGGAGCAATCATGGGATTCACGAAGGCAGACTTTCCCCTAGTCGATCCGGAGACATTTCTGCAGCAGCCGCTCATGGAGCGGATGAAGGTACTCGCCCTGCACTGGGTCGAGCATGGATTCGGCTCGCCGAGGATGATCCACGCGATCTATATCGTGAAGTTGCTGTTCTTCTATGTCCTCGGGGGAGTGGCCCTGGCGACGTGGACGTCGCACCTGCCACCGTTCTGGGATATCGCGGGCTGGTGGAACCAGCCGATCGTGTACGAGAAAGCAGTGCTCTGGACCGTGCTGCTCGAGACCATCGGGATAGCGGGGTCGTGGGGCCCGCTGGCCGGCAAGTTCAAGCCGATGACCGGCGGCATCCTGTTCTGGGCCAGGCCGGGCACGATCAGGCTGCGGCCTTGGCGCCGGGTCCCGTTCACCGCCGGCGACCGGCGCACGCTGTTCGACGTCGTTCTCTACCTGGCCTTGATCGTGAGCGTTGTCATCCCGCTCGTGCTGCCCGGCGTGCCGCGCGCGTCGCTGGCCGCGGCCCTGCCGCACAACACCTCCGGGCTGGTCAATCCGGCTCTGCTGATCCCGGTGCTGGTGCTTCTGGTGCTCAACGGTCTGCGCGACAAGACGCTGTTCCTGGCCGCGCGCGGTGAGCAGTACCTGCCCGCCCTGCTGTTCTTCACCGTGCTGCCGTTCGTTGACATGATCATCGCCCTGAAGCTGCTGATCGTCGTCGTGTGGGTCGGCGCGGGCGTGTCCAAGATGGGCCGTCACTTCTCCAACGTCGTCCCGCCGATGGTGAGCAACAGCCCGTCCGTACCGGTCAAGTGGATCAAGCGGGCGCATTACCGTGACTTCCCGCGTGACCTCCGCCCGTCGGAGCTGGCGAGCCTGACGGCGCACGTCGGCGGCACGTTCGTCGAGATCGTGACGCCGCTGGTGCTGCTGCTGTCCGGCGAGAGGTGGCTGACCGTGGCCGCGGTCGTGCTGATGGTGGTGTTCCACCTGTTCATCACCTCGACGTTCCCGCTCGCGGTGCCGCTGGAGTGGAACATCCTGTTCGGCTACGCGGCGGTGTTCCTGTTCCTCGGCTTCCCGGCCTGGCACGGCTACGGCGTGACCGATATGTCCCCGTCGTGGCTGGCCCTCGTCATCGCGGCAGGCCTGGCGTTCTTCCCTGTCCTGGGTAACCTGCGCCCGGACCTGGTGTCGTTCCTGCCGTCGATGCGGCAGTACGCGGGCAACTGGGCGTCGGCGGTGTGGGCGTTCGCCCCGGGCGCCGAGGACAAGCTGAACGCGGTCACCCGGCCTGCCGCCAACCAGATCGCCCAGCTCAAGGCGCTGGGCTATGAGCCGGCGGTCGCCGAGGTCACCATGCAGCAGGCGATCGCCTGGCGGACCATGCACAGCCAGGGCCGAGGCTTGTTCTCGCTCCTCATCAGCCGCCTCCCGGACATCGAGGTCCGGACGGTGCGCGAGGCCGAGTTCGTCTGCAACTCGCTGATTGGGTTCAACTTCGGCGACGGTCACCTGCACGATGAGGATTCTGATCTCTGCGGTGCAGCGGCGGTGCGGGTTCGAGCCGGGCGAGCTGATCATCGCGTGGGTGGAGTCGCAGGCGATCCACAGCAAGGTCCAGCACTACAAGGTCATCGACGCGGCGCTCGGCGTGACCGAGCGCGGCACCTGGAAGGTGGCCGACGCGGTCCGCGAGCAGCCGTGGCTGCCCAACGGGCCCATCCCGCTCGAGGTGACCTGGCGTGCGCCGGTGCAGCAGCGGCCCGCCCAGCAGCGGCCGGGCGTCATGGGCGAGCACGACGCCGAGATGGGGACACTGACATGAGCACCGCGATCGTGGTCGGCGGCGGCCCCAACGGCCTGGCGGCCGCCGTCGCCCTCGCCCGGGAAGGCGTTCAGGTCACCATGCTGGAGGCGGCCGACGAGATCGGCGGCGGGGCCCGCTCCAGCGAGGCTATCCTGCCCGGCCTGCTGCACGACCACTGCTCCGCGTTTCACCCGATGGCGGCCGGCTCCGCGTTCCTGAACGGCCTCGGGCTGGAGCGGTACGGCCTGTCCTGGCGGTGGCCCGAGATCGACTGCGCGCACCCGCTGGACGGCGGAGACGCGGGCGTGCTGCGCCGTTCGGTTGCCGACACCGCCGCCGGGCTCGGCCCCGACCGGTCCCGCTGGCTGCTGGCGTTCGGGCGGCCTTCCGCGAGCTTCGACACCCTGGCCGGGGACATCATGGGCCCGCTGCTGCGGCTGCCGCGGCACCCGCTGACGCTGGCCCGGTTCGGCGTGCCCACGCTGCTGCCCGGCTCCGAGTTCGCCCGGCTGTTCGCGACGGAGAAGGCCCGGGCCCTGTTCGGCGGGGTCGCGGCGCACGCGTTCCGCCCGCTGCACTACCCGCTCACCTCGGCGATCGGCCTGGGCATCATCACCGCCGGCCACCGGCACGGCTGGCCGGTGGCAGCCGGCGGGTCGCAGGCGATCACCACCGCGCTCGCCGCGCTGCTGGCCGACCTCGGCGGCAAGATCGAGACCGGCGTGCTGGTGAGCGAGGCATCGCAGCTGCCGCCCGCCGACGTGACCCTCTTCGACCTCACTCCCGGCGCGGTCGCCGGCATCCTCGGTGACCGGCTGCCGGCCCGGGTCGCCCGCGCCTACCGCCGGTACCGGCACGGACCGGGCGCGTTCAAGGTTAACTTCGCCGTCGAAGGGGGAGTGCCGTGGGCGAACCCGGACGCGCGCCGGGCCGGCACAGTACACCTCGGCGGCACGTTCGCCGAGATCGCCGCCACCGAGCGGGACATCCACGTCGGGCGGATGCCGGAGCGCCCGTTCGTGCTCGTCGGGCAGCAGTACCTCGCCGACCCCGGCCGGTCAGCCGGGAACGTCCACCCGGTGTGGAGCTATGCGCACGTGCCGAACGGCTACGCCGGCGACGCCACCGAGGCGATCATCACGCAGATCGAACGGTTCGCCCCCGGCTTCCGGGACCGGATCGTCGGCCGCGCGGTCCGCTCGGCCGCGCAGATGGCCGCCTACAACCCCAACTACGTCGGCGGAGACATCGTCACTGGCGCCAAGGACATCCGCCAGGTCGTGCTCGGCCCCCGGACGACCCTGTCGCCGTACCGGACCGGCGTGCCCGGCATGTACATCTGCTCGGCGGCGACCCCGCCGGGCCCCGGCGTGCACGGGATGTGCGGCGCCAACGCGGCCCGCGACGCGCTGCGTTACCTGCGTCGGCCCCAGTGAGCCATCGCAGGGCATAGGTGACAACCGGGTGAACAGTTACTAGATTCGGTCATGGCAGGTACCTCTCTCGTCTGCGGGGACGGGAAGGACAGTCATGGTCCGCTGGGACGTCGAGCGCGCGCCGATGAGCGCGGTGCTGCTCACCCGGCTGGGTGCCGACTACGGGCTGCCCGCGCAGGTATGCCTGGAGCACACCGGGCTGACCGCGGAAGACCTGCGCGACCCGGCCGCCACGGTGACCGCGAAGCAGGAACTGACGATCATCGCGAACCTGCTCAAGGCGCTCGGTGACCCGCCCGGGATCGGGCTGGAAGCCGGCACCCGGTATCACCTGACCACATACGGCATCTGGGGCTTCGCGCTGATCAGCAGCCCGACCTGGCGCAGCGCGATCGACGTGGGGCTGCGGTACATCGACCTGACGTTCGCGTTCTGCCGATCCAGGGCCGCGAGCAAGGCCAGGACATGCTCCTCGTGCTCGACACCCCGGACATCCCGGCCGGGCTGCAGCGATTCGTCGTCGAACGCGACAGCGCGGCGATCCAGACCATCCAGCATGAGGTGTTCGCCTCACCCATCCCCATCAAGCAGGTCAGCTACGTGTTCCCGCCGCCGCCCGTCGGCGCCCGGCGCTACACCGAGATCTTCGGTGTCGCGCCGGACTTCCAGGCACCCGAGAACGCGGTGGGCATCGACGCCGCGGTGCTGGACCTGCCGCTGCCGCAGGCCGACGAGCACACCACCGCGATCGCCCAGGCCCAGTGCAACGAGCTTCTTGCCCGGAGGCACGCCCGGACCGGGCTGGCCGGGCAAATCCGGGACCTGCTCGCGGCCCGGGCGGCCGACCCGCCAGGCCTCGACCAGGTCGCCGCCCTGCTGAACATGAGCGACCGGACGCTGCGCCGGCGGCTCGCCAGCGAAGGGGTGTCCTTCCGCGGCCTGCTGGATGAGATCCGCGAGCAGCTCGCCGAAGAACTCCTGGTCACCGGCGGCCTTTCGGTCGCAGAGGCGGCCGAGCGGCTGGGGTACCTGGAAGTCTCCAGCTTCTCCCAGGCCTTCCGTCGCTGGAAGGGCGTCGGCCCCCGGGCCTACCGGGCACGCCAGCTCCAGCCCTTGCCCTAACGGCGCTTGGCGCGGGTGATCAGCGGACGGTCTAGCGCCACCTGCGGACGCAGGCGGCCGCGGCGTCCAGCCGTCACCTTGCTGGAGGTCCGGCCAGCGTGCGCTGTCAGCGGGCCGCGCTCGGTGCTGCCGGGGCGCCAGCCTCCGCCGCGTTGCCCGCCGGGGGCCGGGTGGCGGTGATCCGGTCGTCGAGCCAGCTCACCATGGCCGCGATGATCTCGTCCCGGTTGATCTCGTTGAAGACCTCATGTCGGGCACCTGGCCAGACCCGGAGGGTGACGTCGCGAAGCCCTGCCGCCCGGTAGCCCTCGACGAGCGCGTTGACAAGAACCAGCTGGCCGTTGACCGGGTCCATGTCCCCCACGACGATGTAGACCGGTAGGTCTTTGCGCATGCCGGCCAGCCGCTCCGGGTCGGCCGCCTCCCGGGCGCCGGAAAACAGCGCCTTCCCGCCGTCGATGTCGAGCCCGAACCCGCACAGCGGATCGGCTAGGTACTTGTTGACCTCGGCCTCGTCGCGGGAGAGCCAGTCGAACTGGGTCCGCGGCGGTTCGAACGCGGCATTGAACGCCGCCAGCTCCATCGGCTCGTCCAGGTTCATCGCCGGCTCGAGCAGGGTGAGGGCGGCGGTCCCCGACATCGCGACGGCGTCGTAGTCCTCGCTGTGATCGAGCAGTAGCTGCTGGCTCGCGAACGAGCCGAGGCTGTGTGCGACGAGGACGAGCGGCAAGCCCGGGTGCTCCGCACGGGCTCGCTCGCCGACCCGACCGACGTCGGCGACGAGTTCGGTCCAGCCGTCCGCGCCGGTCGCGCCGAGTTCCTCTGCGGATCGCGCCGTGGCACCGTGATTTCGATGATCATGCGAGTACGCGACGTAGCCCGCGGCGGTCAGTGCCGCCGCCACGTGGTCATAGCGGCGCGCGTGCTCGCCGAGGCCGTGGACGATCTGGGCGATCGCCTTGGGGGCGTCGGCGGGAACCCACCGGTAGGTGGCGAGGGTGAGTCCGTCGGCAGAGTCGAAGTCAACTCGAGCGGGCTCCTGATTCATCGGACCGTGCCTTTCGGATAGGCGCGCGGCTCTGGAGGGGAGCCGGCGTACTGCGGCTGGCCGGAACCCTAGAGCTAAATAGTCGTGTTCTAGACTATATGAGACAAGATGAATGATGTCCAGGCCTCCCCGTGATGCTGCGCACCGGACCCGTCGGCGCGGAAGCCCCTTCGGCCCCTTCGGCCGCCCCATCGCCGGCGGCGGGGATTGACAGCGATATAATCTAGTGTTCTAGTATTTGCTACTGGACTAATTGAACGTCGGGCGCGGCGGTCCGCCGCGCCGTGACCTCCGAGGGACCGTGGATTTCACCGACGACGAGGAGCACCGCCTCATCCGGGCGGCGATCCGCGACGTCTGCGCCCGGTTCCCGGACGAGTACTGGGCCGACCTCGACGCCACCCACACGTTTCCGTGGGCCTTCTACGAGGCGATGGCCAAGGGCGGCTGGATCGGCATCGCGATCCCGCCGGAATTCGGCGGCGGCGGCGCCGGCATCACCGAGGCGTCGATCATCCTGGAAGAGGTGGCGGCGTCCGGCGCGTGCATGAACGGCGCCAGCTCCATCCACCTGTCCATCTTCGGCATGCACCCCGTCGTCGCGCACGGCTCCGACGCGCTCAAGCGCGCGTACCTGCCCCGGGTGGCCAGCGGGGACCTGCACGTGGCTTTCGGCGTGACCGAGCCCGACGCCGGGCTCGACACCACCGCGATCCGGACCAGCGCCGTCCGCGTGCCAGGCGGCTACGAAGTCACCGGGCGCAAGGTATGGACGTCGAAGGCGCTCGAGTCCGAGCGCGTGCTGCTGCTCACCCGCACCACTCCCGCCGAGCAGTGCGCCAGGCGCACCGACGGGCTCACCCTGTTCCTGGCCAGGCTCGAGGATCCGGCCGTCGGGATCCGGCCGATCCCGAAGCTCGGCCGCAACGCCGTCGCGTCCTGCGAGGTCACCTACGACGGCCTGTTCGTCGACGAGGCGGACCGCGTCGGCGACGAAGGCAAGGGCTTCGGCTACCTGCTCGACGGCCTGAACGCCGAGCGCATCCTGGTGGCAGCCGAGGCGCTCGGCACGGGCAGGGCAGCGCTGCGCCGCGCCGTCGCCTACGCCCGGCAGCGCGTGGTCTTCGGCCGTCCCATCGGCCAGAACCAGGGCATCTCGTTCCCGCTCGCCGAGGCGCACGCGCGCCTGGCCGCCGCCGAGCTCGCGATCAGGCACGCGTCGTGGCGGATCGACCAGAAACTGCCCTGCGGCGAGCAGGCGAACCTGGCGAAGTTCCTCGCCGCCGAGGCCGGGTTCGCCGCGGCCGATATCGCGGTGCAGGTGCACGGCGGGTTCGGCTACGCCAGCGAGTACCACGTGGAGCGTTACTGGCGGGAGGCGCGCCTGATGAAGATAGCCCCGGTCCCGCAGGAAATGGTCCTCAACTACCTCGCCGAGCACGTGCTCGGCCTGCCCCGCTCGTACTAGGCCATGTCCCGGCCTAGGGCTGACGCATGAACTGCGCGCGGACCTTCTCCAGGGCGTCGGCGAACCCCGGGTCGCGGGTGGCGAACGCCTGCCCGCGGCTCTCGACCTCCAGCGCGGTATGCAGCGACGGCGCGTCCAGGTTCGTCTGCAGCGCGCGCTTGGACAGCGCCATGCCGAACGGCGAGTACCCCGCGATCGTGCGCGCCATAGCCAGCGCGTCGGGGAGCAGGTCCGGTTCAGGCACGACCCGGTTGACGAGCCCGATCCGCACGGCCTCGGCGGAGTCGATGGTCGCGCCGGTGAACATCAGCTCCGCCGCGTGCCCGGCGCCGACGATCCGCGGCAGCAGCCAGGAGCAGCCCATGTCGCCAGCGGACAGCCCCAGCCGGACGAAAGCGGCGCTGAACCGGGCGGCCGGGGACGCGATCCGTATGTCGGCGGCCAGCGCCAGCGCCAGCCCGCCGCCGATCGCCGCGCCGTTCACCGCGGCGATGACCGGCTGCCGGGTCAGCCGCAGGGCGAGAACCGACCCGGCGGCCAGGTCCTGCCGCGCCAGCATGGCCGCCGGGGACAGCTGCGCGAGCTCGCGCGCCTCGTCGAGGTCGTACCCGGCGCAGAATCCGCGTCCGGAGCCGGTCAGCACGATCGCGTTGACCGACTCGTCTGCCTGCAGCTGCTCGCACGCCGCCCTGATGTCGGTGAACATCGCCGCGACGAGCGCGTTCAGCTGGCCGGGGCGGTGCAGCCGGAGGATCGCGACGCCGGGCTCCGGGCGCTCGATGCGGACGGTTCGCAGGTCGGTCATCATGACAGGATACTCTTACATTCGATGATTGTGTACTAGACTAATATTCATGGCTGGTGAGGACGGCATGTGGGGAACCGAGGTCAGGCGCAGCGACGGGCCGGTGCCGTTCCTGGTCTACGAGCCGCGCCCGCGCCGGGTCACCGAGCTGCTCGACGACGCGGCCCGCTGGGCCGACCGCGACCACCTGGTGCAGGGCACGCGCCGCGTCACGTTCAGGCAGCTGGCCGCGGCCGCGGACCGCGTCGCCGCCCGGCTGCGCGAGCGCGGGCTCAGAGCCGGCGACCGGCTCCTGCTGCTGGCCGGCAACTCGCCGGACTGGGTGATCACGCTGTGGGCGGGCCTGCGCCTCGGCGCCGTCGTCGCGCCCGGTAACCGCTGGTGGAGCGCGGAGGAGATCGCCCACGCCGTCGCCCTCGTCCGCCCCGCCGTCATCGTGGCCGACCCGAGAATGACCAGATTTCTTCCGAACGGCTCCGACGCCACCCTCGTGCTCACCGACGACGTTCGTGCGTGGTCAGAGTCCGAAGCGGATCCGGGGTCGTTGCCGACCGTGTCAGCTGAGGAGAGTGATCCGGCGCTGATCATCTTCACGGCCGGCACCACCGGCCTGGCGAAGGCGGCGGTGCTCGCGCACCGTTCGGTCATCGCGAACCTGCACAACCTGCTGCTGGTGTCGAACCGGCTGCCGCACCAGCTCGATCCCGGCCGACGGCCCGAGGTCATGCTGCTCAGCGGCCCGCTGTTCCACATCGGCGGCGTGCAGGCGCTGCTGCTCGCCCTGCTGGGCGGCAACACGGTGGTCTTCCTCGACGGCCGCTTCGACCCGACCCAGGTGCTCGACGTCATCGAGCGCGAGCGCGTCACCGTATGGGGCGCGGTACCCACGATGGTGACCCGCGTCCTGGAAAACCCGAGCCTGCCGGGCCGCGACCTGTCCGCGGTGCGCTCGATCTCGCTCGGCGGCTCCCCGGTGACGCCCGAGCTCACCGAGCGGGTGCGGGCCGCGTTCCCCTCGGTCCGCCGCGGCGTCTCCACCGTCTACGGCATGACCGAAGCCGGTGGCACCGTCGCCGCCGCCTCCGGCGCCACGATGGCCGAGCACCCGCAGACCTCCGGCCGCCCCATGCCCGTCGTCGAGCTCCGCATCGAAGCCCCGGGTGACGCACACCCAGGGGAGGACGCACACCCAGGGGAGGACACACACCCAGGGGAGGACACACACCCAGGGGAGGACGCACACACAGGGGAGGACGCCCACACGGGGGAGATCGTGGTGCGCACCCCGTCGCAGATGCTCGGCTACTGGGCCGACGCCGCGCCGGGCACCATCGACGCGGACGGCTGGCTGCACACCGGTGACCTCGGCTACATCGACGATGGCCTGCTCTACGTCACCGGCCGCGCCAAGGACGTCATCATCCGTGGCGGCGAGAACATCGCGGCCGCGCACGTCGAAGAGGTGCTGCACCGCCACCCCGCGGTCGCCGCCATCGCCGTCGTGGGCCTGCCGGATCCTGACTTCGGCGAGATCGTCGGCGCCGTCGTCCAGCCGCGCGGCTCGGTCACCGTCGCCGAGCTGACGGAGTTCGCCGCCGCCAGCCTCGGCCGCTTCCAGGTCCCCGCCCGCTGGTGGCTGCACCCGGGCCCGCTGCCCATGACCGACGCAGGCAAAGCCGACAAGCGCACCCTCCGCGCCACCTGGCTCGCCGCCGACTCGTCCGGCTCCCCGGCGTCCTCGTCCGGCTCCCCGGCGTCCCCGTCCGGCTCCCCGGCGTCCCCGTCCGGCTCCCCGGCGTCCCCGTCCGGCTCCCCGGCGCTCCCGTCCGGCTCCGCGCTCCCGTCCGTCTCCGCCGCCGACTCTCCCGTGGTTCCTCGCGGCTCCGCCGCCGACTCTCCGGGTTCCGCCGCCGGTTCTGCTTCTGCCGCGGGTTCTGCGGTCCTTCCCGCTTCCGCCTCCGCCCCCGGCTCCGCTTCCGCGTCCGCCGCTGGCTTCGCCTCCACCCCCGGCTTCGCCTCCACCCCCGGCTCAGCCGCAGCCCCTCCCGCCGTCTGAAAGGCCTGCCTGGCATGACCGAGCCCGCCGTGTCCGCCCCCGCTGTCAGCTGGACGGCCAAAGGGCCAGCCTTCGTGGTACGGATGGACAACCCGCCCGCGAACCAGCTCGGCCAGCCGCTCGTCGACGGGCTTGACGCTGCCGTCGCGGCGTTCGAGGACTCGACTGCCCGGGTCTTGGTGATCTGCTCCGTCGTCGACCGGTTCTTCGCGGCCGGGGCCGACATCAAGCTCATGGCCAGCGCGGATCGGGCGACGCTGGTCGCCTACGGGGCATCGATGCGTGCCGTGCTGGACCGCATCGCCGCCCTGGACCGGCCGTCGGTGGCCGCGATCGAGGGCCGCGCGCTCGGCGGCGGCCTCGAGCTCGCGCTCGCCTGCACGCTGCGGGTCGGCTCCGCCGCCGCCCGGCTCGGCCTGCCCGAGCCCAAGCTGGGCCTGATCCCCGGGGCCGGCGGCACCCAGCGGCTGGCCCGGCTGGTGGGCCGCGGCCGGGCGCTGGACATGCTGCTGACCGCTCGCGAGGTGGCGGCAGACGAGGCGCAGGCCATCGGCCTGCTCGACCGCGTCACCGAGCCTGGCGGTGCGCTCGGCGCGGCACTCGCCCTCGTGGGTCAAATGGCCGCCCTGTCACGGCCCGCGATAGCCGCCATCTTGCGCTGCGTCAACGATGCCGCGGAGCTGCCGCTCGCCGAAGGAATGGCGCGCGAGGCCGCCCGCGTCACCGACCTGCTGGTCTCGCCCGAGGGCAGGGAAGGGCTCGCCGCGTTCATCGAGAAGCGCCCGGCCAGGTTCGCCTGATGGCCACGCGCGGTTTCGCGATCCTGCGCGGCGGCGTCGCCGACGCAGCGGGCGTCGCCGCCGAGGCAGAACGGCTCGGCTACCACTCCGCGTGGAGCCCGGAGTTCTACACCCGGTCCGCGGTCGTCAGCCTGGCCGCGATGGCACAGGTCACGTCGGCCGCGCGGATCGGCAGCTCGATCGCGTACGCGGTCGGCCGTACCCCGCTCGTGCTGGCGACCGAGGCCCGGAGTCTCGACGAGCTGTCCGGCGGCCGGCTCGCGTTGGGCCTCGGTACCGGCACCACCAGGATGATGGCCGACTGGCACGGCGTCGATCCGGCCGGCCCGGCGTCGCGGATGGAGGAGCTGCTGCCCCTGCTGCGGCGGCTGTGGCGGCTGCACGAGGGCCCGGTACGTCACGACGGGCGGTTCTACCACATCGACGTGGCGCCGACGGCGGAGATGACCGCGCCGGTCCGTACCGACATCCCGCTGTTCACCGCCGGCGTGAACACCCGGATGGTGCAGGTCGCCGGCCGGGTGGCCGACGGGTTCATCGGCCATCCGCTGTTCGCGCCCCGCTACTACGATGACGTGGTCCGCCCCGCGATCGAGGCCGGCGCGGCCAGGGCCGGCCGGGATGCGTCGCAGGTCGAGATCGCCGGGCTGGTGATCTGCTCGGTAGCGAGTGACGAGGCGCAGGCGCGCCGGGAGGCGGCCGCGCAGATCGGTTTCTACGCGGCGCCGCGCACCTACGCGACGGTGGTTGACGTAGCAGGCTTCGCCGCCGCCGGGGAGCAGATCCGGGAGGCGTTCCGCTCGCGTGACTTCGAGGCGATGGCCGCGGCTGTTCCGGACGCGATGGTCGACGCGATGGCGGCCGCGGGGACGCCGGCTCAGGTGGCCGCCAAGCTCGCCGAGTTCGGCCGGCACATCGACCATGTCATCGTCTACCCGGCCAGCTTCGGGATGACCGCCGAGCGCAGCCGCCAGCTGACCGCCGACCTGCTGACCGCAGGCGCCCCGCACGCCGTGACCGCGTGACGCCGGCATACGGTCCTTCGCGCCGCCGGGGCTTTCCCTCGCGCATGCCGCCTTTACCGTCGGGAAGGATGTTCGTCGCTGACCAGGACTGCGGGTACGTATGGGGAATCCCGCCCGGTGGCCAGCCGCAGGTGTTTTGCACGTCGGCCAGACCCCGCAGGACGTGGCCGCGGATGCTGCCGGTGACGTGTTCTGGACGGACTGGTGACAGCGGGAGCAGGCGTTCGTCAACCGAGACCTAGTCAGCTCTGACGAAATGCGGAGCCCATCACTTGGGTGCCGTAGTGGTCAGGTGGGGTGCTTGCTGGGGTAGGTGGTGTAGCGGCGGCCGGCCGGGCTGGTCCAGATCATGACGCCTGGGCTGGGTTGTTCGAGTGCCCATTGCAGGGCCTGCTTGCGCCGGTGGCAGCGGCGGCAGCCCGGCCCGATGCCGCACTCGCAGGTGATGCCGCCGTCATCGTAGGCGAGCGTGTGGTCCAGGTCACATGTGTCGGCGGGGCGGCGGTAGCCGGGGCCGCAGCAGGTGCCGGTGCGGGCCCGGACCAGCCGCTGCAGCCCGGGGCTGGGGTCATGGCCAGGTTCTTGGTTGCGGTGGTCGCAGTGGCTGGTGGCGATGGGCTCGGCGGTCACCTGCACCGTCCACCCGCCACCGCCGCCGCCGCTGCTGCTGCCGGGGCGGCCGGGGCTGCCGCGGGCGGTGCCGGCGGCGAGCGCGTGGCCGTCGGGGTCGGTGAGGAGGACCTGCCACCTGGTGGCGCGGTGGCCGGCCAGGGCGCAGGCGAGCAGGCGGGCGGTGTCGGCGTGCAGCGGCCCGTATCCGGCGGCCTCGCCGGGCCGGTCGCTGACCCCGAGCAGGGTGGTCAGGGGCAGGGTGAGGCTGATCAGCCCGGCCAGCGGCGGCAGCCCGGCCACCGGGTCGGGGCGCCGTAGCCCGGCCGGCAGGTCCTGGTCACCCGGCCCGGCGGCGTCATCCGGCCCGGCCATGCAGTCCGGGCCGGCGCCGTGCTCGTCGCCGCTGTCGGCGCTGGCAGTGCCCTCGGCGCTGCCGGGGCCGGCGCCGTCGGTGCCTGCGGGGCTGCTGCCGGGGGTGTCCGGCTGGTCCGGGCCGGGGAGGCTGGCTGGGGGGAGCAGGTCGGCGGGCGGGACCTCGAGGGGCTGGCCGAGCAGCAAGGCAAGGTAGGCGCGGGCCCGCAGCAGGTCGGTGCCGTGCTCGGGCCTCGGCAGCTGCTCGTGCGGGTCGGCTTGTTTCCAGGCGGCCCGGATCTGCTTCTTCCACCAGGCGGCGACCTGGCAGAGTCGCTTGTCGGCGGCGAGGACCTCGGCCGGGGGCAGCCACCGGCCGGTGAGGGTGGCGGTGCCCTCGTTGTCGGTGCAGGAATCCACCCGGGCGCCCTTCTGGGCTTCTTCTCGCCGCCGCCGCGCAGCGTCGGGATCCAGGCGAAGGACGGCCCGGTTGACGGAATTACGCAGCTGGCCGGTGGTCTGGCCGGGCGCGCCGCTCAGCACCGCCGCCTCCACCGCGGCCGCGTGCTCGTCGGACAGCAGGCCGACCGCGTCCAGGATGACCCGGGCCCGCGGCAGGTCGATCCGGCCCGCCTCCAGCGCGGCCGCGGTGGCCGGCCGGGCGGCCAGCGCCAGCGCCAGCGCCAGCTGATTCTCCCCGGCCCGCTGGGTCAAGGTCAGCGCCATCGCGACCTCGTCGGCGATGAACTCGCTCAGCTCAGCCGGGAACTCCCCCGGCGCGGCGGCCGGCGTGCGGTCGGCGGGGCGGCGGCGGGCCAGCTCGGCGATCGCGGCCAGCCCTCGGGCCTGGGCCCAGGACGTCTGCCGCCACCAGCCCCGGAGCAGCCCGATGACCTCGTCGTCGGCCAGCTGCCCGAGCCGGGCGTGCGCGTCGTCGGCGAACCCGGCGAGGGGGACACCGGGGGCGAGGACGTCCAGCGCGCCGCCGTCGGCGAACCCGGCGCCGCCGCCGGTGCCGTCCCGGGGCAGGCACCCGGCCGGGATCACCTCCGGCACCGGCCCGGGGGCGGCCGCGAGCAGCTCCTCCAGCTCCGGCCCGGTCAGCTGAGCCAGCTCGGCCGGGCAGCCGGTGTCAGCGTCGGGGTAGCGGGCGTAGTCCTGCTCGTCCGGCGGGGCATCGGCGTCGGTGAGAGCAGCCAGCCTGGTCAGCAGGAGGTCCTGCGACTCGGGCTCAGGCTGCGGCTGAGAAGCTGCTGTGGCCACGGTGTTCACCTCCGTCCGGACGAGGCTGATCATGTTCTTCGAACACTCTATCGCATCGTTGCGACATTCCGCGCGTACGACACGACGAACGAGATAGCTATTAGTCCCAGGTATCCAGGCCGTCGGCGAAGGGGGGGCGAGGGCTGGCCGGGAGCGAGGTGGGCCAGAGTGGGCAGGGCCAGGGAGGGGGGCAGGGCGGGGAGCGGGCAGGGCCAGGGAGCGGCAGGGCCAGGGAGCGCAGGGCCCCAGGAGCGGCAGGGCGGGGAGCGGCAGGGCGGGGAGCGGGCAGCGTCGGCACCGGGCAGGGCCAGGGAGCGGCAGGGCCCCAGGAGCGGCAGGGCGGGGAGCGGGCAGCGCCGGCACCGGGCAGGGCCAGGGAGCGGCCACTCGATGAGTTGCCAGAAGATCATTTGCATCGCTATCCGGCGCAGCTCGACCTGCGTGCCCGCCGGACTGCCCAGATTCTCCGGGTCAACGATCTAGCTGCGTGACGTTCCCTCGCCCTCGCGTGACGTGCCCTTCGCTCTGGCGTGACGTTCCGCTCGGGCGGCCTGAGCGGTTCCCCGCCGGGCGCGCAGTGGGCTAACGGGGTCCGTCGGCAGCTCGCAATACTGTAACGACGCTTGCGGTATTAACCTACGAAGGACCAGATGGCCGCGCCCCGTGCACCGTCACCCAGGATGACAGCCATGTACGGCTTGGCGTGCGGCGGCGCGATCAGGTAGTCGTCGCTCCCGCGCATGCGCATGGTGTAGCCCCCTGCGCCGGGAGGTTCGTACGCCATCCACTGGTCGGAAAAGCTGGCCAGGTTGCACTTGGCGAAGATCGCGGAGTTACCGGCACCGGTCAGGCACAGGCCGGACGGGTGGCCCTTCCGTGCCAGCTCGAACGTCCCGCTGCCGGTGAGCGGCTGTTTCGGCGGCTGGAGGGATTTGAAGTCCTCCGTGGGCTTGGCGCTGCCGGCGGCCTTGAGCTCGGCGCCCAGGTTGCGGGAGGTGTTGACATGGGATGCGAGCATCAGGGATGCCCCGACGAGCTCCTGGGAGCCGCACTGGCCGCCCTGGACGTTCGAGCAGCCCCTGGTGGCGGCACCGGCCGGCAGGGTGAGGAACATGAGGGCTGTCAGGATGACCGCCAGGACGCCGACGATGGGGACGGCGCGTCTGCGGATGGCTGGGAGGGTCATCAGTCGGTCCTTTCCTCATTCCCGATCTAACCGCACATCGCGTCCGGCGCCTGGTGCCCTGACCCATCGAGCGCCCCCGTCGGCCAAATCTATCGTGCCGTCCTCCACCGCGTCCCAGCGCCACGCCACTGGGTAGTGCCCAGACACCATCGCCAAACCGGGGAAAACGCAAGCGCGGATGGCGCCGTCACCGGCCGGCGCTGAGCTGCACGGCGGCTCCGCTGAAGCGCCGGAGGGAATGCCCGGCGGAGATCGACAGGGCTACCGCGCCGACGACGCCAGCACCAGGCGCGCCTCTGCCACTACGCGGCTACGCACTCACATCAATGCCTTTGCAACGGCTTCCGCCCGCAAGCCCGCCCGCAAGCCCGCCCGCAAGCCCGCCCGCAGGCCCGCCCGCAAGCCCGCCCGCAGGCCCGCCCGCAGGCCCGCCCGCAGGCCCGCCCGCAAGCCCGCCCGCAGGCTCGCCCGCAGGCCCGCCCGCAGGCCCGTCCGCAGGCCCGCCAGCAAGGCCGGCCGCAAGGTCAGCCGACAGGCGCCGCCGCAGCTCGGCTTTCTGGATCTTGCCGCTCGCCGTCATCGGTAGGGAACTCTCGACGCGGATCGACTTGGGCACCTTGTACCCCGCGATCAGCCCACGGCAGTGTGCTTTCAGGTCATCTTCGTCAGCGGCCGATCCCGGCGCCAGCACGACGAAGGCGGTGACCTTCTCGCCCCACCTCTCGTCCGGCGCGCCGACGACCGCCACCGAGGCGACCCCCGGGTGCTTCGCGAGAGCGCGCTCGACCTCTATGGAGTAGACGTTCTCGCCGCCGGTAATGATCATGTCCTTGGCGCGGTCCACGATGTAGTAGTAGCCGTCCGCATCCCGCCTGCCGAGGTCACCGGTGCGATACCAGCCGTCGGCCATGGCACGGGCTGTGGTGTCCGGCTGGTGCCAGTAGCCGCTGAACATCACCGGGGAGCGGACGATCAGCTCGCCCACGGTGGCATCGGGCACGTCCTTGAGCTCGGCGTCAACGACGCGGATCTCCACGAAGGGCAAGGGCGTCCCGCAGGATGTCAGGCGTGCCGGCTTGCCGGGGTCGTGCTGCTCCGCGCCCAGCACCGAGATGATCCACATCTCGGTCGTGCCGTAGAACTGGACGAGCTCACAATGAAAGCGGTCGATCGCCCGCTGCAGCGTCTCGGCGCCGATGGGCGATCCCGCGTAAAGCATCCGCCGCAGGGTGGAGAAGTCGGTGGCCGCCACGTCCGCATGATCCAGGATCATCTGCATCGCCGTCGGCACCAGGCAGACGACCGTCGGGCGCTGTTCCCGGATCGCCGTCAGCGTTGCCGCGGGCTCGAAGAACGGCAGGATCGCGATCGTCGCGCCGTGGTAGAGCGCAGGCAGGGAGACCCAGCTGCCGGCCAGGTGGAAATTCGGCATCACCATGAGTAGCACGTCGTCGTCCTGCAGGCCCAGCGATGGCTCGAGCGACGAGCACAGGAAGGAGTAGTGGAAGGCGTCGTGTGACAGCTGGACGCCCTTGGGCCGCCCCGTCGTCCCGGACGTATAGGCGAGCAGGGCAGTCTCGGTGCCGGTCAGCGGTATCCGCGGATCCGCCGGCGGATGGGGCTGCAGCCATCGGCCGAGGTGATCGGGGCTGCCGTCAGCGGAGAAGGAAACGATCTCGAACCCGGTGCGGCACTGCCGCCGTACCTCCTCGAGCGTCCCCAGCAGCTCCTCGCTCACGAACACCACCGGCGCCTGGGCATCGTCGATCAGCTCCGTCAGCTCGGCGGCAGAACTGCGCCAGTTGAACGGGGCGATGGCGCCGCCTGCCTTCGTGGCCCCCAGCCACACCTCGAAGAACGCGGCCGAGTTCTTGCCGAGGAACCCGATGTGCGCGCCCGGACCGGCGCCGGCGGCCAGCAGGGCGGTGGCGATCCGGCTCGACCGGTCGCCGAGTTCTCCATAGGTTACCTGCCGCGACCCCTGGACCAGCGCCACTCGCTGCGGGACCGCGGACGACCAGTGCCGGATGATGTCCGGGACGGTGCGGATGTCTGCGTAGCGCCACATGGCCGGATCCACCCTTGATCGGACCTGTCAGCCGGGAACTGCGCCCGATGCTGACGGCGGATGCTTGATTTGATCTGACCATAGTGCTGTTGAGCATAGGTGACAAGAGTCAAACAATATTTGAAGTCAAAAGGTCAGACCGTTAAGCTGAGGAACGCTGAGGAACGCTCCCCTGACGGCCGGCCCGGACGCCGGGCGCCGGGGGATCGGGCAAGCTACGGCTGGAGGCTCCGGATGAACGACATCGCGAGTGCGGCCCCGCCCGCCGCCGCCGCGCCCGCGCAGGTGCCCTCGATCGACGAGCTGGCCGAGTGGGCGGCACAGGCCGCCGGCGGCGAGATCGTCAGGCTCGACCGCCTGCCGGGCGGCAACCGGCGGCAGGCGTGGGCCGTGGACGTGGACGTGCGCCAGGACGGCCGCCTCGGGCCGCAGGAGTACCTGCTGAGGTTCGATCCCGGCGGGGCAGACGACGAGGATCCCTACTCCATCCGGCGCGAGGCGGTCATCTGCCAGGCACTCTTCGGTGCCGGTGTGCTCCTCCCCGAGGTCGTCGCCGCGCACCCTGAGGCACAGGCCGTCCTCGTCCGCCGGATACCGGGCCAGGCAGACTTCCGGAGGCTGACCGATCCCTCCCGGCGGGCCGCCGTAGCACAGGACTTCATGGGCCAGGCTCGCACAACTGCACGCCGCCCCGGTGGATCACGGCGCGTTTGGCGAGCCGGCAGAACCTGACATCGCGGCCGCGGTCCTCGCCGAGCTGACGCGGTGGGAGCAGATGTACCGGGTGACCGGTGTCGCCGATCCGCTGATCGAGTACGCCCTGCGCTGGCTGACGACGTGCCTGCCGCGCGTGCCGGAGCCGCCCGTGATGGTGCACGGCGACACCGGGCCGGGCAACTTTCTCTACGCCGGCGAGCGGGTGACCGCGATCATCGACTGGGAGCTGGCCCATCTCGGCGATCCGATGGAGGATCTCGCCTGGCTGTCGCTGCGCGCGGCTCAAGAGGGGTGGCCTGACTTTCCGGCCAGCCTGCGCCAGTACGCCGCCGCGTCCGGCCGGCCCGTCGAGCTCGACCGCATCCGCTACCACCGGGTCTTCGCCGGGCTTCGCATCGTGATCATCAGGCACCGGTCCCGCTGGTCCGGCCGCGGCCGGGCGGGAGAGCTCGGCAACAGCCTGCTGTCGGCGGGCCTGCACCGGCGGCTGTGCGTCGAGGCGTTGGCCGATGCCGCTCAGGTCCGGCTGCTGCCGCCGCCCCCGCTGGAGGCGGCCGCGGATCCGTGCGACTGGGTCACGGGTGCCATCCTGGAGCAGCTCCGCCGGGACATCGTGCCGCGGATCAGCGATCCCGTTGCCGCCTCGCGGGCGAAAGGAGTGGCGCGGGGGGTGAAGTTCCTGCGGTCGCAGCGCCACCTGGGGGCCTCGGCGGAACGTGCCGACGTCGGCGACCTTTCCGCCCTGCTGGGCGAAACCGTGCCGACGGCCGCCGCCGGCCAGCAGCTGCTCGCCGCCCGGATCAGGACCGGCACCGCGGACGACGCCGCGGCGCTGCGCTACCTGGGCCGGCTCGTGAGCCGCGAGACCGAGCTGCTCGGCGACGCGATGGGCGCGCTGGCGGCGCGGCACCACCCCCCGCTGTCCTGACCCCCGACGCTGTCCTGACCCCCGACAAGCCCACGAGCCGACGACGAGGACCCTCGATGACCACCGAGCCAGCGCCCCCGCCACCAGCGCCCGCAGCGCTCCCCGTCTTCACCGCCGCCGACGATGCCTTTCACCAGATCGGCGACCGGTGGTGGGCGACGGAGACGGCGTGGTTCTCGTTCAGCGTGCCCGAACGCCGGCTCGGCGGGTGGTTCTACACCCTGGTGCGGCCCAACATCGGCGTCGTGCAGGGCGGGGCATGGGTCTGGGACGACAGCGCGTGGGCGCCGTGGGAGGTGCCGTACTGCCGGAACCACAGCGCGACGGCCCTGGACCCCGGCACCGACCTGCGTCATGCCCGGCTCAGGACCGGCGTCGAGATCGACGTCATCGAGCCGGCCATGGCCTACCGGATCGGGTACAGCGATCCCGGCCGCCTCGAAGCCGACTTGACCGTGCAGGGCGTGCACCCGCCCGTGGCCTACGCTTCCGGGCAGCCCCCGTTCCTGAGCGCGTCGCACTTCGACCAGACCTGCCGCGTCACGGGCTCGGTGGAGCTGAACGGCGAGCGCGTCGCGGTCAACTGCCTGAGCGTCCGGGACCGGTCCTGGGGGCCGCGGCCGGAGACCAGGCCGCGGCGCCTGGCCTACTGCTTCGGCACGGCCTCGCCAGCCGACGCATTCTTCGTCACCACCAGCCCGGCGCCCGACGGCAGCACCGACCCGGTCAACCACGGCTATCTCATCCGCGACGGCGCGACCAGGCGGCTGGTCGCCGGCGACCGCCAGGTGCAGCGCGACCCGGGCTCCGGCTGGGTACGCGCGGAGACGATCACCGGCACGGACGAAGCCGGCAACACCTTCCGCGCCACCGGCGAGCCGGTCAGCCACATGGCCGTCAACCGCCATACGGCGGTGACCTGGACCTACCTGATGAAGTGGCGGCTGGACGGCCAGCCCGCCTGGGGCGAGGACCAGGACATGTGGCCCGTCGCCGAGTGGGCGGCATTCCGCCAGCCGCCCCGCCGGCAGATGATCTCTGCACCACCCGCAAATCAAAGGAGTCCCGATGCCCAAAGTGATCTACGAAAAGCGCGGTGAGATCGCCTACATCACGCTCAACCGCCCGGACAAGCACAACGCCATCGACACCGAGACCGACGACCTGCTGTTCGACGCGTGGACGAGGTTCCGGGAAGACCCCGAGGTGCGGCTGGCGATACTCACCGGCGCCGGGGACAAGTCCTTCTGCGCCGGAGCGGACCTGGCCACGCACGTTAACGGGTGGCTCGGCGCCGGCCCTGGTCTCGGCCGCAGCGTGCTGGGCCGCGGTTTCGCCGGCGGCATCACCCGCGGGCTGCACCGCACCAGCAAGCCGATCATCGCCGCGCTCAACGGCTGGGTCATCGGCGGCGGGATCGAGCTGGCGCTGGCCTGCGACATCCGGGTCGCGGCGGCCGACATCCAGTTCGGCTTCTTTCATATGCGCCGGGGGATGCACTTCGGCGACGGCGGCATCGTGCGGCTGGTGAACACCTGCGGCGTCGGCATCGCGATGGAACTGGAGCTGATGGGCGAGCCGATCACCGCCGAGCGGGCCAGGGAATGTCACCTGGTCAACCGGGTGGTCCCGCGGGAACAGCTGCTCCCCGCCGTCGAGGAGATCGCGGCGAAGATCCTGCGCAACCCGCGCGTCGCAGTCGAGTCGGCGAAGGAAACCATCCTCGACGTCGTCGGCAGGCCGCTGGACGATCAGCTGCGGCTGGAGTGCCTGTACAGCTATTCGATCATGGGTGACCCCGAGATCGTCAGCCGCAAGAACGAGTTCCTGGAGCGCCGGGACGCGGACCGGCAGGCCCCGGCAGGCCTGGGCGAGCGCCGGTGACCGCCACTGGGCCGCGGTTCGGCGTCAACCTGATGCCGAACCTGTGGGATGGCGGGCCTGGTCAGGCCGGCCCGGAGCTGCTCGCCCGCCGCCGCCGGCTGCTCGGCCGGATGACCGACGCCGGCCTCGACCACGTCATGATCGGCGACCACGTCATGTTTCAGGGCGGCCTGGGGAACGACGGCCTGACCGACGCCGCGTCGGTCGTCACCGCGAACGAGGCGCTGGACGTCTACCTCGCCGTGTACCTGCTGGTCCTGCGCCACCCGCTGCTGGTGGCGCGGCAGCTTCTCACCGTGGCGCAACTGGCGCCGGGACGGCTGTCGCTCGGCGTCGGCATCGGCGGTGACGACCGCCGGGAGGTCGCGGCGTGCGGAGTCAACCCCGCGACCCGCGGCCGCCGGATGGACGAGGCGCTCGGGCTGCTGCGCCGCCTGCTCACCGGGGCAGAGGTCAGCCACGAGGGCGAGTTCTTCTCGCTCGACCGCGCCGCTCTCCGACCAATCCTGCACAGCCCCGTCCGGAACAGCCCCGGACCCAACCAGCCGGTCCCCATCGTGGTGGGCGGCCGCTCCGACGCGGCGCTGCGCCGGGCCGGGCGGCTCGGTGACGGCTGGCTCGGCATCTGGGTATCGCCGCGGCGCTGCGCCGAGGCGATTGAGACGGTGGCCGCGCACGCCAAGGATGCCGGGCGCTCCGACGCGGACTGGCGGCACGGGATGACGTTCTGGTGTGCGTTCGGCACCGCCAGTGCGCAGGCACGCGTCCGGGTCGCCGCGGTCATGGAAGGGTTCTACCGGGTGCCGTTCGCCAGCTTCGAGCGTTACGTCCCGCAGGGCACGCCCGCCGAGGTGGCCGGGCAGGTCGCCCCGTACATCGACGCCGGGTGCGGCACGCTCAACTTCATCCCGTTCGCCGGCAGCGACGAGGAGGGGATCGACGCGGTGGCCGAGGTACGGCAAATCCTGGGGGGAGCGTAGTCCGTAGGTCGTCGTCTATTGGTCAGGCATTTAATAGGATCCGATAATTCTTCCGAACGGCTGAAGGGGGACGAAGTGGCCGGCACCAGCACCGCAGCGGGGACAGAACCTTCCCCCCGGATGAACCTTGGCCCCGTCGAGGTGCCCAAGGCCGCGGAGGTGCTCGCGAACCTGCTGCGGGACCGGATCCTGAGCGGCGAGATCGCCGAGGGCGAGACGCTGCCGCCCGAGCGCACCCTGGTGCAGCAGAGCAGGCTGAGCCGGGCGTCGGTACGGGAGGCACTGCGGATACTCAAGCAGCAGGGCCTGATCGTGACCCGGCCGGGCCGCGGCGGCGGCTCCGTCGTCGCCCGGCCGTCAGCCGACGACCTGGTGGGCTCGCTCGACCTCTACCTGCGCGGCCAGGGCTGGGGCCGGGAGAACGCGACCCTGCTCGAGGCGCGCGAGATCATCGAGCCGTGGTGCGCGGCACTGGCGGCACGCCGCCGCACCGACGCCGACCTGCAGGTCATCGACGGGTGCAACGCGCGGATGAAGCAGGTGATCGAGGATCTGCCCGCCTACCTGGAGGCCAATCTCGCCTGGCACATCGCGGTGGCGGACGCGAGCCACAACCAGCTGCTGGCCGCGTTCATGCACGCGGTCAGCAAGGCGGTGCTGATGCAGACCGACTCGGCCGAGTTCAACTCGGCCAGGGTCCGGCAGACCGCGGTGCGGGCGCACAAGCGGGTGACCGAGGCTATCCGGGACGGCGACCCCGCGCTGGCGCACCGCCGGATGACCACCCACGTGCACGGCTTCGGCGCGGCGCTGATGGAGTCGCTCGGCATCGCGCAGCGTGGTGACGACCTGCAGCTCTCCGCCCCGCGATGAGGCCGTAACGCCGTCCGCCCGCCCCGGCATTGACAACTAGATGCTCTAGAGTCCTATTATCTAGTCATGGAGAAATCGGTGGTGGTGGCCGCGGCCGTCCGCACGGCGATCGGCCGCCGCGACGGCGGCCTGTCCCAGGTGCATCCGGCCCGGCTGCTGGGAGCGGCGCAGCGTGCCGCGCTCGACCGGGCCGGGGTCGAACCGGCCGGCGTGGGCCAGGTGATCGGCGGGGTCGTCACGCAGGTGGGGGAGCAGTCCTACAACCTGACCCGGACGGCGTGGCTGGCCGAAGGGCTGCCGCAGGAGGTGCCGGCCAGCACCGTCAACGCGCAGTGCGGGTCCTCGCAGCAAGCGCTGACCCTGAGCGCCGGCCTGGTCGGCTCCGGCATCACCGACGTCGTGCTCGCCTGCGGCGCGGAGTCCATGAGCAGGATCCCGATCGGCTCGAACTACGGCAAGGACCTCGGCCTCGGGCGGCCGGTGCCCCGGGAGTACCGCAGGCACTACGAGTTCCTCAACCAGTTCCAGGCGGCCGAGCGGATCGCCGAGCGGTACGGCATCGGCCGGGACCGCGCCGACCAGTTCGGCCTCCTGTCCCAGCGGCGGGCCGCGGCGGCGTGGGCCGACGGCCGCTTCGACGGCCAGGTCGTGACCGGCGCCGGCGCGACCGAAGACGGCGAGCCGGTGACCCTGGCCAGGGACGAGGGCCTGCGGGAGACCAGCCGGGAGCAGCTCGCCGCGCTCAAGCCCGTCATCCCCGGCGGCATCCACACCGCGGGAACGGCCTCGCAGATCTCCGACGGGGCCAGCGCCGTGCTGCTGATGACCGAGGACCGCGCCGCGGCCCTGGGCCTCACCCCCCTCGCCCGCATCGCCGACACGCTGCTGGCCGGCGTGGACCCGGTGATGATGCTGCTCGGCCCGCACGCGGCGGTGCCGGTCCTGCTCGAGCGCAACGGCCTGACCCTCGACGACATCGGCGTGATCGAGATCAACGAGGCGTTCGCGTCGATCGTGCTGTCGTTCGCCGACGAGTTGAAGGCCGATCCCGAGACGATCAACCCGAACGGGGGCGCGATCGCCCTCGGGCATCCGCTGGGCGCGACCGGCTGCGTGCTGATCACCAAGGCGGTACACGAGCTCGCCCGGACCGGCAGCCGGTACGGCCTGGTCACGATGTGCTGCGGCGGGGGCCTGGGGACCGCGACGCTGCTGGAGCGGCTCTGAGCACACTCCCTGGATCCGCACCCACGAGAAGGGCAGAGATGAAGCACGAAGACGTGAAGTACGAAGACTTGCTGTACGAGGTCGAGGGACCCGCCGCGGTCATCACGATCAACCGCGAGGACCGGCTCAACGCGTTCCGGGGCAAGACGATCGAGGAGCTGATCCACGCCTTCAAGCGCGCCTGGGCGGACCCGTCGGTGCGCGGCGTGATCCTGACCGGCGCGGGCACCCGGGCGTTCTGCGTCGGCGGCGACGTCAAGCAGCGCGCCGAGACCGGCGACTACGGCCCGACCGAGAACGGCCTGTTCGAGGGCACCTACCTGCACCGCCTGATCCGTGACGTGCCCAAGCCGGTGATCGCGGCGGTGAACGGGCTGGCGATCGGCGGCGGGCACGTGCTGCACGTGCTGTGCGACCTGTCCATCGCGGCCGAGCACGCCAGGTTCGGGCAGGCGGGCCCGCGGGTCGGCTCGTTCGACGGCGGCTTCGGGTCGGCCTACCTGGCCCGGGTGGTGGGCGAGAAGCGGGCCCGGGAGATCTGGTTCCTGCTCGAGCAGTACTCGGCCGAGCAGGCCGAGCGGTGGGGGCTGGTCAACAAGGTGGTTCCCGCCGACGAGCTGCTGCCGGCCGCGAAAGCGTGGGTCGGCAAGCTCGCCCAGTACAGCCCCACGGCCCTGCGCTTCCTCAAGCACTCGTTCAACGCCGACACCGATCACCAGGGCGGACTGTCCCAGCTCTCCCAGGCCGGGCTGGACGTCTTCAGCACCACCGACGAGGCCAGGGAGGGAGCTGCCGCGTTCGCCGAGAAGCGGAAGCCCGACTTCGCCGCCCACCAGCTCGCGCACTGACAC
>CAVOOC010000003.1:0-37227 GCA_963697445.1 uncultured Actinomycetes bacterium
AAGTAGTGCGTTATCCCAGCACATTCTCCTACGTAGCCTCAGAGATGGTCGGTCCGCATTTGCAATGGCCGGGTGGTGCCGTGCGTCGGCTCGATGCTGTGGCTGGCCGAGTGATTGGCCTCAGCGCATGTGAAGCGGCCAGCCGACCGTCTCCCCAACACGGCCTCATGTGAGCGAGGCGTGACGCTGTCGAGACTTCTGCCCGGAACATCTTGCAAATTAGCCTTGGTTGGCAGGCTGGAGGAGGTCTCCGAGACCGATGCGTTGGTAAAAGAGCTTGCGGATATGGTCTCCGACGGCATTGACCGTTTCCGCCCCGTCGTCGGAGGGGTCGATGTGGACACGGAACGGCCGCTTTCCCTTGGGCAGATCGACGACTCGGGCTATCTGCACGGCGACTTCCTGCGGGTCGGCGTCGTCGGGCGCGAGGTCGGCGAGCTTGTGGCTCACGTCATCCATCAGCCCGGAGTACCGGGTGTCGTAGGCAGCCGCAACGTCTTTGTCGTCGGGGTGGCCGGCGTGGGCGAAGTGGTTCGTGCCGGTGGTGAATGAACCGGGAACGATGATGACGGTGTCTACACCGAAGCGGGCGAGTTCGACCGCGTAGCTGACGGCGAGCGAGTCTTCGGCCGCTTTCGCGGCGAAGTAGGGGCCGAGGTAGGGCGGAGTACCGCCCCGAGTGCTGGTGGATCCGACCCACACGAGCAAGCCGTCACCGCGCTCGCGCATGTGCGGCAACGCGGCGCGGTTGAGGCGCTGTGTGGACAGCACGTTGACGTCGTACATCTCGATCAGTTGATCCACTGTGAACGCTTCCGCGGGTCCCACGACCATGTGGCCGGCGTTGTGCACGATGACGTCGAGTTGGCCTTGCTCATCGATGATGAGTGCCACAGCCTCGTCGACGCTGTCCTGGCTGGAAACATCGAGTTCGATGGCGCGGAGGTCAACATCGTGCTCGGCGGCGTACTGGTGTACCTCCTCGGCAGCGTCGGAGTTGTGTCCGTCAACATCGCGCATGCCGGCGTAGACGGTGTGTCCGGCGTTCGCGAGTTCGCGGACCGTCATGGCACCGAAGCCGCTCGAGGCGCCGGTGACAGCGATGGTCTTGCGCATGGTGAGTGCTCCTTTAGGAGTGGTAGCGCCTCGACGCACGACGGCGTCGCTGGCCAGCAGACGGTTAGGCGATGCCGCTGTTGGCGTAAATGACCTGACCGTTGATCCAGCGAGCCGCCCGGCCAGGTAGGCGACGACCTCGGCGATGTCTTCGGGCTCGCCAAGCCGTTTCATCGGCGACATCTCGGCCATGTGATCAATGGCCTCTTGCGGCTTGCCCTCGAGGAACAACGGGGTCGCCACGGGTCCGGGCGCCACCGTGTTGACCGTGATGTCCTTGCCGGCGAGCTCCTTGGCGAGGATCGGGGTCAGCGCCTCCATGGCGGCCTTGGTCCCGGCGTACGCCGAGTAGTTGGGCTGGGACAGCCGGGTCACTGACGACGAGAAGTTCACGATGGCGCCGCCCGACCGCACCGGCGAGCAGCCTGCTGGGTGACCAGGAACGACCCTCGAACATTGACCCGGTGCATTCGGTCGAAATCGTCGAAGTCGAGATCGGCTAGCGGCGACAACAACATGATGCCAGCGGTGTTCACCACAACATCGACGCCGCCGTACGCCTCGGTGGTCTTGTCAAATAGCGCGGCTACGTCGCCCTCATCGCCGATGTCACCCTTCACGGCGATCGCCGAGCCACCAGCATCTTCGATGGACTGCACAGCCTCGGCAGCTTTTTTCTCACTGCCGGAGTAATGCACCACCACCGCGGAGCAATCGCGTGACAAACGGAGTGACGTCGCTCGCCCGATGCCACCCGACCCTCCGGTCACGATCGCGACTCTGTCTGTTCCTGCCTCCATCATCCCTTATCTCCTTCGTTCGTCGAGGGTGCCCGACTCTGACCACCGCAGACGCGGTCTCGCCAGAGCTACCCGAACGCGAGCATGTTTCACATGAGCAGTTAGCATCCACATCATGCGCTCAGTGCATGTCGACCAGGTCGATCTCAACCTCATTCCGGCCCTCGTCGCCCTCCTAGACGAACGTCACGTGTCACGCGCGGCGGAACGGGTCAACCTCAGCCAGTCGGCGATGAGCCGCGCCCTCCAGCGCCTACGCCGGACCCTCGATGACGAGCTCCTGGTACGAGGTCCCGCGGGTTATTACCTGACGTCGCGCGCCGAAAGCTTGCGCGTACAGCTCGCCGACATCATCCCGCGTCTCGAGCAGATCTTCGCCGCGGCAGCGTTTGATCCAGCTCAAGCCGAGCAAACGTTTCGCATCGTCGGGAGTGACTACGCCGTCATGACGTTCGGTGCCTCGCTGTTCCGGCGTGTTCTCGAACAGTCGCCGCGCTCCTCGTTGTGCTTTAAGAACTGGCACAACCAAACATTCGACGAACTCGACAATGGCAGCGTCAACCTGGTGTTCTACGGCGCGCCAGGACCGGAGCACCTCAGACACGAGCATCTGTTCACCGACCACTTCGTGTGCATCGTGTCCGATGACCACCCGTTGAGCTGCCAACGGTCCGTTCCCCTCAGCGACTACCTGGCCTGGCCACATCTCGTGGTGTCCATTGACCACGATCGGCAGCCGGCAATCGACGACCGGCTGGACGAACTCGGACAACAGCGCCGGCCCGGACTCATCCTGCCGCTGCACGTTACCTCACCCACCGTGGTCCGAGGGACTCCCCTCATTGCGACAATCCCCCACCGCCTGCTCGATGGCCAGAACAACGACGGGATCGCCATCCTGCGCGCGCCGCGGGAAATCGACACGTTGCGCTACTCCATGACCTGGTCACCCCGCCTCGACCGCGACCCTGCGCACGAGTGGCTGCGGCAAGTCGTCCGCTCCTGCAGCCTTAACCCTGATCATTCACGCTGACTGGTTGCCGGCCTGGCATAGCTGCCGGTCTGGGTAGTGGACCTGAATTTTAGGATCTGGGTGTGACGCAGGCCCCGGTGCCCAGGGCCAGGTGACGGAGATTTGAGGTAACGCCGGCGGCCCGCGATCAGGCCGGGAGAAGATCACCTGCGCGGCGCTCCTCTCAAGCGCGCAGAACTGCCAACTCCGCGCGCCCGTGATACGAAGCACTGAGATCACCCACGCCGCCCCCGAACGGCGGGGATGCGCGCCGCGGCCGAGACCCAAGCCGATTACGGAGGGTGAAGCGATTCATCCCGCTTCAAGGATCCGTGCCGACTCGGAGCGGTCGGGGTGCGGAGGCGGCCGTGGACATGAGGGCGCGCAGACAAACCGGTTCTGGTCGCGACGACGTCAGGCCTTCAGCGGTGAAAGTGTCAACGTCATGCCAGGCGCCGTCCAGAATAGCGGCGGACGAGGCGGGCAGGGTCTCGTCGAGCTTGACTTCACCGGGTTTGCGGGAGCCGCTTTCGGTTCTCCGGTTCGTGACCGGATCGTGCAGGACGCGCTGAAGATCGTGCTGGAGCCGGTCTTGGGGGCGGACTTCCTGCCGGTCAGTTTCGGTTCCGCCCGAGGCGGTCGGCGCACGATGCCCGTCGATGAGTGCTGGCGGGCTGGCGGCGGCATGCCGCTCGCTGTCGTGCTTGCGCCGGTCGTAGATCGCATACCTATGCACAGGCTCGGCGCCACAGCAATGCGGTCATCTGCCGCGTTCAGCGCTGGGGTGAGTCAGTATGGCTGGTCGCACTCACCACTATCACGATCGTTCATCCCGGCATCCATCTCGTCCTCGAAGATGCCATAAGGGGCCCCGCCCGGTGTCCAGCCGACGACGAACATGCGCCGACCGCAAACATCGGCCCAGATGGGATCAGCCTGATCGGCGGCGGCTCTGGGCGCTGGCCGACGCGCCAGGCGGCTGGACCGTCGCTTGCGCCGCCGCGTCACCATGACCACCTCCGGCAACTGCGCCCAGCGCCAGCCAGCACTGCCGAACCTGTCACAACCAGTATGGCGGCAGCCGCGACCACGCGGCGATGTTCCGGTCAACGCTCTATCATGCCACCCAGCTGAGCGAGCCTTTCAGGCGGTTGTCGCCGCCGCCAGCACCTCGGTCACGGGAAGATTCCGATCGAGAGGCGAGTTGACACAGAGGACACGACATATCGTGTTGTTAAGCAGCCTGGGCCATGAAGAGCTCCGGGCCTCGAGAGGTGAGCATGATGACCGGTTGGTACGCGGAGCGGACGCCGGACAGGTCGGCCAAGGTCGTAATCGCCATGACGCTGCTCGCGCTGCTGCTAGTGGCGGCCGTGCCGGCGGCCCTGCTGGCCGGAGTGGTCCTGATGATGCTGGGACACCTCGTCGGCGGGCTCGCGCTGTTTGGCGGCTCGGTCCTCGCCGCCGCGATAGCTGTCGCGCTCGCGGGCATGAGCGGGATGCGGCATCTGCGCGAGATGGTCTCCGGGCGCAGCTTCCATGTCGTGCAACTGGATGGCAGCCAGTACACCGTCGCAGAGCCAGAGGGTAGCGACTACGCCAACGCCGTGCAGCTAGACCGCAGCGAGTACACCGAAGTTCGCTGACCTCCCAGATTTAGGAGCGAATGCACATCGAGGAGTCGCCGCGAGCAAGCAGCACTCCCGCCGTCCGCTCATGGCTCCGACCGGGCACCTGAGCGGCCCGGCGTTTCTGCGGGAACTCCGGATTGTGCTGGGTCTTCCACCGCAGGCGAAACCCGCCGGGCTATGGCCGGCCGGAGTCGGGAGCGTGCGGGCCGCTCTGTCAGGGGGCCGGGGCCACATCGAGGCCGAGGTTGTCGATCGCCGAGCGTACCGCGCGCGCCGACTGGTGCAGGCCGCGCCTTTCCTCGTCGGACAGGGGTACCGGGAGCAGCCTTTGCACGCCGGTGCGGTTGACGACGGCGGGTACTGATAGGCACACATCATCGATTCCCGCGTAGCCGTCGAGCAGGGAGCTGACCGGCAGCACCTGGTGTTCGTCATACAGGATGGCCTCAATGATGCGGGCCGCCGCCAGGGCGATGGCGTAGTTGGTGTGGCCCTTTCCGCGGATGATCTCGTAGCCGGCATCGACGACCTGACGCACGATCGCGTCGCGGCCGGCCGCGTCCAGTGCCAGGCCGGACCGGGTCGTCGCAGCGCAGCACGGGGACCCCGCCGACGGTCGCGCTGGTCCACAGCGCGATCTCCGAGTCGCCGTGCTCGCCGACAATGTAGGCGTGCACGTTCTGCACGGCCACGCCGCATTGCCGGGCGATCAGCGACCGGAATCGCGAGCTGTCCAGCACGGTACCCGAGCCGAGCACGCGGGACGCCGGAAGGCCCAGCATCTTCACCGCCGCGTAGGTGACCACATCGACCGGGTTGGTGAGGATCAGGACGACGGCATCGGGCGCTACCTGGAGCAACCGCGGAAGAAGGCCGCGGCAGATCGCCACGGCCGCCCTGGCCATTTCGAGCCGGGCCTGACCCGGCTGGTATGCAGCGCCGACGGCGATGGCCAGCACGTCTGCGTCGCGGCATACCTCGATGTCATCAGACCCCGTCACCGTCGCCATCGGGACGAACTGCAATCCGTGGCTCAGGTCGAGTACTTCGGCCCGGACCCTATCGGGGCGCCGGCCGTACAGCGCGATGGTTTTGCCCGTGCCCCGGATAAGGCAGGCATAGGCAAGCGTCACCCCGACGTTCCCCGGGCCCACGATCGCGATCTTTGCCTTACCCGCTAGCGGACCGGTCATCGTGGCTGACCCTTTCTGGCTCGCATCCGGGAGCGCTTCGGGGTCAGGCAACGCGCCTTGACTACGCCGCCGGCGGTCAAGACCCGACCGCGCTCCTTGCGAGGACGCATGACGCGGGCGCGAAACCGCGCAAGCCCGGTCATGGCTGGAGGCCCTGCCAGCCGCGGACCCCGCTTGACTTCGATGATGGTGCAGGTACGCCCCTATTCCATCCCGGCAGGCGGCCAATCGGGCTACCGGTCAGCAGGGCCTTCCCCCCAACCTCAAGTACCAGAGACAGTTCCACTTGCCACGAGTGACCTCAAGTAATCCTCCATCTTGTCCCAGCTGTCTTCCTGGCCGTCGGTCTTGGTCATGTGGTCACGGCCGGCTTGGTCACGGAACGCGAGGTTCATCTTCACCTTCGTCACTCCGTCAGTCTCGTGCAGGTCTACCGTCTCGACCGCCTCCGCATCCGGCCAGCCTTCGAACAGCCAGGTGTCAACGATCCGGGTCGGCCGCTCGATCTCCAAGTAGGTTCCACGAAACGAGCACTCGGTTCCGTCGCCGGTCACGAAGACCATGTGGTACTTCCCCCCGACGCGCAGGTCGATCGAGCACACCGTCATCTTGTCCTCAAATGGAGCGAACCAGTTGCGCACATGCTCCGGCTTCGTCAATACGTCGAAGACAAGTTCGATCGGAGCGTCGAACTCTCGAGTGGTGACAATCTCGAGATCACTCGGAAATTCGATGACTGCCGACCCATGCCGATGAGGTGTCACTGCCGCTCTCCTTGGCGTTGTAGCTCTTTGAGGTAGTCGTCCATCCGGTCCAGCCGGTCGTTCATCGCCTGCTCGTACTTGGCCACCCAGTCGTGCAACGGCCGAAGGTGCGCGGGTTCCAGGCGGTACAACCGGTGACGCCCCTCCGCCCGGCACTTGACGAGTCCCACCTCACTGAGCACCCGTAGGTGCTTCGAAACCTGAGGCTGGGACATCGAGAGGTCGGTCACGATCGCCCCTACCGCCTTCTCGCCTGTGATCAGCGCGTCCAGGATTTCTCGCCGGTGCATATCGGCAACTGCATTGAAGACATCCGACGTCGTGGAAGCTCTGGCCACTAGTCCAATATATTCCGCTATCGGCATATGTCAAGTCTTCCGGGATAGCAGAAGCCAGAGGCCGCCCATAGCGGCTGACGACCACGCTGCTGATCACGCAGCACCCCCTTGGCGGCTCGGCCAGCGCCTCGACGCGGAGGCGGGTGCCGCGGCTCCGTCCGCCCCGGCACCGGCAGTAACGGCTTCCCGGGACCAGCGCGGCCGGCCTAGCTGTACGGCTTGATGGCACGGGTGGCGAAGTAGCCGGGCATATAACGCGCCGTGGCGTCCGCGTGGTGCGGCCCCTCGACCAGGTGCGTGAGCCTGAAGCCGGCAGCGAGCTGGCCGCCGATCTGCCCTGTCAGCGAATGGCTGTACTCGATCGGACCGTCTCCGTAAGTACGCAGCCGTTCGGCCTCACCGAGATCGAGCGTGCTGAAGGGCAGCCGGTGGCGCACCACAAGCTCGCCCCGCTCATCCAGCGCGCCCGCGTCGAAGATGAAGATGTCTGGGTTCATGAACCCAGCTAGCAGCACGCCACCCGGGCGCAGCACCCGGAAAGACTCCTGCCATACCGGCCCGAGGTCGGGGCAGAACACATTCGACACCGGGTTGACGACGACGTCGAACGCGGCATCGGGAAACACACTCAGATCCCGCATGTCGCCAAGCACCGTCCGCAGGGCCAGCCCTTCCCGGGCGGCCACTTCGTTATCTCGGGCGAGCTGCCGTGGCGAGTTGTCGAAGACGGTCACGCTGGCCCCCGCGGCGGCCAGCACCGGGCCCTGCTGTCCGCCACCCGAAGCCAGGCAGAGCAGCGCCGTGCCCACCAGGTCGGCGGGGAACCACTCCCGCGGGGCCGGCTGGTGACCGATGAGCACCACCGACCACTCGCCCGCCCGCGCGCGAGCGATGACATCAGGCCCGACCGGCCGTGTCCACTCGTTGTCGTTGTCTACCTCGCGGTCCCACGCGGCCCGGTTGTGCGCCACCGGATCAAAGCCCTCAGCCACGCCAGCACAGCCTAGATGCCGCAGCACGAGGATGCATGACGCGCAGCCGGCCGACACCCGCTACCGCCACGTTACTGCGTGTGCACTGCTTTGCGGCGTCTCGCTCGATAAGGCATTTACCGGTGCTCGAGGTCTGGCCGCGCCGGCGGGCGGGTGCCCTGACGGGGCCGGGCCGCGCTGCGCGCGACCATGGTCAGCAGCGAGATCACCGCGACCCCCGCCACCACGTTGATCACGGCGGTGAACACCTTGCTGGACAGGGACGCGGGCTGGGTGAACGGCGCGGCCGCGACCGCGATGTCGGCCAGCAAAGTGATCCAGACGAAGAAGGCCAGCGGCCGGGGCGCGCCGAGCAGCAGCACGTGCAGCAGCGCCGTCGCGAGCAGCGTGCACCCGGCGGCCAGGATGGCGTACACGGCCGTTGTCGAGTTGCCGATGTTGCCGGACGCCTTCGGCGCGAGCACCGGGATGTTCAGGATGCCCCGGGCGATGAACACCCCCACGACGACGACCAGGGCTGCCACGATCGCCGTCGCGAAGCCGCCCACCCACAGCCGGGCCGCATTGACGCTCTCGGGCCCGGTATCGGCGCCTACCGGATCGTACATGCCGGATTTTCCCGGTGTAGTGACGAGGTCCGCGCCATCTCGGCTCCCTTGCAGCTACATGTGTCTGTCCAGGATCCCGCGTACACGGGCTGCGGTCAACGGCGCCAGCGCCCAAGCGCGCCCCCGGCTAGCGGTACCCGGCCTTTGCCGACTAGCTGCGATGCGCTCTGCGGTTTCGGTCGTCATGCTGGGGCCGGTGGCGTGGCCCGCCAACAGCGAGGCGCCGCGCCAGGAAAGGGGCCGGTAATGGCAGGGTCAAATGGCAGCGATGCCCATGCGGCGGTGGCGGTGATCGGCGCCGGCATCATGGGAGCGGCGATGGCCCGCAACCTGGTTGCCGCGGGCATGGACACGAGGGTGTGGGACCGGTCAGCCTCGGCGACTGCCCCGCTGGGCGACGCCGGCGCGGTGGTCGCGGCGTCGCCGCGGGATGCGGTTCAGGACGCGGGGGTGGTGATCACGATGCTGCCGACTGCCGACGTCGTGGACTCGGTCATGTTCGGCGGCGGGGTCGCCGGCGCGCTCGCCGACGGATGCGTGTGGGCGCAGATGGGCACGATCGGTGTTGCGGCGACCGTGGGCACCGCGGACCGGCTGGCCGCGGAGCGGCCCGGCGTCATGTTCGTGGATGCCCCGGTGTCGGGCAGCAAGGGGCCGGCGGAGCAGGGCCAGCTGCTGATCCTGGCGTCCGGACCCGCCGCGGCGGCGGACGCGCTGCGCCCGGTGTTTGACGTCCTCGGCCGCAAGACAGTCTGGCTGGGCGCGGCCGGCAAAGGCAGCCAGGTGAAGCTGATTGTCAACGCCTACATGTCCATCCTCATCGAGGGCATGGCGGAGACCATGGAGCTTGCTGACCGCCTGGGCATCGGTCACCAGCAGCTCGCCGAAGTGATCGAGGGCGGCCCGCTGGACGCCCCGATCGCCGACGCCAAGTTCCGCAAGATGGATCAGGGTGACTTCACGGCCGAATTCCCGCTCGAATGGGCGCTGAAGGACGTCAACCTCGCGATCGGCGCCGCGCGCGGCGACACCCCGCCGCTGCTGGCCGCGCTCTCCGGCCAGTGGCACACCGCCGTGGCCGCCGGACACGGCCGCCAGGATGTCAGTGCCGCCCGGCTGGCACTCGGCCGCCCGGGCCACGCGAGCTAGCACCACTCGAGGGCCCGCGCTGCCCTCTCCCGGCGCCCCCGTCCCGCGCCAGGCGTTAAGCCGGAACGTCAGGTATGCCCCGAAGTTGCGTCCGGTTGGGTAGGGGGTCACCCCCGCCCGGGGGCGCCGGTGCATGCTTCCCCGGCTCACGAGACGGGTACGGTCCGGGACTCCGGCGGACGGCAAGGTCGAGGTCACGTTCGATGTCGTACAGGCTGCGGTTTTTCGTCTCGGGGACCTGCCACTGGAAGTACACGAGCGCGGCGGCGGACAAGAAAGCGAAGAGGAAGAACGTTCCGGCGTTGCCGATGGCGCTGAGCAGGGTGAGGAAGGAGATGGTGACCACGAAGTTCGCGCCCCAGTTCGCCATGGTGGCCACGCTCATCGCCTGACCCCGGACGACGCGGACCCCACCGCGAGCCCGATGATGACCCGGGCCGCCACCAGGACTCCGTAACTGGGCGCGAAGGCGGCGAGCATCACCCCGGCGACGAAGAGCGCCGCGGTGCCCAGCACCGTGGGCAGGCGGCCCATCCTGTCGGCGATCCTGCCTGCGGCCAGCGCACCGAGGAGCGCCCCGATGAGCAGGATGCTGGTCAGCAGTTCCTTGTCGAAGGACGTCAGGCCGGGGAAATCCCTGCCGATGAACAGCAGCGCCCCGGAGATGACGCCGGTGTCGTAGCCGAACAGCAGCCCGCCGAGCGCGGTGGTCGCCGCGCCGAGCAGGACATGGCGGCGGATGATGCCTGATCCCAGCAGCCCTGCTGGCGCCGGTTCGTGGATCCTGGTCATGGTTCCTCGCTGGCCCGCGGAGTCTGTATGGCTTCTCCCTTGTCCGACGAGGCCAGTGCACCGTGCATGGACCCACCATCACGCAGCAGCGCGGCCGCGTCTGCACCGCAGGCGGTCAGCCCCGCTACCGGCTAGCCGGAATTCGGGCCTGCGCGCGGGTGATGTGGGCCAAGAAAGACGGCAGGCCCGGTATGGGCCTGCCGTCAGTTTCTGCTACGACCGTCGGTGCGGGGCTGTTCTCTACCCGAGGTAGCGGGCGAGGGCGGTGCCGCCGATGCCCGTCTGGTTGTTCGCGGAGTTGCCGATCGCGAGGATGTCGCCGTTGGGCTGGATGAGGACCACCCGGGCGATGTCGTTCCCCTCGAAGTTGGTGGTCAGGACGCCCGCGCTGCCGAAGCTGCTGTCCAGGCTCCCTGTGGGGTTCAGGCGCGCGGCGCCGAACACCGACGTGCCCTGGAAGTCCGCCCCGGCCACGACGACCTTCCCGTCGGGCTGGACGGCGATCGCGCCGGGGGTCTGATGCCCGGCGAACTGCGCCCCGGTGTAGCTGAACTGCGGGTTGCTGAAGGCCGGGTCGAGGCTGCCGTTAGCGTTGAACCTCTGCACCTGCACGTTGGTGGCGCCCCGGCCGAGGCCCACGGTGGTGGCCTCCAGGGACTGGCCGCTGGGCAGGAACGTGCTGATGCCGCCGGGCAAGCAGCGCGCCGCTGGACCTGGCGACGAGATACCGCCGGGAGTGGCCGTCCGGCGAGCGCCCTTGCGCACGGCAGATCGGGGACAGCGCTATCCCGCCTCTTGGTCAGCCTGGCGGATTGATCTCGGTGTATCCGGCGCCGGCCACAGGCGAGCCGCCGATGTTGCCTTGCACCGCGACATCGCCTTCCCAGTAGGCGACGCCCTGGGTCGACAGAAGGTTGAGCTCCTGGTTGAGCTGGACCGGCGTGATCGTCAAGGACCCGCCCGGCACGGTCACATGCCACCCGGAGCCGTAGGTGATGCCGGTCGCCGGGCTGGTCCAGGAGCCCGTGGGCGTGTCGCTGAAACTCGAGGGATTCAGGTTCGTGGTCTGGCCGCCCTGGTCAACCTGGGTACCGAGGGTCTGCACGATCGCCCCGGACTTGTCGCGGATGAAGTACAGCATGTACTGCCTCCCGTTGGCCAGCTGGATGCTGAACCAGTCCCACCCGGCGCCGCTGCCGAGGTTAAAGGCACCCCACTGGTGATCCATCCAGGACAGCCCGGCAACCTTCACCGTGACGCCGTGGTCGACGATCGTCCCGCCGGTGAGCAGTGACGTCCATGAATAGTAGTCCGATGTGCCCAGGGGCCCGAACGGGATAACGCCGTTGTTACCGTGCAGTGCGGCCGGCTTGGTGGTTTGCAGCTGAAGATCCAGCGTGTATCCCGGTAGGCCGGCATGCAGCGTATCGCGGCCGGATCCTCCGCTCATCGTCCACTCGCCGGTGTGCAGCGAGAAGCTGTTGGGCGTAGTGGGTACCGGATAGGAATCCTGCCGGACATCGTACTGGAACGTTCCGTTGGTGAGATCGGTGACGGCAAGGTCCCCGAAATACACCGGCGGCGACCCGCTATTGAGGAACTTGAACGTCACGTACTCGAACCCGTAAGAATGCAGGTGTCCCGCCGGGTCCTTTCCCCAGAGATGCCCGCTGAAGTACCACCATTCGTCCGGAGTCTGGTGCGGAGCCTCGTCCTGGGGGATCTGCACCCCAGTCCCCTGGCTCGTGGATCCGCCGCCAACCGCCCGGGCAGTAGCGGCACCAGCGGGCACGGGCCCGGCGACCAGCAGGGCTAGGGCGGCCGCGGCACAGACCGAAAGCCAACGTGCGGCACGACGATGAGCACTCACTCCCATGGAAGCCACCATCCGTCTCGGTCACATTGCTCCCGTTTCGGGAACACTGTTACCATGACGGTACTGACGTGCCCAGTACCAGTCAAGGCCGGCTGATTGCCTCGGAGCCCCCGCGCATGTGTACTTTCAAGCGTGCCGTCAGGCAACGGCGCGCTCCTGGGAGGGAAGGCCATGCAGCCCGAGACCACCATCACGGCCGACGGCGCCCCGGTTCTGGTGAGCCGTTCGGATGGCGTCGTGACGGTCACCCTGAACCAGCCGCGGCGCAAGAACGCCATCCCGGCGCAGGGCTGGGCGGCCTTGCGCGACGCGTTCTCCTCGGTCCGGCTGGGCGAGGACCGTGTCGTCGTCGTGACCGGGGCAGGCGAGGACTTCTGCGCCGGCGCCGACCTGTCGGACATGTCCGGTGAGAGCCACTCGCTGGTCGCGATGTCGGTCGTCACCGAGGTGTGCCTGGCGCTGCACCGGATCCCGGTCCCGACCCTCGCCAGGGTTAACGGGGTAGCGGTGGGGGCCGGCATGAACCTGGCTCTGGCCTGCGACTTCGTCATCGCGTCCGGCCGTGCCCGGTTCTCCGAGATATTCATCAAGCGCGGGCTGTCGGTCAACTTCGGCGGGTCCTGGCTGCTGCCGAGGCTGGTGGGGCTGCACAAGGCCAAGGAACTCGTCCTGCTCGGCGACATCCTGTCCGCCCAGCAGGCGCGTGAGCTCGGCGTCGTCAGCCGGGTCGTGCCGCCGGGCGAGCTGGACGCGGCCGTGTCGGAGCTGGCTGCCCGGCTGGCTGCCGGGCCGCCCATCGCCGCGTGGCTGTCCAAGCAGCTGCTCAACGACTCGTTCGACATGACCCTCCAGCAGGCCCTCGACGCCGAAAGCCGCAGCCAGTCCGTCAACCTCGCTCTCGAGGACGCCCGCGAGGCCCGGGACGCCTTCCTGGAGAAGAGACAGCCGGCCTTCCGCGGGCGATGAGCATCGGCACACAGGAGTCGGTACACAGGAGGCCGCTAGTTCATGACCGAGACTGCGCAGCTGGCCAAGCTCCTGGCGTCGCGCCTGCAGGCGCTGTGGGACGCGCCGGTGGAGATCGCCGGCATCCGGCTGCTACCGGGTGGCGCGAGCCGGGAGAGCTGGGGCGTTCAGGCACGGACCGCCGGCGGCGCGGAGCGTCACCTCATCCTGCTCCGTGACCCGGGCGGCTCAGATCGCCGCCGGGACGTGGCCGTCGAAGCGGCGGCCATGGTCGCGGCGAGAGCGGCCGGCGTCCCGGCGCCCGAGCTCTACGACCACGGCGAGGAAGCCCTCGGCCCCGGCCGGGCCTACCTGCTGATGGAGCGCCTGGACGGGGAGACGATCCCGCGGCGGCTGCTGCGGGACGACGCGTACGCCGCCGTGCGGCCCGGGCTGGCGCGCCGCCTCGGCGAGATCCTGGCACAGGTCCACCGGGTGGATCCCGATTCTGTCCCTGGCCTGCCGCGGGTCAACGCGCTCGGCGAGGCTCTGCAGCTGTACGCGGAGTTCGCCGAGCCGCGGCCCGCGCTTGAGATCGGCCTGCGGTGGCTCGCCGAGCACCGGCCGCCTCCTTCGGCGGACGCCCTGGTGCACGGTGACTTCCGGACCGGCAACCTCATCGTGGGCGGAGACGGGCTGCGGGGCGTGCTGGACTGGGAGCTCGCCCACCGCGGTGACCCGATGCATGACCTGGGCTGGCTGTGCACCAAGGCCTGGCGGTTCGGCTCGGCGCACCCGGTCGGCGGTTTCGGCACCCGCTCCGACCTGATGGCGGGTTACGCCGAAGGCGGCGGCATCCCCCCTGATGAGGCCACCCAGCGGTGGTGGGAGCTGCTGGGCACCGTGCGGTGGGCTCTCCTCTGCCGTCGGCAGGCCGAGCGGTATCTGTCGGATTACGAGCCCTCGATCGAGCTCGCGGTGCTCGGCCGCCGGGTCTGCGAGCAGGAATGGGACGTCCTGCTGGCGCTGGGCTACGCCGCACCGCAGACGATCGCGGATCCGCTGGAGGACAGCGCCGGCGCGGCCACGGCACCGCGCGACGGCCCGGCCGCGACACCGCACGACCGGCCGGCCGGTCCCGGCCTGCTCCGCGCCGTCCGCGAGTTCCTCACCACCGAGGTCGCCGGGATGGATCCGCGGCTGGCGTTTCATGCCCGGGTCGCGGCGAACGCGCTGCGCATCGCCGAACGCGAGGCCATGCTCGCCGCCGGGCACGGGCGGAACCACCGGGCCAGGCTCGCCGCTCTCGGCTGCGCCGACGATGCCGAGCTGTGCGCGGCCATCCGCGAGGGATCGCTGGATCACCGCTTCGGCGAAGTCATCGCGGCGGTCCGCGCCATGACCGTCGATAAGCTCGCTGTCGCTAACCCCGGCCACCTGGGCCGGCCCGGTTGAGCCGGTGAAGGAGACGAAGACGTGGACTTCAATCTTCCCGAGGACCTGCAGCAGTACCTGGAAGAACTCGACGGGTTCATCGAGCGCGAGATCAGGCCGCTCGAGCAATATGACGACAACATCCGGTTCTTCGACCACCGCCGGGAGGACGCCAGAACCGACTGGGACCGCGGCGGCCTGCCCAGCAGCGACTGGGAGGCACTGCTCGCGGAGGCCCGGCGGCGGGCCGACGCGGCCGGCCACTACCGGTACGCATTCCCGAAGGAGTACGGCGGCCGGGACGGGACCAACCTCGGCATGGCGGTCATCCGCGAGCATCTGGCCAGCAAGGGCCTCGGCCTGCACTGCGACCTGCAGAACGAGCACGCGATCGTGGGCAACAACGTCGCGCTGCTGCTGATGCTGCACTACGGCACCGCGGGGCAGAAGGACGAGTGGGTCGACGATCTCGCCAGCGGCCGGCGTCATTTCGCGTTCGGCATCACCGAGCCCGAGCACGGCAGCGACGCGACGTTCATGGAGACCCGCGCGGAGCGCGACGGCGGGGAATGGGTGATCAACGGCGAGAAGACCTGGAACACCGGCGTGCATACCGCCTCGCACGACCTCATCTTCGCCCGGACCAGCGGGACGCCGGGCAGCGGCGAGGGGATCACCGCGTTCCTGGTACCGGTGGACGCGGCCGGCTTCACGGTGCAGGAGTACCTCTGGACCTTCAACATGCCCACCGACCACGCGCATGTCTCGCTCGCCGACGTGCGCGTCCCCGACACCGCGATCCTCGGCGGCGAGGGCCGCGGCCTTCAGGTGGTCCAGCACTTCTTCAACGAGAACCGCATCCGTCAGGCTGCGTCGAGCCTGGGCGCCGCGCAGTTCTGCATCGACCGCTCGGTGGAGTACGCCAAGACGAGGGCCCCGTTCGGCAAGCCGCTCGCGAGCAACCAGGCGATCCAGTTCCCGCTGGTCGAGCTGCAGACGCAGTGCGAGATGCTCCGGGCGCTGATCCACAAGACGGCCTGGAGCATGGATCAGTACGGGCCGCTGTCGCAGTCCGACAAGGTCTCCATGTGCAACTTCGTGGCCAACCGGCTGTGCTGCGAGGCCGCCGACCGCGCCATGCAGGTGCACGGCGGCCTGGGCTACTCGCGGCACGAGCCCTTTGAGCACATCTACCGTCACCACCGCCGGTACCGCATCACCGAGGGGACCGAGGAAATCCAGATGCGGCGGGTGGCGGGCTACATGTTCGGCTACATGAAGCAGCAGGCTCCCAAGGGCGTGCGCGAGACGCCGCGCTGATCCCCGGTCCGCCTGTCACATCTCGCGGGGCTGTCGTGTCAGTAAGACGTAACCCGCAACAACGACACGGAGGTCATCGTGGACGCTCGTTTGAGTTACCAGGGCAGCACCCTTGCGGCGAAGTTCGCGAAGTACATCAACTCGGCGGGCGCGGTCGTGACCGACTCGCCCCTGCCCGCCGCGACGCAGGAACTGGTGAAGATCCGGGCCAGCCAGATCAACGGCTGCGCCGCCTGCACCGACATGCACACGAAGGACGCCGCAGCGGCCGGGGAAAGCCCGGTGCGGCTCAACTTGGTCGCGGCGTGGCGGGAGGCGACGGTCTTCACCGAAGCCGAGCGGGCCGCGCTGGAACTGACCGAGCAGGGCACCCGCATCGCCGACGCCGCCGGCGGTGTCACCGACGAGGCCTGGGCCAACGCGGCCAAGCACCACGCCGATGACCAGCTCGCGGCGCTGGTGTGCCTCATAGCCCTGATCAACACCTACAACCGCATCAACGTCATCACCCGCCAGCCCGCTGGCGACTACCAGCCCGGGCAGTGGGGATAGCCACGCTCCCAGCGTGCCAGCCCCCGAGCATCGGTTATCGTCGGCCCTATGAACGCGCCTGATACCGGCGCCGACGTGGGCCATGCCGGCGACCCGGGGGCGGGTCGCGATCCACCCCACCAGACGCGGCTGCGACAGCTTGCCGATGAGCAGGCAGCGCTGCGTCGGGTGGCCACGCTCGTGGCGCGCGCGGCGCCGGCGGATGAGCTGTTCACAACGGTCGTCGAGGAGGTGGGGCGGCTGCTCGGCGCCGACTACGGGCGCCTGGCCCGGTACGACCCCGACGACATGATCACCGTCCTGGCCACGTGGACCAGGACCGGCCAGCAGTTCCCCGTCGGCCAGCGGTTTTCCCTCGCGGGGGAGAACGTCAGCACCTTCGTCTTGCGGACCGGCGGCCCGATCCGGATGGACGACTTCGCCGGCGCCTCCGGGCCGCTCGCGGCCGAGGCACGCGCGCAGGGCGTCCGCTGCATCATCGGCGCCCCGATCATCGTCGAGGGCCGCCTCTGGGGAGTCATGACCGCCGGGGCGATCCACGAGTGGGCGCCGCCGCCGGGCACCGAGGCACGTCTCGCCTCGTTCACCGACCTGCTGGCGACGGCGATCGCCAACGCCCAGGCCGAGCACAGTCTGCGCGAACTCGCCGACACCCAGGCGGCGCTGCGGCGGCTGGCGACGCTGGTCGCCCAGGGCGCATCGCCCGAGGAGGTGTTCGCCGCGGCGACCCGGGAGGCGCTGCGGTATTTCGGCGGCGGCACAGCCAGGCTGATCCGCTACGAGCCCGACGAAACGGCGAGGGCGCTCGCCAATGAGGGCGCGACGGGGCCGTCCATGCGGAGCGGGGAACGCTGGGAGGGGTACCCGGCGACCGGGCTGATAGCGACTGTCCGGCGCACCGGCCGTCCCACCCGTGTCGATGACTACCATGACGTCCCGGGCGGGGAGCAGTTCCTGCGCGCGGGGGTGCGGTCCTCGGTCGGCCTGCCGATTCATGTCAACGGCCGGCTGTGGGGAATGATCGGCGTCGGGTCCGGGGAGCCGCTGCCGCCCGGCACCGAGCAGCGGATGTCGGAGTTCACCGACCTGGTCGCGACCGCGGTCGCGAACGCGCAGAACCGGGATTCGCTGCAGGCGAGCCGGGACGAACTCGCCCAGCTGCTGGCGGAGCAGGCTGCGCTGCGCCGCGTCGCCACGCTCGTCGCCCGCGGGGTCAACCCGGCCGAGATCTTCTCGGCGGTCGCCGAGGAAGTCCGCCGGCTGCTGGGCGCGGACAGCGCGGGCATAGCCCGCTTCCAGCCGGACGGGACCTCGATCGTGGTCGTCGGCGCTGTCGGGGAGTATGCGGTCAGGTGGCCGGTCGGGACCCGCGTGGAACTCCCCGGCTACGCTGCCCTGGCGGTGGTGTGGCGGACCGGCCGCTCCGCCCGGATCGACGAGGACGTGTGGAGCAGTGCGTCGGACCCGGTCGCCGACGCGCTGCGCGAGCTCGGGATCCGGTCGCTGGTGGCGAGCCCGATCAACGTCGAAGGCCGCCTGTGGGGCGCGGTGAACGCGTGGACGAGGCGGGGGGCGTTTCCGTCCGGTACCGCCGACCGGATGGCGGACTTCACCGAACTGGTCGCGACGGCCATCAGCAACGCCGAGAGCCGGGCCGAGGCCGCCGCCTCGCGGACGCGGATCGTCGCCGCCGCGGATGAGACCCGGCGGCGGATCGAGCGGGACCTGCACGACGGGACCCAGCAGCGCCTGGTCTCGCTCGGCCTCGAGCTTCGCCTCGCCCAAGGCATGGTGCCCGCCGAGCTGCCTGAGCTCGACACGGAGATCGGGCGGGTCTCGGGCGAGCTCACCGGGGTTGCCGAGGATCTGCGCGAGATCAGCCGCGGCATCCACCCGGCGATCTTGTCCGAAGGCGGGCTCGGGCCGGCCTTGAAGACGCTGGCCCGCCGGGCCGCGATCGCCGTCGAGCTCGACGTCGCCCAGATGGGGCGGCTGCCGGAGCCGCTCGAGGTGACGGCGTACTACGTCGTCTCCGAGGCGCTCACCAACGCGACAAAGCACGCGCACGCGTCGGTCGTCACGGTTGACGCGGAAGCTTCCGGCGGCACGCTGCGGGTCTGCGTGCGTGACGACGGTGCCGGCGGAGCCGACCCGCAACGGGGCTCAGGTCTGGTCGGGCTGAAGGACCGCGTCGAGGCGCTGGGCGGCACCTTCTCCATGCACAGCCCGGCGGGCGGCGGCACGACAGTGTCCTGCGAGCTTCCGGTTCCGGACGGGGCCGGGCAGCCGGATGAGGACCCTTTCGAGTAGCCGACAGCGGGCCGCCGTGCCGCGGCGGCCTTTTCAGGCGCTGCCCGTGACCAGAAGGACGCCCCTGGAGGCGCGCACCTCGCCGTCGTGGAGGCGGGCACGCAGGGCATCCTCGATCGCGGCGAGCGCTCGCTGGCGGGTTCGCTGGTCGACATCGCGGAGAGCCTCGCGAACCCCGCCCATCCGGACGCTGGTCAAGGCAACCTCGGGTATCCGGTCCGCACTGATCACGACCTGATCCGCGTGAGGCGCGACGATGACGGAACCGAACCCGGCTGCCTCAAGCACGGCGCGGGCCCGGCCTGGTTCGGCGAGGGAAAACGGGCCGGGCTCTCCGGGGGCCGGCATCGGCGGCAGCGCCCCGGTGACACTCGCCACCGCCGCGCCCGGGAGGAGCATCCACTCATTGTCGAACACGCTCTGCCAGCAGACGAACGACAGCGTTGCCCCGGGCCGCAGCGCCCTGCGGACGTTCGCGAAGGCCGCGACCGGGTCGGCGAAGAACATCACGCCAAAGCGCGAGTAGGCGGCGTCAAACCGGGCTTCGCCCAGGTCGTGCACCTGGACATCGGCATGCACGAACGCGACGTTCCCGGTGCCGAGCTGCGCCGCCCGCTCGCGCGCCCGGGCCAGCATCTCGGCTGAGATGTCAACCCCGACAGCCTCGCCGCCGGGCCCGGCACGAGAGGCCAGCTCCAGCGTCGTCTTACCCGATCCGCATCCCAGGTCGAGCACCCGCTGCCCGGGCAGCAAGTCCAGGCGATCCATGGCCAGCTCACCGGGGAGCCGGCCCACCTCGTCCAGCCGGTCTTCGAGCTCCAGCCACGTCGGCGCCAGCTGCGACCAGAACTCCGCCTGCTCGACGTTCACGAACGCCACAACCGCGTCCCTTCGTTTCGTGATCACCGCGACGCCGCCCGCGCAGCCTGTCTCCGAGCCTATGCCGATCACGCAGCGCCAGCCCGCCGGCTTGTCTGGGCGACGCGGGCGTGGGACCTTTGCTTCTACCGGAGCGGCAGGAGCCAGCCATGAGGTCATTCGATTCCGAACTCGCCGGGAAGCCAGCCATGAACTCGTTCGAGCCGGAAATCGGCGAGACGGAACGATGGTTTGCCAGTCCTCGATTCGACGGCATCACGCGGTTGTATTCTGCGCGCCAGGTGGCGGAGCAGCGCGGCACCATCCCCGCCGACTACACCGTGGCGAGGGTGGCGGCCGGGCAGTTCTACGATCGGCTCCGGCAGCTCTTCGCCGAGCGCAGGCCGATCACCACCTTCGGCCCCTATTCACCCGGTCAGGCGGTGGCCCTGAAGCGGATGGGCATCGAGGGCATCTACCTGGGCGGCTGGGCAACGTCGGCCAGGGGATCGGTGACGGAGGACCCGGGACCCGACCTGGCCAGCTATCCGCTCTCCCAGGTACCCGACGAGGCCGCGCCGATCGTGCGCGCCCTGCTCACCGCGGACCGGAACCAGCGCTTCGCCCGCTCGCGAATGAGCGACGCGCAGCGCGCTGCCTCGCCCGAGACCGACTACCGGCCCTTCATCATCGCCGACGCCGACACCGGACACGGCGGCGACGCGCACGTCCGGAATCTGATCCGCCGTTTCGTCGAGGCCGGGGTCCCGGGCTACCACATCGAGGACCAGAAACCCGGCGCCAAAAAGTGCGGGCACCAGGGGGGAAAGGTGCTCGTCGGCGTGGACGAGCAGATCAAGCGGCTCAGCGCCGCGCGCTTCCAGCTCGACATCATGAAGGTGCCCGGTCTCGTCGTGGCCCGCACCGACGCCGAAGCCGCCACGTTCCTGGAGGGCCGCGGGGACGAACGCGATCATCCGTTCATCCTGGGCGCCACCAACGTCGAGCTGCCGACCTACAAGGTCGGCTACCTCACCATCATGAAGACACTCCGCGAGCTGGGCGTCGACGACGCACGCGGTCACTTGTTGTTCAAGATCTCCGCCACGGAGTACGACGAGGCCAGCGCCTGGCTCGCGCGGACGGGCGTGATGAGCGTGATCGAAGAGAGCGCGAAGGCGTTCCTGCAGGGCGACGGGTCGTCGGTCGAGGCACTGCTGGACGAGGTCGAGACGCCGTACCTGGAGGCGTGGCAGTCCGAGGCCAGCCTGAAGAGCTATCCCCAGGCGGTCGCGGACGCGATCGAGTTCCGCGAAAGCGAGGGTGAGCGGTTCGACATGAGCGCCGGCGAGTGGCTCGCCTTCGCGACCCGGACCTCGTTCCACGCCGCGCGGGCCCAGGCCAGATCGATGGGCATCGACATCATCTGGGATTGCGAGGTCTCCAAGACCACCGAAGGCTATTACCAGATACAGAGCGGAATCGAGTACGCGATCGCCAGGTCGCTGGCCGTCGCCCCGTTCGCCGATCTCCTGTGGATGGAGACCAAGACCGCGAACCTGGCCGACGCCCGGCGGTTCGCCGAGGCCATCCACGCCGAGTTCCCCGACAAGATGCTCGCCTACAACCTGTCGCCATCGTTCAACTGGGACACGACCGGGATGAGCGAGGAGGAAATGAGGCGATTCCCCGAACAGCTCGGCCAGCTGGGGTATGTCTTCAACTTCATCACCTACGGCGGACATCAGATCGACGGCCTGGCGGCCGAGGAGTTCGCCGCCGCGCTCAGGCAGGACGGCATGCTCGCCCTGGCCCGTCTGCAGCGGAAGTTCCGCCTGGTCGAATCGCCCTACCGGACCCCCCAGACGCTCGTGGGCGGGCCGCGTCTGGATGCGGCCCTCATGGCTTCCTCGGGCGGCACGGCGGCCACCAAGGCGATGGGCAAGGGCTCGACCCAGCACCAGCACCTGGTCCAGACCGAGGTGCCGACCAAGCTGCTCGAGGAATGGCTCGCGGCGTGGACACAGCACCACCAGCTCCCGGGCCCGCTGCGCGTCGGACTGCGGCCGCACACCGCAGGCTCGGAGTTGCTGGAGCTCACCCTGTCCAGGGCAGATGGGGAACAGGTCGCCAACATCATCTTCGACGTGATCGCGGACCGCCGGGGACGCAACATCCTCTCGGTCCGGAACCAGAACACCTTCGACACCGCCCTGCGCCAGAAGCGCCTGATGACGCTGATCCACCTGTTCCTGATCCACCGCTACAAGATCCGGTCGGTCCACTACGTCAGCCCGACCGACGACAATCGCTACCAGGCCCAGAAGATGAGCACGCACGGCCTCTTCAGCGACGTCCACGGCGAGGTCGGCGACGTCATCGTCGCGGATGTGAGCGCGGAGGGCGTCAAGGCCCTGCTCGCGCCGGACCGCGACCGGCTGACCGCCCTGATCCAGCGGAAGCATCCGTATGCGCCGGTAGACGTCGCCGCGCAGATCCCGGGGCTGCCGGCGTTAGGGCACTAGCTGGCTGTCGGCGCTGAGGATCGAGTCGATCAGGCCCGGGAAGCGGCGGTCCAGATCGTTCTTGCGCAGGCTCATGTAGCCTCTGGCGCCCTGGATCCGCTTGGTGATGATCCCGGCCTCGCGCAGGATGCGCAGGTGATGGGAGAACGTGGACTTGCTGGTGCCCAGCCCGGCCTCCTGGATGACCTGCGCGCACCAGGACTCGCCGTGGCTGGCCACGAACCGGACCGCGGCCAGCCGGTGAGGGTCTGCCAGTGCAGTCAGCACCCGCGGCAGGTCGAAGTCCTCTGCTGCCGGCTCGATCACCTCGTCGGTCACGCAGCCAGCATAAACCAGTTTGCATGAAGTTCGACGATCGTAGTACGTTCGATATCTGTCGAACGTCTACGCCTGTCGAACGAGGGAGCCTTCGTGCCGGACGTTACGTCCCAGACACCACCGCCGCTGACTGCCGCCCACCCCGCCGGCCGCGACCACGCACGGCAGCAGCCGTGGCGCCCGGGCCCGCTGGCCGGCCGCTATCCCGCGGTCGCGGGGATGGTGGTGCTGTTCCTGGTGCCTTACCTGGCGCTGTCGTCGGCGCTGGCGCCGGTCACGCCGTTCATCGCCGGGACGCTGCGCATGAGCCCGCAGACGATGAGCCTGGCGATGGGCATGGCCAACGCCGGCTATGCGCTGGGCACGGTGCTGGCCGTCCAGTTCGCCCAGCACCTGCCCCAGCGGCGGATGATGCTGGTCTACGGCGCCCTGCTGGTGGCCGGCTCGGTGCTCGCGGCCGCGGCGACCAGCCCCGGGATGTTCATCACCGGGCACGTGCTGCAAGGCGTGTGCACCAGCCTGCTGCTGATCGCGGCCGCGCCGCCGCTGTTCCTCGGCTACCCCGCGGACAAGCTGCGCTGGACCGCAATGATCATGAACATGTGCATCTTCGGCGCCGTCGCGGCGGGCCCGCTCATCGGCGGCGCTCAGGCGTCGTCGCACGCGTGGCGGCCGCTGTTCTGGATCGTGGCGGGCGTCGCGGTGGTGGCGCTGCTGCTGTCCCTGCTGACCTTCGAGGATGCCCCGCCGGCTGACCGCAGCGCGCCCCGGGACGGCCGGGCAATCGGGCTGGCCGCCAGCGGCTCGGTGGCAGCGTTCTGGGGCGCCTCGGAGCTGGCCACCCACCGGTTCCTCGACCCCGTCGCCGTGGGCCCGCTGGCCGGCGGGCTGGCGCTGATCGTCATCCTCTGGGTCTACCAGTACCGCGGCAAGCGAGTGCTGCTGACCCTGCGCCCCCTGGCCAGCACGATCCCGCTGGCCGGGATCGTGCTGGCCGTCTGCGCGGCGGCCGCCTCGGTGTCGGCGATCGGGCTCACCAGCACGGTGCTCGCCCACCGTTACGCGCCGTTGCACCTCGGGCTGCTCTACCTCCCCGAGCTCGGCGGGGCCGTGCTCACTGCGATCGTCTTCGGGGCCGTCTTCAGCACCCGGTACATCCACTACTTCGCCCTGGCGGGAATGGCCTTCCTGGCCGCGGGGATCCTGGTGATCCGCGGCGCCGTCCCGCCCACCCCCGCGCTCACGCTGGCCGGCTCCGCGCTGCTCGGCGTCGGCGTCGGCGCCTCGGTGACCCCGGCGCTGTTCCTCGCCGGGTTCTCGCTGCGCTCGGCCAGCATCCAGCGCGTGTTCGCCATTCTGGAGTTGCTGCGCGCGGTCGCCGCGTTCATGATCGTGCCGATCCTCCTGCACTTCGCCACCACGCTGACAGGCCTCCCAACCAGGGCCATGAGCGCGGCGTTGTGGGTCTGCTTCGGGCTCGCAGCCGGCGGGGCAGTCGCCGCCGTCCTGCTCTACCTGCTGGGCGGGGCGCGGCCGTCGGCGCCGTCGCTGGCGCAATTCCTGGGCGGCGAGGAGCCGGGGTGGCAGTCCCCGCCGCTGCTCGCCGCGGTCCGCCGTAGCCGCGGCATCGCGCTCCCGGTAGCGCAGTCACGCCAGGAGCGCGAGGAGACGCCATGAGCACGGCAGTAACCAGCACCGGCGCCCGGGCAGGCGCCGGGGCGGCGGAGACGCGGCCATGACAACCGCCGGGGCCGGCCCCGTCTTGTTCGCCTACGACGGCTCCGACCTGGCCGAGAACGCGATAGCCGAGGCCGGCCGCTGCTGCGGGTGAACCGCGACGCGCTCGTCCTCACCATATGGGAACCCTTCAACGTGGGGTTCCTCCCGGTTCGCGAGGTGGGCTTCAACGCGGCGCAGCCCGATGAGGTCCGGAAGGCGGCCGAGGAAACCGCCGCGCACGGAGCCTCGCTGGCCCAGGCGGCGGGATTCCGTGCCCAGAGCCTGGCGGCCGAGGCGGCGCCCACCTGGAAGGGCATCGTCGATGCCGCCGACGAGCACGACGCCAGCCTCATCGTCCTCGGCTCCCACGGCCGCAGCGGGCTCACCGGCATCGTCGTGGGAAGCGTCGCCAGCGCCGTCGCCGCACACTCCCGGCGGTCTGTCCTGATCGTGCACCACCGCCAGGGAGCCGCCGCGCCCGGGTAGGGAAGCCTGTCCCGAAATTGTTTGCCGGGCAGGCAACCGGTAGATAGCCGGACGGTTACATTGCCGGCCCGCGGCCGTGCCATCTTCGACGTTGTGTGGACGATTTTCCTCCATATAATCTTGTGAGTCAGCCGGAGGGCAAGCCCCGGGTGCGCGCGGAGCGCGTGGAAGTGCAGCGCAACCGCGAGCTGATCCTGCGCGCGGCAAGCGAGGTCTTCACGGTGTCGGGTCCGGACGTGGCCATGGAGGCGATCGCGTCGCGGGCCGGCGTCGGGGTCGGCACCCTCTACCGGCGCTTTCCGACCAGGGAAGCGCTGTACCAGGGTGTCGCCGGTTACGTCCTGGGCAAGCTGACCGACGCCGGACGCGCCGCCGTGGCCGCCGGTGATGATCCCTTCGAGGCGCTGCGCGAGCTCATGCACGTCTCCCTCGATGTCAACGTGGGCGCGGTGCTGCCGGCCCTGGTGTCGCGGTTCGACCTGGACGCGGTGCTGGAGGAGGTCGGCGCCGACAACGCCGACCACGTCGAGACGCTGCTGCAGCGGGCCCGGGCCCAGGGGCTGATCCGTCCCGACGCGGAGGCCGGCGACATCATCATCATCACCGCCCGCCTGTCGCGCGCCTTCCCCGGCGGCCCTTATCCGGAGGACCGGCGCCTGGCCCACCGGCACCTGGACATCTATTTCGACGGGCTGCGCGCGCATCCGTCCGGCCGCCCGAACAGCGTCCTGCCCGGCCCGGCGCTCGACACCGCCGCGTTCAAGTGCGCCCGCAGCCGCCTGCTACGACCGGACGGCGGCTGAACCGCCCGCCGGGTACCCAGCACCCGAGAAAGGTCCGCTAGCGTGAAAGAGCGCTCGGCAGGAGGTCTCGGACGTATAGCCCCGGAGCCTGATCGCCGGGGGGATGACCGCGGCCGCCCAGCTTCTTCGGCGCTGGCACCTCATCAGCAGAGCGCTCGAGCAGCCAGTCGGCCCAGTGCTCCCACCAGGTCCCGCTGTATTGCTGGGACTCGGCGAGCCATTGCTGCGGATCAGGCCCGGGCGCACCGCCGGCGTAGAAACTCGCCTTCGGGTTGCCCGGCGGGTTCACCAGGCTCTGGATATGGCCGGCGTTGCTGAGCACGAACGTGGCGGGCCCGGATAGCAGCTGGGTGGTCCGGTAGCAGCCCTGCCACGGCGTGAGGTGGTCAGTGGCTCCGCCGGTGACGTAGGCCGGCACCGTGATCCGGCTCAGGTCAACGGGGGTGTCCAGTACCGTCATCCCGCCCGGCTCGCACAGCATGTTCTTGTCGAAGATCTCGAGGAACTGGGCGTGCAGCGCGGCGGGCAGGTTGGTGCCGTCGGCGTTCCAGGCGAGGACGTCGAAGACCGGCGGCGGATTGCCCATCAGGTAGTTGTTGACCCAGTAGTTCCAGACGAGCTCGTTCGGGCGCATCCAGGTGAAGACCGCGCCCATGTCCCGCGCGCTGATTACCCCCTTGCGGCGGGAGTTCCACCGGGCCAGCGCGAGCAGCCGGGGCGAGGAGAAGGCGCTGATCGGCGCGGGCTGACCGAAGTCGTGCAGCGTCACCGCGTAGGAGGCCGACGCCACCCGGTCGTCGCCGGCGGCCGCCAGGTGGTTCAGCACGGTGGTGGTGATGATGCCGCCCGCGCAGAATCCGATGACGTCGATGTCCGGGCTGCCGGTGACCTCGCGCGCGGTCTCGATGGCCGACAGGACGCGTCGCGCGTACGTGTCGAGGTCCCAGTCAGCCTGCTCCTGGCCCGGGTTGCGCCAGCTCAGCACGAACGTCTGCAGTCCCCGGCTGACGGCGTACTCGACGAAGCTGCGCCCGGGCCGCAGGTCGAGGAAGTAGAAGCGGCCGATCGGCGGCGGCACGACGAGCACCGGCCGCCGCCGCACCGTCTCGGTGGCCGGCTGGTACTGGATGACCTCGCCGCATGCGTCCCGGTCCACGACGGCGCCCGCCGTGACGGCGAGGTCGCGGCCGACCTCGAACGCGCCGCGGTCGACCGTCGCCGGCATGCCGCCGTTGTGACGGACGTCCTTCCACCAGTTGGCGGCCCCGCGGAGCAGGCTGCCGCCGCCGGTCTCGAACGCCCTCTTGAGCGCGGCCGGATTGCCGGCCAGCGTGTTGGTCGGCGCCGCCGCGCTGGTCAGGATGTTGAGCAGGAACCGCGCCTTGTCGGTGGGCCGGCCGCTCTTGCCGAGTTCGCCGACCATGGCGTCGAGGAACGTGCAGCCGGCGAGGTAGCTCTGCGCGACCCGGCGGTAAGCCGGGTTCTCCGACCATGCGGGATCGGCGAAGCGCCAGTCCTTGGGGCCGGGCGTGATCTGGGTGCTGCCGCTCAGGATGCGTGCCAGCTCGGCGGCGAGCGCCCGGCCCTCCCGGTGGAGCGGTCCGAGCTGGCCGAAGACTGCGGCCGTGTCGGCCACCGTGCCCGCCAGCGACGGCAGGCCCACCGGATCGGTGCCGGAAATACCGTCCTCCGCGACCGCCGTCGCGTCCCGTGGAACCTTCGCGGCGGCAGTGCCCGCGAGCCCGACGATCAGAGATTGCTCCATGACTAAATAATAGATCTCTAGAGTATCTTCTTGTCAATGCAGGGTACGAAGTCACCGCGCGGCAGGCGGCGGCTGGTTACTCGGTTTCCGTCTATCCAGCATTGGAGCAGGCGCGTGACGGGCCTGGTCCTTGCTCAGCGCGGCCGCCTCCGGCCCGGTGCCCTCGATCGAGTGTTGACCCGCCCCCGCGCACCGGAAGCGCCATGAGCGCGCGTTCGTTGTCCCCATCCCCGACACTGTGACGGTGAGGCAGCAGGAGTATCGCGACTGGTGGCCCGGCGGTTTGACCGGCACTTCGAGCCGCCTATCAAGTGCGCTCGGACCGGGAGGGGTGCACTCGTGGGCTTGCGGGTGGAGGACATCGTGACGTTCATGAACTTGAGCCTGAGCGAACCGGTCGCGCGGGCGGCAGAGACCAGTACCGGCAACCTCGGGGTCGTTGGCGCCAGGTTCATCATGGACGGCGGTCCCTCTCAAGGTCGCTTCTCGCTGATGGAGCACCCGATCATCGCCCGAGGCATGGCCGCTCCGCTGCACATGCATTCCCGCGAGGACGAGTACTCTTTCATCCTGGAAGGCCAGTGGGGATTCTGGCAGGGCGGCGACGTGGCCTTCGCCGGGCCCGGGGACCTGGTCTACAAACCCCGCGATGTCTGGCATACGTTCTGGAACGCGACTGACCGGCCCGGCAGGCTCCTGGAAATCATCTCCCCGGCCGGGTTCGATCAGTTCTTCGTCGAACTGGTGGCCCTGGTCGCCTCTGGACCGTTGGACGGCGAGGCCGTGGCCGCGCGAGAGGAGCGTCACCACCCGCCAGCTTCCGGGCAAGTCCGCACCCTCCGGTGCCAGGGGGCTACGCGGATAGAGACCGAGGGGCTACGCTGTGAAGCAACTGTAGTAGGAGATGGCGTTCGTCTGGCCTGGGGTGTTTATCTGCCTCCTTGTAACTCCGATCTTCAACGCGCTTGAGACCGGCGTCGGCCAGGATTTATTTTCGCCAATCTCTCACAAGAGATGGGGGGATCGTATGAGCGAGTGGCCCACGTCAATAGAGCCGCCCGACCCGCCTTTTGTCAGGCCTACTGTCGAGCAGCTGGCACAAATTATGGGCCGCTATAGCCAGGGATTGCTGCAGATTCTCCCACAGTCGCCCTACAGTGTTAGCCAGCTGAACCAGGCATTAGGGCATATCCAGGCTACAAAGAGCGCGATCTCCTACTACGAGCAGCAGCTTGAGCAGACGGCCCCGGGTAGTACTAGGCAGCCGAAGGTGGCCGCATGGTTCGCCTACCATCGGCAGACCCTTGAGCAGGCACAGAACATTTACGGGGCAATCCTCCGATCTGTCAGTACGGCATCGGTAGCCCCGCCGTTCAGCCCTGGCGTGCCGGGCACCGATCCGCAAGAGCGGATGCGTCGGCTACTAGCCAGCTGTTGCATCCATTGCGGCGAATACCTAGGCGACAATTTGTATCGTGTTGCTATCTGCCCGCGTTGCGGCCGGTACCCTACAACCTAGCCACATGATCCGATTGACGCAACCGTCGTGCTCCTTGCCGCGCCAGGTGACCGGATCTTGACCAGCGACCCGCATGACCTAACCATTCTGGCGGCAGCGGCCAGAAACCGGCCAGTCATCATTCCCTGCTGACTGGCACGATCGCTCGGTCGGCGGCCATGAGCGCGCATTGTTCTGAGAAGGGATTGGACGGGTGCCGGTCCGCACGGGGCTAGTCAGCCCTTCGCCGGCCCCTTCTTACGCTTCCTGCGCGGATGCTCGATGATCGCGTCCGGGCCGGGGAACACCAGGCTGGTGTGACCGTCGTCGAAGCGCACCAGGTACGGTGGCTCCCCGCCCGCTCCGCGGACCTCGACGATCTCGCCTGTCCGCTCCGGCTGGCCAACGATGCTGCCGCGCACATGGAACCGGTCCCCGACGGCTGCCTGCATCCGCCCACCTCCTCACCGCGTTCCCGCGCTACTGTGCGTCGGAGGGACACACTCACGGCGTGCAATGCCACCGCCAGTATCTACCCCGGCGTGCCTTCGTGACCCGCACTGCTAGCGTGACTTCATGACGACGTCGCTGCCGGACAGCGCCAGAGCTGTGCTCGACTCTCCGGCCTTGGCTCACCTGGTGACCTTGAACCCCGACGGCAGTCCCCAGGTGACCGTGGTGTGGGTCGGTCTTGATGGCGACGAGATCGTGGCCGCCCATCTTCCCGAGCACCGGAAGGTGCGCAATATCCGCAACGACAGCCGCGTCGCCCTCTCGATCGAAACCGATAGACGTAACGCTATGGGCCTCAACGAGTACCTCGTCATTTATGGCACGGCGCGCATTACCGAGGGAGGAGCTGCCGGGCTCCTGCAGCAACTCGCTCACACCTACCTCGGTCCTGAGGTCCGCTTCCCGCCGATGGATAACCCCCCACCCGGATACATCACCCACATCACGGTGGACCGCGTGGCTGGCGTCGGACCGTGGACCGGGTAGCACTGACAGCCTGCGCACTGAGCCAGTGCGAACTCTGGCGAGAATTGTCCGCCAAGATCGCCTTACGATGTCACTGTCACAACCTCTCTGCGGCAACATGAGCGGACGTTTCCGCGGAAGCGCCGGTTCTCATCATCCGGTCCGCAGAGGTCCGGATTATGAGACTCTTGCGGCAGCCGACCCTGCCAACCGTGCGGCAGTCAACGCGGCATGAGAGTGTCGGTTGCGGGCTGAGCGAGACCGATTTTGTGTAGTCCTGGCGAGGGATTCGCGGGAGCCTGTAAGCGTGATTGATCCGGCGATCGAAAGTCACTACGGCACCGGCTTCGAACGCTCCCGCCTGCTCCCCGGCGGGAATCCGTCCCTGGAGTTCGTCAGGTCGATGGAGTTGCTGGGCCGGCTGCTGCCGTCGCCGCCCGCGCGGCTGCTGGATGTCGGCGGTGGCCCTGGCAGCTATGCTGCGCCGCTGGCCAGGCGCGGGTTCCGGGTGCATCTGGTGGATCCGGTGCCACTGCACGTGCAGCAGGCACGCCAAGCAGCCGGCAGCGATCCGGCCCTCGGCTTCACCACCGCCCTGGGGGACGCGCGAGAGCTAGCTGAGCCAGCTGAGTCACAGGATGCGGTGCTGCTGTTCGGGCCGCTGTACCATCTCACCGAGGCGGCGCAGCGCCAGCAGGCCCTGGCCGAGGCTCGGAGGGTGTTGCGGCCGGGCGGCCGCCTACTGGCCATGGCGGTCTGCCGGCTGGCCGCTGCGCCAGGAGTGGGCAGACCCGCAGCGGCGCGAACAGATCCTGTTCGCGGCACGGTCAGTCGAGACACAGCCCTCGCTCATCGGCTTCAGCGATCACCTCATCGCTGCCGCAACCAAGCCGTAGCATAGCCCAGGCAAAACCCGCCAGGCGGCCATGTGCGGGTGTTCACAGGACACGGCTCCGTAATGGACCTGGCTTGGCCGGCACATGGGTCTGTCCGCAGGCCGTTGACAGCGACCTGGGGCGCTGAAAGAATCTGGAAATTCTCGGCACGTTGTTCGGTAACTTGTTAAAAATGTTGCCCCCTATGACACGCGACCATTCGAAAGCATTGTCATAAGAGGAGCACTGGCCGCAGGAGGCGCCCATGGCGGTTGACGCGGCGGGCAGCCAGACCCCGCCCGCGGGCTCCGTCTTCTCGCTGGGATGGCTGATGGCGCAGCTATATGGCCCGCTTCAACACCGGCGAGCAAGAGATACCTCAGCTCACCTGCCAACGGTCGCTGAGCTTGACGCGGACCACCAGATGGATTTGGCCTTCCTGGAATTGAAGGATCTGCTCAGGCCGTACCCGGGCCGATCGAGTGCGGGCATCGAGACTGCCTGGAACTCCCCTGAACACGAGGGCTTCACGGCCGCAGTCACAGCCCTGCACCTGGAGCTTCTCAAACAGCTTGTTCGCGACCGCCAGCAGCTCAACGCCTATCAGCTGGGCCGGGCGCTGAATGACACCTGCTGGCTGCCCAACGAGCAAGCGGGCGCGGACTTCTTTCTGCGGGAGTTCAATCGTCACCGGCTGGCCACCTTGCAAACATGGCTAGCCCAGGCCAGCGGCGTGCTCCCGCCGCTGTCGGCCGCTACCGTGAGCCGGTCCCTGCAGAACTGGCAAGACTGGGCCGACATCAATGCATCCAAGATCAAGGCCGGGTGGCCGACAGCACACAGGTCGGTGGTGGCAGCCCTGCGCAACCAGGCGGCGGCCTGGCATGCCCTGCTCGCAGGCAACGCGGATACAAGCGGCCAAACCGGCGTGGACGCGTGGGTTCACGCCGGACAATCCATATTGCGAACCGCCCGGCTCCTGATGCTGGCAGCCTTCCGGCGATTCTGGCCGGTCATGGTGATCCTGGCCGCTGCAACCGGAGGATTGCTGTACCTGGCAATCGCGAATAGCAGCGGGACAGCCAAAGTATGGACAAGCCTAGTGACCGTGGCCGCCGCCCTGGGTGTCAGCGGCGGGACCTTGCGGGCGGCTGCCAAGAAGGCCGCCAGCGGAATCGAGCAGGATATCTGGCACACAGCGAACCTGGATGCCCAAGCCTGGAGCGCCACCTGGCTGCCGACCTTGCCGCAGACCCGCCTGCAGCAATATCGCCTGGCCAGCCGCGGCGTGGACACCCCGCAGGCCAGGAACGGCCTCGAGCCGCCAGCACCGGCCGAGGCGGCGCCGCAGCAACAGCAGGGAGCCCAGCAACCGCCACAGCCCGCATAGACACGCGTCGGCACCGATATCAGCACTGACGGCTTCCACGCGACGGCACGTACCCGGGTGCTAGATCCAACGAGCCTCAACGCGGCTACGAGCGCGCATTTCATGGTCTGGCTGGCCTGCACAACGATGCAGATCTGATTATCAGCCGCGATGCGGGATTAGATCTTGAACCGGTCGCGTGAGTGTCCTCGGTCAGGGTCGCTGAGCGGCTTCGTATTTCGCCACGATGGAGGCGGGGATCCGTCCGCGTTCGCTCACCGTCAGGCCTTGCTCCGCGGCCCAGGAACGTATAGCGCTGGAGTTGTTCCTCGTGGTCCTGGTCGGTGCTGAGCGAGCGGCACCCTGACGGCCTGTACGGCGGCCGGAGTCGATGAACGGCTGCAGGGCCTTCTGGAACTTGTCGCGGTTTTTGAGGCTGAGGTCAACCTCATAGCTCTGCCCGTCGAAACTGAAGGTGACGGTCTCAGCGCCCTCAGAACCGTCGATGTCATCGACGACAGTAACTACCGTAGTTCTGGCCATGCCTGAATGGTCCACGTTCATCGGCCCATCTGTCAAAGCGGCTCGCGTGAATCCGTCAGTGGCGGCTGGAGGATTTCCGCTGCGTGCCCCCGGCCCAGAGATCTGACCCGTTCTCGCGCGATCTACTAGCCCACGTGAATGCTGTCCCGCGGCATCCCCGGCCTTGCGGTGTGCGACGCATCCGGTGATCTTCTGGCCGGAACCGGGTTGCCGGGCGGCCGCGACCGGCGGGAACCAGGACTGGGGCCGGCCCGTCCAAGCGGCAGCCGAGCGAGCCAGGAGCACGCCATGACACCACCACGACAGGCCATCACCGGGGGTACTGTCCTGCTACTGCTGGCCGCCTGCGCGGCCAGCCCCCGGCCTGCTTCCCAGGGGGCAGCCAGCTACCGGCCTGCTTCCCAGGGCGCGGCCAGCTACCGGCCCGCTTCCCAGGGCTCGGTCACCGGGAGATACATGATGGAAGGCGGGGCGTCCGCCGGCAGCGGCCCGCGGCCGACCCCCGGAATGGTCCGATTCACCGCCCGGCACCACCAGCAGGTCACGGTCCGGGCGGGCAGCTCGGGTATCTTCTCGGTCCGGCTCCCAGCCGGGACTTATCACGTTTCCGGAACCTCAGCCCACGTCCTGCAGGTAACCAACGGCACCAGCCGCGCGACGCCGTGCAGCTTCCCCCTCACCGTGACCGTCACCCCGCGGCACACCACCCGGATCACCCTCACCTGCGCTGTCCCCTAACCAGCACCACCCACGCCCCGCCCTCCCCGCAGCAGACCGCACCCGCGGTGCGGCTACGAGCCTTGAGCCGACGTTTGGGCTTCCCCTCGTAGCGTGGACACATCGCCTTAAAAGGGAGATGGCGATGGGTGAGACACGCAGGAAGTTCGATCAAGACTTTCGGGAGGGCGCGGTCCGGCTAGTCCGCGAGACGGGCAAGCCGATCGCGCAGGTGGCCCGGGACCTGGGGATCAACGAGGGCACCCTGGGCGACCTCTGCGGGTTCGGCGCTGCGGGTCTTGCGAAGACGGCGAGCAGGATGACCCTGCGGCCGGGCGCGAGCCAGTACGTGACGCGGTCTGCTGGGCCAGCAGGTGAAAGGGCAGTTCGCGGACCTTCCCGCTGAGGTGGCGGGTATAGGGCTCACCCAGGTCTTCGGCCCGTTCGGCGAGCAGCCCGACGTGGAAGTCCGCCCGGCCGAAAGTCACGATCGCTCAGCCCCGCGAGCCAGGATCGGACCTCCGGCTTGACCTCATGCATCTCGTGTAGGCGGCGAGCCGCTGCCCAGCTGGCGGTGCCTGGCCCGCACGCCGGGTTCGCTGGCGTCAGCAGCGGCCATGCCTGCATCACAGCCGGGCGGGCTGTGCCTGCAGCTCTCCGCTCACCGTCAAGTGCCCGTTCAGGGGGAGATCGAGGGTAAATATCGCGCCGCCGCCGGAGTGGTTACCCGCGTCAATGTTGCCGCCGTGAAGGCGGGCGTTCTCGGCGGCGATCGCCAGGCCCAGTCCACTGCCCTCCGAACGTGCCCGCGCCGTATCGGCCTTGTAGAACCGGTCGAATATGTGGGGGATTGCGGTGGGCGGCAGCCCGTGGCCGTGGTCGCGCACTTCTATGGCCAGCCGCCCGGCGTCTTGGCCGTCTGGCTGGATGCTGGCTGTCACACTCACTGGCGGGGCGCCATGGCGCACGGCGTTGGCAACCAGGTTGGCCACGATGACGTCAAAGCGGCGGGGGTCAAGCCGCACGGTCAGCCCGGCGGGCACGTCAGCGCGCACATTCGTCCAGCCCCGCGCGCGAAGGCACCGGCCCACGGCGGCCGCGATGTCGGTGTCATCAGGCACAAGCTGTGCTGTGCCTGCGTCGAAGCGGGAAATCTCGACAAGGTCCTCGACCAGCCGGTTAAGGTGGAGCACCTCGTGGTGGACCAGCCGCGCGGCGGTCGCGGCGTCTCCGGCCAGGCCCGGGTGGTCGTGGAGGATATCTGTCACCGCGGTCATCGCCGTCAGTGGGGTCCGCAGCTCGTGTGACACGTCACCGGCGAACTGGCGGGCCCGCGCCTCCATCTGCTGCAGCTCGCCGATCTTGTCCTCCAGCGAGGCCGCCATCTCATTGAACGTGGCAACCAGCTGGGCGAGTTCGTCTCGGCCCCGGAGCGCGATCCGCACCGACAGGTCACCGCCTGACATGCGCCGTGCGGCCCGGGCCAGCCGCCGGACGGGCAGCAGAACCCGGCGGAGCCGGCGATGGCAACAGTAATGATCATCGCGAGCAGCAACCCAGCCTCCACCCCGAAGAAGATCAGAGCGGTATGGCGCATCGGGTGGGGCGCTGGCTGCCCGGAAGCGGTGTGCACCAGGCTCCGCAGCCAGCCGGGCCCAAGGATCACATCGTCCAGCCAGGCGGGGAGGTTATAAGACTCGATCAAAGTGTGGAACCATGACGAGGCGATGGCTGACAGCAGCGCGACGACGATGAACGCGATGACCAGGCGGGTCCGCACCGGGCATCCCTCCTACTCTCCGGCTACACCGGCCCGAACCGGTACCCGAAGCCACGCGCGGTCTGGATGTAGCGGGGTTCGGACGTGTCGGTCTCGATCTTCGCCCGCAGCCGCTGCACGCACGCGTCCACCAGCCGGGAGTCACCCAGGTAGTCGTGTTCCCAGACCAGATCAAGCAGCTGCTCCCGGGAGAATACCTGCCGCGGCGAGGCGGACAGTACGAGCAGCAGCCGCAGCTCGGTGGGGGTCAGGGACAACTCACAGCCGCCGCGGCGCACGGTCAGCGAACCACGGTCGATCACCAGTTCACCGTAGGTCTCCGCCGGTGAGCCAACCCGCGCCGTCCGGCGCATCACCGCCCGGATCCGCGCATCGAGCACCCGCGGCTCTACCGGCTTGACCACGTAATCGTCGGCCCCGGCTTCCAGGCCCCCCACGATGTCCAGATCGTCGCCACGGGCGGTCAGCATGATGACCGGGACATCGCTGCCACGGCGCAGCCGGCGGCAGACCTCAAAGCCGTCCAGTCCTGGGAGCATCACATCCAGCACGACGACGTCCACCGCGGCCTGGCGGATGCCCTCCAGCGCCGCCTCACCGTCCCCAGCGGCTTGCACACTGTAGCCGAGCCGGCGCAACGCCAGCTCCAAGCCCTGCCGGGCCGCTGGATCGTCCTCGACTAGCAGCACGGTAGCCATCGCCGCCATTATTCCGCCGCTCCTTCGATGGACAGCCACGCACCGGGCCCAGGCTATGACGGAACAGCTGAAGTGCCGCCGGCCCGCTCACGTCCGCGGCTGGTCCGGCCCGGCAGAGCCGCCCGGCCTTCCGGGCTGGCCAAGCTATGCGAGCCACGACCGCTGGGCCTGTCCGGTCAACGATCTGGATACCTTCCTGCGGGACACGGTTGTGGCACCTGAGCCACGCATGCCCTGACTGTGCGGCTCCGATGTCATGATCTGGTCCGGGGACTGTCACAAGCACGTCACAGGCCCACGCACCGGCCGCTCCCCTAAGGCCGGAAGCCCACGAGGCATGCTCCGAGGTTCGCAGCCTAGGCCCTGGCGATGATCGCCGTGCAAAAGAAGTGGTTCCGCTGAGCCGACCCTGGCACCAGCCCGGCGCAGGAACAGGAGGTCCCGCGCCTGTGACAGCGTTGGGACGCAAGCCGGACATGCCCACGACATCAGCGCCGCACGATCGCGGGTATGCACGATCAAGGCACCCGGGCCCCGCGCAGGCCGGGACAAACCCACGCCAGTTACCGAGCCCGTTCAACGACCCCCTGGCGAGACAGTCACCGAGGCAGGGATCCGCGCCGCCGCCAACGTCGCAGGGTAATCCTGGCAGCGCTAGCCGCTATCGCCTGCCTGGCTGGCTTCGCCGCGGTGGTGAAGATGCAGGCACCGCCCCCTGGGCCCGTGACACCGCCTTACCGGGCGGCACCGCCACGCCACCAGCGGCTCGCCGGGGTGTCGTGGCCGACCTACGGGGTCTCAGCCGCTGACATCAGCGGCTTTGGCGTGGTGGCCAGCCCGGCGCAACCCAGCCGGTGCCAATCGCCAGCGTCGCCAAAGTGATGACCGCGTACGTAGTCCTCCACGACCATCCGCTGCCCGCAGGCCAATCAGGCCCAGAGATCGTGGTCCAGCCGCCGGAGGCAGCCGCATACCCCGCACAGGCTCGCGACGGCGACTCGCTGGTACCTGTTGCCGCCGGAGAAGCCCTCACCGAGCGTCAGGCGCTGGAGGCGCTGCTGCTGCCTTCGGCCGACAACATGGCGTGGATACTCGCCCGGTGGGACGCCGGCAGCCAGGCGGCGTTCGTGAGGCGGATGAACGCCACCGCCCGGCACCTGGGCATGACCGGCACCCGCTACACCGACCCCTCCGGCTTGGCTTCCTCCACCACCAGCACCGCAGCCGACCAGGTGCGGCTCGCCATGGCCGCGATGCGTGTGCCCGCACTGGCCGCGATCGTGGCGATGTCCACGGCCGTTGTTCCCGTGGCCGGCGTGGTCCGCAACTACAACACCTTGCTGGGCCAGGACGGGATCGTTGGCCTTAAGACCGGCAGCACGCAGGCCGCCGGCGGATGCGTTGTCATCGCAGCATGGCACAAGGCGGACGGGCACAGGACCCTGATCGTCGCCGCCACATTC
>CAVOOC010000004.1:0-16386 GCA_963697445.1 uncultured Actinomycetes bacterium
AGGGCCAGGCTACTTCGTGCCCCGGTTCCTCGACCCCCCTCTTATACGGCCGAGGACTCTTGCAGCCACGGCGAGCCGCAACGTAGCCTGCTGACGCCACGGAGATACCCCTGGAGCTTGCCAGGCACTTTGGCATTATCCCTGGTCACGGCTGTTTCTCCCTGGGGTCGCCGCTGGCCTCGGCCCGAGCGGGCCTGGGCCGAGGCCAGCGTGAGGAACGCCCTGCCTGGCGCTCAGTCTCCGAAGTCGTCGTCCTCGGCGTCGGGGTCGCGCATCGCCCTGATCCCGCCGCCCAGGTCCGGCAGCACGAAGTTATGCCGGCCGTGCACCCCCAGGTGCTTGCGGATGAACGGCGATAGGCGCTCGACGTCCTCGCTGCGCACCGGGTAGCCCTCGGCCCGCAGCGGCGACTGCGTCGTGCAGCGTCGTGCTGGGTCGGCCAATGAGCCGGTGCAGGTCGCCGGTGTCGAATGAACAGGTCACTCCGGCCGCTCCGGCAAGGTCAGGTACAACCGCCTGCCGACGACCGGTCCGCCGAGGTAGAGCGCCTGGTGAAGGGGAGCTTGGAGAACGGCTGGCCACCGGAGATGCAGCAGCGGGTACCCGGCCGCTGGGCCGGCAACGCTACCCGGCCGCGGCGGTGCCAGCGTGACGGTCAGGCTCAGACAGGCTCAAGCGGACTCGTGCACGGTCACAGCGGGCGCCTGGGTGCTGTCCAACCTTGCGGTGGGATGGTCCCGCCGGGGGAAGGAGCACAGATGCGCAGCGATACTCAAAGCGTGACGATCGCCGCAGCCCCTGAGCAGGTCTGGACTTTCGTGGCCGACGGCGCGAACCTCCCGCGCTGGGCGTTCGGATTCGCCAGGTCGGTGCGCCCGGACCGGTCCGGATGGATGGTCAGCACCGCCCACGGCGAGGTGCCGACGACCATTGCCGCGGACGAGGGGACCGGCACGGTCGATTTCCGCATGGAACCGGTTCCCGGGGTGGTAGCGACCGCGTACGCCAGGGTTATGCCCAACGGCGAGGGTGCCGAGTTCGTGTTCACCCAGTTCCACCAGCCGGGTGTCCCGGATGAGGTGTTCGATCAGCTCGTCGCGGCCGTCGGCCATGAATTGGTGGCTCTCAAGGCGGTGCTGGAGGTCGAATGCCCGCTGTAGACGACGGTGAGCTGCGCCAGCTGGCCGCCAGGGCCGCCGAGGGTGACCCGGCGGCCCTGGCGCGGGTGCTGGCCAGCGTCAGCGATAGCATCTATCGCCTCGCGCTGCGAATGCTCTGGCACCCCCAAGACGCCGAGGACGCGGCGCAAGAGGCGCTGATCAGGATCATGACCCGGATCGGCTCCTACCGCGGCGAAGCGGGCTTCGCCACCTGGGCGTACCGGGTGGCCGCCAACCACATCCTCAACTTCCGCAAGAGCCGCGCCGAGCAAGAGAACCTGACCTTCCGCCGCTACGGCGAACAGCTCGAGGAGGGTCTCGCCGCGCCGGACACCGCCCGTCCCGATGCCGGGCTGCTGGCTGAGGAGGTCAAGCTCGGCTGCACGCTGGGCATGCTGCTGTGCCTGGACCGCGACCACCGCCTCGCCTATATCCTCACCGATGTGTTCGACCTTCCCAGCGCCGACGCCGCGTTCATCTGCGGCATCACGCCCGCTGCGCTTCGCAAGCGCGCCAGCCGCGCCCGCCGCAAGCTACGCGAATTTGTCAGCGTCCACTGCGGGCTGGCCAGCAGAACCGCCAGCTGCCGCTGTGACCGGCGGGTGACCGCAGCGCTGCGCAACGCGCGTGTCCAGCCCGGCCATCTCAACTTCGCGCAGCACCTGGACCCGGACGCCGTCGTCGGCGAGATGGAACGCCTGCACGATCTGGCGTCGCTGATGCGCAGCCACCCGAACTACCAGACCCCGCAGGCAGTAACCGAGGCCATCCAAACGGTCATCGCGTCCGGCAAGTACACGGTTCTGCAATAGCGCCGTGGCCCCGCCCCAGCGCGCATGCTCAACCGGCAGCAGCGCGAAACGATTCGGGTGGCCACCCGGTACAGCCACCGCAGCTGGTTGTCGTACTGCTTCACGGGAGCTGTCCTCACCTGACGTGCGCCATGCCGCCGGCGGCGAGGGGACGCCAGCGCCCCGTCCACCAGCCGTGGCTAGCGGCGCGGCCGCGCGAGCGGGGCTGACGCGGACCAGGGCTGTGCGCGGGCCACGCGGCCGCGTCATCCCGGAAGCTTGCCTCAGCGTCATCCCGGCGGACGGTTCTCCCCGGAGCTCCGGGCTCGCTCGTAGTGCCTGCGCGCCTTGACCCGGTTCCCGCACGACGCCATCGAACACCAGCGGCGAGTGCCGTTGCGGGTGGTGTCGAGGAACCACAGGACGCAGGCGGGGTGCTGGCAGCGGCGGATCCGGCCGGGCGCGGCGGCGAGCAGGTCAAGCAGGTTGGCCGCGGCGAGGACCGCGGGCCGCCAGGCAGGGTCGTCGACCGCCAGCCCGCGGGACGCGGTCCGGTCCGGGCCGATACTCAGGCGCATGCGCCCGTGCGCCAGGACCGCGTTGAGGCGGTCGGTCGCCTGCCCGCTCGCCGGCGCCGCCGGATGGCCGGTCGCCGGCACGGCCGGCTGCCCGCCCGGTTGGTTCAGCGCCGCAAGGACGTCACCGATCGCCTGGCGGGCCTGAATGAGCGGTTGCCTCACCGCGGCCGCCGCGCCTGCCGCGGGGCCGGCCGCGGCGCCTGCCGCGGCCAGCCAGGCCACCGTTCCGTCCGCGGTTGCGAGCAGGTTGACCGGCCGGCCGGAGGCCAGCCACTGCGTGTTGAGCAGGTCGAGGGCGAGCGGCTCGCCCGGAAGCGGTCTGGGGTCGTTGGCAGCATCGGCAACCATGCCAGCATTCTAACTCTCTTAGGCAAGTTGACAAGTTAGATACTAACCTTCTAACATCCAATTACTAGTTAGTGCGTACGTGCACGCAGACGCGAGGAGGCGGCTCCATGCGCGCGATCGTCATCACCAGCCCCGGCGGGCCCGAGGTACTGCGGGTCCGCGAGCTACCCGACCCGGTACCCGCCGAGGACGAGGTCCTTATCCGGGTCGAGGCGTTCGGCGTCAACCATGCCGAGACGCACATGCGCAAGGGCGAGTGGCCAGAGGCCACAACGGTCAGCGGGATCGAGTGCGCGGGCACCGTCGCTGCCGACCCGTCGGGCCGCCTCGCCGAGGGGATGACCGTCGTCGCGCTGATGGGCGGCATGGGCCGGACCCGCAACGGCAGCTACGCCGAGTACGTCGCCGCCCCCGCGGCCAACGTCGTCCCGGTCCGCACGTCGCTGGGCTGGGCCGACCTGGCCGCCATCCCGGAGAGCTACGCCACGGCCTGGAGCGCGCTGACCGGCAACCTCGAGCTCATGCCCGGGCAGTCACTGCTCGTCCGCGGCGCCACCTCGGCGCTCGGACAAGCCGCGGTCAACATCGCCAGCGACGCGGGCGCCACCGTGCTCGCCACCACCCGCCGCGCCGACCGGGCAGAGCCGCTGCGCTCGCTCGGGGCCGAACACGTCGTGATCGACGGCGGCCAGATCGCCGCCTGCGCGCGCGAGCTGGTGCCAGGAGGAGCGGACCGGGTGCTCGACCTGGTCGGCAACAGCGTCCTGCGCGACTCGCTGCGCGCGGCGCGGCCGGGCGGGCGGGTCTGCCAGGCCGGCTTCCTCGGCGGGCTCGGGCCGGTACCGGACTTCCTGCCGATCGCCGACATGCCGAGCGGAGTCCAGTTCAGCTTCTTCGGCAGCTTCGAGCTCGGCACCAGCGAGTTCCCGATCGCGGGCGTGCCGCTGCAACAGATCGTCGAGAAGGTGGAGGCCGGCACGTACCGCGCCGCGCCGGCGCGGGTGTTCGCCTTCGGGGAGATAGCGGACGCGCACCGGCTGATGGAAAGCGGCGGCGCGCTCGGCAAGCTCGTCGTGACCGTCGGAACTACGCAGGCGCGACCATGATCCGCGCAGGCGAGGCCGCGGTGTTTCACGAGGGCGAGCGCGCCGTGCAGCGGCGGGCCGGCGTCGAGCGGGACGCCGCGCGGGTGGGCGGCATCGTCGGGTCGCGGATCCCCCGGCAGTACGCGGAGTTCCTGAGCAGCCAGGCGTTCGTGGTCGTCAGCCGGCAGCGACGCGCGGGGCCGGGCCTGGGCCTCGGCGCTGGCAGGCCCGGCGGGATTCGCCCGCGCCCTCGACGATCGCCGGCTGCTGCTGGCGGGCGAGCTCGCGGCGGCCGATCCGCTGGCGGCCGCGTTCAAGCCCCCCGGCGGGCTCATCGGGATCCTGGCGATCGAGCCCGGCGCCCGCACCCGCATCCGGCTCAACGGCATCGGCGTGCGGACGGCGGCGGGGATCGCGGTAGACGTCAGCGAGGTCTTCGGCAACTGCCGCAAGTACATACAGCAGCGCGAGCAGGAGCAGGCCGTGCGGGAGCCGGGCGGCGAGCGGGAGCCGGGGCGGGGGCTCGTGGCAGATCGGCCGGGCGCCCCGCCGGCGCGAGCCGAGCGTTCCGCGCTCAGCGCCGGCCAGGCCGGGCTGATCCGCCGCGCCGACACGTTCTTCATCGCCAGTTCCCACCCGCAGCGTGGCGCGGACGCCTCGCATCGGGGCGGCCGCCCGGGATTCGCCGAACTGTCCGTCGATGCCAGAACGCTGCGGTTCCCCGACTACCCGGGCAATCGCATGTTCCAGACCCTGGGCAACATCGCGACAGATTCCCGGGTCGGGTTGCTCTTCGCGGAGTGGGAGACCGGATCGGTCCTGCAGCTGACCGGGCGGGCGCGGATCGAGTGGGACGACGAGCAGGTCGCCCGGTGGCCGGGCGCCGAGCGACTGGTCGAGGTGCGGATCAGCGCCGTGCGGGAGCGCGCGGGCGTGATGCCGGGCGGGTGGCGCCTGATTGAGGCGTCCCGGCTGAACCCCCCGCTGGGAACCAGCGGGACCGGCACGGAAGGACGATGACGATGGGACTGGCATGGCAGCAGGCGCCGCACGGCCCGTACCCGGCCGGCCGCTTCCTCACCCGCGCCCCGATGCCCGCGCACATGCTGTACGCCGAGCCTGCGGGCCGGCGGATGCGGGTGGAACTGGCCGGGGGTCGTGGTGGCGGCGAGCGACGCCGTGACCCTGTTGCACGAGACCGGGTTCTACCCGGTCGCCTACTTCCCGCCGTCCGACGTGGGCGCGGGGCTGCTGCGCCCGTCCGGCAAGCGGACCAGCCACCCCGAACTCGGGCAGGCGGCCTGGTGGTCGGTCCGGGCCGGCGACCAGACCTTCGCGGACGTCGCCTGGAGCTACCCGAGCCCGCCGGAGCACGCGGCGGCGATGAGGGGCCTGGTGGCGTTTGCCTGGGCGCGGATGGATGCCTTCTATGAGGAGGACGAGCCGATCTTCGGCCACGCGGCCGATCCCTATCATCGCGTGGATGTCCGGGCGAGCAGCCGGCATGTGACAGTGCGCCTTGGGGGCCAGGTCGTTGCTGACACGCGCGCCCCGCTGGCGGTGTTCGAGACGGGATTCGCCGTGCGGTGGTACCTACCCCGGCGGCACATCGCAGCGGGCGGCACTTCACCGCCACCGTCGGGCGCTCGCCCCGGTGCCGGCGGCATGGCAGCCTCCAGGCCTGACCGACGGGGCGGTTGTCCGGCGAACTCGCTCACCAGGCCGACCGGGTCGAGGTGGTTTCGGTGGCCCAGTCGACATCGTCGGTGACGGCGCCGAGGATCGCTGCCTGCACCGCGCACAACCTGCACAAGCTGCACCGCCACCGCGCAGAGGGCTAACGGTCAACGGGTCGGCCCCAGCAGCCAAGACTCCAGATCAACCCAAACACCGCGGTTTCGCGCGTCTATCTCCGCGTTCCAAGATCCCCAACCTGCCTTCCACATGGCTTTGTGCGACAGGCTGAGTTATGCGACATCATCCGCCACACAGGATCGTCCGCATCTGCAGGTGGGTGGAGCGGTGCGCAGGCTTTGCTGTAGCTGTCAGGCGGCGCAGGGTCGTGACGAACGTGTGCCTGAGCATGTGGGGGTGCGTCCTGGCGATCCGGACGCCGGCCCCTCAGGTGGCCTAAGAACTTGGCCGCGGGTCCGTGGTCATTGCCTTGCGGCCATCCTGTAAGCCAGCGGAGTAAGCCCGAACTGGCGCTTGAACACGCGCGTGAAGTGGCTCTGGTCGAAGAACCCGGTCTGAAGCGCGATCTGCGCGATGCCGTCGTCGGAGTCGGTGAGCATGCCGGCCGCCCAGGTCAGGCGCAGGCCCCGCTGGTAGGCACCGACCGGTGTGCCGTAGTGGAGCCGGAACACTCGGGCGAGATGCACCGGATGCACCCCGACCGCGTCGGCCACGTCGGTGACCAGCAGCCGCTCGGCGTAACGATCATGCAGCAGATCCCTGGCCTCGGCGAGCCACCGGGGTGGCTCGAGGCCGGCCCGGGGCTCGGCCACCTTGCGCAGCCTCGCCGTCAGCGCGAGCAATTCGAGGATCAGGCCCTCCACGGCGAAGGGAGTCACCTCGTCGGGCTCCCGCAACTCGTCCGCGACCCGCTTGGCGAGTGCGGTCACAACGAGATCGCGCATGTGATTGACCTCGCCGAGCACCCCGGCGAAAGGCTCAAGCAGCTCCAGCCGGGCCGGGTCTGGCTGGACCGTCAGGACGTCGGCACCTGCCCGCTCGAACTGGTTTCCGTGCGGCTCCCCGGGCGGCTCAGTCAGGACGCTGGCCCGCGGGCACGGATGGCTGGCGCAGCGCATCAGCCCGTCAAAGGATCCGCTCAGGATGACCGCGACCGTGGCCCGATCGTGCGTGTGCAGCGGCAGCTTGAGCAGCGGCGGGAAACGCACCCGGGTGACGATGAAGCCATCCACGTCCACGCAGCGGGACGCGCTGCTGCCCAGGGTGACGGGGACAGCTCCGGCTGACATCCCACCTCCAGCGCTGAGCCGAGGTTGCGTTTGTCCTAACCTCCACGAGCCGTGCAAGACAGCCGCCGGCCAGATGCTCATTGTGATAGCCGCAGAAGGAGATGTCGAACCCAGGGAGCGCCGGAATGTCGAAGCTGAGATGGATGGTCGCGGCTCTCGCCGCCGCGGCGATCACGGTAAGCACGGGCGTGGCTTCAGCCGCGACGGGAGTCGCGCGCCAAGACGATCACAGCCCTGTCATCGGGCGGGTAGAAGGCGATACTTACGTGCTGCTCGGGCCGAGCGTATTCGGCGTCACGGTGCAGCAGGATCCGCTGGCTTACGAGGCGGCCGTGCTCGCCGATGGCACCGTCCGCGGCCACTGGAGATACGACTACTGGCAGGCCGGCCAGGAGACCACCTTCAGCGGCCCGGTGACGTGCCTGTCCGTCAGCGGCAACCGCGCCTGGGTCGGCGGCCCCATCACCGAATCCAGCGACCCGACGCAGGTGGGAATGGGCGCCTGGTGGCAGGTGGCAGACAACGGCGCCGGACGCCATCCGGTCATCCCGGACCGCACGACGTTCGTCGGAATCGGCACCATGGCCCAGACGCTCGCTTACTGCGCCGATGAGCCAGCCCCGCATTTCATCTTCGACGTCCAGCTCGGCGGCGTGCAGGTCGAGGATCCGGGCAGCACCGGATAGGCAAGGGCGGCAGTGAAAGCCGGAGGCTGCGCAGGCAACCAAAAGGCGCAGTCGCCGGCCTACGCCCAGTCACCGGCACAGCCCAGGACATCGACGGTCCCGCCAAGCGCCTCGATGCTTCACGGCCTTCGGGCCACATAATGCCAGCTCTGCGTCCAGGGTGGGTCCTCAATGCTCGGGCATGCATGAGAGTAAGCCTTGGCGCTGCGGTGCCTGCTGGTGGCGGGGCCTGCGGGGGTCGAGGGAACGGCGTGAGCTGGTCATGGACCGGCCAGGCCGCTAGCTTCAGCAGCGTGCTCGTAGCATGCCAGGCCTGCGGCACCGAGTGAGCGACGATGTGGCCTCCGGTCTCTGGCTACGACCGGGTACGGGCCGGGCTGCCAGGGCGCTCTGTTTATTGATGCTGGGAGGAGCCGATGGGTACCGCTCCGGTAGAGAGCAGGGCGGTGAAGCCGTTGCCGCCTGGCAATCTCGGACCGCCCTGGATCGGCGAGACACTCGCGTTCGTGAAGGATTCCTTCGCTTTTTTCGCCGAGCGGCGGGAAAAGCACGGGCCGGTCTTTCGGACCCGGCTCCTTGGCGAACCCGTGATCTGCCTGATGGGACCGGACGCGGTGAGCTTGTTTTATGATCCGCGGTATTTCACCCGGGTGGACGCGTCGCTGCCGCAGCTGCGCGAGCTCCTGCACCCTGACGCGATTCCCTTCCTCGACCAGTCGCCCGCCCATGCCGTGCGGCGCGAGCTGCTCCTTCAGGCGTTCACGCCCGAGGCGCTTGCCGGGTACGTGCCGTTACTGGAGCGGATCGCCCGGCGCTACCTCCGCGGCTGGGAGCGGGTGGGATCGCTGCTGTGGGTGCCCGAGCTGCAGGCGATGTGTTTCGATGTCGCGAATACGCTGTTCGCTGGCGCCGACCCCGACTCCAGCGACCGCGCCGCGTTCGCCGCCTTCGCCCGGATGAGCGCGGGGTTCCTGGCGCTGCCGGTCAAGCTGCCGTTCACCAGGTACGGACGGGCGCTGAATGGCCGCGACGAGCTTCGCGCCTACCTGCACGAGCGGATTGCCGGAACGCCGCATACGGCAGGCGCCGTCCACGTCCTGGGCCGGCTGCGCGCGGCACGCTCTCGCGGCGGTGAGGCGATGGGGCAAAAGGAACTCGAGATCGAGACGCTGCACCTGTTTTTCGGCGCGTTCGCCGTGATCACCGGCGCGCTCGTCAATATCGGCATCGCCCTGGCCGAGCACGGTGACGTCCGGGAACGCGCCCGCGTCGAGGTAAAGGCCGTGACGCCGTCAGGACCGCTCGACCTCCAGACGCTGACCAGGCTCAGCTACCTCAGCCAGGTCAGCAAGGAAGTCCGCCGCTACTACAAGCTCGTACCGACGACGTTCTTCGCCCGGGTCAAACAGGATTGCGAACTCCATGGATACCGGCTGCCGGCCGGGACCAAAGCCATCGCCTGCCTGCGCGAGACCATGCACGACCCGGCGACGTTCCCGGCGCCGGAGATATTCGACCCCGATCGCTTCTCCCCGCAGCGCGCCGAGGACAGGCAGCCCAACGCGTTCATCCCGCACGGCGGCGGCCCGTGGGAAGGCCATCGCTGCGCCGGCCAGCGGCTGGCCGAGCTCATGATCGAGGTGTACGCAACGCTTCTCCTGCGGGACTACACGTGGGAACTACCATCGACCGATCACACTCTGGCCGTCGGCGAACTCGTCCCCCTGCCCAAAGACGGCCTGCCCGTACGGTTCGCCCGGTACCCGGGCTGAAACGTGCCGTGCGGCCCGGCAGGACCGCGTGAATACCGGTCACCCGCTGCCAGATCTGCCCCGCGCCGTAGCGCACCGGCCGGCAACCTCAGCAAGGTCCTGCCGGGGCCACTACCGCCGGGCCACCCCTAACCGCCCGGCCTCTCCTCCGGTAACTGGTCCCGCAGATCCGCACCATCCACCTATGCCTTCGGCTCGCGACGATCTGGGCCATCTGTGCGTCCTATTACGTGCACCGTCTGCCGCCCGGCCGTTCCGAGCAAATAAAGACGAGAGACGTCCAGTGACCTGCGCATCGGCATGGTTGTCGGGCGCTCCGAGTCGGCGCTCGGTTATCTGGCGGCACGGTCGGACTGGCCACGATGCGTGATCAGCAACGGTTGCAGCCAGGAGCGCGCCCACCCGTGTATCACCTTGTTCTGTGCGCTGACCCGGTCAGCGGCCGCGGCCATCGCGGAGGTGCGGATGGATCGTTTTGAGTCCTCAGTTGTCGTGACCGTGGCTCGCCGTCAGGGCGGTGTCCGGGGCTGATCGCGCGGACGGCTGAGGGGTGCGTTATTGCAGTCAGTCAGTCGGCTGTGGTCGGGGGCGGTTGCGGGCCGTGCTGGGAATTGGCGGCGCGCTCAGCGAGGGTGCCGTGCTGGTCCTGGATCAGCATTTCCACGTCGCGAGTCCGGTCGGCGAGATATGAGAGGGTCAGGCAGGCTGGGCAGGCCGCTTCGGCGAGGCCTCCGGCGGCAGGGCGACTGCCCCGGCGAGCGAACCAGAACACCGCGCCGCCACCCACGATGACGGCCAGCACGGCGAGCGCGGGCCCAGTGGCCGCGTGAAGGAGATGCAGGGCAGCCGATCCCAGGAAGTAGCCGAGGAACAGGTGCAACTGCAGGAAGACGCTGCTGCCGATGACCAGGGCAGGCAGCGCCCGGCCGCGTGACAACCCGGATCCGCCCGCCGCGATGACCGTGAGGGTGCGCAGGCCGGGGATGGCCCGGCCGACCGCCAGGGCGACTCGTCCCCTGCGTTCGACCAGGCTCGTGGCCCGCCCCAGCCGGGTGGTGGACAACCCAACGCGAGGGCCGAGCCGTCTGACCACCGCATGTCCGGGCCCACGGGCCAGCAGGAACAGGGCAGACGTTCCCAGGACCGCTACCGCCTCGAACGCCAGGACGGCCACCACCAGCGGCAGGTCACCGGCGCTGACCCGAACACCAACGGCGAGCATCACCAGGTCGGCCGGGACTGGCACCGGCACGCCCGCTTCCATCGGCAACAGCAACGCGATGCCAGCAACTGCACCGATGCCCCCCGCGAGGCCAGCGGCCGCCGCCTTGGCGGACGAAACGCCCAGCCCAGCGGCCGCCTGTGCCATCACCATCGTAAGACTCCCGGCCGCGCAGCAGCCGCGTCTGGCCTGATCCCGCTGCGGGTCGGCGATTTCCCTGACCCGCCGCCAGGCCGCTTGATGTCAGCCGCGCAGGACTGCCTCGGTCTGCGCCGTGTCCTCGGTGCCGCGGTAGTAGGCGATCTTGCCGTCGCGGAAGCTGAGGTCGCATGTGGCTGCTTCCGGTCGCGCCCCCGGATCGGAGCGTATTGTGCTCGCGGGTGCTCGCCGCTGCTCCGTTCTGCTCCCGGATGCTGCGTCTGACCTGGACCGATGGCAGCGTCGAGGAGGCGGGGGAGTGGTGGTGACTGTCCTTACAAGCGACTGCTCCCGGGTACGATGTTGCCTCCGTCAACACGGCGTCCGCTACCCAGTCGGTGCCGCTCGTCACGGACAATAGGCGGAGAAACACTGGCTTCGGTCTGAGTTCGTGCAGGTCAGGTCGCCGTTGGTCGTGGTGTAAGACCATCAGCATCGCAGGTGACTGCGGTGGCTAGGTAAACCCCACCCGGAGCAAGGTCAAGAAGGCCTCGCGGCTTCGTGCCGCGGGGCTGCGCGAGCGGTTGAGGGCGGCCCGCCCGATGCTCGCGGGTAGAGCGAACGAGGCTGCCGGTAACGGCAGTCCCAGATGGATGGCCGCCGGCCCGCGCGAGCGGGTGCACAGAACCCGGCCTACAGGCCGACTCGCCCGCCGCCTGACTTCCATCACTGGGCGCTAGCCCGCTTCGCGGGTGCATGATGTAGTAGGTCGTAGTAGAATTGTGGGCATGACTACCGTGACCGTCAGCGAGCTGAACCAGCAGACCGCGCGCGTGCTAGAGCGCATCAAGGCGGGTGAGTCTGTCGAGGTCAGTGAGTACGGCCGCCTGATCGCGCGGATCGTGCCGGTGGCACCGATGACCGGGGTCCCGCTGCTAGATGAGCTGATCGAGCAGGGCAGGGCGATCCCCGCGGTCAATCCGGGCCCGATTCCCCCCACCCCGCCAGACGAGCGTGACAGCGACGTCCGGCTCACCGAAGCCTTGCGGCAGGCACGCGACAGCGAACGGTACTGATGATCTACCTGGACACGTCGGCTGCCGTGAAGCTAGTAGTGCCGGAAGCCGAAACAGCGGCCCTGGAGCGCTGGCTGGGCGGGTACGGCGGCGTGGCCCGGGTGGCGTCGCGGCTGCTGCGCATCGAGTTGCTGCGGACCGTTTCACGTCAGGCTCCCCATCGGCTGGACCGTGCGCACGTCGTGCTGTCCGGCGTTGTCCTGCTCAGCATCGACGAGGTCGCGCCAGCAGCCGAGACCATCGGCGGCGCGCAGCTGCGCAGCCTGGATGCTATTCACCTGGCCGGCGCGCATGCGCTCCGTTCGGCGCTGACGGCTGTTGTCGCTTACGACAAGCGGATGATTGCCGGCGGCAAGGCCCTGGGACTGCCGGTCGAGTCACCGTCCTGATTTCCCGGATCAGGGCGTAATTGCTGGTGGACGATCCAGCCTGCAGGTCATGGCCTTGTTGGTGGTGGTGTAAGAGACCACCAGCGCCGCAGGTGACTGCGGCGGCTCGGTAAACCCCACCCGGAGCAAGGTCAAGAAGGCCTCGTGGCTTCGTGCCGCGGGGCTGCGCGAGCGGTTGAGGGCGGCCCGCCCGATGCTCGCGGGTAGACCGCACGAGGCTGCCGGCAACGGCAGTCCCAGATGGATGGCCGCCGGCCCGCGCGAGCGGGTGCACAGAACCCGGCCTACAGGCCGACTCGCCCGCGCCGCCGGATGAGGTCGGCCCGCACTCGTGCCTGTCTGCTCCGCGGCTGCGGTCCGCTGCGCAGCGGCTGGCTGAGGCGCCCAGCCCGCTGAACTGTTCGTGCATCACCCAGATGGGTACTTCCAGGGCGGGTGTTGCTCGGCGGACCGCACAAGGAACTCGCACTAGCGTCCGGCCGGCATGATCTTGACGGTGGCTGCTCGGGAGGCTGCGTTGACGGCGAAACCGACGGCGGGGGCCCCGTAGTGGCCGTACTTGGAGTGGTAGGCCGCGTCGATTTCGTCCGTGAGTGCCGGGTCCGCGGCTTGGAACAACACGTCACTTTCCAGGGAGCCGGCCCGGATACGCGTCAGCACCGTGCGCTTCGCCCCCTGCGCCCGCACCGCCTGGCACCGCCACGCTCTCGGCCAGACGCTGCATGTCACCGAAGGAATCGGGCTGATCCAGGCGCGCGGCGGCAAGATCCTCGAGATCCGTCCCGGCGACACCATCTATACCCCGCCCGGTGAATGGCACTGGCACGGCGCCATGCCCGACCACTTCATGATCCACATAGCCATGTGGGAGAGCCCGGGCGAAGGCCAGGGACTAGAAGCTGAGATAGGCAACCTCGTCACCGACGAGGAATACAACGCTCGCTGAATCAGCCGCAGCACGCCCAGTACTCCGCGGGGGGCCGCCCCCGGAGACAGCCTCTCCGGGGGCGCTTTTCAGCGTCTTGTGACCAAGCTACTCGTCACAGCCGCCGGGTTCCCCGTTCGCTGTCACCGCGGCAAGGCTGCCCTCGGTGTCGCAGTGCACGAAGGTCGCCGAAGCCTTGACCGTATTGCTCGGGCCATTGCCCGGATCGGGCGTGGTGTTGGGTTCGAGAGCTGTCACGACGTGGCTGCCCTCACTGGTCGGAGGGGGAACGAGCAGGGTCCCGCTCAGGTGCGGACCGATCAGGGTTCCCACGGCAAGTCCGGTGCAAGCCGTGGCCGTGGCCCCGGTGGCGCAGTAAACGGCCGGGCTGGCAGTCAGGGTGTTGGTGGTCGGAGACCCGTCTATGGTCACGGTGAAGCCAGGAACACCCGCGGCTGCGTTGGGAGCCCCGGTGAGGGCGGCTCCCCACCAGCATCTGCTGGCGGCGGTGACTGGCGTCGGGCAGGCACCGGCCGCGTCGCTGGCGGTCACCAGCCTCCCCTTCTCGCCGACGTGGCTGGGCGTGAGTTTCAGGGTCGGCGCGCGGGGGCTCCGATGGGTTCCGTAGATGATGTTGCCGAAGTTGAGGCCCGTCGCGGTAGCCAGATTGGCTACGGTCACCACGCAGTTGGTGAGACCGGCGTTCACCTGGGCTTGGGTAGGCGGACAGACCGCCTTCTTGTCTACGGCTGAAAAGCCCGGCGTTCCTCCGGTGGCGGTCACCGTGATGGTGGCGCTGAGGGTACCGGTGGCGCTGGTCATGATGGCCTTGGCCGTAGCGAGGTCGGCCTCGGTCGGCGAAGATGTTGAACGGGCTTATCACCCCGGCCAGGGGGCTGGTCTGGGCGACTATCAGCAGGGTGCTCGGCGGCAGGCCGGTGCAGACGACGCTGACCGGTGTCCCCGTTGTGTTGCTGGCCGGCACCGCCACCGGGCTGCCGTTGTAGGTGCAGACTGACGTCGAGGGCGGGAGCGGAATGGCCGACGCTGGCGTGGCCGTCAGGGCGCCGAGCAGACCCACGCTCAGTCCGAGCGCACCTCCCGCCGCGCATATCCGCCGCCGAACGCCTCCGCGAAAATGGCTTCGATGTAACATGCGAACCCCTCCTTGGTCAGATTGTTTCTTGGCTTGATGCTTTGGTCTGGCCCTCTGCCGGGTGGTTTGCCGAGTCTTGTGCTCTCAGTCAGGAGAAAGACGCAGAGCGTAGCGGGCATGCAAGGCCTCGCTGAAACCAAAGAGGGCAGGCAGGCTGTCGGGCAATCAGGAGTGTTCGTCGGTGGAGGTAAAGATGGCAGTCAGCGGCTGCATCTGTTACCTCGCACCCAGCGGCCCAACAGGAAATACCCGCAGCGGGCCAGCCGATGGCAGCCCCCGCAAGGACCGCCTTCCTAACGTGCCGGGTATCGTACTCGGTGCGTGCATCCCGAGTGCCATGTCTACGGGCCCCTCACATCTCGCGATTCTCGTCGCAGGCAACACTGCCTGCCCCGACCGCGGATTAGGGCAAATCATAACAAAGTACACTGTCCCTCGCAATGCCCTGAATGTGATCGTTCTTGAATGGACGACTCCCATTTCCAGGTGGGCATGCCCCGGATCTTGCGCTTTTCACGTCAAGAGATGAGGCGGCGCGCCTTTGCGCCATTGCTCGTCCAGCACCCCGCCCGCTGCGCTGTGAGGGGTCCGGTCATCCCGGCTAAAACGGATTCCCGACGCGGACGGCCTGCCCGGTGGCGGCAGACTCCGCGGCGGCCAGCGCGACTTGAAGCGAGATGACGCCGTCCGCCGCGCTGGCCGAGGGTGTGCTGCGGTTGAGCACCGCGTCGTTGAACGTGCGGACGGCGCGCAGGTAAAGGCCTTCCCTGGGGCCGGTATCGATGTGTTCTGCTGTGTCGTTCCGGCGAAGGTATACCTCACCCTTGGGCTGTTGGGTCATGACGTCGCGTCCGATGAGCGAGCCGTCACTGCCGTGGATTTCGAGGCCGGTGCCGGCGTGCGGGATGGTGAACGCGTCGTGGAACGACGCAAGGACGCCGTCCGCGAACCGCATGACTCCCATCACTGCGTCGGCGATGTCGTCACTCGCGAGTCCTTGGCTTGCGGTGAGGGCCGTTACCTCGGCGATTTCACAGGCGAGGAGGTAGCGCAGCGTGTCACTGTCGTGAACGGTGATATCAAGCGCTACGCCGCCACCGCTCTCCTTGCTGTTCACTCGCCAGGTCTGGAGGTGATCCGGCAGCTCGACTGCGTGGAAGACTCTCGCGGCCAGCGGCGTGCCGATCGCTCCCTGCTCGATCAGCCGCCGCATCGCCCGGATCGTGGGCGCGTGGCGGAGGTGATGGTTCGTGCCCATCGTGACCCCGGCCGCTGTGCAGGCGGCCCGCATGGCGACCGCGTCTGCCACCGTCAGGGCGAGCGGTTTCTCGCACAGGAGGTGCTTGCCTGCAGCAGCGGTTGCGAGGGCTTGCTGGTAGTGACGTTCGTTGGTCGTGGAGATGTACACGACATCGACCTCGGGCAGGTCAAGGAGTTGCTCAAGGGTGCCGCAAGCGGCTGGCACCTGCCGTTGGGCCGCGAATTCTTCGGCCCGCTGGCGCGAGCGGGACATCACTGCGGTGACGCGGCTTCGCGGGTCGGCGGTAACCGCGTCGAACATGTACTGGCGGGCGATCGTGCTGACCCCCACGAAACCCCACCCCAGCGCCCGGCTCATAGCTTGCTCACCATCTCCTTCGGCCTGGACATCACCCGCTGGACCGGTGCGGGCGAGCCAGGATCAGCGCGGCCGCTCACGCGGGGAGTTCATCACCGGCACGAGGGGACACGTGCGCGGGCGGGATCTCTCCGGAGCCGCGTGCGATCAGCCGGGTCGCGATCGTGTGCGTCTGGGCGGGTGACGAGTCGCCGTCCATCCGCCGCAGCAGAATTTCGCAGGCCTGGGCGCCGATCGCCGCGGGATCTTGGGCGATCACGCTGACCGCGGGCTGCAGCAGGTCCGCGAGCGGGATGTCGTCGAACCCGATGACCGCGATCTGCTCGTGCAGGCCTGCTGCGCGCAGGGCGCGGATGACGCCGATGGTGATCAGGTTCTGGGTCGGGAACAGCGCGGTCGGTCTCGGGCCTGCTATGAGCTCCCTGGCGGCAGCCTCGGCGGAGGCGGTGTCGTGGAGG
>CAVOOC010000005.1:0-151938 GCA_963697445.1 uncultured Actinomycetes bacterium
TCCAGGTCGGCGAGGACCTCCTCGGAGACGTTCGGGATGTCCCTGGTGATCTCCTCGGGTCCCAGCTTGGTGTCGCGCGCGTTAACCTCGTGCTCCTCGATGTGGATCGAGGAGAGCACGTCGCCCTGGACCAGCCGCTGGGACAGGATGATCGCGTCCTCGTAGTTGTGGCCCTCCCACGACATGAAGGCGACCAGGAGGTTCTTGCCGAGCGCCATCTCGCCGTTGTCGGTGCACGGCCCGTCCGCGATGACCTGGCCGGTCTCCACCCGCTGGCCCTCGTCCACGATGGGCTTCTGGTTGAAGCAGGTGCCCTGGTTGGACCGGCGGAACTTGGCCACCTGGGAGGTCGTCCGGGTGCCGTCGTCGTGCAGCAGCGTGACGTAGTCGGCGCAGACCTCCTCGACCAGGCCCGCCTTCTCCGCGACGATCACGTCGCCGGCGTTAACAGCGGCGCGGTACTCCATGCCGGTGCCCACCAGCGGCGCCTCGCTGCGCAGCAGCGGCACCGACTGGCGCTGCATGTTGGAGCCCATCAGCGCGCGGTTCGCGTCGTCGTGCTCGAGGAACGGGATCATTGCCGTGGCCACGGACACCATCTGCCGCGGCGACACGTCCATGTAGTCGACCTCGTCCGGCGGGATGTAGTCGATCTCGCCGCCCTTGCGGCGGACCAGCACCCGGTCCTCGGCGAATGCGCCGTCGGACCCGATCGGCGTGTTGGCCTGCGCGATGACGTGCCTGTCCTCCTCGTCGGCGGTCAGGTAGTCGATCTGGTCAGTGACCTTGCCGCTGCGCACCTTGCGGTACGGGGTCTCGACGAAGCCGAAGGCGTTCACCCGCCCGTAGGACGAGAGCGAGCCGATCAGGCCGATGTTGGGACCCTCAGGCGTCTCGATCGGGCACATCCGGCCGTAGTGCGAGGGGTGCACGTCGCGCACCTCGAAGCCGGCCCGCTCACGGGACAGGCCGCCGGGGCCCAGCGCGGACAGCCTGCGCTTGTGGGTGAGCCCGGCCAGCGGGTTGGTCTGGTCCATGAACTGGGAGAGCTGGCTGGTGCCGAAGAACTCCTTGATGGACGCGACCACCGGCCGGATGTTGATCAGCGTCTGCGGCGTGATCGCCTCGACGTCCTGGGTGGTCATCCGCTCCCTGACCACTCGCTCCATCCGGGCGAGGCCGAGCCGCACCTGGTTCTGGATCAGCTCGCCGACGGTGCGCAGCCGGCGGTTGCCGAAGTGGTCGATGTCGTCGGTCTCGACCGGGATCACCGTGTCGGTGCCCGACTTCATCTCGTCCTCGCCCGCGTGCAGCCGGACCAGGTACTCGATCGTGCCGACGATGTCGTCCTCGGTCAGCGTGCCCTGGCGGATCGGCAGGCTCAGCCCGAGCTTCTTGTCGATCTTGTACCGGCCGACCTTGGCCAGGTCGTACCGCTTCGGGTTGAAGTACAGGTTCTCAAGCAGGGCCTGGGCGGACTCACGCGTCGGCGGCTCGCCCGGCCGGAGCTTGCGGTAGATGTCGAGCAGCGCGTCGTCCTGGCCCTGGGTGTGGTCCTTCTCCAGGGTGGCGCGCATCGACTCGTAGGCGCCGAACCGGTCCAGGATCCTGGCCTCGTCCCAGCCGAGCGCCTTGAGCAGGACGGTGACGCTCTGCTTGCGCTTGCGGTCGATGCGGACGCCCACGCTGTCCCGCTTGTCGATCTCGAACTCCAGCCAGGCACCCCGGGACGGGATGACCTTGCAGCTGTAGATGTCCTTGTCCGAGGTCTTGTCGACCTGGCGGTCGAAGTAGACGCCGGGCGAGCGGACGAGCTGGGAGACGACGACGCGCTCGGTGCCGTTGATGATGAAGGTGCCCTTGGGGGACATGAGCGGGAAGTCGCCCATGAACACGGTCTGGCTCTTGATCTCACCGGTGCTGTTGTTGATGAACTCCGCCGTGACGAACATGGGGGCGGAGTACGTCATGTCTTTGTCCTTGCACTCCTCGACGGAGTACTTGGGCGGCTCGAACCGGTGATCACGGAACGAGAGCGACATGGTGCCGGTGAAGTCCTCGATCGGGCTGATCTCCTCGAAGATCTCCTCGAGACCGGACTGCTCGGGCACGTTCTGGAGGCCTGCCTTCGTGGCAGCCTCTACCCTTCCCTTCCAGCGCTCGTTGCCGAGCAGCCAGTCGAACGAATCGGTCTGCAGCGCGAGCAGGCCGGGGACTTCCAGTGGTTCACTGATCCGCGCAAAGGAGACGCGAGCGGGGCCGAGAGCGTTAGCTGAGGCGCTGCGCGATGCTGCCAACAGGGGTCCTTCCGAGCTTGTGGCGGACGTTCACCGCACGCACGCCAAACGCCCTGCGGGCACACCGCGGGTTAATCGAGGTTGCCGAGGGCGTCAGAGTGCAGCGCAAAAGAGTAGTGTAGCCGATCGGCACACCACTGGTCAACTGTACGCTTCTATGAGATTCACGCTGTCCGCAGCATCGCTCTTGAACGGCAAAACGTCAAGTCTGACCCGCCTGGTCCCGGTGGTCTGGACGGGTGAGAGATGCCACATCCTTCCAGGTGTGTGAGGTCCCGGCGGCGGGGTAAAGAGCATTGATTCCTTGCGTCCGGCGTAGCGGGTGCTGCGGTAGCGGGGCGGAAGCGCCCAGTGCGTGCGGTCTGACGTGCGTGGGGGATGACGTTTACAGGAACACGCAAGGGCGGCCCGGATATTCCGGGCCGCCCGTAAAGCGTTCGGCTACTTGACCGTGACCGTGGCGCCTGCGCCCTCGAGCGCGGCCTTGGCCTTCTCGGCGGCCTCCTTGTTGACCTTCTCGAGAACCGGCTTGGGTGCGCCGTCCACCAGGTCCTTGGCCTCCTTGAGGCCGAGGCTGGTCAGGGTCCGGACTTCCTTGATGACCTGGATCTTCTTGTCCCCTGCGGCCTCGAGGATCACGTCGAACTCGTCCTGCTCCTCGGCCGCGGCCTCGCCGCCTGCCTCACCGCCGGCCGCGCCAGCCGCGGCGACGGCCACCGGGGCGGCCGCCTTGACGTCGAACGTCTCCTCGAACTGCTTCACGAACTCGGACAGCTCGAGCAGGGTCATTTCCTTGAACGCATCGAGCAGGTCGTCGGTGCTGATCTTCGCCATGGTGCTGGATTCCTCCGTTGTCTCACATCTTGTCGGGCGGCCTGCGGCCACCTGTACGCCACAAGCAGCGGGTCAGTCCTCGGCCGGACTGCCGCCCTCTTCCGCCTCACGCTTGACTCGCAGTGCTTCGGCGAGCTGCGCCATCTGGGCAGGCAGCGCCGTGAACGCGCCCAGGGCCCGCGACTGGGTCGCCTTGAAGGCGCCCGCGAGCTTGGCGAGCAGGACCTCACGCGGCTCGAGATCAGCCAGCTGGGTGATCTCCGCGGGGGTCAGCGCCTTGCCGTCGAGGATGCCGCCCTTGATCACCAGGAACGGGTTCGCCCTGGCGAAGTCACGCAGCCCCTTCGCCGTCTCCACCACGTCGCCGGTCACGAACGCGACCGCCGACGGGCCGGACAGCAGCGGCGAGAGTTCCTTCTCCAGCCCCGCCCGTTCAAGCGCGATCTTGGTCAGCGTGTTCTTCACCACGGTGAACGTGGCTCCGTCGCCCAGCGTTCCGCGCAGCTCGCGCAGCTGCGCCACGGTCAGGCCGCGGTACTCGGTCAGCACCGCGCCGGCCGAATTGGTGAAGCGCTCGGTGAGCTCGGCGACCGCGGTCACCTTTTCCGCCTTCGGCATGGGCCTCCTCTCAGTGTCAGTCGGAAAGTCAGTGTCTGCCGGAAAGACGCATACGGAGGCCCGGGAAACGCGAACGCCCCGGCGCGGGCGCTCCGGGGCGGAGCCGCCGCGGCCGGCCACTGCTGGCCCTGGTCACGGCGGAGCTGCTGGATCACCTGCGCGGGCCGCCCGCTTTCGCGGAACCTTCGGTCGCCTGGCAACGGGTGCCCGGCGACGGCCGACGGTCTTTGGCTCCGTACAGACTACCAAGGTTCCGTGATTGCCCCGGCCCGGCGGCGCCGGCAGGAGATTTTCCCGAACGGCTCCGCACGGGCCCCGGCACCCGGACGCCCATGCGGTGCGGCGGAAGCCCCGTCACGACGCCGGCGTCGGAGCCGTTCGGCAGCAAATAGCCCGAACGGTTCCGCGCGGACCCTGGCCCCGGAGCGCTGACGCGGACGCGGACGGACCTTCCGTGACGACGCCGGCGTCGGAGCCGTTCGGGAGGAAAATTGCCGGGCCTGCCCCGGCGCGCGGGCGCCGGGCGGTACGGGCGGGGCGTTACGGGGTGGCCAGGGACGTGACGGGGCCCAGCGGGAGCTCGTCACCCGCTGGGCCCCGGGATCACGCGTCAGCTGGCGGCCTGCGCCTCTTCCAGCTCTTCGAGGAGGCCGTGGGTCTTGTTCGGGTCAACCGGGATGCCGGGGCCCATCGAGGTGGCCATGGTGACCCGCTTGACGTAGCGGCCCTTGGCCGCCGCGGGCTTGAGCCTGATCACCTCGTCGATCGCGGCCGCGTAGTTCTCGGCGAGCGCGCGGTCGGTGAAGGACGCCTTGCCGATCACGAAGTGCAGGTTCCCGTTCCTGTCCACCCTGAACTCGATCTTGCCGCCCTTGATCTCGGTCACTGCCCGGCCGACGTCGGGGGTGACCGTGCCGGTCTTGGGGTTGGGCATCAGGCCGCGCGGGCCGAGCACCCGGCCCAGGCGGCCCACCTTGCCCATCAGGTCGGGGGTCGCGACGACCGCGTCGAAGTCCAGGAAGCCGCCCTGGATCCGCTCGATGAGGTCGTCCGAGCCGACGTAATCCGCGCCGGCCGCGCGGGCCTCCTCGGCACGGTCGCCGGTGGCGAAGACGAGCACCCGGGCCGTCTTGCCGGTGCCGTTCGGCAGGTTCACCGTGCCGCGGACCATCTGGTCGGCCTTGCGCGGGTCCACCCCGAGCCGGAGGGCGACCTCGACCGTGGGGTCGAACTTCGTGACCGAGGTCTGCCTGGCCAGCGCGACCGCCTCGGCCGGGCTGTACACCCGGTCCCGGTCGATCAGCTCGGCTGCCTTGCGGTAATTCTTGCTGCGCTTCATCTGCGTTCTCCCTTGTCTTGGAGGTTGTGGTCAGCGGGCCAGCGCCTGGCCCTGCCACGGGGCGTTGATCGATGTGAAGTTGCGTACCACCTGAGGTAGGTAATCCCACATCGATCTTGAGTTTTGATCTTGGTGCGGGCCGATCAGCCCTCGACCAGGATGCCCATCGAGCGGGCGGTGCCGGCGATGATCTTCTCGGCGGCTTCCATCGTGGTCGCGTTCAGGTCGGGCATCTTGACCTGCGCGATCTCTCGTACCTGCGCCTTGGTGACCGAACCGACCTTGGTCTTGTGCGGCTCGGCGCTGCCCTTCTCCAGGCCGGCTGCCTTCTTGATCAGCTCCGGCGCCGGCGGCGTCTTGGTGATGAACGTGAACGTCCGGTCCTCGTAGATGGTGATCTCGGCGGGCACGATGTTCCCGCGCTGGGACTCGGTCGCCGCGTTGTACTGCTTGCAGAAGTCCATGATGTTGACGCCGTGCGGCCCGAGCGCGGTGCCGACCGGCGGGGCCGGGGTGGCCGCGCCCGCCGGCAGCTGCACCTTCACAACCGCGGCGACCTTCTTCTTCCTAGGCGGCATGTGCTGCGATCCTTATCTGGTGTTCGTTGCGTGATGACGGTCAGATCTTGGTGACCTGATCGAAGGAGAGCTCGACCGGGGTCTCCCGGCCGAAGATCGACACGAGGACCTTGAGCTTCTGCGTGTCCGGGTTGATCTCGTTCACCGTCGCCGGGAGGGTCGCGAACGGGCCGTCCATGACGGTGACCGACTCGCCGGGCTCGAACTCTACGGCGGTGCGCTTCGCCTCCGCCTCCTTGACCTGCTCCTCAGGCTCGGGGGCGAGCAGCGACGCGACCTCGTCGAGGCTGAGCGGCGACGGCCGGCTGGACAGCCCGACGAACCCGGTGACGCCCGGCGTGTTGCGGACCGCGGCCCAGGACTGGTCGGTCAGGTCCATCCGGACCAGGATGTAGCCCGGCAGCACCTTCTCCGAGACCTGCTGGCGCTTGCCGCCCTTGATTTCGGTGACCTGGTGGACGGGCACCTCGATCTGGAAGATGTAGTCCTCCATGTTGAGCGACTGGGTACGGCTCTCCAGGTTCGCCTTGACCCGGTTCTCGTAGCCGGCGTAGGAGTGCACCACGTACCAGTCGCCGGGCAGCATCCGGAGCTGGCGGCTGAACTCGGCGACCGGGTCGGGCGCGGCCTCGGCCGCTGGCTCGCCGTCCGGTGCCTCGTCGCCCGTCTCCTCGTCGCCCGCTGCGACGTCCTCGGCCACCGGGGTGTCAGCCACGGCGCCGTCGAGCACGGCGCCGTCATGCTCGGCGCCGTCATCCTCGGTGTCATCGAGCACGGCGTCGTCGAGCACGGCGTCGTCGAGCACGGGGTCATCGAGCACGGGATCATCCACGGGAGTAGCGGCCGCGACGGCGTCCTCGGCCGCGGCATCTTCGGGTGCGAGCGCTATTTCGTCCGCCTCGTCGGCGGCAGCCACCGGCTCGGTCACCCGGCCGTTCGACGGCAAGATCGCCTCGTCGGCCTGCACCGGATCGGCGTCGCTTCGTTCGGACACAGTAACTCTTTCTCTTCGCTCTTTCTTCCCGGCAGCCGCGAGTCGCGGCCGCCAGGCCCTCCCGTCCCGCCGCGGCGGTCATGCTGCCGCGGCGACAGACAGCCGGCGGGACTGCGCCCGGCGAGCGGTCCTAGCCGAAGACCGCCAGCACGACTTTGCCGAGCAGGGTGTCGAGCCCGGTCACGATCGCCACCATGACCAGGATGAACAGCAGCGCGGCGGTGGTGTAGGTGGTCAGCTCGTGTCGAGTTGGCCAGATCACCTTGCGCAGCTCGGCGACAACCTGCCGGACAAACACCGCCGGGGTCGTCCTGCCCTTGGCCGGGCGCCCTGGCCGCGTGGGCCTGTCCGCGGGGCTGCGGGTCTGAGTCGCCATGTCCTCACCTGAACTGCGCTGAAGTTACGGGCTGATCCCACGGTGAGCCCGCCAGCCACGATCTGGATGACGGACCGCACTCGCAGGGCAGGAGGGACTCGAACCCCCAACCACCGGTTTTGGAGACCGGGACTCTGGCCAATTGAGCTACTGCCCTGTGCTTTTCGCTTTTCCTGAAAACCCTGTGCTTGGAAACCCTGTGCTTGGCTGAAAACCTGCACGCCCTGCGGGCATGCCCCGGCAACGGCTTCACCGCCGCCAGCCCTGAAGTCTACGTTGCCCATACCCGGTCCGTCGAACCATGGGCACAGCACCGGCCCGGAGATGCCACCATAGACGTCATGCCCATGTCACATCCTCGCATCTCCGCGCGCATCGGCGCGATCAACGAGTCGGCCACGCTGGCCGTGGACGCCAAGGCGAAGGCGCTGCGCGCCGAAGGCAGACCGGTCATCGGGTTCGGTGCCGGCCAGCCCGACTTCCCGACTCCTCAGTACATCGCCGAGGCGGCCGCCCGCGCCTGCCTCGACCCGAAGAACCACAAGTACACGGCGACCAACGGGCTGCCCGAGCTGCGCGAGGCCATCGCCGCGAAGACCGCGCGCGACTCCGGTTACGAGGTGCAGCCGGGGGAGGTGATCGTCACGAACGGCGCCAAGTACGCGGTGTACCAGACGTTCGCCACGCTGCTCGATCCCGGCGACGAGGTCCTCGTGCCCGCCCCGTACTGGACCACCTACCCGGAGTCGATCGCGCTCGCGGGCGGCATCCCCGTTCCGGTCCTGACCGACGAGCGGTCCGGCTACCTGGCGTCGGTGGCCGACCTCGAGGCGGCCCGCACCGACCGGACCAAGGTGCTGCTGTTCGTGTCCCCGTCCAACCCGACCGGCGCGGTGTACCCGCCCGAACTGGTCGCGGAGATCGGCCGGTGGGCGGCGGCCAACGGCCTGTGGGTGGTCACCGACGAGATCTACGAGCACCTGGTGTACGGCGACGCGCGGTTCGTCTCCATGCCGGTGGCGGCCCCGGAGGTCGCCGACCGCTGCGTGGTGCTGAACGGCGTGGCCAAGACGTACGCGATGACCGGCTGGCGGGTCGGCTGGATGATCGGCCCCGCCGACGTGATCAAGGCGGCCGGGAACCTGCAGTCGCACGCGACCTCGAACGTCTGCAACGTGGCGCAGCGGGCCACGATCGCCGCGCTGACCGGGGACCTGTCCGCGGTCGCCGAGATGCGCGAGGCGTTCGGCCGGCGCAAGACCACGATGACCAGGATGCTGAACGAGATGCTCGGTGTGATCTGCCCGGAGCCGCAGGGCGCGTTCTACTGCTATCCCTCGGTGAAGGGCCTGCTCGGCCGGGACATCGCCGGCCGTCAGGCGGAGACCTCAGCGGAGCTCGCGGGGCTGCTCCTGGAAGAGGCGGAGATCGCGGTGGTGCCCGGGGAGGCATTCGGCACGCCCGGGTACTTCCGGCTGTCCTGCGCGCTCGGCGACGCCGACCTGGAGGAGGGCCTCACCAGGATGGCCAAGCTGATCGGCCAGGCCGGCTGACGACCTCGCCGTCCCTGGCCCGGCCGCTCCGCTCGCTGCCGAAGGCGCACCTGCACCTGCACCTGACCGGGTCGATGCGGCACGCGACGCTGGTGGAGCTGGCCCGCGAGCACCGGGTGCACCTGCCCTCCGCGCTGGCCGGCGGTGACTGGCCGCTGCGGCTGGCCGGGGCCGCCGACGAGCGCGGCTGGTTCCGGTTCCAGCGGCTGTACGACATCGCGCGGTCGGTGCTGCGCACCGAGGCCGACGTCCGCAGGCTGCTGCTCGAGACCGCCGAGGACGAGGCGGCCGACGGCTCGGGCTGGCTGGAGATCCAGGTGGACCCGTCCGGCTACGCGGCCCGGTTCGGCGGGCTCAGTCCCACCGTGGAGCTCGTGCTCGACGCGGCGGCGCGGGCCAGCGACGTGACCGGGGTCGGGATCGGGGTCATCATCGCGGCCAACCGGACCAAGCACCCGCTCGAGGCGCGCACGCTGGCCCGGCTGGCCGCGCAGTATGCGGGACGCGGGGTCATCGGGTTCGGGCTAAGCAACGACGAGCGGCGCGGCGCTCCCGCGGAGTTCGCTCCCGCCTTCAGGATCGCGCGGCGGGCCGGGCTGCTGTCCGATCCGCACGGCGGCGAGCTCTGCGGCCCGGCCAGCGTGCGGGCGTGCCTCGACGAGCTGCACGCCAGCCGGATCGGGCACGGCATCGCGGCCGCCGCGGATCTGGGGCTGGCGGCGCGGCTCGCGGCGTCGTCGGTCACGCTCGAGGTCTGCCCCTCCTCCAACGTGGCGCTGGGCGTCTTCGCCAAGCCCGCCGACGTGCCGCTGCCGCAGCTGCTCGACGCGGGGGTGCAGGTGGCCCTCGGCGCGGATGATCCGCTGCTGTTCGGCTCGCGGCTCACCGCCCAGTACGACCTGGCCAGGAACGCGCACGGCCTCGACGATGGCGGCCTGGCCGAGCTGGCCCGGATGTCGGTGCGCGGCAGCGTCGCGCCCGCCGGGGTGCGCTCGCGGCTGCTGACCGGGATCGACGCCTGGCTGGCCGAAGACCCTAGGTCAGCGCGAGCGGCCTGCCAGGAGTCAGAGCGAGCGGCCGGCCGGGGGTCAGAGCGAGACGCCGACGAGCACGGGCTCGGGAACTAGCTCGATCCCGAACGACGCGCGCACGCCGTCCCGGATTTCCGCGGCGAGCGCGAGCAGGCCTTCCGTGCTGCCGCCGCCCGGGTTGACCAGCGCCAGCGTGTGCTTGGCCGAGAATCCGCACGCCGCTGTCGCCGCGGTAACCCTTGCCGAACCCGGCCCGCTCGATGAGCCATGCCGCGGGCACCTTCACCTGGCCGTCACCAGCCGGGAACCGGGGGACCGTCGCGGCAGGCCCGAACCTGGCCCGCGCCGTCGCCTCCACCGCACGGAGCGTGTCCTGGCTGATCACCGGGTTGGTGAAGAACGAGCCTGCGCTCCTGGTGTCCGGGTCGCCGGGGTCGAGCACCATTCCCTTGCCGCGGCGCAGCTCGAGCACGGCGGCGCGGGCGTCGGCGAGCGGGACGCGCTTCCCGGCCGCGACGCCGAGGCGGCGGGCCAGCTCGGCGTACCTGACGGGCAGCGACATCCGGTCGCTGGCGAGCCTGAAGCTGACGCTCAGCACGACGAACCTGCCGGGATCGCGCTTGAACCGGCTGGTCCGGTAGCCGAACCCGCAGTCCGCCGCGGCCAGCTCGACGACCTCGCGGGCCGCGCGGTCGTAACAGCGGACCGTGGTGATCGTCTCGGCGACCTCCTGCCCGTAGGCGCCGACGTTCTGGATCGGCGTGGCGCCTACCAGGCCGGGAATGCCGGCCAGGCATTCCGCTCCGGCCAGCCCGTCGGCGACGCAGCGCGCGACGAGCGCGTCCCAGTCCTCGCCCGCCGCCGCGGTCACGGTCACCGGCCCGCCGGCGCCCCCCAGCCGGACGCCATGGGTGCCGATCCGGATGACCGTCCCCTCGAAGCCGTCGTCCGCGACCACCAGGTTGCTGCCGCCGCCGAGCACGAGCAGCGGCTCGCCGCGCTGGTCGGCGGCCCGCACCTCGGCCACGAGCTCGCGCTCCGTCTGCGCCGCCACGAACCTGCTCGCGGGGCCGCCGAGGCCGAGCGTCGTGTACGCGGACAGTGCTACCTGGTGCTGGTCGATCTGCTGCCGGACGGCTGTCATCGTGTGGTCGAAGCCCGCTCAGCCCGGCGCGGGACGGGTGATCCTGGCGGCGAACAAGTCCCGCAGGCTCACCACGCCGAGTACCTTCCGGCCGTCAACGACGGGAAGATGCCGGAAGCCGTTCAGCAGCATGATCTGGGCGGCCTCCGCGGCCGTGGTCTCCGGGGTCGCCGACTGGGGGTCGGGGGTCATCCACTGCGACACCGGGGACCCCCGCAGGTCTTCCGCGGAGGCGACGGCCCGGAGCACGTCCCGCTCACTCAGGATGCCCGCCAGGAAGGACCCCTGCATGACGACCGCGGACCCGACCCGGGCCTGCACCATGCCGGCGGCGGCCTCGGTCACCGAGGTCTCCGGGGTGGTAGTCAGCACGGGGGCGTGCATCGAATCCCGCAGCACGGCCAGCTGCCCGTGCTGCCGGAGGTCCTCAGCCACTCTCCCCGACCTCGTCGAGCTCGTGGTCGCGGTGCGGCTGCGCGGGTACCGAAAGCTCCTCGGACAGCATCCGCCACAGCGAGCCGGCCCAGGCGGAGACGTGCGGCCACCTCTTCCAGAACACCTGAAGCGTCGTCTCGTCGAACTGTGCGTGCGCCTGCTCCGGAGTAGTGGCGTTCGCGATCTCCTCGAGCTGGTGGATCAAGTCGAGGAACCGTTCGGCGGAGTCATCCATGGAATCACCTCGGCGCGAGTCTAAGGCAGCGCAGCGTAGCGGCGCGAGAGCCCCGGGCGGTCACCTCGGCGCCGGCTACGTGCTCCTGGGGGTGTACCCGGCTGCGGCCGGGTGACCACTCCGGTTCATTCCTCCGCTTCGTCCGCGGAAGCCGCCAGCCAGGCGCGGATCCCCGCACCGTGCTCATCGAGGCCGGGCGGCGGCAGGTCGTAGCGGGGCGGGGTCGCCGAGAAGCCGATCGGGTTCCTGATCACGGGGATCGCCGCCTTCCCGTGGCCCGCGCCGACGATCGGCCGCAGGCCGAGTTCCGCCGCGAAGGCGACCCCCGCGTCAACCGTGCTGATCGGGCCGCACGGCACGCCGGCCGCCATCAGCTCGCGGAACCAGTGCTGCGCCGGGTGCCGCTTCAGCTGCTCGGCCAGCAGCGGCCGCAGCTGGTCACGATGGGCGGTCCGGCCGGAGTTGCGCGCGAACCTCGGGTCGCCAGCCACTTCGGGGATCCCCAGCAGCGTGCATAGCCTGGCGAACTGCGCGTCGTTGCCCACGGCGACGATGAGGTCGCCGTCGCCCGTCGGCAGCGGTTCGTAGGGGTACACGCTCGGGTGCGTGTTCCCCATCCGGAACGGCACCACGCCGCCCGCGGCGTAGGCGCTGGTCTGGTTCACCATGCCGGACAGCGCCGAGGACAGCAGGTTCACCTCGATCCGCTGGCCGGTCCCGGTAGCGCTGCGGTGGTGCAGCGCGGACAGGATGCCGATGGCCGCGTGCATGCCCGACATCACGTCAACCAGCGAGATACCGGACCGGTACGGCTGGCCGCCGGGATCGCCGGTGAGGCTCATCAGCCCGGACATCGCCTGCACGATGAGGTCATAGCCGGGCAGCGCCGCGCCCTCCCCGGAGCCGAACCCGCTGATCGAGGCGTAGATCACCGCGGGATTGACGGCGCGCACCGCCTCGTAGCCGAGCCCGAACGCCGCCAGGCCGCCGGGCTTGAAGTTCTCCACGAGAATGTCCGCGCGCCGGGCCAGCTCCCTGGCCGCGGCCAGGTCAACCGCGTCCTTCAGGTCCAGCACCACCGAGCGCTTGTTGCGGTTGATCGCCAGGTAGTAGGTGGACACTCCGTCGCGTTCGGGCGGCACCCAGCCGCGGGTGTCGTCGCCGGCCGGGCTCTCCACCTTGATCACGTCGGCGCCGAGGTCGGCCAGCAGCATCGTGGCGTAGGGGCCGGCCAGCACCCGGGAGAAGTCAGCCACGAGCAGCCCGGACAGCGGCCCCGGCTGCTCCGGCTGCTCCGGCGGGCCGTCACCCCCGACGGGAGGCGGCTGGCTCATCCCGTGTCCTTCCCTCCTGGTCGGCCTGCAGGCCCTGGAGCGGCGCTTCCGGCGCGCGGCCCTGGCTGCGGTTCGCCAGCCGCCAGGCCAGATCCTGCACGAGCGCGGCGCCACGCGCCGCCGGCCGCGGGGCCGCGCCGTCGGCCAGCCCGTTCCAGTACAGAGACCAGGTGCCCGCGACCAGCCCGCGCAGCGGCGGCGCGGTGAGCAGGCGCATGCCCGCCGATGCGAGCCTGGGCCGGGCGAGCATGGCCTCCTGCAGCGCCGCCGCGCCGGTCATGTACCTGGTCATCAGCTGGCCGATCGCCTCTGTGTACACCGCGGCGGCCCTGGCCGGCGCGGCGATGACCGCCTCCGCCGCGGCCTGCGCGCTCACCATCGCCGGCCCGATTCCCTCTCCCTGCAGCGGGTTGACCAGCCCGGCCGCGTCACCGGTCAGCAGCACGTTGCGCGCCGCAGGCGGGGTACCCGTCGCACCCATCCGGAGCCAGCCGCCCGTAATGGGTCCCGGTAGGGCGTTCGGGCTGATATCACCCTCGCGGCGGAGCAGGGCGCATAGCCGGTCGAGATCCGGCCGGAGCGGGACGGCGGCCCGACGCCTGCCCATGCCGACGCCGATGCCGATGTTGGCCCGCCCGTCCGCGCCGGGGAAGAGCCAGCCGTAGCCGGGGTAGATGTGCCACGGCCGCTCGTCGAGGAGCACGAGCAGCGGCAGCGGCACCTCGGCCGGGAGGTAGCCGCGGATCGCGAATCCCCAGAGCGCGGCGTCCGGGTCGAGCATCCCGGCGAGCTGGGCTACCTGGCTGAGCGCGCCGTCGGCGCCGATCACGATGTCCGCGGCCAGCCGCCTGCCGTCGCTGCTGATCAGCGCCCGGACCGACCCGTCGGCGGCCAGGTCGGCGGCACTGATCCGCGCCCGGACCGGCGTCGCGCCCGCCGCCAGGGCCGCGTCGCGCAGCGAGTCGTCGAGGATCCGCCGCGGCACCACTATCCCGTGGTCGGCATAGGTCTTCCCGCCGAACGCAGGCAGCCTGGCACGCCGTCGGGACGGGCCGGCCACCAGCAGGTCGGCGCCCGTCCCGGCGTCGGGGACGGTGACGCCGAGGTCGTCGAGCAACTGCACCCCGCGGGGCCCGATCAGGTCCCCGCAGGCCTTGTCGCGGGGGAAGGCCGCCTTGTCCACCAGGGCGACATTGACCCCCGCCCGGGCCAGCACCAGCGCGGCGATGCTCCCGGCCGGGCCCGCCCCGGCGACCACGGCGTCCCAGCGAGTCGGCTGGCCCGCCTGGCTCATCTCGCAAGCACCAGCGCCACGGCCAGCGCGCCGACCGCCCAGGCGAACGCGCGCAGCGCCCGCTCCACGGGGGCCAGCAGCTCGGCGCGGTCGTACTCGCGCTGGCTGCCGTCCCGCCAGGTGATCCGGACCGAGGCCATCGTCACCCTGCGCCGCAGCGCCCGGACGGGGGTGCTGAGCGATCGCTGGCCGAGTGACATAGCGACGGCGGCCACCGCCGCCACCCACGCGGCCGGCGGAAGGGTCCAGTGCTGGGCGTAAGCGCCGACGAGCACTGGGAAGCCGCCCCAGGTGACGGCGAATCCCAGGTCGGTGTGCAGGAAGCCGCCCGCGAGCTCGAGGTTGTACCCGAACACGAACAAGGCGCCGATCACGACGAAGGGCAGCAGCCGCAGCCCGCCGTAGGCGAGCCCCATCGCCATCGCGGCCCCGATGCTGACCACGGCGGCAGCCGTGAGCATGCCGCTGCTGATCCCGGTGCCGAGCGGCCTGCCGTGCAGCTCGTCGAGGGCGTGCGCCCCGATGCCCACCGCGAGGAAGAAGGCGAGCAGCGTGCCGCCGAGCCGCCACAGCACCAGGTGCGGCACCACGGCGGCGCCGATCGCCACGTACGACAGGTGCCAGAGGGTGTACGGCGGGTGCAGCAGAGTCAGCCAGTCGCGCAGCCCGCCGGTGCCGCTGCCCACGTCGTAGAACGCCGTACGGCTGGGCGGCGGCTTCATCCTCGGCCCTCCGCGTTGTGCTTGCGGCCGGACATGACCAGCCCGCCGCCGAGGCTCATCAGCCGGACCTCTACGTCTTCCATGCCCGCTGTCTTCCACGCCGCCAGGTGGTCGTCCAGCGGGTGCTGCTGGTAATGCCCGGAGATGCTGGGCCCGAGGAACTGGCCGACCCGCATCCAGGCCGGGCCGCCGGTGAGCCCGCCGAGCACCGGCAGCACTGCACGGGTGTAGAGCTGCCAGGAGGCATGCCACACCGGCCGCGGCGGCACGTAGAACTCCAGGCTGGCCATGGTGCCGCCGGGCCGCAGGCAGCGGGCCAGCTCCGCCACCGTCGCGGCCGGGTCGTCCACGTAGCGCAGCAGGTAGGAGAAGATCACCGCGTCGAAGCTCGCGTCGTCGAACGGGAGCTGGCAGGCATTCGCGACCGCCAGCCCCATCTGGCCGCGGCGGCCTGCCCGCTGCACGTTCGCCGCGCCGGCCCGCAGCATGGGCTCGTTGAGATCGACGCCGACCACCTGCGCTCCGGTGCGCGCGGCCACGGCCAGGGCGATGCCCGCCGGGCCGGTGGCGACGTCGAGCACCCGCTGCGGCCTGGCGGCAGCGACGCGGTCAACCACGGCGCCGCGCCAGCGCCGGTCCTGGCCGAACGACAGCAGGTACGCCAGCTGGTCATAGCGGGCGGGCAGGTCAGCGAAGACCGCGCGGGACACGTCGTCGCCGCGCAGCCGTTTCGTCACGATGGGCACGACCATCGGGGTGAGGTTGGCATACCTTATGGGATCACATTCGCCGCCCCTGAGGGCAATGCGCACCGGACCGGCGCATCGCGGCAGCGGCCGCGGCGGGGTTGTCTAATCGCGGGGCCGGCCGGCGGCGGGCTAGCCCGTGGTGGTCTCTACCAGGGTGGTGACCTGCGGTGTCCCGCCGCTCGTGCCGAACCCGACCGCCCACAGCGGCTGCCCCGCCGCCGATCCGGCGACCGCGTTCAGTGAATTGGATCCGGCGGCCGGATTGGCGGACGGCACGATCTGCCATTGCGTGCCGTTCCAGTGCTCGGCGAGGGTCTGGTCGGTCGTGAAGCTCTGCAGCGTGCCGCCGACCGCCCACACGTCGCCGGTGCCGAGCGCCCGCACGCCGCTCATGATGTCCTGCGCGTTGTTAGCAGTGACGGACGGGCTGGGCACCAGCGTCCAGGCTTTGCCGTTCCAGTGCTCGGTGACGGTCTGGTTGAGATTCTGCTCGCCGACCGCCCAGATGTCGGTGGCGCTGACGGCCGAGACCGAGTTGAGCGCGCTGTCGTACCCGCTGACCGGCTGGCTGACGGTCGTCCAGCTGGTGCCGTTCCAGTGCTCGATCACCGGAACCGGATGACGTCCGTCGCGGCCCACGGCCCATACGTTGTTTGCCGAGGTGCCTGCCACGCCGGTGAGGTAGCCGAACCCGGAGAGCGCCGGGCTGGTCACCACGCTCCAGGCGGTGCCGTTCCAGTGCTCGATCAGGGCCCCGGATGACGCGCCGCCCGTGTGGCCGACCGCCCAGATGTCGCTGGCCGAGACGGCGGAGATCGCGAGCAGCTCGCTGCCGGAGGGCTCGGCTGACGGCGACGGCACGACGGACCACGACGTGCCGTTCCAGTGCTCGATGAGGCTCTGCCTGGTCGCGGCTGACTGCTCCCCCACCGCCCATATGTTGCTGCTGGACAGCGCCGCCGGCGCATGCAGGCGGGTGTCATTGCTGGCCGGCAGCGGTGCCGAGGCGTGGATCGACCAGGAAGTCCCGTTCCAGTGCTCCACGAGCACGTGGAACAGCAGGCCGGTCGTCCTGGCGAACCCGACCGCCCAGGCGTCCTTGCCTGACACCGCGACGACGCCGTCAAGCTGGTTGTAGTCCGACTTCGCGATGTTCGGGCTGGTCACGGTCGTGAAGCCGGCGGTGGTGGGACCCGCGGGCCGGGCAGCGGCGGTCGTTGCTGGCTGGGTCGCGGTGGCTGGCTGGGTCGCGGTGGCTGGCTGGGTCGCGGTGGCTGGCTGGGCTGCAGTGGTCGGTGCGGCCTGAGCTGTCGTGCTGGCCGTGAGCACGGCCGCGCTGGCAAGCGCAGCTGTCACGAGAGACCTCACGTGGGTGACACGCATAAATCGCGCGGGAGGTTCACCGGCGGTCATGCGTGCGGCCGGCACCATCTACCGCCACGGCAAACCCATCACCGAATAACCCAGCAGCAGCCCAGCCAACCCGCCCGCCCGCAAACGATGCTCGCCTGCACGTGGGACCCGGCGCAGGCACGTTGCCTGGGGAATGCTGCTCCCATGAGCGCTGACTATCGCAGAATCTGCTGGCAAGGGAGCCGGCGCCGCTCTGCAGCTCGGTATCGCCTGGACGTAAGCTCGTGCTGCGCGGGAGGGTGCTTCCGGGTCCGCGGGAAGGACTGAGTCCACCTCCAGGTGCTCCATTCGTCGGCTGTGACCTCTTCCTCAGCCTGGACGCGGACCGCAGGCATGTGAGGGAGATGCTATGTCCGTTTCGCTGCCAGGGCGCCCCGATCTTGACCAGCTGCGCCGCCAGGCCAAGGAGCTCCGTAACGCCGCACGGCTTGGCGACCCGGGGGCGGCGGAGCGCATTGCCGCTCAGGTGTCCCCGCGGCCTGGAGAGTCGGTCACGCTGGCCGTCGCCCAGCTGGTGATCGCCCGCGAGCACGGGTTCTCGAACTGGCCGAAGCTGAAGGCCGCAGTCGATGCCGCAAGAGACGGTTCCCAGCGGCGGCTTGCCGCGTTTCTCACAGCAAGCGTGGAAGGCACCGAGCTTGCCGCGGGTCTTCTCGACGCCGACCCGTCCATCGGACGCGCGGATATCTTCACCGCCGCGGTCACCGGCGAGGCTGACCGGGTCGCAGGACTGCTGGCGGACGACCCGGCGCGCGCACTGGAGATCGACGACGAGCGAGGGTGGCCGCCCCTGCTGTATGTCTGCTACACGCACTGGCACCGCATCGACCCCCGGCGAGCGCCCGGGACGGCGGCGGTGGCCAGGCTGCTGCTGGACGCTGGTGCCAGCCCCAGCACGAACAACGGCGGGCGGCCCGGCTACGACTACCGCTCAGCGCTGCACGGCGCGGTGAACGCGAATAACCCGGGGATCACCCGGCTGCTGCTGGAGCGGGGCGCCGACCCGGATGACCGCGTCTCCTTGACCGGTGCGGCGGACTGGCGCGACCACGAGTGCCTCCGGCTGCTGCTCGACCACGGCGCCAGCGTCGCCGGTACCTGGGCGCTGGGGGCCGCGGCGTGGGCAGGCGACGACGAGGCCATCCGGCTGCTGCTCGATGCGGCCAGCCGGACCGAGCCGGCCGCGCGGGTCGCTGAACTGGCGGACCAGGTTCTTCCCGACGCCGCGCAAAGGGGCTCGGTCGCCGTGGTCGAGACGCTCCTGACCTTCGGCGCCGATCCGAATGGCGCGACTTCCGAGGGACCGCCGCTGCGGCGTGCCGTCCGGGCCGGCCAGCTTGAGGTCGCCAGCGTGCTGACGAAGCATGGGGCCAGCGACACCGTCAGCAGCATCGACCGGTTCATTGGCGCCTGCGCGCGGGCAGACCGCACCGAAGCCGAACAACTCTTCGCCGAGTACCCCGGCCTGCCCGGGCAGCTGTCCGATTCCGACCGTGCCGCCCTCGTCGAGGCTGCTGTCCAGGAGCGGACCGCTGCGGTTTCGCTGATGCTCGACCTCGGCTTCCCCGTGGACGCCCGCAACGACCTCGGAGAGACTGCCCTGCACACGGCCGCCTACGAGGGCCGGGCCGCTACAGTCCGCATCCTGCTCGACCGCGGAGCCGACGTCGACGCCCGGGACGGCCGCTTCGACAGCACCCCGCTCGCCTTCGCCACGGTCGGCAGCGGCGAACGGCCGAACGCCAGCGGCGACTGGGCCGAAACGGTGCGCATCCTGCTTGACGCCGGCGCCGGACGCGAAGGGGCCTGGATCACCGACAAGCCCCCGAGCCCGGCGGTCGCCGGGGTGCTGCGCGCCTACGGCGTCCGCGAGGACGAGACCCGGGACGACGAGGACAAGACCCAGGACGACGATCAGCCGGAGGAATCCGGCGAGCCGTCGTCGCCCGGCGGCGAGCTGCTGCGCGAGATCGCCGAGCACCTCCGCGTCGCTTACGACACAGCCGACCTCGAGCTGTTCGCCTCGCTGCTGCATCCGGAGGTGCACTGGGGCGGCGGACCCGAGGGCTGCACGAACCGGGACCAGGTGCTCGCGTGGTACCAAAACCAGCTGAGCCGAGGGGCCCGCGGTCAGGTCACCGCCGCCGAGGTCCAAAATGATGCCGTCGTGATCGGCCTCGCGGTCGCTCGCCAGGCCGTGGGCGCACGGCCCATCCCGCCGGACGTCATCTACCAGCTTCTGCGGGTCAGCGACGGGCTGATCGTGAGCATCACCGGCTTCGAGGACCTGGCCGCCGCCCGCGCAGCAGCCCTGACACAGCCCGAGACCACGTAACGGCCTCCGGCTTCGGTGAACGTCAGAGACTGTCCCGCCGGGCCTGGAGGAAGGACCGCTCGGCGTGGTTGGCGGCGCAGGCGATGGCCGCGTCGTAGGCGCGCCTGGCGTCACCGGGCCGCCCCAGCCTGCGCAGCAGGTCCGCGCGGGTCGAGTGGAACAGGTGATAGCCGTCGAGACCGAGCCGGTCGGCGAGCTCGAGCGCGGGCCCGGGGCCGTGCACTTCGGCGAAGGCAACGCAGCGGTTCAGGGCCACGACGGGAGTGGGCGCCACCGCCATCAGCTGGTCGTAGAGCGCGAGGATCTGCTTCCAGTCCGTCTGCGCGGCGGCCGGCGCGTCGCTGTGCACGGCGTTGATCGCTGCCTGCAGCTGGTAGGGCCCCGGACGGTTGCGGCGCAGGCACGCCCGGACCAGATCCTGGCCCTCGGCGATCATGGCGTGGTCCCACTGGCTGCGGTCCTGGTCAGCCAGCAGGACCAGCGAGCCGTCCGGCCCGGTGCGGGCCCGGCGGCGCGCCTCGGTCAGCAGCAGCAAGGCCAGCAGGCCCGCGACCTCGGGCTCGTCGGGCATCAGCTCGGCCAGCAGCCTGGCCAGCCGGATGGCCTCGGCGCACAGTTCGGAACGGATCAGAACGTCGCCAGCCGAGGCCGTGTACCCCTCGTTGAAGACGAGGTAGATGACCGCCAGCACGTACAGGAGCCGGTCGGGCAGCTCCGCGTCACGCGGGATCCGATAGGGGATCCCGGCGGCGCGGATCTTCCGCTTGGCCCGGACCAGGCGCTGCGCGATGGTCGCCTCGGGCACCAGGAAAGCGCGGGCGATCTCCGGCGTCTGCAGCCCGGCGATGAGCCGCAGGGTAAGCGCGAGCTGTGCCTCGGCGGCGAGCGCCGGGTGACAGCAGGTAAAGATCAAGCGCAGGCGGTCATCACGCACCGGTCCCACCTCGGATGGCCCATGGCCGGATTGCCCGGCGTCGATGTTCATGAGGGCCGCCTGCGTCTCACGGCTGTAGCGGCTTGACTCCCGGCGCAGGCGGTCCAGCGCCTTGTTGCGGGCAGTGGTGACGATCCAGCCGCCGGGGTTGGGCGGCACCCCGTCGGCGGGCCAGCGCGCGGTGGCCACGGCGAACGCTTCCTGGACCGCCTCCTCGGCGAGGTCGATGTCGCCGAAGAGGCGGACCAGGGTCGCGACCGCACGCCCCGAGCTTTCCCGGTACGCCCGCTCGATCGCGGCGGCGTCCGCGCGTGCCACGCTCTACTCCTCGGGCATGTCCTGGAACGGCCGGACCTCGACCGGGCCGCCGCAGGCCGCCGACCCGCGGGCTGCGTAGCCGAGCGCCGCGTCCAGGTCGGGAGCCTTGATCACCCAGAACCCGCCCAGCTGCTCCTTCGTCTCGGCGAACGGCCCGTCGGTGGTGACCACCTGGCCGCCCTGAGCGCGGACGACCGTCGCCGTCAACGCCGGGTGCAGGCCGCCGGCGAACACCCACGCGCCCTCCGCCCTGACCTCGGCGTTGAAGGTGTCGACCGCCTTGTACATCTTCTGGATCTCCTCCTCGGACGGGATGGGCTCTCCCTCGACCATGTGCACGGCGAGCAGGTACTGCTTCATGTCGCTTCTCCTCATGTCGGGGCCGGCACCATGACGGCCTCTCATCCGTGTTCACGAACGGGGAAGACCGGAATCGACACCCGCCAGGAAAAGTCTGGCCACGTCCCTTCCCCGGCCAGATCGCTTTCCCGAACGGCTGAAGGCTACCCAGCACCCGGTTCACGGAGGCCCGGCGATGGCATCGGCGGCGCGGGCTACCAGCGACGTCTTTCCCGACTCGCCGTTCTCCAGCCTGTCGGCGAGCCGGTAGGAGGAATACAGCCCGCGGACGCCGAGCCAGCGCGCAGGCTCCGGCTCCCACCGCCGGGCCCGGTGGTTCACCCAGGGCAGCGCCGTCCGCGGGGTGTCCCGGCGCAGCACGAGGTCGGCCAGCGTGCGGCCGGCCAGGTTGGCTGCCGCCACGCCGTGGCCGGTGTAGCCCCCCGCCCAGCCAAGGCCGGTCGCCTCGTCGAGCGAGACCGTGGCGCACCAGTCCCTGGGCACGCCGAGCACCCCGCACCAGGCGTGCTCGACGCGGGCTTCGCCCACCTGCGGGATCAGGCTGCGCAGGGTCTGGCTGAGCGATTCGGCCGTTCCGGGCTGGGTCACACCCCGGTCATCGATGCCGGAGCCGAACCGGTAGGGGACCCCGCGCCCGCCGATCGCGATGCGCCCGTCCGCGGTGCGCTGCGCGTACATGTAGACGTGCGCCTCGTCGCCCAGCGTCTCGCAGCCGGCCCAGCCGATCTCCTTCCACACGTCGTCGCCGAGCGGTTCGGTCACGATCATCGAGCTGTTCATGGGCAGCAGGGCCCGGCGCTGGCCAGGCAGCCGCGCGGTGAAGCCTTCGGTGGCGCGGAGCACGTACCGGGCGGTGACGTCCCCGAACACGGTGCGGGCGCAGTGCGGCTCGATGCCGGTCACCGGCGTCGCCTCGTAGAATCTCCGCCCCGCGGCGCTCGGCTGCGTCGGCAAGCCCGGCTACCAGCCGGGCCGGCTGCACCCGGGCGCAGTGCGGTGAAAAGAGTGCGCCTCGTGCGTTAGGGAGAATAATCCGTCCGGAAAGCTCACGGGGGGCGAGGTAACGGACGTCAGCCTCCTCCAGCCCCCAGGCGCGGTCGCGCCGCAGCGAATCACGCAGCCGCTGGTGCTGGGCGGCGGTGAACGCGACGCTCAGGTTGCCGCCCTTGACCAGCTGGGCGTCGATGCCTTCGGCGGCGCAGACCTCGGCGACCTCGTCCACGGTCTGCTGGAGCTGCCGCTGCATGTCCAGGACGCCGGCCCGGCCGCGCGGGCCGCGGGCGTACCGGTCGCGGGAGCCGGGCAGCGCCGCGGTCAGCCAGCCGCCGTTCCGCCCCGAGGCACCAAAGCCCGCGAACGCGGCGTCCAGCACGATCACCCGCAGGCCGGGCTGGGCGCGGGCCAGGTACCAGGCGGTCCACAACCCGGTGTAGCCGGCGCCGACGATGCAGACGTCCGCCTCGGCCGGGCCGGGCAGTGACGGCCGGCGCGGCGGGAAGCCGCCGCGGGCGTGCCACCAGAAGGACACGTCGCCGTTACGCATGAAACCGCCGCCGCCTCTTCGGTGCCATAGGCCAGCAGGCTAGCGTTTTGAGCCGGCGGTCACGAGACGCGGTCATGATGCGAAGGCAGGGGCAGATGAGCGGCACGGCAGGCAGCGATCCCGCGGGGTTCATCAGCGACGCGCTGCGGGCCGCGGTGGTGGACTGCGCCCGGCGGATGGTTGCCGACGGGCTGGTCATCGGCACGTCGGGCAACGTGAGCGCGCGGGCCGGCGACTTGGTCGTCATCACGCCCAGCGGCTGCCGCTATGAGACGCTCCGGCCCGAGCAGCTGTGCGTGGTCAGCGTGGCCGGACGCCCGCTGGCTCTGCCGCTGCGGCCGTCGTCCGAGCTTCCCATGCACCTGGCTGCCTACCAGCAGACGGCGGCGCGGGCGGTGGTGCACACCCACTCGATGTTCGCGACCGCGGTCGCGACCACCTGCCCCGGGCTGCCGGCGATCCACTACACGATCGGGCTCCTCGGCGGGCCTATCCGGGTGGTTCCGTACGCGACGTTCGGCACGAGCGAACTCGCGGACGGGCTGCGCGCGGCGCTGGCGGACCGGCACGGCGCGCTGCTGCAGAACCACGGGGCGGTGACGGTCGGGAAGGACATCGAGCAGGCCTACGACCGGGCCCGCATGCTCGAGTGGCTGGCCGAGCTCTACTACCGGGCAAGCCGCCTCGGGTCGCCCCGGGTGCTCAGCGCGGCCGAGCTCGACGCGTTCGGCGCCCAGGTGTCCGCCCTGTCCTACGGGAGCAACGACGGGCCGCCCGGGCCGGGCCCGTCTGCGTGACCGCCGGGGGCCGGGGCCTGCCCGCCGGGGCCGGGCCTGCCCGCCGGGCGCCGGGACGCGCGCGGCTGCCGCCCCGCGTGTCGGTGCCGGGAGATGGGGCCGCCCGCGGACACAATGGGCGAAGGCCCCTCCATGCATGAGATGGAGGGGCCTTATCGCGTGCCGGACGAGCCGGGATAATGCGGGGGATGGATCCAGGGGTATCCGTCTTCGAGCGGATGTCGGCCCTGCACTGGCAGGGGCTGGAGCAGGAGCGCCTCGGCGACTGGCTGCTGCGGGCCGCCGGCGGGTTCACCGGACGGGCGAACTCGGCCTTGCCGCTCGGCGATCCGGGCATGCCAGCCGAACGCGCGGTCGCCGAGGTCGTGACCTGGTACTCCCGGCGCGGCCTGACCCCCATGATCGTCATCGCCCGCGGCCTGCAGGCCGGCGCGACGGCCCTCGATGACCTGCTGGTCCGGTGCGGCTGGTCGGCGCCGCGGATCCCGGTCATGGTCATGACGGCGGGCAGCGAGGCCATCGCCGGCCACCAGCGGGACGTCGGGATGACGCTCGCCGCCGAGCCGGACGACGAGTGGCTGCGGCTCTACCACTTCATGGGTCAGCCGCTGCCCGCGAATGCCGTGCCGGTGCTGATGTCAGCGCCAGGCCCAGATGTTCGCCAGCGTCCGCCGCGACGGCCGGACCGTCGCGACCGGCCGGCTGTCGCTGGCCGGCGGGTGGGGCGGGATCACCGCGATCGACGTCGAGCCAGCCTGGCGGCGGGCCGGCCTGGCGACCGCGGTCACCGCGGGCCTGGCCGCGCAGGCCGCGGCGCGCGGAGCCAAGCGTATCTTCCTGCAGGTCGAGGAAGAGAACGCCGCCGCCCGCGCGCTCTACTACCGCTGCGGTTTCGCCGACCACCACCGCTACCACTACCGGCTCGCGCCGGCCGCGCCCACGCCTCAACCATGATCATCTCGACTTTCCATGCGCTGTGCCGTCAGGCGTCGCAGAGCGCTAGCAGCTTGGTGACCGTGGCCCAGTTGCGCGCGGTGCCTGCGCCGCGGGCGGACATCGGGCCGCCGGCCCGGCCGAGCAGCTTGGCCAGCTCGCTGGTGCCGAACCCATCCGGCGTGCGCAGGAAGACCGCGCGCCCGATGAGCGCGACAGTGTCCCGGCTGCCCTTCCCGGCCGCCTGCTGCTGGGCCTGCGCCAGGCTGGCGGCCATCCCCGGCTCCGGGTCTTCGGGCAGGAAGATCACGTGCACGAACTTCGGGTTCGGCTCGCTGGCGTACGGGTTGTCGCGCGCCACCTGCGCCAGTTCCTCGCGGGTCAGCACGACGACTCCGGGTGCGACTCCCAGCCTGTCGGCTATCGCCTTCTCCAGCCCCGCCGCGAGCCGCGCCGTGTCGGCCTCATCCGAGGTGAACACGACATTCCCGCTCTGGATGTAGGTGGCGACGTCGGCGTGACCGAGCGAGGCAACGATGTCGCGCAGGTCAGCCATGGCGACCTTGTTGCGGCCGCCGACGTTGATGCCGCGCAGCAGCGCGATGTGGGTAGGCACCCCAGCATCCTGCCGCAGCGGCCCCGGAGGCGGCGGCTATTGTCGTGGTGGAGTTGTCGTGGTGGAGTTGCCGTGGTCACCAGCCGGGCAGGGAAGGCGAGAGGTCGCAATGGCGTTTGATCCGACCCAGCTTCCCGCTGACCTGCCGGTTCCGGAGGATGACGGCGCTGCGGCGCACCTGACCGGGATGGCCATGCCGCCGGTCACCCTGCCCTCCACGGGCGGCGGGGCGATGCGGGTGGACACCGTGCCCGACGGCTTCAGCCGGCTGATCATCTACGCCTACCCGATGACCGGGCTGCCCGGCGTCCCGGTCCCCGACGGCTGGGACGAGATACCCGGGGCCCGCGGCTGCACGCCGGAGTCGTGCGGCTTCCGCGACCACGCGACCGAGCTGGCGGCGCTCGGCGCGGCGGTGGCCGGGCTGTCCACCCAGTCCACCGGCTACCAGGGGGAGGCAGCGACCCGGCTGCGGCTGCCGTTCCCGCTGCTCAGCGACGCCAGCCTCACGCTCACCGATGCGCTCACGCTGCCCACCTTCGAAATCGACCTGGCGAGCGAGTACGAGGGCGGCGGGCGCAGGTCGCTGCTCAAGCGGCTCACCCTTGTCGTCAGCGGCGGCGTCATCGAGAAGGTCTTCTACCCGGTCTTCCCTCCCGACGCGCACGCCGGGGAGGTGCTCGCCTGGGCGGGCAGCGCGCGATGAGATTTTTTCCCGAACGGCTCCGACGCCGGCCTCCGCGCCGGGCGCGGATCGCCGCGGCAGCGGGCCTGGCGCTGCTCGCCCTGGCGGCTGCCGTGGCCGGCTGCGGGCAGCAGCCCGCGGCACCGGCAATGTCCTCGGGCGCGCTGGCGGCGAACCCGGCGGTCGATCCCGGCACCCCGCTGGGCGGCAGGCCGGCGCCGGGCTTGCGGCTGCAGGACCAGTTCGGCCGGACCGTGTCGCTCGCGCAGTTCCGCGGCAAAGCCGTCCTGCTGGCGTTCGTGGACTCGCGCTGCTCGACGATCTGCCCGCTGACGACTACCAGCATGCTGCAGGCCGCGCGGCTGATGGGAGCGGCGGGCAACCGGGTTCAGCTGGTGGGGATCGATGCCAACCCGAAGGCCACCCGGGTTTCGGACGTGCGCGCCTACTCCGCGGCGCACGGCATGATGCACAGCTGGGAGTTCCTCACCGGCTCGCTCGGCCAGCTGACGCAGGTGTGGAAGGACTACCACGTCTACGTCAAGGCGATCAACGGCAACATTGACCACGAGCCGGCCATCTACCTGATCCGCCCGGACGGCCGGGAACAGTCGGTCTTCCTCACCCAGATGGCCTACGCGGCGCCCGGCCAGCAGGCCCAGGTGCTGGCCGACGCGACCGCCGGGGTGCTGCCCGGGCACCCGGGCATCACCCACTCGGTCAGCTTGCGCTACCTGCCGGGAATCGGCCCGGCGGCCGCCGCCGCGCTGCCGGTGGCCGGCGGCCGGGCGGCCGGCCGGACGGTGATGTTCGGTGCCGGCCACGCCCACCTGGTGGTGTTTTTCGCCACCTGGGTCGATGAGAACAGCAATCTCGCCCAGCAGCTGCTGACACTGAACGGCTACCAGCGGGCCGCCAGGGCCCGTGGCTGGCCGCAGGTCGTTGCCGTCGATGAGGCCAGCACCGAATCGTCGCCGTCGGCACTCCCGTCGTTCCTGGCCGGGCTGCACGGCGGCCCGGGATATCCCGTGGTCGTCAACCGTTACGGGCAGCTGGCGGACGGCTACGGCGTCCAGGACCAGCCCTGGATCGAGCTCGTCTCGGCCACCGGGAAGATCCTGTTCCGCAACGACGGCTGGTTCCCGCAGCCTGCCCTGACCACCGCGGTGCGCAAGGCGCTGGCGCAGGCGTCGGGCTGACCCCGCCCGGCCGGTCCCGCGATCTCGGCATCCGGCGCGGCTCAGATTGTCGAGAACTCTATTGTCGAGAACCCGGTGTGAGCTCCGACCAGTTGACGACAGGCACCCGGCCGGGTGCCCTACACGATGAGGAGTTTCGGCGTGAAGTACATGCTGCTGATCTACAACAACCCCGCCACCTACGAGTCCTGGTCGGAGGAGGAGCGGACCGCCCTGTTCGGCGAGGTCGACCAGATCATGACCGAGCTCCGCGAGTCCGGCGAGCTGGCCGGCGGGGAAGCACTGGCCGACGCATCGAACAGCAAGACCGTCCGCGTCCGCGACGGCGTGCCCGCCGTCACCGACGGCCCGTTCGCCGAGGCGAAGGAGCAGATGGCCGGCTACCTCATGGTCGATTGCGAGACCGAGGACCGGGCCGTGGAGATCGCTGCCCGCTGGCCGGACGCCCGGTACTTCGCGATGGAGGTCCGGGCAGTCATGCACACCACGATCGAGGACGTGTAGGCGGGGGCGACGGGGTACGGCCAGATGACCGATCGCGGCCTGGAGGATTTGCTGCGCCCGCTGGCGCGGCAGGTCCTCGGCACGCTCGTCCGCCGCTACGGGCAGTTCGACGCCTGCGAGGACGCGGTCCAGGAGGCGCTGCTCGTCGCCAGCGTGCAGTGGCCCGTGAGCGGCGTGCCGGAGAACCCGAAGGGCTGGCTCATCACCGTCGCGTCCCGGCGGCTGACCGACCAGTGGCGCAGCGAGGCCGCGCGCAGGCGCAGGGAAGCCACCGTGGCGGCGCTGGAGCCCCCGGCCGGTCCGGAAGGACCGCTGCCGGGCGACGGCGACGCCGAGCAGGACGACACGCTGACGCTGCTCTTCCTGTGCTGTCACCCCGCGCTGGCGCCGGCGTCACAGGTCGCGCTCACGCTGCGCGCGGTGGGCGGGCTGACCACCGCGGAGATCGCCCGGGCGTTCCTGGTACCCGAGCCGACCATGGCGCAGCGGATCAGCCGGGCCAAGCAGCGGATCAAGGCCAGCGGCGCCGGGTTCGCCATGGCATCGCAGCCCGAACGCTCCGGCCGGCTGCCGGTCGTGCTGCACGTTCTCTATCTCATCTTCAACGAGGGATACACGGCCAGCTCAGGTCCCGGGGTGCACCGCGCTGAGCTGACCGCCGAGGCGATCAGGCTGACCCGCGCCGTGCACGCGCTGCTATCCGGCGACGGCGAGGTCACCGGGCTGCTGGCGCTCATGCTGCTCACCGAGGCCCGGCGCGCGGCGCGCACCCGGCCGGACGGGACCCTGGTCCCGCTCGCCGAACAGGACCGCAGGCAGTGGGACGCCGAGGCGATCAGCGAGGGCATCGGACTGCTCAGCAAGACGCTTGCGAGTGCCCCGCTCGGCCCGTACCAGATCCAGGCCGCCATCGCCGCGATCCACGACGAGGCCGCCCGCGCGGAAGACACCGACTGGCAGCAGATCCTCGCGCTGTACGGGCTGCTGGAACGCCTGGCGCCCGGGCCCGCGGTCACGCTCAACCGCGCGGTGGCCGTCGCGATGGTACGGGGACCGCGGGCCGGCCTCGAGCTGCTCGCCACCCTGGACGGTGACGGACGGGTCTCGGGCAGCCACCGGGCCGACGCCGTCCGCGCGCACCTGCTGGAACTGGCCGGCGACCGCGGCGCCGCCCGCGCCGCGTTCACCCGCGCCGCGCGGCGGACCACCAGCATCCCCGAGCAGCGCTACCTGCAGGCGCAGGCCGCGCGGCTCGGCGGCCAGGATTCGTAGCCGGCATCCGTGCCCGGATTCGTAAACTGCCAGCGGAGGTGGTCCGATGACAGCCCAGCAGGGATTCCCCCAGCTCCGGCAAGTGGTCCTGGACTGCATGAGTGCGCGGGCACTCGCGGAGTTCTACCGTGAGCTACTCGGCTTCAGCTACCGGCCCGGGGATGAGCCTCCGTCCCTCGGAGAGCCGGATGCGCGGGGGGAGGACTGGCTAGTGCTGCGGGACTCCGCAGGCACGACCCGGCTGGCGTTCCAGCAGGTGGCTGGGTTCCTGGAGGCAACGTGGCCCTCGGGACCGATCCCGCAGCAGATGCACCTGGATTTGACCGTTGCCACGCCGCAGGACCTCGAGGCCCAGCACGAGCGTGCCCTGGCCCTGGGCGCCAGGCTGCTCCTGGACCGCTTCGACGACCCGGACGAGCCGCTGCGGGTCTACGCAGATCCGGCAGGGCACCCCTTCTGCATCTTCGTGGCCTGATCGCCGCCGGGCTGAGCCGGTCCTGCCGGCGGCGGCTCCGCTGGCAGCAGGCCAGCCAGGATCCGGCTGAGGATGTCGCCGTACCGGTCCGCGGTGCCGGCCGTCGCTGCCGGTGCCTGCGCGAGCAGCCGGGCGAGCCGCGGGCGCTCGCCCGACGTGACGGCGTGCTGCAGGTAAGCGGCGTTTCGCTGCTGCGCCGCTGAGCCGCCGGCCAGCTCACTGCCCACGAAGACCGCCGTGACGGCGTTGAGCATGGCGAACGCCTCGACCTTGGCGGCGATGTCCGCCGGGTGCGGGCCGAGCACGTCGAGGACGTGCTCGAGCAGGGTGAGGCCGTTGGGTCCCAGCACGGGACGGGTGAGGACGAGGGCGGCCAGCCACGGGTGCCGCCGCATGATCACCCGTGCCTGCCGCCCGACATCGACGAGATCGGCCAGCCAGTCCCCGCTCGGCGCGGCAAAGGCGTACTCCGCCGCTGTCGCGTCGGTCATCAGGTCGAGCAGATCCTCACGGGTGTCGACGTATCGGTAGAGCGAGGCCGCGCCGGTCCCGAGCTCGGCAGCGACCCGCCGCATCGAGACGGCGTCCAGGCCGTCCTGGTCGGCGATCGCGACGGCCGCGGCGGTGATCTCCGCGCGGCTGCGCTGCGCGGGCCGCCCCACCGCAGCGTGCTCGGGCCGAAGCCAGATGGCGTCGCCGGATCGCCCGGTTGTCATCCCGGCCTCACCTTCCCCGGTCCCTCCTGCGTCCAGTCCTCACGGTCCCGGTCCCTCGTGCGTCCAGTCCTCGTTTGCGAACACCGTGCGCAAGCCCCTATCATAGTTCGCGAACAGCGTTTGCAAACGATGCGGAGGACCGCGATGACAACCGCCGGATGCGGATCGACCCGGTACGCCCGCAACGGCGACGTTGACATCGCGTTCGAGGACCTCGGCGGCGCCGGGGGTGACCCGCTGCTGCTGGTGATGGGCCTGGGCGTCTCGAGGTTCTGGTGGCCGCAGGGGTTCGTCGACGGGCTGGTCGGCCGCGGCTTTCACGTGGTGGCCTTCGACCAGCGGGACGCCGGCGAGTCCTCTCGCCTTCCGGACACCGGGTGGGGCGGCCCGGTCGCGGCGCTGCTGCGCAGGCGCCCTGCGGCGTACACCGCGGAGGACATGACCGACGACGCGGTGGCCGTCCTGGACGCCCTGGGCTGGGATTCCGCGCACCTGTTCGGCGCGTCGATGGGCGGCCAGCTGGTCCAGCGCATCGCGCTGCGCCACCCCGGACGGGTCCGCAGCATCACCTCATCGGCTTCGCTGCCCAGCGACGTCAGCGGCATCCGGGCGGCACGCTATGTGCACCTGGGGACTGTGGCCAGGTTCGCGCGGATGAAGTTCCCCGAGGGGCGAGACGGCGATATCGCCCTCGGCCTCGCGCTCGCCCGGGCGGTGGCCTCGCCGGGCTACCCGTTCGACGAGGCGGCGGCCCGGGCGCGGATCGAGCGTGACGTGATCAGCGGCGTCCGCGACACTCGCGCGCAGAGCCGCCAGGTCGGCGCCACCTGGCACGGAGGGCGGCTGGCCGAGCTCCGGGTGCCAGCACTCGTGCTGCACGGCGACGCGGATCCGCTGCTGCGCCCGGCCGCCGCCTGCGCACCGCGGCGGCGATCGACGGCGCCCTGCTCGTCATCCTCCCGGGGGTCGGGCACGATCTTCCCCAGCCCGTGTGGCCGCGGGTGGCCGATGAGGTCCGGGCCCTCGCCGACCGGGCCGACGCGCTGCGTTCACCGGCTGACAGCGGCTGACCGCGCGCCCGGTAGCCGCGCACCCGTAGTCGCGTGCCTGGCCGGGCAGGCCGGGAGGATCCCCGGCCTGCCCCCCTGCGGGCCGGGCTCCCGGCCTGCCCCTCTGCCGGCCGGGCTCCCGGCCCGCCCCCGTGCCCGGCCAGGCCCGCATGCAGCCCCGGCCGGCGCGGCCAGATACGTGCCAGGCCGGTTCCGGTGACCACATCTGGTAAGAGGACGCCGGGGGTGCCCTGATACACCCCGTTTTGCAAGCGCCGCCACCGGGGCCGGCGACGGCGCACGGCACGAGGTGATCAGCGGCCGGGCTGTCCGGCTGAGTTCAGTCGGAGAGCCGCATCGGCCTGACCCTGGACTGGGAGCAGACCGCCGACGCCTTCCGGGCGCTCGCCGGCCGGGCGCTCCGCGGCAAGGCGGTCCTCACCCGGAAGCCATCCTGACCGCCGCGGAAAATTGCGCTCCGCGATTGAACCAGGTGCCGACCGGGGCCGTGCAGATAGTGGAACGGCGTCTCCCGCACGCAAGCTGGCGCTGCCGGGCCGGCTCCAGGCAGCCTCTCACCGACCATTGGCCCTGGCCCGCCCGGCAGCGCCGCCTCAACCGGCACCGAGTACCGATGAGGCGTCGCGCGGCCGGACCCAGCCGGCTCCCGGCGACGCGCGGGGGCGCTCAGTCCGCGGCGGGTCAGACGAAGGCGCCGGTACCGGTGATGGAGCGGCCGACGATGAGCGTGTTCATCTCGCGGGTGCCCTCGTAGGAGTAGATGGCCTCGGCGTCGGCGACGAACCTGCCCACATGGTTCTCCAGCAGGATGCCGTTGCCGCCGAGCAGCTCGCGGGCATAGCCGACGCTCTCGCGCATGCGCGCCGTGCAGAAGGCCTTGGCCAGCGCCGAGTGCTGGTCCTCCGCCAGGCCGTCCTGCTGCAGCTGGGACAGCCGGGCGCACAGGCAGGCCGACGCGGTCACGTTGGCGAGCATCCGGACCAGCAGATCCTGCACGAGCTGGAAGCCTGCGATGGCCCGGCCGAACTGCTGGCGCTGGCGGGCGTAGGCCAGCGCGTGCTCGTAGGCGCCGCGGGCGCAGCCGGTGGCCATCCACGCCACGCCCGCGCGGGTCAGCCGCAGCACGGCGGCCGTGTCGCGGAACGAGTTGGCCTGCTGCAGCCGGCTGGCTTCCGGCACCACGACGTCGTCGAGGGTGATGTGCGCGTTCTGCACGACCCGCAGCGCCATCTTGTCGCGCATCTTGACGGCGGAGAACCCGGCGGCGCCTTTCTCCACCACGAAGCCCTTGACCTGGTTATCCTCGGTGTCACGCGCCCAGATAATGACATAGTCGGCAAACGTCGCGTTGCCGATCCATTTCTTCTGGCCGTTCAGTATCCATTCATCGTTGTGACGGCGGGCGGTGGTGGTGAGGCCGCGAGCGGCGCCGGACCCTACGTCCGGCTCGGTGAGCCCGAACGCTCCGATCTTCTCCATCCGCGCCATCGCGGGCAGCCAGCGTTCCTTCTGCTCCGGCGAGCCGCACAGGTAGATCGAGCCCATCGCCAGGCCTCCGTGCACGCCGATGAACGTCGCGATCGAGGAGTCCACCCGGGCGATCTCCATCGCGATCATGCCGTCGAGCAGGTTGCCGCCGCCCGGGCAGCCGTATCCGGAGTAGAGCGTGCCGGCGATGCCGAGCCGGCTGATCGCGGGGATGAGGTCGTACGGGAACTCCTCCCTGATCCAGTACTTGGTGATGACCGGCTCGACCGACTTTTCCATGAACTCCCTGACCCGGTGCAGGCGCTGCCGGCCATCGTCGTCAAGGAGCATCTCGAGCGCATAGAAGTCGGCGTCGCTGGCTCCGGTCACGGGGGCCTCCTCCCCTCAGTGCTTATTTCAATTCAGGGCGCGGCCAGGAAGCCGTCCACCACGGGGGCGAGCTCCGCGGCCTCGGTGACGAGGCCGAGATGCCCGCCGTGATAGACGTGCAGCCGCGAATTCGGAATGAGTCGGTGCATCAGGCGGGCGTTGGCCAGCGGGATGATCGGGTCGTCGTCGCCGGCCATGATGAGGGTCTGCTGGCGCAGCAGCGGCAGGAACGGCAGGCTCGTCCAGGCCGCGCCGGCGGTGAGCTGGTACAGGTACCCGCGTGGGGAGCCCACCCGCAGGTGGGAGTGCATCGCCGCGGCGACGCGGTCGGGCGCGGCCCGCGCGCTGCCGCCGTACAGGATGGGCGCGACCCGCTCCATGTAGCGGCGGTCCAGGTAGCGCCGGGGCGTCATCATCCGCGCGAGGATCGCCGGGCTGGCCGGCACCATGAGGGAGCCGGTGGCGGTGCTGACCAGCACCAGCCGCCGGCAGCGGGAGCGCTGCACCGCGGCGAAATGCTGCGCCACGCCGCCGCCCCAGGAGATGCCGAGCACGTCCACGGCGTCGTAGCCGAGCTCGGACAGCATCCGGGCGATCATCCTGCACAGCCCGGTGAAGCGGTACGGGATCGCCGGCAGCGGCGAGCCGCCGACGCCCGGGACGTCGAAGCGGATGACCTCGAGCGCCGGGTCGAGCGCATCGACCAGCGGCTGCAGCAGGTCGAGGCTCGCCCCGATCCCGTTGATCAGCAGCAGCGGCACCCGGCTCTGGTCGCCGCGCCGGACGGCGACGCGCAGCTGCCGGCCGCCGACGGCGACGCTGCGTACCTCAGCGGCCGTGAGCATCAACGGTCGAGAACGTAGGTTCCGGGGGCGGGCCCGAGCGGCGGGAACGCGGCGCGGCCCAGCGTGCGCGGCGCGCTGCGCTGGCCGCCGCTGCGTTCGGCCAGCCAGGACGAGTAGTCAGGCCACCAGCTGCCGGCCACCGTGGAGGCCGCCGCCTGCCAGGCGGCAGGGTCGGCCGGGCTCTCGTCCGCGGCCTGGAACGTCGCCTTCGGGTTGCCCGGCGGGTTCACCATGGAAGCGATGTGGCCGCTGGTGGACAGGATGAAGCGGACCGGGCCGCCGAGCAGCCTGGCGCTGCGGTAACAGGACTGCCACGGGGAGATGTGGTCGGCCACGCCCGCCACCACGTAGGTGCTCACGTTGACCTTCGACAGGTTAACCGGAGAGCCGAGCATCGTGGCCTTGCCCGGCTCGGCCAGGGCATTGGCCAGGCCCAGCTCGATGAAGTCGCCGTGCAGGGCAGCCGGCAGCCGGGTGGTGTCGGCGTTCCAGTACAGGATGTCGAACGCCGGGGGCTTGCGGCCCTGCAGGTAGTTGTTGACCCAGTAGTTCCAGATCAGGTCGTCGGGGCGCAGCCAGGCGAATATCTCGGCGAGCGACCTGCCGTCGAGGTACCCGCGGCTGCGGGATGACGTCTTCGCTGCGGTGGCGGTCGTCTCGTTCACCAGCGCGGCGGCGGTGCCCGCGCGTGACTGGTCGAGGACGGTGACGCCGAGGTAGAGGCTGGCGAGCCGGTCCTGCCGGCCGGTCTCGTTCAGGTGCGCGGCGACCATGGACGAGACGATCCCGCCCGAGCAGAGCGCGCAGATGCTGGCCTTGGCGGACCGGCTGATCGTGCACGCGGCGTCGAGGGCCTCCAGGACGGCGCCGCCGTACGTGTCCAGCCCCCAGTCCCGGTGCCTGCGGTCGGGGTTGCGCCAGGAGATGACGAACACCTGGTGGCCCTGGCCGACGAGGTACTCGACCATGCTGCGGCCGGGGGCCAGGTCGGTGATGTAGTACTTGTTGATCATCGGTGGCGCGATGACCAGCGGATGCCGGTAGACGTTCTCGGTCAGGGACTGGTACTGGATGAGCTCGAACACCTCGGTGCGAGCCACGACGGCACCGGGCGAGGCCGCCAGGTCCTTGCCGACCTCGAACGCGCCGGGCTCCACCATCATCGGGACGCGCGGCGGCTCGGCCAGGTCCGACGCCAGGGCCCGGACGCCGCGCACGGCGGACAGCCCGCCGCTGTCGATGGCGGCCTTCCAGGCCGCGGGGCTGGTGAGCGGGTTGTTGCTCGGCGCCCCCGCGGCGATCAGGTTGGCCAGCAGGAATCTCATCCGCTCGCTGTCCCGCCAGTCGAGGTCAGCGGTGGCGAGGAGTCCCTCGGCGGTCTGCGCCGTGGCCAGGTAGGCCTGCATGACGCGCCTGAGCAGGGGGTTCTCCGTCCACGCGGGATCGGCGAACCGCCGGTCACGGCGATGCGGGGTGACCGCGGATCTGCCAGAGACGATCTTGCCGAGCTCCAGGGCGAGCAGCGCGATCGTGCCGCCGGTGACCTGCGGCCTGCGGGCGAGCTGCCCGGCGAACCGGAGCACGGAGCTGTCCGGCCGGAACAGGCGGAAGATGCCGAGCGCCGCGTCGGACAGCAGCAGGTCGAGCGCGCCGGCGGCCTCGGCGGCCTCGGACGCGGTCTCGGACGCGGTCGGCTGGCCGGCGCCGCTGGCCGAGCCCGCCGTCACTGCAGATGCTCCGGCGGGCGCACCTCGCGGCGGAGGATCTTGCCGGTCGGGCCCTTCGGCAGCTCATCGACCAGCCAGACGTGCCGGGGGTATTTGTACGCGGCCACGCGCTCCTTGACGAACGCGCGCAGCTCGTCCTCGGTCGCGCTGGCGCCCGGCTTGAGCGCCACCGCCGCGCCGATTTCCTCGCCGAGCTCGGGATGCGGGATGCCGACCACGGCGGCTTCGGCGACCGCGGGGTGCTCGTGCAGGACCTCCTCGATCTCGCGCGGGTACACGTTGAACCCGCCGCGGATGATCATCTCCTTCTTGCGGTCCACGATGTAGTAGTAGCCGTCGGAGTCCACCCGGCCCATGTCCCCGGTGCGGAACCAGCCGTCCGGGATCGCCTCCGCCGTGGCCTCCGGCTTGCCCCAGTAGCCCTTCATGACGTTGTAGCCCCGGATCGCGATCTCGCCGACCTCGCCGGGGGGCACGTCGTTGCCGTCGCCGTCCACCAGCCGCATCTCGACTCCCTCGACCGGGGTGCCGACCGAGCCGGGCTTACGGACCTTGTCCGGGTGGTTGAACGACGCGACCGGTGAGGTCTCCGACAGCCCGTAGCCCTCCAGGATCATGCAGTCGAACTCCCGCTCGAAGTTGCGCAGCACCTCCACCGGCATGGCGGCGCCGCCGGAGACGCACAGCCGCAGCGACGAGGTGTCGGGCCGGGGATCGGCCTGGTGATGCAGCATCGCGCTGTACATCGTCGGCACGCCCTCGAAGATCGTGACCCTGTCCCGCTCGATGATCTGCAGGGCCTTGCCCGGGTCGAACCTCGGCAGCAGCGTCAGCGTGCCGCCGACTGACAGCGTGCCGTTCAGGCCGCAGGTCAGCCCGAAGACGTGGAACAGCGGCAGGCAGCCCATCATCACGTCGCCGGTCGAGTTCTTCAGCAGTGTCCTGGCGGTGAGCGAGGCGTTGCTGGTCAGGTTGTCGTGAGTGAGCTCGGCGCCCTTCGGCTTGCCTGTGGTTCCCGACGTGTAGAGGATCACCGCGTCGTCATTGCCGTCCGCGTCCGCCCAGCTGCTCACCGGGGACAGGCCGTCCAGCCGGGAGCTGAGGTCCGCGTCGTCAACCTGGACCGCCTGAGCGCCGACGTCGGCGGCGCCCTTGGCGGCCTCGGCGGCGGCGCCCTGCCAGGCGACCACCACCTTGGCGCCCGAGTCGCCCAGGTAGTAGGCGACTTCCCGGCTCTTCAGCAGCGGGTTCATCGGCACCACGATCGCTCCGGCGGCCAGCGCGCCGTAGAAGGCGACCGGGTAGGCCGGGATGTTCGGCAGCATCAGCCCGACCCGGTCCCCCGGCTCGACTCCGAGCGACCTCAGCAGCGCTGCCGCCCGGCCCGCCGCGTCGCGCAACTGCGCATAGGTCAGCACGAGATCGTCCAGCCGTATGGCGGGGCGGTCGGGATGTTCGTCGGCCGAATTCGTGAGCAAAGAGCTGAGGTTCGCCATGGGTGAATCATGCTCTACGTTCGGGAAAATTCCTATGCCGAACGGCTCCGACGGGGGGCACTCACTCGGGCCCGCGACTGTCGGCTTCGCCGAACGTCGCCTGCCCGAGCAAGCGCCCCCTTACGGCCGAGTACATCGGGGGGTTAAAGGGCACGGGTGGTGCGGGGCTGGGCAGTCCCGGAGACTTCAGGGATCTCTCCTGCAGCAAGAACCGTCGGCAGGTCGGGTTCGCTCACAAGACGGCAACGGTAACGGCCGGGCCAAATGCGCGGTGCACGCTGGGCCGCCGGCGATTATGGAGCCCATGGCGGCACAACGGCAGGCGATCGCCCGGGCTGATGCGCCACAGGCGGGATCCGCCTGGCGTCGCCGCGGCCGGGCGGCGGTGCCAGCCGTCGTGTTCGTCGGCGTCGGCGTGCTGCTGTTCCTGGCCTACCTGCGCGAGTCGCGGACGCTGCCGGTGAACTCGGACGGGGCGGGGAACGCGCTGGAAGCGTGGGACATGCTGCACGGCAACCCGCTGCTGCACGGCTGGCTGCTGACCGACGTGTCCTTCTACACCACCGAGCTGCCGCAGTACATGCTCGTCGAGCTGGCCCGCGGGCTGGGCGCGGACGTGATCCACGTGGCCGCCGCCATGACCTACACGCTGCTCGTGCTGCTGGCGGCGCTGCTGGCCCGGGGCCGCGCGACCGGCCGGGAGGCGGCGGCGAGGATGCTGCTGGCGGGCGGGATCATGCTCGCGCCCTCGCTCGGGGTCGGCGCGAGCGTGCTGCTGTCGTCGCCCGACCACACCGGCACGATGGTCCCGCTGCTGGTCATGTGGCTGATCCTGGACCGGGGCGGCCGCCGCTGGTACGTGCCCCTGCTGGCCGGGCTGATCCTCGCGGCCGCCGCGACCGCCGACACGGCGACGCTGCTCGAGGGCACGGTGCCGGTGATCATCGTCTGCCTGCTGCGGCTGCTGCGGGACCGCCGCTCGGGGCAGCCGCGGCGGTTCGAGCTCGCGCTGGCCGGGTCCGCGGCGGCGTCCGCCGCCGTCGCCTGGCTGGCGCTGCGTCTCATCCGCAGCAGCGGCGGGTTCATTGTCCATCCCGTCACCTCCACTCTCCACCTGTCCGCCGCCCTGCTGCCGCACACGGTTAACGCGGGCAAGGGCTTGCTGGTGCTGTTCGGCGCCGACTTCTTCGGCGCTTTTTCCGGGCCGAACCCGGGGTTCTACGGCGACCATGCCGGGCCGAAGGTGGCCACCGGCGCGCTGCACCTGGCCGGGGTCGCGCTGGCGGCTTGGGCCCTGGGAATCGCCCTGCGCCGGTGCTACCGCCAGCCGGACTTCGTACTCGCGGCCCTGCCCGTGGCCGTGCTGGTGGTCATCGCGGCGTACATCTCCAGCGGGTTCAGCGCCAACGGCATCAACATGCGGGAGATCGCCGGCGTGCTCCCCATGACGGCGGTGCTGGCCGGGCGCCTGCTGCCGCCCAGGCTGGCCAGGCTGGCCGCCGCCCGCAAGCAGCCCGGGATCCGGCGGATCGCCGCCGCCGGGCTGGTGACGGTGATGGTCGCGGTCGGCGCCGGCTACGCGGCGAACCTCGCGTACAACGCCAGCCGGCGCCCGGTCCCGCCCCAGTACCACGCGGTGGCCGAGTGGCTCGCGAGCCATCACCTGAGATACGGGATCGGCGGCTACTGGCAGGGCGCCAGCATCACGCTGGGCAGCGGCACCCGCGTCACCGTCCTGGCCGTCTCCCCGCAGGGCGGCCACATGGCGGCCAGCCAGTGGGAGGCGCAGCGAGCGTGGTATGACCCCGCGCTGCACTACGCCGACTTCGCGGTGCTGAGCCCGGGCCGGGGCGGCCTGCCGCTGGCGCGGGTCACCGCCGCCTTCGGGCCCCCGGCGCACGCCTACCAGGTCGCGGGCTCCATGGTGCTGACCTGGCACGAGAACCTGCTCGCCGATGTGGCAGGCCCGCCGGGCTAGCCACGCCGCGGCGATTGCGCGGCCTGGGCGCTGGGCTGCCAGCGCTCGCTGATGTCCGGCCAGGCAGGCGGGGGGCCGGGCAGCGGGCCTGCGCCCGGCGCCCGTAGCCCATCCATGATCACTGCCAGGTACCGCTGGCGCAGTTCCTGGGTGCGCCCGGGGCTAGTGGTCTTGATGGCTGCCACCAGCTCGAAGGCCAGCGAGAGGTCGTGCATCACGACCTCAGGGCGGAGCACGTCCCCGACCCGGTCGAAGAGCCGGGCCAGCAGCTGGGCGGAGCGGTCGGCCAGGGCAAACATGTCCTCGGTCGGGGTGAACCTCCCTGCCAGCGCGAGCGTCATCGCGCTGGTGTCCGCCTCGACCATGCGGCTCATGTAGCTGGTCAGGACCGTCCAGTGGTCCCGGTCGTCGGCCAGCGCGGCCTCGGTCTCCACGATGACGCGGTTCAGCCCGTTCGTGCACAGCGTCCGCAGCAGCTCGTCCTTGCTGCCGTACCTGGTGTACAGCGCGCTGATCCCCACGCCGGCGTGCTTGGCCACCGCGGTGATCGGCGCTCCCGGATCGGCCAGGAACACGGCCTGGGCCGACTCGAGGATGAGCTGGTCGTTGCGGGCAGCCTGGGCGCGCCGCCCGCTGAGTGGTGTGGTCATGAGGACAAGAGTACTGGAACAAAGCATTCTGTTCTGATAGAGTGGAGTGGAACGGAAGATTTCGTTCCACTCCACTGGCATCAACCGGAGGTAGCCGTGCACCCGTCCGCTCCCCTCCCGCCCGCCGCGCCCCGGCTGCGCTGGCTGGCGTTCGCCGTCGTCCTCGCGGCGGCCGTGATGGATCTGCTGGATTCCACGATCGCTCAGGTCGCCGCCCCGGCGATCCGGCGCGACCTCGGCGGCTCCTACGCCGTCATCGAATGGATCACGGCCGGATACACGCTGGCGATGGCGGTGGGGCTGCTCACCGGCGGCCGCCTCGGCGACCTGTTCGGCCGCAGGCGGATGCTGCTGGTCGGCTTGGCGGGGTTCGTCATCGCCTCCGCCGCCTGTGCCGCGGCGGCGAACCCGGGTGAGCTGATCGCCGCGCGTGCCGCCCAGGGCGCCCTGGGCGCGGTGATGCTGCCGCAGGTGTTCGGCCTGATCCGCGACCTGTTCGCGGCGCAGGAGATGGGCAAGGCGTTCGGCGTTTACGGTCCGGTGATGGGCCTGTCCGCGATGCTGGGCCCGATCGCCTCGGGCGGCCTGATCAGCCTCAACGTCCTCGGCACCGGATGGCGGATGATCTTCCTGATCAACGTCCCCGTCGGCATCGGCGCGCTGGCGGCCGGCGCCCGGCTGCTGCCGGCCGGGACCAGCGGGCAGCCCGGAGCGCGCGGATCGGGACCGCGCGGGGTGCGGGCAGGGCGCGGGGCGCGGCTCGACCTGCCGGGGATGGCGCTCGCGGGCGCCGCGATGTTCCTGCTGGTCTTCCCCCTCGTGCAGGGCCGGGAGCTGGGCTGGCCGGCGTGGACCCTCGGCATGCTCGCCGCCTCCGCGCCGGTGCTCGCGGGCTTCGGCTGGTATCAGGTCAGGCGGGCCGGCGGCACGCCGCTGATGGAGCCGGGGATCTTCACCCACCGCGGCTACGCCTCGGGCGCAGTGTTCTCCCTCGTGTTCGTGGGCTCGATGGGCGGGATCGTGCTGATCTTCAACGTCTTCCTGCAGGCCGGGCTGGGCTTCACGCCCTGGCACTCGGCGATCACCACCGCGCCGTGGGCGGCGGGCGCGTTCATCGGCTCGGCCATCGGCGGCATGACCATGCACGCGCTCGGCCGCCGCGTCCTGCTGGCCGGCCTGATCGTCGAAGCGGCCGGGCTGCTGGCGCTCTACGCTGTGCTGCACGGCGCCGGTGCCGGGGTCACCAGCGTGGATCTGCTGGCGCCCATGATCGTCGGCGGGATCGGGATGGGGATGGTGTTCGTGCCGCTCTTCGACATCGTCATGGCCGCCGTCGAGCCGCACGAGATGGGATCGGCGTCCGGGGTGCTGCAGACGGTCAACGCGCTCGGCATGTCGCTGGGCGTGGCGGGGCTCGGCGCGATCTTCTTCGGCCTGCTCGGCGGGCACGCCGCCCGGCCGCAGTCCTACGTCGGCCCGGCCGGGTGGACCGCGCTGGCGACCGTCGCGCTGCTCGCCGTCGCCTTCGCGGTCGCGTTCTGGCTGCCGAGGCGTGCCCGCGAGCTGGGCGTCCCGCAGGAGGCGCCGGCGGCGCCGGGCGCAGCGGCTGAGCTGGCGGCCGGCGTCGCGGCGGACGCCTGATGCCCGACGAGGTGCTCAGCCGGCAGGCGCTCAACCGCGCCCTGCTGGAACGGCAGATGCTGCTGCGGCGGGCCCCGGTCCCGGGGTCCGCCGCAGGCCGGGCGGAGCGGGTGACCGCTGCGGTGGAGCACCTGATCGGCCTGCAGGCGCAGGCGCCGTTCCCGCCGTATTACGGCCTGTGGTCGCGGCTCGAGGAGTTCAGGCCGGACGAGCTGGCCCGGCTCCTCACGGGCCGGCAGGTGGTCCGCATCGCGCTGATGCGCGGGACCATCCACCTGGTGTCCGCCCGCGACTGCCTGACGCTGCGCCCGCTGCTCCAGCCGGTTCTCGACAAGGCGCTGACCGCGGTGTTCGGCAAGCAGCTGGCCGGCCTGGACACCCGCGCGCTGGCGGCGGCCGGGCGGGCGCTGGCGGAGGAGGAGCCCAGGACGTTCAGCGAGCTCGGCGCCCAGCTGTCCCGGCAGTGGCCCGCCCATCCCCCGGCCGCGCTGGCCCAGGGGGTGCGGGCGCTGGTGCCGCTGGTCCAGGTCCCGCCCCGTGCCGTCTGGGGGAAAGCCGGGCAGGCCAGGCACGCCCCCGCCGAGTCCTGGCTCGGCCTGCCGCTGGACCGCGGCGCGGCGCCGGACGACCTGGTGACGCGGTACCTGGCGGCGTTCGGCCCGGCGAGCGTCCGGGACGCGCAGGCGTGGTCGGGGCTGACCGGGCTGCGCGAGGTCGCGGACCGGCTCCGGCCGCGGCTGCGCACCTTCCGGGACGAGAACGGGACCGAGCTGCTCGACCTGCCGGACGCGCCGCGGCCCGACCCGGAGACGCCGGCCCCGGTGCGGCTGATCGCCGAGTTCGACAACCTGATCCTCAGCCACGCCGACCGGTCCCGGGTGATCAGCGAGGCTGACCGCGGCAAGCTGTACACGCGGAACGGCGTGTTCCCCGGCACCGTGCTCGTGAACGGCTTCGCCGCGGGCACGTGGCGGATCGACAGGTCCGCGGGGGCGGCGACGCTGACATTGGAACCGTTCGGGAAAATCTCCGGTGAGCATCGCGGCGCGATCGCCGGGGAGGGAAGGCTGCTGCTCGCCTTCGCCGCCCCGGGCGCCGCGCATGACATCCGATTCGCGCCGGTCAGCTGAGCGGGCTGAGGCCGGCCGCGCCGAGCTGGTAGGCGCCCTCGTCGCGGCCGGGGGCGGTGGCGAGCTCGACGATGGCCCGGCCGGCCTGCTCGGGGGTGAGCGCCGGGCCCATGCCGCGCAGGAATTCCTGCAGGTCGGCGCCCTGCCGGGCGGCGTAGGCGGCGACGGCGGCCGCGCCCAGGCCGGTAGCCGGGGTCAGCTGCGGGAGGACGGAAATGAATTTTATCCCGAACGCGCTTCGCGACGACTCGGCCGCCGCGTACGAGCTGATGAACCTGATGGTGGCCTTCGCCCCCGCGTAGCCGCCGGACAGCGGCGAGCCGTTGATCGCGGCCCCGCTGGACATGGCGATCACGATGCTGCCCGGGTCGAGCGGGGCGAGCAGCGCCTCGCGGGTCCACCCGAAGACGTGCCTGACGTTGACGTCCCAGTTCCGGCTGAACGTCTCCCAGGTGTGCCGGTGCAGCGGCCGCGACAGCGGGCTGGCCCCGGCGTTGAGCACCAGCGTGCCTGGGTGGTAGGCGTCGATGAGCTGGCCGGCGAGCACGGGGTCGGCCGCATCGGCGATCACCGGCGTGAAGCCGTCGCCGAGCTGGGCGCGCAGCTCCTCGAGCCTGGCGGCGTCGCGGGCGACGCCGACGACGCGGGCGCCGGCCTGGGCCAGGGCGGTGGCGATGCCGCGGCCGAAGCCCCGGCTCGCCCCGGTGACGAGGGCGGTCGTTCCGGTGAGTTCACGGTCGGGCATCCTGCTTCTCCTTCGAAAGTGCCGGCTGCCTGCCGCGCCGGTTCAGCGCGGTCACCCATACAGGTACGGGCGGCGGCGAAAATTCACCGGGCCGGCGCCAGCGCATTCGCCGGTGCATTCGCCGCCGCCTGCCCGATGACTTTCCGCTGCGCGCCGGGTCTATAGGGGTGACGGCATCCGCAGAGGAAGGCGTCCGCGCGGGCAACCACGGGAGCAGCGATGCGAGCAACAGCGACGGCGCGGCCGGGGGGCCTGCTGCCGGAGCGCAGTGACCCGGACGGGCGTGCCCCGGACGGGAACGTCGCAGCTGGGCACGTCCCGGCCGGGCACGCCCTGAGCGGGCACGCCCCGGGCGGGCAGCGGGAACCGGCGTTGCCGGGCGGCGAGGACTTCGCGCTTCTCACCGATCCGTTCCGGGCCGAATTGCTGGCCTACTGTTACCGGATGCTCGGCTCGGTGCACGATGCCGAGGACCAACTGCAGGAGACGCTCATCCGCGCCTGGCGGTCCTACGGCGGGTTCCGAGGGGAGTCGTCGCTGCGGACCTGGCTGTACCGGATCGCGACCAACGCGTGCCTGCGGGCGCTGGAGAACCGCGCCCGGCGGCCGCTGCCGTCGGGTCTCGGCGGCCCGGGCGAGGACACGGCGGCACCGCTGGTGGCGGCGGCGGACGTGCCGTGGCTGCAGCCCATCCCGGATGCGCTGCTGCGCGCGGAGCCGGACGATCCCGCCTCGATCGTCACGTCGCGGGCCGGCATGCGGCTGGCCCTGATCGCCGCCTTGCAGTACCTGCCCGCCCGGCAGCGCGCGGTGCTGATCCTGCGCGACGTGCTGGGATGGCGGGCCGCTGAGGTCGCCGAGCTGACCGGCAGCTCGACGGCCGCGGTGAACAGCGCGCTGCAGCGCGCCCGCGCGCAGCTCGACCGGGTGGCCCCGGCCGAGGACGAGATGCGCGAGCCCGCCGACCCGGGTGACCGCGCGCTGCTCGACCGGTACGCGGCCGCCTTCGAGAACGCCGACATCGGCGCGCTCTTGCAGTTGCTGCGCGAGGACGCGGTGCTCGAGATGCCGCCGCAGCCGACCTGGTTCGCCGGGCGCGAGCGGGTCGGCCACTTCCTCGGGTCAAGGGTCCTGGGTGAGCCGGGCTCGTTCCGGCTGGTCGGCACCGCCGCGAACGGCCAGCCGGCGTTCGGGGCCTACCTGCGCGAGCCCGACGGGGCGCACCACGCGCACGCGATAACGGTGCTGACCCTCACCGGATCGAGCGTCGCCCGGATCGTCTCGTTCAACGACCCGGGGCTGTTCCCGGCGTTCGGGCTGCCGCAAGTACTGCCCGCTACCCGGACGGGGGACCCGGACCGGCCGTCCTGACCCGCTCGCCGGCGCGCTCAGGACCGCACATCCGCCGCCCGGTGGTTCCTGCGCGGTCACGCCCCGCCCGGGCCTGCCGAGCCCTCGCCGAGTTGCGCCAGCAGTTCCTCGCGCCTGGCTTCGAGCTGCTCGACGAGGAATTCCTGCTCTTCGGCGCTTTCGATCAGGGCGGATCGTTCCGCCGGATCGGTCGGGTCGTCCGCGCGCTCGCCGATGCGCTGCCGCAGGCTCGCGGCCGTCTGCCGAAGCTGCGCCAGGTCTTCTTCCACGAGCCGGAGCTCTTCCCTGATGGCCGCCTGCGGCCTGGCAGTGCTCATGCTGGCTGTCTTCCCTCCCTGGGTCAGCGCATCACGGGTCCGGGCCAGGCCGCACCGCACATCCTGGTAGGCCTCACGGCTCGTGCTGGCCAACATCCCCATGATCACGAGGAGTTTGGCGTGCTATCACGCGCACAACTCTTCGTGATCATGAAAGTCGATAGGTGCGCGGCGGCGGTCAGCCGCGGATGACGTCCGTGTGGTGGCAGAAGTGCACCCGCGCCGGAGCCATGGCGTGCATGCGGCCCACCGAGTCCTGCCAGGCCACCGGGTCGCTGGCCTGGCCGGGCGGCAGCTCGCCCGCGGCCGGGCTGAGGTACTGGCGCGGCGTGTACGCTGCGTCCCCGATCAGCATGTCGGCCGAGCCGTCCGCCGCCCGGACCAGCACGCACTGGTGACCCACCGTGTGCCCGGGGGTCGCGACCACCGACACGTCCGGCAGCACCTCGGCGTCCCCGTCGAGCAGCTCGAACCGCGCGTTCATGAAGCCGAACCAGTCATACAGCTCGCGGGACTCCCGCTCGGCCCGCGCCAGCTCGGCACGCTGCACGTAGTGCGGAGCGTGCGGGAAGACGGAGTTCTGCCCGCAGTGGTCGAAGTGCAGGTGAGTGTTGATCACCAGCCCGATGTCCGCCGGGGTCATGTCCAGCTCGGCGAGTGCGCCGGCGACCGAGCGGTTCACCACCCGCCAGTCGCTGAGCACCTGCGGCGGCCCTCCGACACCGGTGTCAACCAGCGCCGCGCCGCCCGGGTGGGTGAGCACGAAGCCGTGCACCGGCCACTCGAGGCCGTCCGGGCCGCGCAGGCTCGCCAGGTGCAGCCTCTTGATCTCGGCCGGCATAAGCGACCGCCTCCGGCTTCGTGGTCGGCAAGACGACTGGGCACCGGCAGCTTATCTCCGCAGCCGGGGCGCCCCGCGGTCCTGGTGAGCAGGGCGGCGCCCGCTCGGGTAATGTGGCCGTTTCCAGTAGTGCACGCGCCGAGGAGGTGAGCCCCGTTACCGCCAGATCAGGCCCGGTGCTCTCGCCTACGGCCGTGCCGTCCGTCGCGTATAGGTGACCGGGAGAGCGCCCGCAGGCATACCGAAAGGCGCTCCTATGTCGGTCCCCCCGTCCCCGCATCCCCGATCCGACATCGTCACCAGGCTCCGCGCGGCCGGCTGCGTGTTCGCCGAGGACGAGGCGCGGTTGCTCATGTCTACGGCCCGCACGCCCGCCGAGCTCACCGACATGGCGGGCCGGCGGGCCGCCGGGATGCCGCTCGAGCACGTGCTCGGCTGGGCGGAGTTCTGCGGCTTGCGGATAGCCGTGGACCCCGGGGTCTTCGTGCCGCGCCGCCGCACCGAGTTTCTCGTCCGCCAGGCCGCTGCGCTTGCGCGCCGGGCGGGGCTGGCAGGCCAGCCCGGGCGTGCCGGCCAGGCAGCGGGCACCTCTGGTCCGGCCGGCGCGGCTGGCGCGGCCGGCCGCCGGCCGTGGTCGTCAACCTGTGCTGCGGCTCGGGCGCGGTGGGCGCCGCGCTGGCCGTGGCCCTGGGCGGGGCCGAGGTGCACGCGGTCAACATCGACCCCGCCGCGGTGCGGTGCGCCCGCCGCAACCTCGCCGCCGCCGGCGGTCAGGTGTACGAGGGTGACCTCTATCAGCCGCTGCCCGCCGCGCTGCGGGACCGGGTGGACATCCTGGCCGCCAACGTGCCCTACGTACCGACCGAGGCGGTCGGCTCACTGCCCGCCGAGGCCCGCGTGCACGAGCCCCGGGTAGCACTCGACGGCGGCGCGGACGGGCTTGACCTGGTGCGGCGGGTGGCGGCGGCGGCACCGCCGTGGCTGGCACCGGGCGGTTCGCTGCTGGTCGAGACCAGCGAGCGGCAGGCGCCGCAGGCCGCCGAGGCCTTCGCCCGCGCCGGGCTCGTCCCGCGGGTGGCCAGCTCCGGTGAGCTGAACGCCACCGTCGTCACCGGAACCAGGCCCCGCACGGGATCCGGCCGGGCTCAGCCTGGGGAACGCCGAGGATAAACACCAGCAGGGGGTTGTCGCTGGCCGGATCATTTGCGGCCGTCGGCTCAGCGGCGGAGTCCGCCGGAGACTGCCCCGGGCGTAAGACTGCAAGACCTGCTCAGATCGAGCAAGAGCAGACAGGTGATGAGGGCGAACGGCGGACGCCCATGCCATCGCCGCTGGTTTCACCGGCGCCCACGGCGCCGTGCCCCCGTTATGCTCCGGCCGGCCCGGCGTTGCCCGCCCGCTGCGACTCGATGATCTTCACCGCGACGTGTGCGATCAGGCGATCGTCGGGATCGGCCAGGTCAAGCGAGGTGAGCTGCCCGATGCGCTGGATCCGGTAGGCGACGGTGTTGACGTGCACCCGCAGCACGCGAGCCGTCTGCTTGAGGCTCTCGTGCTGGCTCAGGTAGGCCGACAGCGTGCCGGTCAGGTCAACCTTATGCGTGGCGTCGTAGCCGATCAGCGGCCCGAGCACGTCCTCGGCGAACCGCCATAGCTGGTGCATGTCGCCGATCTGCAGCAGCAGCCGGTAGATGCCGAGGTCTTCGTACCGGATGAGCTGGCCGGCCCGGCCGAGGCGGGTTCCCAGCTCGATGGCCTGCTCGGCCTGCCGGAGCGCCTGCGGCGCGAGCTCTGGCTGCCGGGTGGGCTCGCTCACCCCGCAGGTAAGCTCCGGCAGGCCGGCCTGCCGGCCAGCAGCCGGGCGAAGACGGCCAGCGGCGCCTCGCGGCCGGGGCGAGCTCGCACCGCCGGGACCGGGGTGTCCGCAGGCTCGGGCGCGATCACCACCAGCTCCGAGCCGCGCACGACGAAGGGCGACCGCGCGGACACGGCCAGCCGGGCCATCAGCCGGTGCGCCGGCTCGTCGTCGCGCGGCCGGGACGCCGCGGGCGGCGCGCCGTCCGTCCCGGCGCGGACCACGGCGATGCGGAACGGCTGTGCGTCGGCGACGCCGAGCTCCAGGGCCTTGCTGCGCGCGTCGTGACGATCAAGGAAGTGGCCGCAGACCAGCGAGTCGAGCACGGTGCCCTGATAGCGCAGGCCAAGCTCCAGGGTGGTCTGCTCCCTGGCCAGCGTCAGCGCGAACAGGGTGGCCGCGTAGCTGGTGATGATCAGGTCCGCGTCGTCGGGCTCGGCCTCGCCGCTCTCGTCGAGCACGAGCAGGTACCCCAGAGCCGTCTCGCCGGCGGTGACCGGCATGGCCAGGCAGCCATGGGCAAGGGCGGAGCCGGGCACCGGCGGCACCCGGAGCGGGCGCCGCTCGGCCGCCAGCGCGCGCAGTAGCCGGGCGATGCTGGCCTCGCCCGGGTCCCAGGGCAGCCCGGTGCCGTCGGCCTCGCCGGCGGGAGCACGCGTGTGCAGCCCGAACTCCGGGTCCAGCAGCACGACTGTCTTGCGGATCATTTGGGCGAACACCCCGGCCAGCTCGGCCGCGCCAGCGCCCCGCAAGGCCGCGTCGGCCACCCGGTCGCATACCGCGGTCATCCGCCGGTACACGGAGTTGCGCCGGGACAGGCCGGTGATGACGTCCGCCGGATGCCCGGCGGCGGAGCCTGCCGGAACGGAGCCGGGGCCGGGGACGGAGCCGGGGCCCGCGACGGAGCGTGGTTCCCGGCGGGTTCCCTTCCCGGCGCGCGCGCCGGTCATGATCCCGGCCGCGACTGGCTCAGCCGGGCGACGAGCCTCGTCATCCGGTCATCGGGCCTGGCCGGAGCGTGAATGAGGATGCCCGAGGCCAGGTCGCGCAGCTTGTGCACCGCGCTGGCCGCCGAGTTCATCCGGTCGGCCAGGTCTTCGCCGCCGCGGAGCGCGGCCAGCGCCGGGGGCTGCGGGGAGACTTCGGGGACCTCGTGGATGCGCCTCGCGATGGTCTTCGGGTCGTCGAACGGCGCCAGCGCGGCGATGACCGGCAGGTCGATCCCGCGGCCGCGCAGCTCGGCCAAGGCGCGGAACGAGCTGTCGGCGTCGTAGATCACGTCTGTCAGCAGGAAGTGCGCGCCCGCCCTGACCTTCTCCTCGGTCCTGCCCAGCTCCTGGCGCAGGTCCACCGCCGAGGTATCGAACGACGCGCCGATGAGGAACCGGGTCTGGTCCGGGGTTGTCACGCCGCGCCAGTCAACACCGTCGTTCAGCCCGGCCAGCGCGGCGATCAGGCGGACCGAGTCAACATCCCACAGCGAGTAGGAATCCGGGTAATCGCCGGCCACCCGCGGGGTACCGCTCCGGCACACCACGGTCTGCACGCCGAGCGCGTGCGCGCCGAGCAGGTCGGCCTCGAGCGCGGCCAGGCTGCGGTCGGCCGCCTCCATCTGGAGCACCACGTCCGCCGCCAGCCGGTCGCGCAGGACCACGGCGGCGGCGACCGGATTGACCCTGGCGGCCGGCGTCTCCCGGTCCGTGATCGCGAGCAGGTCAACCCCGGCGGACATCAGCTCTTGCGCCTGGGCCACGAACCCGGGCACATCCTGGCCGCGCGGAACCCGGAGCCCGGCCGCGATGACGAACCGGCCGGCGTGCGGCCACGCGACTGGCGGGCGGCGGTCCGGCCGGGCCGGCACCGCGTGCACCCGGAGGCGCGGCGCGGTGGTGACCTCGCCGGTCAGCGGGCGGCTCGGCTTCAGCCCGGATACCGCCCGTGCGACCGCCCTGATGTGCGCCGGGGTCGTCCCGCAGCAGCCGCCGACGATCGTCGCCCCGTGCGCCACGAACGTCCGCGCGAACTCCGCGAAGTACTCGGTGTTGTGCGCATAGCGCAGCTGGCGCCCGAGCCGCCTGGGCATCCCCGCGTTGGGCTGGACGGTGACCGGCAGCGAGCAGCCTGCCGCGAGCTGGCGCACGACGTCGGCCAGGTCCGCCGGGCCCACCGTGCAGTTGGCGCCCAGCGCGGCCACGTCCAGCGCCGAGATCACGGCGGCCACGGCGGCCGGATCCTCGCCGCGCAGCGTCCTGCCGTCGTCGCCGAAGGTCATCTGGGCGATCACCGGCAGGTCGCACTCGGCGAGGCTGACCTCGACGGCCTGTGCCAGCGACTCGATGTCGCCGAACGTCTCCAGGATGATCACGTCTGCCCAGTCCGCGAGGGACGAGATCTGCTCGGCCAGCACCGGCCGCCGCGCGTCATCGGGGATCCGCGGCGCCGCGGCGCTCAGCACCGGCCCGATACTGCCCGCGACCAGGGCCGGCGAGCCGGATTCCCTCACCGCCTCGCGGGCGAGCCGCGCGCCGGCGATGTTGATCTCCGCGACCCGGTCCTCCAGCCCCACCCTGGCCAGCCGCAGCCGGTTGGCATCGAAGGTGTTGCTCTGGACAATGTGCGCCCCGGCCGCGAGATAGGCCGCGTGCAGATCCCGCACGAGCCGCGGCGAGGACACGTTCAGCTCGCACAGCGACCGGTCCAGCGGGACGCCCGCGGACTGCAGCATCGTCCCCATCGCGCCGTCGCACACCAGCACGCGGTCGCGGAACGCGGGATCCCACGTCCGGCGGGAAACGGGCCGCGGGCTGTTACCCATCAGCCACCACCAAGGGTCACGGTCACGAGCGGCAACCGGTGCCTGGCCGACCATGAGACAGGTCGGTCTCCTCAGGGTACGGGGCTCACGGGTGCCCGCCAAGGCCTGGAACGAAATATCCCTGAAACATCCGTTGACCGCGACGGGCAACCGGTCTAGTGTCCCGGGTACAAGGGAAATGAGACAGGCCGGTCTATCTCTCCAACATCATCGCGATAAATGCACCCGCCGTCGCCCGCTGGCCAGCGTTCAGCCGGGCCCGGTCCCGGCTGCGGTGCACGTTCGCATCTGACCTAGGGAGAGGCACGCCATGACCGATTACGACCCGAGGACGGACACCGGGATTCCCACCGAACCGGTAGGCTCGCTCCCTCGTCCCAGCTCGCTGCAGGAGGCGTACGCGAAGTACGACGCCGGCGAGATTACGCACGACCAGCTCGAGACGGAGCAGGACGCGGCCGTCCGTGACTCGATTGAGCGGGGCGAGGCGACCGGCGAGCCGATCATTTCCGACGGCGAGCAGCGCTGGTCCAGCTTCGCCACCTACGCCATCACCGACACGCTGGCGGGCACCGGGCTGGCCGACAGCCTCGCCGGGGACGGCGGCCAGTACTTCGCGATCTTCGCCGACGGGCACCGCAGGCAGCTGCCCCGCCTGGCCCGCGGCCCGTTCCGGTACAAGACCTACGCGGGCGACACGCTGGCGAAGTCGATCGGGATGGCGCATAAGCCGATGAAGCAGGCCGTGATCGCGCCGTCGATGCTCGCCCTGCTCTACCCGCTCGACGGCGAGGTGCCCGGCTACTCGCGCGAGGAATTCGAGAACGACCTCGTCGGCGAGTGCGAGAAGGACATCAGGAAGGCCTTCGAGGCAGGCGCGGCCCGGGTCTCCGTCAACTTCACCGAAGGCCGGCTCGCGACCAGGAACGACCCGCGCAACCCGTGGACCGGCCGGAGCATGCTGCCGCACTTCATCGAGCTGGACAACCGCGTGTTCGAGCGCTTCTCTTCCGGCGAGCGGTCCCGGATCGGCGTCCACACCTGCCCCGGCGGTGACCGCGACTCCGTGCACAGCGCCGACGTGGACTACAACGACCTGCTGCCCAGCATGTTCGGCCTCAACGCCGGCTACTTCCTCATCCAGCTGGCCAGCGAGCGCGACAAGGACCGCGTCTACCGCATCATCGGGGAGAGCGTCCGCGGCGACGCGAACGGCGTCACCCAGATGGCCTACATCGGCGTCATCAACCCGCAGAACCCGCGGGTCGAGAGCCCCGAGGAGGTCCGCGACGCGCTCGTGCGGGCGTCCAACTTCATCGCGAAGGAGCAGCTGGCCTCGACCGACGACTGCGGCTTCTCTCCCTTCAGCATCGACGAGAAGCCCAACCACGGCTCGCCCGACTACGCCCGCGACGTCGCCTTTCAGAAGATCAAGAATAGGGTGGAGGGGACGACGCTGGCCGCCGAGAAGCTCGGCATCGGCTGACCTCACCGGTAAGGGCGCAGTACAGTCCCGGCTCACCAGTCCCGGCTCACCGCGGCTCCTGCGGCTCCTGCTCGCGCCAGCGGCGGCCACCCCGGAGGCGGGGTGGCCGCCGCGGCGAGCGGTCAGGAGGACCTGAGCAGGAGCTCGCCGATCTCCCGGGCCCGTCCGGCGGCAGCCGAGTCACCCTCATGGGCAGCCATGATCGAGCCCTTCATGAGAATGTGCCACTTGCGGGCGAAGGAACCCGGATCGTCAATTCCCGCCGCCTTGGCCAGCTCCTCGATATAGCTGCGTATGTTGGCGAGATAGGACACGGCGGCCTGGCGGACAGGATGCTCCTTTTCGTTGACCTCGATCATCGTGGTGAGGAAGGCGCAGCCTTCGAAATCTGGGCGCTGGAACCACTCGGAGAATACGTCGAAAATCGCCAGCAGCTGCTCGGCGGGGGTCGCGCCCCTGCGCTGGCTCTCGGCCTGCAGCCATTCCCGCGTCCACAGCTGCTCGCGGCGCCGCAAGAAGTCGAGAATGAGATCGTCCTTGGACGGGAAGTTCCGGTACAACGTCATCTTGGCGGTGCCGGCCTTGGCGATTACCGCATCGACGCCCACGGCGCGGACGCCTTCACGGCTGAACAGTTCATAGGCGGCACGGCTGACACGCTCACGGCCGCTGTCCCGGGGGTCCGGCCTGCCCTTGTCTGGCTCTTGCCCGATCGTCATCGTCACCGTTATCGCTTTCTTGACAACAAACCCAAAGTATAGCGTGTCGGCCGCCGGCTGGACGGCCCGGCCAGCCTGGCTGCCGCGGCCCGGCCCCGCGGCGGGCACGGGCGCCTTGTGCTGGCGCCACAAGAATGAGCGCCGGAAATTAGTGCCGTGGTGCGGGTGTCTGGCCTGCTGCCGCCGTCGCATGATGGAAGCGGGCGTGCTTGCACCGTTGCCAGTCGTCGCCCGCTCGCGGGAGTGGTGTGGAGTGAGTGAGAAGCACGCGTGCCCGTGCTGCGGATACCTGCTGGACATGCCGGAGCCGGCGGCGGACGCGGCCGCGCACGAGGATGCCGTACAGGCCGTCATCGAGTCCATGGACCGGGAAATCAGGCAGCTCCGCGAGACGGTGGCCATGCTGCGCGGCGCCCGGGCCGGGTGACGGCCTCCCGGCCGCCCGGGCCGCAATTTCCCGTATCCGGCCGCAGTAACGGTCCTTTTGTGACCAGGACACAAGGATATGCGGCCCTAATTTGTGCCGCAGGTCGGCTGTTCCCCGCATCTGGTCAAGGGGAGAATAACGAGGAGAAGCAGGAACGAGGAACCGGAGACCTCCATGAGCGTCACGTCAGTCCGCGACAGATCGAGCCTCGCGTATTCTCCCGAATTCACCTGGCCGGGTGATTTCGAGCGTATTCCGGACGACGACTGGACCCGGCAGCCGGTTGACCAGTTCGGCCTGAGCTACGACAGCGTGGGCGGGCACGGCTGGTACAAGAACCTGGAGCCGACGATCGCGCAGGTGCTGGCCGCCCTCGATCCTGGCAAGCTGCTCATTGACTACTCCAGCGGCACGGGCATCCTCACCAGGCGTCTGCTCGAGAAGATCCACTATTCGGTGGGAATGCTCAACGTCAACGCGTCAACCAAGTTCTTGCGTGTCGCGCTGGAGAATTTCTCCGGCGACGAGCGCGTTGCCTTCCGGCTGCTGCGCTGGCTCAAGCAGGAAAAGCGGCTGGAGCGGCTCGACGAGGTGGCCGGCCCGGCGATTATCGCCCGCGGCGCGGACGTTATCACCTCGACCAACGCCATCCACCTCTATTACAACCTCGACGAGACGCTGGCGTCCTGGGCCCGGGTGCTGCGGCCCGGCGGCCTCGCGTTCGTCTGCTCGGGGAACATGCACAACCCGGCCGCTCCCGCGGAGAACTGGATCATCGACGACACGGTCGCCAAGGTGAACGAGATCGCGGCTGACCTGGTGGCCACGGAACCCGCCTTCGAGGAGTACCGGCCGGCGCTGGAGGACAGCGCCCGGATGGCCAGGCACGGCAAGCTCAGGGACAAGGTGTTCGTCCCGGTCCGCCCGCTTGACCTGTACGTGAAGGCATTCGGGGAGGCCGGCTTCACGGTCCTGCATGTCTTCGACGAAACCATCTGCGCCCGCATCGACGAGTGGTGCCAGTTGCTCAGCACCTACCACGACGGCGTCCTGTCATGGGTCGGCGGGTCGGAGAAGGTGGAGGGCGCACCGCCGTCCGAGGCCGCCGTACGAGACAGGCTGTTCCTGATCAGGTACAGCCTGGACCGGCTGTTCCCCGGCCAGGACTCTTTCCCCTGCGCGTGGAGCTACCTCACCTGCCGCAGGTAGCCGGAGCACGGCGATGCGGGACGTTTACGTAGCCGGGATCGGCATGACCAGGTTTACCAAGCAGCCCGGCCGCAGCCTGAAGGATCTCACCGGCGAGGCGGTGACCGCCACACTGAAGGATGCCGGCACGACGGTGGACGAGGTCCAGGCCTGCTACTTCGGCAACGCCGTGGCCGGGTCGATGACCGGCCAGGAGATGCTGACCGGCCAGTTCGCCCTCCGCCCGCTCGGACTCGGGCGGATCCCGGTCGTCAACGTGGAGAATGCCTGCGCCTCGGCGTCCACGGGCTTCCACCTCGCCTGGCAGAATGTCGCGGCCGGCATATACGACATTGTGCTCGCGGTCGCGGCGGAGAAGATGACGCATCCCGACAAGGCCCGGTCGTTCGCGGCAATCGGCGGCTCGGTCAACGTCGAGATCGCGCCGGCGGAAATGCCCCCCGGCCGTTCTTTCCTCATGGACATGTACGCCGAATCAGCCCGGCGGTACATGGCGCAGTCGGGGGCGACGCGGGAGGATTTCGCGAGGGTTGTCGTCAAGAACCAGCACAATGGCATGCTCAATCCCGCAGCGCAATACGGAGCCGAGCTGAGCATCGGCGAGGTCCTGCAGTCGAGGGAGATCGTCTGGCCGTTCACGCTGCAGATGTGCTCGCCCATCTCCGACGGCGCGGCGGCGGCGCTTCTGGTCAGCGAGGAGGTTTGCGCGGCGGCCGGCCCGAGGATCACGGTGCTCGCCTCGACCCTCCGGTCCGCGCCGGCCGACGGTTCCGCCCGCGTCACCCAGCTGGCCGCCGACGCCGCCTACGAGGCGGCCGGGCTCGGTCCCGCGGATCTCGACTGTGTCGAGGTGCACGACGCGGCCGCGTCCGCCGAGCTGGTGATATACGAGCAGCTCGGGCTGGCCGCCGACGCCGGGGGCCCGGAGCTCATCCGCAGCGGCCAGACCGCGCTGGGCGGCCGGCTGCCGGTCAACACGAGCGGCGGCCTGCTGGCCCGGGGGCATCCCATCGGCGCCACCGGGCTGGCCCAGATCGTCGAGGCCGTCGCGCAGTTGCGCGGCGCCGCCAGCCGCCGGCAGGTGCCCCGGGCCCGGGTGGCGCTGACCCAGAACGCCGGGGGCTGGCACGGCGACGACAACGTGGCGAGCGTCGTCCACATCTTTGGCCGCCGGTAACGGGACACAAGCCGTCGTAGAAGCCGCGGCTCGGCCTCTGGCAGCAGGGTATGCCCGGAGGATTCCCGCCCGCTCCCGTCGCCGCTCCGGGTGAGCGGGTTACCGGCAGCCGTTCAGTATCGATCTTGGTCTGGCGGTTACGGTCCGTCCGCGGGGACGCCGGTGTAGCTCGTCTCCAGGCCGGCCGCGACCTCGGCGGCGGCCTCGCTGCCATAGGCGGCCGCGACCCGGGCCGTGAAGTCGCCCGGATCGAAGCCGTACTCCTGGGTGCCGGTCGTTTCCAGCACGAGCGCGGCCATCACGCAGCCGGCCTGTGCCGCCCGTTCCGGCGTCAGGCTCCAGGCAGTGCCCGCGAAGAAGCCGGCCCGGAAGGCGTCGCCGACGCCGGTGGGGTCGGCCTTGCGCCGCTCCATGGCCGCGCTGACCGACACGGCCGGCTGGCCGAACGACTCGATGATGGCGCCCTTGGGACCGGTCGTGGTCACCCAGCTCCCGACCCGGGCCAGTATCTCGCCGGCCGCCCAGCCCGTCTTGCGGATCAGCAGGCTGCGCTCGTACTCGTTGGTGAACAGGTACCGCGCCCCGTCGATGAGCTCGCGGAGGCCGGCACCCGGCATGCGGGCGATCTGCTGCGACGGGTCGGCGGCGAACGCGGCGCCGCGGGCCCGGCAGGCCCGGGTGTGCCGGAGCATCGCTTCCGGGTCATCCGGGCAGATGACGGTGATGTCCGCGTCGTCGTGCGCATCAAGGACCGCCGTCAGGTCGATGTGCCGCGCCTCGTTCATCGCGCCGGCGTAGAAGGACGCGATCTGGTTGTTGTCCGCGTCGGTGGTGCAGAGGAACCGCGCGGTGTGCAGGTCCGCCGAGACGTGCACGTGCGCGGTGTTGACCCGGTGCGCTTCCAGCCACTCCCGGTAGCCGGCGAAGTCGGCGCCGACCGCGCCGACCAGGACCGGCCGCAGGCCGAGCGCCGCCATGCCGAAGGCGACGTTGGCGCCGATGCCGCCGCGGTGAATCCTCAGCTCGTCGACGAGGAAGGACAGCGATACCTTGTCCAGCTTCCCCTCGACGAGCTGCTCGGTGAACCGGCCGGGAAAGACCATCAGGTGGTCGGTGGCGATCGACCCGGTGACGATCGCGCTCATCGGCGGTCAGCTCTGCGCCGAGACGAGGCTGGCCGCCTCCCGGAGGGCCTGGGCCTTGTCGGTGCACTCCCAGGTGAACTCCTCCTCGTCGCGGCCGAAGTGGCCGTAGGCCGCGGTCAGCGAGTAGATCGGCCGGTGCAGCCTCAGGTAGGAGCGGAAGGCAGCCGGCCGCAGGTCGAAGTGCTCGTTTATCAGCTCGACGATCCGCGGGCGGGGGATGCGCTCGGTGCCGAACGTCTCGACCATCAGGGACAGCGGCCGGGCGACGCCGATGGCGTAGGCCACCTGTATCTCGATGCGGTCGGCGAGGCCGGCCGCGACGATGTTCTTCGCCACGTAGCGGGCGGCGTAGGCGGCTGACCGGTCCACCTTGGACGGATCCTTGCCGGAGAACGCGCCGCCGCCGTGCCGGGCGAACCCGCCGTAGGTGTCGACGATGATCTTGCGGCCGGTAAGCCCGGCGTCGCCCACCGGGCCGCCGACGACGAAGCGGCCGGTCGGGTTCACGTAGAAGTTCCGCCGCAGTTCCGCGGGGTCGCAGAGGGATGGCGGGATGACGTCGAGGACGACGGCCTCCCAGAGGGCGTCGGGGAGCCGGTCCTCGGCCCCGTCCTCGTGCTGGGAGGAGATCAGCAACTTCTCCACCGCCACTGGGACCCCGCCGGAGTACCGCACGGTGACCTGGGTCTTGCCGTCCGGCCGCAGGAAGGGCAGCGATCCCGACTTGCGCACCTGCGCCAGCCGCCGGGCCAGCCGGTGCGCGAGCGCGATCGGCATCGGCATCAGCTCGGGCGTCTCGCTGGTCGCGTAGCCGAACATCATGCCCTGATCGCCGGCGCCGACCGAGTCGAGCTCGTCGTCGCTGAGCGCGCGGCGCGCCTCGTGCGCCATGTCCACGCCCCGGGCGATATCCGGTGACTGGCTGTCCAGGGTGACCAGGACGGCGCAGGCGTCGCCATCGAATCCGCAGGCGGGGGTGTAGCCGATCTCGCGGATCGTGGTGCGGACGATCTGCGGGATGTTCAGCCATGCCGACGTGGTGATCTCGCCGCCGACGAGCACCATGCCCGTGGTCAGCATGGTCTCGCAGGCCACCCGTGACTGCGGATCGGCGGCCAGCGCGGCGTCGAGTACGGCATCCGATATCTGATCCGCGATCTTGTCAGGATGGCCTTCGGTTACCGATTCAGAGGTGAACAGGAACTCATTTTCTCCGCTGCCGGCCGTCATCGGTTGATACAGCTCCTCCGTTATCGCCGCTGCGGCTATCACCATCGCCCGCGGACTCGGCCGGGGAAATCCGGCGCCCGGCTGAGCGGAATGCCCAGTGCCTTTATCGTCTAGGTATCCGGGCCGCCGAGATAGTCGGCATTGAGCACAAATTCAGGAATGCGGGCATTGGGGCCGGCCCACAACGGCGGCGGGGCGCCGGGGTTCCCCGGTGCTCAGATCGGCGGGGGCTGGTATCCGCCGGTCACGCCGGCGAGCAGGCCGGCGAAGGTGACCGCCGTGTCGTCCTCGTGCAGCGGGCCCAGGATCTGCGCGCCGACGGGCAGGCCGGCAGGCGTGGTCCCGATCGGCGCGGCCACGGCGGGCAGGCCCGGCAGCGAGGCGTGCGAGATCCAGAACGGCAGGTCGTCGTACCGCCGCTCGCCCTCTCGTGTCGCGATCATGCGCTGCTCGAACGGCCTGCTGTCGTGCGGGAACGCCGGGGTGAAGGCGGCCGGGCACAAGAACACGTCAACGTCGCCGAAGTAGCGGCCCCAGGCGGCGCGGGCAGCCATCCGCCGGTGCTCGTGGGCGATGAACGCCGGCATGGGCCCCGGGTCCTGGCCGGGCTGGTGGAAGCCGAGGAACAGCTGCACGTGGTAGCCGAACGACTCGTACTCACCGACCGGATCCACGCCCTCCGGCCATCCTTCGGTGATCTTCACCCCGGCCTGCGCGAGCGCGTCCACCGCGGCGGACAGCAGCGCACCTACCTCGCTGGTGACGGGAGCGCGCTGGTGATCGAGCACGACACCGACGCGGTAGTCCGCCAGCCGGGCGTGCCGCGGCGGTGCCAGCTGCCACGAGTAGGCCCTGGCCTCCGGATCGCCCGGGCCGGCCGTGACGGCCAGCGCGGTCCGCAGGTCGCCGGCGGAGCGGCCCAGCGGGCCCACGGCGTTCAGGTACGTCATCTCGTCCGGGCCTGCCGGCGTGCCGGGAGGCTGGAACCCGGCCAGCGGGACGGTCCCGGCGCTCGGCTTGAGCCCGTAGACGCCGCAGAAGGCCGCCGGTATCCGGATGGAGCCGGCTAGGTCGGAGCCGTACTCGAGGAACGTCATCCCGGCCGCGAGCGCTGCCGCCCCGCCGCCGGTCGAGCCGCCGGGTGTGCGGGTGGTGTCCCACGGGTTGCGGGTGACGCCGTACAGGTCGTTGGCCGTCTGCCCGTAGTCCGCCAGCATGAAGTGCACGTTGGTCTTGCCGATGATGATCGCTCCGGCCTGCTTCAGGCGGCGCACGAGGGTGGCGTCGGTGTCCGCCACGTAGTCCTTGAACTGCGGATTGCCCCAGGTGGTGTGCTGACCGCGCACGTTGAAGCTGTCCTTGACCGTCATCGGGACGCCCAGCAGCTGCCCGGGCTCGCCGCGGGCGATCGCCCGGTCGGCCGCGTCGGCCTCGCGCAGCGCCTCGTCGCCGTGTAGCTCGACCACCGCGTTCACCGCGGGGTTGACGGCGCCGATCCGGGCCAGCAGCAGCTCGGTCAGCTCGCGGGACGAGATCTCCCGGCGCCGCAGCAGGTCCGCCGCATCGGCCGCGGAACGGAACAAGATCTCGTTGGTTGCGGGTCGCTGTCTCTGGTCGGTCATGTCGTCGCCTCCCGGCGATCGTGCGCGGGCCGTTCAGTTGCCTGCACTCTAGACATTGAAGTCCTAAAAGACAACTTGATAATCCTTTATTAGGATCATCAAGTGGTAGAGTAGGAGCATGACGGGCAGGCGGAGCTACGGGGATCCGTGCGGCGTCGCGCGCGGCCTCGATCTCGTCGGCGAGCGGTGGGCACTGCTGATCGTCCGGGAGCTGCTGTTCGGCCCGAGGCGCTTTACCGACCTGCGGACGGGACTGCCCGGCGCGAGCCCGAACGTCCTGTCCCAGCGCCTGGACGACCTGGAAGCGGCCGGGGTCGTGCAGCGCCGCAAGCTCGCCCCGCCGGCGGCCAGCTGGGTCTACGACCTCACCGCCTGGGGACGCGAACTCGAGGACGTGCTCATCGGGCTCGGCAGGTGGGGCAGCCGCGCCCCGCTGATGCCCGCGGCGGAGCTGAGCGCCAGGGCGCTCATGCTCGCGCTGAAGACGACCTTCGACCCGGCGGCGGCCGGGCAGTGGCGGGCCCGGTTCGAGCTGCGGCTGGGCGAGGACCGGTTCAGCGCGGGCGTCGGGAACGGGCGGATCGTGCTGGACGGCGGCGGGTCGGAGCGGCCCGACGCGGTGATCGAGGCCAGCGCCCCGGTCCTGCGTGACCTCGTCTTCGGCGGCAGGCAGGCCGATGCGGCGGAGCGCTCGGGCGATCTCGTGCTCACTGGTGACCGGCAGGCGGCCCTGCGCTTCCTCGGCCTGTTCCCGCGGCCCCGGCCCGTCGCTCCGCCGCAGGCAGCCAGTTTGAATGTTGCATCTTTGAGTGAGAATCACTCATAAGCTCGTTCAGATATTGCAGCCCGATGTCATCGGTGTTACGTTCCCCTTACTCCGTCCCTCCCCCCACCCAGCGTCCAGACCGGCCCCGCGAACCACCTCACCGGTCCCTGTCACGGAGCCGGCGAGGCGTTCCACTGCGCGCTACTGCGGCAAGCCCCGGCTTCTCCGTCCCGCCTGGCTGCGGCGCCGCCGGTGCAGGTTCCGGCTCCGGCCCGAGAGGAGCAAAGGTGTTCCAGCCCATCGGAGATCTGAGACGAGCCATCGCCCTGGCGGGCAGCGCCTCGCTGCTGGCCGTCGGCAGCGTCGTCGCCCTGGCGGCCCAGCCGGCCTGGGCCGCTGCCACCGGCGGCAGCGGCGCGAGCCTGCCGTACGCCGAGGTGCAGGCGGAGAACTCCGCCACCAACGGGACGGTCATCGGCCCGAGCTACACCCAGGGCCAGCTGGCCGACGAGGCGTCCGGGCGCAAGGCCGTCACGCTGAAGGGCACCGGCCAGTACGTCACGTTCACCACACCCGTGGCGACCAACTCGATCGACTTCCGGTACAGCATCCCGGATACCTCGGACGGATCGGTCTACACCGCCCCGCTGTCGCTGTACATCAACGGCACCAAGCAGCCCGACTTCACGCTGACCAACGCGTACAGCTGGTACTACGGCGGCTACCCGTTCACCAACACGCCCAGCAGCGGCAACCCGCACCACTTCTACGACGAGGTGCACCGCCTGTTCTCGACGACCTATCCGGCCGGCACGACCTTCAAGCTGCAGATTGACGCCGGGGACACGGCGTCCTCCTACACGATCGACTTCGCCGACTTCGAGCAGGTCGGCGCCGCGCTGGCCCAGCCCGCGGGCTCCGTGTCAGTGACCAGCCAAGGCGCCGATCCGACCGGCGTGAACGACGCGACCAGCGCGTTCAACGCCGCGATCACGGCGGCCGGCCCCGGCGGCACGGTGTGGATCCCGCCGGGCACCTTCAACATCCCGGGCCACATCAGCGTGAACAACGTGACGATCGCCGGCGCCGGGATGTGGTACTCGACCGTCACCGGCACGGCACCCGGCTTCTACGGCAACTCCGCGCCGTCGGCGAGCACCAACGTGCACCTGAAGGATTTCGCGATCTCCGGCAACGTCCAGGACCGCTGCGACGGCTGCCAGGTTAACGGCATCGGCGGCGCGATGAGCAACTCGACCGTGTCGAACATCTGGATCGAGCACATGAAGGTGGGCGCGTGGATGGACGGCCCCATGACCGGCCTGACGTTCAGCGGCATGCGCATCCGCGACACCACCGCGGACGGCATCAACTTCCACGGCGGCGTCACGAACTCGACCGTCACCAACAGCGACATCCGCAACACCGGCGACGACGGCATCGCGACCTGGGCTGACGCCAGCATTGGCGCCGACGCGAACGACACGATCTCCAACAACACCGTGCAGCTCCAGCAACTCGCCAACGGCATCGCGATCTACGGCGGCCACGACAACACCGTCACCGGCAACCTGGTGGTGGACACCGGGATCACCCAGGGCGGCGGGATCCACGTCGGGCAGCGCTTCAACTCCACGCCGGTCGGCACCACCACCATCTCCAACAACACCCTGATCCGGGACGGCGACCTGGACCCGAACTGGCAGTTCGGCGTCGGCGCGCTGTGGTTCGACGGCAGCCAGGGAGCGATCACCGGCCCGGTCAACCTGACCAACGCGCTGATCGAGCAGAGCCCGTACGAGGCGATCCAGTGGGTCGAGGGCACGATCAGCGGGGTCTCGCTGAACAACGTGACGATCGCCGGCACCGGGACCTTCGCCCTGCAGGAGCAGACCGGCGGCGCGGCGACGTTCACCAACGTCACGGCCACCGGTGTCAACGGCCCGGCCCCGGTGTACAGCTGCGAGGGGGGCAACTTCACGGTGACCGACGGCGGCGGCAACTCCGGCATCAGCGGCACGCCGTACTGCGGCAACTGGCCCGCCCCGGTCTACCCGCCTTACCCCGCGACCGGCGTAACCGTCGCCCCGAGCGCGCTGAGCTTCGGCTCGGTCGCGACCGGCACGACCAGCGCCCCGCAGACCGTGACGGTCTCCAACCCGACCAATGCGGCGGCCCCAGTCTCGTCGGTCTCCGCCAGCGGCGACTTCAGCCAGACGAACAACTGCGGCTCGTCGATCGCGGCCGATGGCTCGTGCACCGTCAGCGTGAAGTTCGCGCCGACGGCGACCGGCGCCCGCACCGGGACCCTGACGGTCAACGCCGGCGGCGTCACCAACACGGTGAGCCTCACCGGCACCGGCACCGCGCCCGGCCCGGTGCTGAACGCGGCCCCGGCGAGCCTGTCGTTTGCCCGCACGGTGGTCGGCTCCGCGACCGCCGCGCAGACGGTGACGGTGACCAACTCCGGCACCACCTCGGCGACCGTCTCGGGCGTCGCGGTGACCGGGGACTTCAGCCAGGCCAACAACTGCACTGCCGTCGCGGCCGGCGGCTCCTGCACAGTGACCGTCACGTTCAAGCCCACCGCGGGCGGGAACCGCACCGGCACCCTGACCGTGACCAGCAACGCCAACAACAGCCCGACCACCGTCGCGCTGAGCGGCACCGGCATCGATGCCAGCACCAACATCGCGGCCAGCCAGCCGGCGTCGGCGAGCTCGGCCAACGGCCCCTACGTCGCGTCGAACCTCACCGACGCGGACCCGTCAACCTACTGGGAGAGCGCGAACGGCTCGTTCCCGCAGTGGGCCCAGGTCAACCTCGGCCAGAGCTACAGCATCGGCAAGGTCATCCTGAAGCTCCCGCCCTCCACGGCCTGGGGCGCACGGACCGAGACCCTGTCGCTGCTCGGATCCACGGACGGCTCGAACTTCTCGACGATCGTGGGCTCCACCGGATACACCTTCGACCCGAGCGCCAACAACAACACGGTCACGATCACGTTCGGCGCCACCACCGCCCGGTACGTGCGGGCAAACATCACCGCGAACACGGGCTGGAATGCCGGTCAGCTGTCCGACTTCGGGGTCTTCCCCGCCGCCGGCGGCTCCTCGGGCTCGAGCCTGTCGGTAAGCCCCGCCTCGCTGACATTCGCCGGCCAGGCGGTCAACACCACCAGCAGCGCGCAGACGGTCACGGTGCACAACACCGGGAGCACGGCGGTGGCGGTCTCCACCATCGCGGCCAGCGGTGACTTCGCGGAGACCAGCACCTGCGGGGCGTCGATCGCCGCCGGTGCCAGCTGCACGGTCAGCGTGACGTTCACGCCGACCGCGCCCGGAACCCGTAACGGCAGCCTGACCATCGCCAGCAACGCGACGAACAGCCCGAACACAGTCGCGCTGACCGGCACCGGCACAGGCAGCACGAACCTGGCACTCAACCAGCCGGCGTCGGCGAGCGGGTACACCCAGACGTACGTGCCCGGCAACGCAGTGGACGGCAATACCAGCAGTTACTGGGAGAGCACGAACAACGCGTTCCCGCAGTGGCTCCAGGTCGACCTCGGCTCGACGCAGAGCTTCCGAAGGATCGTGCTCGACCTGCCGCCGTCCAGCGCGTGGAGCACCAGGACCCAGACCCTGTCCGTCCTGGGCAGCACGAACGGCTCCACGTTCGCCACGATCGTCGGGTCGGCGGGATACACGTTCGACCCATCGACCGGGAACACGGTCACGATCACCTTCCCGGCCGCCAGCGCCCGGTACGTGCGGCTGAACTTCACCGCCAACACCGGGTGGCCCGCCGGACAGGTTTCCGAGTTCCAGGTCTGGAACAGCTGACCTGAACCCCTGGTGCCGCCGGGCACTCACGTGCCCGGCGGCACCGCCCTTCCCTGCGCCGGGGGCGGCGCGGCATCTGCCGCCCGGGCGAGCGGTTTAGCGGCGCGGCCGGAGCGTGACGTTGGGCAGCGGCGGGGCGGGGATGGGCGGCAGGGTGTCTGCGACGGGAAGCCCGAACTGCTCCGGGTCCGGGGCGGCCGCCCCGTCCGGGCTGCCTGCCCCGGCCGGACCGCCTGTCCGGGCCGGCGCCGCGCCGATCCGGGCCTGCCAGTTCGCCCGGAACGCGACGATCTCCTCGTGGCTGCGGCCGATGAAGTTCCACCACATGACGATCTGCTCGCCCAGGGGCGCACCGCCCAGGAGCAGCACCCGGGCGTCGCCCTCGCCGCCGGCCCGCAGCTCGATCACTTCGGCGCCGGGGGTGACGTAGCCGAGCTGCGCCTTCTCGACGACCGCGCCGTTCAGGGTCACGGTGCCGGTGTCCGCCAGGACGCCGTGCTCGAACGCGGGGTCGGCCGGGATCCGCACCTGGCCGCCGGCCGCGATCGAGATCTCCGCGCCTACCAGCGGGGAGTGGCTGAGCACCGGGGAGGAGCTGCCGAGCAGGGCGCCCAGGAACACGCGCGCGGTGAACCCGTCCCCCTGCACCAGATCGGGCGCGTAGTGCTCGAACCCCGGATCGGCGAACCTCGCCGCCGCCGGCAGCGCCACCCACAGCTGCGCGCCGTGCAGCACGCTGGTGCCGGGCGCCGAGACCTCGGAGTGGCTGATGCCCCGGCCGGCCGTCATCAGGTTCAGCTCGCCCGGCCGGATGAGGGCATGGTTGCCCGCGCTGTCGCGGTGCTCCACCTCGCCGGTGAACAGCCAGCTGACCGTCTGCAGGCAGGTATGCGGGTGCGGCGGCACGTACATGCCTCCGGTCTGCGCGACCAGGTCGGGCCCGTAATGATCGATGAAGCACCAGCCGCCGATCAGTGACCGCTGCCGCTGCGGGAGCGTCCGGCTGACGGTCATGGCGCGGGGACCGCCGAGCGGAACCTGGCGCGGTTGCAAGACCTCGACGGCAGCGGCGGGCGGAGCCGGGCCGGGCTCCATCGGCGAGGCCATTTCCACCGGCCAGGCGTCGAGGTTGCTCACCAGCCCATGACATCACAGTGCCCGCAAGAGCAAAGCCGGCGGCACGACCTGCGGTCGCAGGCGGCTGCCGGGAGCTGGCGGGGAAATCGCTTGATCGCTCAGCCCGGAGGCTGCCATGATCCGCGCCATGACGGATGACTCGAGCGAGCCCCCGACGGCGCCTCCCGGTCCGGGCGAGCCCGCTGCGGCGCCGACCGCGCAGAGCGAGCGCGGTACAGCGCCGGCCGGCCCGAGCGAGCGCGGTACAGCGCCGGCCGGCCCGAAGTCCGTGCGCTTCGTCCAGCTGCCCGTGGCTGCGCTGACCGCACTGCTGGCCGGGAATCTCGCCGCGGCGAGCGCCGAAGCCGGGGTCGAGCTCACCGGGTACTTCCTGACCCCTCACGCGCTGCGGCTCTGGCAGCGGCGGGTGCAGCAGATAGCCGGAGACCCGGAAAGCGCCCGGTGGATCGCGCGGGCGGCGGTGGCCGAGCCGGACGGCGTCGCCGTAGTCGGCCACGCGGGCTTTCACGGGCCGCCGGACGCGGCCGGGATGGTCGAGATTGCGTACTCGGTGGACCCGGCCTACCGGCGCCAGGGATACGCCACGGCGATGCTCCGCGCGCTGCTGCGGCGCGCGGCCGAGGAGTCCCGTGTCACGACCGTGCGGGCGACGATCAGCCCGGACAATGCCGCCTCGCTGGCGACGATCGCAGGGTTCGGCTTCAGCCAGAACGGCGAGCAGTGGGACGAGGAAGACGGGCTGGAACTGATCTTTGAGCGCCCGGCAGGGGATCCTGCCTGACCATGCCTCGCGTCACTGCCGGGCGGGCCGCGGGCGAACTCCAGGGCCTCGCGGGCCAGCGGCTGCCACGCCTGGCCGGACTCGGGATCGAGGCTGAACCACTCCTTCATCGGAGTGCCCTTGTTCGCGTCGAAGCGCAGTCCATGACCGGTGTCGATGAGCTCATCGACGCGCCGCGCGGGAAGCTTCACCACCAGCCGCCCCCGCACCAGCATCGCGAAGATCTTGCCCTGGAAGCGCAGCGCCGAGCGGCCGAACCCGCTGCCGCCACGCGGCGGCGTGACGCCGTCGGTACCGATCAGCTCGTCCACCAGATCTTCGTAGCGGTCCTCGGGGGTCACCGCACGGGCAGTCTCGTCGCGCACCACGCCAGGCTAGACCCGGGTGCCGACAAGATTCCGGCCCGCGTGGCCCCGTTCCCCCGCCCGCACGGCAGCGGGACGTTGTCCGCGGCCTCCGCTTGCGGCGTTCGGTGTCGTCGAAAGTCTCTCGGCGCTCGACGGGGATGTCAGCCCGGGACTGCGCTCGTTGGCCAGCGAAAAGCCTAGTGAATGGGGAGTCGCCGGAGCGCGGTCCGGGGCCCGCCGGTTGCGTCGCGGCCCGGCGGGCTGCCAGGGTGAAGCGAGGGTGACCTGGTGCGGTCTGGGGTGCAGGTGATGAGCGACGCGGTTCGCGGACGGCGGAGCCTGGGACTGCTCGGCGTGCCGAGCAGCGCTGGCTCGCACAATGCCGGGCAGGAGAAGGCGCCCGCTGCCCTGCGCGCGGCAGGCCTGACGGAACGCCTCGCGGCGCGGGAGATGGGCGTCCGCGACTTCGGTGATCTGCCGCTTGCCCGGCACCGGCCGGAGCCGCCGGCCGACGGCGTCCGCGCCCTTGACCGGGTGGCCACGGTGGTCCGCCAGACTGCGGACTCGGTGAGCGAGATCCGCGAGGCCGGCCTGCTGCCAGTGGTCCTCGGCGGGGACTGCACGATCACCCTGGGGGTGGTCGGCGGGGTCGCCCGTCACGGCGACGCCGGGCTGATGTACTTCGGCGGGGACGCGGACCTGTCGCTGCCCTCCACCAGCGATTCCGGGGTGCTGGACACGATGGGCATGACGCACCTGCTGGGCGACGGGGTCGCTGCGCTGGCCCGCTCGGGGCCGCGGTTTCCGCTGCTGCGCCCCGGCCAGGTGGAGCTGTTCGGATTCGACCCGGGCGAGCTCGACACCGGTCAGTGGACCCGGCTGAGCAGTTACGGCCTGAACGCCGCCCCCGCGCCGGCGGTGCGGCAGGACCCGGCCGGGCGTGCGGCGGCCGCGCTGTCCCGGCTGGAAGCTCAGGCGGACTCGGTGATCGTGCACTTCGACGTCGATGTGCTGGACACGGGAGCGTTCCCGCTGGCGAACTTCCCGCACTTTGCCGGGCTCACGCTCGATGAGGCCCGGGTCTGCCTGGGGATCTTCGGCCAGAGCCCGAAACTGGCCGGCCTGATCGTGACCGAGGTGAACCCCGATCACGACCCCGACGGCGTCCTGATTCCAGCCCTGATCGACGTGCTGTGCGCTGCGCTGTGCCCGGCCGCCGGCTGAGCTCAGTCGCCGGTCGCGATGATGACGTCGGACGCCTTGATCACGGCGGTGACCTCGCTGCCCTCGGCCAGGCCGAGGTCGCGGGCCGCCTCCACGGTGATCGAGGCGACAAGGCGGACACCGCCCGCGTCCAGTTCCACGTTGGCGATCGCCTCCCCGGCATTGATGCTGGTGATCCGGGCCTGGATTCTGATTCCGCGCGCTTAGCCGCATGACACGTGCTCCCCGAGACGATCGATGATTGCCAGGCCTCAGGCTAGCGGGCAGCGCGGGCGTCGGGGCACGGGCGTCGGGGCACGGGCGTCAGGGCACGGGCGTCAGGGCACGACGGTGACGGGCCACCTGTTGGCACGCACCAGCCGGACCGCCAGCGATCCCACCAGCCGGTGACCGGCCTTGGTGGACGCCCCCACGACGACGGCATCGGCGCGCATCTCGTCGGCAATCCGGCGGAGCTCGCTGAACGGGTCGCCGCGGGTCGCGATGAAGGTCAGATCGACGCCCAGCTCTCCGGAGACCTCCTCGAAGCGGCGGCGAAGGTCGTCCGCTACCTCGTCGGACGCCTCCCGCTGCGCTACCGCCAGCCCGGCTCCGGTCGGCGCCGCGGCGGCCGCGGACGCCCCGGGCGCCACGTAGACCGCCACCACGGCTGCCTGCTGGCGGCGCGCCAGGCCCGCCGCATAGGCGGCGGCCCGCAGCGAGGTCGTGGAGCCGTCAATGCCGACAAGGATCGACGTCGGCCCGTCGGTGCCCAGCTCAAAGGTGTCGTCACCCACAGGCGTCACAGCAGCAGTCTAGGGAGAGCATGCTCGTACCGTTGACCCATCAACGGTACGGAGGCAGTCATGGGTGCACCTTCTGCTGCGGCACCGGCCGGGACTCACCCGACCCCCGGCCTTGTCCATACTCCCAGCCCGCATCCGGTCAGCGAGACCGTCAACCTGCTCACAGACGAGATCGCATCGGCGGGAGCGAAGCTGTTCGCCGTCATCGACCACAGCGGCGAGGCAGCCCGCGCGGGCCTGTCGCTCCGCGACACGAAGCTGCTGATCTTCGGCAATCCGGTGGGCGGCACCCCGGCCATGGCGGCCGCGCCGCTGGCCGCGATCGACCTGCCGCTCAAGGTGCTTGTCTGGCAGGACGATGACGGCGCGGTGTGGATGAGCCACGTCAACCCGCAGTGGCTGGCTGACCGGCACGGGCTGACCGCGGACCTGGCCCGGCCGCTGGCGGCGGCGGGCGCGCTGGCCCGCCGGGTGGCGGCACGCGACGGCAGGACATGACCGGTGCCCCCGGCCCGGCCGGGGACAGCCCCGGACCAGGGACGGGCGGCTCCGGACCTGGGACCGGCAGTGCGGAACCCGGGATGGGCGGCCCGGGATCCCGGGGCGGCGAGGCCGGCACCGAGCCGGACGCCCGGTTCACCTTCGCCAACGAGCGGACGTTCCTCGCGTGGAGCCGCACCGCCCTCGCCCTCGTCGTCGCGGGGCTGGGGATCGTCCAGCTGCTGCCGCCGTTTCCGGGTGTCCCCTGGGGCCGTCACCTGATCGGCGTCCCGCTGATCGTGCTCGGCGCGATCGTCGCCCTGGCCGGGTACGGCGAGTGGGTCGCGAACCAGCGGGCGCTGCGCCGCGGTACGCCGATCCCCCGGTCGGTGCTGCCGGTGGTCCTGACCGCGACCATCACCGTCATCGCGGTGCTGGCCGCCATCGTCCTGCTGCTGTCGGCCATCCGGTAAGCCCGATGGTTCATCCCGACGATCCCGAATATCTCGACCCGATCATGGCGAGGGAGCGGACCAGGCTGGCCTGGACCCGTACCGCGATCTCCTTCGCCGCTGTCGGCGCCGTCGTACTCAAGACCAGCGTGGCGGCCGGCCTCACCGTCCTCGCCTTGGCTCCGCTCATCTGGCAGTCCGGCCGCATGTCCGGGCACGATGCCGCGGGCAGGGCCCGGCCCAGGCAGCTCCTGCTGACCGCGCTGGCCGTCACCGTGGTCGCGCTCGTGGTCCTGGCGGTCGTGCTGCTCGGCCACGGCAATTCCCCGGGCTTCCGTCCGCCGTCCCGAGCACCTGGCGCGTCCGGCTGACCCGCGGGTGCGGAGCGGGCGCTTATCCTCGGAACGTGCGGCTCGTCTCCCTGCTCCCCTCGGCGACTGAGATCGTCTACGCCCTGGGCCTCGGTGACCAGCTGGTGGGCGTGACCTTCGAGTGCGACGAGCCCGCCAGCGCCCGCACGGACAAGACGGTGGTGGTGGGCGGCCGGGATACCAGCGGGATGACCCCCGGGGAGATCGACAGTTACGTCCGCGAGCAGATGACCGCGGGCGAGGACCTCTACACCCTGCACGAGCAGGCGCTGGCGGCGCTGGACCCGGACCTGATCCTCACCCAGGATCTGTGCCGGGTGTGCGCCCTGCCATCCGGCCAGATCGAGAACGCACTGGACTACCTGGGCTGCCGGGCGGAGGTGCTGTCACTGGATCCGCGCTCGCTCGACGAGGTGCTTGACTCGATCCTCGAGATCGGCACCCGCACCGGGGCAGTGGCCCGCGCCGAGCGCCTCACCGCTGAGCTGCGCTCGCGGCGCGACCGCATCACGGCGCAGGTCGCCGGGCGGCCGCGCCCCCGGGTGGCGTTGGTCGAATGGGTGGATCCGCCGTTTACCGCGGGACATTGGATCCCCGACCTGGTCACCGCCGCGGGCGGCCTGCCCGTCGCGGCCCGGCCCGGCGTGCCTTCGGCGCAGACCACCTGGGCGGCCGTGGCGGCCGAGGCTCCGGACCTCGTCCTGGTCGCGCCCTGCGGCTATCACCTGGCCGGCGCGGTCGACCAGGCCGGCGCGGCGGCCCGGGCTCTCCCCGGCATCCCCGTCTGGGCGATCGACGCGGACAGCATCGTCGTCCGGCCCGGCCCCCGGCTGATCGCCGGCGTCGAGGCCATCGCCGCCGTGCTCCACCCCGGCGCCGTCCCTGCTGCTCCGCCCGGCGCCGTGCAGCGGGTGATCTGAGGCGGTCGGTCCGCGCTTCGCTTCCCCCTGGCGGGCGTCAATCCGCGGATGGACCGCCCTGAATCTCCTCCCGCTCTCGGCGTGCGGCTAGCCCGCCGGTGACGGGCTGGCGGTCGGCCGGGACACCGCGGGCGACCGGCCGGGACACCGCGGGCACCGGCTCGCCGGGCGGGGTGTAGGCGGCCAGCAGGGTCGCGGAAATGACCTGGGCCGCGTCGGCGGCCGGCAGCCGCCCGGCGCTGATCTCGGCCGCGGCGCCGTGCATGGCGCTGTAGAAGACGGCGGTCAGCCACTGCGCGGGCAGGTCGGAGCGGAACGCCCCGTCCTGCTGGCCGCGCCGGATGAGGGCCTGGACGCGGCTCATCGGCCCGTCATGGCGGGCACGGATGTGCTCGGACGGCAGCTCGCGCTCGGCCGCGAGCAGCAGGACCGAGTGCTGGTCCAGGATCCGCCACGAGGAGGCCACCAGCCTGGTCAGCGCCTGCCGCGGCTCGCCGCCGAGATCCACGGCGTCCAGGATGGCGTCGGCGTGGGACAGCGCGCGCCGGAACACCGCGTCTACCAGCTCGGCGCGCGAGCCGAAGTGCCCGTACAGGGTGACCCGGCCAACGCCGGCGGCCTGGGCGATGTCGGCGATGCTGGCCGTCGGGTCGCGGCCGAGACAGTCCTGCGCCGCTTCCAGGATCGACGCTATGTTGCGCCGGGCGTCGGCTCGCCGATCCCGCTCGCGCGGCTCCGCCGGGGCGGTCCCCGGCCGGCCCTCCGGCTGAGTTCCCGCCATCCCGGCACCTCCGCTTCCCGGGCGTCCCCCACCCGGGCGTCCCCTTCCGGGGCGTCCCCCGGCATAGCCCTCATTCAACCTGAACACTCCTGTACAAGTTATGTTATCGTTCAAGTCGAACACGCATGTTCAAGTTAGCGATACCTACCTTGGGGAGACGTCATGACCACCTCCGCGGCCGCGGCCAGGGCCGGGCATCCCGGCCCCACGCCTCCTGGCAGCTCACGGCGCTGGCTGGCGCTGGTCCTGCTGTGCCTGGCCCAGTTCATGCTCATCCTCGACGTCACCGTGGTGAATGTGGCGCTGCCGGACATCGGTGCCGGACTGCACCTGGACCGCCCCACCCTGACCTGGACGCTGACCGCGTACACCCTGGTGCTCGGCGGGCTGATGCTGTTCGGCGGCCGGCTGGCAGACATGTCGGGGGCGCGCCGGACCCTGCTCGCCGGCCTCGCGGTCTTCACCGCCGCGTCCCTGCTCAGCGGGCTGGCGGTCAACGCTGCGATGCTCGTCGGCGGCCGGGTGGCCCAGGGAGCAGGTGCCGCACTGATGTCACCGTCGGCGTTGTCGCTGGTCACTTCCACCTTCACCGGCACCGAGCGAAACCGGGCCCTCGGCGCCTGGGCGGCGGTCGGCGGCGCCGGCTCGGCCATCGGCGTGCTGCTGGGCGGCGTCCTGACGTCCGCAGCCGGCTGGCGGTGGATCTTCTTCATCAACGTGCCTGTCGGCCTACTGGTCATCGCCGTCCTGCCCGCCCTGGTCGCTGGCGGCCGGCCAGCGCACGGCCCGGCGGGCGCCCGGCAAGGCGGCGGCCGCGGGCGGCTGGACGTGCCCGGTGCGGTCCTGGTCACGGCGGCGACCGGTGCCGCCATCTACGGGCTGATCAGCGCGGGAAGCCACGGCTGGCTGTCGGCCCAGGTACTGGCGCCGCTCGGCGCCGCGGGCGTTCTGTACGCCGTCTTCGCGGCCGCCGAGCGCCGGGTGAAGGCGCCGCTGGTCGATCCGAGGCTGCTCGCCCGCCCGGGGCTGGCAGCCGGCGCGGCGCTGATGCTCGTGGCCACCGGCCTGCTCGTCGGGATGTTCTTCCTCGGCTCGTTCTACTTGCAGCGGCACGCGGGATACAGCGCCCTGCGCACCGGCCTGTCGTTCCTGCCGGTCGCGATCGCGACCGCCGCTGGCGCACACGCCGCCAGCCGGGTGATCACCCGGCTGGACAGCCGGCTGCTCATCTCCTGTTCGCTGGGGCTCGCGGCCCTGGGCGCCGCTGTCGCGGCCCGCTGGACAGGCGCGATCCCGCTGCTGACCGGGATGAGCCTGTCCGCCCTCGGCCTGGGCGCAACCCTCGTCGCCGCCTTCACCACCGCCCTGGCCCGCATCGGCAGCAGCGAGTCCGGGGTCGGCTCGGGCATCGTCAGCACGTTTCACGAGCTAGGCAGCGCGGTCGGCGTGGCTGTCGTCTCGAGCATTGCCGCCGCCAGCCTGGGCACCGCCGCGCCCGGCCTGGGCACCGCCGCGCCCGGCCTGGGGGGTTTCACCCGCGCGTTCGGCATCAGTGCCGTCATAGCCGTGGCCGCCGCCGTGCTCGCGGCGCTCATCGTCCCGGCGGGCAAGCCGCCGGCGCTGGCCAGCCCGCCGGTGCACTAGCCGGCCTCCCCGATCGCCAGCGGGCCTGCCCGGAAGCCGGGCGGCACGTCCGGGAGCCCGGCTGGCGAGCCCGGGGACGTGCCGGACAGAGCGGCATCGGTCACCGGGGAGATGACCAGGACCGCCCCCGCGGGTTCGGCCGCTGCCCCGGGCAAACTCTGGGCTGGCCAGGAACCGCACGCCCCCGTTACGACTGCGCGGCCCCCGGCCCTGGTCAGATCGCTGCCTGCTGATCGCCGCCGCCAGCTGGCGGTTCCCTTCACGGCCGGTGAAGTCTGGACAGCCAGACCTCCTGCTCCGGGCAGGAGCCGGTGATTGCACTCATGGCATCCCCGTGACCGCTCGGCAGGTAGAGGACATGTGCTGCACTTGCCTCCCGTCCGCGGGGTTCGCACGCCAACGTTAGGCATCGCCTGCCAGCTCACGAAGATCGATTGCAATAGCGCACGAGGACTGCAATCTGGTAAGGCGTACCAGTCTGGCTAATTCCTGTCACCGCAGCACCAGCGCTGGCTCTGGGTAACACGAGCGGGGCTGCGCTGGCACCGCCTGGCCCGGGCCTGGAAGAGTTTGCCGAATTTCGTGCACAAAAGTTCACTATGATCGTCGCTGTGGTAGGCGCTGCCGCTTTTTCCGAGCAGGTGCGAGAAGCCGCGGCCGACCCATGCCTGAGGGTCAGGGAGCACATCGCCTGGCTGCTGCGGGTGAACCGCATCTTCGGGCCCGACGAGGGCTTCGCCCGGGCATCGGTGTTCGCGACGGCATTCCGCGGCGGAGGCTGGCCAGGCACGGCAAACGAGAGCAAGATCTCCCGGTGGGAAACCGCGGCGCTGCGGGTTCCGCACCAGGCAATCCGGCGGTATGAGGAACTGCTGGGCCTGAAGCCGGGACTACTCACCGCCGCGGCCGACAACATACACGCCTATTACTGCCCTGACCCCGGCTGCCCGGGATGGGACGGCTGGAGCCTGCCGCGTCATGATCTGGTGCCGGTCGGGAGGATAAGCGATCTGATCGACCAGGCCCGTTCCGACGACGTCATGACGGGCCAGGAATGGGATGAAATCACGCGCGAGATATCCGCCGTGCCGTTTTTGTTCATCTCGCCGGGCACGACCTGGGCAGCGCTGGCGGAGCGGCTGCTGCAGGAGCAGATCATCGCGGACGGGGTCGCGTGGCTGCAGCGTTTCGGCGCGCATATCCGGCTGCTTAACCACCCGGTCGGCCAGCAAGCCGCGATAGCGGCATGCGCGAGCCTCGCGGCCGACCGTACTAATCAGGTAGGAATTGAAGTAATTTGCGCGCTGGATGTCACCGGGCATCCCGACGCCAGCCGCCACATCATGGCGCAGCTCGCGAACCCGACAAGCGACCAGACCTTCTACGGCGCGTTGCTCGCCTGCGTGCGCAAGGTCCCCCGCGGTCACTTCACGGCCGGGCAGCTCAGCTACCTGGCGTCCGTCGTGGTCAGCCTGCTCGATGATCCGGTCCGCCGTGAAGACGCCCGGACGCTGGCGGCGGGCCTGCTCCGGCAGATGCCGGCCGGCGTTCCTCCCGGCGTGATCGCGAAGCTGCGCAGGTCGCTGGCCGCCGACCGGGTGCTGAGCCGCGTGGTGACGACGGGCCGGCTGGCCCCGGACGGGCAGGCCTCCGCATGCGTGCGCAGGATCGTGTCCGCCGCGGCCGCGCGGATGCCGCGCGAAGGGCCCTGGCTTTATGACGAGACGCTGGCCGCCCTGGTCGATGAGATGCTTTACAGCCCCGTCTCCGACGTGCGGCTGTACGCGGCGGTTGCGATCCAGGCGACCCCCTACCGCGGGCCCGTCGCAGCGGCGCTGGGCACCGAACTGTTCCGCATCGCCGCGGCTACCCACACCGAGCTCGCCATCTGCATCATGGACGCCCTGCGGCTGCTCGGCGGCGCGGAGGAGCGGCGCATCCTGGAGCGTTTCACGCTCAACCCCGGGCTCCCGGCGCCGGTCATGGCCTCTGCCGCGCGCAACATCGGCCACGTCGGCGGGGCCAGCGAGGACCGGTACTGGATGCGGGCTGTCAACCTGCACTGCCAGCTGTCCCAGCGGCACGACCCGGCCGCGGGTAACGCCACCCTCCGCGGGCTTGTCTATGGGCTCGGCATGGCGCGGAATGACCATATGCTCGCCCGGGTGCGTGATCACCGGGAGATGCCGTGGCAAGCGCGCGGGGCCGCGTCGTGGTGGCTCGGCCACCCGCGGCGCATCCGGCAGAGCGCCGTCCTGTAGGCGGGCGTGCTGCCCTGCGGAGGCCGGGTGGTCCGGGTCAGGGTTCCAGGGCGGCGCGCACCAGGTCGCGGAGCTCGTCATCGGGGATGGCCGCCGCGTCTTCGGGCCGCAGCTGGATGGTCCCCTTGCTCGTCCTCAGCTCGGGGTGGCGGGAGACGAAGCCCGCACCACGGTCCTGTGGCCAGCCGTAGATCGAGACGCCGTGCTTCCACGCGCCGAGGTAGAGACGGCGGCGGCCGACCTTGTAGCTCGGAATCTTGTACGACAGGACGACGGCAGCACCGGGATGCGCTTCGAGGATCAGCCGGTGCAGCCGGTCGAAGAGCGGACGGTTCTCGGCGGCGATCTCGTCGATGTAACCCTGTACTGCTTCGTCCATCTCCCCAGTCTCGCTCCGGGCCCGGTCCTGACGATCAGCGGTCTTTGGCATGACATTCTCCTGTCCTCGGTGTCCGCTGCACCAGTACCGACCGTCGAGCCAGCCGGAAGTCACCGGGCCTGGCCTGGATCCCCGGCCCAGCCCGGCGGCGCGGGCCCAGGCCCGGCGGGCGGCGCAGGCCCAGCGGCGCGGCCGGGCCCGGCGGGCGGCTCAGGCCAAGTCCGCGGCTCGTTCGGGGGCCCGGTCCGGCGCGGCCATGAGGCCGCGCGCGGCCGCCAGCAGGCCGGCCTCGGCCTCCGCGTCGCGCGCCTGCCTGGCCTGGTTCCAGCGCCGTGCCGCCGCCACCCGCTGCCGCACCCGCCGCGCGTGCTCCCGCACCCGGGGCGGGCTCGCGCCGCCCGGGGCGTTCCTGGCCGCCACCGCGGCGGCCGGAATCTGTCGCGCCAGCGAGCATCTCGGCCGTCACCGGCACCGGCGCCCCGGTGATGTCCTCGGCCGCGGCCCGGATCAGCGACACGGTCAGCTCGCTGTCCCCGCGCTCGGCGGCGGCCGCGATGGCCCGGCCGACCACCCGGTACGCCGTCCGGTAGTCGAGCCCGCACCGCTGGGAGAGTTCCTCGGCGAGGTCGGCTCCGGCGACGAAGTGACTGGCCGCCTGCTCGCGCAGCACCTCGGTGTCCGGCTGCAGCCCGGCCACCACCGCGGTTCCCAGCCGGACGAGCCGCGCTGCCAGGTCAACCGCCCCGGCTGTCTCGCCGTAGGCGTAGAGCCAGTTGTCGGTCCGGGCCGACGGGGTCAGGCCGGTGGCGAGCAGCCCGGCCAGGCGGCCGAGCAGAGTGCCGGCACCGCCGCGGAGCACGGCCAGCGCGTAGGGGTTGCGCTTTTGCGGCATGAGCACGCTGGCCCGGCACAGTGAGGCGTCGAGGGTCAGGTAACCGAAGGCCGGGCTCGCGAAGATCTCCAGGTCGCCAGCCAGCTGGGCGAGGGTCTGTGCGGCCTGCGCCGCCGCGGCGACCGCGTCCGCGAGGACGTCCGCCGACCACATGGCGTCGCGGGTTTGCGGCCCCACCGACCCGAAGCCGAGCAGCCGGGCGACGCGGGACCGGTCCAGCGGCAGCCGGGAACCGCCCGACCCGCCCGCGCCGGCCGGACAGGCGTCCGCGCCGTCGTAGGCCGCCTCGATCCTGCCCAGGTGCCGGACCGCCTGCTCGGCGAAACCGCCCAGGTAATGGCCGAACGTCGATGGCTGGGCCGGCTGCAGGTAGGTGCTGTCCGCCCACAGCGTCCCGGCGTGCTCGGCGGCGCGGTCACTCAGCCCGGCGGCGAAGGCCGCCACGTCGGCGTGCAGCCCGAGCAGGCGCTCGCGCAACGCGAGCCGGAACGCGATGCGGCCCGCCTCGCGGCGGGTGCGGCCCAGGTGCAGCCGCCCGGCGGCCGGGCCGAGTGCCCGCTCGAGCTCCCGCTCTCTGCTGTTATAGGCGTCCCCGTAGAGCGCGTCGTAGCGGAACTCCGCGGCCGGCGAGTCCAGCAGCGCGAGCAGCCAGCCGCACAGCGGTGCCGCCTCGCCCGGCTGCAGCGCCCCGCACTCGGTCAGCGCGACCAGGTGGGCAAGGTCGGCGAGCGTGAGGCCGCGGTGCAGCAGCGGCGCGTCAGCGATCTCCAGCTCGTAGCCGGCCTCGACCAGTTCCGGCGCCGGCCCGCTGGTGATCCTCGCGCCGGCGCCGAGGTACCCGTCTGGGGGCGGCAGCCCGGTCACGCCGCCCCGCCTCCCGGTCCGGCAAACAGGGTCGGCGCGCCGCCGCCGACCAGGAACACCTGGGTGCCGCTCACCCGGCCGGCCCGGCACTCGGCGATCAGCGCGGCCATCGCCTTGGCGCCGAACGTGGAATCGAGGAACACCCCCTCGGTCTCGGCGACCAGCCGCGCCGCCTGCTGCCCTTCGGGTGAGGGGACGCCGTAGCCCGGCCCGATCCACCCGTCCACCAGCTCCGGCTCCCCGATGGCCGCGGTGCTGCCCGCCAGTGCCGCCGCCGCTGCCGCCAGCGACCGCACCCGCTGGCGGGCCTCGGCCACCGGCCTGCTGACCGTCACGCCCACCACCCGGTGCCGCGCGCCCGTGAGCGCCGCCCCGGCCACCAGCCCGGCCTGCGTCCCGCACGACCCGGTCGCCAGCCACAGCCCCGACGGCCGCTCGCCGAGCGCTGCCAGCTGGGCGGCCAGCTCCGCGCTCGCCCGCACGTAGCCCAGCGCGCCCAGCGGGGTCGCGCCGCCGCGCGGTACCAGGTAGGGACGCCTGCCCCGGGCGCGCAGCTCGGCCACGGCCGCGGCCAGGCCCGCGTCCACCGATGACCGGTCCGGATCCCCGGTGAACCGCACGTCGGTGCCGAGCCACCGGTGCAGCCGCATGTTGCCCTCGCTGCGGGCTCCGGTGCCGTAGCAGACGACATGGGGTTCGACCTGACAGCGCAGGCAGGCCAGGGCGGCCAGCAGGGTCCAGTTCGACTGCGGCCCGGCCCCGGTCACCAGGCAGTCGCAGTCCTGGCGGCGCAGGTCGGCGAGAATGTACTCGAGCCCGCGCAGCTTGTTGCCGCCGAGGCCCAGCCCGGTCAGGTCGTCCCGCTTCAGCAGGATCGGCACGCCCAGTTCCGCCGACAGCCGCGGAGCCGGGTGCAGCGGCGTCGGCGCCAGCACGAGGCCGACCCGGGGCAGGCCGGCCAGGATCCCCGGCTCCGGCGGCGCCACCGCGCCCGCCACCGCACCCGCCACGGCGCCCGCCGCCGCGCCCGCCTCTGCGTCCGCCACCGCGCCCGCTGCCGTGCCCGTGGTCGTGTTCATGGCCCGCCATCCTGGCAGGCCCGCCGGACCCGGTCCACGAAGGCGCCGCATGAGCCGAGTGAAGCCCGGACATCCATGAGCTCGTCGAGCTCGGCATCGGAGATCGCGTCGAGCCGGGGATCGGCGCGCAAGGCGGTGCGGAAGTCCTGGCCGCTGCCGATGCCCTTCATGGCGACCGCGTAGACCGTCTCGTGCGCGGTGTGCTTGCCGACCCGCCCGGCCAGCGAGCGCATCACCGGCTCGGAGAGCAGGTACCCGCGCTGCGCGTCGATGTTGGCCCGCATCCGTGCGGTGTCCACGCACAGGCCGTCGAGCATCCTGGCCCCCGCGGCCACGCAGGCGCCGAAGGCCATGGCGGCTTCGGGCACCACCAGCCACTCGGTCTTCCAGGCGCGGCCGTCCCGTTCGTGCTCGGACACCATTCCTTCCAGGGCGAGCCCGGCCTGCGCCCGGACGACCCGGGACAGGGTGACCAGGTGCTCGGAGATCTCCGGGTTCCGCTTGTGCGGCATCGTGATCGAGCCGACGGTGCCGGGCGTGAACGTCTCGCGCAGCTCACCGATCTCCGGCCGCTGCAGCTGGTAGACCTCGTTCCCGATCTTGCCGGCGGTCGCGGCGATGGCCGCCAGCAGCCAGATGAACTCCGCCACCCCGTCCCGGGAGGTCAGCCACGGCAGCGCGGGAGCGGTCAGCCCCAGCCGGCGGGCGAACGCGTCGAGCAGGCCGGTAGCGGCCTCACCCCAGAACTCCATCGTGCCGAGCGCGCCGCCCAGCTGGGCCAGCTCCCAGCGGCCGCGGCCGGCCCGGATGCGGTCCAGGTGCCGGTCGAGCTCCGCCGCCCACACGGCCGCCTTGAACCCGAAGGTGATCGGCAGGCCGGGCTGCCCGTGGGTGCGCCCGCACATCGGGGTGCTGCGGTGCTCCTCGGCGAGGGCCAGCGCGCGGTCGCGCATCCTGGTCACGTCGCGCACGGCGATGTCCCCGAGCGCCTTGAAGACGAGCCCGAACCAGCTGTCGGACACGTCCTGCACCGTCGCGCCGTAATACACCCATTCGCGCGCGTCGGCGGGCAGCGACTGGCGCAGCGCGCTGATCAGCCCGATCGTCGAGTGACCGCTCGCCCGGGTCTGCTCGGCGACGAGGCCGAGGTCCAGCCGGGACACGTCGGCGTGCGCGCGGATGGCTGCCGCGGCGGCGGCCGGGACAAGCCCGACCTCTGCCTGCGCCTCGGCCAGGGCAGCCAGGATGCCGAGCCAGGCCTGCGTCCTGCCCTCGTCCGAGAACAGCGCGGACACCTCCGGGGTGGTCCACAGGTGACCGTAGACCGGCGAGTCGGCGGGGTGCGCTGAGCCCATCATCCGGTGCCCGGTACCGAGCCGGCCGGAAGGGAAGCGCCTGCCCGGACCGAGCCGGCCTGGACAGCAGCAGCGGGCGGGATGCCGCACAGGGCGCGGAGCGCGGCGCGCACCTCGTCGAGGTTCGCCCCCCACGGCACCACCGCGGTGGACCCGTCCACCTCGATGTCGCGTTCCAGCAGGCAGCACTTGGTGAGCAGCAGCTCGCCCGGCCGGCTCGCCGCCCGCGCCCGCGGGCACAGATCGACCCGGCGCGGCTGCGTGCCGTAGAAGTGCTCGTGGAACGACTCGGACCGGTCGCAGCCGATGAGCAGCCAGTCCGGCTGGTACGGCGGGTGGCAGTCCAGGAAGCTGACTTCCGCGTCCGCCGCCACGCCGCTGCCCCGGCAGGGCAGCAGGTACCGCGCCGCGGGGTGATCATTCATGAGTTCCCGGACGTCCACGCTGTCGAGCACGAGCGTCACCGGCGGCAGGTCCTCGTCGAAGCCGACCGCCTGCTCGGCCATCGCCAGCAGTTTCGGCGGGTATGGCGGGACGACCTCGGTGACGCGGACGGTCAGCGGCTCCGGCCGCCAGATGAAGTTCACGTGCTCGAAGCGGCCCTGCACGACGTAGCCGAGCACGCCGTCTCGCCGCCGGGCGAGCGCGGCGGCGGCGAGCGCGGACGCGTTGCTGACATCCACCGACGGGTCCTCGATCCACGCCGTTGCAGCCGGCCCGGACAGCATGCGCATGTCCGCCACCGGCGAGAACAGCGCGCCGGGGTCGGCCGGCCGCACCGCGACCAGCGCCGTCTCGCCGTTGTTGCGCAGGACGAGGAACGCGGTCCGGCGGTAGATGTCGCGCTGGCCGAGCAGCTCCCCGATCGCGTCGGCGGTGAGCGGGACGTTGACGTCCTGCACCGACAGGCCGCGGTAGGGCCGGGTGATGGTGTTGGCGGGCGGCTCGGGGATCACGTCAGCGCGCCGGCCGAGACGGTGTCCGCGCGCAGGCCGAGCCGCAGCGTTTCCAGCGACAGCACGCTGGCCGGCTCGACGTTGCCGATGTTGACGTCGGGGCCGAGCTGGCGGACGAACCAGGCCTGCTGCGCCTTGGTGGGCGCCTCGAAGATCACCCGGTCCTGCGGTACGGAGTCAAGGATGACCTTGACCAGGTCGTCGCGGACGACGGAATCGGAGCCGTAGAGACCGACCGTGCCGCTCTCCCGGCCCTCGGCGACGACCAGCGAGGCGCCGGCCTCCAGGTCGCGGGTCATCTCGTCGGCCCAGGCTTCCGGGGTGGGCGGGTAGTTCCCCTCCTTCGCCCCGGTCTCGGCGAGCACCACGAAATCGGCGCTGAGCTCGCGGACCAGGGCGTTCTTGCGGCCCTCCGGCATCGCCCGCAGCCCGTTGGAGACCTCGACGTGGGTGATGCCGATGCTCAGCGCCCAGTCCCGCAGCTGGCTGACCCGGTCCTGCATCGCGGCCACCTCCAGCAGGGTCCCGCCGAGGCAGACCGGGCACCCGTGCTCGGCGCAGATGCGGACCCGGCCGGGCAGTGCCGGGTCTATGTACCCGATGCCCCAGCCCACTTTCACGATGTCCACCAGGTGCGCCGTCTGGCCGAGGAAAGCCAGCGTCGCGTCCGGCGTGAGCCCCTTGTCCAGGACGTGGGTGATCCCGGCCGAGCGCGGCTTGACCGTGCGCGCTGGCAGGGTGAGGAAGGTCGGGCTCTCCGGCACGGTGCGCCTCCGCTGATGGTGTGATCGCACCATAGGCACGCCGGCGGCGGACTCTCGCTGTCCTGGCGGGACGAAGCTCAGTGCATTCGTTGACCTGCCGTCCGCCACGGGAGCTGACCGGCACCACGGCCCCGTGTCACGCAGACGCCTGGCACGGGGCCGTAGTGGTTGCGTGTTCCGCTAGCCCTGCAGCTCGGCGCGGATCAGCGCGGCCCCGTCGGCGAGGGCGCGGAGCTTGCCCGCGCCGATCATCCGGGGCAGGTTGATCAGGCCGCAGTCGGTGGACAGCCCGAGCCGGTCCGCGGGGACGTACTCCAGTACCTGCCTGATCCGGTCGGCGACCTCGTCCGCGCTCTCGGTGACCGTGGACTTGACGTCGATGACGCCGGCCACGAACGGCTTGGTCCAGCCGTTGTCGGTCAGCGGCTTGAGGTCGTCAGGCCCGGTCCGGCCGACCTCGTAGTTCAGCGCGTCGATGTTCGCGTCCAGCACGTGCGGGAAGATCGCGTGGGCGCGCTCGGGGGCCGGGGCGTCGGCGGCGCGCTTGTCCAGCACGAACGCGCCGAACTCGGTCTTGGTGTCATCAGGGAAGTAGGCCGGCGTCCCTGAATAGTTGCCCCAGCAGGTATGCACCCAGAACTGGCAGCCCACGCCCTCGACCGACGCGTTGACCGCCTCGATCTCCCAGTCACCCATGCCGTACGGCCAGACGAACTCATCCAGCTGGATGATGTCGCAGCCGTTGTCCGCGAGTTCCTTGAAGTCCTCGTTGAACGCCTTCGCCAGCGCGAGCGCCAGCTCCTTCGTGTCCTTGTAGTACAGGTTGGTGGTGGCGGCCGCGATCACGCCGAGACCGGTGTAGGACACCTTGACCGGCTTCTTGGTGGCCTTGCGGACGGCGCGCAGGTGGTTGATGTGGAACGGGTACTCGCGCCGCACCTCGCCCACGCAGGTCGGCGAGTAGAGGGTGGAGTAGATCGGCAGGCCGATCGGCGGCCCGGTGAGCTTGTAGCCGGACATGCGCTCCAGGTAGTAGTACAGGATCGTCCCGTACGGGGAGTCACCGCCGTACACCTTCCCGTCGGCGATGACGTCCATGCCCGCCGCTTCCTGGTCCTGCACGATCATGCCGACCGCGTCCTCGAACGCCTCCTTGCTGATCGAGTCGTGGATGAACTCGCCCTTGGGCAAGGTGGCGAACGCCTGGCCGTCATACCACCGCGGGTTCGGGTAGTTGCCGACCATCGTGACCGGCAGCAAAATCTCCTGGCCTCCGACAAGCATCTGGCTGCTCCCTTCGTGATCGTGACCCCCGAGCGGGATGAGCGTATGCCTGGCCGCCGGGCCGTTTCTTCCCTATGCGGGGACGGTTCTTTTCCTGGCTATGGGCACGGGAGGGCTGAAAACAGAGATTCAGCCGACCCGGATCCGCCAGTCCACGGCGACGGCCGAGTTGCCGTCGGCCAGCACCGGGTTCAGGTCGAGCTCGCAGATCTGGGGCACGCCGGTGAGCAGCTCCCCGACGCTGACGATCAGGGCTGCCACCGCCCGCAGGTCCACCGCCGGGCCGCCGCGCAGCCCGTCCAGCACGGCGGCGCCGCGCAGTGACCGCAGCATGGCGACTGCCGCCGCCTCGTCCACCGGCGCCACCGCCAGCCGCACGTCACGCACGGCTTCGACCAGGACGCCGCCGAGGCCCGCCAGGACGACAGGCCCGAACTGAGGGTCCCGGATCCCGCCGACGACCAGCTCGACGCCCCGCCCCTGCGGCTGCACCAGCACGGCCGCGCCGTCGGCCAGCGCCAGCAGATCGCGGGCCGCCCGCCGGACCGCGGCCGCGGTGGCCAGGCCCAGCCGCACCCCGCCCGCGTCGGTCTTGTGGGACAGGGCGGGGTGATCGACCTTGGCCACCACGGGGTACCCGAGCCGCCCGGCGGCGGCAGCGGCCGCCGCCGCGCTGCCGCACACCACGGTCTCGATCACCGGGATCCCGGCGTTCGCCAGCAGATCCCGCGCGGCGGCGGCGGTCAGCAGCCCGTTAGCGGCAGCGGCAGCGGCCAATTCATGATCATCCCGAACGGCGCTGCTCCCAGCCGCCCGGGTCACGAAAGCTGCGCCGGGCGACGGTGCGGCCCCGCCCTCAGCCGTTCCGGTCACCGAAGCAGCCGGCCCGCGGCGCAGGCCTGCCCGGACCGCCGCGCCGACCGCGCGGGCGGTGCGGTCCGGCCACGCGTAGCAGGGAACGCCGGCCTGCTGCAGCAGGTCCGCGTGCTGCTGCGCGCCGCGTGGCGCCACCCAGCAGGCGTAGACCGGCACCGGCACGCCGTCGGCATGCAGCCGCTGCACAGCGTCCCGGACGGCCTGCGCCACCTCGTGCGTCGCGGCCCGCTGCACCAGGACCGCGACGATCAGGTCGGCCTCGCCGGAGCGCGCCAGCAGCTCGATCGCGCCGGGGTACGCGGTGACGTACCTGCTCCAGGCGGGCGTGGTATCAACCGGGTTGCGCACGCTGGCGTAACCAGGCAGCAGCGGCCGCAGCTCATCCTGCAGTGCCGGGCTCAGCTCCGGCAGCTCCAGCCCCTCGTCGGCGAGCAGGTCGGACAGCTCGACGCCGATCCCGCCGGAATTGGTCAGCACCGCGACCCGGCGGCCGGACGGCGCCGGCTGGGCGGCCAGCGCGCGGGCCGCGTCGAAAACCTCCAGGCCGGTGCGCACCCGCACCACGCCCGCCTGCGCCAGCGCGGCGTCGCGGACGGCGTCGTCGCTCGCCAGCGCCGCCGTGTGAGACAGCGCGGCCCGCCGCCCGGCACCGGTCCGCGCGCCGACCGCGGCGATGACCGGCTTGACCGGGGTGGTGCGGCAGGCCTGCTCGAAGAACCCGCGCGCGTCGGTGATCGACTCGAGCATCAGGCAGATCACCGTGGTGTCCGGGTCCTCCCGCAGGTAGGCGAGCATCTCCGCATCGGAGATCTCGGCCTTGTTGCCCGCCGCGTAGACCTTGGCGACGCGCAGCGCCTCCTCGGCCGCCAGGGTGTGCACCGCCATCCCGTAGGAACCGGACTGGGTGACGATGCTGACCCCGCCGCCGCCGCGCGGCGTGCCGGCCGCGATCGAGGCGTTCAGCGGCAGGTCGGCGTTCTGCACCCCGAAGCAGTTGGGGCCGACCAGGCGGACCTTCCCGGCCCTGGCCGCGGCCACCGCCTCGGCCTGCAGCCTGGCCCCGTCCGGCCCGGTCTCGGCGAACCCGGCGCTGAGGACCACCACCGCCCCGACGCCCTTGTCCGCGGCCGCTTGTACCACGCCGGGCACGGTGGCGGCCGGGGTGGCGACCACCGCCAGATCCACCTCGCCCGGGACGTCCCGCAAGCTGGCGTAAGCGACCGTGCCGCACACCTTCTCCGCCTGGCAGACGGGCACCACCTCGCCGGGGAAGTCAGCCAGGTTGTCCCACAGCAGCCGCCCCACCGACCCGGCCCGCTCCGACGCACCCACCAGCGCCACCCGCCGCGGCGAGAAGATCGCATCCAGCCCCGGGTGATCGGTCAGCACGCGCAGACCTGCCCCTGGTGCTCCTCGAACGTCCGTGCCAGCTCACCAGGTGCGAACTCCGACTTGCGCACCTCGAGGGAGTCGAGCGACCTGAGGACGGCCAATTCCGACGCCGCAGGCGGCGGGGCCGTCCTCAGGTCGCCGGCGATCTCGAGGTCAAACCCGGTCACCTCGCGTATCTCGTCCACGCTCACATCCGGGAAGGTCTGCACCAGCCGCGCCCGGCCGTCAGGAAAGTCGAAAATTCCCAATTCGGTCACCATCCACTGTGGCCCGCCGCCGGTGTAACCGAGCTCGACCCGGCTGCCCAGCGGCGTTACGTGTCCCATGTCGGTGATGAAGTCGCACGCGTCCACCAGCGTGCGGCCGGACCGGTGCCGGGTGGTCCACAGCGTCAGGCTGCCGATCGTCGCGGCCAGGTTGCAGCCGCCGCCCCCGCCGCCGAGCTTCACCTTCGGCAGCTGGCCGGGCCGATCGCGGTGACGTTGGTGTTGCCGAAGCCATCGATCTGCCCGCCGGACAGGAACATCCGGTCAACGTCGCCGCGCACGGCAGCGTCGAAGAACTCCTCGAACCGCATGCTGTACGCGGCGCCGCGGGACAGGCTGGCGTCGTTGCCGGTCGGCGGTATGAACGGCGGGTCCGGGTCGATCGCGTACGTCGCGCCCTCGACCAGCACCATGTCCGGCGCGTGTGTGCGCTTCGCCACGTGCATCGCGACCTGGGCGCACGGGCTGCCGAAACCGTGGAACACGGTCTCGCCCGGCCGGATGGTCCTGGCCAGCAGCACCACGAACCACTCATCCAGCGTCCAGCTCATCGAAAGTCCTTTCCGGATCAAGCGAACAGCTCCTTCCACCTGGCGGTCGAGTCCGACCAGGAGGTCAGCGCGCCGAGGCGGGCAGCGCCCACCGCCTCCCGGTAGCCCTCCTCGGTGCCGGTGCCGTGCACGTAGGCGGCCAGGTACTTGTCCGCCCCGTCCGGTCCCGCCTGTGCCGCGGTCACGTACTCGCGCAGGTGGTCGCGGTCGTAGGCGTACCGCGGGTAGCAGGATGCCGGATGCGCGCCGAACGGCACCTCGGTGACGGCGGCGACCAGGTGGCCGGGGATGGTGACGCCGGCCGCGGCGATCTCCTCGGGCGACACGATCTTGTCGGCGGTCGCGACCACCGCGCGCGCGGCGCAGGCGAACCGCTCGTCCAGCACGTACGGCTGGTCGAGGTGCAGGTTGCCGTAGCGGTCCGCGGACGGCGCGTGCAGCAGCGCGACGTCGGGGCGCAGCGCGGGCACCGCGACCAGCCGCTCGCCGGTGAACGGGCACGTGATCTCGGCGTACTCGGGATGCAGCCCGGCTATGTCCGACCCGCGGACGCCGCGGACCGGCAGGAACGGCACGCCTATCTCGGCGGCCCGCAGCTGGGCGAGCACGGTGGCGCAGCAGCTTTCTGCCACCTCGATCGAGCCCTCCTCCGCGGCGCGGCGGTAGGCCGGGGCCAGGCCGAGATCCTGCTCGAAGCCGACGTAGCTCTCCTCGCAGCGCCGGACCGCGCCGGCCGCGACGAGCAGATCGACGTCGATGCTGTGCGCCGAGCCGATCAGGTGCAGGCCGCGCCTGTCCTGCCGGATCAGCTCCCGCACGAGCGCCATCGGCAGCCGGGCCGACAGCCCGCCGCCGAGCGCGACCAGCGCGCCGTCGGTCACCAGGCCGACCGCTTCGGCGAGCGGCATCCGCTTGTCCCGCCGTGGCTGCAGTCCCATGATCATCCTCCGGTTGTCGCGGCCACCCGTGCGGCCTTCTGCGCGGCCTGCAGTACGGGGTCGTACACGGGCGCGTACGGCGGCGCGTAGCTGAGGTCGAGCGCGGCGAGGTCATCGATGGCGAAGCCGGCGTGCAGCGCGGTGGCCAGGACGTTAACGCGCTTGGCCGCGCCCTCGCGGCCGGCCAGCTGGGCGCCGAGCAGGCGGCCGCCGGGGTCGTGCACCAGCCGCACGTGCAGCGGCGAGCCGCCGGGGTAGTACTTCGCCCGGGACCTGGCGGTCACATCGGTGGCGACCGCGGCCAGGCCCTCCGCGGCAGCGTCGGCCAGGCTGAGCCCGGTCCGCGCGACCTCGAGGCCGAACACCTTGACCACCGCGGTGCCGACGACGCCGGCGAACGACGCCGCCCCGCCGGCGGCGACCGTCCCGGCCACCCGGCCGGTCTTGTTGGCGGCGGGGCCGAGCGGCACCCAGGACGGCCTGCCGAGGACGAGGTGCGGCAGCGCCACGCTGTCGCCGGCGGCGAAGATGCCGGGCAGCGACGTGCGCATCTCCGGATCGACGACGACGGAGCGGTCCGGCAGGTGCCGGGCGCCGGCCTCGGTCAGCATCCCGGTGGCCGGCCGCACGCCGGTGGCCAGGATCACCAGGTCGGCCTGCTGCGGCGCGCCGTCCACCACCGCGGTCACGCCGCCGTCGCTGTCGCGCACGTCGTCCAGCCGGGAGCCGAGCCGCAGCCTTGCGTGGCGGCGCACCTCGGCCGCGACCAGGTCGGCGACCGGCTCGTCGAAGCCGGCCAGCACCTGCGGCAGCGCCTCGACCACCTCGACCTCGGCGCCGGCTCCCACCAGTGCCTCCGCCGTTTCCAGGCCGATGTATCCCGCCCCCACCACGATTGCCCGGCGGACCACGGCGGTGTCCAGCAGCCGCCGCAGCCTGATCGCCTCGTCCAGCGACCGGACGGTGAAGACCCGGTCATGATCGAGACCGGGAACGGGCGGGCGCACCGGGTCGGCGCCGGTCGCCACGATCAGCGCGTCGTAGTCCAGGACGTCCGCCTGACCGCCGCTGCTGACTTGCAGCTGCCGTTTGTCCGGGTCGATCGCGCTGACGCGGGTGCGCAGCCGCAGGTCGATGCCCCGGTTGGCGGTGAACTCCTCCGGCGGGTAGGCGAGCAGGCTTTCCGCTTGATCGACCACGCCGCCCAGGTAGTACGGGATTCCGCACATGCCGTAGGCGGCGTAGCCGCCGGCTTCGCAGACGACCACGTCGAGGCCGGGCGCCACCCGCCGGGCGGCCGAGGCGGCGGACATCCCGGCGGCACCGCCGCCGATCACCACGAGCCGTGGCACCTGCCGCCCTCACCTTCTGGCAGCCGGCCCGATCCGGCCGCCTGCTCGCCGGAGCACGCGGTACTGGCGGCCGGCCCCTGACGGGGGGCCGGCCCTCCCTGAGCATGCGGGACAGCGCGGCCGGGGGGTCAGGTCTCCCGGGGACCAACACCCGCCGCCGTCTCGCCCCGCCAGATCAGTGGAATCGGCGCGCGAACGCGTCACGCTGACACCATGACCGAGCCCAGGGATCAGGCGGCCGACTCTGTCCGGGACGAGATCACCGCCGTGGTAGAACGCGCCAGCAAGGCGATGAGCGCCATCGAGCACTACTCGCAGGAACAAGTGGACGCGCTGGTCACCGCCGTGGCCTGGGCGGTGGTGCGGGAAGACCGCGCCGCGGAGCTGGCCGCGCTGGCGGTGGACGAGGGCGGATTCGGCAACTACCAGGACAAGATCATCAAGATCGGCAAGCGGGTCACCGGGGTGCTCGCGGACATGTCCGGGATGCGCACCGTCGGGGTCGTCGAGGAGATACCCGAGGCCGGCCTGGTGAAGATCGCCAAGCCGGTGGGCGTGGTCGCCGCGCTGATCCCGACGACCGGCCCGGACGCCACGCCGCCGGTCAAGACGCTGTTCGCGCTCAAGGGCCGCAACGCCATCATCTGCGCCCCGCACCCACGGACCAGGCGCACCACCGAGGCCGTCGTCGGCTACATGCGGGCCGCCTGCGAGCAGGTGGGCGCGCCGGCCGACCTGGTGCAGTCGCTGCCGTCGCCGTCCCTGGCCAAGACGCAAGAGCTCATGCGCCAGGCGGACCTGATCGTGGCCACCGGCGGGGCCGGCATGGTCAAGGCCGCCTACAGCTCGGGCACTCCGGCCTACGGGGTGGGCGTCGGCAACGCCGTGCACATCGTGGACGAGACCGCGGACCTGGCCGACGCGGCGGCGGCCATCGTGACGGCGAAGACGTTCGACTACGCGACCAGCTGCCTGGCCGACAACGCCGTGATCGCGCACGCCTCCGTCTACGACCAGCTGGTGCGCGGGCTGACCGAGGCCGGCGCGCACCTGTGCGACGAGCAGCAGGCCAGCGCGCTGCGCGCGGTCATGTGGCCGGACGGCGGGCACGTGCCGGCGATCGACGTTGTGGCCAAGTCGGCGGCGCACATCGCCGGGCTGGCGGGCTTCGAGGTCGCGCCGCGGTGCTCCATGCTGCTGGTCGAGGAAACCGGCACCGGCCCCGGTTTCCCGTTCTCGGGCGAGAAGCTGTCCGTGGTGCTGGCGCTGTACCGCTACTCCGGCGACATCAGCGACGCGGCGCACCTGGTCAACGCCATCACCGGCTACCAGGGCCTGGGTCATACCTGCGGCATCCACACCACCTCGGACGACAACGTCGAGCGGCTGGCCATGGCCACCAAGACGGCGCGGGTGCTGGTCAACCAGAACCTCAACGAGGGAGCCGGCAGCCCGCGCAACGGCCTGCCGTTCACGCTCAGCCTCAGCTGCGGCACGTGGGGCGGCAACATCACCACCGAGAACATCAACGCCCGGCACTTCCTGAACCTGACCTGGGTGTCGCGCCCGATCGCCAAGGCGCCGCCCAGCGAGGAAGACCTGTTCGGCGCCCACTGGGCGGCATACGGCCGCTAGCCGCACCCGAAATCCCTCGCCGGCCCGCGGACCATGATCAAAGCCGAGTTGCTACCCACCTGAGGGCTCAAAGTAGCCATCGACAATAGGCACCGGGCCGTCGGCAAGATGGATGCGGAGTTACCTACCACCTGAGGTATGCAGATCCGCATTCATCGCGGCGTCCCGCGGCCGCGCGGATCAGCGATCGTGCTGCTGGCCCTCGGCGAGGCCGACCCACGGCTGGCGGACCCCGGGTGCCGGCAGGCCGGCCAGATTTACCGCGGCGACGACGGGAGCCGGGGCGTGTACTTCCGCGACCCGGACGGTCACCTCATGGAGATCCTGACCCAGCCCGCCCGTTAGCGCGGTTAGGGTCGTGAAAGAACGGACCTGCGGGCCTCTTCGTAGCTCATGGCGTTGTTCCAGACCCCTTCGAATGCCAGCTTGAGCACCTGGGCCAGGGCGGGGTGCTCCACGACCACGGTCGTCAGCCGGGCCTCGCCGCCGGCTGGATCGCTCATCGCGAACAGCACAGTCCGCTCGTCCATGATGGCCAGCTTGAGCGGGAGCTCGGCCACGAACCGCTGTTCCTCCCCGGCCTCGGCGAAGCGGTGGATGCCGTCGAGAAAGCCGGGGTCGCTGAAGGCAGCCATCTCGTAGACGCAGCGCGTGGTGTGGCTGCGGCTGACCTCCAGGCCGACGGTATTGGCCTGCGCCGGGGTCACGTACGGGGGCTTCGTGAAGACCAGGATCTCTCTGCGGGCCTGCCGCTGCAGCTGATCCCAGCGCTGGGCAGTGAGATGGGACCCGCGCACCACCTCGATGTAGTCGAGGGGGTCGGTGTGCTGGCTGCCGGCCTCGTAGGCGGCGACCATCCGGCCCACCACCGGAACCGCGTCCCGTTCGAGCGCGGCGAGCGCCTGCCGGCGGTCGGCCAGCAGCCGGTCGATGACGAGGTTGGGCGGGGTGGCCGAGTAACGGGCGGCCTGGCCGGGCCGGGTGGAGGCCAGGCCCTTGGCGACCAGGTCGGCGAGCACGTCGTAGACGCGTTGCCGCGGGAGCCCGCTCAGCTCGGCGACCTGAGACGCCGTGGATGAACCCCGCTGCAGCAGAGCGTGGTAGCCCTTCGCCTCATAGCTGGTGAGCCCCAGCTGGACCAGCAGGTCGGTGCCCTCCACGCAGTCACCTTAGCGGCGTCACGCCGCTGTACTGAGCAGACTTCACCACTTGTTGTGGTGACGATGAATCCCACGGGCCACGTGAGTCTCACATTTCATCAAAACCGGCTTGTCCCTCAGTGAAAGGGTCGGTATCGTACTCGTCACCATCGGGAGTGGTGACAGGAGGCTGCCATGAGGGTCCGCTGGATCGCGGTGCTGCCGATTGCCGGCCTGGCGGCCGGGTTGCTGGGACCGGCGACCCCTGCCGCAGCCCGGCTATCGGCCGCGGGCCAGGCACCGGCCGTGGCCCGGACGTCGGCCGCCACACCCGCGCAGCCTCCTGCTGTGCAGACGGTGACGCTGATCACCGGGGACCGCGTTGCTCTCACGACGTCACCGGACGGGCGGCCGCAGGTCACCGTCATCCCAGCGACGAAGGGCGCGTCCTTCCAGGTCATGACCCTGCGCAACCAGGTCTACGTCGTGCCGCAGTTGACGGCTGGCAATCTGGGGACCCCACTGGATCCAAGCCTGTTCGACGTGAGCCGGCTTATCGCCAGCGGCTACGCCAGCACCGGCAAGCCGCTACGGCTGTCCGTCAGCTACGCGCCGGGCGCCCCGCACCGGGCCGTGCCGGGGTTCTCCCCGGCGGGACCCGGCACCGTGAGCGTGAGCAGCGCGGGGGCCGCGCAGTTCAGTCACGCCCTGGCCGCGCAGGCGGTAGCGTCCGGGCGCCCGGCCGCCGTCCCGGGCGGGCTGTTCGCCGGCATCTCGCGCATCGCGCTGGCCGGCGCCGGGCCGGCCAGGAACTCGCCCCCCGGGCGCCTCTATACGCTGACGATCAAGGGACTCGACCGGCGGGGGCGACCGGTGACCGGCAGCTTCGCCGACGTGATGAGCACCGACAACGTGAACAACTTTCTCGCCAGCCAGTCGTACTACCGGGGCGTCCTCAAGTACATGGTGCCCGCCGGCAACTACGAGATCGCCTCGTTCCTCTCCACCCGGCAGGCCCACGGCGCGGTTGACTACTCCCTCGTCACCCTCCCCCAGGTCAGCGTCCGCCGCGACACGGTCGTGGTGGTCGACGCCCGCACGGCCAGCAGGTTCAAGGTTTCAGCCCCCGATCCCACCAGGCCGGTCGGGGCCCAGCTGGCGCTGCAGCGCAGCGACGCCTCGGGCGTTCCGTTCACCACGACCTTCGTCACCTTCGACGCCACCGCGCTGTATGCCGCTCCGACCGCCCCGGTGACCGAGGGGCAGCTGTATTTCTACCCCAGCGAGCGGCTAGGTGACGCGTCCGGCGGCACCAGCCACTACATATACGACGTGGAGTTCCCCTACGTGGGGTCCATCCCGAAGAGCCTGTCAGAGACAGTCACCCGCTCCCAGCTGACGGCGATCAACGCGGGCTACCACGCTCCCTACCCGGGTCGGTCCGAGTACGAGTCACGCTCGGCCAGAATGCCCTGGCAAGTCAGCATGGCCTTCGGCGCCAGCGCCCTGGCTGCCCCGCTGGCGCGCACCGAATACGTGCTGCCCGTCCCCGGACTGCTCTGGTACCACAGCGTGATGATCGACGGGAAGGACTCCCTCGGGTACGCCCAGGACACCGTCCACGCCTACCAGGCCGGCCAGCACCTCAGCGACAGCTGGGTGACTCAGCCTGAGCCGCCGGGACTAGAGCAGGAGCCCACCGTGGGCCAGAACTGCCCGGCCTGCCGGTCGGGCAACACCTTCTCGCTGCAGCTCATGCCGTTCACCGACGCGGCGGGCCACTTCCAGCTGCCCGATCCCTCGGTAACCAGCCAGCTGTCGCTCTACCAGAACGGCACGCTGACCGGCCAGGCGCCGTCCACCTTCGCCCAGTTCCCGATGAGCCCCAGTCCCGCCTCCTACAAGCTCGTCCTCGACCAGTCGCGGCAGGCTCCCTGGTGGCCGACGACGACCAGTACCCACACCACGTGGGCCTGGAACTCGCGGCCGCGGCCGCCGGACCACCTGCCCCCGGGCTGGACCTGCGGGGGCAAGAGCAGCGCAGACCGTCCGGCAGCGGCCGCTGGCTGCAGCTTCGAGCCGCTGCTGTTCGCGGGCTACCAGAGCGGGGCAGGCATCAACGACGTCGTACCCGCGGGAACCCGGGCGACGGTCAGCCTGAGCGTGGGCCACCAGAAGGGCGCGGCCGCCACCGCGATCACCGGTGTCACGGCCAAGGTGTCGTTCAACGATGGGAGCACCTGGACCACGGTGACGCCGGCCCGGACCTCGCCCGGCCATTACCAGCTCGCCTACCAGCAGCCCGCGCTGAGCCACACCAGCGGGTTCGCGTCCTTGCGCATTACGGCGACCGACGCGGCGGGCAGCAGCATCGACCAGACCATCACCCGCGCCTACCCGCTGGCGGTGCTGCCCTCGCCGGTGGGAGGCACGCCGCCGCCACCGGGCCAGCGTCCGGCCTGCGGCGGGGTGGTGCCGGCCCCGTACGTCACCTGCATGGCCATCGTGAACACGGCCATACCCGGGCTGCTGGCCAGCGGCCAGCCCGCGGGCTACGGTCCCGCTGACATCCAGTCCGCCTACGCCCTTCCCGGCACCGCGGCAGGACAGACCGTGGCCGTGGTCGACGCCTACAACAACCCGAATGCCGAGTCCGACCTGGCCGCCTACCGGGCCAAGTACCACCTGCCCCCGTGCACCACCGCCAACGGCTGCTTCCGCAAGGTCAACCAGGCGGGCCAGGCCAGCCCGCTGCCAGCGCCGGACGCCGGGTGGGGGCTGGAGATCTCCCTCGATCTGCAGGCCGTGTCGGCTGCCTGCCCCCGCTGCCACATCCTGCTGGTGGAGGCCAGCAGCGCCAACATCACCGACCTCGGTCCCGCTGTCGACACCGCCGTCCGCCTCGACGCCAACGTGGTGTCCAACAGCTACGGCAGCTCCGGTGAGTTCTCCGGGGAGCAGACGTTCGAGCGCTACTACCATCACCCGGGCGTGCCGATCGTGGTCTCCACTGGCGACTACGGCTACGGGAACGGCCGGCTGCTGATCAACAGCATCAGCTACCCGTCGGCCTCCCAGTACGTAGTCGCGGCCGGCGGCACCAGCCTGACCCGGGCGCCGGGCACGGCGCGGGGCTGGACCGAGTCCGCCTGGGCCGGCGGGACCAGCGGCTGCTCCGCGTACATCGGCAAGCCCAGCTGGCAGAAGGACCAGCTGTGCCCGCACCGGATGGTTGCCGACGTCTCAGCGGTGGCCGACCCCAACACGGGCCTAGCGGTCTACGACACGTTCGGCTACGGCGGCTGGCTCGTCGTCGGCGGTACCAGCGCCTCCGCCCCGGTCATCGCTAGCGTGTACGCGCTGGCCGGTGAGAGGGCGGAGCAGCCAGCGTCCAGCCTGTACCAGAACCCCGGCAACCTGTTCGACATCACCACCGGCGCCAACGGCAACAACTGCTCCGCGACCTACCTGTGCGTAGCCGGCCCCGGCTACGACGGCCCCACCGGCCTCGGCACCCCCAATGGCACCGGCAGCTTCTGACGGTGGCGCGCCGCGCGCTCGGGCTAGCCGGCGGCGTGGCTGGCGAGGAACTCGTCGGGCTCCAGGTAGTACGGGTTGTCGATGACCATGCCGCCGAGCAGCACCTTGGGATGCGTCTTCAGCACGTCCATGATCAGTTCGCCGGAGCACCGGGTCAGGTCGTAGAGGCAGAGGTTGACCTGGGGGAAGTCGGACATGATCCGGTTGAGCTCGGACTCGTAGCCGACCAGGTCGCCGACGCAGCGCTCGTCGCGGTGCGCCCAGCTCATGTCGCCGACGTTCCTGGCGAACCCGGCTCCCTCCCCGCACGGGCCCTGCCGGGCCTTGGCCTCCCAGAACTTCAGCATCCGCTCGGGCAGGAAGCCGCCGTCGGCCAGGTAGGTGCCGTAGGAGTCGAGCACCTCCAGCTGCCGGCCGGTGACGTACGGGCCGACCTCCACCTGCTCGGCCAGCCGGGCCAGCACGTCACCGGGGGTGCAGCTGTCCACCACGCAGGTGCACTTGTCACCCGCCGCCAGGCCGTCGGCCAGGAACGGGATCAGGATGTTGTCGCGCTCGGCGGGCTTGCGGTAGAAGCCGCAGATGTGGTCGCCCGGCCGCCACCGCACGCCGAGCACCTCAAGCGTAGCTTCCGAGGTCATCTCCGCCTCCTCCGCCTTCCGCTGGCGAGGCTAGCACCGCGGCGGGCCGGGACCTAGCCCGCAGATCCCGGCCCGCGGCGGTCATAGCGCGCTGCGCACCGTGGCGGCGGCCTGGCCCATCGCGTTCAGCTTCGCGTACGCCACCGTCCGGCTGAAATACCCCAGGCCACAGTCCGGGGCGACGAGCAGGCGGTCGGCCGGCACCACCTCGAGCGCCCGGCGGATCCGCTGCTCCACCTGCTCAGCGGTCTCCACCTGGAGGTTCTTGGCGTCGACCACGCCGACGCCGAGCACCTTGTCGGTGGGGAAGTCGCGGAACGCGTCCAGCTCGTCGAAGCCCTTGTTGGTGAACTCGAGGTGGATCACGTCGGCGGGTGACTCCTTGAACAGCGGCATCATCGAGGCGGCGTGGTTGTCGAAGATGTCGCGCTGGCCGTCCACGCTGCCGTAGCAGACGTGCCAGAACTTGGTCGCCTGCACGCCGTCGAACATGATGTTCTGCATCTCGATCTGCCACATGTCGGTGGTGTAGGGCGGCAGCACGTCGATCAGCTGAACGGCCTCCAGGCCGAGGCTGTCCAGGTACTTGAGCTCGGCGTTCATCGCGACCGCCAGGTCCCGGGCCACCGCGACCTGGTCGCCGTAGTGCTCGTCCTTGACGATGACGCTCTGCTGCGCCGGGCCGAGGAACGCCACCTTGAACGGCTTGTCGGTGGCGTTCTGCATGGTCATGACGACGCTCTCGAAGATCGGCCGCACCCAGGTGATCTTGTCCTTGACCACCGCCTGGTAGAACGGCCGGTACTTCGCGCCCTCGCCGGGCGGGCCGTACGGGGCGAAGCCGCCGAGGTTCTCCGGGATGAAGTGGAAGATGGGCTCGAGCTGGAAGCCGGGCGCCTCCCACTCGTAGTACTGCGCCCCGTCGCACAGGATGTCCAGGCCGGCGTTCTCCTGCTCTCGCGCGCAGATCTTGCAGGCGTCCTCGTAGGCCACCCGCAGGTTGTGGCTGCGGTACACCGGCTCGCTCAGCGACCCGAGCACCCGCCCCTGCAGCCAGTGCGGCCGGGGAAACGCCGACACCGCCGACACCGGGAGCAGGACTTCTTCGCCGCGAATCTCCATTGATCTCACCCTTTTCCTGCTGATAGGTACTGCTGGTTAGCCTCGGCTCGGCCTCAGTTCGCCGAGGAGCGTGTGCACGGCGGCGACCACCCGGGCCGCCGAGACGTCAACCTCCGCCTCGAGCGGGGCGGCGACGGGCAGCGGCACGTTGCCGCCGCTGACCCTGGTGACCGGGGCGGTCAGCTCGCCGAATGCCTCCTGAGCGGCGATCGCCGCGACCGAGGCGCCCCAGCCGAGCTGGCCGGGGTTCTCCTCCACCACCACGAGCCTGCCGGTGCGCGCCACCGAGGCCAGGACGGCCGCGGCGTCCAGCGGCACCAGCGTGCGCAGGTCGATGACCTCGGCCTCGATGCCGCGGGCGGCGAGCTCGTCGGCCGCGGCCAGGCAGATCCCGACCGTGATGGACAGGCCGACGAGCGTGCAGTCGCGGCCGGCCCGGACGACGGCGGCCCGGCCGAGCGGGATGACGTGCTCACCGTCGCCGCATTCCTCCTTGCGCGCGAACAGCGCCTTGTGCTCGAACACGATGACCGGGTCGTCGTCGCGGATCGCGGCCGCCAGCAGGCCGAAGGCCTCGTTCGGGGTCGCGGGCGAGACGATCTTGAGGCCGGGGACGCACATCGCCCAGTTCTCCACCGACTGGCCGTGCTGGCTGCCGAAGCCGAGCCCGCCCGAGCCGTTGGCGCCGCGCAGCACCAGCGGCACGCTCAGCTGGCCGCCGGTCATGTAGCGGAGCTTCGGGATCTCGTTGGCCACCTGGTCCCAGCAGGTCGCGTAGAAGTCCGAGAACATGATCTCGGCGACCGGCCGCAGCCCGGCCATGGCGGCGCCCATCGCCGCGCCCGCGATGGCCTGCTCGGAGATCGGCGTGTTCCATACCCGGTCCGGGCCGAACCGCTCGCGCAGCCCGGCCGTGGTCTTGAACACCCCGCCGGACGCCACGTCCTCGCCCAGCAGCACGACCCGTTCGTCCCTGGCCATCTCCTGGGCCAGCGCAGCCGCGACGGCCTGCCGGTAGGTCAGTTCCGCCATTGCCAGCCCCCGTCGCTCCACACGTCGGTCCAGGCGGTGGCCGGATCGGGCCCGGGCCGGGCGAGCACGGCCTCGGTCAGGTCGACGAGGCCGGCCCGGGTCTTCGCGTCGATCTCGTCAAGGGCAGCGGCGTCGACGCCGCCCTGCAGCAGTCCTGCCCTGGCGCGGAGCAGCGGGTCGTGCTCCCGCCACCGGGCCACCTCCTCGGCCGGCCGGTACGCGCCGCCGTCGGCGACCGAGTGACCCTTGAGCCGGTAGGTCTGCGCCTCGATCAGGGCCGGCCCGTGCCCCTCCCTGGCCGCGGCGACCGCGCGGCCGACCACGTCCCGGACGGCCCGCACGTCGTTGCCGTCCACGACGACCCGGTCCAGCCCGTAGGCGGCGGCGCGGTCGGCCGCGGGCAGCGCGACGGCGGTGACCTCGGCGATCGGCGTGTACTCCATGTACCAGTTGTTCTCGCAGACGAAGACGACGGGCAGCCGCCACACCGCCGCCAGGTTCACCGCCTCGTGGAAAGCCCCGATGTTGGTCGCGCCGTCGCCGAAGAAGCACGCGGTGACCTGGCTGGTGCGGCGGATTTTCGCCGCCCAGCCCAGGCCGCACGCGATCGGCAGGTGGGCGCCGACGATGGCGTACGAGCCGTAGTAGCCGTGCTCGGCGCTGGTGATGTGCATGGAGCCGCCCTTGCCGGCGCAGATCCCGCCGGCCCGGCCGAGCAGCTCGGCGAGGACGGCGTCGGGCGGAGCGCCGCGGGCGAGCGCGTGCGCGTGGCCGCGGTAGGTGCCGAGCGAGTAGTCACCGGGCCGGAGCACCGACGCCGCGCCGACGGCGATCGCCTCGTGCCCGAGGCCGAGGTGCGCCGGCCCGTGGATCAGGCCCTGGCGGTACAGCGAGTCGGCCCGCTCCTCGAAGGCGCGCAGGTAGCTCATCCGCGCGTAGAGGTCAATCCCCTCCGGCTCCGTGGCCGGGGATGCCGTGCCGGACGCGGCGCCCGGGTGGCCGCTGGCGCTTGCTGCCTCGTGTGACACACCCAGCCTCTTCGCGAAGTGGCGCCGGCAGCGCCGCCGTCCGATAGCGCGACGCTATGACCGCGGCGGCTGCCGATTCCTCGTCCTGGCGGGGCTAACTCCGGGCCCTCGCTGCACGCTCTACGGCCGCTTTCAGCCGCGCATCGCCCGCAGCGTCGCCCAGGCCCGGGTGGCCAGTTCGAGGTTGAAGTGCGTCTCCGGATCGGCCAGGTCGTAGCCGGTGAGCTCCCGGATCCGCTGCAGCCGGTACTTGAGCGTGCTGCGGTGCACCGACAGGGAGCGGGCGGTGACCTCGTAGCCGCCGCCGTGCCGCAGGTACTGGCTGAGCGTGTTCAGCAGGTCGGTGTGCTTGCTGGCGTCGTAGCTGGCGAGGGTGCCGAGCCACTTGTCCGTGAAGCGCTCGATGTCGCCGAGGTCGCCGACCGACGACAGCATCCGGAAAACGTCGAGGTCCGCGAAGACCGACGTCTGCTCCGCCGCCGCCGATGCCTTCTGCAGCCGCAGGGCGAGCTGCGCGTCGCGCAGCGACCGCGGCAGCTCGGACGGCCGCGGGTACGGGTCGCCGACGCCGATCCGGCAGTGCCCGCCGCCCAGCTGGTCCACGGTGGCCCGGCGCAGCGCTTCCCAGTCGGTGCCGCCGTCGGGTGCCAGCAGCACGACCGATCCGGCCAGCGTGCCGGCCAGGGCGGTCAGCCCCTGCTCGCGCAGCGCGCGGCGCAGCGCGTACAGCAGGTCGTCGTCCGGGTGCCCGGTGACCTCCACCACGACGGCCCGGTGCGGCCGGCCGAGGTCATAGCCAAGGGCCTCGGCGCGCTGGTAGGCGCTCTCGTCGCCGGTCCCGGTGAGCAGGTCCTGCACGAGCTCGCGGCGCACCCGCAGCTCGCTGTCGGCCAGGGCGCGCAGCCGGGCCAGCTCCACGGCGAGGACGGTCGCCCCGTACTCCAGCGCCATCACGTCCGTGCTGGCGGCGCGCCCGGCTGCGTCCACCAGCGCGAGCACCCCGACCACGCCGGGGCGCGGCGAGGCGAGCGCGACCACGCGGTCGCCGTCGCGGACCGACCTGCCCTCGACCATGAGCCGGCGCAGCAGCCGCTCCCTGTCGTAGGCGGGCGCTTTCGGGTACGGATCGGGCCTACCGGGCCCGGCCCAGGCAGACAGGTTGCCGTACCGGTCCTCCACCGTCACCGGCAGGCCGGTCAGGTCGTGCAGCGTCTGCGCGATGCCGGCCGCTCCTTCCCCGGTCACCGCGATCCTGGTGAGGCGCTCGTGGATCTGCATGCCCAGCCGGAGGGCGGCTACCCGTTCCTCGAGTGCCTCGTTCGCGGCGGCGAGCTCCCGCGCGGCACGGCGCTCCCTGACGTGCAGCTGGGCATTGGACACGGCGATGCCGGTCTGCTGGGCCACGACCTGGGCGAGGAACTGCTCGCCGATGGCCGGCTCGTGCCCGGCCCAGGCGATCATGTGCCCGATCGGGCCCGCGATGGTGCGCAGCGGGTACGCCCACGACCAGCCGGCCTGCGCAATGGTCACGGGGCCGCCGGCCTCCGGCAGCGCGCTCAGCTGGCCGCTCAGGTCCGGGGGGACGGCGGCAGGCTCCGGGGCGTCGGTCCACCACGCGTTCCCGAGGACGAAGCCGGCCACCCGCCACCCGCCGAGCGACGAGGACGCCGACGCGGCCAGCCGCAGGATCTGCTCGTGGTCGGTGCTCTCGGTCATGAGGATGGACAGCACGAGCAGCGCCCGGAGGTTCGTCAGCTGCCCCCGGAACGGCTCACCGTGCGCAGTTGCGGATGACGCGATGGCGACCACTCTTCCGCTCGCCCGTGGGTCGGGTTACCCGGATGGTAAACCCGGGTGGTCCGTCACTGCGAGGTCATGCCGCCGTCCGCGGTCAGCACCGAGCCGGTCACGAACGACGAGTCGTCACTCGCGAGGAACAGGGCCACCTGGGCGATTTCCTCCGGGGTGCCGAGCCTGCCGATCGGGTACTTGGCCACCGTCATCGCCAGCCCGGCCGCCATGTCGCCGTTCCCGCGGGCGCGCAGCATGGGCTCCATCAGCGGCGTGTACACGGTGCCGGGGCAGATCACGTTGACGCGGATGCCGCGCGGGGCCAGGTCAACGGACATCGACCTGGTCAGCGCCACCACCGCGCCCTTGGCCGCGCAGTAGGAGGCGAAGTTGGCCACGCCGACCAGCGCCGCGACCGATCCCTGGTTGATGATCGACCCGCGGCCGGCCTCCGCCATCGCGCTGGCGGCCGCCCGCGAGCACAGGAACGTCCCCTTCGCGTTGACGGCGAAGCTGCGGTCCCAGTCGTCGTCGGTGGCGTCCAGCACCGAGCCCGCGCTGTTCACCCCGGCGTTGTTATAGAGCACGTCAACCGGGCCGAGCTCGCGCGCGACCTGGCCGAACGCGGCATCGATCTGCCCGGCGTCGGAGATGTCGGCGACCACGGCAATGGCCCGGCCGCCCTCGGCGCCGATCTTCGCCGCGGTATCCGCCGCGGCCTGCCCGGCCAGGTCGAGGACCGCGACCGCCGCCCCCTCGCGGGCGAACAGCGCCGCGGCCGCCTGGCCGATCCCGGAGCCGGCCCCGGTCACCACTGCCACCTTGCCGGCCAGCCTGCCTGTCATGGTCTGTCTCCTCCGGTTGTCGGGTGTGACCACTTGCCCGGTGTCACCAGGCGGACATGCCGCCGTCGATCACCAGCGGGTGGCCGGTCATGTAGTCCAGCCGGCCCGAGGCGAGCAGCGCGACCGCGTCCGCGATCTCGGCCGGCGTCGCCACCCGGCCGGCCGGGATCCTGGCTTCCGCCTCGGCGCGCAGCCGCGGCTGGTCGAGCCGCCAGCTGGTCATGGGCGTGTAGACCAGTCCCGGGCACACGGCGTTGGCGCGGATGCCCGCGGCCGCGTAGTCAACGGCGATCGACCTGGTGAGCATCACTGCCGCGCCCTTGGACGCGGTGTAGGCACACCGGCCGGGAAAGGCGATCAGGCCGGCCACCGAGGCGATCGTGATGATGTGGCCCGATCCCCTGGCCACCATGGAGGGCAGCACGGCGCGGGAGCACAGGAAAGGCCCGCGGACGTTGACCGCCTGGACCATGTCCCAGTCGGCCACCGGCGTCTCGTGGCAGATGGTGGCGTCGGCTGACCCGGTGATCCCGGCGTTGTTGACCAGCACGTCGATCTCGCCGAGGCGCTCGGCGATGGTGACCATGGCGTTGGTGACCGACGCCTCGCTGGTGACGTCGCAGCGCAGGGTGAGGTCGGCCGCGCCGGCCGCGTCGTCGGGCTCGGTGTCCAGCGCGACGACGATGATGCCGTCCTCGCGCAGCCGCGAGCAGGTCGCGAGCCCGATGCCGGACGCTCCGCCGGTCACCACCGCCACCCGGTCCGCGGTCACGGGCGCGCTGTCACAGGTTGACCGGGTTGAGCTGGCCGGCGCGCAGCCGGCAGAGCTGGATGAAGTGCTCGGGGTTGAGGAAGAGCTCGTTGAGCTCGGCCATCTCGTCCATCGTCCAGCCCTGCGGCTGGCGGATCAGGTAGTCGATGTACTGGAAAGCGTCCTTGGCGCCGAAGCCCACGTGGTGAGCGCCGAGAATCTTCCGCGAGTCCGCGTCGATGACGAGCTTGAGCCAGCCGGACAGGATCGGCCGGGTGAAGGCGTACAGCATGGACCCCTCGGCGGCGGGCAGCGCGAACGACTCGGGGTCGGCGTCATCCGGCGGCATCTGGATCTTGATCACGTTGTCGTAGCGCTCCCGCGCCTCGGCCTCGGACAGGCCGCACCAGGTCACCTCGTAGGTGGTGTGCAGGAAGTCGGGATAACTGGTGTAGTCGAACTCGTAGTGCTCGCCCATGATGTTGCGGGCGGCGGCGACGCCGCACTTGCGCGCCTTGAACATCTCCATCGGCGGCCCGAGCAGGTCGCCCGCCGCGTAGACGGACGGCACGGAGGTCCGCATGGTGCCGTCGGCGACCACGAACCCGCGCTCGTCGGTCTTCAGCCCGAGCGGCTCGTACATGGACAGGTCGGGGCGCTCGCCGGTGCCGACGAACAGGAAGTCGGTGTCGATCTGCCGGACCTCGCCGTCCGGCGCGCGGTAGCGGACCCCGGTGACGCGCCCGTCGCCGAGCACCTCGACCAGCTCGGTGCCGACCAGGATCTCGATGCCGCGGTCGGCCATCATCGCCGTGACGTAGTCGCGCAGGCCGGCGTCAACGTGGTGCAGGCTCGCCGTCTCCATCAGCGGGCTGCGGGTCAGGATCGTGGTCTTGCACCCGGTCGCGTGGAAGAACGACCCGTATTCCAGCGCGACCTTGGAGCCGCCGACGATGACGCACCGGTTCGGCTCGTAGTCGAGATCCTCGATCAGGGAGGCGAAGTCGTAGATGCCCTTCTTGCCCATGCCGGGGACGTCCGGGTAGACCGTGCTGGCACCCGTGCACAGCACCAGGTTCCTGGCCCGGAACCGCCGCCCGTCCGCCTCGACCGTGTGCTCGTCGATGATGGTGGCCGGCGTGTTCACGATGTATTCCATGTTGAGCTGTTCTTTCGACTGCCAGTTCATGATCGCGTGCGGGTACGCCCGGCCGGCCTTGAACAGCTCGATGATCTCGGTGATGCTCGCCCGCTTCTCGTCGAACGGCGGGTACCACAGCCGCCCGCCCATGTGCCGCGCCAGGTCGAGCTCTCGGGCGCACTCGGAGAACAGGTGATGCGGGACGCACGCCTGGTGCGGGCACGATCCGCCGAGGAACGGCCAGGCGTCGATGGTCAGCTGACGCCCGCCGCGGGCGCGCAGGTACGCCGAGCCGAACCGGCCGCTCGCGCCCCCGCCGACAAAGATGGCGTCGTACTCGCGGTCGTCCTCGTCGGGCGCGGCGACGTTCCACAGCGCCTCGGTGTTGTCCTCCGGATGCTCGATGATGTCGTCCAGCAGCAGCGCCCACTCGCCCACGGTCAGCGGGGCGCCGTCGGCGCCGCGGTCGCCCTCGGCCAGTGGCCCCAGGGAGCCGATGCGGGCGCGCAGGGCCCTGAACCCGTCATCCGGGTTCCGTACGTCGATCATCGCTGGCCTTTCTGGTTGCTGGCGTCGGTGGCGCTGCTGGCGTGTTCAGGATCACCGGCCGATTCCGGCCAGGGCAGGTCACCGGGGGACGAAGTAAAGCCGTTCCCTGGCCCCTCCAGATCAGGAGGCCGGATCGGCGGACGTCAGCGCTCGGCCCGCAGCGCCTGCAGCGTTCCCCACGCGCGGGTGGCGAGCTGCAGGTTGAAGTGCACGTCGGGATGGTTCAGGTCCAGCCCGGACAGCTCGCGGATCCGCTGCAGCCGGTACTTGAGCGTGCTCCGGTGCACCGACAGCCCGGCGGCGGTGGCGTCGTAGTTGCCGCCGTGCTCGAGGTACTGGGTGAGCGTGTGCACGAGCTCCGCGCCGCGGCGCTCGTCGTAGTCGAGCAGGCTGCCCAGCCACTCGCGGACGAACGAGTTGACCTCGGTGAGGTCGGGAATGGCCGCCAGCATGCGGAAGATCCCCAGCTTGGGGTACTCGCTGACGCTGTCAGCCGGCAGCAGCGTCTGCTGCAGCCGGAGCGCGAGCCGTGCCTCCCGCAGCGACCGCGGCAGCTCCGACGGACGGGCGCAGGTGCCGCCCACGCCGATGCGGCACTGGCCGCCGCCGAGGTCGGCGACGACGATGCGGCGCAGCTCCTCCCAGCTGACCTGGCAGGCCGTGATCACGGCCACGTCACCGGAGATCATCCCGAACAGCCCGGGCAGCCGGCACTGGCGCAGCGCCCTGCGGACGGCGGACAGCAGCGCGTCCTGGCTGCGGGAGCGGCCCTTGCCCTCGACCACCACGACCCGGTGCGGACGGCGCAGGTCGTAGTCGAGCGCCTCGGCCCGCGCCTGCGCCCCCGCGTCGTCCGTCCCGGTGAGCAGGTCGTGCACGAGGTCGCGGCGCAGCCGCAGCTCGGTGTCGGCGATGCCGCGCAGCCGGGCCAGCTCCATCGACAGCACGGTCGCGCCGTGCTCGAGCGCCACCAGGTCGGCGCCGTCCGCCTGCCGGCCGGGATCCACGAGAGCGAGCACCCCGATCACGTCGGGCCGCGGCGACGCCATCAGGACGAGCCGCTCTCCGTCCCGGACGGGCTTGCTGTCGTGCAGCAGCCGGCGCAGCAGCTGCTCACGCTTGGCGAAAGACTCGTGCGGATAAGGGTCAGGCTGGCCCGGGCCCGCCCAGGCGGACAGGTTGCCGTACCTGTCCTCGATCACCACCGGCATGCCGGTGAGCTCGTGCAGGGCCTTGGCTATGCCGTGCTGTCCCTCGCCGGACACGGCCACCTGGGTGAGCCGCTCGTGGATGTCCATGCTGCGGCGCAGGCTGGCCACCGTCTCGGCGAGCGCCTCGTTGGTCCCGGCCAGCTCGGCCGCGGTCGCGCGCTCCCTGGCGTGCAGCCGGGCATTGGACACCGCCACGCCGGTCTGCTGCGCGAGCACCTGGATGACGAACCGCACCTCGGCCGAGGGTTCGGTGTCCGCGGTAGCGACCAGGTGGCCGAGCAGCCCGCTGATGCTGCGCAGCGGGTAGGCGCAGGCCCACGCGTTGCCAGGCAGCTCGACCTGGCCGCTGCTGCTGCCGAGCCCGGCGAGCTGCCCGAGCAGGCTGCTCGGCACCGGCGCGCTGTTGCTGCCGGGACGCCACCGGCCGTCGGTAAACCCGTATCCCGCGATCCGCCAGGGACCAAGTCCCGGCGCCGACGAGGCGGCGAGTTCCAGGATCTGCTCCTCGTCGACGGACTCGGTCATGAGCAGCGAGATGACCAGCAGCGCCCGCAGCTCGGACAGTCGTGCCCGCAGGCTGGCGTCGGGCACGTCCTGCTGGGGGACCGGCAGGAAGGAAAGCGGCCTGCTCCCGAGCGGCGCGGTCCGTTCGGCGGTCATGGCCGGGCCGGGTCAGCCGAGCGCCGAGCTGAGGAATTCATCGGGCCCCAGGTAGTACGGGTTCTCGACGAGGATGCCCTGGACCAGTACCTGGGGGTGCGTCTTGATGATGTTGACCACGAGCTCGCCGCTGAACAGGTCCAGGTCATACAGGCACAGCACGATGGCCGACGAGCCGGAGGTGACCCGGTTGAGCTCCGATTCGTAGCCGACCAGGTTCTCTACCCCTGGCATGTCGCGCAGCGCCCAGGTCATCTCGCCCGCCAGCCGGCAGAACGAGTAGCCCTCGATCTCGGCCTTGACCAGGTTCTCTGTCCAGAACGTGAGCATCTCGCTGGTGGTGAACCTGCCGCCCGCCAGGTAGGTGGACTCGGGGAGGTGAACGTCCAGCTGGTGACCGGGCAGCCCGGCTCCGTCCGCGCCGTGCGGCAGCAGCTCCAGCCGGCTCGCCGTGTCCGCCGAGTCAACGATGCAGATGCACTTGTCCCCGGCGGTCAGGCCGGTGCCGAAGTAGGCGCTGAGCAGCCGGTCCCGCGCCGTCGCGCCGCGGTAGAACGCGCACACGTGGCTTCCTGGCGGCAGGCTGACATCATCGATGCCGGTCCACACCGTATCGGTCATCGTCATCGGCACACCACCTTGCGGACGCGAACGCTAATGATACGCGCGATGACAGGGCGGTAAATCATCCCGCCAGGACGACTAGTTGCCCTTTCTTCGCCTAGTGAGGACCGAAACTTCGCCGGGCGGTGCGGGACGCGGGCCAGGCGGCCCGGAATAATCCCGCCGGGCCGGCCGCTGAACGCGGTGCACGGGACAGCACGGTAGAGTGCTCGTGCACATAGTTGGCGCCGCCATCAGGGCGCGCCGGTCGTACCACGCTCATCGAGCGAACGGTTTCCACGGACGTGGCGGCCTTGGCGCACGGCCACCCACAGTCCGAAAGTGATCCTTTGACTGCTCAGCTCAGCGGTAAATTCAGTGCTGCCCAGCGCCCGCGCGGAGCGTCCGCGCCTCCCGCGCTGGGCGTCACCTTCGCTTCCCTCGGCGTTCCCGCGCCGCTGGTGGCCGCGCTCGCCAAGGACGGCATCGCGGTGCCGTTCCCGATCCAGGCCGCCACGCTGCCCGACGCGCTGGACGGCCTCGACATACTCGGGCGGGCCCAGACCGGGTCCGGCAAGACGCTCGCGTTCTCGCTCCCGCTCGTCGCCGGCCTGGCCGGCGGGCACACCATGGCATGCCGCCCGCGCGGCCTCGTGCTGGTGCCCACCCGCGAACTGGCCAGCCAGGTCGAGGCCGTACTCGTGCCGCTGGCCCGGACCATGGGCCTATCCGTCGTCACCATCTACGGCGGCACCTCGCAGCACCCGCAGGTGACCGCGCTGCGTAAGCGCGCCGACATCGTCGTCGCCTGCCCGGGGCGCCTCGCCGACTTGATCGACCAGGGCCACTGCCATCTGGGCGACATCGAGATCACCGTGATCGACGAAGCCGACCACATGGCTGACCTCGGCTTCCTCCCGGTCGTGCGGCGGCTGCTGGAGGCCACCCCGGCCGATGGCCAGCGGATGCTGTTCTCCGCGACCCTCGACAACGCGGTCGATGTCCTCGCGCGGCGCTTCCTGGACCACCCCGCCCGGCACTCCGTCGACGCGGCCGCCCCGCCGGCCGACATGGTTCACCACCTGCTGAGCGTCGCCCATGCGGACAAGGTGAGCGTCGTCGCCGCCCTGGCCGGCGGCAACAAGCGGACGCTGGTCTTCACCCGGACCAAGCGCGGCGCGCAGCGCCTCACCCGCCAGCTGACCACGGCCCGGGTGTCCGCGGTGGAACTGCACGGCAACCTGGCGCAGAACGCCAGGCAGCGGAATCTCGCAGCGTTCGCGTCCGGCGACGTCCGCGTCCTGGTCGCGACCGACATCGCGGCCCGGGGCATCCACGTGGACGGCATCGACCTGGTGATCCACGCGGATCCGCCGGCCGAGCACAAGGCTTACGTGCACCGCTCCGGCCGGACCGCCCGGGCGGGTGCCGCCGGAGTGGTCATCACCCTGCACACGCCCGAGCAGGCGAAAGAGGTACGCGCGCTGATGCGCAAGGCCGACGTGGTCCCCATGACCGCCACCGTCCGCCCCGGCTCGCCGCTGCTCACCTCGATCTCCGGTCCTGCGGCCGAATATGTCCCGCCGGTGCGCCAGGCGGCCGGCCAGACGGCCACGACGGGCACCCGCGCGACCGGGCGCGGCGCGGCGGCCGCGTCCGCCCGCTACCGGGGCGGCCGCAGGCGCTGACCGCCGGCTGCTGCTTCCTGACCTGCTCGGATGATCATGGCTGGCCTGTCGGCTGCAGGTCGTCGGTGCCGCCGAGAAGGTCCAGGACCTCACCCACCGTGCGCTCTCTGCTGGTGGGTTCCGGCAGCGGCAAGTGCGCCTGGATCTCGTACCGGTTACGGCGTCCGTCCTTCTGCTTGACGATGTAGCCGGCCTCGGCAAGGTCGGTGACGATGCCGTAAGCGCTGCGCTCGGTGATGCCCAGGCTGGCCGCGATGTCCCGCAGCCGCGCCCCCGGGTCGTGCGCGATGCACAGCAGCACCCGGGCATGGTTGGTCAGGAAAGTCCAGTTCGCCACGGCTAGCTCTCCTCTTTGATTCTGGAGATGTTTTGCTAGTTTCAGCGTACTGGTGTAGCGTCAAAACACAAGCACCGGATCTCAGCCGCCGACGGCGGCTACCTGTCCGGGGTTACCGGAGGGTCCATGCCTAAGTCAGCTACGCCAAACCCGGCCCTCAGCAGGCTGCGCCCGTCGGCCAACGGCTCCGCCCCGCCACAGCCAGCCGCGGCCGCCCGGCCAGGCCCGCAACGGACCTGGTTCGCCCAGCTGCGCCGGATCATCTTCCGCCGACCCTAGATCCTCCGGCTCACCGGCAGATCCGGCGGCTCGCGGCGCTTACCCGGGGAACTCGCCGGTCCGGCGCTTGTGCCCGAGCCGGGCAGGACACGGCCACCGCACGCCGGTCGCCCAGCCCGCGCGTTCGAACGCGCGGATGAGCCCGGCGGACAGGTCAATCTGGCCGCGGTCGGCACCGTGCCGGGCGCAGGCAGGATCCGAGTGGTGCGTGTTGTGCCAGCTTTCGCCGAGAGAGATCAGCGCGAGCGGCCACAGGTTGGTGGCACGGTCGTGCCGGCGGGTGGCATAGGGCCGGTTGCCGAGCAGGTGGCACAGGGAGTTCACGCTCCAGGTGACGTGCTGCAGCAGGAAGATCCGGACCAGCCCCGCCCACACGAGTGCCAGCAGCGCGGCACGGGCGCTGATCCCGCCGATCACCCAGCCGATGACACACGGCAGCGCCAGCGAAACGGCGCACAGCGCCGGAAAGGCCTTCGCTACCCTGCGCATCGACGGGTCGGCCAGCATGTCGGGCGCGTAGCGCTGCAGCGACGTGGAATCCTTGCCGAACAGCCACCCGACGTGCGCGTGCAGGACGCCCCGCAACTGCCCGCCCGGCCCGGTGCCGTACCGGTAGGGCGAGTGCGGGTCGCCCGGACGGTCGGTGAACGCGTGGTGGCGCCGGTGGGTGGCGACCCAGCCGATGACATCGCCCTGGAAGCTCATCGACCCGGCGATCGCGAGGACGACCCGCAGCGCAGGGCGCGCGGTGAAGCTCCGGTGCGTCAGGCACCGGTGGAACCCCGCCGTCACCCCGAACCCGGTCAGCAGGTAGAAGAACACCGCCAGCCCCAGGTCGGTGAATCCCACGCCGTGCCCCCACCACAGCCACAGCGCGGTCACCAGCCCGGCGAACGGGCTGGCCACGATCAGGACGGTCACCGTCATCTGCAGGATCCGCTGCCCCGCGGTCTGGGCGGGTACCTGTTCATCAGGGAAGGCCCCGGTGCCGTCGTACCTGGCTGCGGCCGTTGCTGCCGTCATCGGTCCACCTCGCGCGGGGTCCAGGGAGATGCAGCAAGGCGATCTCGGGACCGGCGCGTGGTCTAGACCTTCGCGAAACCCATTCAGGCTGCCTGAGCAGACGCTCAGCGCCAGTATACGTACGGTTAGTGACCTTTGACCTAACCAATGAGCGGTAGCCAGGCCAAGACGAGCAGCCTGCCCTGACGGGCCCGCCGCCGCGGGGGTGCCCCGTCCGCGCCTCCAGCCGGTATTGTCGGTATCGATACGCGCTGGGCGCCGTTGCCCGGGCGCCGGCCGCTCGAGACCCTGGCGGCACATCCCCATCCGGCCACGATGTGCATCCGGGAGCGCCCGTGATCCGACCCGCCGCAGCGCCATCCGCCGTGACCCCGTCGCCCCCTCTGCCAGCGGATTCCCCGGCCGATGTCCCGGACGGCGGTCCCGTCGCGGAGCCGGCGCGCGGCAGCGGGTACGCGCAGCTGTCCCGGCAGGTGCGGCAGGCGGGCCTGCTGGAGCGGCGTCATGGCCACTACATCGCGCGCATCTCGATCACCGTCCTGCTGCTGGCTGCCGGGTGGACCGCATTCGTCCTGCTGGGGAATTCTTGGTGGCAGCTGGCCGTGGCCGCGTTCCTCGCGGTCATGTTCACCCAGTTCGGGTTCCTTGGCCACGACGCCGGGCACCGCCAGATCTCGGGCTCCCGGCGGGCCAGCTACCTGCTGGGCATCCTGCTCGCCAACCTGTCCGTCGGGCTGAGCTACGGCTGGTGGGTCGGCAAGCACAACCGGCACCACGCCCATCCCAACACCGAGGGCGCGGATCCCGACATCTCGATCCCCGCGCTGGCCTTCAGCGCCGACCAGGCGCGGGCAGGCCGGCGCCTGGCCAGGCTGGTGTACCGCTACCAGGCCTACCTGTTCTTCCCGATGCTGCTCGGCGAGGCGATCAGCCTGCACGTGTCGAGCATCCGCGCCCTGGCCAGGCGCACCTCTCGCAGCCGGCCAGCGGAGGCGGCCCTGCTCGCCACCCACGTCGCCGGCTACCTCACGATCGTTTTCCTCGTGCTGTCGCCGGTCAAGGCCGTCGTGTTCATCCTGGTCCAGCAGGGCCTGTTCGGCCTGTACCTGGGCCTGTCGTTTGCCCCCAACCACAAGGGCATGCCCATCCTGGACGCCGACGACAAGAGCGACTTCCTGAGCCGCCAGGTACTCACCTCCCGCAACGTACGCGGCGGCTGGCTGACCGACACGGCCCTGGGCGGCCTGAACTACCAGATCGAGCACCACCTGTTCCCGTCCATGCCGCGACCCAACCTGCGGCATGCCCAGGGGATGGTCAGGGAGTTCTGCCACGAGCATGGCCTGCCCTACAGCCAGGCCAGCTTCGCCGGCTCCTACGCCCAGGCCCTGCGCCACCTGCACGCGGCCGGCCGGGCAGCCCGGCCCGCCCCGGACGTACCCTCCTGACGGTCCTCCCCGCCTGGCCGTCCGGGTTACCCGGACCCGGCGTCCCTGGCCCGGGGCCGGCCGCCGCGGGCGATGTCAGCGGTGCCGTTGATGACGTCGCCGACCAGCGCGGTGAGCGGGCGGTTGTGGTCGCGCGCGTAGTGGCGGAGCATGACGAACGCCTGGTCGGGGGTCGTGCGCAGCCGTTCGGCCAGGATCCCCTTGGCCTGCTCGATCATGACCCGGCTGTTCAGCGCGGCCTGCAGCTGTCCGGCCACAAGCTCCTGCTGGCGGACCGCCCGTTCCTGCAGTATGCCGATGGTGGCCACGTCCACCAGGGCTCGTGCCGCCCGTGCCACCGCCGGCTGCAGGCCGTCGGGCTGGCCCCGGAACAGGTTCATCGTCCCGATGACCTGATCGCGAAGCCGCATCGGGATGGCGTGCACCCCGGCGAAGCCCATCTCCCGTGCGGCGGGAGCGAACCGGGGCCACCGCCGGACGGTGTCGTCCGCGCGGATATCGCTGACGATGACCACCTCCCCGGTGCGGTAACAGTCCAGGCAGGGACCCTCGTCGTTCTGGATCTGGAACAGCTCCGCGACCCGGGCCTGCTCGGTCGACGCGGCCACCAGATGCAGCGCCCCGCGGCCGTCGGCCAGCAGCAGCCCGGCCGCGTCAACGTCCAGGAGTTCCACGCACCGGTCGGTGAGCGTGTGCAGGAACTCCATCAGGTCAAAGCCGGCCACCAGGGTGTCCGCCAGCTCGACGAACGTCTGTGCCATGCGCTCGTCTACCGAAGCTGCCATACCAGCAGGTTAGCCCTCAGCGCGGCGCTGAGAATCTCACAGCTGGGCCGGCAGTCACCTACCCGGCCGATCAGTTCTCCGGCACCGGGTCGGGACCAAAGCGCAACTGGCGGCTCACGACCGCGCGGGCGACATCAGCCAGCGCGGAGCCGGCGCCGAACGCGTAGGCCCGCAGCCGGGCGAACGCCTCTTCGAGGCTGACGTCGAGCTGCACCGCGATCATCCCGGTCGCCTGGTGAACCTCGGCCCGGCCATCGGACATGCCGTCCAGCGGCCGGTAGCCCGGGGACGCGGTAACGCCGGAGGAGCCGTCGAGCAGCAGCCGCAGCGCGATATCGGCGAATACCAGCGCGTCGGCGAGCTCCCCGGCGGCCAGCGAACCGGGCTGGGCGCGGTACAGCGAGAGCGCGCCCACTTCGATGGCGCCCGCCTGCAGCGGGAATGAGAAGATCGCGCGGGCGCCGGCCCCCACCGCGCCGGGCACGAACCCCGGCCACCGCGGCGCGGCCGACTCCAGGTCCGGGACCAGCGTCGGCGACCCGGAACCGGGCTCATCGGTTCCCGGCCCTTCACCGACGGTGAACTGCAACTCCTCCAGCCGCGCGCTCAGCTCGTCCGAGGCGAACAACGGCTCGCGTGCCACCACGCCGCCCGACGCCGTCACGCTGGCGCCATCCACCGCCAGCTCCTTGACGGCGGCCCGGCACAATGCCGCGACCGACACCGGCCCGTCACCTTCCTGAGCCGCGACGATCCACTCCCACACCTTGAGGGCGCGCTCGCTCATCCTCCCAGCATCCTCGCCCTGGCGCGGGAAAGTGCCGTCTGCCCGGTGAATGCGGTGTTCCGGTATGTCCGGGCAAGGCTAGGTATGGATGGTGTTATGGCCTGAGAGCGATCTTCGTGTGTATACGTTCCGCTTCGCCGGTTTCTGCGTACGGGCGCCGGCACGGCGGGGAAGATGCTAGCGTCAGGGCATTGCTCCGGACCTCGGCAGTGGCACCCGTGCACCAATCGGGAGCACCGCAGGTTACGGAGACCTCCGTACATTTTCCCGCGATCCGTCCCGAAGGGCCGGTTGCCCGCGCGCGTCACTTCGTTACTGACCAAGGACGTCACCGTTCACCGCCAGCAGGGACGAGACCTGATGATTCCCAGCGCCGAGCCGCGGCGACGCGGCCGGAAGATCCTCCGTGCCGTGGTCTCCTGGGTCCTCGTGGCGGCCATCTTCGGGTTCGCCCTCCCGCATTTCGCGTCCTATCACAGCGTGTGGGCCAGCCTGCACGCCATGACATGGTCGCAGGTCGTGCTCGTGGCCGCGACGGCCGCCGCCAGCATGGTCTCGGTCTGGTTCGTGATCACTTCGGTCCTGCCGTCGATACGGCTGCGGGAGGCGGCGGTCGTCAACCTCGGCTCGAACGCGGTGGCGAACACGCTCCCGGCCGGGGGTGCCCTGGCCATGGGAGTCAGCTGGGCGATGCTCTCCGGCTGGGGCGTCGGCACGGCGGAGTACGTCCTTTACACCCTGGTGTCGGGGATCTGGAATGTCTTCGCCCGGCTGGGCCTGCCGGTGCTCGCCCTGCTGATCCTGCTGACCGCCACCCGGCCCAGCGCCCTCCTGATCGCCGCCGCGGCCGTAGGCCTGGGCCTGCTGGTCGCCGTGGCGGCCGGGTTCGGCCTGCTGCTGCGCAGTGAGTCCTTCGCGCTGCGCACGGGCGGCATTCTCCAGCGGCCGGCCGCGGCCTGCTGCCGGCTGGTGCGCCGGACGCCGCCAGGCGCCGTGGCCGAGTCGCTGCTCGCTTTCCGCGGCCGGGCATCGGCCCTGCTTGCCGCGCGTAGCTGGCGGATCTCGGCCGCCGTAGTGGTCAGCAACCTCACCTTGTGGCTCGTGCTGCTGGCGTGCCTGCGCGGCGTCGGCCTCTCCCAGGCCCAGGTGCCCTGGCAGACCTCGCTCGCGGCCTTCGCCTTCGTCCGGCTGGCGACGGCGCTGCCGCTGACCCCCGGGGGTCTCGGCATCACCGAGCTCGGCCTGGTGGGCACCCTGGTTGCGGGCGGCGGCCATCGGGTCAGCGTGCAGGTGACCGCCGCCGTGCTGCTGTACCGGGCGGTCACCTACCTCCCCCCCATTCCGCTGGGTGCCCTCGCGTGCCTGGCCTGGCGGCACGCACCAGGGCTCCGCCACCGCGGCGGCAGGCCGGCGCCGGTCGCGGGGGTTCTGGCGGCCAGCGGCGAGCCCGGGCTCTGCGATGAATCACCCGCCCCGCCGGCAGAGGATGATTTTCGCCGAACGTCTGCCGCGTAGACCCGCGCGGGCAGGCGACCCTGACCCGGCCCCGGACTGACCCGCCCGTCCGGTCAGCTCCCCCGCCGGCGGCGCCGTGCCGCTACAACGCCAGCCGCGGCCGCGGCACGGCCGGCGCCGCGCCGCGCACGGCCTCGTCCACGCTGGCGTATACGGGGAAGACATCGATGAGGCCGGTGACGTCCAGCAGCCTGCGTACCTGCTGCTGCGGCGCCGCCAGTGACACGTCACCACCGCAGGCCCGGATCCACTTCGACACCCGGACCAGTACCCCCAGGCCGCTGGCGCACAGGTAGTCGAGGCCGGTCAGGTTGACGATGATCGCAGGCCCGCAGGCCGCCACCGTCGCGAGGAGCCGCGAGGCGACTTCCGGGGCGTCAGCCAGGTCAAGCTCTCCGCGCATGGCGACTACCGCGTGACCGCCCAGGTCGCGGGCGCTGAGCTCCGCGCTGAACATGGGGCCGTCCCTCCTGATGGCGACCGGGCGAGGTCCAGGCCAGGTCAAACGGCACTACGACGCTGCCCAGCGGCGGCCGCGACACGGGCGGCGGCCGACCGCTGCGCCGGCGACCGGGCCCGGCTGCCCGGCCCCCCGCGCACCGGGCGGCCGGACCGGCCGCACCACTTCACCGCTCGAGCGATGGTGCCAGCGCAGCCTGTTATGCTGCCTAGCGATTTCGCGGCAGGATGCCCCCGCCCGCCCTCATCCGGTATCGGCACGGGCGCGAAAAAAATCTCCGAACCTGCCACGCAGCCGCAGATGCGCGGATACGCCGGCTGCCAGGGTCCGGAGCAGCGGGGCCAGTTTACTCTCCCGTGGCAGGCGGGGAAAGATCCTTCTGTGCTTCCTGCCCCGTGCTTCCTGCCCTGTGCCGTCTGCATCTTGCGCGGTAGGGCCGCGCAAGACGTGAAAGCATCGGTAGTGGATGAGCACAACCCGTGGAGGGATCCCTGTGGAATCACCCCTGACTCCCCTTGACTTCGCCCGCCGGACCCGGCGTCTGCACGGTTCGCGTGAGGCAGTGGTCAACGGTGAGCTGCGGCTGTCGTATGAGCAGTTCTTCGGCCGGTGCGACCGCTGGTCGGCGGCGCTGGCCGGGCTGGGCGTCCGGCCCGGCGACCGGGTGGCCACGATCGCGCCGAACACGCACGCGCAGCTGGAGGCGTTCTACGCGGTGCCGCAGCTGGGGGCGGTGCTGGTCCCGGTCAACTACCGGCTGACCCCCGATGACTTCGTCTACATCGTCAATCACTCGGGCGCCACCGTGGTCTGCGTCAACCGGGACTACCTGGACGCGGTGGACGGGATCCGCGATCAGATGCCGCAGGTGCGGCACTTCGTGGCGTTCGATGACGCCAGGGACGGCTGGCTGGACTACGAGGCGGCGATCGCCGCCGCCGATCCGCAGTTCGCGCGGCCGCAGATCGACGAGCGGGACCTGCTGACCATCAACTACACCAGCGGGACCACGGCGCGCCCGAAGGGCGTGATGATCACCCACCGGAACGCGGCGATGAACTCCATCGGCACCCTGCTGCACATGCCGATCGGGGTGGGCGAGCGCTATCTGTGGACGCTGCCGATGTTCCACGCGAACGGCTGGACCTACACCTGGACGGTGACCGCCGCCGCGGGCACCCACGTCTGCCTGCGCAAGGTCGAGCCCCCGGCGGTGTTCCGGCTGATCCGCGACGAGCAGGTGCGGCTGCTGTGCGCGGCGCCCACGGTGCTGATCTCGCTGGCCAGCGCGCCGCCGCAGACCCGGGGCGAGGTGCCCGCCGGGGTGCGCATAGTGACGGCGGGCGCGCCGCCCGCCGCCGCCACCATCGAGCGGCTCGAGGGCGAGTTCGGCTGGCAGGTCACGCACGTGTACGGCCTGACCGAGACCGCGCCGTTCATCCTGGTCTGCGCCCCGCTGCCCGAGCACGAGGGACTGTCACCGGCCGACCGCGCGGTGGTGAAGGCGCGGCAGGGCGTCGAGCTCCTCACCTCCGGCGAGCTGCGGGTGATCGACGAGGCCGGCCAGGAGGTGGCGGCCGACGCCCAGGCGCTGGGCGAGATCGTGGTGCGGGGCAACGTCGTCATGGCGGGCTATTACAACGACCCGGAGGCGACCAAGCGGGCGATGGGCGACGGCTGGTTCCACAGCGGCGACGCGGCCGTCGTGCACCCGGACGGCTACGTGGAGATCCGGGACCGGCTGAAGGACGTGATCATCAGCGGCGGGGAGAACATCTCCTCGGTGGAGGTGGAGGGAACGCTGCTGCGCCACCCGGCCGTCCAGGAAGCCGCCATCGTCGGGCTGCCGCACCCCCGGTGGGGGGAGGCGCCGCACGCGTTCGTCGTGCTGGCGGAAGGCGCCAGCGCGACCGAGGAGGAACTGATCGCCTTCACCCGGGACCGGCTGGCCCACTTCAAGGCGCCGCACGGCGTCACCTTCGTCGATGAGCTGCCGAAGACGGCGACCGGCAAGATCCAGAAGTTCGTCCTGCGCCAGGGCGCGCCCAACCTCACCGCCCAGTCGCCGGCCCGCGGCGACCGGCCGGTCAGGCGCGGCCCTAACGGAGGTACCAGCCGGTGCCGCCGATGGGCACGTCGTGGTGGATGCGGGGCATGTGCTGGTCGAAGAACAGCTTGGCGGTCAGCTCGGCCCGGCTGCGCACGGCAACCTTGGCGAAGGCGCGTTTGATGTGGTCGTCCACGGTGTGCGGCGAGAGCGTGAGGGTGCGGGCGATCTCGGCGCGGGAGTGCCCGATGGCCAGCAGCCGGACGACCTCGCGCTCCCGCTGGGTCAGCTGGTAGGCGTCGGCGATCAGCTCGGCGAGTTCCAGCGGCCTGGTGGGCTCGATGATCACCGACACGTCGCCGGAATCGTCGTCGAGCAGCTCGGCGTGCAAGGTGAGCCAGCGTCCGGACCGGGTGCGCAGCCGGCTGCGCACCGTCCGGGACGGGGGCTGCTGGTCCCTGGCGCAGCCGGCCAGGCTCAGCACCGCGTAGGGGAGCTCGCGGCCGGGATCGACGCCGTCCTCGATCTCGCCGAGCCAGCGCCGCGCGGCGGCGGTGCTGCTGCGCTGCCGCATGGTCTCGTCGAGCAGCAGCAACCCCGGCCCGGTGAGCCGCTCGGCGTCATCGCAGGCTTCGGTGAGCAGCAGCTCGCGCCGGATGGCCGCGGCGACGTTGCTGGTGGCGCGCTCGCTCAGCCCCTGTTCGGCGGCGGAGAAGTCGGGACTGTCAGGGCCGCGCAGGACGATCAGCGCGCCCCACGCGCCGGCCCCGGTGGTGAACAGCAGCCGCATCTCGTGTTCCAGGCCGGCGGGCGCGAAGATCTCCCGGTAGCGCGCGCTGCGGGTGACCTCGCCGTCGGTCGCGGCGCTGAGGGTGCGCACCCGTGACCCGCCGCGCACCAGCGCCGGCAGGGCCATCGCGTCCGTCCCGGCGGCCTCGATCTCGCACAACCTGGGCAGCAGTGCCGCCGGCACGCCCTGCTCGTGGAAGCCGCCAGTGGCCAGGGCCGTGGCCGGGTCAACGGTCAGCACGCACCACGCGTCGAACGGCACCGCCTGCTCCAGCGTCCCCGCGACCGCGCGCTCCACCGCAACCGGCCCCTGCCCGCCACGGCACGCCGCATCGACCTCGCGCGCGAGCCTGTCAGCCTGGTTGACGGTCACATTCAGGAGTATGACCCGGGCGGCTGGCCGGGCGATACCCCCGGAACCGGGGATGGCCCGGTACGGTATCCCCCGGCCATCGTCGGCTGCATGACGATCGCGGACAATGCCCGCACCGGGCTGCTCGGCCAGGTGATCAAGCCGGGTGACGACGAGTACGACCAGGCACGGCGCGTCTGGAATGGTGCCATCGACCGGCATCCGGCGTTCATCGCCCGATGCGCCACCGCCGGGCAGGTCGCAGCCGCGGTCCGCTTCGGGGTGCGGCACGGGCTGCCCATCGCGGTGCGTGGCGGCGGGCACAGCATCCCTGGCCTGTCGGTCTGCGAGGGCGGCCTGGTGATCGACCTGAGCCCGATGAAGCAGATCGACATCGACCGCGCGTCACGCCGCGCCCGGGTAGGGCCCGGCGTGCTGTGGCGCGAGCTCGACGCAGCAACCTGCGAGCACGGGCTGGCGGTGCCGGGCGGGGAGATCTCCCACACCGGGGTCGCGGGCCTGACACTGGGCGGCGGGATCGGCTGGCTGTCCCGCCGGTACGGCCTGGCCTGTGACAACCTCCTCGCCGCCGAGCTGGTGACCGCGGACGGCTCGGTCCGCCAGGTGGATGCCGACCGCGATCCGGGCCTGCTGTGGGGGCTGCGCGGCGGCGGCGGCAACTTCGGCGTGGTGACCCGGTTCACCTTCGCGCTCAACCCGGTCCCGGCGCCGATGTTCGCCGGGATGGTCCTGCACCCGGTCAGCCGGGCCCGCGAGGCCCTGCGGGTCTTCCTCGACCTGGCGGCGACCGCGCCCGATGAGCTCGGCCTCAACGCCGCCGTGCTCACCGCGCCGCCCGTGCCCTTCGTGCCGCCGCAGCTGCACGGCCGGCTGGTGATCGGCCTGGCGGCGGCGCACACCGGGGACCTCCGCGACGCCGCCGCCGCCGTGCGCCCACTGCGCGAGTTCGCACGGCCGGCCGCCGACCTGTTCGGGCCGACGCCCTACCCTGTGCTCCAGTCACTGTTCGACGAGGGCACGCCCGCGGGAATGTCCGCGTATGCCCGTTCGGAATGGCTGGGCCCGCTGGACGATGCCGGCATCGACGTCCTGGTCACCGCCGCCGAGGCACAGACCTCACCGATGTCGCAGGTGCTGCTGCGGATCATGGGCGGCGCGATCGCGCGCGTGCCCGCCGGGGCGACCGCGTTCCGGTACAGGGACGCCGCGGCCATGCTCACGCTGGCCGCGATGTGGCCCGATCCGGCCGACCCCGGTCCCGTTCACCGCGCCTGGACCCAGGCTTCCTGGACGTCGATGCGCCCGTGGTCGGCCGGCGGCGGCTACGTCAACCACCTGTGCGACGAGGGCCCGGAGCGCGTCCGCGAGGCCTACGGCGCCGCCACCTGGGACCGCCTGGTCGCGCTCAAGCGGCGTTACGACCCGGGCAACGTGTTCGCCCTCAACCAGAACATCCCGCCAGCCGGACGACCCGGGTGACCGGCCGCGCCCGACATCGATGGCTGTCCCGGTTTCCGGAACGCCGGTGCCCTCATCGGAACGGCCTGGTCTAGCGTCGGGCGTGAGCAGGCGGGCGCGACGGAGGGAGCCGGCGGTGACCGTTCCGGTGCAGCTGGCCGGCGCCCCCGGGACGGGCACCGACACCGAGGCCGGAGGCCTCCGTTCGGTATCGATCGCGACGCAGGTCCTGCGCTGCTTCACCGAGCACGCCGAGCTCGGCCCCACGCACGTGGCGCGGGAACTCGGCGTCGCGAAGAGCACGGCATTCCACGCGCTCGCCGCGCTGGCGGCGGCCGGGCTGCTGGAGCGGTCGGGCGCGGGCCGCTACCGGCTCAGCCTGAGCCTGTTTCACTACGGGCAGCTCGCCCTGGACCGGCTGCCGCTGCGCGCGCTGGCGCGTCCCGTCCTGGTCGGGCTCAACGACTCGCTCCGGCTCATGGTCCAGCTGGGGCTGCCCGCGAACGGGCACGTGATCTACGTCGAGCGGGTCGGGAACGGCGGGCTCGGCCCGCTGGTCAGCGGTGAGGTGATGCGCCGGGTGGCCGGGTACGCCTCGAGCGCGGGCCGGGCGATGGCCGCGTTCGACCCGGAGATCGCCCGCGCGACCCTCGCCGTGCCCCGGGTCAAGCACACGCCGTTCACCGTCACCGACCCGGTGCGGCTGGAGCGGATCTTCGATACCACCCGGGCGAACGGCTGGGTCTGCTCGCGCGAGGAGTCGGCGCTCGGCTACTCGTCACTGGCGGCGCCCATCCTGGCCCCGGCGAGCGCGCCGGGACCGCGGGTGGCCGGCGCGATCTCCGCCGTCGGCCGGACCGCGCTGGTGGCGGGCCCGCGCAAGGATTTCGTCGTCGCCAGCATCCGCCGCGCCGCCCGGCAGGTCACCCGCCTGCTGGCCCAGTCCACGCCGGAGTAGTCATGGAGCGCAGTAACGACAGGATCCTCACCACCCACGTGGGCAGCCTGGCCCGCCCGCACCCGCTGCTGGAGCTGATGCGGGAGAAGGAGCACGGGCGGCCCTATGACCACGCGGCTTTCGACCGGGCGGTCAGCGAGGCGGTCGCCGACGTCGTCCGCCGGCAGGCCGGGGCCGGCATCGACGTGGTGACCGACGGCGAGCAGGGCAAGGTCTCCTTCCTCACCTACGTGAAGGACCGGCTGTCCGGGTTCGACGCGGTGGAAGGCGAGCCGCTGCTGCCGCCGTCGTGGCGCAAGGAGATGGACGACTTCCCCGAGTATTACGCCCAGTACCTTGGCAAGTACTCCTCGACCGTCGCTCCGATGCGGGTCATGGTGGCCACCGGCCCGGTCCGGTACACCGGGCACGCCGCGCTGGAGGCCGACATCGCGAACCTGCGCGGCGCGCTCAAGGAGGTCAGCGCCGTCGAGGCGTTCCTGCCGTCCACCAGCCCCAGCGGGTTCGGCCGCAACGAGTATTACGCCACCGACAGCGAGTTCCTGGCCGCGGTGGCCGAAGCGCTGCGCGAGGAGTACCTGGCGATCGCCGAGTCCGGTTTCCTGCTGCAGGTCGACGACCCGTGGCTGATCGAGATCCTGACCGATGACGGCGAGGCCGAGCCGGCCGAGCGGCGCCGCCGCGCGCACGAGCACGTGGACGTGCTCAACCACGCGCTGCGCGGCATCCCGGCCGACCGGATCCGGCTGCACACCTGCTACGGGCTGAACCACGGGCCACGGCTGCGGGATCTGCCGCTGGCCCAGGTGATCCCGTTCATGCTGCGGATCGAGGCGGGCGCGTACTCGTTCGAGGTCGCCAACCCGCGGCACCAGCACGAGTGGCGGCTGTGGGAGGACGTGCGGCTGCCCGAGGGCAAGATCCTCATGCCCGGCCTGCTGGGGCACGCGACCAACTACGTCGAGCATCCCGAGCTGATCGCCGAGTACCTCGGCAACTACGCGCGGCTGGTCGGGCGGGAGAACGTGATCGCCAGTGCCGACTGCGGCTTCTCCTCCCGGGCGACGTTCGCCCCCGAGGTGCACCCGACGGTGGCCTGGGCCAAGCTGGCCGCGCTCAGCGAGGGCGCGGCGATCGCCACGGCCCGGCTGTGGCCGGGCCGTACGGCGGGCTAGTTCGGGCCTGCCCCGGCGGCACCTCATGCTCCGGCGGCCGCGGCCTCGGGGACGTCGTCGCCGAACAGCTCGAGCACCTGGTCACGGATGGGGCTGTACCGGATCGAGCTCTCGGTCAGCCAGAATCCGCCGGAAGTCCCTGGCGCTGCCGAACTTCTCTTTCTCCATCGGCAGGTCGATCTGCACGTTGGCGGCCGGGTCGCGGTAGGTGCAGATCGGGTCCAGGCCGTGGGCGACCCGGTCCATCTGCTCGGCGAACAGGCGGCGCAGCGCGATCACCCCCATGTCGCTGCGGCCCAGATGCTCCTGGCTGCGGTCGGCGATGTCGCCCTGGGTGACCCAGGCGACGATGTCCTGGCCGTCGACGTAGTCGCGCAGCCAGCTGCCGTGGCTGTCGTGCAGCGGCACGGTGTAGACCGGGATCCCGGGCTGGCCGGGCACCGGGCCGCCGGGCGCGTAGGTCTGGTACCAGACGTGCCACGTGTGCGTGTCGTCGATCGGCACCCGGATCTGGAACGTCGCCAGGCCGGCCGCGCCGACCCGGAGCATGTGCGGGAACACCAGCGGGTGCCCGGTCTTCCAGTCCTCGTCGTCCTCGGTCTGGCCTTCGAGCACCCGCCGCTTCAGGATGCCGTGCTCGAATACCTCGAAGGCCACCTTGACGTGCTTGCGCGTCACGACGGGCAGCGGCGGCTCGCCGGCCAGCTCCTTGAGGAACGACCCGTACCGTCCGTGCAGCCACTCGACGTGGTAGGGGTCGACGGAGTTCTCCATGATCTGCAGGAAGTTGCAGGGCAGCTCGGCGTGGGCGATGTCGCGCCAGCAGTCCGGCATCACGAACAGGTCGTAGCGGGGCAGCAGCGGCGCGGGCTGCTGCGGCGTGTCCGGCCCGAGGTAGGCGAACACCAGGCCGCCCAGTTCCTGCACCCGGTATGCGGTGGCCCGGATCCGGTCCTTGAAGGTCGAGCCGGCCGGCTCGCCGGGCTGCTCGAGGCAGCGGCCGCCGGCGTCGAACAGCCAGCCGTGATACCCGCACCGCAGGCCGGTCTGCTCGGTGCAGCCGAGCGCGAGCGAGGCCCGGCGGTGCGGGCAGCGTTCGGCCAGCAGCCCGACCGGCCTGCGGCATCACGGAACAGCACGAGGTCCTCACCGAGCAGCCTGCGCTTCACCGGCACCCGGCCGACCATGTCGTGGGTGGCGACCGGCCACCAGTACCGGCGCAGCAGCTCCCCCATCGGCGTGCCCGGGCCCACCCGGGTGAGCCGCTCGTTCTTCTCCGGGCTGAGCATCGGGTACCTCCGGGGGTGATCGGCTGCGTCCGGGCTCGACGGTAGGCATGCCCGCGGAGGTTACGGAAGCCGGATGTTTCGCAGGGCCGAACCCCGGCGGCGTTCGGCTGCGCCGAACGGGGTCATTGCCAGCGGCGGCGGCAGTTGCCACCCTGAGGTAGCCCGAAGGCGGCCGGGACGACCGAAGGAGCCGACGATGGCCGACGTCATTCCGCTGGACGAATTCGTGACCGACGAGTGGTACCCGGGCTTCAGGCCCGCCTACGACCACGCCCCGTGGATAGCGGACCCGATCGACACGTTCAAGAAGAAGGACGAGGAGACGTTCTGGTTCCTCGACTTCCACTGGCCGCGCGGGCTGACCCCGATGGGCTGGATCTGGGGCGAGGACGGCTACAACTGGGGCACCCAGCTCGCCGCCGAGACCCTGCCGCTGCCGCCGGGCCGCGGCATGACCTGCCGGTTCGCCGGCACCCACCTGTACGGCTCGGCGGTGCCGGTCACCGACCCCCGCGAGATCGGCGCCCGGGCCAGGCGGATCGAGAAGAGCCTGCCCCGGTTCCTGGGCGATTTCGAGCAGATCTGGGCCGGCATGCGGGCCGAGACCGAAGAGGGCTGGGAGTACTTCCGGTCGGCTGACCTGACCAAGATGTCCCTGGCGGAGCTGGGCGAGAACCTGGTGCAAGCCCGCGCCTACCACAAGCGGGCGTTCGAGATTCACTTCGAGGTGATGTACCCGCTGCTGGCCAACTTCGTGGGTTTCTACGGCCAGTGCGTCGAGTTCGGCCTGGACCCGGGCGAGATCGGCAAGTTCCTGCAGGGCTACGACACCAAGATCATGGAAACCGACCGCGAGCTGTGGCGGCTGACCGCCGAGGCCCGCAGTGCCGGGCTGGCCGACGTCTTCGCGGCCGCCGAGCCGGAGAACCTGCGCACCGCGCTGTCCCGGCACGGCGGGACGGCGAGCACCTGGCTGACCCGCTTCGACGACTTCCTCCAAATCTACGGCTGGCGTACCGAGGGCTCCTGCGACCTCGCGCTGCCGTCCTGGATCGAGGACCCTACCCCCGCCCTGGGCACGATCAAGACGTTCCTGCTCAAGCCGGAGGAGCACGACTTCAAGGCCGCCCAGGCCGCGGCGATCGCCGAGCGCGACCAGGCGGTCAACGCCGCTCGCTCGGTGCTGACCATCGAAGAGCAGGCGGTGTTCAACGCCGGCCTGGAGGCCTGCCTCGCGGCCAACTTCCCCTGGTGGCAGGACGACCACAACTACTACATCGACCTCAAGGTCTCGCTGCCGATGCGCTGGGCCTGCCAGGAGATCGCCGCCCGGGTCGGCGCCGGCGCGAGCGACGAGATGTTCTTCCTGTTCTGGCCGGAGAACATGCAGCTGGTCCGGGGCGAGCGGAGCTACCCCGACTTCAAGTCGATCATCGAGGCACGCAAGCAGTACTTCGACCACTGGTACCAGCGGCGCGCGTCGATGCCGAAGATGCTCGGCACCATCCCGGAATCGGTGGACGACCCGATCGTGATCGAGATCTTCGGCCTGAACGGGCACTTCCTGAACACCATCAAGGCCTCGGCGGCCGGCCAGGAGGTCACGACGCTGACCGGCGTCCCCGCCTCCAAGGGCAGCGCGCGCGGGATCGCGCGGGTGCTGTCCAACGCCGACGAGCTGCACCGCATCCAGCCGGGCGAGATCCTCGTGTGCGAATCGACGTCACCGAACTGGACGCCCGCTTTCGCCAAGATCGCGGCTTGCGTCTGCGACGGCGGCGGCACCCTGTCGCACGCCGCGATCGTCGGGCGGGAGTACGGCGTGCCCACGGTCACGGCGGTGGGCCTGGCGACGGCCGTCATCAAGGACGGTGACGAGATCGAGGTGGACGGGACCGCCGGGAAGGTGACCATTTTCCGGGCCGCGGGTGCAGGCGGCGGCTCCGGCACCGGCGGCGGCACGGGCGGCGGCACGGGCGGCGGCACGGGCGGCAGCACGGGCGGCGGCACGGGCGGCGGCACGGGCGGCGGCACGGGCGGCGGCACGGGCGGCGGCGAAGAGGGGGCGCCGGCGGCGGCTGGCGAGGCGGCCTTGTGACCGGCACGATCCTCTGGACCGACCGGGCCGACCCGGCGACCGCGGCCACCCTGGCCGGGGCCAAGATGGGCCGCCTCTCGGAACTGCTGCACGCGGGGGTCAGCGTGCCGGCCGGCTTCTCCGTGACGATCGACGCCTACCGCCGGCATTGCGCGGAAACATGCCTCGACGCCGTGGTCAACACGGCACTGGCCGGGCTCGGTGACAGCCCGGGGCCGGCCCTGATCGAGCAGGCATCCCGCGCCATCCGCGCGGAGTTCGGGCAGCGGCCGGTGTCGGCCGCACTCAGCCGGGACATCACCGACGCCTACGACGACCTGTGCCTGCGCTGCGTCGAGGTCAACGTCCCGACGGCGGTCCGCAGCTCGGCCGCCGGCGAAGACTCGGACGAGGCGTCGTTCGCCGGGATCTTCGACACCTACCTCGGGGTTTCCGGGCCGGCGCGGGTGCTGGACGCCGTCCGCGCCTGCTGGGGCAGCCTGTTCACCGAGCGGGCCCTGGACTACCGGCAGCGGCGGGGCATCAGCCACCACGAGATGCCGATCGCCGTCGGGGTCATCGAGCTCATCCACGCCCGCGCTTCCGGCGTGGCCTTCTCGATTCACCCGGTCACCGGCAAATCGGACCGCATCGTCATCGAGGGCAACTGGGGCTGGGGCGAGGCCGTCGTGCAGGGGCTGGTCACGCCCGACCACATCGAGATCGGGAAATCGGACGGCCGCATCCTGCGCTACGACGTCGCGGCCAAGAAGGTCGTGTCCGCTTTCGACTACGCGGCCGGCCGGGTGGTGGAGACCGAGATGCCGCCGCGGCTGGTCAACCGGCGCGTGCTGGACGACGAGCAGGCGGCGGCCATCGCCGAGACGGTCCGCGTCATCGAGCAGCACTACGGGTACCCCGTCAACGTCGAGTGGGTGCTGGACCGGCACCGCCGCGAGGGCGAGCCGATGTGCATCGTTCAGGTGCGCCCCGTCACCACGGTCACGGCCTCGCCTCCGCCCCCCGCCGCCTGGAACCCGGTCACGGCGGCGGCCAAGTACGCCTTCCACTCCCCGTCCTGACAGTCCGGTCCCGGCGTACGGCCCTACCAGCCCGACTCTCGACCTTGTTGATGGGCGGTTTGGTGTTCACCGGTGAACACCAAACCGCCCATCAAGTCCAGCGGCAGAGGTGAAGCGCGGCTGGCAGGAGACCGGGGGGCGGGCGCCGGGGGGCAGGCGGGGGCGGCGCGGATATCGTGAGCTCGTGAGCGAGCCGCCGGCGAACTACAGCGACTACCAGTCAGAGATCTACATGAACGGGATGTTCGCCGGGAAGCTGCCGGCGATCAGCACCGATCTGGCCGGGCTGGAGGAGCGCGCCAGGGCCGTGCTGTCGCCCGAGGCGATGGGCTACATCGTGCCGAGCGCGGGCAGCGGCGCGACGGCGCGGGCCAACCGGGCCGCGTTCGGCCGGTGGCGGATCGTGCCGCGGATGCTGCGCAGCGGGACGCGGCGGGACCTGTCCGCCGCGATCCTCGGCACGCCGGTGCCCGCGCCGGTCATGATCGCCCCGATGGGCGTGCAGACGCTGGCCCACCCCGACGGGGAGCTGGCCACCGCGCGGGCGGCTGCCGCGCTGGGGCTGCCCTACGTTCACTCGACAGCGGCGGCGCACTCTTTCGAGCAGGCCGCCGAAGCCAGCGCCGGCGGCCCGCGCTGGTACCAGCTGTACTGGCCCACCGACGACGACGTGTGCATCAGCTTCCTGCACCGGGCGAAGGCCAGCGGCTATTCGGTTCTCGTCCTCACGCTGGACACGCTGCTGCTCGGCTACCGTCCGGCCGACCTCGACCGCGGGTTTCTGCCGTTCCTCAAGCTGCAGGGCCTGGCCAACTTCCTCGACGACCCGGCGTTCCTGGACGGGCTGGCCAAGCCGCCGGCCGAGGATCCGGGCGCGGCCGTCCTGCACTGGGCCCAGATGTTCCCCAACCCCGGCCTGTCCTGGGAGGACCTGCCGTTCCTGCGCCAGCACTGGGACGGCCCGATCGTGCTCAAGGGCATCGTCTCGGCGCAGGATGCCGAGCTCGCCGCCGAGCACGGCGTGGACGGCATCATCGTGTCCAACCACGGCGGCCGGCAGGTGGACGGCGCGGTCGCCGCCCTCGACGCGCTGCCCGGCATCGTGGACGCGGTCGGGGAACGGCTGACCGTGCTGTTCGACTCGGGCGTGCGCACCGGCGCCGACGCGGTCAAGGCGCTAGCCCTCGGCGCCCAGGCCGTGCTCATCGGACGGCCCGTCCTGTACGGGCTGGCCCTCGGCGGCCAGCAGGGGGTCGAGCACGTGCTGCGCTGCCTGCTCGCCGAGCTGGATCTCACGCTCGCGCTGTCCGGCTACACCAGCCACCGTCAGCTCAGCAGGCAGTCGCTGGCTGAAGCGGGGCGCTGAGCCGCCGTCCGACGTCGTGGCCGGCAGCGCACGCGGCGCCTGCCGCGAGCCGGCGGGTAACGACGCCCAGCGGCGGATGGTCTCGATCCGGGCCCGGATCTGCTCCGCGGTGGCCTGCGGCAGCGGCGGGCCTCCGCAGGCACGGCGCAGGTCCGCGTGGATCACCCCGTGCGGCTGGCCGGTGAGGTGGTACCGGGCGGCGATGAGGCCGTTCAGCTCTTTGCGCAGCGCGGCCAGGGCCTCGCGGGCCGTCCGGGACGGTGCGGCGGTACCGGTGCCGCCGGGCCCGCGCCCGGGCGGGCCGGAGACGGTCCCGCCGCGGCCAGCAGCGACCGCGCCGGCCGCGGGTTCGCCGGGCGCGGGTTCGCCGGGCGCCGGCTGCCCGGCGGCGACCCCGGCCCCGTGGCCGCCCGGCGGCCGGCCGCGCTTACCCGCCTGGCCCGACTGCCGCTTGCGCAGCAGCAGGGCTACCTGCTCCGGGGCCAGCAGGCCCGGCAGGCCCAGGAAGTCCTCCTCCTCGGCCGACGTGCCGAACTCGCCGCCGTCATACAGGGCCCGGTCGAAGTGCGCGGACGCCTGCAGCGGCCGGAAGGCCGGCTCGTCGAGCGTGTCCGGGGTATCCCGCTCGCGCCGCGCCTCGGCGAGGTCAGGGTCCTCGGCGTCGCCGTCCGTGCGGCGGGCCAGCACGTGGTCCCGTTCGGCCTCCAGTTCGGCGGCGTAGCCGAGCAGGACGGGAATGGAAGGCAGGAACACGGAGGCGGTCTCTCCGCGCCGCCTGGCCCGCACGAACCGTCCCACCGCCTGGGCGAAGTACAGCGCGGTGCTGACGCTGGTCGCGTACACGCCGACGGCCAGCCGCGGGATGTCTACCCCTTCGGAGACCATCCGGACCGCGACCATCCACCGGTCGGCGGAGACCGCGAACTCGGCGATCTTCCTGCTGGCCGACGGCTCGTCGGAGAGCACCACCACCGGGCGGGTCCCGGTCAGGCGGCGCAGCAGCCCGGCGTAGGCCCGCGCGGCCTCGTGATCGCTGGCGATCACCAGCCCGGCGGCGTCCGGCATCCCCCGGCGGACCTCGGTGAGCCGCCGGTCCGCCGCCTCGAGCACCCGCGCCACCCACTCCCCGGCCGGGTCCAGCGCGGTCCGCCACGCTTGCGCGACCTGGTCTTGTGTCATCGGCGCGCCGAGGGTGCCGGTGATCTCGTCCCCGGCCCGGGTCTGCCACCGCATCTCGCCCGAGTAGGCGAGGAAGATCACCGGCCGGACGACGCCGTCATCGAGGCCGGGGCCGTACCCGTAGACGAAGTCGGACGAGCTGCGCTTGCCGCCGTCGCCGTCATCGATGTAGGTCACGAACGGGATCGGGTTGGCGTCGCTGCGGAACGGCGTCCCGGTCAGCCCGAGCCGCCGCCTGGCCGGCTCGAACGCCTCCCTGATCGCCTCGCCCCAGGACAGCGCGTCCCCGGCGTGATGGATCTCGTCGAAGATCACCAGCGTCCGCCGGTTCTCGGTGCGCTGCCGGTGCAGCGCCGGATGCGCGGCCACCTGCGCGTAGGTCACCGCCACACCGGTGAAGTCGGCCGACGCCCGGCCCTGCGCGTTCCGGTACGCGGAGTCCAGCGGGATGCCAAGGCCGTGCGCCGCCCGCGACCACTGGTGCTTGAGGTGCTCGGTCGGCGTGACGACAGTAAGGGCGGCGATCTCGCGGCGGGCCAGCAGCTCGGCCGCGATCGTCAGGGCGTACGCGGTCTTGCCGGCTCCCGGCGTCGCGACCAGCAGGAAGTCGCGCCGGGGCAGGCGAAAATACTCATGAAAAGCATCCTTCTGCCAGGTTCGCAGCGACGGGATCAGGTCCGGCCTGGCGAACATTCCGGAGCGGCTGCCGTCATCATCCGGCTCGGTCGCGAGGGCACTCACAAGGCCGAGAGGCTACCAGCGCCGGCCCTGGTGGCCCGTCGCGGCAGGCCGGACGCACTGGCGGCCCGGGAGCTTGCCCTCAGGAGGTCTGGCCCGAAGGGCTGGCGAAGTTGATCAGGGGCATACTGCTGGTTGTGACGCCATTGCGAGAACGTAAAGCCTGGCAAGCGCTCGAGCGCCATCACGCCGAGATCGCCGGCCGCCACCTGCGCGAGCTGTTCGCCGACGACCCCGGCCGGGGCGAGCGGCTGACGGCCGAGGCGGCCGGGATCTACCTCGACTACTCCAAGAACCGGGTCACCGACGAGACGATGCGGCTGCTGGTGGAGCTGGCCGCCGAGTCGGGCGTGCCGGAACGCCGGGACGCGATGTTCCGCGGCGAGCACATCAACGTCTCCGAGGACCGGGCCGTGCTGCACGTGGCGCTGCGCATGCCGCGCGACGCGTCGCTGATGGTGGACGGCGTGGACATCGCGGCGGAGGTGCACGAGGTCCTGGACCGGATGCGCGGCTTCGCCGACCGGGTGCGGTCCGGCGAGTGGAAGGGCTACACCGGCAAGCGCATCCGCAACGTGGTCAACGTCGGCATCGGCGGGTCCGACCTCGGCCCGGTGATGGCCTACGAGGCGCTGCGCCACTACTCCGACCGTGGCATGACGTTCCGGTTCGTCTCCAACGTCAACTCCACCGACTTCGCGGAGGCGACCAGGGACCTGGCGGCCGACGAGACGCTGTTCATCATCTCGTCCAAGACGTTCGGCACCCTCGAGACGCTCACCAATGCGACCTCGGCCCGTGACTGGGTGGTCAGCGAGCTCGGTGACGAGGCCGCCGTGGCCAGGCACTTCGCGGCGGTGTCCACCAACGCCGAGCGGGTCGCCGCGTTCGGCATCGACACGGCCAACATGTTCGGGTTCTGGGACTGGGTCGGCGGCCGCTACTCGATGGACTCGGCCATCGGCCTGTCCGTCATGCTGGCGATCGGCCCGGACCGGTTCGGCGAGATGCTGTCCGGATTTCATGAGATGGACGAGCATTTCCGAACGGCTTCGCTCGAGGCCAACCTCCCGGTACTCATGGGCGTGCTGGGCGTGTGGTACGGCGACTTCTTCGGCGCCGAGACGGTCGGCGTCATGCCTTATGAGCAGTACCTCAAGCGCTTTCCCGCCTACCTCCAGCAGCTGACGATGGAGTCCAACGGCAAGCACGTCACGCTCGACGGGCGGCCGGTGGACTACCAGACCGGCGCCGTCTACTGGGGCGAGCCCGGGACCAACGGGCAGCACAGCTTCTACCAGCTGATCCACCAGGGCACGAAGCTGATACCCGTCGACCTGATCGCCTTCGCCAGGTCGCTCAACCCGCTGCGGGACCACCACGACATCCTTACCTCGAACGTGTTCGCCCAGGCGCAGGCGCTGGCCTTCGGCAAGACCGAGGAGGAGGTGCGGGCCGAGGGCACGCCGGAGCAGGTGGTGCCGCACCGGGTGATGGAGGGCAACCGGCCGACGAACGTGCTGATGGCCGACGTGCTCACGCCGCGGCTGCTCGGCTCCCTGGTGGCGCTCTACGAGCACAGCGTGTTCACCCAGGGGGTCATCTGGGACATCGACTCTTTCGACCAGTGGGGGGTCGAGCTCGGCAAGGCGCTGGCCGCGCAGATCATCCCCGAGCTGGAGAGCCCCGAGGAGCCGGAGCTGCGGCACGACTCGTCCACCAACGCGCTCATCCGCCGCTACCGCGCGCTGAAGAACGCCCCGGGCTAAGCGGTCCTCAGCAGCCTGCTACCGAGCAGTAGCCCGATCAGGTGCCTGGTGGCCGTCATTGCGAGGCTCCCGTTGCCAGCGGAATCACGGCAGGGCCTTTATCTCGGTTTGCTCTCAACTTGCCAACGATCGTCTTCGTGATCGTAAGGGCGCTGGCACCGCTTCATACAGTCTTGGTCATGGCTGCTGTCCCGGGCGACCGCGGACGGCCAGTATGCCGCGGGAGGGGAGCCAGGCATGCGGCTTATGGCCGTACTGCGCGGACTGCTCCACCGCGGCGGCAGCACGGTCATGATCGAGGCGGTGGCCCTGGTCGCCATCGCGGCCGCGGCCGCCGGGCCCATTTACTATCAGGCGGCACGGACATCGATCCTGCGGGACACGCTGGTCAGCGCGCCGACGGTGGGCCGCGGATACGAATCGACCGCGACGGGCGCGGTGTCGGGACTGCTCAGTCACCTCGCCCGGGCCCAGCAGAGCCAGCTGAATGCCCAGCTGGGGAGCCTGTCCGGGCGCGGTCTTTTCACCCCGCCCGTCGAGTCGATCGAGGCGGCGATCCCGTTCGCGCTCACCCGCAGCTCGATCCTGCTGGTCTGGCGCAGCGGCGTATGCCGGCAGCTGCGGATCAGCGGCAGCTGTCCGGCCGCGAACGACCAGGTCATCGTCAGCCGCCGGCTGGCTGCCTCGGTCGGCTGGCACATCGGCCAGCAGATCCGCTTCCCCGGCGTGAGAACCTTCACGGTCACCGGGACGTACCGGCCGCCGGACCAGAACCGCGACTACTGGTTCGGCCGGGGAACGACCTACTTCCCCGCCACGACCGTCGTCAACGCGATGTTCACCCCCCGCGGCACGCTCGAGCAGGGTCTGCCGCAGGCGCAGGGTACCGCTGTCGTGGACGACCTGCTCAACACGTCCCGGGTCACCGGCGACGACGTCGGGCAGCTGGCGGCCGCGATGGGGTCGTTCAGCAACGACATCGTGCTGCAGGGCCAGCAGGTAGCTGTCAGCAGCACCATCCAGGACACCCTGGGCGCCGTCCAGTCCAGCTGGCGCTCGGTGGCGGTGCCGGTCACCCTGATCACGCTGCAGCTGCTGGTGCTCTGCCTGCTGCTGCTGTTCCTGACCGTCACCGACGCGATCGACGCGCGCGGCCATGAGGTCGCCCTCGCCAGGCTGCGCGGACGCGGGGCCTGGCGGACGCTGACGTTCGCGCTGTCCGAGCCCGTGCTGCTGCTGGCGGCCGCGCTGCCCATCGGCACCCTGGCGGGGTGGGGCGCGACGGCGCTGTTCGCCCCTGCCCTGCTGCGCCCGGGCACTGCGGTGGTGCTGCCGCCGCTCGCCTGGGCCGCGGCGGTCGTCGCGACCATGGGCGGCCTCGTGGCCGTGGTGCTCGCGGCCCGCCGGACGCTGCGCCGGACGGTCCTGGAGGAATGGCGGCGGTCGGGCCGGCGGCCGGCCGCAGCTGGGTCGGCGATGCGGTGCTGGTGACGGGCGCCGCCGCGGGCCTGCTCGAGCTGGCGGTCAGCGGGCAGATCGGCTCGGCCCGCAGCGGCGCACTGGGCCTGCTCGTTCCGGGCCTCCTCGGGCTCACCGTAGCCGTCGCCGCCTCCCGGCTGCTGCCGCTGGCCTGCAAGGCCGCCTTCGCGCGGACCAGCAGGAGGGGCGGGATCGGGGCTTTCCTCGCGCTCCGGCACGTCGCCAGGCGGCCGGGCGGGGTGCGGACCACGATCGTGCTCGCGACGGCCTTCGCCCTCGCCGCCTTCGCCGTGACGGCCTGGTCGGTCGACCGCGACAACCAGATGCTCGTCGCCAGCACCCAGGTCGGCGCGTCCTCCGTGCTCACGGTCAGCGTCCCGGCGGGCAAAGACCTCGGCGCCGTGGTCGCCAGGGCAGACCCGAGCGGCCGGATGGCGGCCGCCGTCGACCAGTTCACGAGCCTGTCCAGCAGCAACTCCGGGCTGACGACGCTGGCCGTGGATCCGCAGCGCTTCGCCCGCGTCGCGACCTGGCACCGGGGCTTCACCAGCGACGGACTCGCGGCGCTGGGCCGCCGGCTGGCTCCCCCCGCGCCGCCGCCGGTCGTGCTGTCCGGCGGCGCCCTGCGCATCACGGTCAACGTCCACTCGCTGAGGCCGCCCGGCTCGACGCTCGCCGCGGACGTCACGACCGGCGCCTCACCGGTCTACCTGGGAACCTTGCCCGGCCACGGCACCGTGACGCTCACCGCCCAGCTCACCGGTTGTCCCTGCGTGCTGCAGGCGCCGCTACGAATACGCGGCGCTCTGCGCCTCGGGCATCGCGCGCGGAACGCTCCGCAGCGCGGTGCTCACCGAACAGGCCCTGGTGCTCGGCTTCGGCAGCATCATCGGCGCCGCCACCGGCCTGCTGGCGGCGTTCCTGACGCTGCGCAGCATCCCGGAGTTCATCACCCGGCCCGCCGTGCCGCCGTTGTCCTACGTCCCGTCGGCCGGTCCCCTGGCGGTCGCGCTCGGGGCGGCCGCCGCGCTGCTGATCCTCGCCGCGGTGACGGCGAGCGTCCTGCTGATCCGCGGGGTCAGCTTCGACGAGCTGCGGGAATCGCCGACATGACCGACCCCATGGTGCGCTGCGAGAACCTCGTCCAGGTGTACGGGAGCCCGGGCCAGGAGGTGACGGCGCTGCGCGGCGTGGACCTCGCCGTCACCGAAGGGGAGGCCGTCGCGCTGCTCGGCCCCTCCGGTGCCGGGAAGTCCACGCTGCTGTGGCTGCTGGCGGGCCTGCTCCGGCCCACCGCCGGCATCGCCGAGGTCGGCGGCAGGCGGCTCACCGACCTGACGCCCAGGTCGGCTGCCGCGATGCGGCTGAACGACGTGGGCGTGGTGCTGCAGAATCCCGGCCGCAACCTGCTGCACAACGCGACCGCGGCGGGCAACGTGCTGTTCGCCCAGGACCCGGCTCGCCGGTCCCGGGCCGCAAAGCGCCGCAGGACCGCCGAGCTGCTGGACTCGGTGGGCCTGGCCGCGGTCGCCCGCCGGACGGCCGGCCAGCTGTCCGGCGGCGAGCAGCAGCGGCTCGCCGTGGTGGTGGCCCTGGCCAACGAGCCGCGGGTGCTGCTGGCGGACGAGCCGACCAGCCAGCTCGACCACGCATCCGCCGCGGCGGTCATCGACGTGATCCGCGCCGCCAACACCGGCCGGGGCACGACCGTCGTCGTGGTGACCCACGACCCCGAGGTCAGCAGCGCGCTCGGGCGCACCGTCACCATCCGGGACGGCCGGGTCGGGGCAGAGGGACACGCCGGCGAGGAGTACCTGGTCGTCTCCCGCGACGGCTCCGTCCAGCTGCCCCTGGAGGTGCTGGAGGGCGCCTTGCCCCCAGGGTCGCTGGCCAGGGCGGTTCCCACCGCCGACGGCGTGCGGCTGTACCGGGCCGACCCGGAGCGAGGCTGAGATGCTCGAGGCGCGCGGGCTCGGTTACGTCCGGGATGGCCAGCGGATTTTCTCGGGCATCGATCTGACGGTGGAGCCGGGCGAGAGCCTCGCGGTAACCGGTCCGTCCGGATCGGGCAAGACCAGCCTGCTGGCACTCCTCTCCGGCCTGGCCGCGCCGACCGCCGGCGAGGTGTACATCGACGGAACGCGGCTCACCGGGTTCGCCGGCCCTGCCAGCGGCGTTGCCCTCGTGCTGCAGGGTTACGGGCTCGTCGCCATGCTGACGGCGGCCGAGAATATCGAGGTCGCCCTCCGGGCCGGGGGACGGCCCGCCCGCGACGCCCCGCCTGCTGCCCGTGCCGCGCTTGCCCAGCTTGACCTCGGGACCCACGCGGACCGCCTGATCGACGAGCTGTCCGGCGGCCAGCAGCAGCGGGTGGCGGTGGCCAGGGCGCTCGCGCTCGAGCCCCGGCTGCTGATCACCGACGAACCCACCGCCGAGCTCGACCCGGCGTCGCGTGCCATCGCGCTGCGCCGCATCTTCGACGTGGTGGCGGGCGGCGGATTCCTCGTGATCGCCACCCATGACCCGGAGATTGCCGCCAGGTGCGACCGGATCCTCGATCTCCGGGTGACGGTGGGCTGACCGCGGGCGGCGCTCCGGATACGCCGATCACGCGGATATGGTGCCCGCCACGGGCAGTGGTGACAAATGCCGCGGGTCCTCCACCGGCTGCGCGGAGACCGCCACGGGTCCTATGGTGTGCGGGAGACCGGATGGTACGGGGGAGACCACCGGTCCGGGGGGACAGCATGACCGGCTTCCGCACGCGGCCGGCAGTCCGTACGCCGTGGCTCCGGGGCAGGTCGCACGTTGGCGTGCTGGCAGCCGTGCTCGCCTCGGCGTCGCTGGCCGGCGCGGCTGGTGCGGCCCAGCCGGCCGCCGCGGTCTCCGCCGCCTGCCCGTGGGTCGGCTCCAGCGCCCCCATCAGCCAGCGGGTCAGCGAGCTGACGTCCCGGATGAGCCTCGCGCAGAAGGCGGCCCTGCTCACCGGGGTCCGCGGGAGCAGCTACGGGGGCTTCGTCCCGGCGATCGGGTCGCTGTGCATCCCGGCGGAAAACCTGGAGGACGGCCCGGCCGGGGTGGGCGACAGAATGACCAACGTCACCCAGCTGCCCGCGCCGGTGGACGTGGCCGCGACCTGGGACACCTCGGCCGAGCAGCTGTACGGTCAGGTGATCGGCTCCGAGCAGGCGGCCAAGGGCAGCACGACGGAACTCGGGCCGACCATCAACATCGTGCGCGACCCGCGCTGGGGCCGGGCATTCGAGTCCATCGGCGAGGACCCGTACCTGAACGGCGCGATGGGTGCCGCCAACATCCGCGGCGTCCAGTCCACCGGGGTCATGGCCCAGGTCAAGCACTTCGCGGTGTACAACCAGGAGACAAACCGTAAGAGGCCGTCCGACAACGCGATCGTCAGCACCCGGACGGAGCAAGAGATCTACCTGCCAGCCTTCGCCGATGCCATACAGCAGGCGGCGCCGTCCTCGGTGATGTGCTCGTACAGCAGGATCAACGGCAGCTACGCCTGCCAGAACCCCTACCTGCTGACGACCGTGCTGCGCCAGCAGTTCGGGTTCACCGGGTTCGTCACCTCCGACTGGGGTGCGACCCATTCAACCGCCGCCTCGGCCAACGCGGGCCTGAACATGGAAATGCCCGGCGGGGGCGGGTACTACGACGGCGCCCTGACCAGCGCGGTGTCCTCCGGCCTGGTCAGCACCGCCACGCTGAACTCGCTCGTGTCCGGCGTGCTCACCGAGATGTTCGCCTTCGGCCTGTTCGACAAGCCGCCGGCCGCTCGCCGGCGCAGCCCGGCCACCAGCCCCGCGGATAGCGTCGCCGCCTTGCATCTGGCCGAGGAGGGGACCGTCCTGCTGAAGAACAGCCACCGGACGCTGCCGCTGTCGCTGTCCGCCGGATCGATCGCCGTCATCGGAGCAGACGCGTCATCGGGCGCGCTGACCGCCGGCGGCGGCAGCGCGTGGGTCCGTCCCAGCGGAACCATCACCCCGCTGCAGGGCATCACCGCCGCGGCCCCCAGCGGGGTGACCGTCACGTACAACGACGGCTCGTCCGTCAGCTCGGCCGCGTCGCTCGCTGCCTCGTCCAGCGTCGCCGTCGTGTTCGTCGGCAACTACGAGTCCGAGGGCAGCGACCTGCCCGGAATCGACCTGTCCGGCGCGGACAACTCGCTGATCTCGGCGGTCGCCGCGGCCAACCCGCACACGATCGTGGTGCTCAACACCGGCTCCGCGGTGACGATGCCGTGGCTGTCGTCAGCGGCCGGGGTGCTCGAGGCCTGGTATCCGGGGCAGCAGGACGGCGCGGCGATCGCGGCGCTGCTGTTCGGCACGGCCGACCCGTCCGGTCACCTGACGGTGACCTTCCCCCGGTCACTGTCACAGGTCCCGGCGAGAACCGGTGCGCAGTGGCCGGGCCGCAACGGCACCGTGCAGTACTCCGAGGGCATCGACGTCGGCTACCGCTGGTATGAGTCGCACCATCTGACCCCGCTGTTCCCGTTCGGCTACGGACTGTCCTACACCAGCTTCTCGTTCCGCCACCTCAGGGTCGGCCCCCTGACCGCGGGCGGCGCGGCGACGGTCTCCGCCGTCGTGACCAACACCGGCTCCCGGGCCGGCGCCGACGTCGCGCAGATCTACGTCACTGACCCGGCGGCGTCCGGTGAGCCGCCCCGCCAGCTGGAGGGATTCGCCCGGGTGAACCTGCAGCCGGGCGGCAGCCAGAAGGTCCGGTTCCAGCTCACCCAGCGCAACCTGCGGTACTGGGACTCCACGTCCGGAGGCTGGGCGAGCAGCACCGGCAGCTACGGCATCGCCGTCGGCGACTCGAGCGCGCACCTGCCGCTGTCCGGAACGCTGCGGGTCACCTCGGCGCAGCTCGGCCAGCCGGTGAGCATCAGCAGCCCGGGCCCGCAGGAGGGCAGCGCCGGGATTCCCGCGTCGGTGACGGTGACCGCCCGCGACAGCACCCGAGGCCAGACGCCGAGCTTCACCGCGACCGGGCTGCCGGACGGCACCTCGATCTCCGCCTCGGGCATGATCACCGGCACCCCGGCCACCGCCGGGACGTCCACGGTGACGGTCACCGCGACGGACGGTAACGGCGCATCCGCCAGCACTTCGTTCATCTGGGACGTGGCACCGTAGGGCGCAGGGGTCCCTCTGCCCCCGGCGCGGCCGGCAGCGGCCGGCCAGCCAGCGCCTGGCCGTTCGGGATCATTCTAGTCTTTCCGAACGCCCGCTGGCGCGAGTTCAGTCGGCATGCGAGCGTAGGACGGTGACAAGAGGCACAGATGGTCTTCGCTGTCTCGTTTAATGGGGCGTTATGGGTCGTGATATCCACGCGATAAAGATCAGCGGCGAGGACCGGCGCATGTACCGGGAGAAGCTGCGCCGCTCGCTGGACGTCTTCGCGCGGATGCTGCGCGAGCGCATGTTCGAGGAGAATCCGTCAACGATCGGCCAGGAGATCGAGCTGAACCTGGTCGACTCCGACGGCGCGCCCTCCATGCGCAACTCCGCCGTGCTCGACGCGATCGCCGATCCGGCTTGGGCAACCGAGGTGGGGCAGTTCAACCTCGAGATCAACGTGCCGCCCCGGCGGCTTGCCGGTGATGCGGTAGCGGACCTGGAGCGGGAGGTCCGGGCTAGCCTGAACGCCGGGGACGCCAAGGCCCGCGAGTCCGGCAGCCGCCTCGTCATGATCGGCATCCTGCCGACGCTGCGCAACCATGACGTGCACTCCGGCACCATGTCGCCCAACGAGCGATACCGGGTGCTCAACGACCAGATCTTCGCGGCCCGCGGGGAGGACATGCGCATCGCGATCGACGGGCCGGAGCAGCTGCTCGCGCACGCGGACAGCATCACCCCGGAAGCCGCCTGCACGAGCGTGCAGCTTCATGTCCAGGTCAGCCCGGACGCGTTCGCGAGTTACTGGAACGCCGCGCAGGCGATCGCGGGCGTGCAGGTCGCCCTGGCGGCCAACTCCCCGTTCCTGTTCGGCAAGCAGCTGTGGCAGGAGACCAGGATCACGCTGTTCGAGCAGGCCACCGACACCCGGCCGGATGAGCTGAAGGAGCAGGGCGTGCGGCCGCGGGTGTGGTTCGGCGAGCGGTGGATCACCTCGGTGTTCGACCTGTTCGAGGAGAACATCCGGTACTTTCCCGCCCTGCTGCCCATTTGTGACGACGAGGACCCGCAGGCGGCACTCGACCGCGGCGGGTGCCCGCAGCTGGCCGAGATGAGCCTGCACAACGGGACGATCTACCGCTGGAACCGCCCCGTCTATGCCGCCGTGGACGGCAAGCCGCACCTGCGGGTGGAGAACCGGGTGCTGCCGGCCGGCCCGTCGGTCGCGGATGTGATGGCGAACGCGGCGTTCTACTACGGGCTCGTGCGGGGCCTGGCCGAGGCGCAGCGCCCGATCTGGACCCAGATGTCCTTCGGGACCGCGGCCGAGAACCTGCACGAGGCGGCGCGGCACGGCATCGACGCGCAGCTGTACTGGCCGGGCTTCGGTGAGGCGCCGGCCGCCGAGCTCGTGCTGCGCCGCCTGCTGCCGCTGGCCCGCGAAGGGCTCAGCCGATGGGGCGTCAGCGCCGGCCATGCCGACCGGCTGCTGGGCATCATCGAGCAGCGCTGCCTCACCGGCCGGACCGGCGCCGCCTGGCAGACAGCCACGGTCGCGGCGCTCACCGAGCGCGCCGGAGCCGACCGCCCGGAGGCGCTGCGGCTGATGACCCAGCGCTACATCGAGCTCATGCACACCAATGAGCCGGTGCACACCTGGCCGGAGTACTACTAACGGCCCGTGTGGGGTGCGGGCAGGGTGATGCGCGCGCTGGCGGGTGTGACTCGTGTGGGAGGCCGCCAGGGCAGGGAGCGGAGTTTAGCAGCCGGTGGCGGGTTCGTCCCGATGTGACGGATTTACCGGAAAGAGTGCCCCTGACCTGGCTAGGCTCGCCCGTTGTCAGGCGCTCCGCAGCACGCCGGGACCCTCGGACGGCTTCCGGCGGAGCGCGCCCCGCTCGGGAAGGAGCCCGTTGGGCACCCACAGCAAACCCTCCCGCGTCCGGCTGCCGCAAGCTACAGCCGGCGCCGCCGTGCCCACCCTGGCCGGGGTGGCCGCGGCGATCTGCCTGTCCCCGCAGGCGCCGGCCGCCGCGGCCGTCCTGCCCGCCACCGCCACCGCCCCGTCGTCCGGCGGGGCCGCATCCGCCCCCGCCGCGGCGGCACGGCACGTCCCTGCGGCCTACCGGCCCGCCCCCGACAAGGCCAGGCTGCTGGCGGCCCGCGGTGCCCGGCACAAGGCGGCCCCGGCCGCCTCGACGTACACGGTGCGGCCCGGTGACTCGCTGTCGGCGATCGCAGGGCGGGTCTACCACAACCCCGCCGCCTGGCCGGTGCTGTACTGGAGAAACCACGACAAGGTCCGCTGGGCCAACATCATCACCACCGGGCAGGTGCTGTCCGTCCCGGCCCGGCCCGGCGCCATCCCGGCCCCGCCCGCCCAGCTCGCCCCGGCGCCGGCCTACGCCCCCCGGCACGCCGCGCCCGCGGTGACCACGGCCGACCAGACCGACACCGCCGCAGCGCCGACCGCCGCCCCGGCCGCCCCGGCCGCCAGCTGGAGCGGCACCTATCCCGGCGGCGCGTTCGGCGCCTGCGTCGTCGCCCGGGAATCCGGCGGCAACCCGCAGATCTGGAACCCGAGCGGCCACTGGGGCCTGTACCAGTTCGCCTACAGCACCTGGGTCGCCTACGGCGGCAACCCGGCGAGCTTCGGCAACGCCGGCGTGGCCGAGCAGAATGCGGTGTTCGCCACCGCCCTCGCCCGAGGCGGCCAGAGCAACTGGTCACCCTACGACGGCTGCTAACCCAGCCCGCGAAAACGCCCCGGACGAGCCGCCGCCGTCCGGGGCCCACGCGGCGGGAGCAAGGACGGCGGCCGGAAGGCCTTGCCGTCCGGCCCGTACGCCTCGCGCGCAAAGCTGCGAGACTTCTGTCGTGGCCGGCAATTCGCGATCCCGCCGCGCTGGCATGGCGGCGGCCGACGGCATGACTGCCGCACTGGCTGCCGCAGCCGCAGGTGCGCGAGACGCAGCGGCCGGGCCGGGTGCGGTCGTGCTCGTGGAGGGGGTCAGCGACCAGTCCGCCCTCGCGGCGCTCGCCGCCCGCGGCGGTCGCGACTTTCACGACGAGGGCGTGTGCGTCGTCCCGATGGGAGGCGCCACGAACATCGGGCATTTCCTGGACCTGCTCGGCCCGCAGGGGCTTGATGTCCGGCTGGCGGGCCTGTGCGACGCGGCGGAGGAACCCGGTTTCCGGCGGGGCCTGCAGCGGGCTGGCCTCGGTTCCGGCCTGGCCCGCGCCGACACCGAACGGCTCGGTTTCTTCGTGTGCGTCGCTGACCTGGAAGACGAACTGATCCGCGCGCTCGGCGTCGCCCCGGTCGAGCAGCTCATCGAGGCCCAGGGTGAGCTCGGGTCCTTTCGTACCTTCCAGAAGCAGCCTGCCCAGCGGGGCCGGACCCAGCAGGAGCAGCTTCGCCGCTTCCTGGGTACCCGCTCAGGCCGCAAGATCCAGTACGCGCGGCTGCTTGCCGAGGCTCTGGATCTCGCCCGGGTGCCCCGCCCGCTCGATCGCCTGCTCGCCTACGTCTGACACGGCACGCGCGAGGACTCTCGACGAGGACCTCGTAGTCGCCGCGAGCTTCTATGTTCGATTGAGGACGCAGATTGATTCAGAATCGTCGGAGGGAGCCCGGGGGGAGTCGCCCGTGCAGGCCACTGGGCACCGGCCCGGCTGCGAAGGACTGGCGTTGACATGACCGCGCCGGGGTAGTTAGGTTAGGCTGGCCTAACGACGCGCTCCCGTTCCCGGCCCAAGGAGTTCGGTGTGAGTTCCGCTGAGATCGCCGCGCTTGGCGCGATAGCCGGGCTCACCATATTCCTGGGCCTGCCCATCGGCCGGCTGCGCAAGCCGGTGCCCAAGCTGCGGGCGTTGCTGACCGCGACCGCGACCGGCATCCTGATCTTTCTGCTGTGGGACGTTCTGGACCACGCCTGGGCCCCGGTCAACGCGGCGCTGAGCAGCCACCGGTACGGCTCGGCAGCCGGCAACGGCGCGGTGTTCGCGGTGTGCTTCGGCATCGGCCTGGCCGGCCTGGTGTACTTCGACAGGTGGATGGCACGGCGGGCCCGGTCGTTCGGTCCGGGCGCCGCCGCGGTTGCCGAGCTGGAGGCCAGGCGGACCGGTCTCGCCCGCCTCAGCGACCTGCCGATGATGATCGCGATCGGGATCGGCCTGCACAACTTCGCCGAGGGCCTCGCCATCGGCAACTCGGCTGCCCGCGGTGCGCTGCAGCTCGCGGTCCTGCTGGTTATCGGCTTCGGGCTGCACAACGCGACGGAAGGCTTCGGCATCGTCGCGCCCATGGCTGCCGCCGGCCGCCGTCCCTCCTGGCGGTACCTGTTCGTGCTGGGGCTGATCGGCGGCGGTCCGACCTTCCTGGGAACCCTGATCGGCCAGCGCATCGTCAACGACACGCTGTCCATCGGATTCCTGACCCTCGCCGCCGGATCGATCCTCTACGTCGTGATCGAGTTGCTGGCGGTCTGCCGCAAGCAGGCCGTCAAGGAAATCACGACCTGGGGCATCCTGCTGGGCGTCCTGCTGGGCTTCGCCACCGACGCCATCGTGACGGCCGCCGGAGCCTGACCGCTAGCTGGGAGCCCGCCTATCTCGCCGGCTGCCGACGGGGCACATCCCGGCGAAGCCGTTCGGGAGCGCTTTCAAGGTAGGGGCCCGGGGCGCACTCACTCCCCGAACAGGTCACCGGCAAGGTACTCCATGCCGGCTAGCGTCCCCGCCACTGAGGGCTCCGGCCCTCGGCCATTGCCCGGCCGGCTTCCCTGAAGTCCTCGGACCCGAGGCAGTGGATCTGTTCTTCCAGGGCCAGCCTGAAGCTCTCCTCGGGACCGCGGTGCCATGCCGCGTCGATCGCCCGCCTGGCTCCCCGCACCGCTATCGGCGGCTGGGCGGCCAGCCGTCCGGCGAGATGTGCCGCGGCGCCGTCGAGGTCTGCGTCGGCAACCACCCGGTTGGCCAGCCCGATCCGCAGGGCCTCGTCGGCGTCGATGATGTCGCCGAGCAGGATCAGCTCCCGGGCCCGGCTCTCACCGACGATCCGGGGCAGCCGGACGGTGGCGCCCATGTCGGGCATGAGCCCGTAGCGGGTCTCCAGCAGCCCCACCTTGGTTCCCGCCGCGAAGATGCGGAAATCGCATGCCAGGGCCAGCTGCAGGCCGGCGCCATAGGCGTGCCCGCGTACGGCGGCGACGCTGGCGCAGCCGAGGTCGGGGATCCAGCTGAAGGTCCCCGCCGCCGCCACCCCCGCGGCGAAGACGTCCTCGTCATCGGTCCGCTCGGCCATGCTGGCCAGTATCCCGGCCAGGCCCTCGACCAGGTCGATGCCAGCGGAGAAGGCCGGCCCCTCGCCCGTCACCACCAGGCAGCGGAGCGTCTCGTCGGGCAGCAGCGCGGCGCCGAGCCGGCGGAGTTCCTCCCACATCAGCGGGTTCTGGGCGTTCCGCTTGCCAGGACGGGCCAGGGTCAGGGTGCCGATGTCCCCCTGGCGCTGGTAACGAATGGTCTGGTAGTCGCTCATGGCTTCGTCTCCTGTGAGCTAGCTCGGGGAACGGCATCGCCCGGGGCGGCAACCTGCCGCTAGTGCCGGTCCGGGACTGCGGTCCGGGAAGGCTAGGAGCTGGAGCCGGGCCGCCGGGTCAAAGCGATGCTCGGGATCGTCCGGTCAACGACGTCGCTGGCAACTTCGGAGAGCTTGCGATTGTGTTCGCGTGCGTACTGCCTGAGCAGCGCGAATGCGTCGTTGACGGTCATGGTCAGGTACTCGGCGAGCATCCCCTTGGCCTGCTCGATGACCACCCGGCTGTTGAGTGCCGCCTGCAGCTGCCCGGTGAGCAGGCCCTGCTCCCGGAGCGCCCGTTCCTGGATCAGTGCGATCGCTGCCATTTCCGCCATGGCCTGCGCTATTTCCATCTCGACATCGGTGAACGCCTCGTCGCTGCCGCGGAACAAGTTCAAGGCGCCGATAATTTCGCTGCGTACCCGCAGCGGGACCGCGCACATTGTCTGAAAGCCCACTTCGGCCGCGTGCGGCGCGAAAACCGGCCAGCGGCGGCGGCTGTCAGCTGCGCTCGCTTGCACGGGCCGCCCCGAGGAGAACGCGTCAAGGCATGGCCCTTCCGCGCCTTGCAGCTCGAAGAGCTCCAGCAGCCGCATCCGTTCCTCCGAGGACGCAATCAGCCGCAGCCCGCCGCGCCCGTCGGCCAGCATCACCCCCGCTGCCTCGGCGGCGAGGATGCCGACCGAGTCGGCGGTCAGGCCGTGCAGGAACTCGACAATGTCAAAGTCACTGACCAGCGTGTCTGCCAGCCGCACGAACGCACGGGCCAGCATGGCCTCGCGGGCCGTGCCGCTGCTCCAGTCACCCGGATGGGTGCCTGCGGAGCGCCCCTCCGCCCCGCCGCCGGACTCACTCATCGAACCGCACCCGCCGTTCAACGACGTCCTGAGCAATTTCGTACATCGACCGTCCGCTCCCGAACGCCGCAGCGCGCAGCCGCGCGAGCGCGTTGGGCACGGTCTCGTTGAGCTGCGCGGCGATCATCCCGGTCGCCTGATGGATCACGATCCGGTCGGTCCCCGCTGAGTCCAGCAACTCCGCCAGCCCTGCGTCGCCCGGCGCGTACTGCTGGTACAGCACGACATCACGCGCGATGTCCGCCGCGACCAGCGCATCCGACAGATGGGCCGCACTCAGCATCCCCGGCCTGTCGCGACACAGGTCAAGCGTGCCGATGCCGCTCCGCCCGACGCTCAGCGGCAGGGAGAACTCAGCCCTCACCCCGGCCGCCAGGGCGGCCGCCGCGAACGCCGGCCAGCGGTTCTCGTTCTCGGCCGCGAGATCCGGCAGCAACACCGGAATCCGGGAAGCGTAAGCCTGCAGACAAGGACCTTCGCCCAGTTCCATCTGCAGCCTGGTCACCATGCGCGCGTGCGGCCCGGCACTGGCAAGCACACTTGCCGCATCGCGCCCGGCCATCAGCACCAGCGCGCACCCGGACAAGGCCATCTCGTCCACCGCGAACCGGCATAGCCGCTGCATCAGCTCGGCGATACCCGCCGTGTCGTCCCGGCCGGTGACCGCCGCCAGGATGCGAGCCCGCCGCCCATCGTCCAGCACGCCACCTCCTCGCCGTCGCGCCGCAGCCCACGGCGCATCTTCCTCACCGTACTCCCGGGAAACGTAGTTGAGCCGGATCTGCCCGCCGGTTATGGCGATGCGATCGACCATCCCGTAGCGGGGATCCGTGTGCATGGGCTCGCAGGGATTGCGGCGACCGGTTCCGCGGCAAAGAGATCTGCGGGCGCCCGGTATATCGAGCGAACGGTGTCAGAGGGGGCGGATAGCTTCGCCCCATGCAGCGTGTGATTCTGCCTGACTTCGATCCCGCCACCCTGGCCGCGACCGTCGGCGCCGACTGCTTCGCACGAGGTGTCCAGTACGCACAGCAAGAGGCGGTCGTCCACGCACAATGGGACCCGTCGGAGCGCACGCTTCGCGGGATGGTGCGCGGGAGAACCGGCGACTTCTACGCGACCGCAGCGTACTTCTCGCGGTTCGGGGGTCTGCCGTCCGAGTTCGCGCATGGTGAGTGCAGTTGCCCCGTGGGTCTTGACTGCAAGCATGCGGTGGCGCTGATTCTCGCGGCCACGGGCTACGGGACCGTCAGGGCCGCACCGCGCCCGGTCCCCCGGCCGGTGGCATGGCAAGAGTCGCTCGACTCGCTGCTGGGGGCCGCCCGGGATCCGTCCACCCGCCTGGGTGAGACCGCACTGGCCGTCGAGCTGACGCTGTCCGGTGGGCCGCGCCCGGCCCCGACAGGCCGCCTGGGGGTGGCCATGACACCGCTGAAGCTGCTGGCCCGGCTGGTGCGGCCGGGCAAGAACGGCGGCTGGGTGGCCGGCAGTCTCAGCTGGGGCAAGCTGGATTCGCTGCGCTGGGGCGGTGAATACCCTCCGCCGCAGGTGCGGTTGCTGCAGGAGATGTATGCCCTCTACCGATCACGCAGCAATCATTACAGCTACTACGGGTACGCCCATGCGGACGACAGGTCGGTAGAACTGTCCGCGTTCGAATCCCAGCAGCTCTGGCCCCTCCTGGATGAGGCGGAGTCGACGGGTCTGCGGCTGGTGTACGGGCGCAAGCTCGGCCTGGTGGAGAGGTACCGGGACGCTGAGCTGTGCCTGGACGTGACCCACCCCGAGCCGTCCGGCCCGCTCGTGATCACCCCGGCGATCCGCGTCGAGGGCGAGCAGGCGGATGCGGCGCCGGTCGCGTTCATCGGGACCGAGGGCCACGGGGTCGTGTACGTGGACCGTGCCGCTGCCGCGACGGACGGCGATCCCGGCGCTTGGCGCTTCCGGCTGGCGAAGCTCGTCAAGGCCGTGCCGGCGCAGCTGCAGCGGATGGCGCTGGCGGATCAGCGGCTGGAGATCCCGGACGCGGAACGGTCCCGGTTCCGGGACGGGTACTACCCTCGCCTGCGGCGGGCGGCCACCGTGATCTCCTCAGACGAGTCCTTCACGCCGCCGGCGGTTTCGGGCCCTGCACTAGTGCTGTGCGCGTGCTATGGCCCCGGGCATGACCTCGAGGTCACCTGGGAGTGGGCCTATCAGATCGACGATTCACCGCTCCGCGCACCGCTGCTTGCTACTCATCCCGAGGACGGATTCCGGGATTTGGATGCCGAACGGATGCTTCTGGCCAGTCTCGACGTGCCACTGGACCGGTTCGGGCTGTTCCTGCCAGGCCAGGGGACACCTGGCCTGCAGCGGGCCCTGGCCCCGCGCACGCGTCTGGGCGGCATCGACACCATGCGGTTCACCACCGAGTTGCTGCCGCTGCTGACCGACCAGCCGGGGCTCATCGTCGAGGTCACCGGGAATCCCGCCGATTACCGGGAAGCGGGCGACTCGCTGCGCATCGCGGTGTCCACCGACGAAGTGGCGGGTGACACGGACTGGTTCGATCTCGGTGTCACCATCACGGTGGAGGGAAGCCAGGTTCCCTTCCTGGACGTGTTCCTGGCGCTCAGCCGCGGCGAGCCGCACCTGCTGCTCGACGACGGCGCATATTTCTCCCTGCTCAAGCCCGAACTGCAGGCGCTGGCCCGGCTGATCGAGGAGGCGCGGGCGCTACAGGACGCACCGGGCGGCCCGCTCAAGATCAGCCGGTACCAGGCCGGGCTGTGGGATGAGCTGGCCGGGCTGGGCGTGGTGGACCACCAGGCGGCAGCGTGGCGGGACCAGGTCCAGGGACTGCTGTCGGCGGGCGGCGCCGGCCAGGCGAAGCCGCCGGCCGCGTTGCGGGCCCGGCTCCGCCCCTACCAGCAGCAGGGATTCGGCTGGCTGGCGTTCTTGTGGGAGCACCGCCTGGGCGGCATCCTCGCCGACGACATGGGACTGGGCAAGACGCTGGAGTCCCTGGCGCTGATCTGTCACGCCAAGCAGGCCGACCCCGCGATCCCGCCCTTCCTGATCGTCGCGCCGACCAGCGTGGTGCCCAACTGGGCGGCCGAGGCGGCGCGGTTTGCCCCGGGCCTCAACGTGGTACCGGTTTCAGAGACGGCGTCCCGGCGCGGCCAGAGCCTCCGCGAATTCGTAGCCGGCGCCGATGCCGTGGTCACCTCCTACGCCCTGCTGCGGATCGACTTCGAGGCCTACGCGGAACTGGGCTGGTCGGGACTCCTTCTGGACGAGGCCCAGAACGCGAAGAACCGGCAGTCGAAGATTTACCAGTGCGCGCGGCGGCTGCCGGCCCCGGTCAAGATTGCCATCACCGGGACACCGATGGAGAACAACCTTATGGAGCTGTGGTCGTTGCTGTCGATCACGGCACCCGGGCTGTTCCCGAACCCGGCCTGGTTCCGCGACTACTACGCCCGCCCGATCGAAAAGCAAGGTGAAGCCGAGCTCCTCGCGCAACTGCAGCGCCGGATCAAGCCGCTCGTCAAGCGCCGTACCAAGGAGCAGGTGATCGCCGACCTCCCCGCCAAGCAGGAGCAGGTCCTGGAGGTTGACCTGCATCCGCAGCACCGCAAGCTCTACCAGATGCACCTGCAGCGGGAGCGGCAGAAGGTCCTGGGACTGATCCACGACATGAACGCCAACCGCTTCACGATCTTCCGCTCCCTCACCCTGCTGCGCCAGCTCAGCCTGCACGCCGGGCTTATCGATGAGGAACACACGGACCTGCCGAGCAGCAAGATCGACGCACTGCTCGGGCAGCTTGGTAACGTGACCGCCGGCGGACACCGCGCGCTGGTCTTCAGCCAGTTCACCGGGTTCCTCGGCAAGGTCCGCGGGCAGCTCGACGCCGCCGGCGTGCCGTACTGCTATCTCGACGGCAAGACCCGCGACCGGTCCACGGTGCTGCAGCGCTTCAAGGAAGGCGAGGATCCGGTCTTCCTGATCAGCCTCAAAGCGGGCGGATTCGGACTGAACCTGACCGAGGCCGACTACTGCTTCCTGCTGGATCCATGGTGGAACCCCGCGACGGAGGCGCAGGCGGTGGACCGCACCCACCGCATCGGCCAGACCCGGAACGTCATGGTGTACCGCCTAGTCGCCAGGGACACCATCGAGGAGAAGGTCATGGCGCTGAAGGCGAGAAAGGCTGAGCTATTTTCCAGCGTCATGGACGAGGGCAACGTCTTCGGCGCCAGCCTCGACGCCGACGACATCCGAGGGTTGTTCACCTAGCCGAGCAGCGCCTCACTCGTGCAGGGGCGCCTTCCCTGGCTGGCCGGCACGACGCCATCCCGGCGACTATCTCCGTTTCGGCAGGTACAGATCGGTGATCGTACCCTCGAACGCCTCCGCCGCCATTGCCACGGTCTCCGACAGCGTCGGGTGCGGGTGAATCGTCAGGCCGATGTCGGCCGCGTCGGCGCCCATCTCGATCGCCAGCGCCGCTTCGGCGATGAGGTCACCAGCGGAAGACCCGACGATGCCGCAGCCAATGACGCGACCGGTCACGTCGTCGAACAGCAGCTTCGTCATTCCCTCGTCACGACCGAGGGAAAGCGAGCGGCCGCTGGCTGCCCAGGGGAAGACACCCTTGCCGTACTTCACGCCGGCCGCTCTTGCCTCGTTCTCGGTCATCCCGGCCCAGGCCACCTCGGGATCGGTGTAGGCGACCGAAGCGATCGCCCGCGCGTCAAAGAAGCTGTTCTTGCCGGCCGTCACCTCTGCGGCGACCTTCCCCTCGTGCATGGCCTTGTGCGCCAGCATCGGCTGACCCACGACGTCACCGATGGCGAAAATGTGGGCCACATTGGTCCGCAGCTGCTTGTCAACCGGGACGAAGCCGCGGTCGTCGACCGCGACGCCCGCATGCTCGGCGCCGATCAGCCCGCCATTGGGACATCGGCCCACGGCGACGAGGATCCGGTCGAAGGTGTCTGTCGCCGGCGCCTCGGCGCCGTCGAACGACACAACGAGGCCTTCAGGGCCGGCCTCGACGTTGGTCACCTTCGTCTGGAGGTAAACGTTCTCGTACTGTCTGGTGACCCGCTTGGTGAGCGGAGTGACCAGGTCCTTGTCGGCCCCGGGGATGAGCTGGTCCATCAGCTCGACGATCGTGACCTTCGCGCCGATCTCATGGTAGACAGTCGCCATCTCCAGCCCGATGATGCCGCCGCCGATCACGAGCAGCCGTTGCGGCACCCCGTCGAGTTGCAACGCGCCGGTCGAGTCGAGCACCCGCGGGTCGTCCCGCGGGATAAACGGCAGCGTCAGCGGCGCAGAGCCGGCAGCGATGATCGCCTGCTCGAAGCCGACGGTTGTGGTCCCGCCCGCGGCGAGCTCGACCTGCAACTGGTACGGCGAGGTGAAACGGCCGTAACCGCGGATCGTGGTGACTTTGCGCTGCCTGGCTAGCCCGGCCAGACCGCTGGTGAGCCGGCCGACGACACCGTCCTTCCATACCCGCAGCTTGTCAACGTCGATTCGGGGGGCGCTGAACACCACGCCGTGCTCGCTCATCTCCTTGGTTTCGGCGATGACTTTAGCGGCGTGCAGGAGGGCCTTGGACGGTATGCAGCCCACATTGAGGCAGACCCCGCCGAGCGTCGGCCAGGAGTCCACCATCACTACCTTCTTGCCGAGGTCAGCGGCCCGAAAGGCCGCCGAGTAGCCGCCCGGCCCGGCACCGAGGACGAGCACCTCCGCAGTGACATCACCCTGCGCCGCCACAGACCTGGGAGCCGGCCCGGGCGTGACGCTAGCAGGCTCGCCGATGTCCGGGATTCGAATGTCCACGTCAGGCTCCAGGGCTGGAAGGCGGCTGCTGAGCGAGGCGCCGGGTCGCGGTCACATCACGAGTCGGCGGATGTCCTCGAGCAGGTGGCACAGGTGCCGGGCAAAACGGGCTGCCATCGCGCCGTCGATGACCCGGTGGTCGTAGGAGAGCGAGACCGGCAACATCAGTCGCGGCACGAACGCGGTCCCGTCCCACACCGGGGCGATCTTGGAGCGCACCACGCCGAGGATGGCCACCTCGGGGGCGTTGACGATCGGCGTGAAGCCGGTGCCGCCGATGCCGCCGAGGCTGGAGACAGTGAAGCAGCCGCCTTGCAGGTCGGCCATGCCGAGCCTGCCGTCTCGGGCCTTTGCCGAGACAGTGCCGAGTTCCTGGCTTATTTCCCGGATGCCCTTCCGGTCAACGTCGCGGATCACCGGCACTACCAGGCCGTCTGGCGTGTCTACCGCGACGCCGATGTGGTAGTAGCTCTTGTAGATGAGCGCGTCCTTCTCCGCCGTCAGGGAGCTATTGAACTTCGGAAACTCCCGGAGCCCCGACACCGATGCCTTCATGAGGAAGGCAAGCAGCGTCACCCGGTAGCCCTCGGTCTTGGCGACAGTGTCGAGTTCCCTGCGGTAGGCGTCGAGGTCGGTGATGTCCGCCGCGTCGTTGTGGGTGACGTGCGGGATGTTGAGCCACGACCGGTGCAGCTGCGGGCCGGACAGCCGCTGAATGCGCGACAGCGGCCGGACCTCAACCGGGCCGAACTTCGAGAAGTCTTGCGCCGGGACCTCCGGGATGCCGGCACCCACTGCGGTGGCCCCGCGGACGCCAGCGAGCAGGTCCTCCTTGGTGATCCGGCCCTTCGGCCCGGTCCCGGACACCTCGGCGAGATCCATGCCCAGCTCGCGGGCCAGCCGGCGCACTCCTGGCCCGGCGTGCGCGCCGTCGAAGTCAGCCGGCGGCCCTGCCTCGACGGCGGTCACCGGCGGCATCGTCTCCGCCACGGGCGGCGGGACCGCCTCGGCTGGGCGGGCGGCCTCCTGGGCCGCAGCGACCGGGTCGGCGGCCTGCTGCGTCGGCGGCTCCTGCTGATCAGTCAGTGACGGCGGCTGGGTCAGGGTGCCGGCGGCGTCCAGGAGAAGGATGAGCGACCCTTTCTCCACCCGGTCGCCGACCTCGACCCGGAGCTCGCGAATGGTGCCGGCCGCCGGCGAGGGGATGTCCATGGTCGCCTTGTCCGACTCCAGCGTGATGAGCGGATCTTCCTCGCTGACGACATCACCGGCCGCGACGTGGATCTCGATGACCGGCACGTCGGTGAAGTCACCGAGGTCGGGAACGCTGACTTCAGTTGCAGTGGGCACGGTTGCTCCCCTGGGCCGCGATGCCGGTCAGGATGGTTTCTGCGCGGGAATGCCGGGTCATATCGTGGACGGATTCTGGCTTGTCGGTATCGATCCCGTATCGCGAGATGGCGTCAGCGACCGTCGCCGCCGGGATCGCCGCGTCTTCGGCGAGCGAGGCCAGCGCGGCCACCGCGATGTAATGCCGGCTGACCTCGAAGAACCGGCGCAGGTTCCGGCGGTAGTCCGACCGCCCGAAGCCGTCAGTGCCCAGGACCCGGTAGCGCTGCCGGACGAACGGACGGATCTGGTCGGCGAACGACTTCACGTAGTCGGTCGCGGCGATCACCGGGCCCGGCCGGTCAGCGAGGCAGGTCTCGACGTAGCTGCGCCGGGGCGGCTCCGTCGGGTGCAGCATGTTCCACCGCTCGGCCGCGAGACCATCGCGCCGCAGCTCCGTAAAGCTCGGCGCGCTCCACACGTCCGCGGTGACGCCGTAGTCGGCGGCCAGCAGGTCGGCGGCGGCAAGTACCTCTCTCAGGATGGTGCCGCTGCCGAGCAGCTGGACCCGCGGACCGCCGGTCTTGCTGCCGGCTGGCGTGCCCTTGCCGACGGCTGTCTTGCCTTTGCCGCTGGCCGCCCGCCCTTTGCCGCTGGCCGCCCGCCCTTTGCCCCCGGCTGCGACGCCTTCCCGAAGCAGGTACATCCCCTTGAGGATCGCGGTCTCGGCGCCTTCGGGCAGCGCCGGATGCTCGTAGTTCTCGTTCATCAGGGTGATGTAGAAGAACACGTCCTCCTGCTCGGCCAGCATCCGCCGCAGCCCGTCCTGGACGATGACGGCAACTTCGTAGGAATACGTGGGGTCGTAGGACACGCAGTTGGGGATCACCGCGGACAGCACGTGGCTGTGCCCGTCTTCATGCTGGAGTCCCTCGCCGTTGAGCGTGGTGCGGCCGGATGTCCCGCCGAGCAGGAAGCCGCGCGCCCGCGAGTCCGCAGCCGCCCAGGCCAGGTCCATGACCCGCTGGAAGCCGAACATCGAGTAGAAGATGTAGAACGGGATCATCGGCACGTCACTCGTGCTGTACGCGGTCGCTGCGGCGATCCACGAGCACATGGCGCCGGCCTTGTTGATGCCCTCCTGGAGCATCTGGCCATCGGGTGCCTCGCGGTAGTACATGAGCTGATTGGCGTCCTCGGGCTGGTACAGCTGCCCCGCCTGGCTGAAGATGCCGAACTGGCGGAACATGCCCTCCATCCCGAACGTCCGGGACTCGTCCGCAACGATCGGAACCACCCGCTTGCCGATCTTCTTATCGCGCAGCAGCGTGTTGAGGATCCGCACGAACGCCATGGTCGTGGAGATCTCGCGGTCCGGTGTGCCAGCGAGCTGGCCGCCGAAGGCGCTGAGTTCGGGCACCGCCAGCGACTCCGTTCGACCGGCTCCGGCGGGCCGGAAGGAAGCCGCCGAGCGCGGCGCGGCGCTCCCGCAGGTACGCCATCTCCGGGCTGTCGTCGGGAAAGCGCAGGAACGGCACCTCGGCCAGCTGCTCGTCGGTGAGGGGAAGGTCGAACCGGTCACGGAACCGCGCCAGCGCGGCGTCGGCCATGTGCTTCTGCTGGTGGGTGATGTTCTGGCCCTCGCCTGACTCCCCCA
>CAVOOC010000006.1:0-10129 GCA_963697445.1 uncultured Actinomycetes bacterium
GCTGCCGCTGGATCAGCCCTGACGCTGCTTGTGCCTGGGGTCCGTGCAGATAACCATGACCCTGCCATGCCTGCGGATGACCCGGCACTTGCTGCAGATCTTCTTGACGCTCGGCTTGACCTTCATGGCGATCTCTCGATCTCTCTCACTTCAGTGAATCTTTTCATCCGAATGTCCAGGGTACGGGACCGTGTCAGTCGATGATGAAAAGGTTCACTTGTACCGGTAGACGATGCGGCCGCGGCTCAGGTCGTACGGGCTCAGCTCCACGACGACCCGGTCATCGGGAAGGATCCGGATGTAGTGCATCCGCATCTTCCCGCTGATGTGGGCGAGCACCTTGTGCCCGTTATCCAGCTCCACGCGGAAAAAGGCATTCGGCAGCGACTCGACAACCGTGCCTTCAATCTCGATGGCGCCGTCTTTCTTGGGCATATCCTCCGCGCTTCGCTCATCGGCCTGGCAGCGCCCGCGGCTGCGGGTCTGCCGGGTAGTTCGTTCTTGGCTGGGTACTCGGCCCGCTGGCAAGCGGCTTGCACCGCCGCCTCCCTGCCCCGTCCATGCCAGCGTCCGCATCAGTCAGCGTCCGCCCCACCGGAAGGGTGGCCCCGCGGGGACCTCTGTCACCGGGCTTCCTCAACGGGCAGCGCAAAGACGACAGCACACGGGCCGAATGGAAAGTGTACGCGACACTCTCCGACAATGCGAACCAGAGTCACGAGCTCAAAATTCCCGCGGCCCGCCACCGCGCCGGTCCCTGCGCTCCCTGCGCTCGGCCTCGCGCTCTGCCTGGCGCTGGGCCCGCAGCTCGTGCGCCCGGCTGGCCGCGGGGCCGTGCACCTGATGGCTCGGGCTGGCGGGATGCGCGCCGAACAACCACCGGCCGAGCAGGACCGCGCCCCACGGCCCGGCCACCCACAGGAACCAGAAGTTGTGCATGTCCCCGCCGCTGCCGAGCACGGTGATCAGCCAGATGACGAAGACAACCATGTTGACCGAGGCCCACGACGCCCAGGCCCCCCGCCAGGCGGGTGACATCCTGCTGTGACCGCCGGCCGCGGCGGGCGGCGGCTGCAAGGACGCCGCGCGGGACATCCGGCGCATCGACTCGTCGGGGAGGTGGTAAAGATCGATGCTCGGCAGGTCGGACATGAGCTGGTCGATCTCGCCCAGCGTCTTGGCCCGGTAGGCGGCGTCGAGCCGCTCCTGGAACTCCTCGACGGTCAGCCTGCCCGCGGCATGGTGCTCACGCAGCAACGAGGCCGCCCGGTCCCTGTCGTCATCGGAGGCGCGCATCCCCGGGTCGCCCGGCATCGTCAGTCCCCCCGGCGGCGGGGACCGCGCCGGCCGCGGGACGGGCAGCGGGCGCCGGGGCGGCCCCGGCGGCGGCGACCGGCTCGGCTGTCCCCGCGAGCGCGCGCTCGCCGCCGTCCGCGGCGGTGAGCACCCAGGGACCGTCCGGGGTGATCGCGACCGTGTGCTCGAAGTGCGCGGCGGGCGACCCGTCGGCGCTGACCACGGTCCAGTCGTCATCCAGCAGCCGGGTCTGACGGCCGCCGAGCACGAGCATGGGCTCGATGGCCAGCGCCATCCCGGGGACGAGCAGCGGCCCCCGGCCCGGCCGCCCGTAATTCGGCACGCCGGGGTCCATGTGCATCTCGGTGCCGATGCCGTGACCGACGTACTCCTCGACGATCCCGTACGGGCCGGACGCACGCGCGCTGCGCTCCACGGCGTGCGAGATGTCGCTGAGCCTGCGGCCCGGCCTGGCCTGGGCGAGCCCCTGCCAGAGCGCGCGGGAGCACGCCGCGAGCAGGCGGCGCAGCTCGTCGGTGATCTCGCCGATACCCACGGTGAGTGCGGCATCGGCGTGCCATCCCCTGACGATCGCCCCGCAGTCGATCGAGAGGATGTCACCGTCCCGCAGCAGCCGGTCCGGCCTCGGGATGCCGTGCACGATCTCCTCGTTCACCGACGTGCAGACGGTCGCGGGGTAACCGTTGTAGCCCTTGAAGGAGGGGGTGGCCCCGGCGCCGCTGATCTGCTCCTCTGCGATGGCGTCGAGGTCCGCGGTGCTGACCCCGGGCTTGGCCGCGTCGGCCAGCACGCTGAGGGTGCGCGCGACGACCAGGCCCGCTTCCCGCATGACGTCGAGCTGGGCCGGCGTCTTCACCTGGATCGCCGGTTCGCGCCTCATCCGCATCTGCCTCTCCGGCTCTTCCCGTTTCCGCGGCCGCCGCTCACGTCGGCTGCCCCTATCCAAGCTACCCCCGGCCTAGCCGAACCTGTTCAGTTGAGCCTTTTCCATCCGTCCGCCCGCGGCCAGTGCACGCGGGCACTCGTGACGGACGAAAAAGGCTCAGTTGATGAACCGGCGGAGCGAGCTGAGCGCGCGGTCGGTGACCTCTTCCACCGGCCCGGTGGCATCGATGCCCAGCAGGATGGCCTGGTCGGCGTAGTAGGCGACCAGCGGTGAGGTCTGATCCTGGTAGACGTCGAGCCGGTGCCTGATCGTCTCCTCGCGGTCGTCGTCCCGCTGGAACAGCTCGCTGCCGTCGTCGTCGCAGGTGTCCCTGCGGGCGGGCGGGTCGAACAGCACGTGCCACACCCGGCCGCACTGGTGGCAGGTGCGCCGCCCGGACAGCCTGCGCACCACCTCGTCATCGTCGACGACAAGCTCGAGGACGACGTCCAGCCTGGCCTCCCACTCCGACAGCATCTTCTCGAGCGTCTCCGCCTGCGGCACGTTCCTCGGGAAGCCGTCGAGCAGGAAGCCGGCCTGGGCGTCGTCCTCGCTCAGCCGGTCCCTGACCATAGCGATCGTGACCTCGTCAGGTACCAGGTCGCCGCGTTCCATGTAGCCCTTGGCCTTGCGCCCGAGCGGCGTCCCCCGGCTCACGTTGTACCGGAAGATGTCACCTGTTGAGATCTTCGGGATCGCCAGGTGCGACGCTATGAACTGGGCCTGCGTCCCCTTGCCCGCACCGGGAGGCCCGACGAGGACGATGCGCACTACCTCAGGAAACCCTCGTAGTTGCGCTGCTGAAGCTGACTTTCGATCTGCTTCACGGTGTCCAGGCCGACGCCGACAGCGATGAGGATCGGGGTACCGCCAAACGGGATCGTGTTACCGGCGCCCACGAGGGTGAACGCGACCAGCGGGACCAGCGCCACGAAGCCCAGGTACAGGGCACCGGGCGCCGTGATCCGGGACAGCACGTACTGGAGGTACTCGGCGGTTGGCCCGCCCGGCCTGATGCCGGGGATGAAGCCGCCGTACTTCTTCATGTTGTCCGCCACCTTCTCCGGGTTGAACGTGATCGCCACGTAGAAGTAGGTGAAGAACACGATCAGCAGGAAGAAGACGGCGATGTAGAGGGTGGCGTTCTGCCCGCCGCCCTGCGGCGACACGAAGTACTTGTTGATCCACGTCACCCAGGCCTGCGGATGGGCCGCGTTGCCGAACAGGGACGAGGCGAGCTGCGGGATGTACAGCAGCGACGAGGCGAAGATGACCGGGATGACGCCGGCCTGGTTCACCTTCATCGGGATGTAAGTGGAGGTGCCGCCGTACATGCGGCGGCCCACCATCCGTTTCGCGTACTGCACCGGGATCCGGCGCTGCGCCTGCTCCATGAACGCGATGAAGCCGACGATGGCGACCCCGACCAGGATGACGATGACCAGCGCGAACGTGCCCTTGGACTGGTAGACGCTGCTCAGCTCGGTCGGGAATACGGCGATGACCTGAGTGAAGATCATCAGCGACATCCCGTTGCCCACGCCGCGGTCGGTGATCAGCTCGCCCAGCCACATGATCACCGCGGTGCCGGCCGTCATGATGATCACCATCGTGACGATGGTGAACACCGAGTCGTTCTTCAGCAGCGACCCGCTGCAGCCGGAGAACAGCCGGCCCGACCTGGCCAGCGCGACGATGCCGGTGGACTGGAGGATGCCCAGCCCGATGGTCAGGTACCTGGTGTACTGCGTGATCTTCGCGGTGCCGGCCTGGCCCTCGTCCTGCAGCGTCTCCAGCCGCGGGATGACCACGGCGAGCAGCTGCATGATGATGCTCGCGGTGATGTAGGGCATGATGCCGAGCGCGAACACGGTCAGCCGCAGCAGCGCGCCGCCGCTGAACAGGTTGACCAGCTGGTAGACGTTGGCACTGCCGCCGCTGCCCGAGGTGGCCTGGTTGATGCAGCGGTTGACGGCCTGTACCGAGATACCGGGCGTGGGCAGCGTGGACCCGAGCCGGAAGACGGCAATGATGAAAAGGGTGAAAAGCAGCTTCCTGCGCAGATCGGGTGTTCGGAACGCCCGCAGGAACGCGGTCAGCATGCGCCGTCCTCGGATCGAAGGGTCACGGTTTGATCGGCGGAATCCCGCCGGACGCGGTCCGCCGCAGTCTAACCCGCTCGGCGCACTCTAACAGCCGCCGCCGAGTGTAGGTAGCCCTCCGCGGGCCGCCTGGCCGCGGGCCGCGCGGCCCGCCCGCCTGGCCGCCCGGCGGAGCTCAGAGCCTGCCCGGGGCTCACAGCTTCGTCGCTGTTCCTCCGGCCGCCTCGAGCTTCGCGATGGCCGTGGCCGAGAAGGCGTGCGCGCTCACCCGCAGGCCCTGCGGAGCGTCCCCCTTGCCGAGCACCTTCACCAGCTGGCCGGCGCGGACGGCGCCCCTGGCCGCGAGATCCTCCGGGGTGACGTCGCCGCCCTCGGGGTACAGCTCGGCCAGCCTGCCGGTGTTGACCACCTGATAGGTGGTGGTGAACAGCGCGTTGGAGAAGCCTCTCAGCTGCGGGATCCTGCGGTGCAGCGGCATCTGGCCGCCCTCGAACCGGGCCGGGACGGTGTGCCGCGCCTTGGTGCCCTTGGTCCCGCGCCCCGCCGTCTTTCCCTTGGACGCCTCACCGCGGCCCACCCGGGTGCGATCGGTGCGGGCACCGGGCGCGGGCCGCAGGTGATGAAGCTTCAGTCCCGCCCGCGCCGGGCGGCCGGCACCCGCCTTGTCAGCGCCCGCCTTGTCAGCAGCCGCCATGTCAGTCCACCTCCTCGACGGCCACCAGGTGGCGCACCGTCTTGATCATGCCGCGGAACTCGGGCTTGTCCGCCTTGACGACGACATCACCGATCCGCTTGAGCCCGAGCGATCGCAGCGAGGCCCGCTGCGCGTGGGTGCCGCCGATACTCGACCGCCGCTGGGTGACCTTGAGCTGTGCCATCGGTTGCCTCCCCCGCTCAGTTGGCGCCCGCGGCGGCACGCGCCCGGAGCATGGCCGCGGGAGCGACGTCCTCGATCGGCAGGCCGCGCTTGGCCGCGATCTCCTCCGGCCGGTTCAGGCTCTTCAGGGCCGACACCGTGGCGTGCACGACGTTGATCGAGTTCGACGACCCGAGCGATCGTGACAGCACGTCCCGGATCCCGGCGCACTCGAGCACGGCGCGGACCGGGCCGCCGGCGATCACGCCGGTTCCCGGGCTGGCCGGCTTGAGCAGGACCACTCCCGCCGCCTCCTCGCCCTGCACGGTGTGCGGGATCGTGCCCGCGATGCGGGGCACCTTGAAGAAGCTCTTCTTGGCCTCCTCGACGCCCTTGGCGATCGCCGCGGGCACCTCCTTGGCCTTGCCGTATCCGACGCCGACCATTCCGTTGCCGTCGCCGACCACGACCAGCGCGGTAAAGCTGAAGCGCCGCCCGCCCTTGACCACCTTGGCCACCCGGTTGATGGTGACCACGCGCTCGAGGTACGCGGCTGACTTGTCGGCGGCCCCGCCGCGGCGGTCGTCACGGCGGTCACGCCGTTCGCCGCCGCCGCCGCCGCGACGCGGTGCACCTGCCATCAGTTCATCCTCTTCTCGTCGTTCGCTCTGTCCCGAGCCAGCCCGTTCAGAACTGCAGCCCGCCTTCGCGGGCGCCGTCGGCCAGCGCCGCGACGCGGCCGTGATACCGGTAGCCGGCCCGGTCGAAAACCGCAGCGGTGACACCGGCCTCGGCCGCCCGCCTGGCCAGCAGTTCGCCTACCTGGCGGGCCCTGGCCTTCTTGTCGCCGTCGCCGCCCCTGATCGACTCGTCCAGGCTGGACGCGGACGCCAGGGTGTGGCCGGCGGCATCGTCGATCAGCTGGGCGAAGGTGTGCCGCGCCGACCTGGTCACCACCAGCCGGGGACGGGCGGGCGCCCCGGTCACCCGCTTGCGCACCCGCAGGTGCCGCCGCGCGCGCGGGGCGGCGCGGTTGGTGCGGCCGTCCGCGCGCGACCCGCCCGAGCGGGAACTGCCCGCCCGCGAACCGCCCGCGCGGCGGCCTGCCCCGGTCTGTGTCCCAGCCATGCCTACTTACCAGCCTTCCCGACCTTGCGCCGGACCTGCTCGCCCTGATACCGGACGCCCTTGCCCTTGTACGGATCCGGCTTGCGCAGTTTACGAATGTTTGCGGCGATTTCGCCCACCTGCTGCTTGTCGATGCCCTCGACCACGAACCTGGTCGGGGCCTCGACCCGGAAGGTGATGCCCTCCGGCGGAGCCACGTGCACCGGATGGCTGAAGCCCAGGGAGAACTCCAGGTCCCGCCCCCGCGCCTGCACCCGGTAGCCGACGCCGACGATCTCCAGCGTCTTGCGGTACCCCTCGGTCACGCCGGTGATCATGTTGGCGATGAGCGTGCGGGACAGGCCGTGCAGGGCGCGTATCTCGCCCTCGTCGCTCGGCCTGGTCACCCGCAGCACGCCGTCGTCCCGGGCCACCTCGATCGGCGCGGCCACGTTATGGCGCAGCGTGCCCTTCGGGCCCGTCACGGTGACCTCGCGGCCGTCGATCGTGACATCGACACCGCTGGGTACGGTGACGGGCATCCGCCCGATTCTCGACATCGAACCTCTCCTCTACCAGACGTAGGCGAGGACTTCCCCGCCCACGCCCCGCTTGCCGGCCTGCTTATCGGTCATGAGGCCCGCCGAGGTCGAGATGATCGCGATGCCCAGGCCGCCCAGTACCCTCGGCAGGCCGTCCTTCTTCGCGTACACCCGCAGCCCCGGCTTCGAGACCCGCTTGATCCCCGCGATCGAGCGCTCGCGGGTGGGGCCGAACTTCAGCGAGACGATGAGGTTCTTGCCGACCTCGGCGTCTTCCACGCGCCAGCCCGCGATGTAACCCTCCTGCTTGAGGATTTCCGCGATGTGCGACTTGATTTTCGAGTACGGCATGCCGGTCGTGTCGTGGTACGCCGAATTTGCGTTCCGCAGACGGGTCAGCATGTCTGCGATCGGGTCGGTCATCGTCATGGCTTGTGCTCTTCCTCGCCGCGGTTTCCCGCCTGGCCCGGGGGCCGGCCGGGACCTCCGGCGCGGTCGGCGGGCGTTGCGCCCGCAGTGGGTGTTCCTTTAGCTATTCGGTGCGGGCGCGGCGCGCCCGCAGTGGGGTAGGGATCGGCAGCCGGGGGGTTTACCAGCTGGACTTGGTGATGCCCGGCAGCTCGCCGCGGTGTGCCATCATCCGGAAGCAGATGCGGCACAGCCCGAACCGGCGGTACACCGCGCGCGGGCGCCCGCAGCGCGAGCAGCGCGTGTAGCCGCGCACCTTGAACTTGGGTGGCCGCTTCGCTTTGACGACCAGCGCCTTCTTCGCCAACTTCGGCTCCTCAGCCTTGCCTGAAAGGGAATCCGAGCCGCCGCAGCAGCGAACGGCCCTCTTCGTCGGTGGTGGCGGTGGTGACGACGGTCACGTCCATGCCGCGCTGCCGGTCCACCTGGTCGGGATTGATCTCGTGGAACATGAGCTGCTCCGTGAGGCCGAACGTGTAGTTGCCCCGGCCGTCGAACTGCCGGTCGCTCAGGCCGCGGAAGTCGCGGATCCTGGGCAGGGCGATGGACAGCAGCCGGTCGCAGAACTCCCACATCCGGTCGCCGCGCAACGTCACGTGCGCGCCGATCGGCATGCCCTCGCGCAGCTTGAAGTTGGCCACCGACTTCTTCGCCCGGGCCACGGCCGGCTTCTGGCCGGTGATCAGGGACAGGTCCTTCACCGCGCCGTCGATCAGCTTGGCATCCCTGGCCGCCTCGCCGACGCCCATGTTGACCACGATCTTGGAGAGCCCGGGGACCCGCATGACGTTGGGGTAGCTGAACTCCTCGAGCAGCGCCGGCGCGATCTCGGACAGGTAGCGCTCCTTCAGCCGCGGCCTCGGGGGCGCCTCGAGCGTGCCGGTGCCGGCCTGTTCCTTCGTCGTCGTAGCCATCAGATGTCCTTGCCGCCCGGACGCAGCGTCCGGATCTTGTTTCCGTCATCGTCGAACCGGTAGCCGACGCGGGCGGGCTTCTTCGTCTCGGGATCGATCAGCTGCACGTTGCTCACGTGCACCGGCGCCTCCTGGTGGACGATGCCGCCCTCCTTGGCACCCCGGACCCCCTGGTGAGTGACCTTGGTGTTCTTCTTGATCATGTTGACGCCCTGGACCAGGACCTTGCTGCGGTCCGGGTAAGCCGCGATCACGGTCCCCTCCAGGCCGCGGTCGGCGCCCGCGACGACCATCACGTGATCGCCCTTCTTGATCTTCATGGCCGGCTTGCCCTGGGCCGTCTTAGGCTTCGGCATCACAGCACCTCCGGTGCGAGCGAGATGATCCGCATGAAGCGCTTCTCCCTGAGCTCACGGCCGACCGGGCCGAAGATCCGGGTACCGCGGGGATCCCCGCCGTCCCTGATCAGCACCGCGGCATTCTCGTCGAAGCGGATGTAGGAGCCGTCAACGCGGCGGCGCTCCTTGCGGGTGCGCACCACGACAGCCTTGACGACGTCGCCGCGCTTCACGCCCGCGCCGGGAAGGGCATCCTTCACGGTCGCCACGATGACGTCGCCGATGCCCGCGTATCGCCTGCCCGAGCCGCCGAGCACGCGGATGCACAAGATCTCCTTGGCTCCGGTGTTGTCGGCGACCTTGAGCCGCGACTCCTGCTGGATCACGTCAACTCCTGCTTCTTCACGCTCTGTTTTTGTGGCCAACCACAGCGGCCGTCTAGTTGTTCACGGCGGCCTGGCGGCCGTCTACTTGGCCTTCTCCAGGATTTCCGCTACCCGCCACCGCTTGGTCGCGGACAGCGGCCTGGTCTCCATCAGCCGCACGCGGTCACCGACGCCGCAGGCGTTGTCGGGGTCGTGCGCGGTGTACTTCTTCGTCCGCCGGATGACCTTGCCGTACTTGGGGTGCTTCACCCGGTCCTCGGTGAGGACCACGACGGTCTTGTCCATCTTGTCGCCGACCACGAGACCCTCGCGCGTCTTGCGGTACGGCCGCCCCTGCCCTGCCTGGTCCGCCTGCTGACCGTCCGGCTGCGCGTCACTCACTGTCTTGCTCCTCCTCGAGCTCTGCCTCGTCGACAAGGGTCACGATGCCGAGCTCGCGCTCGCGCTTGACCGTGTAGATCCGGGCGATCTCCTTGCGGACGGCGCGCAGCCGCCCGTGGCTCTCCAGCTGCCCGGTGGCCGCCTGGAAGCGGAGGTTGAACAGCTCCGCCTTGGCCTCCGCCAGCTTGATGTCGAGCTCTTCCTCGGTCTGGGTCCGCAGCTGGGTGGCAGAAACGCCGGTCGCCATCACGCCTCACCTGCCTCTCGCTTCACGAACCTGCACTTGATCGGCAGCTTGTGCGCGGCGAGGCGGAGTGCCTCCCTGGCCACGGGCTCGGCCACGCCGGACAGCTCGAACATGACCCGGCCCGGCTTGACGTTGGCGATCCACCACTCCGGTGATCCCTTGCCCGACCCCATCCGGGTCTCGGCAGGCTTCTTGGTCAGCGGCCGGTCCGGGTAGATGTTGATCCACACCTTCCCGCCGCGCTTGATGTGGCGGGTCATGGCGATACGCGCGGCCTCGATCTGCCGGTTGGTCACGTAGGCGTGCTCGAGCGCCTGCACGCCGTACTCGCCGAACGTCACCCGGGTGCCGCCGGTGGCCATGCCGGAACGGCCCGGCCGGTGCTGCTTGCGGTGCTTGACCCTGCGCGGGATGAGCATGGCTCAGCCCTCCTCTCCCGTCGGCTCGCCCGGTGCCGCGGGCGGGCCGGACTGGCCGCCCGGGGCGGCCTGCTCGGCCGCGCCCGGTGCGCGCTCGTCGGCGCGGACCGGCCTGCCGCCGCCCTGG
>CAVOOC010000007.1:0-105095 GCA_963697445.1 uncultured Actinomycetes bacterium
GCGGCGCAGGAGTCGGTGCCCGCCGCGTTCGCGGTGCTCGCCGCCAGCCCCGGTGATCCGTGGCTGGCCTGCAGGCTCGCCGCCTCGCTAGGCGGTGACTGCGACACGATCGCGGCGATGGCCGGCGCGGTCGGCGGCGCCTGCCACGGGGCGGCGGCTTTCCCTGATGAGGCGCGTGACACGGTTACCGCGGTGAACGGCTTGCAGCTGGATGCGCTCGCCGAGGGCCTGCTCGCGCTGCGTTCCGGCGCTTCCGCGGAAGCGCGTCGGGCTGGCGTTTCCGCGGAAACGCGTCCGGGTGGCGTTTCCGCGGAAACGCGCCCGCGGTCGTGATGACCGGGTTCGGCCGACTTCTGCACCTCGGCAACGTGGTCGTCGACGTGGTGCTGACCGTCCCGGACCTCCCGGAGCGCGGCGGCGACGTTCTCGCCGGCGCCACCGAAGTGACCCCGGGCGGCGGCTTCAACGTGATCGTGGCCGCGGCGCGGCAGGGGCTGCCGGTCGCCTACGCCGGCGGCTACGGCAGCGGGCCGTTCGCCTCGCTGGCTCTGGCCGCGCTGCGGCAGGCCGGCGCCGAGGTGCTGCAGCGGCCGAAGGCGGGCGCCGACACGGGTTTCGTCGTCACTTTCGTAGACGACGGCGGCGAGCGGACGTTCGTGACCAGCCGCGGGGCCGAGGCCGCGCTGACCGGCGAGGATTTGGCGGACGTCCTGGCGGGCCCGCGCGACGCGGTCTACCTGTCCGGGTACAGCCTGGTCCATCCCGGCAACCGGGACGCCCTGCTCGGCTGGCTGGGCCGGCTCGGCCAGAGCAACGTGGTGTTCTTCGATCCCGGCCCGCTCGCGGACTCGGTGGCCGCCGACGTCCTGGATCGCGTCCTCCGGCGTGCCGACTGGCTGACCTGCAACGCCCGGGAGGCGGCCAGGCTCACCGGCGTCGACGATCCGGGCGCGGCGGTCCGGGCGCTGGCGCGACGCGCTCCGGCGCTGCCGGGCGGCGAGCGAGGCGCGCTCGTGCGCACCGGCCCGGACGGTTGCCTGCTGGCCCGGCCCGGCGCGGCACCTGTGCGGGTGGCAGGCTTCCCGGTTGCCGCGGTCAACACCAACGGGGCGGGCGACACGCACACCGGGACCTTCATCGCCGCGCTGGCCGGCGGCGCGGAGGCCGAAGCCGCCGCGCGCATCGCCAACGCAGCCGCGGCGCTGTCGGTGACCAGGCGCGGCCCCGCCACCGCGCCGACCAGGGAAGAGCTGACCCGGTTTCTCGCGGACGCCGGATAGCCGCCAGCACCCAGGAAATGGAAGACGAGCTCGGCAGCAGCGCTGGAAGACGGCGATGGGTACTCCGATTCGTACAAGCCAGGCCGTGTGAACAGTGCCTAGTCTCGGTCCATGACCCACGAAACTTTCGCGCCCATGCGACCGCAACCGATGATCGCCGTCGCAGACGTCGAGGAAGCGAGCAGGTGGTACCAGCAGGTGCTTGGCGCCTCCAGCGGCCACGGAGGCGCCGACTATGAGCAGCTGCTGGTCGATGGACAGCTCATCATGCAGCTGCACCGGCTCGAGACCGGTCATCATCACGGCACGATCGGAGATCCCGGGCAGCCAGTAGGGAACGGCGTGGCCCTATGGTTCGAAGCAGCTGACTTCGACGCGACGGCCGGCCGCATCCGGGCCATCAGCGCGCACATCGTGACCGATGTTCATGTCAATCCTAACGCAGGACACCGCGAGATCTGGATCCGCGACCTTGATGGCTACCTCGTTGTCGTTGCCGAGCCGTACGGTCACGCCCCCGGTCAGCCGTGACGCAGCAGCGCTTCTCGCCCCACCGCGCCCGGTGGCAGACTGGATGCCGGGCAAACGCCCTGCGATCGCGGACACAGGGGGCACGATGAGCATGACGCCCGAGTACGGCGAGGAAGAGCGCATGACGATGCAGTCCGAGCGCCTCAGGCAGCAGTCCGAGGGCGTCCTGCCGCAAGATCGCGAAGACGCGCCCGAGCGCGAGATAATGGAGCACGACCGCGAGGATCGAGAGGTGGAGTACCTCGATCCGGAGAGCAACGAGGCGCATGCCCCCGGCCAGGTCTGCGGGCGCTGCGGAGCGGTCATCACCGCGGGCCAGGATGCGCGGCTGCGAGCAGACGGTCGCTGGGTACACGAGGTGTGTCCGGTAGATCTCGGCGCGCTGCCGGAGCAGAGCACGGCTCCGCCGGGCGGCGGATGACATCGAGTTCGGCCGCGACTCAGCCGCCGGGTCGTCACCGCCCCCCGTGCCAGGATCGGTGACGTCGGATCCGCATGAGCATAGACTCAGCTGCGATGTCGCCATGTCACCGCAGGCCGGAGGTTGCGGATGGCTACTGTGGGCGCCCCGGATGGTGCGGGTGATGACCGGGTCCTGCCGCTGACCCGCGGGGTCTCGCTGGCGATCATTCCTTTCCTGGTGGTGGCATTTTTCGTGCTGTATCCGTGGCCGCACGACACCGGCAGGCTCTTCGCGTGGGCGATCAGGCCGACGATCACGCCGATGATCCTGGGCGCGGTCTATCTCGGGGGCGCCTATTTCTTCCTGCGTGCGGCCACGGCGAAGCAATGGCACACGGTCAAGGGCGGCTTCATCCCGGTCGGAACGTTCGCCACGCTGATGGGGGTGGCCACGATCATCCACTGGGGTAAGTTCAGCCATTCCCACATCGCCTTCTGGCTGTGGGCCGGACTGTACTTCACCACGCCTTTCCTCATCTTCTGGGTCCGGCTGGCCAACCGCCGGCACGATGTGCCCGCCACCGAGACCGACCTGCTGATACCGGTCGGCGTAAGCCGGATCATTGCCATCCTGGGCGGGCTGTCGGTGCTGACCGGCCTGTTCCTTTTCCTGTTCCCTGCCCGGGCGGTAGCGGTCTGGCCCTGGACGCTCACCCCGCTGACGGCCAGGGTGCTGGGAGCCATCTTCTGTCTCGGGATCGCTGGCCTGGGTGCCGTGCGGGACCGCCGGTGGACCAGCGCCCGGATTCTGCTCCAGGTCGCCGCGTTAATGATGGCGCTGATCCTGCTGGCAGGCGCGCGGGCCGCAGGTGAACTCGACCCGTCAAACGCCATGACCTGGCTGATCACCGCCGGGTTCGCCGCAGTCCTTGCCGCGATCGCCGTTCTGTACCTGCGGACGCAGGCCCGGCAGTCCCAGTCAGCGACCGGCAACTGAATCGGAGACCACCGGAGCGCCGGCTCGCCGTCCGGCCAGGTGCCGGCTCCCCGGTACCAGCCAGGCAGTCAGCCCTGCTGGCTGGTAGTCCGGCTGGGCGCCTGCCGGGGCGAAAAATCTGGACTGCTGCACGATCGTGGATACCGGCCGAGGCCCCCTCAGGCAGGTCGTCGTTCCCATGAGCTCGCCCAGGTATCCCGGACCGCTCGAGAAACGCGGAAGAAGATGTCGTCAACGACCTTCCTAGACCTGTCCCGCCTTCAGTTCGCCACGACGGCGGCCTTCCACATGACCTTCCCGGCCCTGTCCGTCGGCCTGGCGTTGTTCCTGGTCATCTGCTACGCCTGCTATTACAAGACCGGTAATCCGCTGTATCTGCAGATGTTCCGGTTCTGGCGCAAGATCTTCGCCGTCGGCTTCGCGCTCGGCATCGTGGCCGGCATCGTGCTCACCTTCGAACTCGGCCTCAACTGGGGCTCTTACGCCCGGGCCGTCGGCCCGATCCTCGGGCCGATTATCTGCCTCGAGGCGCTGACCGCCTTCTTCCTCGAGGCCGGGTTCATCGGCATCCTGCTGTACGGCGAGGGCCGGGTGAGCAAGCGAGTGACGATGGTCTCCACCTGCCTGGTCGCCCTCGGCGCCCTGCTGTCTACGGCCTGGATCCTGTCGGCGAACTCGTGGATGCAGACCCCGGCCGGCTACCGCGAGGTCAACGGCCAGTTTCAGCCGGTCAACTGGTTCGACGCGATCTTCAACCCGGCCTTCGACTGGCGCTTCCCGCACATGGTCCTGGCCGTGCTGGTCTCCGCATCCTGGTTCGTCGCCGCCATAGGCGCCTACTACCTGCTCCGGCGCCGGGCCCTCCCGTTCGCCAGGAAGACGCTGTCCATCAGCCTGGCGGCAGCCTCGGTCCTGCTGCCGGTCCAGCTCTACGTGGGCGACGGCATGGCCTCCAACATGACGCTGGTCTACCAGCCGGACAAGGTGATCGCCGCCGAGGGCAACTTCAGTAACGGCAACACGGGCTGGAACCTCTTCGTCATCCCCGACCAGCCTCGGCAGCGCAACTACATCCAGCTGAGCCTGCCCCATGCCGCCAGCGTCTTCGTCTACCACAACTTCTCCGGCCAGACCCCGGTCCCAGGCCTCAAGACCGTTCCGGCCAACCTGCAGCCTCCCGTCGGGCCCACGTTCTGGGGCTTCAAGATCATGGTTTACGGGGCCTGGGCGATGTTCTCCGTCGCCTTCATCGGCGTCATCATGCGGCTGCGGCGCCGCCTGTTCACCGAACCCTGGTACCTGCGGCTGGTCCTGTGGACACTGCCGGTCGGGGTGATCACGACGATCGCCGGCTGGGTGCTGTCAGAGTCCGGCCGGCAGCCATGGCTCGTCTACGGCAAGCTCCTCGTGGCGAACTCGGCGTCGTCGCTCAGCACCGGCGAGATCATCGCCTCGCTCGCCGCGTTCTGGATCGTCTACCTCGGCCTGTTCACCGCCTGGGTGCGGCAGATCGTGCGCGAGGTCCGCAAGGGCCCCGGCGAGCTGCCCGGCCGGGAGGGCGGTGGGACCGCGGCAGCCAGCGCGCCGGGCAGTCCGGCCGCGGCCAGCTCCCCGGCGGGTATCAGCGTCCCGGTGACTCCCGCGGAGGCCTGACCATGCTCTTCTTCTGGCTGATCGTCATCGCCCTCTCGCTCCTCGCCTATGTCGTGCTTGACGGCTACGACCTCGGCGTCGGCGTGCTCACGCTGTTCCAGCGGGACGCCGTCAGCCGCCGACGCATGATCGCGGTCGTCGGGAACGTGTGGGACGGCAACGAATCGTGGCTGATCCTGCTCGCGATGGGCCTGTGGGGCGGCATGCCCGACGCCTACGCGACCGCCCTGCCCGGCCTCTACCTGCCGCTTGTCACGATGGTCGTCGCCCTCATCTTCCGTGGGTTCGCGGTCGAGATGGCGCTCCAGCGGCCCGCCTCCGACCGCACCTGGACCCGCCTCTTCGGCATCGGCTCGCTCGTCGCGGCGTTTGCCCAGGGCGTGCTGTTCGGCGGCCTACTCTCCGGCGTTACCGTCCGCCACCAGCTCTTCGCGGGCGCGACGTGGGACTTCTTCGGGCACGGCTACGCGCTGCTCACCGGCCTGGTGACCGTCGCGCTGTTCTCCCTGGCCGGCGCGGCGCGGCTGCAGGCCAAGACCGACGGGCCGCTGCGGGATCAGATGGGGGGCGCCGTCCGCAGGCTGACCCTGGTCACCGCGGCCGGCGCGGCCGCCTCGGCCGCGCTGCTCCCGGTGGCCACGACCGCGCGGCTGTATCTCGGCGGGGTGGACCGCTGGCTGCCGTTCGGCTACGCGGTGCTCGTGGCAGCCGCTGGATTCTGGACCGCCTACCGGCGGGCCGGCCGGAGGCCGGACGGGATCCCGTTCCTCGCGGTGGCCGCCGCCGAAGCCGCCGGCCTGGTGGCGCTGCTCGCCCTCTTCTACCCCCAGATCGTGCCGCCGTCGGTGACGCTGTACTCGTCCGCGGCGAGCCACGAGACCCTCGCCTTCCTGGTCATCGCGATCGGCCTGATCGGCCCGCTCACGATCGCCTATCACGCCTATGCCAACTGGGTCTTCCGCGGACGGCAGCGGCTGGACGAGGACACGATCCCGCGCGGCCACCCGGCCGCGCCGTCCCCGCTGCCTAGCGCGCAACCCGCCGAAGGAGGTCACTGACATGCCCTCTCATGCCGCCGGCGCACGGAAGGGGTCCGCGGACGCACCAGACGGGGCTTCCATGACACCGAACGGCTCCGCAGCCGGCCCCGCCGGTCAGGCTGCGAGCCGCCGATGGCCATGGCCGGCCCGGCTGCTCGTCACCGTGGCGCTGCTGCCCGTCTGGGCGGCGGCCATCCTGGCGGCCGAGAACGACTTCAGCTTCATCGGCACCTGGTTCGATCCGGTCATGATCGCGCTCATGATCGCCACGGTCGTCGTCGCCTGGACGGCGACCGGCCGCTCCCAGCGGTGATCACGGGCCCGGCGGTCGCGGACAGCGGTCAGTCCGCGACGGCTCACGACACCGGACCGGCGAGCCCGCCTGGGGCGGAGACCGCCGAACCGGCCGGCGACGCTCGCGCGGCGCGGCGGTGGCTGGCCCGCCAGGGCCGCCCCGGCAGGCCGTTCTTCCTGGCCGCCGGCGCGGCCGACGCGGCGGGTGCGGCCGGTACCGTGCTGCTCGGCTGGTACGCGGCCGCCCTCATCGTCTCCGGGGTCAGCGGCGGCGGTACCGGCCGCGGCCTGGCGGGGGACGTCCTCGGCGTCGCGGCAGGCGGCCTGCTGCGGGCGGCCGCGGCGTTCGCGGCGGACCGGCTGGCCGCGGCGGGCGCCGCCGGTGTCGAGGCGGCCGTCCGCGACACGGTCCTGGATGCTCTGGTCCTGGCCGACCCGGCGAGCACGCCGGTGAGCACGGGCGCGGCCGTCGCGGCGGTGTCGGAGCAGGTTCCCCGGCTCGGCGCCCACTTCCACGACTACCAGCGGCGAGCGGTCGCCGCGTGCACGGTGCCCGTGGTCATCCTGGCGGTCATCTTCCCGGCGAGCTGGGTGGTCGGTGTCCTGCTCACGCTGGCGACGCCGATCGTGCCGATCAACATGGCGGTGACCGGCCTCGGCGCCGAGGCGGTCAGCCGGCGCCAGATGGCGCAGGTTGCCCGGCTGTCCAGCCAGGTGCTCGAGCGGCTGCAGGCGATGACCACTCTGCGCGCGCTCGGCGCGATCGGCCACCAGCGCCGCCTGGTGGAACGGGCGGCGACCGAGCTGGCGCAGCGCACGTCGGCGGTCCTGCGCGTCGCCTTTCTCGCCTCCAGCGCGCTCGAATGGGTGTCGACCTTCGCCATCGGGATGGTGGCGATGTACGTGGGGGCCACGCTGCTCGGCTACGTGCGGGCCCCGCTGCTGCCGAGTCACCTCGGCGCTCAGGCCGGTGTCTTCGTCCTGCTCCTCGCCCCCGCCTACTTCGCGCCGCTCCGGCGGTTCGCCGCCGCGTACCACCAGCGCCGGGAGGCGGTCGCCGCCGCGGAGATCCTGGCACCTCTCAGCCGCCGGGCGCTCTCCGGCACCGGCGAGCGACAAGCCGCACAAGCACGCGCCGACGAGGCCACGCCGTCCGCGCAGGCATCCCCCGGTGGAGCCGCGCCGGTAGCGGTCGGCCAAGCGCCAGCGGCGCGGGCAGTGGCAGCGCAGCCGGTGGTCAGCCAGTCACTAGCGGGCCGGGCTGTCGCCTCGGTAGTCCCCGCGCCGGTCCACCCGCCGGCCGTGGTCCTGCAGGATGCCACGGTCCGGTTCGCCGGCCGCCCGGCACCCGCGCTGGCCGGCGTCAGCATCCTGGTCCCGGCCCGGTCCGTCCTCGGCGTCACAGGTGCCTCGGGCTCAGGGAAGTCCACGCTGCTCAGGCTGGCCGGAGGGTGGCTGCGGCCCGCCGCGGGGCAGGCGCTCACCGACGGGATACCCGCCGCCGAAGGCCGCCGGGCGCTGCTCATCGGCCAGCACCCGTACCTGTTCTCCGGCACCCTCGCCGACAACATCGCCCTCGGCCGGCCCAGCGCCTCCCGTTCCCGTATCGAGGCCGCGGCCGGAGCGGCGCAGCTCACCAGCCTGCTGGAACGGCTGCCCGACGGCCTCGACACGGTCCTGGGCGAGCGGGCGTGGAGCATCTCGGGCGGAGAGGCCCAGCGGGTGGCGCTGGCCAGGGCTTTCCTCAGCGAGGCCCGTTTCCTGCTGGTCGACGAGCCGACCGCGCATCTCGACGCGGCCACCGAGGCGGCCTTGATCGAGCCGCTGGCCCGGCTGCTCCAGGGCCGGACGGCGCTCATCGCCAGCCATTCGGACGTGGTACTCGGGCTCGCCGGCCGGGTGATCGCCCTGGACGGGGGCCGGATCCGTGGCTAAGCACGCCGCGCCGGCTGGGCACCTGGCGTCGGGGGCGGGACTATGGGCGGCCCTGCGGGACGCCGCGCGACCTCAGACAGGGACCGGACTGATCGGGATGCGCCCCGGCCTCCACCGCGACCTGGTCACCGGGTTCAGCCTGGCAATCCTCGCCGCGGCTGCGTCCGCTGCCCTGATGGGCCTGGCCGGCTGGCTCATCGTGCGGTCGGCCCAGACCGGGCTCTCGGCCACGTCCACGTTCTCCTGGATCTACCCCAGCGCGGGGGTTGAGGCCCTGGCGGTGGTCCGCACCGCGGCCCGCTACGGTGAGCGGCTGATCACGCACGGCGCGACCCTGCAGATGCTGGCCCGCCTGCGGGCCCGGGTGTTCGCGTCGGCCACCCGGATGGCGCCCCGGCAGCTGCGCCGGTTCCACAGCGGGGATCTGCTCGACCGGGTCCAGGCCGACATTGACTCCCTGGACCGGGTTGTGCTGGCCGTAGCGGTGCCCGGGGTGGTATGCACGATCGTCGGAGCGGCCGGCCTGGCCGTGCTCACGCTCGTCCGGCCGGTGTTCGGGGCGGTCGTCGCCCTCGGCCTGGCCGCGGGGATTGCAGGCGACATCGCGGTCAGCCGCCGGAGCCGCCGGGCAGGCACAGAACTGGCCCGGGCCAGGGCGGCCGCGCGGGCCCGGCTGGTGGAGGCGCTGGACGGCCGGGTGGAACTCACGAGCTACGGGGCGGCCCCGCTCGCGCTGGCCGAAGTGCGCGAGGGTTTCCGCGCCACCGATCGGCCCCGCCGCCGCTGGTCTGCCCGGGAGGGGGCCGGGCAGCTCATCACGGACCTGGCCGCCGCCGGCGCCGTAGCTGCGGTCCTGGCCATCGGGGCCGGCCTCGGCGCCCGCCCGCTTCCCCCCGCGGTGCTGGCCTTCGCCGCGCTGCTGACGCTGACCCTGTTCGAGGTGGCTGGCACCCTGGCGGCGGCCGGGCCAGCCGCGGGCCGGGCGCTCGCCGCCTGGCGGCGGCTCACCGAGACGAGCGGGCTGGGCGCCGACGCGGCGCCAGCCACGACGGCGTCCCGCGGGCCTGGCGAGCCCGCCGCACCGGCTGGAGCGCAGTGGGCGCGGGGCGGGATCGCAGTCCGCGGGCTGGTGGCCGGGATGGGCGACGAGCCGGCCCTGACGGTCGGCCGGCTCGACCTGCCTGCGGGCGGCCTCGTCGTGCTGACGGGCGCCTCCGGGTCGGGCAAGTCAACGCTGCTGCGCACGCTGGCGGGCTCGCTCACGCCGATGGCGGGTTCGGTCCGGATCGGCGGCGCCGACCCGCACGCGCTCGGCTACGAGGATCTGGTCACCGGCGTGACCCTGATGGAGCAGGACAGCCAGCTGCTCAGTGGCACCGTCGGGGACAACCTCCGGCTGGCGAGCCCGGACGCCGGGGACGATGACCTCGCCGAGGCACTGGCCGTGGCCGCGCTGGCCGACGTCTCTCCCGGGACCACGCTCGGCCCCGGCGGCGAGGGCCTGTCCGGCGGTCAGCGGCGCCGGCTGGGGGTGGCCCAGGCCTATTTGCGCCGCCCGGGCCTGCTGCTGCTTGACGAGCCGACCGAGAGCCTGGACCGGGAGACGGCCCGCACACTGCTGGAGAACCTGCGGGTGGCCCTGCCCGCCGGGACCATCGTCGCCGCCATCCATGACCGCACGCTGAACCACCTTCCGGTCCTCCCGGACGTCACGGTCCGGCTCGCGGCGGGCCGGGTCGTCCAGGTCACCCGGAGGCGCGCTCGGCGAGTGAACGCTGAGGTTCTTGGCGGACGGCCGCGTCCGCGGCAGTACCGCTGATGCGGGCCCTGGCCGCTCGTGACCACTCACCTATTCCTTCCAGGGCACCTCCGGGTGCAGATTGGACCCATGTACATACGACACCTGGGCATGACTCCGTCCGTCCACCCCGAGGCCTACGTGGCACCCACCGCGGTGCTCAGCGGCGACGTCCGCATCGACAGCGGGACGTGCATCATGCACGGCGCGGTGGTCGCCGCCGAGGGCGGCGCGGTGGTGATCGGCGCCAACTGCGTGATCATGGAGAACGCGGTGCTCCGCGGCACACCGAAAAACCAGCTCATCATGGGTGATCACATACTGGTCGGCCCGCACGCGCACCTGACCGGCTGCGGCATCTCCGACGAGGTGTTCATCGCCACCGGTGCCATGGTCTTCAACGGCGCGCACATGGGCCGGGCCAGCAGCGTGGCCCTCGGCGGGGCGGTGCACATCGGCTGCATCGTGCCCCCGCTGACCCGGATCCCGATCGGGTGGGTGGCGGTGGGTGAGCCCGCCCGCCTGTACCCGCCGCACGATGTAGAGGCGATCCGGGCCGGGCTCGCAGAGGTCGAGGGTGGCTTCCTGCCGTACGTGTTCGGTGTCAACGCCGGCGACGATCGGCACGAGCAGATGAAAACGGCGCTCGCCCGCTACACGCGGGCAATGGCCCGCCATCACCGCGAAGACGAGACCATTCCCGGCCCGGCGAGCCGTGTGTGACGCGGTCGGTCATGATGCCGGGCCCAGCAGCTCGATGTGGCACTGGGGGCCGGTGGCCCTTGCCAGCCTCCCGTCGCCCGTGAGCAGGGTCACGTCCAGGGCTTCAGCGAGCGCGACGTAGGACGCGTCATAGATCGTCAGGTTGCTGCGCAGTTCCCAGCAGCGGGCAAGCAAGGGGCGGTGCGGCGCTCGACGGAGGGGGAGCGCTGTCAGATTCTGACAGCGCCAGGGCCGCCCGGCGGGCATCCATGGCACCTTCGCGCACCTGCCGCCGCCACACCGAAGTAACCTCGAGATCGATCAGCTGCGGTGCGGTCAGCCGTTCCCCGCGCAGGCGGGCACGTGCGTGATCGCCGTCCGGGCCGTCGTCGGCGAGCGCGACGGCCAGGACGCTGGCGTCAACGGCGATCACGATCGGCGCGCACTGCCGCCACCGCGGTCTTCAGCGGCACCGAACCACCGGAACGGCCTCCTGCCCGGTCGAGGACCTCGTCGAGGGTCGGCTGGCTTGCTTCCTCGATCAGCCAGGAGCGCAGGTACTCCTGGAGGGACTGGTGCGCGGCCGCCGCACGCTGGCGCAAGACAGCATGGGTTTGCTCCGGGACATCTTTAATCTGCACGCTCGGCATGGCGCCATTATGGCGCTTCGAGCGCCAGTTCGCAACCGCACTGTCATCGGCATGTCGGCACGGGATGTGATCAGGCGCCCCGCGCGTCGGGTGCAGCTCAGCAGGACGCGGTCCGGCACGCCGCTAGCCCGCCAGCCCTGCCGCATCCACCACGACGCGCGCGGCCGGCTCCAGGATGTGTACCCGGCCGGCCGGATTCAGCTTGCCGTAGGTGCCCGCGAACAGCTGCGGGTCCAGCGTCGCGCCCTCGCCGTAGTCCGCGTCGCGCCAGAGCCCGTAGTGAAACGGCACCGCCAGCCGGGCCTCCTGCTGCCAGGCCAGCATCGCCGCCTCGTGCGCGTTCATGTTGCCGGTCGTGCCGTTGATGCAGACCAGCGACGTCCCGACGCCGCGAGTGTCAGAGATGATCTCGCTGTCGTACTCGGTGTCGCCGCTGTGATAGACCGAGACCCCGCCGCAGGACAGCACGTAGCCGACGGCGTCGGGGGTGGGCTCGACGCCGAACATGTGCCGCGCGTGCACCGCCCGGACGGCGATGTCCCCGACGGTTACCCCGTCGCCGCGGCTCACCTCGGTAATCCGGGCCGGGTCGATCCCGGTCGCTTCGACCACGGCGGCGGCCATCGGCGGGCCGATGAACCGGGTGCCGGCCGGGCGCAGGAACGACTCGATCGAATCCGGATCCAGGTGATCCTCGTGGCTGTGCGTGGCCAGCAGCGCAGCAACGTCGGTGTCGGCCGGATCCAGCGGCGCGGGCACGCCGCGCGGCAGCTGATAGGACCGCATCACCGATTCAGACAGGTAGGGGTCCACGGCCAGCACCGTGCCGCCGGGACTCTTCACCACGATGCCTGCCTGGTAGAGCCACCAGAACGCGAGGGTGCCCTGGCTGACCTCCGTCTCCTCGATCTCCTGCCACAGCTCGGCCGGGCTTTTCATCGGATCTCCCTTGGGCGGCAGTACTGGATGCGGCTGGTTCAGCCGATAGCCGCGATGGCCTCCGACCACACGGCTGGCTCGAGCCGGAGGTAGTGGACCTTGTGATGCTGCTCGAAGAGCGGCACGCCTTTGCCTGGCACCGTCTGCAGCACCACGGCCTGCGGCTGGTCCTGGGCGATCGCGGCCGACGGCAGCGCCTGCTCCAGCGCGGCGTGATCATGACCGTCGATGCGCTGGGCCCGGAAGCCGAAGGCCGTCAGCCGCTCGACCACCGGCTCGACGCCCATGATCTCGGCTGTGACCCCGTCGGCCTGCATGTTGTTGTTGTCCACGAGCACGGTCAGGTTGCCCAGCCGGTGGTGGCTGGCCGACATGGCTGCCTCCCACACCTGCCCTTCCTGAAGCTCGCCGTCTGACAGCAGGCAGTACACCCGGGCGCCGGAGCCGCGCAGCCGTTCGCCGAGCGCCATGCCCACAGCCTGGGACAGGCCCTGGCCCAGCGAGCCGGCGGTGACCTCGAAGCCCGGCGTGCCCTCCAGGGGGCTCTCCTCGATCCGCGAGCCGGCCTGGCCGTAGGTGTTCAGCTCGTCCTGCTGGTACAGGCAGGCCTCGCCCAGCGCGGCGAACAGGCCGATCGCACTGTGCCCGGTCGAGAGCACGAACCTGTCCAGGTAGCCGCCGCCGGGCTGGGGCCGCATGACACGGAAGTACAGGTGCGCGAGCACATCGGCAAGGGCCAGGCCCTGGCCGGCATAGCCCTGCCCGCGGCCAGGCGCACATGCCGAGCACCCGGCGGCGGATCCGGGCGGCCACGTCGGCCAGGTCCGGAGCGGTGGTAACCGGTTCTGCCATCAGCGGCCTCCCGCGCTCGCGGCCACGGCAGTGGCCAGGGACTCGGCGTCCAGCCCGAGGCTGCGCCGCAGGTAGTCAAGCGGCCCGGCCGGCGCCCATCGGTCTGGCACGCCGCGCCGGCTGACCCGGCAGGCGATGCCCGCGCCGGCTACCACCTCGCACACCGCGGATCCGAGCGCGCCGATCACCGAGTGGTTCTCGACCGTCGTGACCGCCGGGAAGCGCGCCGCGAACTCAGCGATCGCTTCGCCGTCGAGGGGCTTGAGCGTCGGCACGTGCAGCACGGCTGCCTGTACTCCCCTGGCCGCCAGCCGTTCGGCAGCTTCGAGCGCCCACTGGCTGCCCAGGCCGGTACCGATGATCCCGGCGTCACCGCCGTCGCGCAGCAGCACGCTGCGGCCGATGACGAAGCCGGCCGGCGGCGCGAGAATCGCGGGCACGTCGCCGCGCTGTGCCCGCAGGTAGACGGGGCCGCCCGCGGTAATGGCGGCCTTGATGCTCTCGGCCAGCTCGGTGGCGTCCATCGGGTCGATCACGGTCATGCCGGGCACCGCGCGCATGATCGCCAGGTCGTCGGTGGCCTGATGAGTGGCCCGGAAAGGAGTGGTCAGGCCGGGCAGGAAAGCCGCTATCACGGCACTCGTGTGGCCGCTGGTGGCCAGGGCCATCTGCACCTGCTCCCCGGCCCGCCGGGTGGCGAATACCGCATAGGTGACCGCCACCGGCGTGAATGCCGTCTTGGCCAGGCCGCCGGCGATCCCCATCATGTTCTGCTCGGCCATGCCTACCTGGAAGAACCGGTCCGGGAAGGCCCGGGCGAACGGTGCCACGTCGGTGTACTTGGACAGGTCGGCCGAGAGCACGACGACGTCCGGGTGCTCGCGCCCGATCTCCTCCATCGCGGTGGCGAACGGCGCGCTGACCAGCGGCGCCGAGGCGATAGGCCTGACTTCGGGCAGTGCCGGGGCTACCGCGCCCGTGCTGTCTGGCACGTGCCTGTCTCCTCCCTGGCTGGCTGATAACTCACGACGACCTGCGGACGGTCACCCCGCCGCGGTCGCCGAACCCTGGCTGCAGCGCCGCGCCGAGGCCGGGGCGGTCCGGCAGGCGGGCCCGGCCGTCGCGCACGTCAGGCGGCACGTCGAGCACGTCCTGGTAGTAGCCGTCCACGAAGCCGCGGACCACTTCGACGGCCATGCAGTTGGGCATCGCGTGCGCGAGGTGGATGTTCGCCAGCGCCGTCACCGGCCCGGTGCAGTCGTGCGGCGCGAACGGCAGGTGATAGGTCTCGGCCAGCTCCGCGATCCGCCGGGCCTCCGACAGGCCGCCGGCCCAGGCCACGTCGACCAGGACGATGTGGGCGGCCTGGTGCGCCAGCACCTCCCGGAACGGGAACCGGGTGATCAGCCGCTCGCTGACGGCCTGCGGGACCCGGGTCTCGCGCACCAGCCGGGCCAGGTCCTCGGCGCTGTCTGGCTGGCAGATGTCCTCCATCCACAGGACCCCGAGCGGCTCGACGGCGCGCGCGATCCGCAGCGCCATGTTCAGGTCCCAGCGGCCGTGGCCTTCGACGAGCAGCTCGATCCGGTCGCCGGCGGCGTCGCGGGCCTGCTCCAACATGGCCAGACCGGCGGCGAGGTCGCGTTTGGACAGGTAGCTGCCCGGAGGTCCCATGGCGGTCCAGCCCGCCGGGCCGGTCGCGGCGGGACTTTCCAGCTGCGGAGCGAACCGGTCCCACGGCCACACCTTCATGCCGAGGTATCCGGCGTCAGCCAGGTCGGTGGCCAGCGCGGCCGGATCGGCCAGGGCGAGATCCCAGTCCTGGTACGGCCCGGCGTTCACGCAGGTGTTGTAAGCCGGGCACCCAGGCGCGGGCGGCCCCGCCGAGCAGCTGGTGCAGCGGCAGCCCGGCGGCCTGCCCGAGCGCGTCCCACAGGGCTACATCGAGGGCCGAGATGGCCCGCATCTCGGCCCCCGCGAACCCGAAGAAGTTGGCGCAGGAGAACAGCGTCGTCCAGGCCTTCCTGATCGCTCCGGCCGGCTGGCCAAGGAGCAGCGGTGCGGCCAGGTCGTGGACGACGCTCTCCACCGCGCCCGGCAGGTAGTAGGTCTCCCCCAGCCCGGTGACCCCCGCCGAGGTGCGGATCTGCACCCAGAGCAGGTTGGGCTGCTCTGTCCACCTGATCGTGGCGATCTCACTGATCTGGCCGAGGTCGCGCGCCGCGTCGGGGGTGGCGGTCACAGCAGCGAACCGCCGTTCACCTGGAGCACCGTGCCGGTCACGTACGCCGCCTCGTCACTCAGCAGGTAGAGCACGGCGTTGGCGATGTCGCGGGGCTCCCCGATCCGGCCGGTCAGCGTGCGGGCGTCCGCCTCGGCCCGCTGTTCCAGCGACGCGGCCTGCAGCGCAGGCGTGTTGACGGGCCCGGGCGAAACGGCGTTCACCCGGACGCCGAGCGGGCTGACCTCGCGGGCCAGCGACTTGGTGAGCCCTATCACGCCGCCCTTCGCCGCGGCGTAGGCGGCGGACGGCCTGATCGACCCGTACTCGCCCGCCGTGGAGGCGAAGTTGACGACCGAGCCTGCCCCGCGCGCCACCATGCCCGGCAGCACCGCCCGGCAGGCGACGAGCGCGGTCAGCAGGTTGGACGAGATCATCGCCGCCCAGTCGGCCGGGGTCGAGTCGATGAAGTCCACGATGGCAAACGTGCCGGCCACGTTGACCAGGCCGTCGATCTCGCCGAGTTCGGCCGTCGCCGCGGCGGCAAAGGCGGCAAAGTCATCCAGGTCCGCCGCGTCCGCCGGCCGGCCCAGGCGGTGTAGCCGGCGTCCGCCAGCTCTTTGAGCAAGGCGCCGAGGCCATCCTCGCCGAGGTCGGTCACCGCCAGCCGCGCGCCCTCCCCGGCCAGGATGGCGCATACGTCCCGGCCGATGGTGCCCGCCGCCCCGGTGACCAGGACAGCCCGGTTGTCGAGCCGCATCAAAACCTCCGGTCCGGCTGGTGTCGCGACAACCCTAGACATGTCGCGACCAAGTGGTCAAGCCACCTGATTGCTGCGGCGGCCGCGGCAGGCCGGCGGCCGGACCGGACGGGCCGGACCTCGAAACGGCCGGACGGAACGCCGAGCAGAACGCTGAGCGGGAGGCTCAGCCGCCTGGCTGCGTGATGGCCTGATCGGGGAAGATCGTGCGCGATTCGCGCAGATGCGCAGCCATCGCGCGGCGGGCGGCCTCCGGCTGACCGCGCTTGATCGCGGCCAGCACCTTGCGGTGCGCGGCGATACCCAGCCGCACCGCGTCCGGGGTGCCATGGCTCTCGAACATGCCCTTGACGATCATCGTCGCGATCGGCGCGAGCAACGTCGGGAACAGCGGATTCTCGGTGGCACGGGCCACGGTCACGTGGAAGCCCACGTCCGCGGCGGTGTAGGCGGCAGCATCCGCGGCGCTGTCGGCCATCGCTTGCAGCAGCCGCTCCAGCGTGGCCACCAGCTCCGGCGTCGCCCGCTCGGCCGCGAGCGCGGCCGAGCTCACCTCGATGGCCTGGCGCGCCTCGTAGAGGTGATCGGCAGTGAGCGCGGGTTCCGTCCCGGACAGCTGCAGCTGGCGGACGAACGCATCGGCCAGGTCGGCCTCGCTCGGATGGCGCACGAAACTGCCCCGCCCGTTGACAGTCTCGACGAAGCCCTCGGCGCGCAGCTCGGCGAGCGCCTCGCGGAGCAACGGGCGGCTCACGCCGAACTCGGCGGCCATCCGCGCCTCGGTGGGCAGCTGCTGGCCCTCGGACAAGCGGCCGACAGTGATCTGCCCGCGCACCTCAGCCACGAGCATCTCGACTAGGCTGCGTTTCCTGATCTGCCGCAATTCCATGAGAACAAGCTCCCACCCGCAGGTCTGCTCGGCGCGATGGCTCGCGGCGGCAGTGCGCGCTGCCAGGCGCAGGCCGGCAGAAAGCCGATTCTACGGCGGCCAGGGCTCGCTGGCCATCGGCGGCCTGCAGGCCAGGCCGGAGCTGGCAGTGAAGCCAAACGTTACGGACTGAGTGTTGACAGAACCCGGGGCCGTGACCATTATCGTGGCTGAGACAAGTGGCCAGGCCACCTGATTGCCAGGAAGGCTTGACCGCAGAGGATGCCTAGCCGCCCGGCTGTGCCCGGCGGCCGGGCTTGGCGGGCAGCGGAGCCAGCCTCGTCGGCGCGAACGCACTGGCGCAGTTGGCGGGTGCCGGCGGCATGCTGGAGCGCAGCTGTGAAGATCGTTGATATCGAGACCTTTCCGGTCGGTGCCGGCTGGAAGAACTGGCTGTTCGTCCGCGTGCACACCGACGATGGCCTGCACGGCACCGGCGAGGCCACGCTTAACGGGTTCACGAAGACGTGCGAAGCAGCGGTGCACGAGCTCAAGGAACTCGTGCTCGGCAGCGACCCGCGGCAGGTCCGCGCCAACGCCGCGGCTCTCTACCAGCGTGTCTCCAACGAGGGCGGCCACGTGCACCGGGCGGCCATCGCCGGGATCGAGGTGGCCTGCTGGGACATCCTCGGCAAGTCCCTCGGGGTCCCGGTGCACCAGCTGCTCGGCGGCCGGGTCAGGGAAACGGTCAACTGCTACGCCAACGGCTGGTACCGGACCGAGCGCACGCCCGACAGCTTCGCCACCGCCGCGGCCGCGGCGCTAGCCCGCGGCTTCCATGCGCTCAAGTTCGATCCGCTGGGCACCGCGCACGGTTTCCTGGCACCCGGCGAGCTGGCCGCGACCCGCGACATCATCGCGGCCGTGCGGGACACCGCGGGCCCGGGCGCGCGCCTGATGATCGACTTGCATGCCCGGCTGGCCCCGGCCGAGGCGGTTGCCCTCATCGAGGCCTGCGCCGACCTGGACGTGTTCTGGTGGGAGGAGCCGGCCACCCGGGAGCGCGAGCAGCCCACCGCCGACGTCGCGGCACGTACCACCGGGCGGGTGGCGACCGGCGAGAACTGCCATACCGTGGGCCAGTTCCTGACCCTGGCCAAGGCCGGCGGTGTCTCGATCTACCAGCCGGAGCCGATGTCGCTGGGCGGGCTGCTGCCGGCCGCGGCCGTGGCCGAGATCGCCGCGGCCGACGGAGCCTGGATCGCGCCGCACCAGAGCGGCGGCCCGGTGGCGACCGCCGTATGCCTGCAGCTCGCCGCGTTCGTGCCCAACTTCCTCATCCAGGAGCACTTCGATCCGTTCAACGAGCCATGGACCGGATCCCTGGTCACCTGGACGCCGGTTCTCGACCCGCGCAGCGGGCAGCTCAGCCTTCCGGATGGTCCCGGCCTCGGGCTGGACCTGAACGTCAACATCGCCCGCGAGCACCCCTACGACCCGCAGGCCTTCCTGGACGTCACCGCGGCGGGGTGGGAGCGCCGTCTGGGTACCCGCGGCCCGGCCGACGAGCGCACGGAAGACGGCGGATGGTGACCGGCACACCGGCCGGTGACGCTCCGGCCAGCCGGAAGGATCGCCGGCCCGGCCGGGCCGCGCGACGGCCAGGCGGTGCCGTCCCGTCGTTCTCCGCGCTGGAGAAGACCTCGGTCGGCCTGCAGGCCGCCGACGCGATCAAGGGGCTCATCCTGTCCGGCGAGCTGCAGCCCGGGGACTCGCTGCCGCCCGAGCGCGAGCTGGCGACGATGCTGGGCATCAGCCGGCCATCGCTGCGGGAAGCCATCCGCGTGCTCAGCGCGCTCAACGTGGTCGAGCCGCGGCACGGCGGCGGCACGTTCGTCACCTCGCTTCAGCCGCGCGAGCTCGCCCAGCCGATCAACTTCCTGCTGCAGGTAGACCGGATGGCGTTCCGGCACCTGCTCGAGGTCAGGCAGGTTCTCGAGGTCGGGGCGGCCCGGCTGGCGGCCCCCAGGATCACCGACGCTCAGCTCGCCGCGCTCCGCGACCTCACCGAACAGGCCGGGCGGGCACTCGGCCGCCCCGGGCAGTTCCTCGAGTTCGACTTCGACATCCACACCGCGATCATCGAGGCGACCGGCAACCCGATCTACCTCAGCCTCTACCAGAGCATCGCCGATCTCTCCCTGGAGGGCCGTAAGCGGACCGCGCGCTCGGCGGCCACCAGGCGCGCCGCCCACCTCGGCCACCTCGCCATCGTCGCGGCGCTCAGCACCCGGGACGGTGACGCCGCCGCGGCGGCCATGCGCGACCACCTCGATGTCGTCCAGCACGCGCTGGAACGGCACGACCGGGACGGGAGCCCAGGCAAAGGACGACCTGGACAGGAGCCGCGGTGAAGCTCGCCGGCGATCTGCTGCTGACCGGCACCCCCCACGGCACTGGCGCATTCCAGCGGCCGTCCCGCTCCCTCGCCGAAGGCGACGTTAGGGAGGCGTGGGTCGAGCACATCGGGACGCTGCGGAATCCGGTAGCCGCTGCCGCGCTGCGCGCGGCCGCGGCCGCGCGCGGCGCTCCCGCCGCCTGAACCAGGCGAACAGCAGAAAGGAGGTCTCGGCGCAGTCTTGCTGCACGAATCGCCGCCGCAGCCGCGGCGGCACCACTACCTGGCCGATCAGGGCACTGGCAGCACCACAGCAGTGGTGCGTGAACGAATGGCTGGTCACATGAAAAGTCGAAAGATCAAGGCCGCCGGGGCGTGTGGCGTACTGCTGTTCGCCGTCACGGCCGCTGCCTGTAGCTCCGGCTCATCGCCGTCCTCGGCGAAGTCCGGCGGCTCCGGCAAGGCGTCCAAGCCTTACAGCATTTACCTGTCGAACAACTTCGTCGGCAACGACTGGCGGATCCAGATGGAGAAGGAAGCCACCGTCGCCGCCGGGCTGGCCCCGTTCAAGGGCGCGGTCAACCTGACCATCACCAACGCAGGCGCCACGGTGCCCGACCAGATCGCCTCCCTGCAGGCGATCGTGGCCAGGAAGCCCGCTGCGATCCTGGTCGATGCCTCATCGCCGACGGCGCTGAACCCGGTCATCACCCAGGCCTGCGCCAAGGGGATCGTGGTGGTGAACTTCGACCAGACGGTCACCGCGCCGTGCGCCTACAAGATCTTCACCAACTTCGTGCTCGGCGAGCAGCTCAGCGCGAAGTGGATGGTGGCGCAGCTGCACGGCAAGGGCAACGTCTACGAGGACACCGGCCTGGCAGGCGCGCCGATCAGCGCGACGATCACCAGCGCCTGGAAGTCCGTGCTGAAGAACTACCCGAACATCAAGGTCGTCGGTACCTACCAGGGCCAGTACGCGCTGGGACCCGAGCAGCAGGGCGTGACGAGCCTGGTGGCGGCGCACTCCAACGTGAACGGCATCCTGACGCAGGGATACTGCACCGGAGCCATCAAGGCACTGCAGGCGGCGAACCACCCCCTCGTCCCGATGCTGTGCCAGTCCTACAACCAGACCTACGTGGCGCTGGCGCAAGACAAGGGCGCCGCAGGATTCGTCATGGCTAACCCGGCGTGGCTGTCGGTGCTGGCGATGCGGACGGCCATCCAGGCCATCCAGGGCCAGCATCCGGCCAAGACCAACGAGCTCGTCCCGCCGTGCTTCTACAAGGGCGGTGCGTCTCCCACCGGTGCGTCCTGCCAGGCGATCAAGGTCGGCGTCAACGCCTTCCCGAATCTCTCGCCCGGCCTTACACTCCCGCCCAGCCCGCCGTTCATGTCGATTCAGCCCGCCCAGGTAGTTCCCTGAGCGGCGGACCGATGACCGCCGGCCAGCCGCCTGGCTCCGCAGCCGGGCGGCTGGCCGGTCCCGACTGCCTGGAGATCCCGGATGCCCGAGCCCAGTGCCGCCAGTCAGCACGGTGAGCTGCTCACCGCGCGTGGCCTCAGTAAGGCGTTCGCAGGCGTGCACGCCTTGCAGGAGGTCAGCGTCGACGTCCGGGCCGGCGAGGTGCATGCGCTGCTGGGCGAGAACGGGGCCGGGAAGTCAACCCTGGTCAAGGTCATCTCCGGCGTGCTGCGTCCCGACGGCGGCGAGGTGACCTACCGCGGCGCCCCGTTCGCGCCGCGTGATCCCGGCCAGTCGCTGGCGGCCGGGGTCGGAGTGGTGTTCCAGGAGCTGCCCCTGATCCCGGACCTGACCGTGATGGAGAACATCTTCTTCAACCGCCAGCCGCTGAGCCCGCTGGGCACGGTGTCCCGGCGGCGGATGCGGGTTGCGGCTGAACAGCTCTTCGAGGCGATCGGCCTGGCGGGCATCAATCCCGGGCGGCAGGTCCGCGAGCTGTCGGTAGCCGTGCGTCAGCTGGTCGCCATCGCCAAGGTGCTCGCCGCCGACCCGGAGATCGTGATCTTCGACGAGGCCACGTCCGCGCTCGGCCCGGCCGAGGTGTCGTGGCTCTTCGACCGCACCCGTGCGCTGGCCGCGGCGGGCAAGGGCATCGTGTTTATCTCGCACCGGATGGCGGAAGCCGCCGAGATCAGCGACCGGGTGACGGTGCTGCGGAACGGGCGCAACGTCGGTACCTGGACAGCCGAGCAGATGAGCACGGACGAGCTGATCTCCGCGATGCTCGGCCGGGACCTCGAGCAGCTGTACCCGGATCAGCGCAGCTCCCCGCGGGGCGAGCCGGTGCTGACGGTGCGCGGCCTCGCGGCCGGCCGCCGGCTCCGCGGGGTGGATCTCGACCTGCATCGCGGCGAGATCCTCGGCCTCTGCGGCCTGGAGGGGCAGGGACAGCTGGAGCTGTTTCTCGCGCTGTACGGCGTTATCCGGTCGCGCGGATCCGTGCTCGTCGAGGGCAAGTCGCGGCGGCTGCGGTCGCCGCGCGACGCGCTGCGGGCAGGCCTCGGGCTCGCGCTGGTGCCCGAGGACAGGAAGCGCGAGGGCATCCTGCCGACGCTGACGGTCCGGGAGAACATGTCACTGGCCAGCCTGCACAGGATCGGCCGGCTCGGCCTCATCGACCGGAAAGCCGAGCGGGAGCTGATCAGCCCGGTCATCAAGGACCTGCGCATCGGCCGGGAAGACCCCGAGCAAATCGCGGGCGGCCTGTCCGGCGGGAACCAGCAGAAGGTGGTCGTCGGCAAGTTCCTGCTCACCGGGGCCAAGGTGCTGCTGCTCTACGACCTCACCCGGGGGGTCAACGTCGGGACCAAGGCGGAGATCTTCAAGATGATGGACCGGCTGGCCGCGGAGGGGTACGCCATTCTCTTCTACTCCAGCGACCTCGCCGAGATCGTCAACGTGCCGCACCGGACCTGCGTGATGTTCGACGGCCGCGTGGTCGCGGAGTTCGCGCAGGGTGCGGGCACCCAGGAGGACCTGGTAGCGGCCATGGTGGGCAGCACGCCCGGGGCCGATGCCGGCGGCCTGGCCAGCGCCGAGAGCAGCGTCGAGACCTCGTCCGGCGCCGGGTCGCCGAGCGTGGGGAGCCAGCCGTGACCGCGAGCCTCGGCGCCGGCGTGGGGCGCGGCGGCAGGCAGTCCCGGCGGCCGTCGCCGCGGCAGGTCGCGGCCCAGGCCTGGGCGGCAAGCCGTTCGGCCGACATCCGCCCGGCGGCAGCCTGGGTGCTGGCGATCGTGTTCCTGCTTGTCTACGCCGGGCTTCAGCCCGGGACGCTGTCCACCAGCAGCCTGGGGACCGTCACGGGTGACATGCTGGCGCTGGCCGTGCTCGGCCTCGGCCAGGGCGTTGTCATCATCACCGCGGGCATCGACCTGTCCGTCGGCGGCGTGCTCTCGCTCGGCACAGCGATTGCCGCGACACACTTCACGGGGACTGGGACGACCCTGCTGTGGAGCCTGGTCATCCTGGCCATCGGAACGGCGGCGGGCCTGATCAACGGCACGCTGGTCGGCCGGTTCGGCCTGCAGCCGTTCATCGTCACGCTGGCCATGTGGTCGATCTTCGACGGCATCGCGCTCTACGTCCTGCCGGTCGCGGGCGGGCAGGTGCCGCAGGGCTTCGCCAACTGGCCAACCGGAGCGACGGCCGGCATCCCGAACCCCATCTGGGCGCTGCTCGTCCTGGTGGCGGTGTGGATCTGGTTCCGGCGCACCCGGCTGGCCCGCCGGATCTACGCGGTGGGATCCGACCGCGAGGCCGCGCGAACGGCCGGGGTGCGCATCGCGCCGACGCTGCTCAGTGCGTATGCCATCTCCGGGCTGTGCGCAGGCGCCGCAGCTCTCTTCTATGCGATGCAGACCGCGTCCGGTGACCCGACCGCGGGAGACGGGCTGATCCTGCCGTCGGTGGCCGCGGTGGTGATCGGCGGCACCAGCCTGTTCGGCGGTCAGGGCGGCTTCGTCGGCACGGTGGCCGGCGCGCTCACCCTGACCCTGCTCGGCGACGTGATCTTCGCACTCAACCTGCAGTCCTACTGGACCGTGCTGGCCGACGGGCTGCTTCTCATCGTGGCGGTGCTGGCGGGCACCGGACTGCAGGCCATCCAGGCGCGGCGAATGCAGAGGCACACATGACCAGCACACGCATGACCAGCGTGCGCAGAACGCTGACCAGGAACCGCGCGGTGCTGCTCGGCTACCTGCTGGTGGTCGTGCTGGCGATCGCCGGCGAGATCGTCTCCAGCGGCTTTCTGCACATCAGCCACATCGATCAGCTGATCATCTCCGGCGGGTTCATCGCACTCGTCGGTCTCGGCCAGACATTCGTCATCCTCACCGGCGGCGTTGACCTCTCCATTCCCTGGGTCCTGAACGCTGCAGCGGTGTTCCTGACACTGTGGGCCAAGGGCGACTCGGGGAAGATGGCCTGGATCGTCCCGCTGCTGCTCGTCGGCGGCGGCGTCATCGGCGCGATCAACGGTCTGGGCGTCGCTTTCCTGCGGGTGCCGCCGATCATCATGACGCTGGGCATGTCCTCGGTCGTGGAAGGCGGCCTGCTGCTGGCGACGAACGGCGGGTCCGGTCAGAACGCGCCGAACGCCGCGGTCTACCTGGCCACCCACCGGTGGGGGCCGGTGCCTGTGCTGGCTGTGCTCTGGCTAGCCGTGCTGGTGGCGGCCACGGTCATCCTGAGCGCGACGCCGTTCGGCCGGCGGCTGTACGCGACCGGGCTGAACAGCCGGGTGGCCGCGTTCGCCGGGGTGAACACGAGGACGGTCACGGTAACTGTGTATGTGATCAGCGGAATTTCGGCGGCGCTGGCCGGGATCGCGCTGGCTGGCTACGTCGGTCAGTCGTATCTGGGGATGGGCGATCCTTACCTGTTCGCCTCGGTCGCGGCCGTGGCCATCGGCGGGACATCGATCCTCGGCGGCTCGGGGAACTTCGTCGGGACCACGGCTGGCGCGCTGGCCCTGGCCGTGCTGGCCGGGCTGCTGCCCATTCTGGGGCTCCAGCAGGCTGCCCTGGAGATCGTCTACGGCTGCGTGATCCTCGGCGCCGTCATGCTGTCGTCGGCCAGGAAGGGCCAGCGGGACAGCACCGACTAGGGCCCTTGGATCGACGGCCGACGGTCCAGTGCCGAAGGCTCAGGTAGGCGACGCAGGCTCGATCGTGTCGCTGGGGATCCAGCCTTCGTGGCCGAGAGCATTCCGGACCCAGGTCCAGCCGCTCGGATCATCGATGACCAATACCACGAGCACCTCGCCGACAGCGGTGGCGAGCTCTGTGGTGTCGTAAGGCGCGAGCACCACGGCTGGCTCAGATCTCGGCGTCGAGGTACCGAGCGGGCACCCACCCCGATCCGTCGTCAGTGGTGACGAAGGCGAAGGCGGGCCACGTGGTGTCCCGTTCGCCAACGCGCACGTTCGGACCGGGGATTACCTGGATAGGAGGCCGGCCCGGAATTTCATGGGCTTTGATCGCTCGCACCGTGGTCATCCCGCCAGTGTCTCTGGTCATCGCCCCCTGTTCCTAGACAGCACGCCCGGCGGCAGATGAGTGCGTTCACGAGGCTGTTATCCGCATACTTGCTTCATGCGTCAAGCTTTTGCTCATGAGGCGGTCCTGGTAATGGAGCCGGACGCCGACGTGCGGGCTCCTGGGGCGGCGGTCACGGTGGCGCTGTGCGGGCACTGGGAGCACGAGCCGCCATGCCCGCTGGCGCCGCACCATGTCCGCGCGGACGAAGACGGCGGCGAGTTGCGCGTGCGCATCCTGTTCGCCGCCGAGCCGGACACCGAAGGCGAGGTCCGGCATCTCATCGAACAGGCACTGTCCGGACAGCTGAAGTTGCCGGACGGCTTCGCCGCTACGTGGTGGCTGCGCACAAGCCGGCCCAGTGAGGTCTCAGAAGAAGAGAAAGACCATGCCGAGCGCTTGATTCACAGTTGAGCACTACCCGCGGCATGAGAGCGCGTCCGCTCGTGTTCCTATCGGAACTGCGTGAGCGACAAGATATTGCCGTCAGGATCCGTGAACCATGCGACTTTCTCGCCCCCAGGGGTCGTCCAGATACCGTCTTCGTCTTGATCCAGGCTGTCATAGCGCAGGAAAACGACGCCCTTGGCGATCAGTCCCCGCACGGCAGCCACGATGTCGGTGACCCTCCACCCGAGGACGGTGTAGCCAGCCCGTGAGACTTCCGGGACTGCCGTTATGCGGAGCATGGTGCCGTTCGCGTTAAGCACGCACGCGAAGTCGGTATGCTCAACCACGGGCAACCCCAGTGTCTGCTCATAGAACAATCGTGCCCGGCGCAGGTCGGTCGCCGCTGCGAAGGCAACGACATCGCTTGACTCCAACATGGCATCCCCCTGCCGTCCAGCCGTCCTGGCGTCCGCCGATCCTAACGGGTCCACGGCATCCGCTGGCCGAGCGTACTCCCGGCGGCATGAGCGCGTATCTCCGCGCACGGCTGCGATGTATAAATCAGCCTGTCGCACAAAGCCGAAGCTGTCTTGCAATGTGAGATGGAGCGGGCTATAAGGCTAATACTTCATAGGGTCGGCGCTGGTCATTGGGCTGCGGAGCAGCGGTCCGGCTCTGCTGATCGGGGCAATCTCGCAATGTGAGACGCCGAACTGTTTGTGCGACAGGCTGAAATATGCAGCCTGAGCAGTCGGTCACCGATGCAATCGGGGCCTGCGCAACCCTGCCGCCGACGGGGCGAATGCCTTTATGCCCGCGCGCGTAGCCGATAGGGCGCGGCAGGAGCCTGTCGACGACCATGTTTCTGCGTGCCCGTTATGGCCTCTCTCTGATCGGCACTTATCGGGCGATGCTCCACTTGGATTTGAAGCTCACTATTAACCGGGTGGCTCGTCACCTCGCCCGCTGGCGCGATCCGGTAGCTGCTGCCACGGTTTGCATTGACGCGAAGATGCTGGTCGGATCGAACCCCGGGCATCAATCACAGTCGATGGTCCCGTCGCTACCGAGGAGCGTGCGGCTGTGTAGATCCCCGATCAGACCGTGACCGGCGATCGGAAGGTAGTTCATCTGGTCCACCCTCATCGGTGGCAAAGGCGGAGGTGAACAAGACCGCTAGGTGCTCCCCGATGCGTTTGGCCGACCAGCCCCGCTGGTTGAGTAGCCGGTCGAGCAGGTTGACCGACATTAGCGACCAGATCATGTCCGCGGCACTGGCGGGGCTCAACGGTTGTGCGAGCCGACCCTCCTCGTCGAGCCAGTTGGCCAACCGGCGGGCACCGTTCAACCAGCGTTGCTGGTGATTGCGCCACAGCTCGGCCGCGTCGGCGTCGACGTGGCGGGCCCGCTCGACCGCCTGCAGGACCGGCAGGATCCTTAGATGGATCCGGGCCAGGTGCCGACCCCACTCTCCGAGAGCGCTCACCGAGTCTGGGCTGTCCCAGACCCGCTTGAGCGAAGCCCCGACCTCCTCTGTCTCAGCGAGCCGACCGAAGATGCCGCTCACCAGTTCGGCGCGCGTGGCGAAGTGCAGGTATGCAGACCGCCGGGACACCCCGGCCCGCTCGGCCACCGCCGTCATGGTCAAGGCGTCGAAGCCGCCCTCGGTAATGAGCTGGAGGGTGGCGTCGAGGAGCGCAGCACGGCTGCGACGGCTACGGGCATTGAGGGGCTGCTCGATCGCCCTGGTCATGGCCTGTCGCGGAGATAACTTCTCATGCCGTGTAGTTTACACCCTTGACAGAACTACACGTAACGTGTAGTTCTGTCAACTACACATACCGAGAAGTTACCGCCAGAAGACGGCAGGATGAGGGATCACACCGTGACCAACACCGGTAGTGCGAGGCCGCCGGCCCGCCTTGCGTCGGCAGGCCGGTACCGGCTTGATCCCGACGGTTCTTCGGTCATCTTCCGCACCCGGCATCTCTTCGGGCTGGGTGCGGTGACGGGAACGATGGCGGTCGCCGACGGGTACATCACCGTCGATCCGGCCGTCCCTTCTGCATCCGTGACCGTCACCATGAGCGCGGCATCATTCAACACCGGGAACCGCGCCCGCGACCGGGACGTCCGCTCCGCCAAATTCCTGGACTCAGAACATCACCCGGAGATCGCCTTCCGGGCCGCCACCGTCGACCAGCGCGAGGGCAGCTGGATGCTGGCCGGTGAGCTAGAAGTACGCGGGGTCGGCCAGCCGGTGACCCTGCTCATCGATTCGGTCGAGGCCACTGAGGCGGGACTCCAGGCGCACGCCACCACCCGGATCGATCGGTACACGTTCGGGCTCACGGCGGCCAAAGGGATGGCCGCCCGGAACCTCAACGTCGAGCTGATCGTCGCCGCCCAGCCTCTGTAGCCGTCGAAACTCTCCCAAACTGCAAGAACGCGACTTGTTTCAGGAGGTTCATCATGCCGGAGCCGGGCCCTTCGCTGACGCCCTTCGTTCGCCAGCCCCTTGAGCATCAGCGACTGGCCTACACGGGCGGTCATGAGTTGGCAGTGATTCTCGACGCCGCGACCACCGGCGGCCAGCTCACCGTCATCGACGTGCATGCCCGCCGCGGCGACGCCTCACCGGTTCATGTTCACAGCCGAGACGACGAGGCGTTCCTGCTACTGGATGGGGGCATGACTGTCTGGGTCGGTGACCAGTGCCACCAGCTCCAGCCCGGCGGGATCGTCTTCTTGCCCCGCCAGCTCCCGCACGCCGTCCGCTACGACGTGGCCTCCAGGGCGCTGGTGCTCTCCACCCCGGCAGGCTTCCAGGAGGGTGTCTTCAGGGCAGCGGGCTGGGACCTCAGCGAACCCCGGCCCGATGGTTGGCAGCCGACGCCGGAAGCGCTGCGAGCGGCGGCGGAACACAACGGCGTGACGTTGACTGGCCCGCCGCACGGACTCGACGACTGACGGGGACCCCTCACCCCAAACGCCGGCTCGAGGGGCGTGTCGCAGCCGTCCAAGGGGAATGCCGGAGAGGTGCTACTGGCTGTGAACTGGGTCGAACATACTGTTGAGATCCGCAAAGGATGACGCGATGCTCAACCCCGCGAAGCTGCCTTCGCGTGCGAGCTGGCGGGCGGCGTTTAGGAAGCCGCCCCAGGCGACCCTGGCAAGAGCAGATCCGAGACTGATTCGCCTGACGCCTAGCCCTGATCATTCACCTGGATAGGTCGCTGGTTACCAGTGGCGCCTGAGGCGTCGTACTGATCTTGATTTTGGTAGCGGGGTATGACGGTAGCCCGGCTGCCGGCCGGGTTTGCGGGGTTCCACGGGCCCCTGGATTCCTTTCTTGATCGCCGGAATGGTTTGGTGCTGGTCAGGGGGCTTGGGGCAGGGCGGTGATCCGGTTCCAGGCGGTCACGATCGCAGGCGCCCAGGGCCAGGTTGCGGAGATTTTGAGGTGGCGCCGGCGGCCGCTGCGCACGAGCGCTCGCCGGGCCGGCGGCGCTGTGTGAGGTGGTCGCGGGAATGCCGCTGAGCCGCGACCCGCCTACATCACCAGCGGGCTGTCCGGAAGGTCTTCACGGCGTACCCGGATCGTGATGACGGTGACGATGAGCGCGAGCACGGTTGCTCCCGCGCCGATGGTCAGCGCGGTGGTGACCCCGCTGGACAGCGCGTGATCGTAGACCGGGCTGCCCGGCGCGGCGGCGGCGTGCCCGACGAGGTTGCGGGCGGCGGCGAGATGACTGAGTGAGTCCCTGACATGCCGGTTGACCACGGACCAGGCCACGCTGCCGATGACGGCCAGGCCGACGGCGCCGCCGACCTGCTGGCCGGCGTTGAACATGCTGGAAGCGACACCGGAGTGCTCATCGGCTATCCCGGCGACCAGGGTCATGGTGAGCGGGACGAAGATCAGCCCCGCGGCGGCGGCGAAGACGATCAGCGGCAGGCCGACGCCGGTCAGGTAGTGGCTGTGCTCGCTCACGCGGGACAGCCAGAACATGCCGGCGGGAGCGAGCAGGGCGCCGATGGTCATGGGCGTGCGTGCGCCGAAGCGCGGCACCAGCTTGGAGCAGATGCCGGCCACCACGATGAAGGCGGCGACGAACGGCAGGTAGGCAAGGCCGCCGCGCAGCGCGCTGTACCCCCACACGACCTGGGTGAACAGCGTGAGGAAGAAGAACATGCCGAAGAAGGTCGAGGCCAGGCAGAGCAGGATCAGGTACACGCCAGCCCGGTTCCGGTCGGCGAAGATCCGCAATGGCAGCAGCGGCTGACGGGACCGTGCTTCGATGATCACGAACGCGATGATGGCGGCGGCGGCGCCGGCCAGCGCGAGGATGGTGCCGGTGTCTGCCCAGTGCGAGATGCCGTCGGGCCCGGTGGCGCCGCGGGTGAGGCCGTAGATGAGCAGCGCGAATCCAGCCGTGCCGGTGATTGCGCCGGGCAGGTCCCACCGCCGGGGATAGCGCTGTGACTCCGGTATCGCGTACCGGGCGCCGAATGCTAGTAGCAGCCCGATAGGCACGTTGACGAAGAACACCCAGCGCCAGGACGCATAGGTGGTGAGGAGGCCGCCGGCCACCACGCCGACGCCGCCGCCCAGTCCGGTCATCGCCGCATACATGCCCAGCGCCCGGGTGCGGAGCTTGCCTTCGGGGAAGGTCACGGCGATCAGCGACAGGCCCGCGGGTGCGGCCAGCGCGGCGCCGGCGCCCTGCAGCACGCGGGCGGTGATCAGCAGCCACGAACTGGTGGCGAAGCCGCCGAGCAGCGACGCGAGGGTGAAGAACAGTATGCCGGCGCTGAACATCCGCCGCCAGGCCGAGAATGTCGCCGGCTCGGCCGCCGAGCATCAGCAGCCCGCCGAACGTCACGGCATATCCGGTCACCACCCATTCCAGGCCGGTGCCGGAGAAGTGCAGTGCCTGCTGGATGTGCGGCAGGGCAGTGTTGACGATCAGCTCGTCGAGCACCAGCATCAGCTGGGCCATGGAGATCACCACGAGGGCGAGCCCCAGGTGCCGGGATCTGGCCGGGGCGGCGGCGCCGGGCTGCGCGCCAGCCGGGCTGACTTCGGTGATATCAGCAGTCATGAGATGTTCCTCCCTTGAGAAGGGCGTCGTGGGCTAGCGCCATGGCTGGTGCAGTCACGGCGTCATGCGTAGGTGATGGCGAGTGCGATGGTGCGAGGGCTCAGTGACCGGATTGACGACACGCCTCGGCTGGTCTGGCGGCCCGCTGCTGGCACGCCAGGGGACGCTAGCCGGGAGCTCCCTCGCTGCGCGAGAACACGCTGACGAGGTTCCCTCCGGGGTCCCTGAACATCATTGAGCGGTTCCCCCAGGGCTGGGTGGCCGGCGGCATGACCCACGCCACGCCCAACGCCGCGATGCGCTCGTACTCCGCGTCCACGTCGCCGGCCATGAAGTCGAGGATGGTCTCGTCCCGGAGCTGCTGACCCGCAGGCCGCGCTGCCTGGCCTTCCCCGTACTCGGTGAAGCGGCACTTGGAGAAGCCCACGGACAGCGCACCGGCCGGCACTTCCACGTAGTACTCGTTGAGCGCTACCGGAGTCCCCACCAGCCTGGCGTAGAACGCCGCCAGCCCCTCGACGTCGTCGGTCACGATGCGGCCCTGGACCAGTTCCATGTCAGCTCCCCGCACCACTGGTGTTTGCTGGCGGGCCGGCATCGGCCGGGCCGGACCCGGGCGGACCTGCCGGGATGTCCAGCTCAGTCCCCGCGTAGTTGAGGAAGTAGGAGGTGAAGACGGTCAGGCCCAGGTAGGCGAATGCCTCGGCAAGCTGCTCGCCGCTCCAGCCGCAGCCGGCAGCCCGGGCCCAGGCAAGGTCGCTGACGTGCCCGGAGTTCGCCGCGGCCTCCCGCACCACGCCGATCAGCGCGTCGGTCTTCTCCTCGCCCAGGTCCTTGCCCGCACGCAGCGCCTCTACCTGGTCTCGGTGCCAGCCGGACCGCAGCGCGAGCAGCGAGATGATGGCTAGCGCGTACTGGCTGCCGTCGTGGACCGCCGCCGCGAGCATCAGCGCGGAACGGACGGGCCCCTCCAGCGTGCCGTGCCGGGCGGTGGCCCTCCTGATCGACACATACGCCTCCAGGACGGCCGGCGCATGCGCCATCTGCGCGTGCAGATTGAGCAGCCGTCCCGTCGGCGAGAACTGGACCATCTCCGCCAGCAGGGACCGCGCTGCCTGCGGGGCGTCCTCGATTGTGTGGCTCGGTATGCGGGTCATGAATCCCCCTTCATCGCCGGAATGCCACGCCCGGGGAGGGCTGCGGCACGTCACAGGCAAGGACGACATGCGAAGCGGGAAAGTGACACCGGGCCTCGGGCGGCCCTGCGCTGTCACAATGCGCAGGGCTGCGTCGTCCAGTAAGAGGAGCCACCTGCGCGGGACTGCACGGCGGGCATGCGCGGGGCCGCCGGCAAGGGGGCGCGGCGAGCCGACCTCAGGAAGGACGCGGCATGCGCGGTGAACAGGACGGCGGAAAGATCAGCCAGGCCTACCATGACCACCGTCCGTACCTCGTTGATCTCGCATTCCGGATGCTCGGGGACATCGGCGCGGCCGAGGACATCGTGCAGGACGCGTTCACCCGCCTGATGGCCGCGAAGCTCGGTGAGATCGAGGACAAGCGCGGCTGGCTGATCGTCGTGACCAGCCGCCTCTGCCTGGACCAGATCAAGTCTGCCCGCTCCCGCAGGGAGCGCGCCCACGACGCCAGCGAGATCGAGTTCGCCGCGCCGCCCCAGTCCGGGCTGGCCGATCCAGCCGACCGCGTCACGTTCGACGACGGAGTCCGGCTCGCACTGCTCGCCGTGCTGCAGCAGCTCAGCCCGGCCGAGCGGGTCGTCTTCGTACTGCACGACATCTTCCAGATGCCGTTCGACATCGTCGCCGAGACAGTGGGCCGCAGTGCTCCAGCCTGCCGCCAGCTCGCCAGCCGGGCCAGGCAGAAGATAGCCGCGGGCCCGGGCAGCGCCCGCTTCGACATCGCTTCCGCCGAGCACCGCCTGGTCACCGAGAAGTTTATCGCCGCATGCTCAAACGGCGACCTCAGCGGCCTGCTCGACGTACTGGCTCCGGATGCCTGGGGTGACGTCGACCTCGGGCCGGCCGCCGCCACGTTCGACGTAGTCGTCGGCGCGGAAAACGTCGCCAGGAACCTGCTGCGCTTCTGGGGACAGGGCTCGACGCTCGTGTCCCATCCGGTCGCCGGCCAGCCCGCCGTGCTTGCCTTCACCCGCCGCGAACTCGCCGGCGTGCTGGTATTCACCATGCGCGGCGAGCTCATCCAGGCAATCCACGTCATCGGCGACCCCCGCAAGCTGGACTTTCTCAGCTCGCAGCTCACCGCTCCGGCATAGCAGGGCTGCCCAAGGGGGCCGGCCTCACTGGCCAGGCCGGCGTCACTATCCGCAGCCACGTCTCGTCCTTACTGGTGCCGCCGCAACTCCGGCGGCCGATTGAAGGAGCAGCCAGATGAACTCACAACCTGAACGAGTGCCCCAGGGCACCGGCGGCACCCTCGAGCCTCTCGGGCCGTCACTGATTGTCAAGATCGTGATGCGGCCAATGACCAAGATGCTCAACCCGCTGATCGTCAAGCTCGCCGGCCGACGGCACTTCGCGATGGCCGCGCAGATCCGGCACGTCGGCCGGCGCTCGGGCCGCATCTACACCACGCCGGTCAGTGCCAGGCGCAGCGGCGACACAGTCGTGATCGCGCTCACGTTCGGCAATCAGTCCGACTGGTCGCGGAACGTCAGGGCGGCCGGAGGAGCCTCAATCCGGATCGAGGGCGAGGCCTACCACGTCACGCGCCCCCAGGTCATGAGCCGCCAGGAGGCCAAGCCGCTCGTGCAGGCCGCGTTCAGCCCTGCAAACCGGGCCGGCTTCCGCATGCTCGGCATCAAGCAGGTCATGACCCTTCAGGTGGTGTCAGCCGAGCATCTGCCAGGCGCGGCAGCCACTGCGGACGCCGGATAGACCAGCGGGAATGCCCAGAACCGGTTGGTTCTGGGCGCACGGCCACGACAAACCAACCGACAGGTCTCCCGCCCGTAATCGGCAGCGCTGATAACTTCCCGGGTGAGCGCCGGAGCGAAGCCTGCAGTGCCGGTATCCGGCGGACGATCGACGGAGCCACGCAAGCCTATGCATTGTCCAGCATCATTATGCGCTGCACGACACGCACTACTTTCGGCAGATCCGGTCGACGTCGGCGCGCAGAGCGACCTGTTCGGCGCAACTGCACCGGCCGTCGCCAGACCCTCGATTGCCGAGCAGAACGGCGGCTCGCGTGTGCTACCGCCGCGCACCTACGGTGACCAGGCACACGGCGTGACGTTCAGAGTTTGGCGGTGTCCGCCTGACCGGCGGCGGTCGGGCGAAGTGCCGCTACCGACCGGCAAAGCGGCACATCAAGGGGTCCGGGACGCGGGCGGCCCCGGCGCCCGTCCCGCGGGGAAGAACCCCTGGATGTTCAGCCCGCGCCGGTTCCACGAGTTTCTCACCGAAGTCGAACACGCGATCATCCACACAGCCGCGGCCTTCGTGGCACTTCAGCGGAACCGCCGACCTGGTCAGCTTCATGGTCTACGGCGGCACGCCAGACTGGGCAAGCCCGCATGCAGTCGACCTGTGCAGCACGACCGCACCGCAGCCGGGCCGGCACCCACGCGGCCAGGTCGTAGAAGGGCTGCGGCGCTGGCAAGACGAAGAACCAGATCCCGCGTCCGCACCGGGCGAGGCCCCCAGCCTGGGGACCTTCATCCCGGGAGAAGCACTCCGCCAGGCACTCCGATGGTCTGCACTCGCCCGCACCCACCGCGGCTGCGGCCCCGGCACCGAGGTCACCCGCATCGAATGGCGCTACCACGACTGACCAGCACGACCACAACACCCATTTGATGCTGGTGACACGTTTCTTGCTCAGCGAGGCCTTCGGGCGGAGCGCGGCATGCGTGAGTCAGGTGGGTGTGGCCGGTGATCCCCGCGTATAGCCGCGACCCGCGGCGCTCGAGATCCCCGGCAACGCGTCGATGGCAGCATGGACCCGCTCTGCCGGGTTCGACGGTGTCATCGATACGCGTTGCGGGGCCGGTCAGCCGGTCAGGTCCCAGCTGGGCACGGCGTCTGGGGTGGCGGTGAACGGGTTGGCTTGCCCCGGGGCGGGATCGGTGAAAACCCCGGTGGTCGGGGTGATATCCGCGGCGGTTCGCGCCCCGGTGGCGGCGGCCACCTTGGTGCCGCCCGGGTTAGAGATCACCCAGGTCTGGTTCGTGCAGTTCTTCATGCTGGCGGCGCTGGCCCCGGTGAGCCCGAAGAACGTGTCCGGCGCCTCGCTGTCCCCGGTGAAGACGACCGCACCCGACCCGGTCTCGTCCTGGCCGGTGAAGAACGCGACCGACCCGAACCGCAGATCGGTGCCCAAGACCGTGCACGCCACCGACACCGCATCGGCCCGGCCGGTCGCCCCCACATAGCCGTGGTGGACGACCGCGCGCAGCCCCAGGGCCCGCAGCGCGCGCAGCAGGACGTGGTTCTGGGCCGGGGCCGCGGCGTGCGCCGGCTGCCCGGCGTGGCCGGTGGCCGCCGGCGCCGCCAGCGCGGGCGCCGCGGCCAGGGTGGACGCCGCCAGCGCCGCGGCGCCGACGGCGGCAGCGAGATCGCGCCTGATTGTGATCATCAATTCTTCCCAGCGGTAGATCCAGCACTTGACCTGGCAGCGGCGCGGTAATGACCATGCCCGGATGCCGCCACCACTCCCGCCAGGTGGCGTGGCCCGGGTACCGGTCGTCCCGCAATCGGCAACGATTTGAGAATTCACACACATGCACGTACCGAAGACGAGAACGGTTCAGCAGAAGCGGTAACAGGCAGCCGATCAAGCCCATTCCCCTCGCGTCACCTGTCCCGCATCATCATGCGCAAGGGCAATGCCCCACTTTCGGTAGACCCAGGCCACCTCGGCGCGCAGGACCACCTGATCTGCGCTCCTTGGCTCGTGAACGCCGAGGAGCCTGCCAACAATGGGGCGGGTCGGCGCGCGTTCTTCCTGACCTTCTCCATCACTCAGCGTGATGCCGTCCATCACGGGCCCATGCCGACCGGCCGTTGACTCGGTGCGGCGGGACTGGTCTGGAGGAGGCCGTCAGGCGAGATGCCCGTCGATGCAGCGAACGAACGACCCGGCCACCGCTGGCCAGATCCTGGCCGACCCTGACGCGCGGCAACTGCCTTCCAGATCTGGTCGATATGCGCGGCTGGGAAGCAGGTGGCAGGTTGCACCGGGGCCGGCGGTCTGGTGCATTCGCCGCCGGGGCTGCTGGTGGCGTGATGCGCTGCCGGGAGCGGCGCGGGCCGCCCGGCCGGCAATGCGTGGCGGAAAGCCTGGTCATGTGCGTTGCGCCGGGACAGGATGGGCGGCGTGACTCCTGAGCCTGGCGTGTATGTGGCCCGCTACGGGTGGAACCGCCGCAGCGGCAGCCTGATCATCGGAGCTGCCGTGTTCGTGCTGCTCGCGCTCACGGTGCCGATGTCGCTGGCCCTGCGGGTGGTCACGCTCGTGTTCTTCGGCGGTGGCGCGCTGGTGTTCATCGCGAGCACCGCCACCCGCCGGGTTGCGCTGCGGGTGGATGCCAGCGGCGTCACCCTCGGCGGCTCGCCCGGGCGGTACCGCTCCACCACCTGCCTGATCCCGTGGGCCGACATCAAGGAAGTCGTGCTCTGGCGCCAGCCGATGCCCTACGGCCGTTCCATCCGCTACGTCGGCGTGGCCCGCCGTAAAGGCGCTCAGCCGCTGGCCGGGCGCCGTGGCCAGCGGGCCGGCAAGGTGACAGCCCGCGCACTCACGCCTGGTGTCAGCGGCGACACGCTGCTGGCCAGCCGGGCGGTGAACCTGTGGCGCCTGGATGCGCACGGCATGGCCACTGCCGTGGCGCATTTCGCGCCCGGCGTCCGCGTCATCGACCAGGACACCGGCCAGGTCACCGGACCGCCGGCTGACCCATCCTCAAAGGCCACTCGTCATCGCCCGCGGTGAACTCAGCCCTGGTCACCGAGCCGCCTACGCACGGCGACGCTCTCCGGTGCCGACCGCAGCCGCGCAGAACGGGTGGCTCGGTGCGCTAGTGACAAACCCCGCGGGGCCCACGGCCCGGCCGCGCCGAATCGATCGGCATCCCGGGGCGGAACGCTCCGCGTGACGTCGCGTAATCAGTTCTCATCAAGAGCTGGACCTGGAGGTGCTGCGCCTTGGGACCAGCGTGGTCCTGGATTTCGGGTTCTGGGCCCGTGATGAGCGTTCGGCACTGCGCTTGCTGGCCAGGTCGGCCGGAGTGTCGTGCCAGGTCGGATCCTTCCGGTCAGTCGGTGACTGGGAGTTCGGCGTGCAGGGAGGTGCCGGCGCCGGAGGGGCTGTGGAGGGTGATGGTGCCGCCGAGAGCTTCAACGCGGTCTTTGAGACCGGTGAGACCGGAGCCCCGGGCGGGGTCGGCGCCGCCGTCGCCGTCGTCGCGGACGTGGAGATGAAGGATCTGGCCGGCTGCTTCTGCGCCGACATGGATGACCGTCGCGTTCGCGTGCTTGGCCGCGTTCGTGAGCGTTTCGGCGATCACGTAGTAGGCGGCTACCTCGACCGGTTCCGGCAGCCGCGCCACGGCGCGCACGTCGAGTTCGACTGGAACGCCGCAGCGGCGGGCGAGTGTGATCAGCGCGGGGGCGAGGCCGCCCTCAGAAAGAATCGCGGGATGGATGCCGCGCGCCGTTTCCCGCAGGTCGTCCAGCACGCTCACCAGCCCCTCGGCCACTTTTGCCAGCTCGTCCGCGAGGTTGCCGGGCCCGGGCGGGACTGCCGCCTGCGCGGCGCGCAGCGCGAGCGCGAGGGAGACCAGGCGCTGCTGGGTACCGTCGTGCAGGTCGCGCTCGATCCGCCGGCGGGTCTCGTCCGCGGCGGCGACTATGCGCGCCCGGGAGGCCGTCAGCGCCGCCAGATTCTCGGCGTTGGAAACCGCGGTCGCCACCAGTTCGGTGAACGAGACGAGGCGTGCCTCGGTGTCCGGGGCCAGTGTCTGCTCATCGACCGTGGCGGCGGTCACGGCCCCCCACAGGCGGCCCTGGACGGTGATCGGCGCCCCGGCCGCTGACCGGAAGCCGGCCGTGCGGGCGGCCGCAGCCGGCCCGCCGGAGGCGTCGGCGTAGCTATCCATCCGGGCCGGGCGGCCGGTCTGCGAGATGATCGTGGTGAGGTTGTTTCCGCCGAGCCGCTGCCGATCGCCGACGGGCGGGACGGGCTCGCCGGTTCTTCTCCAGCTGGCGACGACGGTCGCCGTACCGTCGGGCTCGTAGCGGGTCATCGTGGTCTGGTCGGCCTGGAGCAGCTGTCCGGCTTCCTCGGTGACCGCCGCGAACAGCTCGTCCGCTGGGGCGACATGCGCCACCAGCGTCGCGACCCGCCGCAATGCCGCCTCAACCCGCGCGGACGACGCCTGCTCCTCGGCGAGCTGCCCGAGCGTGGCGATCAGGATCGCCACGGCAGGTCCGACGATCACGAACGCCACCAGCGAGACCAGGCCCGGATGCAGGTCGACGCGCAGGCTTCCCAGCGGGGGAGCGAAGACGATTGCCCCGGCCACGACCCCGGCCACGACCCCGGTGATCGCCGGCCACACGCCACCGATGACCGCGTCCGCGATGACCACCAGCAGTACGCAGAACAGGAACCCGCCCAGGCCGACCGACGACCGGAACGGCAGCGCAGCGAGCATGACCAGCGCAGGGCCGGCGACCGCGAGGACCCACGCCGCCGCCCGGCGGGTAGCCGACCGCTGCCTCAGCCAGGCCCCGACCGGACTCCCCAGCACGTGCACAACCTTGAGGCTAACCGATGGCTACCAGAAAGCTCCGGCCCGGAACGCCCCAGCCCATGGGCGTTTAAGCGCTCACTGGGTCTCGGCGGGGGACACGAACCTCCTAACCGGCATGGACTCATAGGCAATGCGATGCCAGCAAGGACAGCGCGATAACTGGCCATTCAGCGATCAGATGAAGTCCAGTCCAGCGGCGCAGGCAGCAGTCAGGGCGTGCTGGCTCTGCGCGCGAGGACAAGCCGGTACAGCGGGCTGCCGTCCTCGCGTCCGCCGAGAGCCGTCAAGGGGACTGTCGTCACGGTGAATCCGGATGCTGTCAGGTCATTGCGGACCGCGTGCAGCGGGCAGGTGCGGTAGTACATGACAAACGGGGGACGCCATACGGCATTGCGGACCCGCATGGCCAGGTCGAACCCGAGCAGTGCCCAGTACGAGCGTGAGGTGATGGGCTGCGGCGCACCGATCGGGAAGGCGAAAACCCCGCCAGGCCGCAGCGCGCGGTACACGCCGGCGAACAGCGCGGGCCGTTCGGCGGGCAGAAAGTGCCCGAGCGCTCCGAAACTGACCGCCAGGTCGAAGGCCCCGGCGAAGGGCAGGGCCCGGACGTCGGCCCGTACCCACTGGCCGTCCGGGTGCGCACCGCGCGCCTGCGCGAGCATGCCCGTGCTGAAGTTGACGCCCATGATCGGTCCTCGGCACAGGGATTTGAGGACCCGCATGCCCGCGCCGGTGCCGCAGCACACATCCAATCCCCGGCCGAACGGGCCAAGCGGGCGGACTGCGCCGGCGGTCGCGTCAAGCACGCCATCGGGGGTGCAAAAAGGCGTGTGGTCGAACTTCGGAGCAAGCAGGTCGTAGCCACCCTCGACCGAGGACAGCGCCTGCATCACCAGTTCACGCACAGACGGGCCTCGAGGCGAGAACATCGGCCAAGGGTACTTCCCCGATGCCAGGCAGGCCGTCAGCCCCGGGATCACCAACCGGGCCAAGGGCCAGCGCAAGGGCGCGTCTACCACCGCCAGGTACTACCGTCTCGACGAGAGGTTGCAAACCACAAGCGGAAGGGGCCACCGTGCTGAGGCAGGTCGCGGAGGGTGTGCTGATCCACGAGAGCGAGTTCTGCCAGAGCAACGCCGTTGTCGTGCAAGGCCGGGCCGGCGTGTTGCTCATCGACCCCGGGGTGCACGGCTCCGAAATGGCCGCCCTCGCGAACGACCTTGGCGAGTTGGGCCAGACCGTTGTGGCAGGGTTTTCTACGCATCCGCATTGGGATCACCTGCTCTGGCACGCCGGGCTCGGCGCGGCGCCTCGTTACGGCACGGCTCGCTGCGCGGACATTGTCCGAGTTCTGCTGTCGGACGCGGGTTGGAAGGCCCGCATCGTCGAGTGGATACCGCCCGACATCGCCGAGCAGGTACCGCTCGACCTGCTCGGCCTCATTACCGGCCTGCCCGCCGAGATGGCGCAGATTCCTTGGGATGGCCCTCAAGTCCGGATTATCGAGCATCAGGCGCATGCCCCGGGCCATGCGGCGCTGCTGATCCAGGAACGCGGGGTTCTCGTCGCCGGCGACATGCTTTCTGATGTCTTGATTCCGATGCTCGACCTGAACGACACCGCGGACCCGATCGAGGACTACCTCGCCGCGCTGCGGCTGCTCGAGGGCGTGGCGGGCGACGTCGATGTCCTCGTCCCCGGCCACGGGTCCATCGGCGGAGCTGATCAGGTACACGCACGGATCGACCAGGATCGGGCGTACGTGCACGCCTTGCGTGACGCCCATGTTCCCAGCGACCCGCGGGTCGGCCCATCGGCCACGTACGGCAAGGATTGGCTGCCTGGCGTGCACGCACGGCAACTCCAGCGCCTCGCCCGAAGAAGCGAGCGCGACGGGACGCCCGGCTAGCGATCCCCTATCGGACTGGATGGTGAACCGCGCCCTGCATCTCGTAGCCGTCGGCACGAGCCACAGGATGCTTGCAAGAGCGAGCGGTCGTGTCGATGAAAGCAGTGACCCGCCTCGGGCATGAGCGGTAAATGAGTCGATCGTTTGCCTTACTGCCTCTATGGTGGCTACCGGCTGGCCGACCTGGCGGTAAGGGCCAGAGTCCGGTCGTCCCGCAAGGGTTCGAGAAGCGTCAGGAAGTAGACCCGGCCTGGCCGCCAGCTCTCAAGTCCGCTGTACGGCAATTGAGGACGTCGCCCCGGTGTTAGCCGCCCCCGGATGGGGCGCGTCAGAGGTCGATGATCATGCCGTCGTAGGCTGCGGGCAGTTCGGCGTCGGTGAGCCTGCTGAGCATCTGGGCGGACATGTGGGTCAGCACGATGCGCTGGGCGCGGATCTCCCCGAGGTGCGCGCGCAGGGTCTGGTAGTCGAGGTGGTAGCGGATGGGCCGGTCGAATGTGTATGCCTCTACGGCGAATAGGTCCGCGTCCTGCGCAGGCCCAAGGGCGTTGAGATTGTTGCAGGAAGCACTCGAGCAGCAGGGCATGTCTCTCGGCTAGAGCAACCCGCGGCACGATCCGCACTCCGCGTCAGATGAGGGCGAGCCCTAGCTGGTATCAACGATGATACCATGTCTGTGTGGCGATGACTTTGCGATTGACCGACGCCGAGGCGGAGGTGCTGCGCCGTCACGCCGAGTTGGAGCGGCGGCCAATGCAGGAAGTGGTCCGGCAGGCGATCCGCGAGTATGTCGAAGTCCATAGCCGGGCCGAGTTGCTTAACCGGGTTCTGGATGAGGAACTGCCCCGTTACGCGGAGGCGCTGGAGCGGCTCGGGCAGTGATCTACCTGACGCTGCCCGAGTTGCTGCAGGTCGCTGAGCGTGTCGTCGGCGGTGAGCCCGCCGTTCGCGATTACGGATTGCTGGAGTCCGCCCTCGCCCGCCCTCAGGCCACCGCTTTCGGGTCGGATGCCTACCCGAGCCTGGATGTCAAGGCGGCGGCTCTGCTTCACTCGCTGGCCAGGAACCATGCCCTTATCGATGGCGACAAGCGGCTCGCTCTCGCCGCAACGATCGCCTTCTACGGAGTCAACGGCCGCCGTCTTACGCTCACCAACGACGAAGCCTACGAGCTCATCATGGATGTGGCCGCAGGGAAACTTGATTCCGTGGACGACATCGCCGCCATTTCGGCCACGGCAACGCAGCCACGTCCCTAACATGAGCCAGCCCCCAGGCTCTCAGCGGCAAAGTAGTGCGTTGCCCAGGATGGCATGCCGGGCGGCGCAGTCTGGCTGCTACTGTGCGCGGCATGCCCACGGCGCAGGTCAACGGCATCACTATGTATTACGAACGACACGGTGCCGGCGAGCCGTTGGTGCTTATCGGGGGGGTGGGCGCCAGCGGCCGCCTGGGCCAGATACGCGCACCGGCTTCGATCGGCGTGGCCAGTCACCGATGAGTTCGGCGGCCGGGCGGGTCTATACCTGCAAACCACAAGCTGACGAGCATGATCAGTGAGGGAGCCCATGAGCGCCAACGCACTACCGGCCGTCGTCGACACCGACACCTGGCAGCGTCAACTCGAGGCGCTGCGTGTCCGGGAGAAGGCTGCGACCCGAGAACTCGACGCGATCGCCGCCCAGCGCCGCCGCCTGCCGATGGTCAAGATGCCCGGCTACACCCTGGAGGGCGAGGAGGGACCGGTCCGGCTGGCCGACCTCTTCGGCGGCAAGTCACAGCTGATCGTCTACAACCACATGTGGTTCCCTGGCGAGCAGTGGCAGTGCCCGGGCTGCACCGGGTTCACCTCGCAGTTCACCCGGCTCGAGTTTCTGGACAGCTACGACGCCCGGTTCGTCATCGTCACCCAGGGCCCGATCGAGCAGGCACTCGCGTACAAGCGACGGGTCGGCAACCAAATGACCTGGTATTCCACAGCGAACAGCCCCTTCGGCAGCGACGTCGGCGCACCGCCCGGCGGAGGATTCGCTGTCAACGTGTTCCTGCGCGATGGCGACACCGTTTATCGCACGTGGCACACCAACGGCCGTGGCACCGAGCAGCTCAGTCACGCCTTCGCGCTTATCGACCTGTTGCCGTACGGGCGGCAGGAGGAGTGGCAAGACTCGCCCGAGGCCTGGCCGCAGGCGCCCACCTACAGCCGGTGGGCCACCTCCGAAGGCATCGCGGAGCTCTACGGCCCGGCCGAACGCACAGGAGCAGGCGGATGAAGGCACCGCACGCGCCGACTGTCAAAGAGCTTTCCGGCGCGCTAGATGCGGTCGGGTCCCTGGTCATCGGTGTCCGACCGGAGCAGTGGGCTTCGCCGACCCCGTGCGGCGACTGGAACGTGCACCAGCTGGTCAGCCATCTGGTCGCCATGAATCTCGTCTTCGCGGCCATGATGGGCGGCCAGGCTCCGCCCGAGCGGGGCGCCGATCGTCTTGGTGACGACCCAGCCCGCGCGTACGGCGAATCGGCCGCTGCGCTGCGAGCGGCGTTCGGCCAGGCCGGGGTGCTTGGGCAGACGTTCCGGGGTCCGCTGGGCGAGGCCACCGGGGCAGAGCGGCTGCAGATTCGCCTTTACGACCTGCTGGCCCACGGCTGGGACCTGGCGCGCGCCACGGGCCAGAACGCTGCGCTGCCTGACGACCTCGCCGAACAGGCCCTGGTCTTTGCTCATACCCAGGTGCCGACGCAACCTCGGACCGGCCGTTTCGCCGCTGCCCAGCCCGTCGCCGAAGACGCACCCGCCATAGACCGGCTCGTCGCGTTCCTTGGCCGAGTCCCGTAGCTGCGACAATCGACCGGTCGTAGCCCTCATCCTCCCGGCTGGGTGGCCCGCACCATCACCCAGCGCGGTCCGCCGCGCGTACTACGAGTTAGTTGGGCTGGCCGGATTCGGCCCAGCGCTGGAACACGGCGATGCGGTTTTCGGGCCAGGCGCCGTCGCAGGGCATCGAGCCGTTGCGGAGGCGTTCCAGGATCCCGGCCGCGTGCGTCCGTACGTCGTCGATCGACCACAGGTCGAAGGCGAACGACATGGACTGCCGGTCCTTTTCGCGGAACAGCGGCTTGATGTGGGCGTCGAAGCTGACCGCCTCATCAGCGGCGGGCAACGGGACGTCCTCGGGCTGGGTGTCCTCGCTGTCGCCGGCGGCCGCGGCGTCGGGCGGCCCGGCGGCGGTCCAGTCCCAGCGCGGGCTGGGGCGGGACGCGGGCTTCTGGCCCGGGACGGCGCCGGCCTGGGCCATCGCCTCGCGGGAATCCCACTCGAGATAGGAGACGAGCGCGGCGCGGAAGGCCGGGTCGGCGGGCAGGCCGGCGTCGGTGGCGGCCTGGGCGGCCAGGGTGACCCAGCGGGCGCGCTGCTCCTCGCTTAGCTGAGGAGTGAACCGCGGCGAATCCTGGCTGCCGCTGGGCGGGCCGCCGCTGTTCCGGGCAGCACCGGAAAGACCGCTCTCACTCTGGCTGTCGCTGGGCGGGCCGCCGAAGGTCTCGCCTATCCGCTGGGCCTCGCGCTCGGGGTGGCCGGGCGGCATATCGGCGAACGCGGCGGCGAGTCCGGGGTCGGCGGGGACGTGCTTCTCGTACAGCAGCCGGGTCATCCGGGTCAGCGCGGGCAGGCCGCCGGCCCACTCGAACACGCTCGGGTCGGCGCTGAGCTGCGGGTCACTGAAGCCGACGTACCAGTGCATTCCGCTGCAGTAGGGCTTGTTCTGCGACTGCCCGCACCGGCAGAGCGCGTAGTGCTCGAGCGACGCTCCGGCGTTGCGGCTCATCGGCTTCCCGTCGGCGTCGGTCAGCTCGATGCCGCCGGTGATCCGGTACGGGCCGTCCTTGGTGATCTCGATCGCGGGCTCGCGGGCGTTGCCCCAGTCAGCCTGGGAGCGGGCTTCGGTGCCGTCGACGGCGAAGCTGAGCGCTCCGGACGGGCAGTCGCGCACGGCCATGATGATCTCGTCCATCCGGCCGCCGCTCGGCGCGACGAACGGCTCCTGCCGGGTGCGGAAGACGCCGGCCAGCCGGTCGGTACAGAAGCCCGAATGCTGGCACATCCCCCGGTTGTCGAAGATCGTGATCTGCTGGCCCTCGTAGGTGTCGCGCTGGTCCGGGACCCGGTTCGGGTCCTTGGTGTCGGTGAACCCGTTGCTTGAATGACTTCCATCGCAGAACGGCTTCCGGGACGACCCGCCGCACCGGCAGAGAGCCAGCTGGGGCGGAAGGGGCAGCTGCTCGCCGAGGTGATCGAGGACGCGCGGGACGTTGGTTACCAGGTAGGGGCCGTTGGTAGCCGCCTGGATCGCTGCGGGCAGGCCGGTCTGGAGCTCGCGGAGCCAGGCGAGCCGGTTGGCTGCCTCGGGGGCGGAGACGAGGTCGAGGGCCAGGGACTGGAGGGCGGCGGTCGCCTCGGCGAGTTCGGGCGGGCAGGCGCCGGCCTTGCCCAGCGACGTCCGCAGGCGGGTGGCTGACTGCGCGGCCTGCCAGATCGTCTCGGCGGCCTGGGACGTTGACTGGCTTTGCGCCTCGACGGGCGGCCGATCAGCACTGGCGGCGGGCTCCGCGGCCTGGGCCTCCCCCGTGACGGGCTGCGGGTCATCAGTGGCGGCGGACCGCGCAGGCTGGCTCTCGCCCGCGACGTGTTGGGGGTCAGCGGCGACGGTCGGCTGGGTCTGGCTCTCCCCCGTGACGGGCTGCGGGGCGACGGCGGTGGCGGGCTGCGGGGGGTTGGGGCCTTCTGCTGTGCTCGGTCGGGGGTCAGGGACGGGGGTCGGCCTCGTACCGTTCGGGATCCGGGTTATGACGTCGGAGAGGGGGCGCAGCACGCTGCCGACCAGGCGGGGGACGAGATCGGTCCTGGGTGGTCGGCTGCCCGCCGCCGTGACTGCCGAATACGCGGCGTGGAACAGGTCGGCGAGGTCGCCGGTCGCGTTCCTGACGGCGTCGGCGAGCTCGCGGGCGCGGGCCTGCGCGCTCTGGAGATCGTCTTCGGCGGGGGGCATCGCGGCGGCGGCGCGCCGGGCTTGCGGGCTGGCGGCGGGGAGGTGCGCGGCGAGCGTCCCGGCGATGCTGGTGAGGGCGTCGGCGACGGGGGCGAGCTGGGCGGCGACCGTGGTGCCCGGTCCGGCCTGGATCTCGTCGCAGAGCCAGGCCGCCTGGTCCAGGCGTTCGGTGAGCAGCGACCAGGCCGCCTCGCGGTGCGGCATCAGGTAGTCGCTCTCGTAGAACAGCTCGAAGCTGGGGCCCGCCGTCTGGCCGGGGTAGTCCGGGCCCGCCGGGAGCGTGGTGATCAGGTCGCCGAGCGGCTTGATCACCTGGAACATCAGCGAGATCGTCGCGTCGGCGAGGACCATGAGCTGGGCGTCGGTCTCCTCGGTGTGCGCGAAGAAGCGCTCGAAGGTCTGCAGCAGGATCTCGTAGCCCACGTTGAACAGGTCGGTGACACGGGCGGTCAGGCGTTCGGTGATGAGCGGCACCTCGACCGGCGGCGCGCAGGGGCGCACGTTCGCGGCGAGCACGGGGCGGACCGGGTCGAAGCCCGGATTGGCCGCCGCCATCTGCTCGTACTCGTCCAGGATCTCGACGAACTGGCCGAAATGAGCGGTCTGCCAGGCGCCGCGCGGGCCCTCGCCCTGCTCGAGGATCGTGTCGATGGCGCGCTGCGCGCTGGCCAGGTCGGACACGGGGACCAGCTCCGGCCAGCTGAAATAGGTTTGGGTCGCCTGGGCGCGGGGCGGGCCGACGAACAGCCAGCGCTCGCCGTACTTGGCCGCCAGATTGGCGAACCCCGCCTCGATCGAGCGGTAGAGATGGCCGACGGTCGCGAAGTCCTGGCCGGTGGGGACGATGTCGCGCTCGCTCATGTGCGGGATCGCGCGGCCGTGCGCCGCGAAGCCTTCGGCGTCGTCGATGGCGTAGCCCTCGGGACGCTCCAGGTACATGAAGTGCTGCAGCGCGGCTTTGCCGAACGGGAGGAGAGCGAGCTGGACGCCGGCGGGGTAGTGACCGGTGGGGTGCGGGAGGTTCGGGCGGGACAGGTGCGGCGCGGCGCCGATGGCGGATAGGAGGTTCTGTACCAGCGTCAGGTGCAGCATTTCCTGGGTGGCCACGTGCGAGATCTGCTTGCGCCAGCGGGTGACGGCGGTTAGCTCGCAGGGGGTCAGGCCCTCGTCTTCGGTTTGCTTCAGGGAGAACGCGGCGAAGAGGTACTGGCACATGATGCCGTGCTCGAGTTCGGCGGCCTCGCACAGCATGTAAATGAGTGCTTCTCTGTGCTCGATCACGAACGGGGCCTCGGGTGCCGCGAGACCGCCTCTCGTCTCGATCACCTGGGCGAGCCTGCCCCGGCCGGCGGGGGCTGCCTGGTCAGCGGGTGGTACCTGGCCGGCGGCTGGTCCCTGGCCGGCTGCGGGCTCTGGGTCGGGTTGTCCTGCAGTGTCGGTCATCCGCATCCCCCTGCTTGCCTCGTGGGACAGTCCGGAAGCCACCATCGTTGACCGGCGGAGCCGGCCGTGGCCAACACATAATCCGGATGGATCTACAGCCTGAACGCGTAGCCCGACATTAACCTGCGGGAACGCCCGCCCTGAAGCGGATAAATTACGCCGAGAGCCGAGCGCCAGGCTGCGCTGCGGGAACACGCACGTCACGAGTTGAGACGATGCGGGCGAGTGGCCGAGGCCAGCTTAGGTGGCTAGTGAGGTGGCCACGTGGTCATCATCACCTTCTCCATACGGGGAATCGTTGCTTGTACTGCGGTTGTTGCGGATAATGCGGTTACGCCACGGAGGAGGCAGGGATGCCCGGCGAGGCAGCTGGCGCCGCGCGCCCGGACGACGCCGACAAGGAGGTGTCCCGCCGCGCAGCGGGGCGCATAGCCGACTATCTGGCGGCTCATCCCGGCGAGGACCCAATCACCATCCAGGGCGAGCTCGCGGGCGATGACACCCTGGTCGTCCCGCGGCAGGCCACGGTCTTGTTCGCGCAGGTCCTCGGTTACCTGGCCAAGGGCGAAGGCGTCAGCGTCATCCCTGACACCGCGGAACTTACCACGCAGCAGGCGGCCGACTTCCTCAACGTGTCCCGGCCGTACCTAATCAGGCTCCTCGAGGAGGAGAAGATCCCGTATCGCATGGTGGGCACTCACCGGCGGATCAGGTTTCAGGACCTCCGCGAGTACAAGGGGCGAGATGACCTTGAGCGCCGCCGGGCTACAGACGAACTGACCGGCCTCGGCCAGGAACTTGGCCTCTGACCGGACGCAGGCCGCCTGATGCCATTCACTGTCGTCTACGACGCCGACGCCCTATACGGGAACGCAACACGGGATCTCCTCATCCGCATCGCCCAGGCCGGGATAGTGCAGGCCAAGTGGACCGACCGCATCCTGGACGAGATGCTGGGGAATCTCGGCGAGCAACGGCCCAACATTGCCGCCGAGAGGCTCAGCCGCCTTCGCGAGCTGATGAACGCTGCAGTCAGGGACTGCTTGGTAACGGGATACGAGCCATTGATGGAAGGACTGAAACTGCCCGATCCGGGCGACCAGCATGTGCTCGCTGCCGCCATCAAAAGCGGCGCCGACATAGCCGATGGCGGACGTGTCAGCGTTGACGAGTTCCAGGTGGGGAAGTCCAGTCCTGCTGGCCCAGCTCGGCCCGCACCATCGCAGCGCCATCGGCAAGCGCGCGCAGCTTGCTCTGCGCCGTCATCCGCTGCAGCATGACCAGGCCGCAGTCGGTGCTCAGCCCGAGGCGTTCGGCCGGCACGAATTCCAGGCACTGCCGGATCCTGTCCGCGACCTCATCCGCGGTCTCGGTGATGGTCGACTTCACGTCGATCACGCCGGCCACGAAGTCCTTGTCCCAGCCGTGGTCGGCGAGGGGCTTGAGGTCGTCCGGGCCGGTGCGGCCGACCTCGTAGTTCAGGACGTCCAGGTGCGCGTCCTTGACCAGCGGGAAGATGCCGAACGCCCGGTTGGGCGCAGGCGCGTCAGGAGCCCGCTTGTCCAGCACGTAGGCACCGTACTCCTGCGCGGTCTCGTCCGGCAGGTACCCGGGGGTCCCGCCGTAGTTGCCCCAGCACGTGTGCACCCAGAACTGCACCCCGGGGACGTCGTTGACGGCCAGGTTGAACACCTCGACCTGCCAGTCGCTCATCTCGTACGGCCACAAGAACTCGTCGAGCTGGATGATTTCGACCCCGGCGTCGGCTAGCTCCAGGAAGTCCTCGTGATACGCCTTGGCGATGGCGGTCGCCAGCTCCCTCATGTCCTTGTAGTACTGGTCGTTGGACGCCGCCGCGAGCACGTGGATGCCCTGGTAGGAGATCTTGACGGGCTTCTTAGTGGCCTTACGGACCGCTCGCAGGGTCGGCATGGCAAAGGACGTGCGCCTGGACACCGGGCCGACCACCGTGGGCGAGAACAACGTCGAATAGATCGGCAAGCCCAGCTGCGGCCCGTCGATCTCGTACCCGCGCAGCCGCTCGAAGTAGTGGTAGACGACCTGCGCGTAGGGGCTGTCGCCGCCGTGCACGCGCCCGTCAGAGATGATGTCCAGCCCCGCCGCCTCCTGGTCATGCACGACCGCGAGGACCGCATCCTCGTAGGCTTCCCGGGTCAGCGAGTCGTAGACCAGGGCTCCTGGGGGCAGCTTCGAGTACGGGGATCCGTCGTACCAGCGCGGGTTAGGATAATTCCCGACCATCGTGGTTGGCAGAAGTACCTCATCATTGCCCACTAGCATTTCCGGCCTCCTTGCCGATCGGTTCTCGTGATTCACGACACTGTGTGATCGGCTTTGCCGAAATGGCCACGGCTCGCGCGGGTAAACCGGCCGCCGGCGTTGGCCCCCAGGGGACGAAAGCGCAGGTGCATGCGACACTCGCGGACACCGCGGCGAAGATGGCCGACCACATCAAGCTGACGTTCTCCGCTTCGGAAGCCTGGAGGTTCACCTGCCGGAAGGAATAGCGGCAGGGATCCTGCGCCGTTCCGCCGGGCCGCCGGGGTCAGATGGCGGTACGACCGCCGTCGGCGGCGATGACCGCGCCGGTGATGTAGCTGGCCTTCGGGGAAGCGAGGAAGGCGATGACCTCGGCGATCTCGCTGGGCTGGGCGGCGCGGGACATCAGGGTCGTGGCGCCGACTGCCTCGATGCGCTCGGGGGCGGCCCCGTTGGTCAGCACTGGCCCGGGAGCGACGGTATTGACGCGCACCCCGACGGGCTGAACTCGGCCGCCCAGGAGCGGGTCATCGCCGCTAGGGTGGCCTTGGTGGCGCTGTAGGCGGCGGAACCCGCCAGGCCGACCATGCTCCCGATGTTGATGATGCTGCCGCTCCGCTTGGTGGCCATCTTCGGGGCCAGCGCAGCGACCAGGAAGTACGCCGCCCGGACGTTGGCGGCGAAGAGCCGGTCGAAGGTCGCCATGCCGAGGTCCGCGGTCGCCCCGAACCAGGAGAACCCGGCGTTGTTGACCAGCACGTCGACCGCGCCGGCCTGCTCGATGAGGTGGCCCAGCTGGGCCGGATCGCGAAGGTCGGCGGCCACGAACCGGGCCTTACCGCCCCCGGCGGTAATTATGTTGACCACCGCCCCGCCGCGGTCGGCATCCCTCCCGTGCACGATAACCTCGGCGCCATGCCGGCTCAGCTCTTCTGCCGCTGCCTTGCCGATGCCCGAAGTCGCCCCGGTAACCAGGGCACTGACGCCCTCGAGGTCTCGCTGTTCGTCCATGTCGCGTCCTTTTCGGCTGAGTACCTCAACCATGGACGGCGCCGGGGCTGCCTGGGTATCCGCAGCATGACTGCACATCGCGGATACCCATCGCGCGGTCAGCGCGGCGATACTGCCGGTCCTGCCTGCCGGGAAAGAGCCGCGTAGCTCCGGCATGGCATGAGCAGTCAGGTTACGGATACCCCTGGTACCCGTCCCGCATGGACGCTGACGTCATGACTCAATTCACGCATGACACGGCCCCCACCCAGTACGTCGAGGGCGGCGGGATACGCTTCGCCTACCGCCGTCTCGGGATCCCCGACCGTCCTCCGCTGGTGTTCTTCCAGCACTTCATGGGCACCCTGGATGACCACGACCCAGCTCTGAGCGACGCCTTCGCCGCCAACCGCGAGGTCATCTTGTTCAACAACGCCGGGGTGGCATCCTCCGGCGGCACCGTGCCCGACACCATCGAGGCCATGGCGGCCGACGCGATCAGCTTCATCGACGCGCTCGGCCTGACCACGATCGACGTCGTCGGCCACTCGATGGGCGGCTTCGTCGCCCAGGAGGTCGCCCTGGCCCGCCCGGATCTGGTGCGCCGCCTGGTGCTCGTCGGCACCGGGCCGCGGGGCGGCGAGGGCATCGGCGCGCTCCCGGCCTGGGTCGCGGAGCTGTTCACCCGCAAGTACGAGCGGCAGGAAGACATGTGGCTGCCGATCCTGTTCGCGCCGACCCAGACCAGCCAGGCGGCCGGGCGTGCCTACGTCGAGCGCATCACCGCCCGCGCCGACCGCGACGCCCCCGTGTCCGACCAGTCCATTGCCGCCCAGGGCGCGGCGCTCGCGGCGTACGGCGCCGCTAAGGATCCCAGCTACGCCCACCTTAAGGGCCTTGAGATTCCCGTCCTGGTCGTCAACGGCAGCGACGACATCGTGGTCCCGACGATCAACTCCTACATCCTGCAGCAGTTCCTGCCCGACGCCGAGCTCATCCTGTACCCGGACGCCAACCACGGCGCTCATTTCCAGTACCCCGAACTGTTCGTCCGCCACGCGCGCATCTTCCTCGACGATTAGCTCGCTCCGGCCCTTACGTACTCGACGCGTTCCAGGGTGCCGACGAGCTGCGACACGACACGACACGCATCCGAAGGAAAGAGAGAGTGGAGGATCCACAATGGCAAACCAAACCACGATCACAGCGAACAAGGAGTTCGTACGAGAATTCATTGACCGGGTATTCAATGAGCACAACGCGAAGGCTACCCAGGATTACTTCAGTCCTGATGTGCAGTGGCACGGAGGGACCCTGGGAACGATCGAGGGATCGGATGCCATGACCGACTTTTACGGGGCCTTGTTCACAGCGTTGCCGGACCTGCACGCCACCACGCTAGATGTCGTCGCCGACGAGGACACGGTCTGGTGCCGCTTCGTTGTCGAAGGTACTAATGAGGGCAGCCTATTCGGCTTCCCAGCAACGGGAGAAACGGTCAGGTGGGACGAGACCGACACCTATCGCGTAGCGAACGGGAAGATCACCGAGGAGTGGTCTTCCCCCGATGTTACAAGCATTCTCTACCAGATCGGGGCTTACACGCCTCCGTGGATCTCCTGACCTAATGTCCGTGGCTATGAGCGGGTGGTGGCTGGGCGGCGGCATCGGCGGGTTCTGGGCGATCGGCGCGAGCATCGGAGGGGGTCTGGTTCCCGCGCCGCGTGCCGCTGGGCGGCGTCGGTGATCTTTTCCGGGATCTCGATCGCGACGGTCCTCGGGGTCCCGGCCGCCTCGAGCGTTCCAGGCGTCGATCGCGGTCGGCTCCTTGCTGGGCGGCGGTGTCGTCGGCGTCCTGGGCGACACAGGAGCGATCTGGACCGGCACCGTGTTCTCCGCGCTCGCCCTGCTCGGATTCGGCCTGCTCGCCCGGCCGACCCTGGCAGACCCCGGGAAGGCCGGGCCAAAGCCCGCGGACGTGCAACTCGCCAAGGACGCGGTGTCATCGCGGGACGATTGACAGCGCGAAGCCTGATCGGGTCGCTACCCGGCAGCGTCCTCGGCGGCCCGGACAGGCGGGTCCGCAATCCAGCTGCGGCTATAGGCCAAGCGCCCGCCCCGGCGTGTCGGCGGCGCGGTGTTCGGTGTTCGGGAAGAACCGAACATCGAACAGTTGCCTACCGTCTAGCCCCGAGCCACCACGGCTCGATCGCGCCGGCATGCACGACCGGCACGTGAGATCGCGTCGAGCGACGGCGCTTCCTTCATGGCTATCAGAGCGGGGGCGGGGACGCGCCGATAGAGTTTTCCGGGTGACGATGGCTGATCCGCAACCAGCGGATGACCTGTCCTCGGTCCTGACGCCGTACCTGCCTCTGCTCGGCGCCCTGCGGCGAGGCACGCCCGTCGATGCGGACCGGATCAGCCTGGTCGAAGCCGCCGCGGAGGTGTGGAGCAGGCCGGGGTTCGACGTCTTCCTCTCCCAGCCAAGACTTGAGTTCGAGCCGTTCGACTACCAGTGGCAGACGGCCCAGACGGTGCTGCGCAGGATGCGGGGCCGGGCGATCCTGGCCGACGAGGTCGGGCTCGGCAAGACGATCGAGGCCGGGCTGGTTTTGTCCGAACTGCGGATGCGCGGCCTTGCTGACCGGGCCCTCGTGGTCGTGCCGGCGGGACTGGCCGAGCAGTGGCGAGAGGAACTGGAGCGCAAGTTCGCGCTGCCCGCCACCATCGCAGCCAGGGGGGAATGGGATACGGGCAGCCCATCATCCGGTGGTGATCGTCTCCCTGGCGGCCGCGCGTCGCGAGCCGCTCAAGGCGGCGCTGACGGGCAGGCCGTGGGACGTGATCATCATGGATGAGGCGCACCGGCTGCGCAATCCGCGCGGCGCTTCCGGCCGGCTGGCCCGGACGCTGGGCGCGCGGTACCTGCTGCTGCTCACCGCCACCCCGGTCGAGAACAGGCTGCAGGATCTGTACGAGCTGGTGAGCCTCGTCGCCCCGGGCCTGCTGGGCACCCCGGCACAGTTCCGCGCCCAGCATGGCAGCGGCGACCCCGGCTCGCCCCGCGACATCGCCGGGCTGCGGGCCAGGACCAGGGAGGTGATGGTCCGCCACCGGCGCAGCGAGGTGAGCCTCATGTTGCCGCAGCGGCTGGCCGAGACCGTGCTGGTGACTCCCACCGCGGCGGAGGCGGCCCTGTACACGGAGATCGCCACGCGGATCAGGAAGGAGGCCCGCGAGGCACCCCAAAGCCGTCGGCTGGCCCTTCGCAGCCTGGCCAGGCTGGCCGGTTCCAGCCCGGCCGCGGTGGCGCCGACCCTGGCCAAGGTGGGCTGGGAGGAACTCGCCCGGCGAGCTGCCGCGATCGCTTCACCGAGCAAGATCGCCGAGCTGGTGACCCGGCTGCGCCGTGCTGCCCCGAACCGTGCTGCCTCGAACGGTGCGGCCTCAGACAGTCCGGACTCAAACAGTGCCGGCTCAAACGGTGCGGGCGCGGAGAAGGTGCTGGTGTTCACCGCCTTCCGGCAGACCCTGGCGGCCATGGCCGGCGAGCTGAACAACCAGGGCATCCCGGCCGCGGTCTACCACGGGAGCCTGGCCCGCCTGGACAAGGAGAAGGCGATCCGGGCGTTCCGGGACGAGGTGCCGGTCATGCTCAGCACCGAGTCGGCAGGTGAGGGCCGGAACCTGCAGTTCTGCCACGTGATGATCAACGTTGACCTGCCGTGGAACCCGATGCAGGTCGAGCAGCGGCTCGGCCGCTTGCACCGGGTCGGCCAGACGAAGGACGTGCTGCTGACCAACCTGGTCGCCCGCGGCACCATCGAGCAGCGCATCCTGCACGTGCTGGAGGCAAAGATCAACTTGTTCGAGCTCGTGGTCGGCGAGCTCGACATGATCCTGGGCCGGATCGACGACGACTTCGACTTCGAGACGTCGGTCTTCGACGCCTACGTGGAGGCCCGCGACGACGGCGAGTTCGCCGACCGACTGGCGCAGATCGGCGAGAACCTGGCCGAAGCGAGGACCGAGTACCTGCGGGACCGGGCTCATGCCGACGAGCTGATCGGGCGGGAATGAACAGGCGATGAGCGGGGGCAGCGGGCTGGCGTTCTGGCTGAGCTACGTCGAATCCCGCGGCGGGCTCTGGGAATCCGCAGGCGATGCCGCGATCGTGATGATCCCGCCCCAGCTTCAGACCCGGCTCGAACTGCCGGAAGAGTTCGCCGTCACCGAGCATCCCGATGTCGCCCGCGAGGACGGCGTGGCGCTGCTCGCGGCTGGTCACCCGCTGCTGACGGCGGCCGCGGAGGATGTTCTCTCGGCCGACGACGCGGGCGTGCTCACCCTCACCTCCCCGCCTCGCAGCCGCCGGATGACCATCGCCTGCTGGCCAGGGCCCGCGACCGGTTCCCCGTCGACCACGGCCGGATCGATGCCAGCGGGCCGGCCGAGCGTAGGCTGCGGCAGGTGCTGCGGGTCGGCGTGCTGGTGACCTATACGGCTTCCGCGGACGAGGTGTTCCACGAGCGCGCAGAGTGCTGGCTGGATGTCCCGTCGCGCCAGGAACTGCCGGAGCAGGCCGTGCGGGGAATGCGGCGATTCATCACCGATGTCCCTGCCCCGGGCGGGCAGCCGGATTTCGCCGCCCTCCCCGCGGCCATAGCGCAGGCGCACCGTCTCCTCGACCAGAAATTTTCCGAACGGTGCCAGGTCCTGGCAGGCGGGTCAGCGCGGGTCGCCGCCGAGGCAGAACTAGCGAGGGCGGAGAAGTACTACGCCGAGGCCCTCGCCTCGCTGGCCAGGCGCCAGGCCAGCGCGGCACCGGACCGGCAAGCGCTGCTGGCGGCCCGGGCGGACAGCGTCCGGGCGGAGCAGCATCGGCGGCTGGCCGAGATCGAGGAGAAGTACGCCTCCCGGCATGACATCCGCCCCTACCGGCTGTATCTGCTGCTGGTCCCGGTGCTGCGCCTGCCGGTCGACGTGCTGCGGGGAACGCGCCGCTTCCCGCTGACGCTGGACTGGATGCTGCCCGCCGGCGCGTTCGCGCCGGTGAGCTGTCCCGGCTGCGGAGCGGACACCGCGCGCTGGCCTCTCGCCGCCGCCAAGACCCGGCTGGGCTGCGCGAGCTGCCTGCCCTGTCCCGCCGCGGAGCATGCTGCCCCGGCGGTGGCCGGCGTGACCGGAGCGCTGGATCGGAGCCGTTCGGAAAATTCGGGTTGGGGGTCTTCCGGGGCGTCACGCGGCAAGGGGAAGGCAGCAGGGCCGCGGAAGCTACGGCGCCGGGCCGGACAGCGGGGCGGCGCCAGGCAGGGCGGCGCCGCCGGGAGGCCGTCCCGCTGTCCGGCGACCGGTGCCGCCGGCCGCGAAGAAGAAGCCGGCCAGCGCGCAGGCGGTGAGCAAGGCGGGCGAGAAACTGGCGATGGAGTTCTGGTCGGTCACCGCGCAGGGCAACCTGCGGGCGCTGCGGCGGCTGTGCGCCGCCGACTCCCCCGCGGCCGCCGTCATCCGGCTGTACGGGACAGCGGGACCGGCGGTGGCGGCCGGCCTGGAGCCAGGCGACCGCCCGGAGAGCCTGACCTCGGCCAGCGGTGTATGGCGAGGGCGAGCTGGCCGGGACCAGCGGCTACCTGAGCACCGGCCGCGGCGACTATACCTATCAGCTGCGCTGGCACCCGCAGACGCGGCTGGTCAGCGAGGTTCTGCCGTTCAGGAGCTGGGTCTCGGCGCGGCTGCCGTCGGCCAGGTGGCTGCGCAGCCCTGGCGCGGCCACGATGTTCGGCGGGCTTCCCGAGCCGGATGCCGATCTCGACCCGGTGGCGATCCGGCTCTGGCGCAAAGCCCTGGCCACGCACGGAGTCCCGCTCGCGCTGCGCTGCCTGGCCGCGTGGTGGCGGATCGGCGACGGCGCCGAGCTGGCGGCCGGGCGCCGGCCGAGCGTGCTGGCCGCGGCCATCCACCGGATGATCGCCTACCGGGCGGCTGAGGCCGGGAGCACCCACGATGCGATGGCCGGCCTGTACGGGGTCACCCCCGGCGAGACCCGCGCGATCACCCCGCTGCTGCAGGCGCGGCTGCAGCTCACATCGGCCCAGCCCTGGTAACGGGAGACTTGCCCATGCCGGCCAACAGGATGAACCGCGAGGAATTCTTCGCCAAGCTGGCCCCGCTTGACGAGGCGGCGCTGCAGAAGGCGCTGTGGAACGTGTACTGGCGGGGGTTCGGCCCAGATCCGGGAGCGCATCGAGGGTGAGCTCGAGCCGGCCGAGAAGGTCCGCCGCCAGCGCGCCGGGGCGGAACCGCCTGATCCCGGGCTCGTGCTGACGGACGTGACCGCGTTCGTGGCGCTGGCCCGCTCGGGTGCGTACCTGGGCGGGGACCGGCAGGTGTCGCCGCGGGAACGCAGCCGGTGGCGGCTGACGTTCCGCCAGCTGGCCGGCGATGCGCAGGCGGCGCTGCGGGCCGGGGAGTCCGGCCCGGCGGAGGAAGCGCTGGCGCTGCTCATCGACCTGACCTGCGAAACACGCGACTACGACTACTTCCGTTCCGAGGACCCCATGGAGGCGGCAAAATTCGTCGTCTCGGACGCGGTCGAGCTGCTGTGGGGCACGCAGCGGGACCGGTACGGGTTCGCCGGTTTCGCCGACCGGGCCGCGCCGCAGCTCGTCCGCTGGGAGTCCCGGTTCGGCTGGACCCGGTCGGGGTGGGGGCAGCTCAGCGAGAAGGAGACCTCGCTGGCCAGCGTGCTGGCGCGCATGCTGCGGGCGCCCGACATGTGGGCTGGCTTCACCGAGCGGTACCTGGAGGCGCTCAGCGAAGCCGGCCTCCGCGACGCGGGGGCGCGGAGCGGCATCTGGTCCGGCCCGGGCCCGGGCTCGGAACGGAAGTACCGGCGGAAGTGGCGGGCCGATGCGCTGGCCGAATGGAACCTGATGCTGCTCGACCGGCTCGATGGCCCGGACACCGGCCACCTGCTGGACACGCTGGTCGCGCATCCCGCGATCGAAGGCCCCGAGCGCACGCTGCTGGCGGCGCGCCTGGCGCAGCGGCGCGGCGACCAGGACCGGGCACGTGACCTGGTGCGCACGGTGCTGAAGGAACTGCCGGGCCATCAGGAAGCCCTCGTCTTCGCGGCGGAGACCGATGCGGCACCGGCGCGGGACGAGCGATGAACGACGTCGAGGCTGATGCCGGGCAGGCGGCGCTGGCCGGGCAGGTCCGTGCGCTCGTGGCGTGGGTCGGTGCGGGGCGCAGGCTCACCCAGACGGGCAAGATCACGCTGGCGGATGCGCGTCACCTGGTGGAGCTGCTCGGTGCCGGCGACAGGATCGACCCGGCGATCGGTGACCGGGTTTTCAAGACCACGTCCAGCGCGGAGCTGGGTTACCCTCACCAGGATCGTGGAGTGGGCAAAGGCCGCGCAGCTGGTCCGGGTGACCGGTAACCGGCTGGTCCCAGTGAAGAAGAACGCTGCGTTGCTGGACCGGCCGCTCGATCTGGTGGTGGCGCTGCTCGAGGCCTATCCGAAGCTCGGCAAGCCGCTGTCTCCGCGGGGTTACTACCGCCAGTCGCTGGTCGGGGATCAGTTCACCGATGTCGGCGCGGCGCTGCTGAGCACCCTGTTCGGCCACGACGGGGCGTGTCCGCTGGACGTGCTGCGGGCGTTGGCTAACGAGATGATCGCTGCGCGGTACATGCTCGACGGAGTTGACGATCGGCAGCTGGACATGCTGCGGCGCACGAACCGCACGGACGTCACCATCGCCGTCGCAGCGCTATCGGTGCTGGGTGTGGCCATGATCGATGATGAGGCCGGAACGGTAGAGCTCACCCCGCTGGGCCGTTTCGCGGTCGGACGGCTCCGTGGCGTGCCGCTGCCGGGGGAGCCCGTCCTGCAGGTGAAGGTGACGCTCGCTGATGTCGAGGATCCAGTGGTCTGGCGCCGCGTGCTGATCCCGGCGGCGATCCGGCTCGACAAGCTGCATGACGTGATCCAGGGCGCTATGGGCTGGCAGAACTATCACCTGCGCGCGTTCTGGGTCGGCGACGTTGCTTACGGGACAGATCCGCAGGACGAGCTGGGGTCCCGGGATGAGACGAAGGTCCGGCTCGGCGACGTGGCGGACGTGGGCGACCGGGTCGGCTATGAGTATGACTTCGGCGATGGCTGGGAGCACGAGCTGCTCATCGAGGCGCGCGCCGAAGCGGAGGCTGGCCGGACCTATCCGGTCTGCCTCGAGGGCGGGGGCGCCTGTCCGCCTGAGGACTGCGGTGGTTCCCCGGGCTACGAGCGGCTCAAGAAGATCCTGGCCGATCCGTCAGACGAAGAGCACGACGAGATGAAGATCTGGGCGGAGTCGCAGCTGCGCGGGAAATTCGACCCGGCCCGCTTCGACCTGGCCATGGCCAATACGCGCATGGCCATGACCTGACCTGGCAGTTGGCGGCGCTTGTCTCACCCCCAGAGCGCGCTGATCGGGAGGGCGAAGATCGTGTCGTCAAGGCGGAACGGGCGCGGGCCCGTGTGGAAGACGACGCCGCAGGCAAACCTCCCGCCAATTGCTGCCCTGAGCCAGCGCAGGTGCCGGGCATCGGCGGGTCCGGGGGCGGAGTTGGCCTTAACCTCAATCCCCAGGACCCGGCCGTCGGCCAGTTCGGCCACGATATCCACCTCGTGCCGACCGTTAGCGTCACGGGCGTGAAATAGCCGTGGCGTAAGGTCGCTCACGACGCAGTCAGTGCGCAACTGCGCGACCACGAAGCTGTCGAGGATCCGTCCTAGCAGGTCCCCGTCGCGCATGGCTGCCCGGGCATCCACGCCCAGCAGAGGACCCACGAACGCGGGGTCGACGAGATGTCGCTTAGGCAGCCTGATCATGCGGCTGAGGCGGTTGCCTGACCAGGCGGGCAACCGTTCGGTGATGAACAGGCTTTCCAGCATCGTGTCGTATGACATCGCTGTGAAGCGGTCAATTCCGGCAGCGTCTATAAGAGTCTTCAGGGTGGGAGTCCCCCCGGTACTGGCTGCGAGTACCTGCAAGTAACGGCGCAATCGCATCGGGTCGCGCACCGAGCCGACCAGCGCCAGGTCGCGAGACACTACCTGATCGATGTAACTAGCCAGCCATCTCCGCCGTCCGCGGTCACTGCCGATCAGAGCGACCTCGGGGAACCCTCCGCGCAATGCCCTTGCCAGGTAATCGCGCACATCGAGCCGGTCGCGCGGTACTGCGACCTGATCCATGCCTCCTGCCATGAGGCGGTCGAACAAGGGAGGCTCTGCTGTCTGGTTCTCGATCTCGCGCTCGGCGAGCCCGTACATCTCGACTCGGATCAGCCGTCCAGTGGCGGGCCAGCCTGCGGCGGTAAGATCGGCCTGAGTAGAGCCGGTGAGCACGAAGCGTCCGGCGCCGGTGCCCTCGTCCACGGCTCGCTTGACCGCCCCGAGAATCTCCGGAACTACCTGCCACTCGTCAACGAGAAGCGGGAACGGACCTCCGGCGAGTGCGGCGTCAGGATCGGCACGGGCGGCGGCAGCTTCCGCAGGCCGATCGAGGCTGATCCGTCCGGTGCAGTGGCGGCGCCCCGTAGTTGTCTTGCCGCAGGCACGCGGTCCCGTAACGAGCACCGCCGGATGGTCGGCCAGGACTTCGGCGAGCAACGGGTCGATAAGGCGCGGCAGGTACGCGGGCACAAGGTTCTCCACGACTCGCCAGTCAATATTTAGCACACCTGATAGTCCAACTTTAGCACGAAGGTCAACCAGCATTAGCACACATGTGACGGCCGCATGCACGCGACGCTAACACTGCGCGGGGGCGGCGCCACCCACTGCCGTCGGCCAGAAACTGGGGAAACCTGTGTGATGTCTCGTCGGCCCGCCTCGCTCTTCAGCTCCCGGCCAACCCCACCCGACCCTTTCCAACAGGAGTCCCATGCCACGAGAAGCGCCGGGGAGTAACGCGGCGGTCGTGTCGCGCTGCTCGAGGCGCTGCGCGGGCTAGGTCGGTCATGAAGTGCTGCGGAGCGGCCTTGCGAACGACGGGAGGAGGGCCCGCTGCCCGCCGCGGGGCAGTGACCGGCCCGGTGCGGGAGGTTCGGCCGGGCCAATTGCACATCACGCGACGTATATTGCGTGATCTGCAAGCTCAGTCGCTCGCCGCTGCTCCTGCTCCTGCCCCTGCGGTCACGGTTGCAGGCCGACCTGCTGACGCTCATGCTCTTGACTCCTGGCCATGAGTGGACGCTCACCGAACTGGTCAGGCGGGTAGGCGTTCGGTCTCGTCGGCGCAGCAGGAAGTGGTCGACAGCGTGGACATAGCGATCCCGCGCTGCTACGGGTCTCTGGCCTTAGAAGAGGCTCGTCATGCCGGGCCTCTTCGGGCTCCTCGAGGCTTGGGGAAGCCGCCCGATACGATCGGCCTGGATGAACATCGAGCTGCGTCACCTGCGCTACTTTCGCGCGGTCGCCGAGGCGGCGAGCTTCACGGCGGCGGCCCGGAACGTGCACGTCGCCCAGCAGGTGCTGAGCGCGCAGATCCGGCAGCTGGAGGGCGCGCTCGGGGTTCAGCTACTGGAACGGACGAGTCGCGGGGTTGTGCTGACGGCGGCGGGGGCTGCGTTTCTTGATGGGGCGCAGGCCACGCTGGCTGACCTGGATCGTTCTGTGGCCGCGGCGCGGAATGCCGCTCGTGCCGTTGCTGGCGAGCTGGTGGTCGGGCTCAATGTGGCGGCCGGGGGCGAGCTGCCGACTGAGCTGATCGCGGCGTTCCGGAGTGCGGAGCCGCAGGTGGAGGTGCGGCTGCGGTCGTTCGAGCTGAACCAGCCAGCTGCCGGGCTGCTGGATCGCAGCGCGGACGTGTCCTTTGTGCGGCCCCCGCTGGGTGCTGCCGGCCTATGCCTGGAGGAGATCGCGTCGGAATCGCGGGTGTTCGTGCTGCCCTCCGGGCATCGGCTGGCTTCACGGCCGTCCTTGCGGCTGGCTGATGTGGCAGGGCTGCCGTGGATCGCGGCGGAGGAGGCTGTGGACGGTTCAGATCCTGTTCAGTGGCGCGATGACTGGCTGATGAGTCCGCGGCCGGGCGGGGATGTGCCGATCATCGGCGCGGTGGCGCGGACGATCGACGAGTGGCGCGAGCATGTCATCGCCGGGCTCGGGGTCAGCTTGTGTCCCGCATCAGCCGAGACGTTCCATGCCCGGCCGGGACTGGCGTTCGTGGCTGCCGAGGGGGTTCCGCCTGCGATGTTGTGCATCGCGTGGCGGGCTGAGGACAGCAGGCCGGCGGTGCGGCGTTTCGTTAACGTGGTCACGGCTGCCGCGCGGGCGGCGCAGGGTATTGGGGCCGGAGACGCCGCTGAGGTCGGGGGCGCGGGGGCCGCGGGCCTCTCGGGCACCGGGGACCTTCGCTGACGTCACTGTTAGCGGCTGACCTCGCCGACGGCGGCCTCTGCGATCTGACGGTCCTCGGCGGCGGTCATGGCGCCTGCGACGCCCACCGCCCCGGCCACCTGGCCGTTCACGACTATTGGGATGCCGCCGCCGATGAGGGCGAGCCCGGGCCTGGTTGCGAAGGACGCGACGGCCGCGCCGTCGGACTCGATCGCCGAGTAGAAGTCGTCGGGCGGCATCCCGATCGCGGCAGCCGCGTACGCCTTGTTCCAGGCGGTCTGGATGCTCACCAGCGGGGCACCGTCCATCCGGTGCAGGTCCTTGATGACCCCGGACTCGTCCACCGTGACCACGGTGATCGGGGTGGACATGGCTTCTGCCTGGCTGCTCGCGGTGTCGAGCAGCCTGCGCGATACCCCGGCCGGCAGCGTGGGTCGGACCTGCCATGCATCGTTCATCTCGCACCTGCCTGGTCTGTCTCGGCGACGGCTCGGACGGCACCATCGTTGACCGATCCGGTCGGCGTCGGCCAACACGCAATGCGGGTGGATCTACAGCCTGAGCGCGTAGCACGACATCAACCTGCGGAAACGCTCGGGTCTGAAGCGGAAATTACGCCGAAAGCCGAGGGTGCGCCAGGAACTCGGCTGCGGCGGGCTAGGTTGGCGGCGATGAATAAGTCACGGGTGGAGGCATTCAGCGACGGCGTGTTCGCGATCGCGATCACGCTGCTGGTGCTGGGCCTCGCTCAGCCAAGAAACTACGCGGATCTCGGCCACGAGCTCGCCCACCGCTGGCCCTCCCTTGCCGCCTACGTCGTCAGCTTCTTGATCATCGGGATCATGTGGGTCAACCACCACTCGATCTTCACCCACTTCGAGCGGATTGACCGGGGGCTGTTCTACCTCAACCTGTTCCTACTGATGACGATCACGTTCCTGCCCTACCCGACCGGGGTGCTGGGTGTGGCCCTCGCCATGCGCCAGGGGACGCAGACTGCGGCGGTCGTCTACGGGGTGACGATGGCGGTGAATGCGTTCGCCTGGGCGGGGCTGTGGCTGTACGGGTCGCACAAGCGGAGGTTGCTGCGGGCATCGTTCCCGGAGGAGGAACGGGCGCTGGCGACGCTGCTGTTCACGATCGGGGTGGTGATCTATGTGCTCGCGGTGGGGGTCGCGTTCTGGAACGCGTATGTGTTCCTTGGGGTGCAGGCTGCGGTAGCGGTGTACTACGCGCTTGACCCGGTCACGAGAAGACCGGGAAGGGGAAAGCGCGATGGCGACGCCTCGGGCAGTAATCTGGCGGGCTGAGGGAGCGAAGGCGAACGGCGCTAAAACAGGCGGACCGCACCAAGCCCATAATGCCAACCGGAGGAACATGAGTACTCAAGGCGGCCGTGGACTGATTCCTCGCCGCCGTGGCAGGCACCGCCTGGCCGCAGCGCGACCCGCAGTCACTGTCCTCCTCCACGCTGATGTCAACGGCTGTAGCCTAGTCTCCGATGGTTCGGCCCCTACCTTGGCACGACACCAAGATCCAACGACGGCAGACCCTCTAGTGTCCCGTGAGCGAGGTTTACTTACTCGGATGCCTCGAACTCGGTCAGGGACAGGTTGTTGCCATCGGGGTCGAGGAACCACGCGATCTTCGCGCCTCCTGGTGCCGTCCACACGCCGCGCTCGTCCTGGCCCATTCCCTCGTACCGGGTGAATCGGACCCCGCGCGCGGTGAGCTGGTCAATCGTTGAAACGATGTCCGCAACGCTCCACCCCAGGATCGTGTAGGGAGCAGCCACCGGCTGCTCTACGGCGGTCAGCCGCAGCATCGTCCCGTTAGCGTTCGCCACGAGCGCGAACGGACTCTCCTCATCGTCGATGGGCAGCCCCAGTGTCTCCCCGTAGAACTGCCTGGCACTGTCCAGGTCGGATACCCCCACGAAGCCAATCAAGGCACTGCGCTCCAGCATCATCTCTCCCGGCTGGATCGATGGCGTCCCGGCGTGCGTCAGCAATCATCATGGCAGGTCTCGCAGGTCAGACGATCTCGATCACGGCATGATCGGTCGGGTGAGCGAATGACTCCAGCATTACCACGCAGGTAAGAGAACTTCGTTCACGCGACACTAGCGCGAGCATGCGGTCCAGGTGCCCGCGATGTGCGGTCGTTGAGACCAGCCGGGTTCGGAGCGCAGCCTCCAGAATGACGAGCTGAATTCGCTTGCCTGACATATACAAGATCTGCTGTCGCTGCATACGAGTGGCCACCATTGCGGTGATGTCGTCCTCGCTCGCACCCCATGCTTTGGGCCCTGATGTTGAGCGCAGCAGCTCACCTGCGTATTCGGTCTGCAGCTGGCTGGGAATCATGACCGGCTGGAACTTGGCGATACGAGTCGATGCTTCCTCGAGCTGTCCGATACTGATCTGCTTACCGGCCGCGCCGCCACTGCGACGGTACTGCTCAGACCACGTCGCGTATTCGGCCCGCCGGGCGCGTTCGAGCTGGGCCAGCAGATCCCGGATGGCACCGGGCGGGGCATCGGCGGCGCTAGCCCATGACTGGATGTCATCCTCGGTAGGGAAGATCTTGCCTGTCTCCAGCCGGGACACGCGCGACTGCTACCATCCGAGCCGCTGCGCGAACCGGGTGCCCGACTGGCCGGTTCCCTCGCGCAGGGTTCGCAGAGAGGCTGCGAGCTTGAGGCGTTCCGGCAGGTAGCTGGCCTCTGGCACAGGATGGGACTCTTCTCTAGCGCTGAGCCACGTGCGCGTGGCCGTCCATGTATTCGCGGTAAGGGATCGCGGCGGCAAGCGCGCTTTCACTCGACCGAGTCGCCTGCAGGATCATCTCCGCGTCCTGCTCAACCTCGGCACCGACCAGGCGACCGGCTGAGTCGTACCGAAACCAGACGAGTACCTCACTGTCGAACAACCAGTAATCCTGCTCCGGCAGGCCCAGCATCTCAGCCGTGCCCTGCCGCATGATTCGGAAGTCCTCACCCGCCGCCACGTTCGACGGGTACGACCACGACAGCTCGTACCGCAGGTAATCGCTGAGTGGCTCGGCTACCACGCGGACGCGGCTCATTGTCTTAGCGGCCGCCCGGGCGTCCCGTATCCGGGAGACCCACCTGTCCTTGCTTGGCAGCTCGGGGCTGGGGCTGGCCAGCCAGGAAGGCCCGCAGCGGCCCTGCTTCGCTGTCGGCCTGGTAGTACTGCAGAGTCTCCAGGCGGTACGCGGAGCGCTGGAAGCCATCGAAGAGCTGCCAATATTCCGCGCTGCCAGGAATGATCATCATCCGACCCTTGCACCCACGTCGCAAATGGCCGGGACCTCACGGAAACGGCGGCGTGTCCGCGGGTCCCAGCCAGGAAAACCTGTCCGCTGTGGTCTCAGCAGCGATCCGCCGGCATATCGAAGTCGAGGAGTGGAACCAGACCTGGCGCGACGCGCAGGGCGAGGCGACTCCCGATCCGCTGGCTGCTAACTAGCCCTTGATCCTCAGAAGGCCGATCATGTTTCTGGAGACGGCGGTAGCGCCGTCGTGCTTCCGTCATGTTGCCTGCGGGCACGTTCGAGCGTGCTGGCGCGCAGCTCGCCGTAAGACGCGGCGAACGCAGACCACCAGCTGTGAGAATCGGTCGAGCCGATTGCCTGGGCGAGCTGTCGTCCCGAGTCAGTCCGCAGGGCGGCCAGCGACGACTCTTGCCAGGCGGCGGTGTCGTGGCCCTGGGCCTGGTACTCGACGGCCTGAATCAGGGTCTCGATCTTGTCCGCGTCGTGGGCGACCCGCGATTCGGGGGTCTCGGCGGCTTCGTATTCGGCAACGAGAATCCTGAATGACCTTGGCCGCAGTGTCAGGCATGGCCGATGTCTGGTGGGCCGATACGGCTTCTGGCACGGCCGTGGTGACGTAAGCACGCCCGACCGAGGGGACATCGCCGATCCTGGTCTCGTGGGAGTCATGCATGAGGCACAGGGCGGCAGTGCGCCCGACGTCGGCGCCTTCCAGGGCGGCCAGCGTGATGCCCACGACACCGACACGAAAAGAGTGCTCGGCGACGGTCTCCGGCTGAGGGATGCCGAGCAGAAGCCAGCCCGAACGTGGAAGCTGCTTCAGGTGGCCCATCTCAAACAGGAACGTCGCTACTCCCGCCAGCGGATGATCCTTCTCGGTGGGGACAGGGAGGCTTGCCTGGTCGCGGACGTAGACACCGCTCCCGGTACGGCTGCGCACAAAGCCCTCGTCTCGGAGAGTGCGAATGGCGGTCTGCACCGTCATCCGAGAGACACCGAAGAACTTGGCCAGCTCGTGGCCGGGCGGGAGCTGCGACCCGGGTTCAAGCTCGCCGGTGAGGATGGCCGCTCGGATCGAGGCGGCGATTTGGACGTTCGGCTGCCGCTTCTCTGCCGGATCGATGGGCTGCATACCCGACATGCTAGCTGCCTAGGCAGATGTGATGCTGTATTGACTATCTGTAAGGACAGCTCTATGATCAGCCTAGGTCGTTTAGCGGTCTACATAGACAGAACATGCCAGTCGCGGCAGAGCAGGGGCGGCACCGTGGACAGGACTGCGACCCCCGTACTGCTCAGCAGTCCCGGGCACAGCACAGCTCCGGTGCCGGTCCCGCCGTCCCCGTCAGACCAAGGACAGGCGATGCCCCGTCAGTGGCCCCTGCGCAGTTTCCTGGAACTCGGTGCCCTGCCCGGTGCGGTGCCGTGCGCGCGGCTGCATGCCCGGCAGCTCGCCTGGGAGTGGGACCTGGCGGGGCTAGGCGACGACACCGAACTGCTTGTCTCCGAACTGCTCACCAATGCCGTCGCTGCCGCACGGGCCGCTGAGCCTATCTGCCCAGTACGGCTGTGGCTGTTGTCCGACACCACCCAGATCGCCATCCTGGTCTGGGATGCCAACCCCCAGTCACCGGTGCGCACGGAGACCGATGACGACGCTGAAAGCGGCCGGGGGCTGCTGCTAGTCGAGGCGATCAGCCAGCGGTGGGGCTGGTACGCCACGCAGGACACGACCGGCAAGGTGGTCTGGGCGCTGATAGACGAGTCTGCAGAGCACCGAGGGTGACGAATCTCAGCAGCTCGTCGCTCACGGCGTTCCCTCGGAGCCGTTGGTGCGGCGAGCTGGAAGGCCCTCCTCAGCCGCGACCTGCAAACCGTGACCGCTCGCCGCGCGTAGAGCTATCCCGCAGCGACCGCACAGTGCACAATTGCCTTCGTGCGCGCGTATGTGGGTGTCACCGACGCCGAGTGGTACCGCTTCCTGAGCGCACGCCCAGAGGTGCAGGAGGTTAACTTCTGGCAGCCCAGCGGTGGGCGCGACTTCCGCGTCATCAGCCCGGGTGAGCCCTTCTTCTTCAAGACCCACTACCCGCATAACAGGGTCGTCGGCGGGGGATTTTTCAGCAGTTCGGCACGGCTGACTGTCTCGGAGGCATGGCAACTGTTCGGCGAGGCCAACGGGGTGGACAGCATCGCACAGATGCGAGCCAGGATCGGCCAGTACCGACGCACGCCGATCGGAGCCAACGAGGATCCTGACATCGGATGCCTGTTCGTCAGGGACGTGCGGTTCTTCGCCCACGATGCCACCGTCGACCCACCGCCGCTGTTTGCCCGCAACATCGTTCAGGGCAAGAGCAGTTCTACGCCCAGGCGGGACAAGTCATACATCTGCCCGACCGCCGCGCCGACCGGCCTGAGCGCGAGTTCCTGGAATGGCACCTCGATAAGGTATTCAAGGCTTCGTGATCAGCTCGCGTAGCGCCTGACAGACAGCACCGGTCACGCAGTCTCCGGTGAGCGCAGCGGTCTCGGCCGCGAGCCGCTCGGTCTCGGGATCCTTGATGCTCAGCGCCATACCAGGCGGCTCACTTCCTATCAGCGGCCCCGTACGACCATTTCCGGCTGCCATCGGCGCCGTTCGCGGAGCTACGACTGCTATCGGAGCCGTTCGGGGATCTATGGCTGCCGTTGGAACCGTTCGGAGATATGGGGGCCTCCGCGTTGAGGGTTTTGGTTTTCAGCGTGGCGCGAGGCACGGGCTCGGGATCGGCCGTGTAGTCCTCGGGCCGGGTCTCGTCGTACCCGTCCTGCAGCCCGGCCTTCCGGAAGATAACCGTCAGCACGGCCGCGACCACCAGGTTGATCGCCAGGGAGACGACCCCGATGTAGATGACCTGCCCGAACACCGGAGCCGCCGTCGCCCCGAAGTGCGCCTGCCCGCCGCCCGGCGTCCGGTACGCCTGGAACGTGCCGTACGCCATCCCCAGGGCCCAGCCGATGATCAGCGCGAACCGGTGGAACCAGCGGGTGAACAGGCTGATCACCGTCGCCGGAAGCGTCTGCAAGATCCAGATCCCGCCGAGCAGCTGCAGGTTGATCGAGAACGTCTTGTTCAGTGCCAGCGCGAAGCCCAGCGCGCCGACCTTCATGAACAGGGAGGCCATCCGCGCCACCCGCGTCTCCTGCGCGGGCGTCGCGTCCGGCTTGAGCAGCTCCTTGTAGATGTTGCGGGTGAACAGGTTCGCCGCCGCGATCGACATGATCGCCGCCGGGACCAGCGCGCCGATCACGATCGCCGAATCGCCGATCCCCGCGAACCAGGCCGGGAACATGTGCGCGAACAGCAGCGGCACCGACAGCTGGGCGTTGCCGCCGTTTGCCTTCACGCCCGCGTTCACCGCCGGCACCGCCCGCGCCATGTAACCGAACAGCCCGATCAGCCCGAGGAGCAGCGAGTAGGCCGGCAGCATGGACACGTTGCGCCTGATCACGTCGCGCCGCTTGGCGGCGAATATGCCGGTGATCGCGTGCGGGTAGATGAACAGGGCGAGCGCGGAGCCGAGGGCGAGGCTGGCGTAGGCCCATTCGCCGGCCGGCAGCACGACGACGCTGCCGAAGGGCTTGTGGGTCTCCGGGTTGACCGTCTTCAGGTGCGTCGAGGCGACGCTGAAGATGTGCGTCCAGCCGCCGATCCTGCCCGGGATGTATACGAGCGCGACGATGACCGTCGCGTAGATGAGGATGTCCTTGACGAACGCGATCAGGGCTGGCGCGCGCAGTCCGGCCAGGAACGTGTACGCGGACAGGACGGCAAACGCGATGATCAGCGGCAGGTCCCGGACCAGCGCGTTGTGCGAGCTGCTGCCGACGCCCAGGACGGTCAGCACCGACTCGATGCCCACGAGCTGCAGCGCGATGTAGGGCATGGTAGCCAGGATCCCGGTCACCATCACCGCGAGCCCGAGGCCCTGCGAGCCGTGCCTGCCCCGGACGAACTCGCCGATGGTGACGTAGCCGTGCGTGCGGGCGACCGACCAGAGCCGCGGCGCGAAGACGAACGCGATCGGGAAGACCAGGATCGTGAAGGACAGCGCGTAGAACCCCGCGGCGCCTGCGGCGTAGACCAGCGCCGGCACGGCGATGAAGGTATAAGCGGTGTACAGGTCGCCGCCGAGCAGGAACCAGCTGACGAAGGTTCCGAAGCCCCGGCCGCCGAGCCCCCACTCGTTCAGCTGCATCGGATCCTCGGCCGGGCGCCACCGGGCCGAGCCGAAGCCGATCAGGGTGACGATCAGGAACGAGGCGACCAGGATGGTGACCGTGACCGTATTCAGGTGGCTCACCGGTGCGCACCCCTGCCGTGCTCTGGCCGCGCGTCCCGGGCATGCCTGGTCTTGAGCAGCAGGTAACAGACCCAGGTCAGCATGGCGGTGACGGGGACCAGGATGAACTGGTACCAGTAGAAGAAGGGGAACGGGCCGAGCTTCGGCGTCAGGCGCGCGTAGATGGGGACCCATAGCGCGGCGATGATCGCGACGGTGAGCAGGACCGCGACAGTAGCTAGCGTTTCGGGGCTCTTGCCCGGCGGAGCTTGGCTCTTGCCCGGCGGAGCATGGTGGGCCATCGCAGGCAGCCTCTCGGAGTGTGATGCGCGCTCTCACCGCCCGACGCGACGCCGTGGTCTGGCTCCCCCGGCCACTGCGTGTGATCAAGCGATTGCGCTGATGGATCTGCATCACCATGGTGCCCCGCAAACAGGCTGCTCGCAGGCCTATCGGCACATTCAGCCAAATAACTCCTCGCGAGCTAGGCAGTCAGCGCGTATCAGTCGTAAATTGTCGTGATATAAGAGCTTTCGTGTCTTGACTGACTTCATATTCGATTCTGGCCCAAGCTGTGAGTTGTGCGATTCGCTGAGAACCCAGATGGTGGCTCTGCCTGGTCAGGACGTTCTGGTTGATTCCGGGCTTTCGCCGGAGCGTTTCGGCCGTCGGGGCGGGACGCGCCGGGACGGCGGTGACGAGCGAGTGTCCGCAGCCGGGCTGGCGAGTTGCCGCTCCAGGTCGGTGAACGCATCGATGATCGCCGGGGCCTCAAACGCGCGGTTCCGCTGGCCGATGGTGACCTGGGACAGAACCCCGGCCGACACCAGTCGCTGCACGGCATCGTTCGCCTGCGGATAGCTGCGGCCGATAAGCTCGGCGGCCCCCCTGACAGTAAACATCGGCGCGCCAACGATGGCGCTCAGCAGCAGGTCCGTGGCGGAGTTGGCGCGAACTCGTCCCGCCTGGTTGCGCCATTCTTGCTCGATCTGCTCGGCGCGCCTCTCGAACGCGGTCGTATCCTCGACCGCGCGGCGGCAGGCGCCGGCGAACCGCCCCACCCACAGGTTGAGCCCGGTCGCGGCGGCCCTACCTGTGGCCGGGCCCCGGTAACGGGTAGCCGTAAGCCCGTCGACGTAATCCCTGGCCCAGGTCGCAAGCACGAGGGAGATAGGCGGGAGAACCCGTGGAGTCAGCCCCCGCCGACGCAGCACGAGGTGGATCAGTGCGCGCCCTGTCCGGCCGTTGCCGTCCGGGAACGGGTGGATGGTCTCGAACTGGGCGTGCCCGATAGCGGCCTGCGCGACGGCTGGGAGAGACTCGTCATTACAGAACGAGCAGAGGTCGGTCATGAGGTCACCGATGAACTCGGGCGGCGCGGGAACGAAGGCCGCCGAGCAGGGGTTGTGGTCGCTCCCGCCGATCCAGTTCTGGGTCTCGCGCAGCCTGCCCGCGTGCCCGGCTAGGCGGGTGCCGGCCAGCAGGCGCCTGTGGAAGTCCAGCAGCGTATCGAGGGTGATCGTGTCCCCGGCACCGATGCTGTGCACGGCGGAGTTCATCGCGTCGATGTTGCCGAGCACCTCGGCGGCGGTGACATCCACGGTTCGCTCGCCCAGCTCACGAGCTGCCTCGGTGCGCAGCAGCCGCCGCGCGCCGACCTCCAGGCCCTCGATCCGGGAGGAGGCCACCGATTCGGCCCGGAGCAGGAGACGCGCCATGGCTTCGGTGTCCGCCAGGGCCGACGCCTCCGCGTTCATCCGGGCGATGGCCGCCTCGGCATCAGCCACATCGGCTGCCACGTCACCGTCCAGCGTGAAGTGCCGACCGGCCAGCTTGTCGGGAACATAGGCTTCGTACTCGCAGGACAGCCGGGCCCGGCGCGTCGACGCACTCTGGTCGCCAGGCCAGCGGCGGCGGATAACCCTTGACATTCACTCTCCTTATTAAGGGTTATCGTACAAGCCTACATATGTGCAGTACCAGTTATCGGTCGCGGTTACCTGGGCAACTTGTCGGCACGGGCCACCGGTGCGCTACCACGACGCCTGGGTCAGGGATGCTCTCGGTTGAGCAGCCAGTCCTCGGTGAGCGGCACGGCGGGCGGTCCGGCGTCCAGCCAGGCGTGAACAGCCTGGATGAGCGGGCCAGGGTTCTTCCTGGAGCGGGGGAAGGCCCGGCTGCTGGTGTACAGGATTCCCGGAGCGGGATTGTCGGCTTGCAGAGCCTGGAGCAGGATCGGCCGGAAATCCTTGACGTTCTCCGTGAGCAGCCACCGCCCCCGGGCGGTAGCCCAGGCGAAGACCTCGGCATCGGTCATGGAGCGCAGTTCGGGTCGCTCGGCCACCGCGACCACGTCGTGCCCCAGGTCGCGCAAGGCAGCCGCGATCGCGGGAGAGAACATCTCATCGAGGAGGAGCAGCCCAGCGCCGGGCTGGCTCATGCGATGAGGTGCCGCTGGATGCGCCAAGCCTCTTCGGCGCGCGCCGACGCGGCGTCGGCCTCGGCGATCTCGGCGTCGATCTCATCCTTGTAATCGGCGTAGTAACTGAGCGCCGTCGAGATCCGGCTGGCGTCCACGGCGAACACCTCGGCAGCGGCGTCCAGCGCGGCCACGTCACGCTCGTCAATCTCCGCCAGGAACTTGATGATCTCCCAGATGTCAGGGCCGTAGGCCAGGGCAGCCCTGCGTCCCGACGGTCCGTCCTTGAAGATCACCCCGGGATGGTCAGCCATCCGCAGGCCCTCGTCAACCAGTCGCTGCACCAGCGCCGAGGTGGTGGAGGTGGTCATCGTGCTAGCCCGGCGGCGCAGGCGGGCCAGCAGCGCCTCGTCGAAGCGGATGGACAGCGGAGTGGTCACCACTACATTGTAGTCAATGTAATACACGTTGCCACAAGCCCAGCCGCGATCCGGACCGACGATCCCGAACAAGCGTCGGACCCCGGTCGTAGGCTGCGACCGGCAGCGGAGGCCTACCTGGTGCGACAATTGAGTGGAGCACGATGGAGGGGATTACGACGAGCACGAGCGCCGAACACACACCGAAACCCGGCCATGGCGATCAGATACCGCTCGACGAGCTGATCGGGCGAACGCCGGGCGCCCACCCGATCAGGTCGGTCGACGAACTGCGCAGCGACGCGTTCGAGACGGACGAAGAGCTGGCCGAGTTTCTCGCGTTCGTTACCGAATCGCGCCACGCCGACCTTGCCTGAGCCGTCAGCCGGGGCCGTCGTACTCGACACCGATGTCGCCTCGCGGTCCTTTCGCGATCGTCTCCCGCCGAGACTGGCCACGCGCCTGGTCGGCAGGCAGCCGCTGCTTACGTTCGTGACCGTTGGCGAGCTGGCCAAGTGGACCAGACTCCGCCATTGGGGACCACGCAACCTCGCGATGCTCGAGGACTGGCTGTCCAACAAGCCCGTCATCTCGGCTAGTCGGCACATCGCAGTTACCTGGGGCAATCTGTCGGCAGCGGCCACCCAGCGGGGACGACCCCGACCGGTCAACGACACCTGGATCGCTGCCTGCTGCCTCGCCTACGACGTGCCGCTCGCGACGCTCAACCTCAAGGATTTCGAGGATTTCGCTGAGCACGACGGATTGAGGCTGCTGCGGCCGTAGAGGTGACGGGTTCACTTGGCCGTTGCGACCAGCAGAATGCACAACAAGAGTCGGACCCCGGTCGTAGGCTGCGACCGGCAGCCGAGGCACCGGGGCGGGAGTCACATGACCAGCGGACTGAACGGGGAAGCCAGCAGCCCGGGCGGCAACGCGCTCGGCCTGGTCGTGGGCACGGTCCCGGCGACCCCGCTCCAGTTCTCGGTCGGCCTGGCCCCCGGCCAGTACGTCCAGCTCGACGACGTGCTCATCACCCGCCGCGAGCTCCCCGGCCACCCGCCGGTGCGGATCGCAGGCGTGGTCACCAACATCGAGGCGGTGCACGAAGGAGCAAGGTTCGCCTCCGACGTGTTCCTCATCGAGCAGGGCGCGCTGCCGGCCGAGGTATGCGAGGTCGCCGAGGTCGCCGTCACCCGGGTCGAGCCCGAGATCTACGTCCCGCCGCTGCCCGGCGCCAAGGTTTCCAGGGCAGCCGGCCCGGAGCGTGACTCGGCCCTGTACTTCGACACGATGGGCGATTCCAAGGTCCCGGTCGGCTTCGGCCGCGACGGCCAGCCCGTCTACGTCAACTTCGAGTTCGTGGACGGCACCCGCGGCGCCCACGTGTCCATTTCCGGCGTGTCCGGGATCGCGACCAAGACGTCGTTCGCGATGTTCCTGCTGCACTCGATCACCAACTGCGGCGTGCTGGCCGCCGAGGCGCACAACACCAAGGCGCTGATCTTCAGCGTCAAGGGCGAGGACCTTCTCTTCCTCGACTACGCGAACAGCCGGCTCACCCCCGATCAGCGGGCCTTGTATGACAAGCTCGGGCTGCCGTCGGAGCCGTTCGGAAATGTCAGGGTTTTCGCGCCCCCGCGGCGGAACGACCCGGCGGGTACCCCGGATGTCTCCGCCCGCGACCGGGCGGTCAGCCCGTTCTACTGGACGCTGGCGGAGTTCTGCGCCGATGAGCTGCTGCCGTTCGTGTTCGCCGACGCCGAGGACGAGCGGGCCCAGTACACGATGCTGATCGCGCAGGTCGCCGCCCGGCTGCGCCGCGACGCGATCCCGGCGGGGGACGAGGGAGCGGTCCGGATCCGCAACGTCGATGACGCGAACGACCAGATCATCCGCACGTTCGGCGACCTGATCACGCTGCTGGAGAACGAGCTCGGCGAGGAAGATACCCGGCGGGACTGGGTGGCGGGCAGCACCGTCACCGGCAGCGTCAACGCGCTGCTGCGGCGGCTGCGGTCGGCGGTGCGGCCGCTGGAGGCGGTCATCCGCGGCGATCTGGCACACCGCGGCGAGCGGTCGATCACGACGTCGAAAGCGCAGGTCACGGTCGTGGACCTGCATAACCTGCCGGACCGGGCGCAGCGGTTCGTCGTCGGGGTCACGCTGCGCGGCGAGTTCGCCCGCAAGGAGCGGCAGGGGACGGCGCGGCCGCTGATGTTCGTGGTGCTCGACGAGCTGAACAAGTACGCGCCGCGGGAGGGGGACAGCCCGATCAAGCAGATCCTGCTCGACGTCGCCGAGCGCGGCCGGTCGCTCGGCGTCATCCTCATCGGGGCGCAGCAGACCGCCAGCGAGGTCGAGCGGCGGATCCTGTCGAACTGCGCGATCCGGGTCGCCGGGCGGCTCGACGCCGCCGAGGCCGAACGTCCCGAGTACGGCTACCTGCCGCCCGCGCAGCGGCAGCGCGCCACGCTGGCCAAGCCGGGCACGATGTTCATCGCCCAGCCGGACATCCCGGTGCCGCTGGCCGTCAACTTCCCGTTCCCGGCGTGGGCGACCCGGCCCAGCGAGAAGGGCGAGTGGGCCGGGCACGACACCGGCCCGGCGCGGCCCGCCGACCCGTTCGCCACCATCCCCGGCGCCGACGACGACGTCCCGCCGTTCTAGGCACCTGCGATCGCAGCATCCGGCAGTCAGGCGAGCGTGGATATCCGGCGCAGCGATTCTTGGCGCATCAGGCCGCGTCGTGGAAGACGAGGCCGAGCGTGAACCGCTGGCCGGAACGGATCACCGAGACGCCGTGCCGGACGGGCGCGGCCGACCAGCCGCGGCTGGATTCCACCGGGCGGTCGCGGGTGGTGAACACGAGCCCGTGTCCGTGCGGGATGAGCGTGGCTGTCGCGCGGGACTGGGCTCTGGGCCGCTGCTCGTACAACAAGAACTCGCCGCCGGTATGGTCGGCGCCCGGGTCGCTGAGGTTGATCACGACCTGCATCGGGAACACCAGCTCGCCATACAGATCACGGTGCAGGGCGTTCCAGTCGCCTTCGCCGTACTTGAGCAGGATGGGCGTGGACTTGGTCTGCCCGGCGGCGTGGCACATCTCCAGCCACTCCTCAAGGCTGTCCGGCCAGGGGGCCTCGCGGCCCAGCCTGGTCCACCAGGCGCGGGCGATCGGCAGCAGTTTCGGGTAGAGGGCCTGCTTCAGCGCGGTGACCGCCTCGGGGAACGGCTCGGCGAAGTAGCGGTACTCGCCTTCGCCGAAGCGGTGCCGGCCCATGTTGACGGTCAACCGGAAGCGGGCGTCGTCGGTGTAGAGCGCCGCGATCCCGGCTGCCTCGTGCGGGCGGAGCAGGGGCCCGATCAGGCCGCAGCCGTAGCAGTCGAGGTCGGCGCGGATGGCATCCCAGTCGGCGCACTCGACCCGGTCAGGCCACGTCGCGGCGGGGCGGCTGTCGGCCACTCGCCTGCCCGGTCGGCCGGCGGCACGCGCCGCGGCGGCCGTTGCTGTCTTAATGACGGTATGACTCATGCTGCTGCCTCCAGGGTGAGCAGGGTGCGCTTGGCGTCGGGGCCGCCGAGGTAGCGGCCCGGCCGGCCGTCGGAGTAGATGACGCGGTGGCAGGGCACGACGACCGGCAGCGGGTTGGTCGCGCAGGCGGTGGCGGCGGCCCGGACCGCCCGCGGATTGCCGGCTAGCCGGGCGACGGCGGCATAGCTCGCGGTGTGCCCGTAGCCGATCTCGGGCAGGTGGCTCAGCACGGTGCGCCGGAACCCGGCCGACAGCTGCCAGTCCAGCGGCAGGTCGAAACTGCGCCGCCGACCGGCGAAGTACTCCTCGAGTTCTCGCGCGGGCCGGTCCAGGCGGGCGGGGGCGCTCAGGATGCGCGGGCTGATCCGGTCGGCCAGCAGTTGCAGGATCGTGTCGTGGTCCTCGCTGGCGTAGGCGACCCGGACCAGGCCGGCTTCGGTGGCGGCCAGCAGCAGCGGGCCGACGGGGCTATCGACGGTCCGGTAGGCAACATCCAGGATGCCGTCTCGCTGCGCGGCCTCGATCAGCCGGTCGTGCAGCCGGCCCAGGTGTCCAGGGGTGCCGGGGAAGGCGCGCGCCAGGTCACGGGCCAGGTCATCCGCGTTCATCGGGGTTCTCCTTGCGTTCCGGTGGCGCCCCAGGCATAGGTGCGCCGGAGTGTGGCGATGCCGTCCGCGGCGGCGCGCCGGGCCGCATCGGTAGTGCCGCCCAGGATGGCGGCGACTTCGGTGTAGGGGAGCCCGGCCAGGTAGTGGTAGGCGATGACCTGTTTCTGTTTCGCGGGCAGCCCCGCCACGGCATCGGCGAGGTCACCGTCCAGGCCGGAACCGGGGCCAGGGCCGGAGCCGTCCGCGGCGGCCGTGGCCGCATGCTCAGGGGTCTCGGCGACGGGTATGGCGCGTCGGGCTGCGGCGCGGGTGACGTCGATGGCCTTGCGGTGAGCGATGGTGACCAGCCAGGCCTCGACGTTGGCGCCGGCCGGCAGGTCCGGGTAGGCCTTCATCGCGGACAGGAACGTCTCCGACCAGGCGTCGTCGGCGTCGACAGGCCCGAGTACGGCCCGGCAGACGCGCAGCACGACTGCCCCGTGCGCGGCCACGACCGTTTCGAACGGCTGCTTTCCCGTCATGCCATGTAAACGTCCTGTCCCTGGTTTTTGTGAGATCCCAGCGCGAGCGCCCGCCGTACACGCGCCATCCTGGCCTGCTCGAGCTCGAGCAGCGCCCGCTTACGGCCCAGGCCGCCCGCGTATCCGGTCAGCTTCCCGGTGCTTCCGATGACTCGGTGGCAGGGGATCAGGATGCACAGCGGGTTCTGGCCCACCGCGGCCCCGACCTCCTGAGCGGTCACGTCGTCACCCAGCCGCCGGGCCAGGTCACCATAGCTGGTCGTCCGCCCGTATGGCACCTGCGCGACCAGATCCCAGACGCGGCGCTGGAACTCGGTGCCACGGGCCTCAACCGGCAGATCGAACTCGCCCCGGACGCCGGCGAGGTATTCATCGAGCTGCTCCGCCACGTCGTCGAATCCGTGGTCGGTGCGGGGGCCGAACGTCGCCCGGTCAGGCTTGGGCCAGTGCCGCGGAAAGTACAGTCCGACCAGCCAGTCCGCGTCCCGCACGATCGTCAGCTCGCCCAGCTTCGTCGCGACTACCGTGTGCTCGGTGACCGCGGTCGCAGCAGTGTCCGTCGCCATCGCTTACCTCCTTCAATCACTTCCTCTGTATGGAGAAGACGCACGCGACCGCCGGTTTGTGAGGCCGCCAGTTCTCGCCTCCGGATGCGGGATCACGCTGACCGCGCCCGGGAGTGACCGGATTCCGCGTGCGCGGTCCGGTCGAAGCCCGAACAAGCGTCAGACCCCGGCCGTAGGCTCGACCGGCAAGCGAGGCGTCGGGCGGGGGGCCAGCGGATGAAGATCCTGCACACCAGCGACTGGCACGTCGGCAAGGTCCTCAAGGGCCGGGACCGGTACGACGAGCACGACGCCGCTCTGCGCAGCATCGCGCAGACCGCCCGCGACGAGGACGCCGACGTCGTGCTCGTCGCCGGTGACCTGTTCGAGACCGCCGCCCCCACCCCGAAGAGCCAGGGCCTGGTCATGCGCAGCCTGCTGGCGCTGCGCGAGGACGGCCGCCAGGTCGTGGTGATCGGCGGCAATCACGACAACCAGGCACTGCTCGATCAGCTGTACCGGCCGGTGCTCGCCGAGCTGGGACTGCACATTCTCGGTGCCCCCAAACGGCCAGAGGCAGGGGGACTGCTCCGGCTCCGCACGCGCAGCGGCGAGGCGATCAACATCGCGGCGCTGCCGTTCCTGTCGCACCGGTACGCGGTCCGCGCCGCCGAAATCCTGCTGCACGAGACCGCCGACCACAGCCGCGACTACGCCAACCAGGTCGCCAGCATCGTCAGGCTGCTCACCGACGGCTTCACCCCGGACACCGTCAACGTGATCATGGCGCACGCGACCCTGCTCGGCGGCCGCCGCGGCGGCGGCGAGCGGGACGTGCAGACCACGCTGGACTACGAGCTGTCGGCCAGCATGTTCCCGGCGACCGCGCATTACGTGGCGCTCGGCCACCTGCACCGCCAGCAGGAGATCGCGGGCCCGTGCCCCATGTTCTACTCGGGCTCCCCGCTGCCCATCGACTTCGGCGAGGAGGCGAACGAGCCGGCCGCGCTGATCGTCACCGCCGCGCCGGGCATCCGCGCGGACGCCAGGCCGGTGCCCGTGAAAGGCGGCCGCCGGCTGAAGACGCTGCGCGGCCCGCTGGACCAGGTCATCGCCGAGGGCGAGCAGGCCCCCGACGCCTACCTGCGGGTCGTGCTCGCCGAGCCCGGCCGGGCCGGCCTGGGCGACCTGGTGCGGGAGAAGCTGCCCAACGCCCTCGAGGTGATGCTCGACGACGCGCACCGGCCGCAGCCGGGCGCGCGGGACGGCAAGCCGAGCCGGGCGGGGCGCAGCCCGCTGCAACTGTTCGGCGACTACCTGGACGAGCGCGACATCGACGACCCGCGGATACCGGCCATGTTCGCCGACCTGCTGGACGAGATCACCGGGTCACCCGAGGACGCCACCCTCGCCGGCGAGACCTGATGCGGCTGATCGGCGTTGAGTTGTAAGACACACTGTCTTATGCTCAAGTCATGCCCGAGACCATCACGATCCGCACCGATGAAAGCACTGAGCACGCGCTCGATGTGCTGACCCACGACGGCACCTCCCGGTCCGCAGCCATCCGGCAGGCAGTGCTGGAGACAGCCGCCCGTCGCGAACGCGCTGCCGAAATGCGCCGCGCGATCCTCGCGATGCCACTAGGGGAACCCGACGGCATCAATGTGGCTGACGAGTTGTCCCGGGCGCGCGAAGCAGAGCGGTGATGATCTACCTTGACTCGGCAGCCATAGTGAAGCTCGTCCACGCCGAATCAGAATCACAGGCGCTGCGTGACTGGCTAGCTGAACGATCTGACACCGGCTGGGTCAGCTCGGTGCTTGCAGAGGTGGAGTCTTTCCGCGCCCTGGCCCGGCACGCGCCCGAAGCCATTACCAGGCTGCCTCCCGTGCTTGACCTCATCGATCTCGTGGATCTAAGCGCGGAAATCCGGGGCCTTGCCCGAGGTATTACCCCCGCCAGCGTCCGCAGCCTAGACGCTATACACCTTGCGACCGCCTTGCGCGTCCGCAGCAAGCCCGTTTCGTTCGTCACCTATGACAATCGCCTAGCCGACGCGGCCAGGACCGCCGGACTCACTGTCAACGCGCCAGGTCAGTAGCCTCTTCGCATCCAACCTGCCTTGCGTACCGGGAGCGCGGAACGGCAAGCCGCGCCGGGCGGGGCGCAGTCCGCTGCAGCTGTTCGGCGACTACCTGGACGAACGCCTCATCCACGACCCGCGGATACCGGCCATGTTCGCCGAACTGCTCGACGAGATCACCGGATCACCCGAGGACACTGCCCTCGCCGGGGAGACCTGACGCGCTGGACTCGCCGTACGATGACCTCGTCGTAACGAGCTGGCTACTCCGGGAGGCGGCGTGCCCACGGACCGGCCGGGTTCTCCCTCCCGGCCAGAGGGTTATTCCCTCGCGGATCTGCGGCAGCGGCTGGACCAGATGTCTCCGGCACACCCGTCATCGCCGCGGTATCGCGGCGGCCAGCTCTCCCTGGTGCCGCGACGTGACCACGAACGGCTGCGAGGTGAGACCTCGCCAGAAAGCGCGTCTCGCCGTGATGCCCGGCCTCCATCTGACCGGAGAGCAGGTGCAAGTCCCGAGCGCGCCGATCGTTGGCAGCCAGCGGCCAACCGCCCCGAATGGCAGGAACCGCTGGCCCGTGGCGAAGTCAACCGTATCGGGCTGGGTGTCGTCGATGAGCGTGACCGGCGGTTCCTCCCCGCTGAACACCGCATTGCAATATGGCTGGCGGATCGGGGCGCTGCGGTGGTGGCACTCCCGGAAGACCCCGCGATCCGTCAACGGAAGCCCGATGCACGAGTCAACGATCGGGTCACGGAGTTCAAGAGCCTTCAGCAAGGGGCGACCGACAGCACCGTTGTCAACCAATTGCATAGCGCACGAGGCCAGGCACCTCACGTCGTCATTGACACGCGGGGCAGCGGCATCGATGAGATGACCGCAGAACACGGGGTCGCACGGTTCATCGGCAGCCCCTGGGGCGGCGACGGGTTCGACAGCATCCTGATCCTGGGGGAGGATTTCTTGATCAGCAAGGTGCGGGAGGGAGGCGATGATGAGCGCCGATGACGAGGTTTTCATCGCAAGTAGCCAGCCTGCGGACGCCGTTCAGCAAGCCATCGAAGCGGCTCTAGGCGAGCAGTTCGAGCCCAGCGCCGATCCGGATCCGGCGCCTGCCCTGGCTGTCGGTCGCACGCATGTGTACTTCCATAGTGATCACGACTTCGAAGACGATACCGATCTTCCGTTGACGCAGTATCAGTACTGGGTCAGCGTGCACGACACGGAACGTGACGAGCAGCGGCAGCTTGCTGTCGCACAGCGCATCTTCGACGCTGCCCGTGTCGAGGGCTGGAAAGTTCTCCTCACCCACGACCTGCAAGGTGTCGTCGCCCGCCACCCCTGACATGGGTCCTCCGGTGCCTGGCCATGGCGGACGGCCCGATCGAATCTTTGAACCAGCGTCGAACCCCGGACGTACGCTCACCCGTTGGTGATCGGAACTGCTTCAGGGCGCGGCGCGCGCCGCGGCTCTAAGCTAAAGCCGCCCGGAACTTAGCGTCTGGGAGCCGGAGGTACCGAGTGGATCTGATGGAGCGGGCCGGGAGCCTCAAGGGAATGCTGGTGGACTTCGCCATGTCTCCTCGATTCGACCGCGAATTGTCCGCGGTGATCGCGGAGAACTTCCCCGACGGAGTAGTGAACGATGAGTCGCTGTTCTCCATGGCGCTCGATCACTTCGTGTTGCAGCGCCGGCTCCCGTCGGGGGACACGGTGGTCGAAGCGTTCGTTGCGGTCCACCCGGAGCTGACCGACGCCGAACGGGACATGCTGCTGGGCTGGCGGGACGTCGTCGAGGGCATCTTTGAAGTCACCGGCAAGGACAACGACGCCCTGGTGATGTTCAACTTCGTTGACGAGCTCACGTACCGGGCCCGGTCCAACCTGGGCCGCCGGGCATTCAAGCCGTTGAAGAAGGGCATGATCGTTGTTGGTCGGCTGGTACGGGCCGGCGACGACTGGATGGTGTCGGGCAATCCGGCCGCCTTCCCCGCCTCGGTGCGCGGCCCGATGCTGGCGGCCGCCGCCAAGCAGGCGATGCGCAACCCCAAAGCCGCATTCCGCAATCCCGCCAAACTGGCCGAGGCCCGCCGCATCATCGCCCGGCATCACGACATGTTTGTGGACCTGTTCGGCGCTGACCTCGTAGTCGTGCCGGGTGACGAAGTACCCGGCAAGGTCGAGATGTTCCACCGCCACATAGCTCAGCAGACCCGTCCTGACGCCGAACCGCCAGAGACCGCCCCGCTGGACTTTCCCGACGACCTGCTCGCCGCCGACAGCGTCGCGATCTTCTTCGTCGCGGGCGAAGGCCTGAGCTTCTTCCCCGGGTACCACCTTCTCGAGGAACTATTCAGCAACCCCGCTTTGCTCGCCCGCCGCGGCTACCGCGAAACCCTGTCCGGGTTCCTGCGCGACCCCGAGACCTCGCCCGAACCGCTGCGACGGCTCGCCGCCCGCGATCCGGTCAAGACCGACAAGCTCTTTGCCAAGCTCCTCAAACGCAAGCACGGCTTCCGCTGGGATACCGACGGTGAACAGCTGCTACGCCAGCACAAGCCCAGCTACTTCGATGGGCCGTCGCTGCCCCGGACCGTCCCGCTCTCCAAGCTCCTGTCCGACGCACTCCGACACTAAGTTGTTGTCTCTCCATCGCGCTTCACGTTTCTTACAACCGTGCTCCCTGGTCGTATGACAAAGATTGTCATACGCACGCTTAGCACGTATCATTGCTACGCAATGAACGTATCAACGACAGCTCGAGCTATACCGTCCAGCCTGGCGGACATCCTCGCCGGCCTGGAACTTCGCCAGCCCAAAGTCGTGACCCGAGCGTTCCTCCAGCGACTCATCGAGGCAGCGGGCAGCAGCATGCCCGCTGAAGCCGCCGCTGAGCGACTCGTTCGCGCTGGCTGGCTACTGCCTCTCAGGTCCCGCGACGCCTGGGAATTCGCTCCTGCGGCACGCGCAGGACGCTTCAGTTCGGGTGATCAGTGGATCGAACTCCGCGCGTTGCTTGCGCACCGGCCAGGAGCGCCAGTGGCGGTGGCGTACGAATCCGCGGCCTGGGAGCACGGCTATACGACCCACCCACCGAACACGCCCGTGCTCGCGCACCGTCCCGGATGGCGGGCGCCACGATCGATCTCAGCCCGCACCGTCTCGTACGACTGGCGCCTGCCCGCTCTGGCATCGCACGACCTCCCGGTCTGGCAGGCAGCGACCATTGCCGTCGCCGCGGCTGATCGTCCTGCTGCCCAGAGAGACTGGGGCAACGCCGACGACTGGCTACCGGAGATTTTCCGCGCGGCCGCGCGATCAGACATCCTCACCGAAGCTGATGAGCGAGGCAACGCCACGCTGGCCCGGCTTGGCTATCTCGCTGAGTGGTCTGGTCAGCCCGATCTTGCGGACACGATCGAAGCCATGATCCCCCAGCCTTTGAACGTCAGTTTCCTCGGCCCACGACGCCCCAGGGGCCGCTGGATCAGTCGCTGGCACCTCTACGACGCACTTCTGCCGCAACGATGATCACCGCGGGATACCTGGCTCGTCACGCGGGACGCCGACCCGGCGACCGCGACATCGCCCTCCTTGATGTCTGCCAGGACTATGCCCTTCATTTTCTCGATGAGCAAGATGCCTTCGGCTTCGGAGTGGTGCTGAAAGGCGGGACTTCACTCCGCAAGTTCCGGGCCGGAAACGCTGGACGCTTCTCTACTGACCTTGACTTCGCTACACCTGACGAAGAGACTGCGGGCTTCGTCCTCGACACGCTGGACGGAGCGGAGCATTTCGATATTCGGATGCAAATTACTGGCCGGGAGCGGTTGCGCGGACGTATCCAGTTTCAGACGCCGCTCGGCCAGCCAGTCGTACCAGCAAAAGTCGAATTCTCTTCACGCCCCCTCTGGCTGCCGGCACCTCATGCCGCACCAATTGCCATCCCCGTCCACGACGGCTATGAGTTCACTCCCCTTACTTCGTCGCGCAACTTGTCTCGGAGGTGACATCACATAGGGAAGGAGGGGATTCCCGTTAGAGAAGGCCGTAGCACCAGAGGCAGAGGACGCCACCGTCCGCGGAGAGGGCTGATCCCGCTCACACGCGCTCAGCGCCGATAGAGATCCTCCAGGGTTATCAGGGCGAGCTCGCTACTGGCGTCTGACCGGAGATCGTCGTCGAACCCTGCGGCGGAGTAGCACGCGATCACGCACCCGCTGACGTCGAAGCTGGCGGAAAGCAGATCCCGCGCCCGTGCCAGCCGCCTGGAGTGCTGGCGGTTCATCACCTGTCCCCACTTGGCTTCGCCCAGCGAGAGGATGCGCTGCCGCCTGCCCGGTTCCCGCGGCGCGAGCACGGCGACATCGATCTCAATCTGGGTCCTATTAGCGGAATCACGGACAATGCCGGAGCCGACCTGGCCGACGGGCGCGCCGAAGAGATCGGGACCGGCATGCTGCGCGAAATTTCGACAGAGCGATTCGAAATGCGGCCCGACGACCCGGCTGAGGAAGCCGGCTCGCTGATCCCGCCAGACAGCCTCCGCCTGTCCCGCCTCCAGCCGGAACCACTCCGGCCTCATGACGGCTTCGTAGAAGGTGATCAGCGGCTCGGTGATCCGGTACGTCGACCGCCCTCGCCGGAACAAGTCTGGCTCTCTGGTGATCAGCGCAGAATCCTCCAGCACGTTGAGCGGGTGGGTGATGTCCGCTGATTTCCGGCCGACGAAGCTGGCGATGCCGCCGTTGGTCCGGTTCCCGGCTGCGATAGCACCGAGCACAGAGTGGTACAGGCCAGGATCTCTGATCTCGGTCTCCTCGGCGAGCAGGTAGCGCGCCTCGCGGAACAGCGGGCTCTGCGGGTTCAGTACCGTCCGCATGACCCACGCATCGAAATCCGCCTGGCCATCGGGGGCGTCGAAAGCCACGAACTCGCGGCGGTAGGCGGGAGTCCCGCCGACCACCGCATGGATCAGTACCGCGAGCCTGGCGTCGTCAGCCCCCCAGAACGTGGCGGCATCCCGGTATCCGAACGGCTGAACCACCAGCTCAAGGCTGGCCCGGCCGCGCAGCGGGGCGTGCCCGGCCAGCAATTCGCCCATGACCGACATGGCCGAGCCGCACAGCAGCAGCCGTATCGTGCTCTCCCCACCCGAGCCGCCTGGACCAAGCTCACGCTGAATGATCGACGGGAGGGACGGGCTCGCTCTCACCAGGAACGGGAGCTCGTCGATAACGGCGACCCGGGGGCGATCTCGGACCGAAGACAGAAGCAACGCGATGGCGTCATCCCAGCCTTGCACGGGTCGGCTGACCGGCACACCCTGCCGGACCAGGGCGCTGCTGAATGCCCGCAGGCTGACAGCCTCGGTCGCCTCCACGGCCGGGAAGTAGAGGCCGCCGGTAGCCGAGGTGAGTGCCTCCAGCAGGAAACTCTTCCCCTGCCGGCGCCTTCCGCTGACTACGCCGAGCATCGCTCCGCGGTGCGGGTTGTGCGCGAAGGCATCGAGGCCGGCCCATTCCCGTTCCCGGTCGAAAACGTGATCCGGCTTCGCTGTCACCGCGGGCCTCCTCACTGAACATCTCAACCGCCAAGGCTAGCGCCCACCTTGTAATATACAGATGTATACTTTTGAAAAGTATAGTTATGTATCTATGCTCGGCGTAAGCACGCGGAACGTCGGACCTCAGCCGTAGGCTCGACCGGCAGGTGAGGGACCGGGGAGGGAAGGGGGCCTGATGCGGCCGCTGCGGCTGACGCTCGACGGGTTCGGCTCCTATCGCCAGCCCGCCGAGGCCGACTTCTCCGACGTGGACTTCTTCGCTCTGACCGGCCCGACCGGGTCCGGGAAGAGCACGCTGATCGACGGCCTGTGCTTCGCGCTCTACGGCACGGTCCCCCGGTGGGGCAAGGAGAACGCGATCGCCGACGCGCTCGCCCCCGCGGCCAACGTCTGCCGGGTCAGCCTGGTCTTCGAGGCGGCCGGCAAGCGGTACGCAGCGGTCCGCGCGCTGAACCGCGACAAGCAGGGCCGGGTGCACACCAAGGAGGCCCGGCTCGAGCTGCTCGACCCCAAGATCGACCCCGGCGCCCCCCTCGCCGAGCTCCTGCAGGCCAGCATCCAGCAGCTCGCCGAGGGCCCCGACGTCGTCACCGCCCAGGTGGAGGACATCCTCGGCCTCAGCTACCGGCACTTCACCCAGTCGGTGCTGCTGCCGCAGGGCCGGTTCTCCGAATTCCTGCAGGCCAAGGCCACCGCCCGGCAGGACCTGCTGGTGGAGCTACTGGCCTTCGGCGTGTACGAGAAGGTCGGCCAGCGGGCCCGCGAGCGCGCCAGGCTGGCCGCCGAGCGGATGCGCGGCGCCCAGGCCGAACGCGACGACCTGGCCGGCGCGACCGCAGAAGCCGAGGCCCAGGCGGCCGCCCGGCTGGCGGCGCTGACCGGCCTCGCCAGCACCGTGGACGCCAGCCTGACCACCCTGCGCCAGCTCGCCGACCAGGCCGAGCAGGCCGCCCAGCAGGCCCGCGTGGCCGGTGACGAGACCGCCCTGCTGGCGGCCATCCGCACCCCGGCCGAGGTGCCCGGCCTGGCCCAGCGGATTAGCGACGCAGAGAATCTCTCTTCCGAACGCGCTCAGCGACTCACGCACGCGGAGAAACTCCTGGCGCGAGCGGAAGGAGAACGAGAGCGGCTGCCGGACAAGACACGGATGGAACTGTTCCGCGCTGGCCACGGGGAGCGCCGGAACCTGGCTGGCCAGCTGGACCAGCAGGAACGGGATCTCGCCGCCAAGCAGGCCGCCGACGCCGCCCGGTCGGCCGAGCTGCAGGCAGCCGAACGCGACCTCGACCAGGCCCAGGATGCCGTGACGCAGGCGGAGCGGGGACATGCCGCCGTGGCGCTCGCCCAGCACCTGACCGTCGGCGACGACTGCCCGGTGTGCCTGCAGCGGGTGGACTCCCTCCCCCATCACTCCCCGCCCGCCGACCTCACCAAGGCGAGGGCGGCAGCCCAGGCCGCCGCGAAGGAACGCAAGCGCGCCCTGGACGCGCACGCCGTGGCGGCTCGGGCGGCCGCTGCCGCGCTGAGCACCCGGGACGCAACCCAGCAGCAGCTGGACAAGCTCGCCGCCGTCCTGGCCGAGGCGCCCGGCGAGGGCGAGGTCACCGGGTCCCTCAAGGAGATCGCCGCGGCCGACGAGGCGCTACGCGAGGCGCGCAAGGACGTGGCCGCAGCGCGAGCGGCGGCTGGCGCTGCGGAGAAGGGCCGCTCGTCGCTGGACGGGGAAGAACAGCAAGCCTGGGCGCGGCTGCGCAAGCTCCGCGACTCGGTGGTCGCGCTCGGCGCCCCCGCCGTCGAAGCCGCCGGCCTGGCCGAGGCCTGGCAGACGCTGAGCACGTGGGCCGCGGCCCAGCACGGGGACCGGGCACGGCGCCAGCCGGAGCTGGACGCGGCCGCGACGGCCCTGCGGCAGCGGGTCCGCGACGACACCGCGAGCCTCATCGCGCGGCTGGCCGGGCACGGCATCACGGCTGTCACCGACCCGGCGCGGGCTGCCGCCGCCGTGGCCACGCACGCGGCCCGCGCCGAGAACGACCTCAAGGCCGTGCGCCGGGACCGGAAGAAGGCGGCGAAGCTGGACGAGGAGATCCGCTCCCGCCGGGAGGAGGAACAGGTCGCGACCATGCTCGGCCAGATGCTGCGGGCGAGCTCGTTCGAGCGCTGGCTGTGCAGCGAGGCGCTCGACTCGCTGGTCGCCGAGGCGTCGGTGACGCTGATGGAACTGTCCGGGAACCAGTACGAACTCGCCCGGGACGAGCGCAACGAGCTGTTCGTCATCGACTACCAGGACGTCGGCTCCCGCCGCCCGGTGCACACGCTGTCCGGCGGCGAGACCTTCCAGGCCTCGCTCGCGCTGGCGCTGGCGCTGTCCCGCCAGGTCGTCGGCCTGTCCGCCGGGATGCGCGACCTGAACTCGATGTTCCTGGACGAGGGGTTCGGCACCCTGGACGAGGACACGCTGGAGACCGTCGCCACCACGCTGGAACGGCTCGCCGCCGACTCCGACCGGATGGTCGGCATCATCACCCACGTCGCCGCGCTCGCCGAGCGCGTCCCGGTCCGCTTCATCGTCAGCCGCACCGGCGCCACCTCGACGCTGCGCAAGGAGCGCGTCTCGTGACCCCGGCGCTGCGCAAGAGCGCGTCTCGTGACCCCGGCGCTGCGCAAGGAGCCCGTCTCGTGACCCCGGCGCTGCGCAAGGAGCCCGTCTCGTGACCCCGGCGGCTGGCGTCGCGTTCAGCGTCGATCCGTGGGATCCCGGGTACGGGATGGCGTTCGGCGAGGAGGCAGAGGCCGGCGCGCTGGAGGAGTCGTCGGCGGAGCTGGATCTGAACCTGGAGTTGCCCGCGGCCGAATGGCACCCCATCGACCCCGGCGTGACCACCGCGCTGCCCGGCACCCTGCTGTTCCTCGACGGGGTGCGCCGCATCGACGCCCGGGTCTGGATGCAGGGTGCCGACCCGCAGCCCGCGTCCGGCATCGCCGCGTCGTTCGCGGCCGGGCTGGTCTGCTGCGACGGCGCGGCGCACATCGCCGGCGTGGACGTGCAGCGCGGCTTGTTCACCGCGAACAAGGACGCGGCCGACATCGTCACCCGGCACGCCCGCTACCCCGCGCGAGTCGCGAACGGTGCCGGGATCGACCAGCTCTCCAACGCGCTGCAGGCCTGCCTCACGGACGCTGAGGTGAAGCTCGCGATGAGCTTTCGTGCCCAGCACCCGGCGGACGACGACCTGCTGATCGTGGACGGCCCGCTGCGCGGCCGTACCCACCTCGAACGGATCGTCGGCTACATCAAGACCCACCATGCGACGTACCTGCGCGGCGAGCAGGCCGCGGTCGTCGCCGCGCTGCGGCCGGGCCAGCGGACACCCGCCTTCACCATGGGCACCTCATGGCGGCGCACCTCCTGGTATCTGCAGCTGCCGGCCACGGCGGGCGTGCCCTGGTCCGGCGTCGTCCGGCTCGAATGCTCGGCGGATCTGCCCCGCCCGCAGGTGGTAGAGCTGGCCGACCTGACCGCCCGGCTGCTGCCCCGGTTCGCCAGCACCCCGCACAAGGACCCGCGCGCCCCGCAGAACCTGGTGCCCATCGGCGGCCTCGAGCGCGAGCTGCGCCGCCGCCTCGGCGACCAGCAGCTCCTCTACCGCTCCCTCCGCGCCGCCGCCGGATAGCCCTTGGGGGTAACAGACCATCGAGCTCAAGGCTCGTCAGGTGACGGTTCGTCTCTGCGTGTTGACGGCACGTTTACCGGCACGCCGGCTCGGCCAGCGGCGGCGCGGTTCTCCGGCTGCGGATGCCCCGCCATGGCCTGGCATTGACCTGATGGGTATCCGGGCGCCCTGCCCGCGTTGGCGCACCGCTCACTCGCCGCGCAGGACGCTGGCGGGCCTGATCCGGGCCGCAGCCCAGCCGGGGCCGACCGCGACCAGGTTGACGAGCAGGAAGGTCACCGGGACGGCGGCCAGCACTAGCAGCACCTCGATGTGGGGATCGGGCCCGACGCCGATCGACCTGGCGAACAGAACCCACGCCCACCGCCCGGCTAGCACCCCCAGCGGCAGCCCGGCCAGCAGTGCCGCCGCCGCCAGTGCGCTCGCCTGCCAGGACACCACTTGCAGCAGTTGTGACCGCAGCAGCCCCAGGGTCTTCAGCATGGCCAGGTCCCGGCGCCGCTGGCGCAGGCTGGTGAGGAGCATGTGGGTAAGGGTGCCTACTGCCAGCAGCGCGAGGGCGATGCCCAGAGCGAGCGGTGTGTCCCGCACGCTGCCATAGTTGCGGATGTCGCTGGGCCGTTGGTCGGAGATCACCGAGCAGGCAAGCGGCGGGCATCCCAGCCTGATCGTGGCCGCGTGCAGCTGGGCTGCCGCTCGCCGCAGCCCAGTCCCGGGGCGGTAGCGCGCGAGGAAGAAGTTGTAGCAGGTGTGGTTCCCGGTGCAGTGCGTGATACGGTCCGGGACCGACAGGACGGAGGCGGGCAGCACGGCTCCGCTGCCCAGGTCGGTGGCGACGATGGTGCCCTGGCCGAAGGCGGGCAGCACGGCTATTCCCACGATGCGCATCGATCGTTCGCGCCCGTTCACCACAACGATCACCACCTGCCCCAGGCGGCCGTGGATTTCGCGGAGGGTCTGGGTGCCGAAGGCGATCTCTCCCGGGCGCCGCGGCGCCCGGCCGGCCAGCAGGGTGATGAACCTCCCGCCGCGCACCGGGTCGATGCCGACGCCCGGCACGACGTGGCCGTTCACGCTGATGCGCCCGTAGTTCCCGGCCGCGTACGCAGCCAGGCCCGGCTGCGCCGCCATCAGGCGGGCTCCGGTCGCGCCGTCCACCGCGCCAAACTGAAGATTCAGTTCCTGCTGCCAGTTCTGCCCGTACAGGTGGGGAGTCCCGATCAGGCGCACCAGGCCGGTACCGAACACCCCGGCGGCCACGACGGCCGCCACCGCGAGGATCGTGGCCAGCATCGCGCTGCGCACCGGTACAGCGGTCCGCCCGCGGCCCGGTTCGAACGCCATCCGCACCCCGATGGCGCTAGTCACCCAGCCCGCCAGGCCCAGTGCTGTGCCTAGCCGCGACGCATGCACCGGACCGCCGGGCTCGGCCACCCCGAGCGGGCCGAGCGGCCGCCCGGCCGCCCGCCAGGCCCCGGGCGCCACCAGGGCAATGGGCAGGATGGCGATGGCAGCAAAACCGGTGGCCAGGATGGCCAGGTTGACTTCGATCCCGGGACTGGGCTCGGCCACCCGGGCGGGGCCGATGGGCATGAGCGGGGAGGCCGCGATGGCGACTGCGACGGCCAGCACCCCCCCGGTGGCGGTCAGAACGCCCAGCCGGGCCAGGGACAGCGCCGTCAGCCGGCCGCGGGTCATGCCCAGGGCGCGCAGGATCGGGAACTCGGCCGAGTCGAGGATGAGCTGCCTGCCGAGCAGTTGGACGACGACGGCCAGGGCGATGAGCCCAGCGAGCCCTGCGAAGGCCGCCAGGGCGAAGGCCTGAGGGGTGATCGCCCGCTCGGACGCGGCGACCTGGCCGGCCAGATCCACCACAGCGATCCCGCCCGGGTTCCGGGTGGCGGGGATATTTGCCGCGAGCGCGGTGATGGCCCGCACGAACCCGGCACTGCTCGCGCCCGGCCGCAGGCGCACCGCCGCCTGATAGCCGTAGTTCGCCGACTTGGCCAGCAAGGTGCGCGTGAACGGCTCACTCAGCAGTGCCGTCATCATCGTGCTGGCGTCGGTGGCCGGCACGACCTGGTTATCGAATACGACGATCGCGGACACCCGGAACGCCAGGGTGACGGCGCGATTGAACTCAGGGCTTCCAGTGCCGGGGGCGTTCGGCACCACCACCAGGCGCAGCGTGCCGCCCGGCCGGAGGTGCAGCCTGGCGGCCAGCTGCCTGTCGATCATGGCGGCATGCGGGTCGGCCGGGTCGAAGAGCCGGCCGGAAAGTACCTTGACCCGGTCGGTCGTGACGCCCCACGAGCCGTCCAGGCTGGCGTAAGCGGCAATGGGGATGCGTGGCCTGCCATCCGGCGCCGGGAGCAGCGGAACGTAGTAACCCGCCACCGACACCGACGCTACCTGCGGCAGGCGCCGAAGCCGCTGGTACAACTCGGCGGAACCGCCAGAGATCACGTTGACCTGGCTGGCGTTGGCCCAGCGCAGCAGCCTCGGGTAGGCGGTGTCCGTGCGGCGGGCCCCGGCGGCAGCGGTCAGCACCACTCCGCCGATCAGGCCGAGCAATACCGCCAGCCCCGCCATCGCCCGCCAGCGCACCCGCAGACCCGCACGCAGGGCAAGCCACAAGGATCCCACGCGTTCATTCCAGCGACGGCGCCAGCCTGGGGTCAAGGAGGCAGGCACCCCCCGGCCCGGTGGTACTGCCCGCACCGGCCTGCCCGGCCGGCGCAACGCTATTCGCTGCGGGCCGGGCCCATCCTTCCCATGACTTCTGTGATGGACGATGCTGAAGATCATGGGACCGAAGATCGCCATAATCGGCGGTGGGATCGGCGGGCTGACCGCCGCCGTCGCCTTGGCCCGCAGGGGCCTGGATGCCGAGATCTACGAGCAGGCGGCCGCGCTCGAAGAGGTCGGGGCCGGGGTGGGCCTGTGGCCCAACGCGCTTCGGGCCCTTGAGCCGATCGGGCTGGCCGGCAAGGTGGGGCAGCTGGCCGAGAGCATTGCCAGGCAGGGTCTTAAGCGCCCCGACGGCACGTGGCTGATGTACTTCCCCACCGAACTCATGGAGAAGCGCTGGGGCGCCCGGCTTCACCGTCGTGCACCGAGCCGAGCTGCAGAGCCTGCTTGCCAGCCAGCTCGACGCTGCCACCATCCACCTCCGTGCTCGCTGTACCGGCTTCCAGGACACCGGCAAGGCCGTGACGGCGAGCTTTGAGGATGGGCGTGAGGTGAAGGCTGATGTCCTCGTGGGTGCCGATGGAGTGCACTCGGTCGTGCGAACTGCGCTTTTCGGACCCGCCCGGCTTCGATATCGGGGCTACAGCGTGGTGCGCTCGCTCACGCCCTCTGGATCGGTTCCGCCCCTCAGCGAGGGGATAGAAACCTGGGGCCGAGGCGCGCGCTTCGGCCTGGCCCCCGCGAGCGGCGACCGGGTCATCTGGTACGCGACGTGGAATACCCCGGCGGGAGGGGACCATGATGGCGACACAGCGGCGCGCCTGCGCACCCTATTCGGCGTGTGGCATGACCCGATTCCCGCCGTGATCGAAGCGACCCCCGGATCGGCTATCGTCCGAAACGACATCTACGATCGCTGGCCGGCAAGGACCTGGACCCGGGGACTGGTGGCGCTGATCGGCGATGCCATTCACCCCATGACCCCGGACCTCGCCCAGGGCGCGTGCCAGGCGATCGTCAACGCGACTACGCTGGCCGACTGCCTGGCCGAACCGGGCGACGCTCAAGCGGCGCTGCGCGAGTACCAGCGGCGCCGATGGCGCAACGCCGCCGCCGCGACCCTGTTCGCGCGGAACTCTGGCAGCATGGGCCAATGGCAAGGGCGCCTCGCCTGCGCTGCGCGCGATGGCCTGATGCGGGGTTTGCCCTTGTCCCTCCAGCTACGTCAGCTCGACCTCGTCCTTGCGATCCGCCCCCGGCCGTGACCAGTCCGGCGGGTCAGGATGCGGGATAGAGTTCCGACCGATGGAGCTTCATATAACGAGGTCGCTAACACTCTGCGGCTCGGACGCCCCGACGGGGATGCGGACCCGCAGCACTGTCTCACCCGGCCGTGAATCAATGGTGATAGTCCCCCCATGGCGCTCAGTGACGATGCGCCGTGCGATGTCAAGACCGAGACCGGTGCCTTTGCCCACGTCCTTGGTCGTGTAAAAGGCATCGAATGCGCGGGCCGCCACGTGCGGCGGCATCCCCGGGCCGGTGTCACCGATCTCGATGACGATGGCGTTTCCCTCCGCTCGCGTTGCCACCCGGAGCGTGCCTGCGCCGTCCATGGCGTCGACGGCGTTATCGATGAGATTGGTCCATACCTGGTTGAGCTCGCCGGCGTAGGCCTCGATCCGTGGCGCGCCGGCGTCGTAGTCACGCACGACTGTGACACCATCGCGGAGCTTGTGCCCGAGCATCGCCAGGGTGCTTTCGAGGCCGTCCGTCACGTCGATCTGCTGCAGCGACGCGCGGTCCATCTGTGAGTAGGAGCTGACGGCGGCGACGAGCCCGGAGATGCGACGGGTCAACTCCTTCATCTCTGCCAGCAGCGTGGCGACGGACAGCGTGCTCGCCACCCACTCCAGGCCTGGCTCGAGGGCCTGGCCGTTCAGCGCGAGAGCTGCGCGCTCGCACCAGTCCAGATCGACCCCGGCGGCAGCGAGCGGTGGAGCGATGGTCCACTCGCGCACGACGCCGTGGCCTGTGAGCCAGGACGACAGGGCCTGCTCCCGGTCCGCCAGGACCAGCGGGTCCTGGACTGCCGGCTGGGGCTCGATCTCACGGCGCACCGTGTCGAGCGCGGTGAACTGCTGTGCCGAGATCTCGTCTTGGGCGAGGCGGCCAAGGGACGAGAGCAGTGCCTGGCACGCGGCCTGAAGGGCATCAACTGCCCGCGTGGCGGCCGCTGCCGGGTTGTTGATCTCGTGGGCCAGGCCGGCGGCGAGCGTGCCGAGGGCGATGAGGGACTCACGCTGCCGTGCCGTGGACTCGATGGATCGTGCGGTGCCGTAGAGCCCCTCGACGAGGTGCCTGCCGAGCGGGAACCAGGCGTTGAGCCGGTCACGCAGCACTTCGGCCGGCACCCGGAGCACCCGCCCGCTGGTGGCGCCCCGGCCGGTCGCCAGATAGACGCCGTGTTCGTCCCAGGCGCGGAACCCGCCGGCCCAGCGCCCCGGCACGTCCATCTTCCGGACCACCGTGTCCTCGCGGCCGATGTGGCGCACGAGGTCAATCGTCCCGTCCACGAGCACCCACCAGAAGTCCGCGTGCTCGCCCTCGCGGAACAGGTCAACGCCGGGCTCGATGCGAACCTCTGTACCGCCCTCGGCCAGCTCGCCGAGCTGTTCGTCGGTCAGGCCGTCGAAGAGGCTGAGAGGGCGAAGCTCGTCGGCGCGCATCAGATCGTGGCCAGGTAACGGTGCACGAGGTAGATCGACATCGCGCCTTCGCCGACGGCCGATGCGACGCGCTTCATGGAGTCGAGCCGGACGTCGCCGGCCGCGAACACGCCGGGCACGCTCGTCTCGAGACCGAAGGGCGCGCGAGTTAGCGGCCAGGGCCGTCCGTAGGCAGGGCTCAGGAGATCTTGACCCGTAACGACGAACCCCTTGTCATCGCGGACGACGTCGGGGCCGAGCCACTCGGTGCGGGGCGAGGCGCCGATGAAGATGAACAGCCAGCTCGATGACACCTCCTCGGTGACGCCGGAGTCCCTGTCGGCGAGGGTGAGCTTCTCGAGGTGGCCGTCGCCCCGGCCCGCCACCACCTCGCTGCGGCACCGCACGTCGATGTTGGGCGCGGATGCGATCCTCTCGACGAGGTACCGGGACATCGTGGCCTCGAGCGTTGCCGCCCTGACCACCAGCACCACTCGCTTGCCGAAGCGGGACAGGTTGAGCGCGGCCTGGCCCGCCGAGTTGGCGGCTCCGACGATGTAGACATCGTCGCCCTGGCACTGGCTCGCCTCGCTGGCGTTCACGCCGTAGTAAACGCCCCGCCCGGTGAGCTCGTCGAGCCCGGCTGCCTCCAGGCGCCGGTAGGACACGCCCGTCGCCACGACGAGCGCGCGTGCCTCGATCTCACCCGAACCGTCGAAGAGCACGGTGCGGACAGGCCCGCGGGTCTCGAAGCCGACGACATCGCGAGCGAGCACCATCTCGGCACCGAAGCGGGAAACCTGAGCAATAGCCCGCCGGGCCAGGTCGGAGCCGGTCAGTCCCTTCGGGAACCCCAGGTAGTTCTCGATCGCGGCGCTCTGCCCTGCCTGGCCCCCAGGCGCCTCACGCTCTACGATGACGGTGCCCAGGCCCTCGGACGCCGCATACACTGCGGCAGCCAGGCCGGCCGGACCGCCGCCCACGATGCACACGTCATACAGCGGCTGCAGGGCGGTGGTGCGCAGCCCGAGGGCGCTGGCCAGCTCGAGCGTCGATGGCGAGCAGAGAGTATCGCCGTCGGGGACGAGCACGAGCGGAAGATCGGCCGGTGCCGCCTGCGCGAGATCGCGCAACCGCCGGGCCTCGGCATCACGCTCGATGTCATACCACCGGTAGGGCACGTAGTTGCGGGCCAGGAACATCTTGATGTCGTGACCGCGGTCAGACCACCGGTGGCCGACCACCCGTACGTCGGACGGAGTGGTCCGGGTTGTCCTGCCGCCAGTCGTCGAGCAAGTCGTCGATGACCGGGTAAAGCCGCTCCTCGGGTGGGTCCCACGGCTTGAGCAGGTAGTAGTCAAGGCCGATGTCGTTGATCGCCTTGATCGCGACGTCTGTGTCCGCGTACGCCGTGAGCAGCAGGTATTTGGTACCCGGCGCACGGGTACGCGCCTGCTCAAGCATCTCGATACCCGTCATCTGCGGCATCCGCTGGTCGGCGACGATCAACGCCACCGGCTGGTCGCGCAGCGCCAGCGTGGTCAGCACGTCCAGCGCCTGGGGCCCGGATGTCGCGCCCACGACGCGATAACCCTCGGAATAGCGGCTACTCAGGTCACGAGCAATCGCCGCAAAGACCATAGGATCGTCATCAACCGCCAGAATGGTCGCTTTGCTCATCGGATCACCCTCCGGGCGCCCTCGCCGCCAGCCCAGCAGGAAAGCCCGCTGGGACCGAAGAAACGTCAGCCGCAAAATCAACCCGCACCGTCCATGACCTGCGCAGACTGCACACGGTCCGGCGCCGCTAGAGACGACCGCCGGAGAGCTGGTCCTCAACGACGGGCTGTGATGACTGTTACCGATACATCCACCTCGTAGCTGATCAAGGCGCCCCATTGAGAAGCATGGGCATAAGCCGCCACCAGCGAGAGCCGGACGCCATACCCTACATACCACTATTTCATGCTTAACGGAACGCCCGCTAGCCGCGGCTTGTGGTGGGGCATCCGTGAGGGGCACGTGGCTGGAACGAAAGCACGCCATGACCTGCGCCAGCCTGCTGTCCGCCGAGGTCGTGACCGCCGAGGAGCGGGTGCTGCGCGCCAGCGCCAGCCAGAACGCTGACCTCTTCTGGGGGCTGAAGGGCGGCGGCGGGAACTTCGGCGTCGTCACCGACTTCCAGTTCCGCCTGCACCCGGTCGGACCGATGGTGTACGCGGGCATGATCCTGCACCCGCGGGCAGCAGCAGCGAAGCTGGCCCGGTTCTACCGCGATTTCATGGCGGACGTGCCCGATGAGGCTGGCGGCGCGCTGGCCCTGGTGACCGCCCCGCCGGCAGGCTTCGTTCCCGAGCACGCCAGGGGCAAGCCGGCCTGCGGGGTGATCGTCATCTACGTCGGTGACCCCGAGGAGGGGGAACGGGCGTTCCGGCCATTGGCGGGCTGGGGCGAGCCCTGGCTCACCATGGTCCAGCCCATGCCCTACACAGCGGTCCAGCAGCTCCTCGACCCCGGCTATCCCTGGGGCATCCTGGACTACGGCAAGGCCGACTACCTGCAAGCCCTCCCCGACCAAGCCATCGACGTCATGGTCCGGCAGGCCGCGAAAGCCAGCTCGCCCTTCTCCGCCGTCATCCTCTGCCCGCTCGGCGGCGAGATGTCCCGCGTGGACACCGACAGCATGGCGCTCAACATCCCCCGCACCAGCTGGATGTACTTCTGCGAAGCTAACTCTTGGGACGCCGCCGAACACGATCGAGAAATCGCGTGGGCGCGTGACTTCATGGCCACCATGCGACCCTGGACGGCCGGCAAGGCCCCACCCAACTTCCTCGAACCCGACGAAGGCGCCACCCGATTGCGGCTCTCCTACGGAGACGAGAAGTACCACAAGCTCGTCGCGCTTAAAAACACTTATGACCCCCGCAATGTATTCTCGCTGAACGGGAACATCCGTCCGCCAATTCCCGCATGTTAGTCACCCGCCGCATAAGGCCAGGCCGGCTCCCCGGCCACCGTAGTGCCACGGTTCATGACCCGGTCGCTGGCGATCGCGGCTCGCTGACTGCGCGACCGCTCGGCAACTCGCGGCCACCCTCGCCGGCAAGACACGGAACAAGAAGGCCGAATTGGCCGATCTGCGCGCCACCATCCACAGAATGCAGCCAATACGCTCTCGGCCCGATTCGGCATACGCGCGAGTTGGCTCCTTACAGGACTATGTGGTACCTCACGCTCAGTGACGGCCGCGCCCACGGCGACGGCCATCAGCTTCCCGGCTGTGTGCGGTGCAGTCGCCGGCCACTGCGCCGATACGGATGCACGTGGACGGCTCGTGGCATGGGCAGACGCGATCTGCCGCTAGCGTTGGCTGGTGGCTGGCGACCGGATCGAGCAGCGCTTGCGGTTGCGCCCTGAGCCGCCGCTGCCGGAGGCGACGGCCCTGGTCCGGGGCGGCCCCGACACCCAGGACAAGCCGGCCCGCCACGCCCGCCGGACCGCCCGCGCCTAGTCGCTCGATGGCCAGCCGCTGCTTGGCATCTCGGTCTTCGCCGTCCTCGACTTCCCGCTCGATGAACTGCTCAGCGCCCGCTTCGCCACGTACCGCATAATCCACACGCCGGCAGCCGCCCGGCTGCTCGACCGTGGCTTCGAACTGCTGCCCGACCGGCCTGCGCCCGCACTACACCGTTCGCCGCCGCCGAGCCGATAACGCAGCGCTCGGCGATCTGCTCGCCGCGCTCGGGCCACCGGTGGCCAACCTTCAGTACGCCAGGAGCACGATCTGGTGAGAGGAGGGCCGTGATGTACCGCGTCAACATCACCGCTGACCTCAACGACGAGGATGAGACCGGCTACCTCTGGACCTTCCTGGACGAGGCCCGCGACCCCGGCCAGATCAAGCCTGGCGCCCTCGTCGTCGCCGGAGACCAAGACACCGCCGCCGTCTGCCAGGTGGTCGACCTCGCGCCTGCAGGCGATGGCACGATCATGCACCTGAGGCTCCTTCCCGGGCTGGTCGATGACTACCGGCAGCTCGTCGAACGGGCACTGGCAAGCTAGCGGTCCGGCCACGCCTCAATCTTGGGCCGACCGGGTGCCCGGTCCATGACCTGCGGGAAGGTGGACGCGTTCCGGCTCTTGTCCCCGGGACGCCCGGAAACTGGATCCCAGCCACGGAAAGCCCAGCTCAGCGGCAAACCGTAACGACGGTCGCCGGACCGTTGCCCTGGCCGCAGGCCGTTGCTCTTCGGCCAGTATCCGCAGCTACACAGCAGCAGCCCGAGCAGCGCCGGCGTTGCCCGGGGGCGGTTGCCCAGTCCGGCCGAGTCGCCTTGCAGGCGACTCGGCCAACGTCTCACGCTCCGTCGTAGCGCTCCGCATCTTCATGCGCCTGCACGCCACCCAGCCGGTCGGCGTCGGTTGTGCGATCCGCGCACTATCGGTCAGATTTGTGCAACCACCTGGGCAACCGCAACAGTGATCAACAGGCCAGAGTCGGCAGGTATTCAGCAGGCCGGATTCTGCGGCCATCAGGGCGATGCCGACCAGGTTCGGCGAGCGCGGCCGTCGGCCATGTGATCCGATGGTCTCCCAGACCGGTGACCTGGTCCTGGATGGCATATATATACCGGCAACGCCAAGCCTGGTCACGACTGTCGGACCCGGTACGGCCACGGCCGGCCTTGAGCCCCCAGCAGGGCGAGGTGATCGCGCTGGCGCGGTGACGGTGCCGTTCAGCCGGGGCTACCGGTGGGCGAGGGGCTGCCGGTGGGCGAGGGGCTGCCGGTGGGCGAGGGGCTGCCGGTGGGTGAGGGGCTGGCGGCGGGCGGGCCGACGGTGGCCGGTGAACTGGGCGGGCTTGCTGGTCCACTCCAGTTCCCCTGGACGGGGGTGTCGGTGTAGACCCAGCTTCCGGATGGCACACCGGATTCGGTACAGCTCGTCGAGGTCACTTGCCCCGAACAGGCCGCGCCGACGGTGGCCGCCGCGCCGTTGATGGCGTTGTAGCGCTGGATGATGTATCCCTCGACGCGGGCCCCGCCGGGGAGGGTCGCGGCTGGCCACTGGACGGTGATGTTGTTGCCCGATGTGGTCACGGTGGGTGTGTTGCCGGGGGGCATGGTGGTCGCGGCGGCGCCAGCGTTGCCGTTACCCGAGGCTGACCAGACCGCTAGCGCGGGGCCGGCGGCAGCGGACAACAGGCCCAGGGCGAGGCTGGCCGGGACGAGGACCCGCGGTCCCCAGCGGGGCAGCGACTGGGGTGTCCGTGCCATCTATGCCGCCCTCACTGCCTGGCCGCTGTAGTGAAGCGGGAAGACCGCGCCCTGGCAGGCGTTCGGGGCTGAGTGAGCCATGCTGACCTGCACTGTGGTCTTCGCCTTTCCTTTGGCCGGAACGCTGAGCTGGCCGGAGAAGGGGGTGACGGTGAGATTCGAGGCGCCGCAGCTGGTGCTTGCGGCGCCGACTGTGGTGGTCAGCGAGGTCACGATGATTGGAACGGTCAGCTTGTTGGTCACGGTCAGCTTGAGCAGCAGCACCGCTCCCGGGTACAGGCCGCCAGCCTTGCCGGAGATGGTGAACGAGGTGGAGCTGAGGGCTGGCGCCCCGGTGGCCGGTGGTTGCTCGGCAGCGGTTCCGCGGCCGGACAATGACACAACGTAAGTCCTGCTATGGGCTCCGGATTCCGAGGCGAGGGCCGCCGTGGCGATGAGGAGCGTCACGGCGGCCCAGCCGCCAGCGCGCAGCACGCGGCGGGTGGCATGCCCGCGCGGGAACGACATAATCGGCCTCCTTTCCGGTCAGGCAGACCTGGTCACTGCTGAGTGGCCTGCACGGTGACCGGGATGTTGAAACTCGCGCCCTGGCAGCCGTTGGGTGCCGCGTGGGCCAGATCGAGGACGCCGTTTATCTGGTACGCCGTGCCTGCCGTGGCGTTGGCCGGGATGCTGATGCTGACCGTGGTCGGCGCGTTGGGATCCAGGCTGATGTTCGAGCTGGGACAGGCGGTGGTGATGTTCGAGATGGGAGTGCCCCAGGTCAGACCTGTGATAGTGACGGCGAACGGGTTGGGGTTGGCCACCTGGAAGTAGACCGCTCCGGCCGGGCCGCCGGGGTAGAGCGTGGCCGCGTTCCCGGTGGGGGTGCTGGCCGTGATGGTCAGGCCGTTGGCGACTGTGGCGGCTCCGGACCCGTTGCCCGCGCCTGGGACCGTCCAGACGCCGAATGCGACACCGGTTCCTGCCCCGGCGGCCGCCACGGTGATCGCGGCCGCGATGGCGAGTTTCCTGATTCTCACTGGTGATCTCCTTGTGCTTGCGGTGGGACTGTTTCCGATTGCCATGCGGACACCGCTTCGACGACCCGCTCGAACCGCAGCCCGCAGCTCTCCGCGGCGTCGCGGACGGCGTCCGCGGATTGCGCCTGGAACAGGTACAGGCCGGTCTCGTCGTCCGGGACGAAGATGCACCGGGTGAGCCGCACCGTCTGGCCCGGCCGGCTCGCCGGCCTGCCGCCTGAGCGAGATCCCGGGCGTTCGATCCGCCAGCCGCGACAGCGGACCGGGCGACGTAGGCCTCGCCAAGGAACTCAGGCACGCAGCGACGGTAGGCCACCCCAGGCGGCTACCGATATTCCGGAAACCTGGAAACAATGACCGCCGGGTCGGCGCCCGGCCTACCGGGTACCGGTGAGGCGGGCAGCGAGCTGGCCACGGGAGCGCACGCCCAGCTTGGCGTAGGCGTGGGACAGATGCGCCTCGACCGTGTACACGCTCACATACAGCTGACCAGCGATTTCGTTGTTCGACAGGCCTTCGGCCGCCAGCTCGGCGACCCGCCTCTCGCTGGCCGTCAGCGCATCCCCGGCAGCCCGCCGACCGCTGACCCGGCTCAGCTCCTCCGCCGCCAGCGCCGACCAGCCTGTGCAGCCGAGCGCGCCGAACACCGCGCGAGCCTCCGCGAGGGAATCCCGTGCCGCGCTGCGCTTGTTGAACCGGCGCTGAAGACGGCCGAGGAACAGCAGGGTCCGTCCCTGGTCGTAGCGCAGCCCGAGCCGGGCAAAGGCCGCAGCCGCGCCGGCCAGATCGGCGGCCACCTCGTCGTCGTAGTCGCCGGCCAGGCGCAGCAGCGCCGAGCACCGCCTGGCCGTCACGCGTCCCCACGGGTGCCGCTGGCGAGCCGCGAGCAGGCTCAGCCGGTCGGTCACCATGCGGCCGGCCTCGATGTCGCCGCACAGCACGAGGGCCTCCACAATATCCCCCGCCACCGGGAACGCCCCCGGATCGTCTACCTGCTCTCGCTGGCTGTGCTCCCACACAACGCGCAACTGCTGCGCCGCCCGCTGCGGGTCGCGGTCGAAGGCGGCCGCGATCCCCAATGCGCGCATCGCCTCCAGCCAATCCCAGCAGAAGTCGTCAACCATGGTGTCCTGCAAAACGGCCGTGGCCCACTTCGCTGCCTCATCCGGAAAACCTGACACGGCGGCGACCATGGCGTGCAGCCTCCCGGCCAGCAAAGGCACCTGGTCCAGCGGCCCCCACTGCCCGATCTCGCCAAGCAAGGCTGCCGCCCGGCGAACGTCGCCGGCGCGCAACTCCAGCTCGCACATCTGGATGGTGATCGTGATACCGCCGAGAACATCGCCATACTGTTCGGCGAGGTCCCTGATGTGCTGGAACAGGGCTCGGGCCCGCTCGACCTCGCCCCGGAAGGCGAGCCGGACACCTAGGGGCCGGTCCAGGCTGGTCCCGTAGAAGCTCACCCCGCGCGGGCTCTGCGGCGCGGACCGGCGCAGTTCATCAATCGGGCGACCGCGCAGAATGCGGGTCCAGGCGAGGGCGGTGAGCGCGCGAAGCCGCACCTCCGCCCCGGCGCAGTCCGCCGCGCGCACGGCCTCGCGGGCCACCCGCTCAGCATCTTTCAGGCGCCGACCGCGGTCCACCGCGAGCAGCGTCGCCCTGGTCGCCAGAGCGCGGACGCGGACCTCGGCATCCTCCCCGGCTTCGGCCAGAGCCAGGCCCAGGTGAACGTCCGCATCAGTGGCCCTGGTGGCCGCCTCACCGAGCAGCAGGTGGGCTCGCGCACGGAAGGGCCCAGGCGGAAGGTCCTCTAGCCGAGGACGCAGCAGGTCGCGTACCCGGGCGGAATCGCCGACCGCGAGATGGCAGCGTGCCAGTGCCAGCAGCCGGTCCGGGTACCCGGACGAGCCAGCCGGGGTGAGCTGCAGCGCCTGCGCAGCAAGCTGGTCGGCCTCATGGAGCGCACCACGCTCCGATGCGGCAGCGGCGGCTCCTGCGACAATTCGGCCGAGCTCCTCATCCGGGCCGGCCGCAGCCATCGCCAGGTGCCGGGCTCGCAGGATCGGATCATCGACCGCCGGGGCGAGCGCCGCATGCAGCTCCCGTCGTTCACGAACGCCGGCCAGACGTCGCACCGCGGCACCGAGCAGCGGATGCGACGGCCGCACCCGCGATCGCTCCACGGTGACCAGCCCACCGGCGAGTGCCTCTTCGAGGGCGAGCGGATCCGCCAGCCGGGACAGCTCCAGCCAGCTGACATCGGCGCTTAGCGCGGTGGCCAGAAGCACCCGGCGCTCAGGGCCGGCCAGCCCTCGGACTCGCTCGCCAAAGAGGTCTTCGGCGATGTCTGGAATGGGCAGCTCGGCACCGGGCTCAGGTATCCCGCGTTGTACCATCGTCCGCCCGAGTTCGAGCGCGAACAGTGGATTACCCTGCGACACCTCGAAAACCTGGCGGAGCACGCGGTGCGGCAGCACCAGGCGCAACCGCGCCGAAAGCAAGTGCTGCATCGCGCCGACGCTCAGCGGGCCAAGCGCGATGCGCTCCAGTCCATCCCCGAAGACCCCTTCCAGGGCGGTCTGGCGGCCGGGCCGCCTGCATAGCAAGAACCGGATCCGCCCATCACCCTGGTTCGCCACGCGGCGCGCCGCGAACAGCAGCGAACCGGCCGATGAGGGATCCAGCCATTGAACATCGTCGATCGCAACAAGCAAGGGCCCCGATTCGGCGGCCGCGCGCAGCAGATTCAGGAAACCCGCCGAGATCGCCAACGGATCGGGCGCCACCCCGCCCGGATCGGCCCGCCGGGTCGCCACATCCAGCGCGTGTCGTTGCGGACCGGGGAGGGCCGTGGCCGCATCGGGCGCCACGCCCTCCACCAGATCAGCCAGCGCAGCGAACGGCAGCCCCGCTTCGGCCTGGCTGGCCCTAGTAGACAGGACGCGGCAGCCTCGCGCGCCGGTGAGCCGCAGCCCCGCCTCCCACACCGTAGTCTTCCCGATCCCCGCGTCCCCCACGAGCACCAGGCAACCCACCGGGCGCGAGCCCTCCAGCAACGCCCCCAAGGCCTGCAGCTGCTCGTCGCGGCCCACGCACGCCCCGCTCATAAGGCTGATCATCTCCCATTGCGGAACTCAGGTAACAGTGAAAGCCGGCCTCCGGCAAGACCTGGGCGAGTCAGACGGTCAGCGGACGGCCGGCGGGTTCCCCGCCGGGCCGCCAGCGGCGCGCATGCCTGGCCGAGTGCGCGCGGGCATGATCGGCGAGCCGGGCCGGTCCCCGCCGGCTCGCGCCCCGCAGGGCCTGAGCCCGGCACACAACAGGAGTACTGCCAGCAACCACGCACGCAGCGCACGCCATGATCGCGCCGTCCGGGCCAGGGATGCCACACCTGTGCGGGTGAGCCCACCAACGACGACAACGACCACCGCCTCGCAGACCGGCCGCGCTGCCTGTCCCCGCAGCGCCGGGTCATGCCACCCCTTCCGACGCTGCCCAGCCGCGCGAGATAGCGCTACCGGGATCGCCGTGCCCCGTACCGCCGTGCACGTTAACCGAATCAGGCGCCGGCGGCGACGATCGCCTTCCCAAACACCCCAGGCACGGACCGGCCGACAGCTCACACCACGTAGCGGCGCATTACGCCAGACACATGTCCGAACCGCCATCGGGGGCGGCTTGCGATCGGAACTCGCTGCGGTCGCAGCCCTGCATAACGAGATGTTCTGGACGAATCTCTGATGAGACCTTCAAGGCTGTCGCTCGCGCCCGGAATCGGCGCTCGGCGCGAATTCGGGGTCGCATTTAGCACGAATCGCTGCCTACGTCCGGTGACGACTGTGCCCGCCGCGCTCAGTCCCGTCCAGCCGCTCGGCCGCCGCGCGAGGTGCCGGAAGCGGGGCTGGCGCCGGTCGGTGGCTTGCTGATGAGCGGCTACCGGTATTGCATCGCGGGAAAGTCCGGGTCGCTTCCGCGGCCGCCCGGCGTCAGGTCGAGGACATTCCAGATCGGCCAGATCGAGTCGACGTGGCGAGGCTCTTCACCTTTGTCTCGGGGCGCGAACATCAGCTCGGTCGCCCACCGGTGGCGAAACCAGTCGCCGTCGCGCGTGAACACGTTCAGGACCGGGCTCTGCTCACCCTCCGGCGTTTCCGCGTGGTAGTCGCGGTTGTAGTTGTTGTTCCGCGCGGACAGCAGCCGCAGCTGGCGCCAGCCGCGGTCCTGCGCGAAGGTGCGGATCCGGGCCGGATTCGACTTCGCGACCACGACGAGGCTGAGCTGGTGGGCGAGGTGAGGAGCGGCACCATCGAGCGAGTCGAGGATCGAGGTACAGGATGGGCACGGTGTCTCGGCGAGCGGCCGTCGGGCCGTCTCGCCCTCGGCGGGACCCGGTCTGGTGTCGCCTGACCAGCGCGGGAACATGAAGCTGTAGACGACGAGCGTGTCCTTGCCCGGCGCAAACAGCTCCGAGAACTTCACCTCGCCGCCCCCGCCGGCCGCCGCCTCGAAGACGTAGTCGTCCGGGACGGCACCGCCCGGCGGGAGCGCCCGGCGCTGCGCGGCGACTCGCTCGATCGCCCGCCGCAGCTCGGTCTCCGCCTCCAGCAGCCGGTTGCGCGCGAGCCGGTATTCACTTGACTCGCCTGGGAACTGGATGGCCGGGTCTGCAGACATGCGGCCAGCCTAATCTGCGCCCGTGGCCGGCGGCGGCTGGCTCGGGTGGCGCCGCTCTCGTCTCGTGGCCGGGCAGCCCGGCTGTACGCCGGTCGATCAGCCTCCGCCTCGGTGTGACCGCACACGCGCAAGCGCCGCCGATCTGCGGCTTCGCCCGCGATCTGCTCCTTGGACTGCCGCGCCGATCTCGGCGCGGTCCGCTCCGGGGCTGCTGCGATCTGCGCCCGCGCTTGGCGAACCCTGGAATGCGCTGGCCTCGACGGGGCGATGCCCGGGTCTGGTCCTGGCACCCAACCGTGACGCTTGGCACGTTCGAGTTCCGGCCGTTCCGGGAGTAGGTCATGGCAGACGCGCAGGATGACGAGAAGCGGGCCCTGCGCGCCGAGGTGGCCTGGGTCTACCGAAAGTGGGGCATTGCCGGGGCGTTGCCCTTGCGCGTCATGATGCGGGACTCGTGACGGCTAGGGGATGGGGCTTGATCGGCTGCCTGTCGC
>CAVOOC010000008.1:0-65555 GCA_963697445.1 uncultured Actinomycetes bacterium
TCGTCCGTTGTAGTCGGCCGATCCGGGCCAAGATGTGACCTAAATCACACGAATGACTCGTGGTGCGCCAAGCCTATAAACGGCCGACCGACAGGCGGTGGTGACTCAGGCGATCCGGCCGATTGCACCCGACGCTGTCCCGCTCGACTTCATGGCTCAGGGCACAAGCACGAGGGCGGTGACGTGGCTAGGACGGACATTGGCGAAGTCGCGCCGGTTCACCGTCGCGACGGTTCGACCAAATAAGCGCTCGCAAACAGCTATCACCGAGGGATCCAGTCCCGCCCAGCCGCCGGTCCGCATATCGCCGCACCAGTTCGGCCATGCGACGCAGGTCGGCGTCGATCAGCTCGGCGAGCTGAAAGCGGTAACCGGGTCCCATGCCGATGCCGTCAAGGAACACGGCTTCGGCTGCCGGACCGAGAAACCTATCGATCATGTAGCAGGTCTCGGCGAGAACCGTGGGCGGCACCACCAGCGGCTCATTGCAGTCGGCAAGCCAGTCCCGGCACCGAGGGTGGTGAGAGTCGCGACGGTCAGCCAGCGCGACCAAGACGTTCGTATCGACGACGATCACGAACTCAGGACGTTACCGGCCGAACCCCTCCGCCAGCAGCTCATCCACGCGTTCCGACAGGTCAGATCGCCCGCTGTCCCCGATGCCAACGAATCGTGGCAGTCTCGGGGCTTGCTGATCGTCAGCCACGGCCTCCAGAAGCGGCCTGAGCACGCTCAACGCACGCGACGCCTGCTCCTCGCCCAAGTCAGCGACAAGCTGCTGAAGCTGCTCCTTAGCGGTCATCCACCCAGTTTAAGCACGATGAGCCGACCATCAGGGACCAGCGCATACGCACCAGTCGAGCCGGGAGACCAACGGTGGCCCGGGCATCCCCCGCGGGCATCCCCGGCGCCCGGTGAGAATTATCTTCACATTCATCAAGGGCGCCTACGGCGCCAGCCGCCGTACGGCCTGGGTCCGTTGCTGGTTGCGCAGGCTCCTGGCAACCGGCGCGCCCGATCGGCGCAGCATCCCGCCGTCACCGGCCGGGGTCGCGGGCACTCTGCGGTCACCGGGCGGCAGCGTTACCGCGCCCTTTCGGGCGGGAGCCCTACGGGCGCGGCGGCTGCCGCAGGGCCGCTGCCCGCACCCCGCCGCGACCGGTGCCCCGCCACCGGCCGGTGGCCACGCCTGCAAGAACGGGTCGGCCGTCCCCCTCGCGCCGGGCATCCTGTCACCGCGCAAAGATCACAGGCAAGGGCGGGCCTGCGGCCCGTCGCTGCGCGATGGCGCAAGCGCCACCCTTGCCTCTGATCTTCCACGGCACAACCTCGGCGCCTATCGAGGGGGACGGGCGAGTGTCGAGGTGTAGTGACTTAACCTTCAACCGCGCAGATGACCGAGGCGGCGGAGTAAGCTCGCCTGCATGCCAGCTCTTCGCTGCCCGCACTGTGGCTATCACGCCAATCTTACCTGGCAGTGGGCTGACGATGCGGTAGAATTTCGAGACCCCCGGCGCGCCTGTTTTACTTGCGACCAATGCAAGCTGCCTATCGCTGCAATGATAGAGGGTGGCTTCAACAACGCAATAATTGAGTACTGGCCAACTAATACCGGAAAAAAAGAGTTTCCAGATGTACCGTCAACTCTTGCTGCTGCCGCCAGTGAGGCCCACGTCTGCCTTGCGGCCGGTGCGCCACGGGGTGCAATAGCCCTTGCGCGAGCTGTTGTAGAATCAATTGCCAAAGATAAAGGAATAGAAACCGGTAACCTACAGAACAAAATCGAGAAGCTTCACAAAGCTGACCTTATCAGTCTGGCAATGAAGGAAGCGGCCGACGAGATTCGCTTTGCAGGTAATGAGGTTGCACATGGCGACTTGATAACCGAGCCCCTCAATCTAGAGGATGCGAGCGAGATTACAGCACTAATGGACAGCATACTGGAAAGGGTCTATCAAGAGCCGGCGCAAGTTACCCGCATCCGCGAGAAGAGGCAAGCTCGCCATGAGTTAATAAACCCAGCACCTTGACCGCCCGCCAGCCCGATACAAACTATTCCAACCCCCGGCCAACGCGTCCATGACACACCTAATGCGATAGACATTATGCGCCTAGAGTCAGCTCTGATGAAACAGCTCGACCTAACAACCGCCGTCGAGCGCCAACACAAGCGTGGCCTGGATCGCTTCCCGCCCCTTATAGTGGACCGATGCCTGGAAGATGCGGGCGACACTTTGACTGGATACATCGCGGCCACTTACCTCGCCGGATCGCCACTGCCATCCGAAGTCTTGACTATGCCGCGCAAGCAATTTGGCCTCCGACCAATCGTAACTACCTCTTTGGCTGGGCGTGTCATCTACGGTGCGATCGTTTCATCGCTGGAAGATGCATTGCTGGAGCCCACCAGGGCGAGTGGTAATTGGGACAAACATCAGCTCTTCGGCTTCGATAATCCTAGCGACTACGCAGTAGACCTCGACATCGCCTCTTACTATGAATACATCGAACATAAGATTTTGCAAGATGAACTCATCCTTCGATCCTCTAATGTCGCGGCACCGCAAGCGCTAAGTGGTTACCTTTGCGAGCTATTTGGTCGATCCCGGGGACTGCCGCAGATGCAGTATGCAAGCGACCGACTGGCCGATGTATATCTTTCCATCCTCGATCGCAAATTGGCACGGCAAGGCTACCGAACATCAAGATACGTAGACGACATACGAGTGCTAACAGATGATTGGGAAATTGCGAATTCCATAATCGAATATACTGCCGAGGCAGCCCGTGAACTGGGTCTAATCTTGTCTACTGAAAAGACCGCGATCCATACCGTCTCACGGCTAATAGCACAAGAACAAGAAAACGAGTCGTTCTTCGACCAGTATTTCGCACTAGCACGTGACGCTTTGAAGAACGTCATTTTTCTCGCTACTGGATTCTATGACGATTCCGAGCAGATCGAAGTAGAACCCAGCGAAAAGGAGGCTGTGCAGTCGGCCGCCTGGAAGATTTTTAATGAATGGTGGACTCTATTTAGGGATAAGGAAAGCCCAAGTCCGCCGATGACTAGGTTCGTAACGAGTAAGCTTAGCGCTCTCTACGACTATGAGCACAGACTCCCGGATGACTTGCTGAAGGATCTTGTATTTTTCCGCCCTACGATTCTTGACCAGGTAGCTCGTTACATCATAGCTAGGAATTCCGTTTCTGACGGCGCGGATGACGTCTTGTCGATTCAAGCATTGGTGTTTATGAAACGCCAAAGCCCTTGGGCGAAACTGTGGCTTCTTCATGCGGCAGAGAACGTCATGACCTGGCCGGAACTGGATTTGTCGTTGGCAACGCCATTGGACGCCTGGATTGAGCACCAACTCAGCGACCGACATGAACTTGTCAGAGCACAAGCGGCTTGGCTCCGATCGTCCGCGAAAAAGCTAACAAGCGGCGAACTCACACGCCTATACGTGAACGCATCCCCGATAAGCCAAGCTGCGCTAGCCGCTTGCACGGCAAAGCAAGACAATATACCTACAACTGTCTCGACGGGAAAAATCAACGATTCTCCTCTCAACCAGACGGCAGCAGAATGGGCACGAACACCATCGACCCCGCCCTTCTAACATCATCTGGGGAGAGATGCCTGAGAGAAATAGGAAGCCTTGCGCTTGAGTATAATAAAGCTCTCCGCGGGGTCAACTCGCTCGCCGTCTCATGCGCCACCGCAGTCGAGGCTCACATTGACGTCGTGCTCGGTCAACTAATCGAGAATAGCGGCGTTACACGATCAAGACTATCGCGCGCCCTGCTAGACGAATGCCAAGATGACATCTATCGCAGTTGGAGCTCGCGGCTTAAATGGCTAAATCGTGGATTTGAGATTTCTATAGGAGGCGACTCAGAAGTACAGCGATTCCTTACCGTAGTAGATCTGAGGAATATATTGGTACACGGCCACGGACATCTCACTGCATTTCAAACTAGAGACTTTCGGCGTGCTCACGATTTGCGGCGACGGCTCCAGAATCATCTGACCGTCCAATTGATTTCGACGCGAGTAATCCTAGATTCCAAAGTCGGCTGGAATGTTATCAATACATGCCGCGAAATGGTGTGCCACTTCGATCAGGCTGCAATAGCTGCTGAACCGTCTTTTCAGAGCTGATTGAGCACTCCCATCGCCTTGAACCACTCTACGGCGGCCAGGCCGAAGCCGATCATCCAAAGGTCAAGCAGCGCGGTCGGCCACGACGACGCAAGACGAGACGAACCGTGGCACGTGCCTCTATTCGGGTCCGCGGGCGGGGACGTTCCTACGATGGCTGGGTGAGTAAGAGTAAGAACAGCAGGCACCGTGCAGCGGCGAGCGGGACGACCGGTGGGTGACAGCAGAACAGCACACGGCACACGCCCTAGAGTATGGTGGCGGCCATGGGACGTAACCTACGTCGATACGTTGCAGAGCGATTGGACCGGGCCAATGTTCGCCTTCACCATAATAATTCTCAAAGAGGTGCCGCCCGCCACCGAGGAATGGTGGAAGAATCCTGCCACGTTGATCGCGTTGGTATCAGCCCTCGTCGCGCTCGCGTCGGCATTGTTCACCGCGAGCAGCGCAAGAACCGCAAAGAACACATATAGGCTTGCGGCTGAACAGGATGCGCGTCGAGAGCCCCAACTCACCCCGTACCTATCGGATGCTCATATTCTTAGTTCCGGAAGTAGAACTGAAGCGGCGATCTCTATCACGGTGACTAATCGTTCAGATATTGATAATTCCATTGCAAGAGCAGAGCTAGCCGTTGAGTATCATAGAGATAACGATAGAGCTACTACTATCAAAATCCCTTCGAACAACGATACGTCAGGCCTTCCGCTGACGTCGGACAACCTGCTTTACGTTCCAAATGATATTTCATCTCATCAAACAATAGCGGGATGGCTAGTCTTTAGCATGCCCGAGTGGCTACTGCGAGACTGTGTAATAGACAACTATTCGCTTTCGATTTATGACAGCAATGAGGAGGTCGCCACCCTCCCAGATCTACTATTGCGGCAAAGCTTTGATTCTCCCGAGGAGCATAGAAATCATGAGCGCCAGAAAGAGCAAGAGGGTCAAGAAGAAAAATCAGCTAACAATTGAACTTCCTGCCAACAAGCAGTACCAAGCCCAGCTCGTCGAAGTCGTCAACGATGGAGCGATCGCGGGCACAGGAATAGCTCTGGATAAGCTAATCCCAGTTGTAATCGTTGATGCAAGGAACCGTCCAGACCTCCGTGATATTGCACAGGCCCATGATTCTGACCAACCTGGTGACGTTACGGTACAGTGGAGTCGTCTCAGGGGTGGAGAATTTGATAATCGACTTGTAATTTCCCTCCTGTTGCACTTTGTCCGACCGATTGATTCCTATGCATTTCTCATATTTGACGTAAGAGAACGAGGCATGCTTGTCGATCAAATACTACGAACTAAGTATCTTTACTTTCAAGCTGGTTCGCCAGGCGACAGGCTAGGCCACACGCTCGATAGCGGAAGAGTTCTCGTTGAGGTACGCGATACTGGCTTCGAAGTTACGTGGGAAGGAATGCTATATGATTTTTTGGTATCGGGATTTGAATCGCGCGGGCTTGACAAGAAAGCAAGCTCCTCAGCAGCAAAGCAGACGATCTCCACTCTGCGAAAATTCGGGTCCATCCGGTTGCCCGATCAAAGGATGCCGCGAGAAGAAGGCGATACAAAAGGTTAGGCTTGGATTGTCAACCGCGCTGTTAGCCGCCAAGGCAACGACTTATAACTCCACATCCACCGCGGCCCCGCCACCCCCGGGTCCTTGTACTGCAGGACGATTCTCCCAGGTGAGAGTGCGGACTCTATGAACCTTCTAGCGATTGAAGGATGCGCTTGAGGAGACCAAGAGCTAGTTCTGCATCGTCGGACGATGGTTCCACCAGGTGATGAACCGCCCGGTTCCGTATGTCTGCGAAGCTCCTTACCGCTGCAACCTCCGGCTCACTAAGAACGCCAGCTGCCAACAAGGCATTAGCCATTTGCACGGAGGACGTAAGGCGCCGATGCACGGGAATATCGGCTCGACGGATTGCATTCTGCAAAGCATGCTCCAGAATCACTCCCATAATCGCTACCGCTGCTCTATACATACCATTGCTAATTAGAGTCTGTGCCTCATTCAGCTTGTTGGTTTCAAGAAGCTGTAGCAGCATTGACACCATCGCGGCATGAGCTTCACTCAGCGACTCCGGATCGTAGACTATATAGCGCATGTTAGCTATATCAAATGGTGGCCGAGAGTCGGGCTGAGCTATCAGCAAGACGGGCTTACCAATAGCTTGGGCAAGTCCAAGCTCATAGAGCACGTTGGAATTTCCTGCCGACACGTCGGCAACACATACGCGAGATTCGCGTATCGCCGCAAATATTTGCTGACTGATTGAGCCTGGCGAAGTTATTTGATCAGCTCGGAGCGGGGTTAGTCCAACCTCTTCTACCGCTGGCTTGATCAGATTCCAGTAGACAGATTCCATTTCGCGCGTAAATGGCATCATCACAAAACACAGACTAGATGAGCTTTCCAACAAATCAGAGGCATCCGCGGCACGATAGGTCAGATCGAGCGTTGATGGCGCAACCTCCTCGAAAGCGTCGGGCTCAGACGAGCGCAGCTCCTTGCCTGCCCGCGCGGCTACTTCTGTCTGCATAGCATCGAAGAGATCGGCGAGCGCGTCAGATTTGGAAATTCCGCTCTCGGTGGAAACATTTAGTATGTGAATGTTCTGATCCAAACCAATTTCGACTTCTTCCAGTGTTGTGTCGAACTGTACAATGTAAGGCATGCGCTGGAAGAGACCGAGCCTTGACTTAATGACGGATTGGATCTGCAAGAAGTCCGAATCCGTTCGACTGTACCCAACAAAGAACGGAGTCCGCACTATCAGCATCGCAGACAGGTGGGTAGCTATGACAGGATAACTCTCAAGGAATCTTTCATAGTCATTTCTGGTGATGACGAAATGTTCTTCATGGCGAATGTCGCCGTGCATCTTTACTAGGTTGGTCGTGAATATACCCGCATGAAATGGAAGTTGAAGTTCACCTACAAGTGACCGGAAGGGCTTAGCGAGGGCTTGTAGTGCATCCTCTAGCAGTAGATCGAAGTTCGTTGTATAGATAGTGTCAAAGGGGAGCTGAACAAAGGCCTTATGTGCCTTACCAGGCTTAACGTGCTCCGGATTTAGCGATCGACGGACCTCATCAATGAGGTGGACGCGGCCGAACTGTCGCTCGTACGCTGTGGCAGAATCTGGTCCTTCTAGGGCCTTCTCCACTCTCGCGAGATTACCGAGCTTGCTGGCAAGGCCAGCCCAATCAGGCATGGAGTATCCCTTGTCGCACTCGGCGTTCAGCGAGAATCCTGCGCCCACAAATGGCAAGCATTTTCCCTCAGCGATGTCATCGATGAGGGGTCCCGGTAGCTCAATCGTCACGCCTAACCTTCCTGTAGGCACACAGCGCCTGAGCGACCCAGGGACGGCGGTCGAACCGCCGACCTTCCGCCTTCAGGTTGACAGACCAACCAACTCGATGACCAACTGAGAGCATACCGTCGTCACCAGGACGCGCGTAGTCGTTGCCTGTGGGTCGCTACCGCCCGAGCGTGCCACGTCCTTGCCAGAACGGGCGAACGCCCCTAGTGAAACAGAGTCATCCACGGAGACCCGCAAGACTGGCTGAGCTGGGGACGAACAGGTCACGCATCGACCCGAAACGAGCTTCTAACTAACAGGCCACGCGGCCTCTGGTTGGGGACCATTTGGGGACCACACGGCATGCGTGCGACCGAACAACGCGCAGGTGGTCGCATGCCGTGTCAGGCAGGCTGAGTGCCGTTGAGCTGCGAAGATACCTACTCCCCCGTTCTGGGGGTCAAGGGGTCGCCGGTTCAAATCCGGCCGTCCCGACAGGTCAGAGGCTGGTTGCGATCATCGAGCCAGCCTCTGAGGGCGGCGCAGGCGAGCCGGGCGGCGTTGGCGGGAAACGACCCGGAGGGCAGGTGGGCCAGCGGGCCGTCGGTCCAGTCGGCGAACACCTGCTCGATGACGGCGTGGCCGCGGTGGTGTTCCTCGGCCTGGGGCATGCAGAACGGGGAGTCGGTGAACACGGCGTGTTATGCCGGGCGGGGAACAGCTCGCCCTGGCCTTCGGCGGCTTTGCGGTTGAGGTCCTTGACCCGGCGGACGATCAGCCGGGCGGTGATCGCCTTTCCCTTCTTCGAGGTGAACGCCGTGTAGGAAACCTCGGCCACCTCGGCGTCGGACACCCAGCGGCGCAGCTGGTCATCCCAGACCGCGCGGGGGTAGCGGATCGGCGTCCAGGCGGTTCCCGGGATGGCCGCGATCGCTGCCTTCACCTTGGGGTCCATCCGCACGGTGACCGAGAAGAACGCCCCGGCCCGGCGGACGGCGCCGGTGAACGCCGCGGAGTAGACCGAGTCGGCCCGTGCCACCAGCGTGCCGGTGCACCCGGTGGCGCGGGCGGTGCGGACCGATCCGGCGGCACAGGACGCGGCGCCGCGGGCGGAGTGCGCGTTGCCGCCGCGTAGCCGGGTCGCGGCGATCACCGGCGCGGCCAGCGGGGTGCTGGTCGTGGCGGCCAGCGCGTTCAGGGCCCCGCACCAGCAGGCTCTTGCCCTGGATTTTGGTGTGGCCGAACGCCGCGCCCGGCTTCTCGCGGCCGTAGATGCGTTTCTGCAGCGAGTCGATGTCGATGAAGGCAAGTACGTCCTTGCCGGGCAGCAGCCCTATTTACGCAGTGGATCCAGGCTCAGGGCCGGATTGCGATCGTGGCGACTAGATAGCGGTGGTCGCTGCCGAACCCGGGCTTGGCGGTGATCTGGGTGACTGCCAGGCGCGCTCCTGTCAGTACGTGATCTATGCGGACGAAGGGTGGCAGAATGGCACCGTTCGGCCACGTCATGTCAGCCGCCTCCCCCCGCGCTGCGGCCCCGTCGGTCAGCCCGTCGTGCAGAAGGGCGACGAACCCGCTGTTGCCCCACGTGGCGTTGAAGTCCCCGACCATCAGCATGCGACTGGCGCCGCTAGCGCGCACAGATCGGCTGACAGCGGCCAGCGCCGCCGACCACTCCCGCCAGTACCTGGGGAGCGGCGCCAGGGTATGCACAACGCGCAGGGCAACCGGCCCACCTGGCGGCCACAGGGTGGCCTCGACCATGTACTGCATCCGGTGACCTTCCCAGAACACGGTTCGTACCCGGCAGGCGGTCATGCGCAGTCTGGAGGCGACCAGAAAGCCGGTTGCGCCGGGGGTCGGCGCCGCGCACTGGTAGGGGAAGCTGCCCAGCACGCCCGAGGCCACTATGCCGTGCAGCGCCGGTGGCGTGAACTCTTCGAGCGTTATCAGGTCCGGGCGGTCCTGCTCGATGGCTTGTGCGTAACCAGCCTCGAAGACGGTGCTCTTGTCAACGTTCGCGTCGAACACCCGCACCACCGGGGCATGCCGAGCCCATGCAGGCACAGGAGCCGTAGCGAGCAGCTCCGGCGCCACGAACGCCAGCTGGGCGACGACGATGACGACAGCTGCCACGGCGAGCCACCAGCGCCGCATGATGAGCGCCCCGGCAGCCACAACCCACGCCGGTAGGTAGACGATCTGGGTGAGGGCGTCAAGCACGATCAGCGGCTCGAACGAGTCCCAGGCCACGAGCCGCAGCAGCGCGACGAGCCCAAGCACGGCGACGATCAACCAGCCGACAACGAGGAGGCCGGCCTGCACGACAACCTCTGCGCGGTGGCGGCGGCGCGGTGGGTAGGTCCCTCCCGCCTCGATGGTGTCAGCGGCGTCCGGCATGATCGTCAACTTATCTTAGGGCGAAGCTATCGCCGGGTTCGCGCACGGCATGCTGGCCCAGTTGCCTCGCCAGAAGGTGAGAGCATCCGCGGCATGATCGCCCACATGACCCGGCGCGGCGCAAGACGGCGGCACCGATTCGAGCCATGTCGTCGTGCAGGCCGACCGCATCACCGCCATTGCTGTAGACAACCTCAGCTCCCAGTAACCACCGGCGCGCCCACGCCGCGTGACCAGAAGGCGCTCATGCCGCCGGGCAGGCCGTTATCCCGCCCGATGGCCCTCTCGCCGGCTTCCTGTGCACTGATCGGAGCAGTGCGAGCAAGGGTATGAGTGGGGCCCGGCAGGTGCTGGTGTCGTGGGAGCTGCCACCGCCCCCAGCCCGAGCGGCCCACCCGGAGCGGGCGGAGTGGGGTCACTTGACGGTCGCCTGCCGGGAGCCGGGATGCCAGGCCGGTGTGTTACGACCCGCCGCACGAGCCGGGCCCCGTTATGAAGCCGACCCCGCGCTGCGCGAAAACTCACCAGCGCGGCCCGGTGAGAGTCCTGCGGTCCAAGTCTCCCGATATGGTGCGGCAGGAAATCTGGGCGCTTCTGCTTACCCACTATGGAATAAGGCGCCTCATGTGCAACGCCGCCGATGAGATCGGCGAAGATCCCGACCGGCTGTCGTTCATGCGGTCTCTCCGCGTCATCCGCCGCCACGTCACCGGGCAGGCGGACTTTCCCCCCTGAACACCGGAAGACATTACTCGCCGAGACCATCACTGAAATCAACGAGCGCCGGACCAAAGGCCGGAGGAACCGGACCAACCCGCGCGTCATAAGGCGGGCACGCCACAACTGCTACATCGTCAAGAAAACCCCATCACCACGGCACCGTCTACGACGGCCCGCCTACAATCCGACTCCACGCGCTGTCGCTAACTTAGTGGTACGGATAATCGTCAAGTTGCCGACCGGCGTCGCATCTGAGGCCTGAACCGGCTGGCGGTCATCCCCAGGTCCAGGCGGCGCACGCGGCGGATGGCTATGTCATTTGGTGGCGTAGACGGTGATGTTCATGGTGAGCCCAGGGGCGGCCGAGGAAGTTTGTGTTGTGTCGGCGGTGACGTAGCAGGCGGCTACACGGTTGCCTGTCGTGACGCAGAGCGTTGTGCCGACTAGCGACTGGCCGCTGATATTGGCGTAGCCAGTAACGTAATTGGTGTCTGCGTGGCACTGGGAGAACCCGGCCGGCCCGGGGTAGACGGCGAGCTGCGCTGAGCTGGCCACGTACGCCGAGCAGATATACAGGTCTCCGGTGCAGGTGCTGTACGAGGATGGGCGGAGAGCGGCGTCAATGAAAGATAGTTCGTAGCCGCGCGTGAGCTGCACGCCGTTCTTGTGGAACAGTTGTTGACCTGAGGGGGTTGTGGTCCGCCGCCGTTGCCGGATGAGGATGTTGCTGTCTTGGTGATGGTAGCTGTGACGCTGACCGTGGGCTTGGTGACCTGGTTTAGGCCGACCCGAGGGCCGGCGAAGGCTCCCGTGATAAAGGCCGCAGCGATGACCCCGGATGCGGTGATCGCCACTGCGACCACCTGGGCCCCGCTTGGGCTGAATCCCCGGCCCGCGCGTCTGTCCCGGCCGTCGTCTAAGCTGGGTTTTGACATAATCCCTCACCTGGTTCTTGCTGTCAGATGCGCAGGGTCGGCAGGTGTCTTGCGCTCTGCGGTCGTATTCGTAGCTGGACGTGCCAGTCCGCCGCTGTCATTATCCACCTGCGTTGCCGTGTCGGCCATGGTCTTTGTGCGGCTACGCAAACGACCGGCGCTGCGTAGGTGCTTTTGCACCGTCGTGTCCCCATCCTCCCCTTGCGCGGCTCGACGTTCCAGGCAACGAGCAGGGCGCCTAGGGCCATCTGCCCGTACCGCGGCCGGCCTAAGGGCGTTCGCCCCCTAGCCGGTTGCAACTCGGGTTGCAGTTCATACGTGTCTTACTGCATCTACAGCCGTCTACACACCTGCCGTGACCTGCATATATAGACACCTATAGACATACAGGGAAACCCAGAAGCGATCTCATAATCCGCTGGTCTAGCATACGAGTCCCGCTAAACAGCGGCAGCAGCAAACGGCAGCAACCATACCGCCCACAGGCGACCACCATCGCCAGGCACTAGCTTTCTGACCTGCTTGAATGGCCTCCATTGACCTTCCTGCTACTAGTTCGCATCGAGGGGATCGGGACGCCTGAAACCGCTCGTCATCACGGCTGTTCATGCCCTTTCTGGGTAGGAGCGTGTTGTCATGGCATGGGCGCTGACCATAGTGGTAGCCATCGGTGTCGGCTTGCCGACGGCCGCTTGGTTGATCACGCGTCGGCTCCCCTCTGCACGGCCCGCGAGCAGGCTCGGAGTCGGATACGACGCCATCGACAAATGGCTTCTCGACCAGTACCAGCTTCCGCCACACGACCGCTGGCGAGTCCGGAAAGCCGTGTTCCAGGGCAGCCAAGTCAACGAGGCGACGCTGGGGCGAGCCACGAACGACCTTGCCAACCGGGTGCTCACCGGAGGATTCCGGAGGCTACGGCTGTCCCAGGGGCTGGGTTGGGTCGAACTGATCGCGAGCGTCGGATTCGCGGGGACCGGAATCTTCTTGCTGATCACCATGGACGGGCTGGTGCTAGGCATCCTGGGTCTTGTCAATAGCGGCCTGTTCATGTTCGCGGGCATGATGCGTGCGCGGTGGTTTCCAAAACAGATCCGGCGCAACGTGACCAAAGCTCTACAACTCAACCAGGATTTCAAGTAGGACGACCTGGCAGACGGTGGCCGAGGAGCACGGCGGATCATGGTTCGCGCGGGTGATGCCACTGGCGACCTACCCTCCCAGAACGGTGAACATGCCGATTGACGCGCTCGCCGATGACCCGCGCCCTGCGGAGTCGTTCGGGGCGAGTGCCACCGGTTGCGAGTCGGACCCTACCGGGTGGTGTATGTCACCGAGGGTGACGTGATCACGGTCACCCGTGTCGATCGCCGTCGCGCCGGCACCTGAGCCTCAGGCCTCCTCTGCGCTGCCGGGGATAACCGGGTGCTCGCCCGGGCGGTCCGGCCCGAGTACTTTCTCCCAGCCCTCCTTGATGAGGTGCGACCTTCGCATCTCCCGGCCCGCGGCCGCGGCCGCCTGCGCGAGCGTTGCGCACACCCGGCCGACCGCGGCCCAGATTGCCGCGCCTTCCTCGTCGCCCGCGCTGAGCCGCTTGTACGCCTCGTCGGCCATGTGCCCGGCGCGCCGGTAGGCGTCGGGGCCGGTCAGCGTGGTTGATGCTAACGGCGGGGGACAGGGTGCAGGCGGAAGCAAGCCGCCATCAGGGTCCACGATCGATGCGAGGTCTCATGGCCGATCTCACTCTCAACGTGGTGCTGGAGGCGGCGATGCCAGGTGGCGCGAGCTGCCTGACATCGGTCACCGAGCTTGCGCCAGCGGCTGGAGCGCACGCCTGGGTCAGACGCGTGCACAGCAACCTCCTCCGGCGCCGTCTCATGGCGCTACACGTTCACGAATGCGTAGGCGGCCCCGGTGCCCGAGTTCCTGTTGGGGGCGCCCACCACCGCCGTAGGCCCTGAAATGCCCACCCAGTAGCCGAATTGGTCGCCCGCAGTGGCGTCGGCGGCGGTCAGCTTGGCTTGCTGGGGCCAGGCCGTCCCCGAGCGCGCGAACACATACGCCGCCCCCGTGCTCGAATCCTTGTTGGGGGCGCCCACCATCGCCGTGGTCCCCGAAATGGCCACGGAGGTGCCGAAGGAGTCGCCGGAGGCGCCGTCGGCGGCAGTCAGCTCGGCCTGCTGCGACCAGACCGTCCCCGACCGCACGAACACATACGCCGCCCCGGTGCTCGAATTCTTGCTGGGGGCGCCTACCACCACGATGGACTGGGAGATTGCCACGGAGGTGCCGAAGTAGTCGTTCGCGGCGCCGTCGGCGGCGGTCAGCTCCGCCTGCTGCGACCAGGCCGTCCCCGACCGCACGAACACATACGCCGCCCCAGCGTTCGAATTCTTGACCCGGGCGCCCATCACCGCCGTGGACCCCGAGAATCCCCACCGAGACGCCGAACTCGTCGAAGTCGGCGCCGTCGGCGGCGGTCAGCTCGGCCTGCTGCGACCAGACCGTCCCCGAGCGCACGTACGCATACGCCGCCCCGGTGCTGCCTGAGCGGCCGGGGACGCCCACCATCGCGGTGGACCCGGAGATCGCCACCGACCAGCCGAAGGTGTCGTTCACGGCGGCGTCGGCGGCAGTCAGCTTGCCCTGCTGGGACCAGGCCGTCCCCGAACGCACGAACACATACGCCGCCCCGGTGTTGGAATCTTTGTTGGGAGCGCCTACCACCACGGTGGACCCCGAGATCGCCACCGACCAGCCAAGGCGATCGTTCACGGCGGCGTCGGCGGCGGTCAGCTTGGCCTGCTGGGACCAGGCCGTCCCCGATCGCACGAACACATACGCCGCCCCCGTTTCCGAGTTCTTGAAGGGGGCGCCCACCACCGCCGTGGACCCCGAGATCGCCACCGAGTTGGCGAAGATGTCCTGGGCTGCGGCGTCGGCAGCGGTGAGCTCGGCCTGCTGGGACGGTACCGCGAACACGTAGGCCGCCCCGGTGAACGAGTTCTTGTTGCGGGCGCCCGCCACCGCGGTAGACCCCGAGATCGCCACCGAGAAGCCGAAGATGTCGCCGGAGGCGGCGTCGGCGGCGGTCAGCTCGGCCTGCTGGGACCAGGCTGTGCCCGAGGGCACGAACACATACGCAGCCCCGGTGTTCGAATTCTTGCCGGGGGTGCCCACCACCACCGTGGACCCCGAGATCGCCACCGAGAAGCCGAAATTGTCGTTCGCGGTGCCGCCGGCGTCGGTCAGCTCGGCCTGCTGGGACCAGGCCGTGCCCGAGCGGACAAACACATAAGCCGCCCCAATGCCGGAGTTCTTGCCGTAGGCGCCCACCACCACCATGGACCCCGAGATCGCCACCGAGGAGCCGAACGAGTCGCCGGAGGCGGCGTCGGCGGCGGTCAGCTCAGCCTGCTGCGACCAGGCGGTCCCCGACCGCACGAACACATACGCCGCCCCGGTGCTCGAATTATGGCCGTAGGCGCCCACCACCACCGTGGACCCCGAGATCGCCACCGAGGTGCCGAAGAAGTCGTTCGCGGCGCCGCCGGCGGCGGTCAGCTTGGCCTGCTGGGACCAGGCCGTCCCCGAGCGCACGAACACATACGCCGCCCCCGTTTGCAAATTCTTGTTAGGGGCGCCCACCGCCATCGTGGACCCCGAGATGGCCACCGAGGAGCCGAAGGCGTCGCCGGAGGCGGCGTCGGAGGCGGTCAGCTCGGCCTGCTGCGACCAGGCCGTGCCCGAGCGCACGAACACATACACCGCCCCGGTGCCGCTTGCGTTGCCGACGGCGCCCACCACCACCGTGGACCCCGAGATGGCCACCGAGGTGCCGAATCGGTCGCTCGCTGCGGCGGTCAGCTCGGCCTGCTGCGACCAGGCCGTCCCCGACCGCACGAACACATACGCCGCCCCGGCGTTCACATTCTTGCCGGGCGCGCCCACCACCGCGGTGGACTTGGAGATGGCCACCGACCAGCCGAGTTGGTCGTTCGCGGCGCCGTCGGCGGCGGTCAGCTTGGCCTGCTGGAAGGCACTGCTCGCAGGAACGGCGGGAAGACCGAGCGTCCTGCGCACGGCCGTCCGCAGCCCGGCAGGAGCTTGGGCCAGGGTCAATCCCGAACCCGGTGCCCCATGCGCTCCAAGCCGCAGATGATGGTGCGGCACCGACGTCGCCGACGCGATCTGCGAGGACACCCCCACGATCGCCGCCACCATCCCCAGCACCATGGCCAGGGTGAGCACCCGCCACCTGGCGGTTAAACGACACGCTCCAAGCAGGCCACCGGTTCGCATAGGACCTCCCCGCCCTTCCTGGCCTCACCGGCCGACAGAACACTACACTTCGCCCCGCTAGTTTTGCCATAGCCCTAAAGGCCGGCCGGGGACCGCCAGCCACGCGGGGACGGAGGAATCCCGGGCTCGGAAGGCAGCCAGTCCGCGGACGCAGCAGCGCTGAGGATGCGAGCCGTGGCCGGGCCGCCGGACGGATGCCGCCGACAGGTGATGCCTGCCACGTGGACCCCCGCGGCAGGCATCCTCTGTCAACCGTTGCTGCCTTAGGCGAAAGTCCTAGGTTAAGAGGTCTCCCGGACGGCTTGCAGGATCACGTTCGTCACGGCACCGGGATCGGAGACCATGGACAGGTGCGGCGCGTCCACCCTGGTGACATGGGCGCCCGCTGTTTTGGCCATGGCCAGCTCCAGCGCCGGCGGGATGGCGTGGTCGGCGGTGCCCACCACGGCCCATGACGGGATGGTCTTCCACGCCGGGACGCCGGTCTTCTGGCCGAGCGCGATCGTTGCGATCGGACGCTGGGTGGCGGCCGCCGCGCGGGCCTGCGTGGCGGGCAGGCCGTTGGCCATGCAGCCGGGGAACGCGCTCTGCTTGATGTAGGCGTCGGCGACGCCGCTGGGGGCGCCGGGGAACGGGACCAGGTTCAGGTTCGCGGGCACCACGCACGACCCGGAGGAGGCGAGCAGCTGCGCGAGGGTCTGGCCCTGCGCGGGCGCGAAGGCGTCTACGTAAACCAGGGCCTTGACCTGCGGGTCGCCGGTTGCGGCGTTGGTGATGACAGCCCCGCCGTAGGAGTGCCCGACCAGCACGATGGGACCGGAGATGCTGTGCAGGAAGTCGGCCAGATAGGCGTCGTCGTAAGGCAGGCCCCGTAGCGGGTTCGGCTCCGCGTACACGGTGTAGCCGTCCGCCTGCAGGCGCTGGCTGACCGCGTCCCAGCTGCCGCTGTCGGCCCACGCTCCGTGCACCAGCACGATGGCGGGCTTAGGGCCGTCGCCCGCGGCGGCAGCCCCGGTGGCCCCGCCGGTATGGGCCGAAGCGATCTGGCTGACCGGGATGATCAGGCCGGCCATGGCCGCGATGACAGCCGCGATGATGAGCCGCAGCCTGCCTGGCTGCGCGATTCGGGTGATGTTCACTGAGGGGCTCCTTTCCTGGTGTGCCCGGCGCCCGGGCGGACGCTAGGTTGTGCGGCTACAAGGCGGTCACCAGCGCTGACCGGTCTGCGCGTTGATGGTTCCTGGGTCAGCCCTTCGTCCGGCGCGTCCTCAGACGCCCCGAAGACGCGGCGCTGGCCCGGTGCCGGGTAACCTCGTACGGTCTGAGTCTGCGTCTGGAACCTAGTGGCGGGGTATCCGCAGGCTTACTGCACTTCCCGCCTGCACCGAGTACCAGGGCTTCGAGGGCGCGAACGCGCGTGGTTGTTTCTGAGAAGCGACCTAAAGGAGAGTCCGGCTTTCGGCGCTTTCGGCGCTTTCGTGTGCTGGCGTTGGCGTGCTGGCGCGGGCGATCACGTCGCGTAGCTGGTGGCGGCCGGGTACCCCGAGCTTGGGATAGGACCGGTACAGGTGCGAGCTGACCGTGCGCGGCGAGAGGAAGAGCCGGTCGCCGATCTCGCGGTCGGTCAGGCCGTCGCTGGCCAGGCGGACGATCTGGCGTTGCTGGGGGGTTAGCTCCCCAAGGGCATCGGGTTCGCCGGGCGCGCCGGTAACGGCCACCCCGCACGCTCTCAACTCTGCCTGGGCGCGCTGCGCCCATGACCGGCCGCCGAGCCGCCGGAAGGTTGCCAGGGCCTCGGTCAGGACCGGCTTGGCGTCGTTGATCCGGCGGCGGCGGCGCAGCCACTCGCCATAGTCGAGGCGAAGCTGGGCCCGCTCGAACGGCCACTGGTCCCCGGCCGGATCGGCGAGCGCCGGACCGAAATAAGCCTCCGTCTTGGCCGGGTCGGCGAGCAGGCCGCGGGCCCGGGCGATGAGCTGATCGAGCCGGGGGGAGGCTATTCCGTCGAGGCGGCTGAGTGCGCGCTCGATGACGTCGCATCCTTCCATCCGCCGGTCAGCGCGCACCGCCGCGGCGGCGAGATCGGCAACGCCCAGGTAGGAGGCGTAGTTGTGCAGGGGCGTGCCGTCCTCGCTGAACAACCCGCGGAGCTGGGTGAACGCCTGGAGGTAGCTGCCGTCGGCGAGGGCGGCGACGCCGAGGGCCCGCCGAGCCCTGGCGACGATCAGCCCGCATTCGGCCGGATCGGACGGTGTCGAGCGCGCTGGCGGCATGCTTGCGTGCCGCGGCGGAGTCGGCGCGCAGGGCAAGAACGGTGGCGGTGATCACGTCGGCCGACGCGGCGACGAGCTCCATGTGGTTCGCCTCGGCCATGCCGGCGGCCTCGGCGGCAACCTCCAGCGCCTCGTCCCAGCGCCCCGTGTCGATGTATGCCCACCCCAGCACGGTCAGGCTCCCGCCGCTGGTACCCCGCACGCCGGGAGCCCGGAGCCGCTGCATGGCGTCTTGCAGCAAGGTGATCGCCAGGTCGGATTCGTCCAGGAGCCATGCGGTGGAAGCTATTCGCCACAACGAGGGCTCTTCAATGGGCGAGCCGACGATCTTGCGCAGGTACGGGAGGAGCTGGTTTCTGCTGCCGACCGGGTCGGCGCTGGCGCGTATCCAGAGTCTCAGCGCGTTGACATCGATGCCCGGGGCCCGGCCGGGGGGCGGCGGACCCTGGCGTTCCAGCAGGTCGAGGGTGCGGCTGACGGCCTCGCGGCTGGCGGGCATTCCGGACTGGTAGGCGACGGTGGCTGCGCTCCCGAGCGCGTCCCAGGCGAGGGCCGGCAGGTCACGCGACGCCTCTTCGGCGACGGAGATGAGCGCTGACAGCGCGGCGGTGTGCCGCCCTGACCAGGCCAGCGCCCACGCGGCGTCGTGGCGGGCGGTCATCCGTAGTTCCGGGTCCGCCGTGACCGCCAGGGCGCGCCTGGCGAGCTCCTGCACCCAGTCCCCCTGGCCGGTGGGAACGGCGGCCGAAGCGGCGGCTACCAGCCTCCGTGCCTGGTCTGCGGGCTCGGGGCTGAGGTCGGCCGCGCGTTCCATCGCCAGCGCGGCGGCGGCCGCACCGCCGCGGTGTTGCGCCTGGGCAGCGGTGGCCTCCAGCAGCGAAGCCACGTGCTCGTCCGGTTGCAGGGCCGCGGCGGCCAGGTGCCAGGCTCGCCGGTCTGGCTGGTCATGCAGGGCCTCGGCGAGCTGGCGGTGCGCTGCGGCCCGCTGCGCGAAGGGTGCGGAGTGGTAGATGGCGGAGCGGACTAAGGGATGGGAGAACTGCAGCCCGGTCCGGTCCACCTTGACCAGGCCCAGCTGCTCGCCCGGCGTCAGCGCCCGCGCATCTGGCCCGGCGCCGTGGCTAGCGGCTACGCGCAGGTCCGGGCCGTCGGCCACGGCGGCCAGCAGCAGCGCGGCTTGCGCCTGCTCGGGCAGGGCGGCGAACCGGGAGGTGATGACGGCGCTCAGCCGGTCAGTCAGGGGCAGCGGCTCGGCGGCCCACCGCCTGCTGGCGGCGGGTTCGTCCGCGATCACCTTGGCCAGCTCGATCAGCGCCATGGGATTGCCGGCAGCTTGGGCGAGCACCTGCAGCCTTGCCCGCCCGCGGGGAGGGCGAGGCTGCCCGTCCAGCAGGAGGCCGGCGTCTGCCGCTGACAGCGGCTCAAGATGCAGCTCCGGGAATCCGCGTTCAAAGCCGGAAGGCGGGGCCTGCCCCCGGGCGCCCACCAGCAGCGTGACCCGCTCGGCGTCCAGGCGGCTGCCGACGAAGCCCAGCACCTCCAGTGAACTGCTGTCCAGCCAGTGCGCGTCGTCGACGACGACGAGAAGCGGGGCGCGTTCGGAAAAATCCGAGAGCAGGGTAAGGACGGCGACCCCGGTCAGCAGCGGGTCGGGAGCAACCGGATCCGCAGCCAGGCCCAGCGCCCCCGTCAGCGCCTGGGCCTGCCGGCCGGGAAGGCCGGCGGCACTGGACAGCACCGGCCGCAGGAGCTGATGCAGCCCGGCGAACGCGAGTCTGGACTCCGATTCCCGGCCGGTGACGGACAGGACCCGGATGCCCGCCGACCGGGCCCGTCCGGCGGCGTCCGCCAGCAGCACGGTCTTGCCCATCCCTGCTTCACCGGTGACGAGCAGTACCTGGCTGGCCAGCGGGACCTGGTCCACCACTCCGCGCAGGCGGGCCAGCCCGGCTTCCCGGCCGATGATGGGTGCACGCTGCTCTGCGGGGAGTTCACCGGGGCCTGGCATGTGCCTGTTCTCTCGGCCTGTGCGTCTCGTCAACGCCGTCCCCAGGCTAAACCGCGACCGTGCCGGAGCATGCCCGGCGTTACCACTGTGAGCACGGAACGACGAGGATCGCGATGCCCTTATCAGACCTGACAGGCAACTGACCGACCCCGTCGTGAGGCGCACACTGGTGCTATGACGGATGAGGCCACCGGCTGGCTCCTCGGCCGTTTCGTCAGGGCCGTCCAGCCGGTCTTGCCGCTGGTCTCGGTGTGGGCACACGGGTCACTGGCCGGAGGTGACTACCAGCCGGGACGCAGCGACCTCGACCTGATCGCCATCCTCGGCCGGCCGTGCACGGCAGCGGAGGAACAACAGCTCGGAAAGGTGCACGAAAGCCTGGGAAGCGCCATCGCGCTCGCGTCGGGGCTGCATTGCAGCTATTGCGCGGCAGGGGACCTGGATGATGCTGCGCGCTTGCACCTCACCTGGGCGCACGAGGAGTTCATGCGCCGGCCAGTCACCCCGGTGACCAGGCGCGAGCTGCACGACTTCGGGCTCGTCTTGTATGGCGAGGCGCCAGCGGCCCTGCTTCCGCCGGTGACCGGCGAACAACTCGCCGAGTTCGTGGTCCAGGACCTGGAAAGCTTCTGGCTGCCGTCCCTGGACCACCCGGAGCGGTGGGATCACGACATCTGGGTCAACCTCGGCCTGCTGACCCTGGCCAGGGCAACGGTGACTTTGCGGGACGGCAAGCTGATCACCAAGGCCAGGGCGCTGTGCGTGCTTACCGGACTCGGTGCCCCGGCAGAGGTCGTAGACGACATCAGGCAGCGCCGGTACGGCGACCCCGGTCCAGCCTCCCAGCGGTGGATCGCCCGCCGGGCGGAGCTGACGCTCGCCTTTCTGCGGCCCGCGATCGAACAGGTCGTAGCCCAACGGCCACCCAGCACAGGCTGATCATGCTGCTGACTAACGGGTCCCAGCGGAGGGATCGCCACCGGGTTTGAGTGGACTGTTCACGGGCACTGACGAGTAAGCTCCGGGCGCTTCGGTCCCTCGATGAGGAGGCGGCACAATGCGGCGGTTCCTGTTGCCGGTGATGGTCTCTGCGGCTGCGTGCACAGCGTTCATGGTCACGCCGGCTGCGGCATTAACTGCATCGTCCGGTGGATCTGCGGTAACTGGCGGCTCCGCTGCCGCGCGGTCAGGACCGGCGCTGCCGGGCGGCCCTCTCGCCGCGGGCAGCCCCACGCTGTCGGTGAGCTCGCACCTCAGCCTTCGCCGGTATGCCGCGGCCGGCGACCGCGCCTATGAGCTCGGCACCGAAGAGGGCCGGTACCCGGCGATGGGCTTTCACACCCGCGGCGAGATGGGCGGCATCTGGACGCCGCCGATCAAGCTGCTCGACGGCATCTGGTTTGGCATCAACGGTCAGTGGATCGGCCCGGCGACCAAGTTCACGTCGGGCTTCGGCTACGTGCGGATGGCTCTGCCCGCGACCGGCGGGGTGCAGCTCACCCGGACGGATTTCGCGCCCGACGGCCGCCGTGCCGTCGAGGTAGGGCTGACGCTGAGCGCCCCGTCGCAGGCTGCGCACCTGACCCTGAAGGTGGACGCGCATTCGGAGCTGATGAGCGCCTACCCGTGGGGCTTCACCACGCCGAACCAGCTTGCCTTCAACCTGCCGGACACGGCGGCGTTCAACGGACACCAGCTCGTCTTCACCGAGAACGGAACCCCGCCCGTCGCCAACGCGGCGCCGCATCACTGGGCCGCGGTGGTCGGCGCGACCGGCCTCACGCCCGCCTCGGGGAAGACCGGCAAGGCATTCCGCGGTCCGCAGGATCCGCCGGTGATCTGCCCGGTTGACACCAAGCCAGACAAGTTCCGCTGCGATGACACCGCCTACGGCAAGGGCGCCGGCGGCGAGCTCACCTACCCGGTCAGCGTGCCCGCGCACGGCACCAGGACGATCTGGTTCACCGTGGCGGGCTCCGACCAGGGGCTAGCCGACGCCCAGGCGCAGTTCACGTCGGCCAGCGCCAACCCCGCAGCCGAGCTCACGGCCAAGATCGCGTCGCGGCTCGCGGTGAACAACCGCACGCAGCTGTCGCTGCCGGGTGACCCCGCGCTCGCCGCCTCGGCCACCTGGAGCAAGCAAGACCTCGCGGACCTCACTCAGCAGGCGGACAACCTGAAGATCCGCTTGACCCAGCAGGGCACCGTGTACCCGGCGCCCATCGGGTCGGTGCCGAGTATCCGGTTCGAGGGCGCCGGCTTCCCCGACTACCCGTGGATGTTCGCGACCGACCAGGAGTACGCGATGTTCGCGCTGCTCGCTTCCGGGCAGTTCACGACAGCCGAGGCCGGGCTGCGCTCCCTCGCCCAGGTCAGCATCATCGCCAACCATGACTCGGGCAAGGTCGTGCACGAGACTGTGACCGACGGTTCGGTGTACTACGGCCTGAACAATAATCCAGGCGACATCGACGAGACCGCCAAGTTCCCCGACGCCGTGGCCATGGTGTGGCGCTGGACCGGCGACAACCATTTCCGGGACCAGATGTACGGGTTCGTCAAGAAGAACATGCAGTACATCATCGGCCTGACCAAGGGTGACGACGACCTGTGGCCCGACGGGTCAGGGAACGTCGAGTCCAGCGTGCTCGGCGCCGACGCGGTCAACGTGGCCGTGTACACGATCAGGGGGCTGCTCGACCTGGCCGACATGGCGGCCAGCAAGGGCGATATCGCCACCCAGCACTGGGCCGACAGCCACGCCGCCGCGATGGAGAAGCAATTCTCCAGCGCCTGGTGGATGCCGGGTATCCCGCAGTTCGCCGACTCCCTGGCCGACCCGGCGAACACTCAGCTGATGCAGCGCTGGTGGACCGGCGTCACCCCGATGGACGCCGAACTGTACCCGGCGGGCTCCCCCCAGCCGGGCCTCGTGCCGCCATCCGAGGCGCTCCCCGCGCTGGCGCTACGCGAGACGTCCTGCTACTCCGGCCAGTACGGCTTGTACGTCGAGGGCGGCCCGGGCTGCGATCCAGGCACCTACACGGGCAAATCCCAGCAGGCCTACACGCTCAACACCGGCGTGATGGCGGTGGGCCTGGGCAACTACGGCCTGCTCGGCCCCGGCCAGCAGCAGCGTTACACCAGCGACCTCGCCCAGCTACAGCTCGGCCCCGTCGCCGAGCAGCCGGGCGCGATGCCGGAGATCGGCCCGTCGCCCGACTTCGCAGGGAACATCAACCTGCCCTTCAACGAGCGGTCCTCGCTGAACCAGGCATGGGGCACCTACGGCGTGCTGTGGCCGGTGGTACACCAGCAGCTCGGAGTCGATCCGCAGCTCGGCAACGGCCTGCTCGAGGTACTGCCGGCGCCCCCCGGCCAGGCATCAGTGAGCGGGAAGAACATCAGGGTAGGTACCGGCTCCGTTGACGTCACCGCCAGCCACCACGGTGCCTCCTGGACGACGACGGTCACCGCCCGCCTGGCCTGCACCCTGCACGCCGGCGCCACTCTGCCGGGCCACGCGAACATCCACCAGGTGACGCTCAACGGCGCGCCCGTGTCCTACACGGTCCGTGACACCAACGCCGGCCGCCAGGTGCTCGTCTCCACCCCCTGCAGCGGCCGCACCTGGCACGTACACATCGTCGCCAGCTGACCAGCTGGCGGAACTGCTGCGCCAGCCCGGCGCACCGCCTTCGACCTGGTGGATCCGGGCAAGCTCACGGACGACTTTGGCTCTCTGAACTTCGGCCCAGGACGCGATGATCGTGATCCGCGCCGTGCGGTCGCACAGACGGCAGCTCGGCCTTGGGAGGCACCGCAAGCTGAACGGCGGCTCGCGCCCTCTGACTCGCGAAGTGCACGCGGTCAGTTGCCGGCGTCGAGGACTTCGCGCAGTTTGCGTGCAAAGGCTTCGGGTTGCCCGGCGTATCCGAACTCGCCGCCGAGGAAGCCACCGTGGTGGCTCGGGAACACGGTCGCCTGCTGCCCGAGCAGCTCGGCCGTGGCCACCGACGTGCGCCCGGTGAAGGTGCTCAGGGACTCCTCGCCCACCGCGATCACGACGCGCGTTGGCGCCGCGGCCAGCGCATCGACCTCGAGGTGATAGCTGGTGACCACCCAAGATCGGTCGGATAGCAGCGGGTCGTCGCGAGAGCCGTCGTCCTCGGTCGGCATCCCGAACTGGACGGGATCCGCCGCGGGCTGGCCAAAATACTCGTCAGTGAACTCGCCTCGCCACGACGTCATCGCGATGAAGGCCGCCATACCGGCACTCGATCCCTTGGCCTCGTACGCGTCGCGAACGCCGGCGCGGGCACGCTCGGCCGCCGCAGCGTCGGGGAGAACCGGGATGAGTGGCGGCTCGTGTGCCACCAGGGTGACCACGTCGCCGGGATAGGCCGCCACGAGCGCGAGCGCGGTCACCGCGCCCCCACTACTCGCGAACATCTCGACCGGGCCAGCGCCGAGCGCTCCGATAACGGCATGCACGTCATTCGCCTGGACCGTGGGCGCGTGCTCGACCCGGCCGTCTTTGCGGGTGCTGCGGCCGAGACCGCGCGGGTCATAAGTGACCACCGTGCGGTCGGGGAAGTGCGACGCCAACGCACCGAACCCGCTGGCGCCCATGGGCTGACCGATCATGAACAGGGGTGGGCGGCTGTCGGCGGTAGGCAGTGCGCCGTGGATGTCATAGGCGATGTCGGCCTCGGCGGTTTCAAGGATGCCCATAGTCGTCATGGCAGTGTCAACCTCTCCGGTGTTAAAACTCACCGGCCTCCACGCCCAAGACACCGGGAGTGGCCGGCGAAGCTGCCGTCCGGCAAACCGAACCCTCTAGGGGGACCTACCGGCACACGAAGGCGGCAAGGTCACCGGAGGTGATGAAGGCACCGTCATCATCGATGACGGCCTGTACCTCACGGCGCACGTCCTCGACGACATCCGGCCAGGGACGGGCGACCTCGTCCTGGGAGTGGCTTGCCAGGCTGGCCACGTAGTCCGCGGCCACGGCGGCGTCGCGGATTACTACGGGCGGCTGGCTCGGCGGGCGTACGCAGGTCACCGACTCAAACGCCGCACCCATCTGCGCTGCCGCGTTCTCTGCCGTGAACGCCCGCGTGGCCGGGTGCATCTGCCAGCCGGGTGTTCCCTTGCGGACGGCGTGCTCGACAAGAGCGCGCAGTTCGCGGGTGTGCCGCGCGCCGTTGGTCACGGCGACACAGACTCCTCCCGGCGTCAGCACGCGGCGCAGCTCATGCACGGCCGTTTCCCGGTCTGGCACGTGATAGAGCATGTGCACCGCCAGCACGACGTCAAACGCGCCGTCGCGCACTGGCAACGCGGCGACATCGGCATTGAACAGCGCCGGGTGAGCGGCCGACCGCAGCATCCCCGCCGACAGGTCACACCCCGCCGCCCGCACCTGCCGTCTTGCCAGCGTGCCAAGGTACACACCATTCCCGCAGCCAACATCTAGAACCCTCATCCCCGGAACGAGCCTGGCCAGATCCAGCACCCAGCTCACGATGTCGAAGTACGGGCTCTGATGCCGCCAAAAACGCTGACGGGCACGGCCGAAAAGCATGTCTCCCGGCCTGGCCATGCCCTTGGCCATCTCGCGGCCCATCACCTCGTCGTTGTACCGCTGGCCCCAGCCGCCGTGCGTGAAGCCGCCGCGGGTGTCCTCGTCCGGGCGGCCGAGCCCCTGAACGACGCCGTCGAGGGTGACGAACATCGTGACCATGATCGAACGCATGGACCTGCTTCCTTCCGTGCTGCGGGCCGCGCTGCCGCGGCCCTGTCACCCCCTACACGAACGACAACCGGCGAGATCGACACCGCCGCAAGTTACGTCCTGCGCGGATGCCGACATGAGCGGGCGTCGGCGCGGGAGCCGAGGCAACCCTGACTCCGATCGCCCTGTTCGGCACCGTAGCGGCCGCTTCGCCCACCCAGATTGCCGCGACCATAGGCATGCGGCTGCCGGGGACTCGCGCTCCGACCAGGCGTTGGTGCGGCAGGCAATAAGTGGGTGATGGAGCACGAAAAACCCGCTGAGATGGGTACGGTGATCGTGTTCCAGGCACACACCAGGAATGCATGTGCGGGCGTTTCCGGCATTAGCGACCAAGGACCGCTGAGTGCACGGGGCATGCTGCATGATAGTGCTTCAAGGTCAGCTTTCCTTGGGAATACGCCCACGAGCATGTGCAGGAATTAGGTACGTGGTCGGAAGTTATGACCTCGATAGGCACGCCGCTGCGCCGCTCGGCGCGACCCGGCTGGTACGGCAGCGGCTGTCCGACGAGGACTAGAGCAGGCCCCTCGGTCTTGGCTTCCTGGACAGCGCCGTCAGCTAGCGCCAGCCACTCCCGTGGCCTGGCACCTGATGAGTACTGGGTCGCTACGTGTCGTTTGAAGCGCACCCTGGCTCCGGGGATTTTGTCACTCGCCCGGCTGTCCATGTCATTCAGAATATCCGCTAAGCGGGAGGGGATGATTCTCGTGGCTGCCAGTCCGGGACATCGCCACGCCGCTGGGTCAGGCTCGCCGTCCGCCTATCCAGCTGCCGGGGAGTGGCGGGCCGGGCCGGTAGGCCGGAATCGTCCGGGCCATCGAGCTGGCCCGGACGGACTCGGGCTGAAGGTAGCCCAGCCGCTCGGCGCGCTGTGACCGCATCGGCTCATCAAGTTCCATCGCGGCGAAGACAGCCGACCACTGGTCGTGGCCGTACCCGATCCCCAGATCGCAGTGATGCAGCTCAACCTCGGCCAGCCGCCGGATCAGCAGCTGGCTGGCCGGGAAGCGCGGGCAGTCCAGCACCCGCACCTGGTACCGCCACGCCTCGTCAGGCAACTGCCGGGCGACGGTTCGCAACGCCATCGCGGAGCCGGCCAAATCCTCTACCAGCTCCCCCGCCTCGGCGACTGCGCCGCTGTCAATGCCGGCGTTGCGGGCCTCCGGGCTGGCATACGCCGGACGGTCCTGGCCGGCCCGCGCCCCGATGAGCAGGTTGCGCATCGCGTTGGCGCCACGGGCCAGGTGGGCCAGGACGTGTGCGCGGCTCCAGCCCGGCAGCAGTGACGGCGCCCGCAGGTCCGACCCGGCCAGCAGGCGCGCCTCATCGATCAGGCGCTGCGTCGCCGTATCCAGCACATCATTCAACTGGCGTTGGGCAGCATCCACTCCCCCACCTTAGTGCGAATGGGAGCTCAGAACTGCAGCAGCTCGCGGACCTCGACATAGCCGTAGGTGGGCAGTTTGTTCGCCCACTCAACAGCGGCGTCTATATCCGGAAGCTCCATGATGTAGAACGCCTGGATTTGCCGGTCACCCGCGGCGAACGGCCGGCGCTGCACCGCCCCGCCGAGAGCGTGCCCAGCGATCGCGGTCTGCACGAGGCGGGCGTGGGGCGACGCCGGGGCGAGCGCGCCGTTGAGCACGAACGCGCACGCAGCCTTTACCTGCTCGTCGAAGTCGGCCCACGCCTGGTAGTCAGTCTCGTCGCCGCTCGAGGCATCCGCGTCGGCCCACATCAGCATCAGATAGCGCATACCGGAACGGTAACTCGGCGGTCGGACATTGAGGCCTGAGAGCAATGCGGCCCGGTGTGCGGCATGCAACCCTGCCGGGCGACGGATTACTGTGGCCTTGTGCTGGATCTGAGCCGCCTTGACCTCGAGGAGATTGCCGATGCGCTGGCGGACCAGACCGACTACGAGCACCGGTGGCTGATCAACCCAGAGACCGGAGAGGTCGTGTTCTGGACGTCCGATACCGGGATCGACGGCCAGACCCCCGTTGACCTTGACGATCTGGACCTGATCGGCATCGGCCCGCTGCCGTCCTACATCTGGTACCAGGACATGGCCGACTTCGCCGACCAGGTCAGCGACGAGCGAGCCGGGCGAAGGCTGGCGCGGGCGATCCAGGGCAAGGGCGCCTTCCGCCGGTTCAAAGACGAGTTGCATGAGGAGTACCCGCACCTGCTGGACGCGTGGTACGCCTTCCGCGACGCCCGTGCCCGCCGCCGCGCGGTTGAGTGGCTCGCCGACAACTCGCTCATCAACGCCGACGCGGCCGCCTGCTTCTTCGAACAGCACCCCGAGCCCACCGTGCCGTGACTCAGACAGCCGGCCTGAACGCTCTGGGCCGCGACGCGCCCGCCGAGCGGGAAACAGAGACAGTCCGGGACCCCAATCCTGACCACCCACCCGATATCGTGAATATCGTGGTTAAGCCTGCCAGAAAGGCGGAACCAAGGAGACTGCGAATATGCTGAGAAAAGGCGAATATTCGGTGCAAATTCGCCGCTGTCGTAACGGTCGCGTGACGATTCGATTACCTGTATGGTTGCTGTCGCAGGAGATTTGATTCACTGTTGGTGTCGATGTGACTTACGGTTGCCCCAGCGGTCCAGTCCCCGCCGTAGTGGGCGCAGCGTCCTGCGTAAGTCCGGGGGGTTTTTTCATGCGATCAGTTTTCGGGCGCTCAGTCAAGCAGCGGAGTTTTCTGCATTCCGTTAGGCGGATCGTGCGGTCACGCAAGCTCGGTGCCGGCGCGGTTGTCCTGGCCCTCGCGGTGGCCCCGGCAGGCGCCGGGGCGGCTGCAGCCAGTTCCGGCCTGCCCGCCCGGGGGGCGGGATTGGCCGCCTCTCTCCCCGGCCCCCTGAACGATCCCACCGCCTCGTTTGACAACCTGCGCACCGGGTGGGATCCGAATGAACCCGGGCTGAGTCCCTCGGTGGTACACGGCTCGGGCTTTGGCCAGGTGTTCCGCACCTCGGTCAACGGCCAGGTGTACGCCCAGCCGCTGGTGATCGGCTCCCAGCTGATCGTGGCCACGGAGAACAACTGGGTGTACGGGATGGACGCCAGCACCGGCAAGATCAACTGGTCAACCTCGCTGGGCAAGCCGTACGCCATCAAGACGTGCAACAACGTCGCTCCCAACGTCGGGGTCACCTCGACGCCCGTCTATGACCCCTCGACCAACACGGTCTACGCGATGGCCAACGTCAACACCGGTGGCTCTATCGCCTGGCGCCTGTTCGGGATCAACGTCACGACCGGCGCCGTCACCTTCACGAAAGGTATCTACGGCAGCCCCTCCAACGACTCCCACATCAGCTTCAACGGCACGCAGGAACTTCAGCGCCCGGGCCTGCTGCTGCTGAACGGGTGGGTCTACTCCGCGTTCTCCTCACACTGCGACCACAACCCCTACGCCGGGTACGTGTCCGCCGTGGACGTGGCGAACGGCAACGCGACGCTGTGGACCGACGAGTCCGGGGCTACCAACGACCAGGCCGGCATCTGGCAGAGCGGCGGCGGGCTGATGTCGGACGGAGCCGGACGGATCATCCTTGCCTCCGGCAACGGCGTCTCCCCCGCCACGGCTCCCGGCAGCAAACCGCCCGGCCAGCTCGCGGAATCCGTCATCCACCTGCAGCCGCAGTCCAACGGCACGCTGAAGGCGCTGGACTTCTTCAGCCCGGCCAACGCCCCGTACCTCGACCAGAATGACATCGACTACGGCTCGGCCGGCCCGGCTGAGCTGCCGGTGGGCACCAGCGCTTACCCGAACGTCATCGTGCAGGGCAGCAAGATCGGCAACGTGTTCCTGCTGAACGCCAACAACCTCGGCGGCCACAAGCAGGGCCCCGGCGGCTCGGACAAAAGCCTGTACCAGACCAAGCCATACGGCGGCCTGTGGGGCCACCCCGGGATCTTCGAGTCGAGCACCTCGCCGATCCCGCCGAACTCCAATAACCTCGCCAACTACGTGTACACCGTGGGCAAGAAGGACTCCGTCCGGTGCTTCCGCGTCGACACCAACGGCAGCGGGTCGCCGAAGCTGACCAACGTGGCCAACAGCACCTTGCAGTTCCCCTATGGCTCGGGGTCACCAGTGGTCACCTCGAACGGCAACGACCCCAACTCCGCGGTCGTCTGGGTCGTGCAGAACAACGGCGGCTCGAACTCCACGCTGGTGGCCTTTCCCGCCGTGCCGCAGCCCGCGAAAGGCGGCGGTGTGAAGCTCCAGCAGATCAGCGGCCAGCCGCTCGGGCAGGTCCAGTCGTTCATCATCCCTGCCACCGGCAACAACATGGTCTACGTGGGCACCGCGAACGGCGTCCTCGGCTTCGGGGTCACCACGGGCGCCGCGCTGCAGCGCGGCGCGACCCCGGCCTTCGGCAGCACCACAGTGGGCTCGTCCGCGACTCAGACCGTCACCGCGACCGCGTCGCGGGCCGTCACCGTGACCGGCGTCAGCGACACCGCCGCCACCTCGCCCAGCCCGTTCAGCATCGGCCAGGTGACCGAGACCAAGCGGGGCAGCACCCAGCCGTCGCCGGTCACGTTCCCGGTCACCCTGCAGCACGGTGACACGCTGAGCGCGCCGGTGACGTTCACTCCCACCGCCCCCGGCAGCACCGACGGCACGCTGTCCTTCGCCACCACCGGCGGCCAGGCTGTCCCGGTCAACGTCCCGCTCCTCGCCGACGCCACCCAGACCGGGCTGTACGCCACCGTCCCCAGCCTGTCCCTGCTGCTGTCGCTCAACAACGGCACGGTGATCGCCCCGGTGCCGGTCGGCACGCCGAACTACGCGGTCAGCACGATCGTCAACGGCGGCACCACGCCGCAGCGGATCACCAGCATCAGCGCACCGGGCGGTCCCTACACCGTCCGCGGCCTGCCCAAGATGGGCACGGTCCTGCAGCCTGGTCAGTCCGTCACCGTGCAGTTCATCTACAAGCCCAGCCAGGCCGTCACCTCGAACGCCGCGCTGACCGTCACCGGCAGCAGCGGCACCGCCGCCACGGTCAGCCTGTCCGGCTCCAGCTCGCCGGCGCTGGAGAAGTTCACCGCTCCCTCGAACGTGAGCTTCGGTAAGGTCCCGGTCGGCCAGACCGCCACCCGGTTCATCCACATCGTGAATGCCGGCAACCAGGGAGCCACGGTCGGCAGGACCGCGGTAAGCGGGCCGTTCCGCGCCGCCGCCAAGGTCGCCAGCGGCCTGACGGTCAACGGCGGTAACGACCTCACCGTCCCCGTCACCTTCACCCCGGCCGCGAAGGGATACTCCGCCGGGGTCTACACCTTCACCTGGACAGACCAGTTCGGCTCACACAGCCTCACCATCCCGATCAATGGCACCGGGTTCTAGCCGCGGGGGCTGAGCGACTCGAACCACGACACCCGCGCCCGGGCGGAATGCCTCTTACGGGTCAAGGCGGGGGTCGCCCGGCTCCACCGGGGCAAGTTCCGGGCTGCAGGCCGCCTGATCCCACAGTTCGTCTGGGGGTTCCAGGCCGGCCAGGTTCCGGAAGTGCTCCAGGTCGAGATCCAGCAAGTCGAGGATCCGTCTCGCCGCGGGGCTAAGCGAGCGGATGATGACGGGGCAGCCGGCGGGGGCAAAGCTCATGGCCATCGACAGTGCCCGCACCCCGGCGCAGTCCAGGAAGGTTAGCCCGGCCAGGTCCAGAACCAGCCGCTCGGTCCGGTCATCGACACCGAGGGCCGCCTGTTCCAGGAACCTGCCGGCCCCGGAAAGGTCCAGGTCACCGCCCAGCGTGAGGGTGCAGACCGGTCCGGCGCGGACGATCTTGATCGACAGGGCAGTCTCATCCATGGTTACTCAATCGGCTCGCAGGGTCTGGACGACACCAACTGAGGTCAGCTGTTACGTCGAAGGTATAACCCCAGGTCACTATCTTCCAAGACATGTCGCTGGGCAATCACAGGAATCTCCCGGCACTCGCCAGACGTAGGGTTTTCCCCGACGCGACGCCCCGGCCGGACGGCCTAACGTCGCCCCATGACCGCGAGTACCAGCCAGTGGCAGATGGCCGAGTGCCTGCTGCCCGGCCTGACCCTCCCGGTCGCCGAGGAGCTGGCGCACGGGGTGACAGCCGAACTCGCCCGGCCCTGCCCGGGCGTCTCTTTCCTGGGATCCCGCTCATGCCCGGCGACGAGGTGCTGCTGTGCCTGTTCGCCTGCTCGCAGGCGGACGTCCGCGTGGTAAGCGAGCGGGCTGGCCTTCCCTTCGAGCGCATCCTCGCGTGCGTCGCGGTCGGCTGGCTGGCGGGGCCGGAGGGCACGTACCAGGTCCATGTCAACGGCTCGACCGGCGGTTCCTGGAGCGCCGCCAAAGCCTGACGGGACGACCGGAGTGCCGGGGGCTAGCTGGCCTCCGCGTAACTCATGGCGAAACAGCGCCTCGTGACGAGGAAATCAAGCATCTGGGCCAGATCGGCCGGCGAGCTTTCCCGGATAATCATCTTGTGGTCACTGCGCAGCCGGGCGCACCAGGTTGTGCCAATGGGCCACAACGGCACCTGCCATACCTCCCAGGAAGGAAACGCCGTGGCCAGCCGGGCTTGCACCATGGTGTCGTCCGGTGCCGCCCACGCTTCCGTCATGCGGGCATTCTACGAGGAAATGCGTCCGCAGAGAATGCGGTTGGCCGTCTGGGCGGCAATCGCCGCGTTACCCCTGCTAGGCGCAGGTGAACGCACAAATGTGGTGAACCTGTCCCGGAGATCATAATCATCGGTACCGGGCATTTCGGTCACGTCCGCCATTCCCCATATCTGCGGAGAGGAGGAGATGCGCCGCACTAGCCGGCCCTGGTCTCCGCCGACACGCCGCGGGCCGCGGCCAGGATGCGCTTGAGCGCGGCAATGCCGCCGCGCCGCACCTCCAGGTGCGGGCCGGCCAGCTCGCGCTGGGCTTCGGCATCGCCGCCGAACGCCCGGCAGCACCGCTCCGGCTCGATGTTGGCGAGCGCGAGCAGCGCCCCCGTCGCGCCGAGCGGGCCGGCCATCGAGAGCAGCGCCGACGATCCCACGTAGGTGGCGCCGGCGTACGTGGTCACCTCGTCGAGCAGCCGGTCCGGGTCGCCGGACGAGTCCTTGACCCCGGCGACCGGCAGTCCCGGGAGGGCATCGACGGGGACACCGGGCGACGACACCCACGGGATGTGATACGCGAGTACCGGGCGGCCGCGGGCGGCCTCGCCGACGGCGCCGTAGTAACGGGCCAGCTCGGTGCTGCCCGGCGGCGGCCAGGCCAGCACCGCGTCCGCGCCCGCAGCCACCGCCGCGCTGGTGAGCTCGGCCGCCTGCCGCCGCGACGGCGCGCCGGTGCCGGCGATGACCGGGACATCGGGAGGCACCGCGGCGCGGACCGCCTCGATGACCGCGGTGCGCTCCTTGCCGGTCAGCGTGACCGCCTCGCCGGTGGTGCCGCAGGCGAGGATCAGGCGCATCCCCCGCGCGGCCAGGTCAGCGGCGAGCGCGCCCGTCGCGTCCGGGGCAACCTCGCCGTAGTCGTCGAAAACGGTCACCAGTGCGACGCCGGCACCGCCGGGCAGCTCGGTCACGCCATCCCGCCTCTCCGCATGTGTCCCCAGGCATTATTTCCCGAACGGCTCCGACGGGACCCACCGCGGCCCGCCGCGCCGACTGCGCGGGGGCCTCGCCTGGCCAGCCGTCCCGGGTGCGCTTATAGTAACTGGCAGTCGATTGTCGACGATACCTGCCAGTACGCGAAGGGAGGGCCGTGCCGCAGCCTCGTTTCGACGGCCTGGTCGCCGTCGTGACCGGCGGCTCCAACGGGATCGGCCGCGCGATCACGCAGGGCCTCGCCGCCGAGGGCGCCCGGGTGGTCGTCTGCGACCTGGTCGATTCCGGCTACTTCGCCGGTGACCCGCGGGTCGTCACGGTGCTCGCGGACGTGGCCGGGCCCGGGTCGGCGGACCGCGTCATCGCCGAAGCGGTCAGCCGGTGGGGCCGCGCCGACATCCTGGTCAACGACGCCGCCTCCTACCCCGACGGCAGGCTGCTCGAGATGGACGCCGGGGCGTGGAGCCGCGTCTTCGAGGTCAACGTCACCGGTACCTTCGTGATGACCCAGGCCTTCGCCCGGCACTGCGTCGGGCGCGGCGCCGCGGGCGCCAGCGTGGTGAGCATCTCGACCGGGTCGGCGCGAAGCCCGCGGCCCGGCGGCGCCGCCTACAGTGCCTCCAAGGCCGCGGTGGAGACGATGAGCAAGGTGTTCGCGATGGAGCTGGGGCCGCACGGGATCCGGGTGAACGTCGTCGCCCCCGGCTACATCGACGTCCGCGGCTGGAGCGACCGGTACCCCGACCGCGCGCCGGACGAGCTGCGCGCCGCCCTGGTCCGGTCGATCCCGCTCGGGCGCGGCGGCGACCCGCGCGACGTCGCGGCCGCCGTGCTGTTCCTGGCGTCCGGCGAGGCGGCGAACATCACCGGCGCCGTGCTGGACGTCGACGGCGGCTCGATCGCCGGGCGCTTCTCGCTGGACGAGCACGCTGACGCGGGAGCCGGCCGTGACCACCGGTAGCCCGATCATCGAGACCCGGGAGGTCAGCAAGTACTTCACCGTCGGCCGGGGCGGGCCAGGCCGCGCCCGCGCGACGCTGAAGGCGGTCGACCGGGTCTCGCTGGCCATCCGGCGCGGCGAGACGCTCGCCCTGGTCGGGGAGACCGGCTCGGGCAAGACGACGTTCGGCCGGCTGCTGCTCGGCCTGTACCGCCCGACCAGCGGTGACATCCTCTACCAGGGCGCGAGCGTGCTCGACCGCCGGGGCGCCGCGGCCCGCGCGGCGCGGCGGCAGGTCCAGGGCGTCTTCCAGGACCCGTACTCGTCGCTGAACCCCACGATGACGATCGGCCAGTCGCTGTCCGAGGTGCTCAAGGTGCACCGGGTCGGCGACCGGAAGGGCCGCCCGAAGCAGGTCGCCGAGCTGCTGGAGACCGTGGGGCTGTCGGCCGACAAGGCGTCCCGCCGGCCGGTAGCTTTCAGCGGCGGCGAGCGGCAGCGGGTCAGCATCGCCCGGGCGCTGGCGATCAGGCCCGAGGTCGTCATCGCCGACGAGCCGCTGTCGGCGCTGGACGTGTCCATCCAGGCCCAGGTCCTGAACCTGATGATCCGGCTGCAGGATGAGCTGGGCCTGACCTACCTGTTCGTCAGCCACGACCTCGACGTCGCCCGGCACATCAGCCAGCGCACGGCGGTCCTGTACCTGGGCCGGGTGGTCGAGAACGCCCCGACGGACACGATCTTCACCGAGCCGCTGCACCCCTACACCCAGGCGCTGGTCCGCGCCGCGCCGCGGCTGACCACCGAGCGCAAGACGATCAAGCCGGCCCTGACCGGCGACCTGCCGAACGCGATCGAGCGGCCGACGGGCTGCCACTTCCATCCCCGCTGCCCGCTGGTCATGCCGGTGTGCCGGGAGGAAGACCCGCAGCCGGGCGCGCTGCCCGACGGCCGGCTCGTGGCGTGCCACCTGTACGCCGGCCGCGTCCCGGCGGCCAGCGACGCAGCCCCGCCCGCCGCCTAGGGCCCTCCTAACTGCTGGCCAGTCCGAGTCCGACGGCGTGGCTGTAGGCGTCGTCGATCAAGATCACGTCGTGCCCGGCGCGGTCGAGCAGGCTCGCGGCGATCGAGGCGCGGTAGCCGCTGGCGCAGTGCACCCACAGCCGTCCCGTAGGCAGCTCAGCCAGCCGGGCGAGCAGTTGATGCAGCGGCACGTGGGCCGTGCCGGGAATGTGGCCGGCGGCGCGCTCGTCGTCGCGGCGCACATCCAGCACGGTGTCGCCCGGGCCGACGTCGTGGAGCTCGGCAAAGCTCACCCGCGGGTAGTGGCGGCGGTCCTGGCTGGGAGCGGTGAGCATGTCCAGGTCGCCGGTGGCCGCGGCAGCGGGCCGGTCGATCCCGATGCGGACCAGCTGCCGCTGCGCGGCGGCGATCTGCCCGGGGCTCTCGCCGATCAGCGTGACCGGGGTGTCCCACGGCATGAGCCAGCCGAGGTAGGTGGCGAACTGGGTACCGAGCGCAATGCCGATGCTTCCGGCCAGGTGGTCGGCCGCGTAGAGGACGCGGTCACGCAGATCGACCACCCATTCCCCGGCGGAGATGCGCTTGGCCAGCGCGGCGGCGTCAACCGCCTGCGGCGCGGACAGGTCAACGGGCTGCGGGCCGGCCAGGTTCCGCGGCGCCATATGCGCGTAGTAGGCGGGGTAGGCGGTCAGGTTGCGGACCAGGGTGTTGACGAAGCTCTGCTCGTCGGGCGTGGTGAGCGCGTCGTTGCGGGCCCGTTCGATGCCCATGGTGCTGGCGTCCCCGCCGGTGGCCGAGCCCGCCGAGCAGAAGCTGCCGAACCCGTGCGTCGGGTAGATGCGGGCCTCGTCGGGCAGCGCGTCGGCCAGCCGGTGCGCGGAGCGGAACTGAGCCCGGGTGAGCTCGTCGGTACGCGCCGCGTCGACCAGGTCGGTGCGGCCCACGCTGCCGTAGAGCAGCGAGCCGCCGGTGAATACGGCCGGCGGCTCACCGGCAGCCGCGGCGTCGGTGACGACGTAGGCCAGGTGCGTGTCGGTGTGACCGGGCGTGGCCATCACCCGGACCCGGAGGCTGCCCGCCGACAGCGTGTCGCCGTCGCGGAGCGGCAGCCGGCTGAACGCGACCGGGTCGGCCGCGTTCACCGCGTACCGGGCGCCGGCCCGCTGCGCGAGCTGGTAGCCCCCGGTGACGTAGTCGTTGTGGATGTGCGTCTCGAGGATCAGGGCGGCGGTCACGCCGGCGGCGGTGAGGCAGCGCTCGACCCGGTCGATGTCGCGCTGCGGGTCGACGACCACCGCCACGCTGCCTTCGTGCACGACGTAACTGCGGTCGCCGAGCTCGTCGGTGCTCAGAACCTCTACCTGCATGACTTCCCCGCCGTTCGTAGGGTACGCTAATGTCCGAACATTACCTCTAGATATGTCCGGACAGCAACAGGGGGCAGAGATCCGCATGAATACCCCTAAGGTGCCGCTGTGGCAGCAGGTCCGTGAGGACCTGCGCGCCCGGCTGCAGCAGGGCGAGTTCACCGGCTCCTTCCCCGGCGAGCACGAGTTGCGGGCACAGTACGGGGTCAGCCGGCACACCATCCGGGAGGCGCTGCGCGAGCTGCGTCAGGAGGGCCTGGTGACCGCGGCGCGCGGCCAGCAGCCCCGCCTCGCGGCAGAGGCGTACATCGAACAGCCCGTCGGCGCCCTGTACAGCCTGTTCGCCTCCGTAGAGGCGTCCGGGCTGGAGCAGCGCAGCGTGGTGCGCAGCCTCGACATCCGCGCCGACGCGCACATCGCCGACCGGCTTGGCCTGGAGTCCTCGACCCCGCTGCTCTACCTCGAACGGCTCCGGCTGGCGGGCGGAGAACCCCTCGCGCACGACCGGGTCTGGCTGCCCGCCGACGGCACCCGGGCGCTGCTGGATGCGGACTTCGGCCACACCGCCCTCTACGACGAGCTCGCCCGCCGTTGCGGCATCCGGCTGACCGGCGGACAGGAACGCATCCAGGCGGTCATCCCCACCGGCCCCGAACGCCGGCTGCTCGACGTCGGCCCGGAGGTCGCCGCGTTCTCGATCGAGCGTCTCGGCCGCGCGTCCGACCGCCCGGTGGAATGGCGCCGAACGCTCATCCGCGGCGACCGGTTCGCGGCCCTGGCCAGGTTCGACGCCCGGGCGGGCTACCGCCTCGACCTCGGTGCAGTCAGCGTCCCTCGGCCGCCCTGAACTGCCGCGCTGGCCTCAGTCCTGGCCGCCGCGGGCCGGGAATGCCATCATGTAGTGCTCGCGGAGCGCGTCGCGCACCTTGATCACGTCCCCGCTGCCGACCGCCTCGACGAGCAGCCGGTGCCGCCCGGCGGCCTCGGCCAGGCCGATCCCCTGGCGCTCGATCTCCGACCGCATCAGCGCGCCCATCTGGCTGTTGAGCATGCTCCACAGGTCCTTCAGCCGGGGCCGCCCGGACACGTCGATGAGCCGCTCGTGGAACCGGGTGTCGCCCTCGACCAGCGCATCCAGGTCACCCACGGCCGCGGCGGCGGCCATCTCCTGTACCGCCTCGTGCAGCTCGCCGGCCAGCGTTGCGGCGTTGCGCTCGAGGCCCTGGCAGACGCTCGCGTCCTCGAGCACGTACCGGGCGTAGCAGACGTCCTCGGCGTCCTCGGGCGACATGCGGGTCACGATGCTGTAGCGCCGCGGCACGGTCTCGATCAGCCCCTCCGCATGCAGGCTGCGCATGGCGTCACGGATGGTGCCCCGGCTGACCCCGAACTCGGCGGCCAGGTTGGCCTCGACCAGCCGGGTCTCCGCGGGCAGCTCGTTGTTGAGTATCCGGCGCCGCAGTGCCCGCGCTACCGCCTCGGGGAGGGAGACATGCTCGAACATGGCCCCGGCCCTCCTTCCGATCAGCCCTCGTGACTTCCGACCGTAACTGTAGTTTCAGCGCCGCTGCCAGGCCGGCGTGACGATCCGGCTCCGCGCGTACGACCAGCGCGGACGCCAGCCCGGTGAGGATCGGCGTCATCCCCGGGCCGTGCCCGGGAACCGGGCTCGACCCGTGCGCGATCACCCCGACGGTCACCCATCCCCGCCGGTAGCCCATGTTGTACCGGGCGTCGAGGTCGCTGACCGCGACCAGGTCGCCGAGCAGGACACGGGAACCGGTGCCGCCCGGCGGCCCGGCCAGCTGCAGGTCCAGGTCCCAGCCCGCCGCCGGCCTGCCGATGCCATTGCCGCCGAGGGTGCTGCCGAACACGGCCCTGACCTGCACGGCCAGCTGGCCGGCCCCGGACCGGAACGACACGGGCAGCGAGCTGAGCAGGTCCGGGTCGAGGTTCACCGGCGTGACCTCGGCGGGGAACCCGGCGGGCCGGAAACCCTGCCCGCAGGCGCGCACGCTGACCTGGTCGGCGGGCCGCAGCCGGGCCAGGTCCGCGGGGCGGAACACCGCGATCACCCGGCCCTCCTCGCCCCGCTTGCCGATGACGACGCCGTCCGCCCCCGCGGCCGCGCCGGTGCGGACCTGCACCTGGTTGCCGACGCAGGAGTAGACGGTCAGGGCCTGGCGGGCCGCCGGGTCGGGATGGACGAGGCACGCGCCGGGGGCGGCGTGGTCGGCCTCGCGGGCGAACACGGAGTCGCCGAGCTGCAGGCCGAGCACGATGCCGCCGTCCCCGGCCGGCACGTACGGGCGGCCGTCGGCGTCGATCCGGTAAGGGCTGTCGCCGAGAGCGGGATGCTCGACGACGCCGAGCAGGTTGACCGCGACCGGCGCGGGCGCCGGCGGCGTGCTCACCGGGCGCCCTCCTGGCCGGCGTGCAGCCATCCGGCCAGATTGGCCCGCGGGTCGTCGACCAGGCAGAACGCGTCGGACGGTCCGCTGAGCAGGGAGGTGGGCCCCGGGCCGTGGCCGAACAGCAGGCACTGGCCGGTGGACACGACTCCGATGGTCAGGTAGCCGTCGCGGTGCGCGCGGCCGTAACGGTGGTCCTGGGCCTCCAGCGCGACGACGTCGCCCAGGCGGAGGCCCTCCAGGCCCAGGGACAGCTCGCCCGCCAGCCCCGGGTAGGCGCCCATGAGATCGGTGTTCGCGTATTCGGAGTTCATCCCCACGCCGGCGCCCGCGGCCTCGGCGGGCACCCGCGCCGCGACGTGTACCTCGAGGCGGCCGTCCGGCCGGGTCCCGCCGGGCATCGCGTCGAGCAGTTCCGGCGCGCAGTTCTTCACCACGATGGCGGGGTGGCCGGGCAGCGCGAGGCCCTGGCCGCAGGCGGTCACCGTGACGGCGTCCCCGGTCGTGAGGCGGGCGAGGTCGGGCTCGGGAAAGTCGGCGAGGACGTAGGCGTGCTGCCCGGTGACGTGACCGATCGCCCCTGCGGCCTGCCCGGACTCGACCCGGACCGGGTTGCCGACGCAGGACAGGAACTGCAGCGCCATGTTCGCCGCCTGGTCCCGGTGACGCACCGACGCTCCCGGCTCGAGGTGGTCGGCGGCGTAGCCGGTGGCCGGATCCCCGCATCCCGCCCCGAGGGTCACCCCGCCCATGCCGGGCAGGGCGAACGGCTGGCCGTCCGGGCCGACCCGGTAGACGTGCCGGTCGGCGAGCGCGGGCCAGACCTCGCCGGTGAGCGTCTGCCGGACCAGGCGGCCCGCGTTGGTCGTGACGTTCACCGGCCGCCGCTCCCGTCGTCGAGCGGGAAGCTCGCCCAGGCCCGGGTGCGGAAGGACTTCTCGAACGCGTTGATCGTCTGCTGGACCAGCGCGCCCTGGGCGAAGTCGCCCTGGTTCACCGGCCCGCCGTCCAGGATCTCGGTGGCGAAGTCGGCCACCAGGTTGGAGTAGAACAGGTAGTCCCACGGCTCGCGGGAGTGACCGCCCGCGGGGAAGTATTCGGCCGGCACCACGGCCTCGACGAACTCGACCGCGCCCTTGCGCGCGGTCTTGATCGTCTGGCAGACGCCGAACTCCTCGACCAGCCGCACCATGATCGCGCCCTCGGAACCGAAGATGCGGGCCTCGATGCCGGGGAAGTTGCCGACCGTCACGTAGGACGACTGGATCGAGGCAAGGACGCCGCCGCCGAACTCGGCGATCCACATGTCGCCGTCGTCGATATTGACCCGGGTGAGCTCACCGGTGTCGCGGACCACCCGCTCGGGCACGAAGTTGCGCATCGTGCCCACCACCGCCTGCAGCGGCCGGCCCAGCCACCAGTGCATGATGTCGATGATCGGGGCACCGTAGCCCTCGATGGACGACACCGCGATCGCGTCCGGACCGGCCTGCGGGTCGACCTGCCGCAGCGGCGTTGACGGGTCGATCCACTGGCTGTTCTGCTCGTACCCGTTGAAGATGTAGGGCTCGCCGACGAAGCCGGAGTCGATCAGGTCCTTGGCGTACCGGACCGCCGGGGCGTAGCGGAAGGTGAAGCCCAGCTTGGTCTTCAGCCCCTTCGACCTGGCCAGCTCGGCGGCCTTCTGAGTCTGCAGGTAGTCGGTGTGCACCGGCTTCTCGCACAGCACGTGCTTGCCGGCCGACAGCGCGTCCCAGGAGATCCGGAAGTGCGGCTGGTTCCCGGTGACTACGTCCACGACGTCGATGCCCGGGTCCTCGAGCAGCTCACGGTAGTCGGTCGCCACCTGCGCCACGCCGAACTCCTTCGCCGCCTCGGCGACGGCGGCGGCGTCCACGTCGGCGAGCGCGACCACCTCCACCCTGGGGTCGCGCAGCCAGCCGGGCAGGTGAGCCACCCGGGCCCAGCGGCCCGTCCCCACCACCGCCACGCGTAGCTTGGATGCCGTCATTGGCACGAGTCCCTCTCTCGGGTGTCAGTAGCCGGATGCCCTGTCGTAGGTGTTGCGCAGCGGGGCGCCGTCGAGCCAGCGCCGCAGGTTGTCGGTGAACAGGCCGGTCAGCAGCCGGTTCTCGGCCGCCACCGTGGACGCCGAGTGCGGGGAGACGAGCACGTTGTTCAGGCCCCACAGCGGCGAGCTGGCCGGCAGCGGCTCGGCCGTGAACGTGTCCAGGCAGGCGCCGCCCAGGTGCCCGCTGCGCAGCGCGTCGGTCAGCGCATCCTCGTCGACGACCTGGCCGCGGCTGACGTTGACCAGGACGCTGCCGCGGGGCAGCAGCCCGAGCTGGCGGGCGCCGATCAGGTGCCGGGTGCGCTCGGTCAGCGGGCAGGCGAGGACCAGGGCGTCCGCGCCGGGCAGGACGCTGTCCAGCTCGGTGTCGGCCAGGTAGGAGCTCACCCCCGGCACGTCGTACTCGCGGCCGGGCCTGCCCACCCCCACCACCTCGACGCCGGCCGCGGCCAGCAGCCGCGCGACCGAACGCCCGATGCCGCCGAGCCCCACCAGCACCGCGCGGGTGCCCGCGATCTGGCGCATGGCGTGCAGTTCCCAGTGCCGGGCCGCCTGCCACCCGGCCAGCCGGGGCACGTCCTTGGCGAAGTACAGCAGGCCGAGCAGCGTGAACTCCGCGAGCGGGACCCCGTGCACCCCGGCCGCCGTGGTGAAAACTATGGGCGTCTGCGCCAGCCCGGTGCGGTCCAGGAAGCCGCCGATGCCCGCGCTGGTGGCCTGGACCCAGCGCAGCCGCGGGCAGGCGGCGGGCATCTGGTCCGGGGCCCGCCAGTCGAAGTCGAAGCTCACGTCCGCCCGCGACAGCAGGTCCGACCAGCGGGCCAGCCCGGCCGCCGACAGGTCGCGCGGCTCGCCGGTGTGGTCGGCGGGGTAGCGCGGCACGGGCAGCAGATCCGGCGCGTAGAGCACCGAGACCCGCGGGTCCACGGCGGCGATGCGCTCGACGTGCTCGGGCTCGAGCGGGCTCGCCACCAGGACGCTCACCGGGCCGCTCAGCGGGCCTGCCGTCATCCGTCCCTCACAGCTCGTCGTTCAATTGTTGACAGTCAGCGAAAGTTTACAGACGGGGATGACTACGTCAAGAGCGGCACCGGCGCGCAGCCCCGCGGCGCGCCGAGCACAGTCCGGCAACGCTTGCGGCGCAGCCTTGACGGCGGTCGTGCCCCTACCTACAGTAGTGCCACCTTGTTGACAATCGACCAAGTAGGTGCGCCATGCTGCGACTCTCCCGACGCCGGGCACTGACCGTGATCCCGGTAGCACTCGCGATGACGGCGGCGGCCTGCTCAGGCAGCACCTCTGCCGGCGGATCCGGCGGCAGCGGAACCACCGCAACGGTGAAGACCCTGGTCATCGCCAACGCGGTGAAGGTGGACACGCTGGATCCCGAGGCCAACTCGGTGAACGAGTCCATCTGGATGGACCAGAACCTCTACAGCAGGCTGCTGCAGCCCAACGCCACCGGCACCGGGCTGGTGCCGGACCTCGCCTCGTCCTGGACGATCGCGAAAAACGGGCTGACCTACACGTTCCACCTGCGAGCCGCCAAGTTCTCCAACGGCACTCCGGTCACCGCCAGCGACGTCGCGTACTCCATCACCCGGGCGCGCAATTTCGCAGGCGGCTGGGGCTTCCTGCTGACCGCCGTCAAGACGATCACTGCCGCCAGCCCGAGCACGGTCGTGATCACCCTGTCGCAGCCGCACGCGCCGCTGCTGTCCGACCTGGCCATGTACGCCTATTCGGTGCTGCCGCAGAAGCTGGTGCAGGCGCAGGGCAGCTCGTTCTTCCAGCACCCGGTCGGCAGCGGGCCGTTCAAGGTGACCTCCTACAGTCCCGACAGCGAGATCGACCTGGTCGCGAACCCGTACTTCTACGGGACGAAGCCCAGGATCGCTGCCGTCAAGTACCTGATCGTGCCCAACGACAACACCCGGGTTCTCATGCTCGAGAACAAGAAGGCCGACATCATCGAGAACCCGCCGGGCAACCTCATCCAGCAGATCGACAAGACGCCGGGGCTCAGCGTGCAGCTGTTCCCGTCTACCCGGGTGGACTTCATCCAGCTCGACCAGCACTTCGCCCCGTTCAAGAACCTGTACGTGCGGCAGGCGCTGAACTACGCGATCGACAGGAACGCGATCGTGAAGCTCGCCTACCAGGGCAACGCGGTGCCGGCAGCCTCGTTCCTGCCCTACAAGATGCAGTACTTCGACAGCTCGCTCACGCCCTACCCCTATGACCCGGCGAAGGCGAAGCAGCTGCTGGCCAAGGGCGGTTACCCGCACGGCTTCAGCACCTTCCTCATCACGGTGAGCGGCGACGTCGCCGGCCAGGCCGAGGCCGTCGTGCTCAAGTCGGAACTCGCGGCGGTGGGCATCAACGTCGCCATCCAGTCCTACGAGCTCGTCACGGCCTACCACAAGGAGGACGGCGGCCACTCGCAGATGGGCGAGCGCTACTGGACCAACGACATCGTCAACCCCGACGAGGTGGCGACGTTCGGCGCGGACTGCACCGGCGGCGACAATGCGTTCAAGAGCTTCTGGTGCAGCGCGCAGGCGACCAGCCTGGTCGCCAAGGCGCGCGCCGAGCTCAACCCCGCCCTGCGCCAGCAGATGTACACCCAGCTCCAGGAGATCGTCTACCAGCAGTCACCGTTCCTGGCCATCGACTACAGTCCCTACCGGTACGGGGTCGGCAGCTGGGTGAAGGGCTTCCACGTGACACCGCTCGGCAACTACGACCTGTCCCTCGAGAACGTGACGGTCGCGGCACACTAGTGAGCCGCTTCGGCATGGTCCCGCGGCGGCTGGGCCACCTGGTGCTGATCCTGTTCGGGATCACGCTGGTGACCTTCTTCCTGCTGCGGCTCATACCCGGGAACCCCGCCGTGGCGATCCTCGGCAACCGCTACACGCCGTCGGCCGCCGCGGCGGTCAACCACACGCTGGGGCTGGACCGGCCGATCTGGTCCCAGTACGGGCTGTTCCTGTCGCACCTGTTCCAGGGCAACCTCGGCTTCTCCTTCTTCTACAACGAGTCCGCGACCACGGTCATCTCCCAGCACCTGCAGCCCACCCTGTTCCTGGTGGTCTACAGCGCGGTGCTGGCCGCGGTGATCTCGCTGCCGATCGGCTTCGCGTCCGGGCTGCGCCGCGGCGGCGTGCTCGACCAGTCGGCGCGGCTGTTCTTCACGCTCAGCTTCGCGATGCCGGGGTTCTGGCTCGGCATCATCCTGATCCTGATCTTCAGCGTGCACATCCACGCGTTCCCGATCAGCGGCTACGGCTCCGGGCTGGCCGGGCACCTCTACAACCTGTTCCTGCCGGCGCTGACCATCGCGCTCGGCTTCTCGACGGTGCTCGTCCGCAGCCTGCGCGCCGCCACCATCGCCACCCTGCAGGCCGAGTTCGTCGACACCGCGCGGATGAAGGGCATCCGCTGGTCACGGGTGCTGCGCCGGCACGTGTTCCGCAATGCCGTGCTCGCCGTCGTGGCCGTGTACGGGGTCAACCTCGCCTACCTGATCAGCGGGACCGTGCTGGTGGAGAACGTCTTCGCACTGCCCGGCCTCGGCACGCTGCTGGTCAGCTCGGTCGGGTCGAGGGACTACCCGGTGATCCAGGGGGTGACGCTGCTGTTCGCGCTGCTCATCGTGCTCATCAACCTGCTCGCGGATGTCACGCAGGCGGCGCTCGACCCCCGGGTCGCCCAGGAGATCGGCGAATGACCGGCACCTGGGCGACGAACCCGTCCGAGGCGCTGATGAAGGCCGCGACCAGGGCCTCCCAGCGCCGCCGCAGGTTCACCCGCCGGCGCGGCGTGCTGCTGGCCGGCCTGGCGATGCTCGTGATCGCCATCGCGGCCGCGCTGGCCGCCCCGCTGCTGTCCAGCGCGTCCCCCACCGCGATCGACGCGCTGCACCCGCTCGTCCCGCCGCTGAGCCCGGGCCACCTGCTCGGCACCGACCAGTTCGGCCGCGACGTCCTGGCCCGCATCCTCTACGGCGGCCGGATCGACCTGGCGATCGCGTTCGGCGCGACCGGCGTCACGCTGATCGCGGGCACGATCATCGGCCTGGTCGCCGGCTACCTCGGCCGGTGGGTGGACAGCCTGCTGATGCGCATCGTCAACCTGTTCTTCGCCTTTCCCTTCCTCATCCTCGTCATCGCGATCATCGCCATGCTCGGCCCGAGCATCTTCAACATGTACGTCGCGATCTGGGTGACCAGCTGGGTGAGCTACGCCCGCATCATGCGGTCGCAGACCGTCGTCGCGAAGAAGCAGCAGTACGTGCTGGCCGCCCGCGCGCTCGGCTACGGCCCGCTCCGGATCATGTTGCGGCACATCCTGCCGAACACCGCCGCCGCGGTGATCATCTTCTCCATGGTCAACGCCATCGGCAACATCATCCTGGCCGCCTCGCTCGGCTTCCTCGGCCTGGGCGCGCAGCCGCCCAGCCCCGAGTGGGGCGCGATGATCTCCGACGGGCAGAACTACATCCTCACGTCGTGGTGGCTGGCCACGCTGCCCGGCCTCGCCGTCGTCTTCGTCGGCATCGCGTTCTCCCTCATCGGCGACGGCCTCGCCGACATGCTCCGGGCCGGCGACCGGTGACCGGGACGGGCGGCCCGCTGCTGACCGTGACCGACCTGCGGACCTATCTCGCGACCGCGCACGGCGTCGTCCGCGCCGTGGACGGGGTCTCGTTCACCGTGCACGGGGCAGAGATCGTCGGCATCGTCGGCGAGAGCGGCTGCGGGAAGACCGTCACCTGCCGGACGATCATGGGGCTGATGCCGGCCGCGACCGCCCATACCAGCGGCGGCGTGGTCTACCACCCGCACGGCGAGCGGAGCATCCTCGCGGCCAGGCCCGCCGAGCTCCAGGCGCTCCGGGGCGCCCACCTGTCCATGATCTTCCAGGACCCGATGACGGCGCTGAACCCGGTGCTGACCATCGGCGACCAGCTGCTCGAGGCGGTCACGGCGCACGCCAGGCTGCCGGCCCGCCAGGCTCGCGCCCGGGCGGCCGGCCTGCTGGAGCAAGTCGGCATCCCGGCGCCGGAGCGCCGCATGCGCGACTACCCGTTCCAGTTCAGCGGCGGCATGCTGCAGCGCGCCCTGATCGCCATCGCGCTGGCCTCGTCCCCGCGGCTGCTGTTCGCCGACGAGCCGACGACCTCGCTCGACGTCATCATCCAGGACCAGATCCTGAGCCTGCTGCTGGAACTGCAGCGCGACACCGGCATGAGCATGGTCCTGGTCAGCCACGACCTGGCGGTGATCACGGAGGTCTGCGACCGGATCCTCGTCATGTACGGAGGGCAGGTGGTCGAGGAGGGCGACACCGCGACCATCATCACCGAGCCCAGGCATCCGTACACCCAGGCGCTGCTGGGCGCGATGCCGCACGCAGGCCAGCGCGGCCGGCTGGCGACCATCCCCGGGTCGCCGCCGAGCCTGATCGACGTGCCGGCCGGCTGCCGGTTCGCGCCGCGCTGCCCGCTGGCGACCGAGGACTGCGCGACCTGGGAGACCGAGCTGATCGAGACGTCCGGGCCGGATCACCGTGCCCGCTGCTGGCGGCACGCCGAGGTCGGAGGGACAGTCACGTGGCAGACGAGCGACTCGGCGTAGGCGTCGCCGGAGCGGGCCGGCGGGCCAGCCTCGCGCCCGTGCCCGGCTGGGCGCGGGACCCACGGTGCAAGGAGCGAGCGACGACATGATCAGCAACGGGAAGGTGCGCTGGGGAGTCCTCGGCACGGCCGGGATCGCGCGGGCCGCGTTCCTGCCCGCGCTCCGCGAGGCCGGGGGCACGGCCGCCGTGGTGGCCGGGCGGGACCGGCAGCGGGCCGAGAAGTTCGCCCGCGACAACGGGGTCGAACGAGCGGTGGAGGGCTACCAGCGCCTGGTCGAAGACCCCGGCGTGGATGCCCTCTATATCCCGCTGCCCAATTCCCTGCACGCCGAGTGGACCATCCGCGCGCTGCGCGCGGGCAGGCCGGTGCTGTGCGAGAAGCCGCTGACCGGCTCGCTCGCGGAGACCGAGCGCGTGCTCGGCGTCGCCCGCGAGACCGGCACGCTGCTGTGGGAGGCCTTCGTCTTCCCGTTCCACGCCCAGTTCGAGCGGATCGCCAGTCAGCTCAGCGCCGGGGTCATCGGGGAGCTGCGCGAGATCCAGTCGAGCTTCCACTTCCGGGTGAGCCGGCCCGACAACATCAGGATGAGCGCGGCGCTGGACGGCGGGGCGCTCAACGACGTCGGGTGCTACCCGGTCCGGCTCGCCCGGGAGCTGTTCGCGGCCGAGCACACGGCGGCCGGGGCCACCGCGGAGTGGGGCGGCGACGGCGTGGACGTGGAGAGCTGGGGCATCCTCGGCTTTCCCGGCGGCCGCCGGCTGCTGCTGTCGTGCGGGATGCGCCGCAGCTACGACACGTTCACCCGGCTGCAGGGGACCGCCGGGCAGATCCACGTCACCAACCCGTTCCATCCGGGCCAGGCGGACCGGTTCGAGGTTCACCCCGACGGCGGGGAGCCGCGCAGCTACCCGGCGGCCGCCGACGAGTACTCGTTCACGGCGGCCATCCGCCACATCCACGACGTGCTCAGCGGGGAGGCGGCGCCCCGGCTGCTCGCGGCCGGCACCGCGGCGGGCACCGCCCGCGCGCTCCGCGACCTAGCCGAATCCGCCGCCGCCCGGCGGGCCTGAGCCTCCGGGCCGCCGGCATCACGAGCTGGCGGAGCCGGGCGAGCGCCGCGCCGGCCCCGGCGACGCGGCCGGCATGACCGAAAATTTGCCCGGCGTTCAGGGTCCCGCGCGCAGCGGCCTGGCCTGCGCCTTCGGCGGGCCGGCCGCCGGCGCCAACGGCTGCCGGTGTTCATAGCTTGTTCGTAGCCGTTTGCGCACCGGCCGTGGGCAGGGGTCGCCTAGGCTCTCCCCCATGCCCGAGCACCTCGAACTCCCCCGGCCACTGCGGATGCTGTGCACCACGCTGTGGAGCCTGACCGAGTCCGTGGGGATCCCGCTTGCCGCACTGGCGGCCGGCAGCTGGCTCGGCGGCCGCAATGCCGGGCTGCTCGCGGGGCTCGCAGCCATCTGGGTCATCGCGGCCGTGCGCAAGATCGTGACGGGGTCCGTCCCCAGCCTGCTGACGATCTCGGCGATCGTGCTGACCCTGCAGACCGGGATGGTCCTCGCCACCGGGCAGTTGTGGATCTTCCTGCTGCAGTTCCCGGTGGCGAACCTGTGCATGTCCGTCCTGTTCGCCCGGACCGCCCGCGGTCCTAACCCGCTCGTCGCCCGGCTCGCCGCTGAGGTGATCGCCCTGCGCCAGCCGGCCACGCACCACCCGGGGCTGCACCGTTTCTTCCAGGGGGCGACCTGGCTGTGGGCGGGCATCTTCCTGCTGCTCGCGGGCAGCCTGGGGGTGCTGATGGTGACCCAGCCGCTCGCCACGTTCCTCATGCTGTCCAGCGTCGCCACCATCGCGCTCACCGCCGCCGGCATCGGCGCGTCGGTGCTGTGGTTCGTGTCGATGATGCGCAAGCACGGGCTGAGCGTCCGGTTCGTTCCCGCCTGAGGCCGCGCCGCCTGATGGCCGGCAGGCGCTGCTAGTTGTGGTCGGGGAAGGCGGACGAGCCCGCGGCCCCGCTGGTCCCCGTCGCGCCCGTCACGCCGGCCTTGCCTGCCGTACCTGGCTGCCCGGGGGTCCCGGCGGGAGCCTGGTTGCTCCCGGTGCCATCCAGGCCTCCCTGGCCGGCGGCTCCGGCCGGACCGCCGTTCCCGGCGGTTCCGCCGGGGCCCGGGCAGGCGAACCCCTGGACGCAGTTGTCGGTGCCGCCGCTGCCGGCGGTCACGCCGTCCGAGGCGTAGGTGTTGCCGCTGTCAGCAGCGGGCGTGACGGTGGTGTAGAAGGCGCCGCCGAGGCCGTCGCCGCCCCGGCCCCCGTTGCCGGCGGCGCCGCCCTTGCCGCCGGCCCCGCCGTTGCCGCCGTTGGCCCCGTTGCCGCCGACTCCGCCCGCTCCGGGGCCGGTGCCGCCGCCGCCGCCCCCGCCGTTGCCGCCTGAGCCGCCCGGGCTCCCGCCCGAGCCCGGCCCTCCGCCGCCGCCGGGGCCGCCGCTGCCGCCGCTGGCCCCCTGAGCCGAGCCGCCGGAAAAGGCGTTGCTGGTGAGCGACAGGCTGCCCGCGTTGTACACGGCGCCGCCCTGAGCCGAGCCGCCGCGGCCGCCCGCGCCCCCCTTGCCTGCGGCCGCGCCCGCAATGCCGGGACCGCCGTAGCTGCCCGCTCCGGCCGCGGCGCTGTCGCCGAGGAACTGGCCGCCAGAGATCGTGAGTGATCCCGTGCTGTAGACCGCTCCCCCGGCGCTGGCGCCGCCGGCGCCGCCCGTCCCGCCGGCCCCGCCGGCACCGCCCGTGGTACTGGTGCCTGCCTTTCCGCCCATGCCGCCCTTGCAGCCGGGAAGGACCGCGCCGCTGCCGTTACCTCCGCTGCCGCCCGTGCCCGCCAGCCCGGCGCCGCCGCCCGCGCCTCCAGTTGCCCCGGAACCAGCGGCGCCCCCGCTCCCGCCGGCCGCCTGATCGCCCTGGAAGGTGTCACTGGTAAGCGACAGGGTGCCTGCGCTGTAGATGGCGCCCCCCTGGGCGGCGCCGCCGGCGCCCCCCGCGCCGCCGGCGCCGCCGGTACTCCCGGCCACCCCGCTGCCCGCGTTGCCGCCGGCACCGCCCGGCCCGCACTTCTTGGTGGTGGCGTCGATGCCGCTGCCGCCGGTACCGCCGGAGCCGCCCGACCCGCCGTTGCCGCCGCTGCCGCCGAGGCGGCGCCGCCGGTACCGCCGCCGGCGCTGGCCCGGTCGGACAGGAACCGGTCGTTGCCGAGGTTCACCATCCCGCCCGTGATGAGGATCGCTCCGCCCTGGGCCCGGCCGCCGGCCTTGCCCGCCGTACCCGCGGCGCCCGCGCTGCCCGCGAAGCCGTTGCCCCCGGCACCGCCGGGGTTGCCGGTGCCCAAGCCGCCGTTAGCTCCCGGCCCGCCGTCGGGGCCGCCCGTGCCCGCGATGCCGGGGTTACCCTGGCTGCCCGCCGCGCCCGCGGCCAGGCCGGACTCGAGCGTCATCCCGTTGATGGTGAGCCTGCCGCCGGTCACCTCGAACAGCCGGACCTTGCCCTGGCCGTCCAGCGCCACCTGGTGGCCGTTCGCTTCCAGGTCGACCGCCAGCGACGCGGTGATCCTGAGCGGCCTGGTGAACTGCAGGTCGGTACAGTCCACGCCGAACTGCACCGTGCCGCCCTTGCTGACCGCCCGGGCGAGCGCCGGAAAACCGCAGGTCGTCAGCGTCGCGGCGGGGGCGGTCCCGGCCGCGGCCGCGAGGCCGTGGCCGGGCGGGGCGATCCCCAGCGCCGGCACCGCGAGCGCCGCCGCCGGCACCAGGACGGCGCGCCGCCACGTCCGCCGTCCCCGGGCCATCACATCGGGCACCTGCTCAGTGTCGTCCGCCGCGGCGGACGACAGCATCACGGATTGCCGTGATATCTAGGCCGGGTCGTCGGGGCCCTCGAGCAGGCTGGGCCGGGTCATCAGCTGCCTGCGGGAGCGCACCCCCAGCTTGGCGAACACGCGGCGCAGGTGCGTCTCCACGGTGTTCACCGATATCCACAGGGCCAGGGCGATCTCCTGGTTGCTCTGGCCGCTGGCGGCCAGGGACGCGACCCGCCGCTCGGCGGGGGTGAGCCGGGATGGCCCGGCCGGGGACCGCTGGCGCCGTCCGCCGGACAGCGCCAGCTCCGCAGCGGCCTGCCCGGCGAACCAGCCGGCCCCCGCCTCCTCCGACCTGCGCAGCGCCCCGGCGAGCAGCGGCCGGGCCCTGGCCGGCTGGCCGAGGCGGCGGAGCATGATCCCGTAGTCCAGCATGGTCTCGATCCGGGCGAGCGGAAGCTCGGCCTCGTCGTGCAGCGCCATCGCGGCGCCGAACTCGGCCTCGGCCCTGGCCGGCTCGCCGTCCGCGGCGGCCAGCCAGGCCCGGCCGGTGGCGGCCGCGATCCGGGGCCAGCGGCAGGGCAGGGATCCGGCGGCGTCCTCCAGCCAGCCGATGACCCGGCGGGCGGCGGCGCCTTGCCCGCAGCCGATGTGCGCGGCGAGGGCGTGGGCGGCCCACGGCACGACGCAGGGATCGCCCACGCCGAGCTGCCGGGTGGTCTGCTCGGCGTCCGCATACAGCTCCCGCGCCAGGTCCAGGTCGCCCGGCCCGCAAAGCGCGCTGCCCCCGCACGTCCGCGGTGAACAGCAGCGCCAGCCGGTGCCCGCCCCGGCGGGCCACCTCCTCCGCCCGCCCGCACCACGTCTCGCTGCCCTGCGCCTCGCCCAGCAGGTGCAGGATGCACGCGTGACCCGCCATGATGTACGGATCCTGGTAGTCCAGGGGCTCCTGCAGGTCGCCTGCCCGCTCGATGGCCGCCAGCGCATCGCCGAGACGGGCCAGGCGCATGAGGACATGGGCATGCCCGGTGGCCAGCGCGCTGACCGGTCCCACCCAGCCCCGCTCCTCGACCGCCCGGAGCGCGCCTGCGAAGATCCGCTCCGCATCCGGCAAGCGCTCGCCGATCGTCGCCGCCCAGCCGAAGGTGCTGACGACGTCGCCGGGCTGCCCGGCGGTGACGAGCTCGCCGGGCACGTCCCCGGCGGCGGGGCCTGCCGCGTCCGCGCAGGCCTGCAATCCCTGGCCGTCTCCGGCGAGGAGGGCCATGAAGCCCCAGATCGAGTCGGCCCGCCGCCTGGTCGCGGGCGCCGCAGCGACCGAAAGCTTGCGGGCCCGGTCCGCGAGCGGCAGGGCGACCGCGGGGCCTTCGGTACGCCACCGCGTCATGGCCTGGTCCATGAGGATGACGGCCGCGTCTGCGCTGCCGGTGGTCTCGGCCAGCCGCAGCGCCTCGTCGAAAGCCCCGGCGGCCCGGTCTCCCGCCCCCAGGGCGGCCTGGGCACGGCCCAGCATCCGGTGCGCCTCGATCCGCTGTGACGGCGAGGCCTCCGGATGGGCGAGCACTTGCTCGCAGGACCCGCTGGCATCCGACATCCGCCCGCTGGCCAGCCGTGCCTCCGCCAGCCCGAGCAGCAGCGCCGGCGAGGCCGCGCTCCCGGCCAGCCGGGCAGCCGAGGAGAGGTACCGGCCGGCCCTGTCCACGGCGCCCGACGCCAGGGCGGCGTGCGCCGTCCGCTCCAGCACCGCTACAGCGCGGGCATCACCGGCTGGCTCGGCGGCGATGACGTGCTCGGCGGCGTCCGTTTCGAGGCCCGCGGCCAGCAGGACGGCGAATGCGCGCGCGTGCAGCTGCCCCCGCACCGGCGCGGCCAGGTCGGCGTACAGAGCCTGGCGGAAGAGCGGATGGGCGAACTCCACCGTCATGCCGGCGTCTGCCTTGACCAGCCCGCTGGCGAGCAGCGCGTCGAGCGCCCTGGCCTGGGCCCGCGGCTCCAGCTGCGCCATCTGCGCCGCGTGGTCGGGCCGGAACCTGGTGCCGAGCACGCTCGCGGCCTGGGCGCAGCGGAGCGTCTCCTCGGCCAGCCCGGCGAAGCGGGCCAGCAGCAGCTCATCGGCCAGCAGGGCTGCCCCCGCGCCGATGACCTCGGCCCGCTCGCCGAGCCGCGGGATCTGCTCGCCGCGGCTCAGGGCCAGCGCCACCTGCTCGAGCAGCAGCGGGTTGCCCGCGCAGGCCTGCCAGGCTGCCCGCGCTGTCGCGTCGTCAACCGGCCGGCCCGATCGCGCCGCCAGCAGCGCCGCCGACCCGTCCAGCGTGAGCGGGGCCAGCAGCTCGACGAAGGCGCTGTGCCCCTGGGCAAGTCCCCTGGCCGCCTGCTGGGCCTCGGGCGGCCAGGGCCGCAGCGTCCCGACGACCGCGACCGGCAGCTGCTCGATCCTGCGGCACAGGAAATGGAACAGGCCAAGCGAGTCGCGGTCGCTCCAGTGCAGGTCATCGAGCGCGAAGACGAGCGGATCGGCGGCGCGGCCCTCCAGCCAGCGCTGCACCCCGAAGAAGCACGCCGCGCGGATGTCGGCGGCCGGCCTGCCGGCCTGGGCCGCGGTCAGCGGCGCCAGGGCCTCGCCGCCGCCGAGGGCCGCGATGGCCTGCGACATCAGCCCGAACGGGAGGGACTGCTCCATGGCGTCGCCCCGGCCGACGCCGACGCTGAAGCCGTCGGCAGCCCGGCCGCAGGCGTGCTCGAGCAGCGCTGTCTTGCCCAGCCCCGGCTCGCCGACCAGGAAAAGGCAGCCGCCCCGCCCGGCCCGCGCACGGTCGAGCAGCCGGCCGATCGCGGTGATGGCGTCGTCCCGATCGAGCAGCGCCGGGACCGGCGATCTCTCGGCGGGACGGATCTCAGGCACACGTGCCTCCCCCGGCACATCGGGCGCGGGATTCAGATAATCACGGCAAACCGGGATGCTGCCAGCCTCCAGGCCACTGGACACTGAGCAGATGCCTGATCACGACGCGGAGGCCAGCCCAGCACAGCCTCTGATCCTGCGGCTGCAGCTGGACCGGACGGAGCGGCTGGCCGGCGTCATCTCGTGGATGGACGGCACCGGGGAGCAGCGGTTCGGGGGCTGGATCGACTTCATGACCGCCATCGACGCGCTCAAGGCCCTGGCGGAGGAACAACCGAGAAGCAGCGCCGGGCCAGAGTGACCTGACCCGGCACTGCCCCGCCCCGTCGGTAAGCGCCGGCGCTCCCTCGTTACCGGTGCCGCGCCGCGCTTTCTCCCGGCCCGCCTGCCCCTGGTGCTCTGGTGCTGACCGGAGCGGCGGGTTGTGGCACCGCCAGGGGGGAATCTACGACGTACCTGTCGCAAGCTGTCGCAGGCAGACGGAGTCTTCCCCATGTGCCCGAACGAGAGACAGAAACGTGGCCAGCGGGCCGCGGCCCGGCATCTGCGGCTGCTGCTGCTCCGGCAGGAGGCCTACCGGGACCGGTGGGAGGCGTACGCGCACGACATCACGCCCGGCGAGGTCAGCCAGTCGGCCGTCTGCCAGGTCATCGCGCAGCACCTGTGGGACAGGGGCGAGCGCAGCGAGGGCGATACCCAGCTGCCCAGGAAGCTCAAGGACCGGATCAGCCGCGCGCTCACCGGCGAGGAGCTGAGCCTGGAGACGCTGCGCTGGCTGGTCGCGGGCTTCCGCCTGGCGCCGAACGACGCGCAGCGCGTCTACGAGCTGTACCGGGCCGACATAGCGCCCCGCACCATCGTCGGGAACCTGCCGCCGCGCGAGCCCGCGGCCGGCGCCTGGCACCCGTCCACCAGACGGCGCTGCTCTTCGAGCATCACTTCATCGGGCAGTCCGGCCTGCCGGTCCGGCACCACACCCAGCAGACGATCTTCTCACTCGTCGACGGGCTCGAGAGCTACCGGTACGGGCTGGACACGCTGGAGGCACAGGTGCGGGTCATGCGCGGCGGCACGCCCTCGGGCCCGTACCCGCTGGGCAGTGAGCACTACGCGCTCGACATCGTATTCCCGCACCCGCTGCAGTACGGCGAAGAGCATTACCTCGACTACTGGACGCTCTTCCGCTATTCAGCGGCGCCCCCGGCGGAATTCCGCCGCGCCATGCATCAGCGTGTCGAGCACCTGGACATGCGGGTGGAGTTCCACCCGCAGCGGCGGCCCAGCCGGCTGTGGTGGGCACAGTGGCGGGACTACCGCGACACGAGCGCCGTGGTGACCGAGCGCGAGGACATGCCGCTCGACGAGGAGCTCTCCGCCAGGAAGTACCTGGACGCCGTCGAGCGGGCGGTGGTGGGGTTCTACTGGGAGTGGTAGCGGGGTTACTTCACCTCGCGGAGCCTGCCGGTGGCGACGTCGAAGACGAAGCCGCGGACCTGGTCGGTGTGCGGGACGAAGGGGTTAACCTTGATCCGCGCCATGGACTGCCGTACATCCGTGTCGAGGTCGGCGAACGCCTCCACGGCCCATTCCGGCTTGATGCCGGTCTCTTCGGCGATGCCCGCCTTGAAGGCGTCGTCGGTGAACGTGAGCATCCCGCAGTCGGTGTGATGGATGAGGATGATCTCGCGGGTGCCGAGCAGGCGCTGGCTGATGGCGAGCGAGCGGATCTCGTCGTCGGTGATCACTCCCCCGGCGTTGCGGATGACATGCGCTTCGCCCTCGGCGAGCCCGAGGATGGCGTACACGTTGAGCCTGGCGTCCATGCAGGCGACCACCGCCACCTGCTTTCCCGGCGGCATCGGCAGCGGGCCGCTGAACCCGGCGGCGTAGCGTTCGTTGTTCTCGAGGTACTCATCGGTAACGGACATAGCTCCCTCTTTCGTTAGATCACGGGTAGCAGTACGAGTCGCTGGATGCGTCGCCGCCCTGCAGCCGGACCTGGTGCACCCGGCGGCCGCGGAAGACGTCGCCCTCGGGGAAGAACCGCTCGTCGAACGCCATCCCTCCGCCGTCGGCCACGTCCAGCTTGGCCATCCACGCGCCGATGCCGTCGGGGTAGAACTGCTCGTCCCACGCGCCGTACAGCGAGTTGGTGAAGTACACCCGCTGGCCGTCCCGGCTCACCTCGACCATCTGCGGGCCGCCGCGCAGCGGCTGATCCGGCCGTGACGGGTGCGGGACCTGGCCGACGATGCCGCCGATCCGGGCCGACCCCGTCTCGCGCGGATGGAACGGGTCGGTGACGTCGAACTGCTTCATCTCGCCGGTGCCCCAGCAGGACACGTACAGGAAGCGGTCATCGACGGACAGGTCGATGTCGGTGACCAGCGGCGGCACCGCGCCGAAGCCCTGCAGCAGCGGCGGCAGCTGCTCGGCGGGCGCGGGCTCGGCCGGGATCGTGATGATCTTGGTCGCGGCCCAGCGGGCGTCCCCGGACGCGGCCGGATCCTCGTGCCACACCCAGATCGACGCCGACAGGTCCTCCACGCTGACGACCACGCCCAGGAAGCCGTACTTCTTGGTCGGGTCGTGCGCCGGCCGCAGCTCGAGCGTCATCTGGTACTGATCGCCCAGGTCCACGGTCTGCACGTGCTTGCCCTGGCCCAGATCCCAGAAGTGGATCCGGTGACCGTACTTGCGGCCGAGGAGCAGTTCGGGGACGATCCCGTTCTCGATCATCGACGGCGTGCCCCACTCGGACGTGACGGCGACATCGGCCGAGAGGTGCCACCACAGGTCGTAGGCGAGATACTGATCGCCTCGGTCGGTTTCCCACCGGCCGGTTACCTCGAACGAGTCGTGATCCAGCAGCGCCACGCCGCCCGGGCCGTCCTCCCCGTCGGCACCGCCGAGGCAGGACATGAACAGGCCCCCCGGGCCGCAGTGCACGGTGTGCGGGCGTGAGTACCCGGCGTTCTTGGCCAGCTCCTCGGGCTCCAGCACCTTCACCAGTTTCGGCGAGGCGGGGTCCTCCTTGGTGTCGAGAATGTAGATCCGCGACGACCGCAGGCCGGGAACGACGAGGTAGCGCCGCTCCGCGTGCGAAGCGTGGTCCCCGTGGCACAGGGCGCTCGAGCAGACATTCCACCCGAAGTGATGCAGCTCGTCCCCCGTGACCGGCAGCTCGGTGAATCCGACCACCGAGCCATAGCTGCCCGACGACGGGTCGACATCGACCACGGCGAGCGCGTCGGGCTTGTCGGCCGGACGCGAGAAGGCCGCGACGTAGGCCAGTTTCTCCGCCGGCGCGGCCGCGGCATCGCGGGGCGAACGGTAGAAGGTGGGGTCAAGGCTCGGGGAATTCATGACTGCTCTCTCCTCTGGGCCGGCATCGGGTGCTCCGGTCAACTCCGTAGTCCGCCAGCGCCACGTGCATTGATCCTGCCGAACGGAAGCCAGGATGACAACGGCACACGCACGCCGCCGAATCTAGTTAATTTCGATCTGCAAAGTCAACATAACGGAAGGCGGGCGGATGTGACGACTCGCGGCGCGGTAGTTCCGTCCGGGCGTGATCGTGTGTCACTCTCCGTGGAGGACATCGGGGGTTGCCGTCGCGCGCGGCGGAATTTGAGGGGGTACGCGGTGAGGCAGCTCATCGGCACGTCCACGAGGCAGCGGGCGGCCGCTGCCGGCATCTTTGCCGCGGCGGCTCTCGCCACGGCGCTGACCGCGGCACCGGCCCCGGCGCTGGCCGCCATCCGAACCGTGGCGAACGTCACGGCGGCACCATCGGGCTACACGGCGGCCGCCCGCACGCTCAGGTACGGGATGCGCGGCGCGGACGTCAAGCGGCTGCAAGACCGGCTGGCGCAGCTCCGCTACTTCCCGGGTCCGCGGGACGGCCATTTCGGCACGGCCACGCTAGAGGCGGTCTGGGCGTTCCAGGAGGTACAGCGGATCCCGGTCACCGGGCAGATCGGCAGGCGGATGGACTGGCGGCTCGCGCATCCCAGCGCCCCCCGGCCGCTGATCAGGAAGGGCCCGGCGCTCCGGGTCGAGGTCAACCTGCGGCACGAGGTGCTCTACGTCTACCACCACCACCGGATCGTGCTGATCAGCCACGTTTCTTCTGGCGGCGGGTACTACTACTGCTCAGCGGGCTCCTGCTCGCACGCGGTCACGCCCGCCGGAAACTTCCGCACCCTGTGGCGGGTGCACGGCTGGCACGCCTCGTCGCTCGGCCTGCTGTACAACCCGGTCTTCTTCGACGGCGGCTTTGCCATCCACGGCGACACCGAGGTGCCGCTGCGGCCGGTCTCGCACGGCTGCGTGCGGATCCCGATGGACGTTGCCGCGATCTTCCCGGGCCTGGTTCCGCGCGAGGGCATACCCGTGTACGTCCGGCGCTGACGCCCGCCAGCCGTTCGGGAAAATCGGGCCTTAGCGGCCCGGGCCCTGGCGGCTAGGAAACCCGCCAGGACATGCCGGGGTCACTGGCCGCGCAGCCCGAGATCACGAGCTGCTTCCCGTCGGTGGTGGCATCGCCGGGGTCCGCCAGGCACAGCCCGGTTCCCGGGTTCACCAGCCTGACGCCTGCGCCGTCGGGCACCAGGTTCCACTGCTGTGCCTGCGTGCCGTTGCAGGCATACAGGTTGACGGGGCTGCCACTGGCCGTGGCACCGTGCGCCACGTCGAGGCACTTTCCGTTGACGCGCAGCGTCCCGTCCGGCTCGAGGAGCCACGCCTGCGCGGGGGTGCCGTCGCACTTCCAGATAGCGATCTTGGAGCCGTTTGCCGTCTGGTTCCCGGTGTCGGCAGCGCACAGTCCGGGGAGCTGCGATGTCAGCGGCCCGGCGGGCAGCGTCCACGACTCGTTCGCGTAACCGTCGCAGGGCAAGAGCTCCGCCTGGGTCCCCGCGGTCCTGCTGAAGCCGGGATCGGCGAGGCACATGCCCGACCAGGGGTTGACCAGCGTCGTCGGGTGCCCGCCCAGCGCGGGGTTCAGTCCCCGCGGGTACGCCAGGTGCCACTGCTGAGCGGCCGTGCCGGCACACGGCTGCAGCACGGCCGCGGTGCCCTCGGCCGCGGCGGGAATGGTCAGGCAGCTGTTCCCGGTGTTCCCGGTGTTCCCGGCCCGCAAGGTGCCATCCTGCGCGTAGGTCCAGGTCTGGGCGCTGCCGCTGGTGCAGGGCCTGATCTGGGCCTGGGTACCCTGCGCCGTCCCGGTGCCCGCAGCGGTCAGGCACTGCCCGCCGAGATCGAGCTGGACCGGCCCGGACGGCCCGGTTGTCGCCGCGGCGCTCACGGTCCAGGGGAAGGAGACCGAGCCGGACCGGCCTGCGCCGTCGGTGGCGCTCACCACCGGCACGTAGTTTCCCGCATGGACCGGCCAGCCGGTGATCTGCCCGGTCGCGCTGATCGCGGCGCCCGGCGGCAGGCCCGCGGCGGAGAACGACACCGTCTGGCCCGCCACCGGGTCGGCCGGGCGAAGCTGGACGTTCACCGCACCGCCCGTCGCGCCGACCTGGGCCCCGGGGTTCAGCAGCGGTATCGCGGCCGGGTTCAGCTGGTCCAGGTCGGTGTTACCCGGGGCGTTGATCCCGTTCACGGTGCCCGCGCTCGAGTACTGCCAGAACCCGTAGCTGCTCCAGCCGGGGGTCACCGCCGGGCTCGGCGCGGACGTATAGTCCGGCACCCAGAGCGGGTACTGCGCGAATTGCGACGTGCCGCCGGTGCAGTCCTGCCACCAGGGCCCGGGGCCGTAGATGATCGGTTCCTGGCCGGTCCTGGCCTGGATTTCGCCGCTGAACCGGGCGATCCACGTCACCATGGCGGACTGCGTCAGCCCGTAGCACTCGGCGCCGTACGGGTTGTATTCAATATCCAGCATTATCGGCGGCGGCGGGCTGCCCGCTGCGGCAAGGGCGGTGACGAGATAATCCGCCTGAGCGACCGGGCTGGTCCTGCCCCCGTTCCCATTCGGGATAGCGAACGCGTAGGCCATCACGGACAGCCCCGCAGCCTTCGCCTGGGCCAGGTCGGCGAGCGCGAATGGGTTCGTGTAGTAAGTGCCCTCGGTGGTCTTGACCGCCGCGAATTGGATACCCGCCTTTGCGACCTGCGGCCAGTTAATGCCCTGGCCGCCGGGATGCTGATATGAGGCCACATCCACGCCCCGCACAGGCGCGCGCAGCGGCGCTCCCAGCGATCCGCCCTGGGGGCCGCGTGGCTCCGGGTGTTTTGCCTTTGCCTTGGGGGCGGAGCTTTTCGGGGGGTCGCTTGCCTGGGGCCCGGCGGGCGATCCGGCGAGCTGGCGGAGCACCTCGGGTGAGTGCGTGGCACCGGTGTTGGAATGGTTCACGCGCTGCCGGTGGCTCGCCCGGTGACTCGCCCGGTGGCTGGCCGCCGCCGGAGAAACGGCCTTGCCGTAGCCGGCCGGGGAAACCGTGCCCGGGGAAACCGTGCTTCGTCCGGCCAGCCCCGGGCCGGCAAGCACTGCGACGGAAAGCGCCGTGACCGCCGCCACGCTGAACCCGGCACGTATCAGAATCTTTCGCGGCCGCCGGCCCGGCAGTCCCCGCATCGCTGCTCCTTCAATGATGGCCACCCGTGAGCGGCACCATTCAAGCAGCTATGCCATCAATATTCGGGTAAGCGCCATTCGTGTCGCGTTACCTTTTACGGTCAGCCCGCGGTCAGCCCCAGACCTCGGCCGCGGTGTTGACGATCAGGCGGAGTTTGGCGGCCTGTTCTTCCGGAGTAAGCGCGTTTCCCTCCACCGTGGAGGAAAAGCCGCACTGCGGGGACAGGCACAGCTGGTCGGCCGGCACGTACTTGCTCGCCTCGTCGATCCGGCGCTTGAGCGTGTCCTTGGACTCCAGCTCGCCGCGCTTGGTGGTCACCAGGCCGAGGACGACCATCTTCCCCGGGGGCACGAACCGCAGCGGCTCGAAGCCGCCGGACCGTTCGTCGTCGTACTCGAGGAAGAACCCGTCCACGTCCAGCCCGCCGAACAGAGCCTCCGCGACGAAGTCGTAGCTGCCCTCCGCGGCCCAGGACGACTGGAAGTTGCCCCGGCACATGTGCGTGGTCACGGCCATCCCCGCCGGGCGCCCCGCGACCGCCGCGTTGAGCTGGCGGATGTAGCGCAGGTGCAGGTGCTCGGCGTCCTCGCCGCGCCCGGCGATCTGCGCGCGCTGCGCCGGGTCGTTCAGGTACGCCAGGCTGGTGTCGTCGAACTGCAGGTAGGTGCAGCCCAGGGCGGCCAGCCGGCGGACTTCTTCCGCGTAGGCGGCCGACAGGCCGGACCAGAACTCCTCGATGTCGGGGTACACGCCCGGATCGATGGAGGCAGGGCCGCCGCGGTAATGCACCATGTTCGGCGACGGAATCGTCAGCTTGGGTGTCACGTCCGGGCCTGTTACCGAGCGCAGGTAGCTGAAGTCGTCCCCGAAGATCGTCTCGTTGAGCCTTATCTTGCCGTCGATGCGCAGCGCGGCGGGGGTGAACTCGATGGTGCCTGCCGGGTTGCGGAACCGGACCGCCAGGTTGCCCGGCGCCTTGGCGACGCCGCCCAGCTGGTAGATGAAGTCCATGTGCCAGGAGGCGCGGCGGAACTCGCCATCCGTCGCCGACCGCAGCCCCGCCTCTTCTTGCATCCGAACGGCTCCGACGACGGCCTCGTCCTCGATCGCGCGGAGCTCGTCGGCAGTGATACGGCCCGCGGCGAAGTCGTCACGGGCACGCAGGAGGTTCGGCGGCCGGAGCAGGCTGCCGACATGGTCGGCCCGGAAGGGAGGAAGGTCGTGACTGCTCATGACTCTTTTGATTATCGCCAGCGATGGCACGGCTGGCGCGGCCGGGGCGGGCGGCGCGGCCGTGGCGGGCGGCGCGGGTGGCGCGGGTGGCGCGCGTCATGGCGTGATCGCCATCCCGCCGACCCATCCGGTGCCGACCGGGATGGGCGGGCCGGCCGTGCTGGTGGCGGTGCTGACCGGAGTGACCGAGTGCAGCCCGGCGACATAGGCGGTCTTCCCGTCCCGCGTGAACACTATGTAGCTCTGCGGGGAGAACCAGCTGGTGACGGGGGCGGCGCCGATGTGGATGAGCTTGCCCGCGGTGTTGGTGGCGGTGCTGATCGGGAGGACCGTGTCGGAGCCGGAGAGCCATTTGTCGAGGTAGACGGTTTTCCCGTCCGGCGTGATCGCGAGCTGGATCTGAGCGTAGTTGGCGCTGCCCCGCCCGGACACCCCGACGGAGATCGGCACACCGGGCGTGCCGGTGGCGGTGCTGATCGGGGTGACCGAGGGCGCAACGTTGGGCGGGTTGCCGTCGCTGGCGACGTAGGCGGTCTTGCTGTCCGGCGTGAACGCGATGAAACCCGGGCCCCTAACGACGTGGATGGGCTTGCCCTCGGTGTTGCTGGCCGTATCGACCGGCGTGACCTGGTCGAGGGGGTGGGTGATGTAGGCGGTCTTCCCGTCCGGCGTGATCGCGAGCTGAGACGGCTGGTAGACGTCGGTGAGCGGCTTGCCCAGCGTGTTGGTGGCCGTGCTGATGGGGATGACGCCATCCAAGTTGACCGCGTAGGCGGTCCTGCCGTCCGGAGTGATCACGATCTGATCCGCGCGCACGTGGATCGGCTTGCTGGGCGTGTTGGTGGCGGTGCTGATCGGGGTGACCGAGGCCGGAATCGGCGGCGGGCACGGGGGTTTCAGGCACAGGCCGGAGGTGCCGGCGGTGGCGACGTAAGCGGTCTTCCCGTCCGGCGTGATCGCGATGAAGTCCGGTTCGGGGCCAACCTTGATCGGCTTGCCAGGCGTGCCGCTGGCCGTAGCGATCGGGGTGACCGTGCCGGAAAATCGGTTGGCGACGTAGACGGTCGAGCCGTCCGGCTTGACCGCGATGGCGGACGCGCCGCGGCCAACCGCGATCGGGTTGCCCGGCTTGTTCGTGGCCGTGCTGATCGGGATGACCGCGCCGGTGCCGCTGCCGGACTGGCCGTGCTGGATCAGCACGTAGACGACTGGCGTCGCCGGCCGTGCGGCCGGCCTGAGGAGGTGGCCGAGCGCGCCGGTGCCCGCCGGGACGAAGGCGGCGACGACGGCGACGGCCGCCGCCCCGGCCACGTACTCCACCGCCCGGCGCCTGGTGACCCGGCGGCGCACCGCTGCGACGCTCACCCGGTGCGGCGGCTCGCCCGCGGCAGCATCCAGGAGGTCACGCAGTTTCCTCTCCATCCTGTCTATCCCGTCCATGCTGTCCATCCTGCTCACCGGGCCTCTCGCTGCAGCAGTTCAGCCAACTGGGGGTCCTCGCGCAATCTGGCGAGGGCCCGCGCCATCGTGCTCTTGACCGTTCCGACCGCGCAGTCCAGCACCTGTGCCACCTGAGCCTCGGACAGGTCATCGAAGACGCGCAGCACCAGCACCGCGCGCTGGCGCTGAGACAGCGATCCCAGCGCACCGCGGACCGCCACCCGCACCGCCACCTCGGCGGCCACGTCCCCGGCCGCCTGGCCGTCGGGCAGCGCCCCCGATGGCTGCTCGCCGCGCCACCGGCGGCGGCTCCAGCTCGTCCAGGTATTCACCATCACCCGGCGCACGTAGATCTCCGGATCATCGCGCCGCCGGATCCGCTCCCACCGCGGCCACGACCGCACCAGCGCCGTCTGCACCAGGTCCTCGGCCAGCGCCCAGTCACCGGTCAGCAGCCACGCCGTCCGCTGCAACGCGCGCTGCCGCCCTTCGACGAACTGCGCGAACCCTTCGACCTCAGCGTCCACGGCACCTCCGGTCAGTGCGACGCGTCACTTGATACGACTACCTGGGCGCCACCAAAGGTTCACTCCTGCCGGTTGTGTGCGATCAATCGCGCGGCGGGCAGTCAGAATGCGGGAGATTACATCGCCCGGCTGTGGCGGCCACGCTGGCTGGGCTTTGACAACCGGATCGACGAGCTGCGCCAGCCCGCCGACGCGGCCGAGGAGCGCGCGCTCCACCAACTGCTCAGCCTGGCTGGCCTTTGACAACCGGATCGACGAGCCGTGCGAGTTCCTCGGCCGGAAGGGCGCCGCGAACGGCCCCGTTGTGTGGCAGCAGATGCGCCCCATGCTGGACCCCCGGCCGGCCACAAGCTGTGCAGCCGCGGATGTGGCCCCTGCGGTGCGGCCGCCGGGTGGCCCCAGTGTCCTCCCGCCGGTGCGCTCCCCCTGGGTAGGCGCGGGCTGACCCTCGCTGGGCGCCGCGGATGCACCCTGGCTGAGCCCTCGCTGGGCGCCGCGGACGCACCCGGCTGAGCACCCGCTGGCCGCCGCGGATGCACATCGGCCCTCGCTGGCCGCCGCGGACGCACCCCGGCCCTCGCTGGCCGCCGCGGACGCACCCCGGCCCTCGCTGGCCGCCGCGGCCGCACCCCGGCTGAGCACCCGCTGGCCGCCGCGGACGCACCCCGGGCTCGACAGCCACCGGGGGCCGGAAAATCTCTTCGGCGTGTCGTGCACCAGTTCGATTAACTTGTCATAGCCATGCGGTAGAGTATTCGAAGAACATGACCAGCCCGGCCCCGGACGGGAGGTGACCACCGTGCCCGCAGCAAACCCCCAGCCCGAATCCCAGGACGACATCCTGGCGGCCGCGGCGGCCTCCCTCACCGACGCCGACGCCCCGCCCGACGAGCAGGACTACGCCCGCTGGCCCGACCCCGATTACGGCCCGCCGGCCGAGCTGGCCGCCCTGGACGACACCGAGCTGGCGGAGCTGCTGGCCGGGCCGCCGGCGGCGCCGGCCCCGCCCGGGTGGCCGCTGACCTACCAGACCCCGGCCGGGTCACTGGCCCCCGACCGCGCTGCCGGCGCGGGGTGGCCGTGGCCGGCCGGGTTCGAGCCGCGGGATGGCACCGGCGGCGGCTGCGGGTTCGCCGACGGCGGCGCGCTGGCGCGCTGGACGTGCTGGCCGCCGGGATGGCGCTGGCCGGGTTCGCCGACGACGCCTACGCCGGCCGGGACGGGCTGGATGATGATTCCCAGATCGGGGTGCTGCGGGCGTTCGCCGGCTGACCTCGTGGGCGCAGGCCCGGGAGCTGGCGATGATCGCGGCGCTGGCCCGGCGGCGGCCCGCCGACGGCAGCCCGCCCGCGGCCCCGGGCCAGTTCCCGGCCAGGCTGAGCGAGTTCATCGGCGCCGAGGTCGCGGCCGCGCTGACGCTGACCGGCAAGGCCGCCGACGGCCAGCTCGGCCTGGCGCTGGCGCTGGCCGGCCGCCCGGCGACCGCGGCGGCGCTGGAGGCCGGGGAGATCGACCTGCCGAGGGCCGAAGTGTTCATCAGCCTGCTCGGCCCGCTGGACCCGGCGCACGCCGGCGCGGTCGAAGCCGACGTGCTGCCCCGGGCCGGCGGGCTGACCACCGGGCAGCTGCGCGCCGCGCTGGCCCGGGCGATCCTGGCCATCGACCCGGACGCGGCCCGGCGCCGCCGCGAGCAGGCCGAGCAGGATGCCCGGGTGGAGCACTGGGCCGAGCCGGAGGGCACCGCCACCCTGACCGGCCGCCACCTGCCCCAGCCCAGGTGCTCGCGGCCAGCAAGCGGCTCACCCAGATCGCCGCCGGCTGGAAGAAACTCGGCGCGACCGGCGGGATCGATCTGCTCCGGGCGCACGCCTACCTCGCCCTGCTCAACGGGATCGACGTCAACACGCCGCCGGCCAGCCTGCTCCCTGTCCCGGCCCCCGCCCCGGGCGGACGTGACCCGGGCTCAGCCGGGCCGCCCGCCGGAGACGGCGACCCCGCCAGGCGGGCCAGCTGCCGGCCACCGCGCACCCGGCCCG
>CAVOOC010000009.1:0-40523 GCA_963697445.1 uncultured Actinomycetes bacterium
ATTCGCACCGCTTCCTGGATGCTGCTAGCATCACAGCGTTCCAAGCGCCGCTAGCTCAACTGGCAGAGCAGCGGACTCTTAATCCGCGGGTTCGGGGTTCAAATCCCTGGCGGCGCACCTGCAGAAACGTGTCGGCGACGGCTGCTGGCGTGGAACGGGTCGTGGAACATTGACCCTGTTCTGCGTTAGCGTGGCCGCATGTCACGCCCTCTCACTGGTCACATAGAGCGACTGCCGAGCGGGTCGTACCGCGTCCACGTGTACGCGGGAACCGACGCGCTGACCGGCCGGGCGCTGCGGCACCGGCAGACCGTGAAGACTGAGACGCAGGCACAGATCGTCCTCGGCAAGCTACTTGAGCAGGCAGCCGCCGGGCAGCGTCCTGATTCCGGAGCCACCGTCGCCGACCTGCTGGCCCAGTACATGGCCGTCGCCGAGCTGGACCCGTCCACCCGCGAGGGGTACGAGGGCTACATCCGGCGGACGATCATGCCTGCACTCGGAGCAATGAAACTCCGCAAGGTCCGCGGACCGATCCTGGACACCTTGTACACCCGGCTGCGCCGCTGCGGCAACCTGGCGTGCACCGGGAAGCCGTTCACCGAGCACAGCAACTTCCCGATGCTGATGATCGAGCGCGGTAGCCGGCGGCCGGTGTGGCAGCAGGTGGCTAGCGTGATCAGAGAGGCCGTCAGCTCCGGCCGGCTCGCACCGGGCGAGGAACTGCCCTCGATACGAGAACTAGCCAGCCAGTACGACGTACCAGTGGCGGCGCTGCGGCGCGCCCTGACAGAGCTGGCCGGCGAGGGAGTCGTCGCCGTCCGGCAGGGCCGACGGGCCGTCGTCTGCGGCGGCACGCCTCAGACGGCTCCGCGGCACGTCCGGCCGGACGGCGCTGATCACGACTGTGCCCGTGCGGGATGTCGGCCGCACCGCTGCCGCCCGATGTCGGCCAGGACGATCCGGCAGGTTCACTCGATCTTGTCCGGCGCGTTCGCGACAGCGGTCCGCTGGGAGTGGATCGACCGGAATCCCGCGGGATCAGCGAAGCTGCCCAAACCCCGGCACCGCTCCCCCAGCTCACCTACGCCTGGCGACGTGGCCAAGGTCATCGCGGCCGCACGTGATCTCCAGCTGGAGCTCCTTGCCTTGTATCTGTGGCTGGCGGCTGTCACGGGCGCACGCCGGGGCGAACTATGCGGCCTGCAGTGGGCCGATATCGACCTGGACGCCCGCGTGGTACACGTCGCGTTCAGCTACTTCGTCCGCAGCGGCCAGAAGGTGCGCAAGGACACCAAGACTCACCAGGACCGCCATCTGGCCATCGACCCGGTCACGGTCGCCGTGCTGACCGATCGCAAGCAGCACGTCCAGGCTCTCCCGTCCGAGGTCGGGGTCAAGCTCGAATCCACCGCGTATGTGTTCTCTGGCGACCTGCTCGGCGCCACGCCGTGGAACCCGGACTGGGTGACGCACAAGGTTGCCGAGATAGCCGAGAGCGCGGGGGTCAGCCTGAATATCAAGGCGTTGCGCCATTACACGGCGAGCCAACTGCTGGCCGGCGGGATCGATCTGCGCAACACAGCAGCGCGCCTGGGCCATGGCGGCGGTGGCGCGACGACACTGCGGTACTATGCCGACCCGGTGTCCGAGGTGGACCGGCGAGCGGCTGCCTATCTGGCTCAGCTGACCGGACCTCCAGCGAGCAGCGAATAAAGATGACCGCGAGAACTAGCCCCGAACGGGGCGCGGCTTCAAGCAGTGCCCGCATAGTCGAGATCATGGCACGTATTCGGCCTGTATCAGGATCCGGTCGGAATAGTGATCTTAGCTGGTGAGGCCCAGGTTGATGAGCCGGAAGCTTAGGGCTGAGGTGCTGACCTTGAAGACTCTGGCGAGTGTCGTGGCTGCGGCGTCGGGTTCGCGGCGTTTGGCGAGTGGGAGCTTGCTGATCTGGTCCCGGATCATCTGGTCGGGCATCAGGAGTGTGGCGGCGAAGGCGTTGGCCTCGATTTCTTCCATGTCACTTGCGGTGCTGGAGGTCTTGTCGCGCAGGTTGACCCGGACGGGTACGTCGAGGATGAGCTCGTGGCCGGGGTGCAGAGCCCGGTGGCCGAGCTCGTGAGCGATGGTGAAACGCTGCCGAGCGAGGGGGTGGGCGCTGTTGACTCCTATGACGTGGTGATCGACGTCCCGGAACAAGATGCCGGAGACGTCCGCGTCGTCGAACCGGCGGCGGACTACCACGACGCCTTCGGCGCTGGCTAGCATCTCCACGTCTACAGGCGGGCTGGTGACCCGGTGATCGGCGAGCAGCCGCACCGCGGCAAGCTCGGCGCGCCTAGGCATGGGACCGCGCCTTCGCGGTCTTCAGGACATCTCGGACGAACGGCCGGGTGTCCGCCGGCACGCGGCGCAGGGGATCCGATGCCGCCGTGTCGGGGAGCAGCTGCGTGGGAGGGACCTTAAGGGCGGTAGCGAACTCCAGCAGCATGTGCAGCTGGACCCGCTGGCGTCCTTTCTCTACGTTGCTGATCGAGCTGCGCTCCAGCCCGACCCGCCGACCGAGCGCTTCCTGGTTCAGGCCTAGACCGAGCCGGGCAGTACGGACGCGCTGGCCGAACTGTTCATAGAAGTCCTCCACGCCTGCATCTTGCCCTAAGAAACGCAAAGATTCCACTCTCGCCAACGTATGTTGGCGAGAGTGGAATTAGTAGTTTGTCGTTACTGGAGTGCGGGCGTATCGTTCGGTCAGTCAGCAGCCGGGAGACCGCCAGGCCGGCTTGCAGAGAAGCGGCATATGGGAGGACACCCAGTGGTAGCAAGCAGCGCGCCCCGGCGGGGCTTGATGTTCTGGCCGGTCGGCACGGGAGACTCCACCACCATCGTCGTGGATGATGATCACGTCGTCCAGGTTGACCTGCATGACATGGCTCAAGCGGACGTTGACGGTGCGGTCGTCACGCCGGTCGTGGACGAGCTGGCCGCGTGCCTGCCGAAGCGCAACGGCCGGCCGTACCTGGCCGTGTTCGTGCTCACGCACGCCGACCAGGATCATTGCCGAGGCTTTGCCGACCTGCTGGACGCAGTGATCATCGGGGAGCTGTGGGCGACGCCGAGGCTGTGGCGGGAATACGAAGACGCCGACACGGTGATCTGCGACGATGCCCAGGCCTTCCAGGAGGAGGCCGAGCGGCGTGTCCTAGCGACCCGAGCAGCGGTCGGCCGCGGCGAGCAGCCGGCGTCCGGTGACCGGATCCTGGTGGTCGGCTACGACAGCGATCGGGAACAGCACGCATACGCGGACCTGCCCGCTGAGTACCTGACCGGTCCCGGCCACGCGGTCGCCTCACTGGACGGCGAGGACATGAGCGAGGTGTTCGATGCCTTCATCCACGCCCCGTTCGCGGATGACTGCGCGGCGGCTCGGAACGAGACCTCGCTGGCGCTGCAGGTCACCCTGCGGGATCCGTCGGGGGCCGACGGCAGGGTGCTGCTGCTGGGTGATCTCGCGCACGACACCATCATGAAGATCTTCAACTTCAGCGAGGAACACCAGCGCGAGGAACGGCTGGCCTGGGACGTCCTTCTCGCACCGCATCACTGCTCGAAGTACGTCATGTACAGCGACGGTGAACTGCAGCAGGATGTCCTGGACGCGTTCGAGCGGCACGCCCGCGACCAGGCGTTTATCGTGGCCAGCAGCATGCCGGTCCCGGCCAGCAACGACAAGAACGACAACCCGCCGCACGCTAAGGCCAAGGCCCGCTACCTGCAGATCGTGGACAGCGAGGATCAGTTCATCTGCACCCAGGAGTGGCCCGACCCTGACCACACCCGTCCGGTCGTCTTCGGGCTGGACGGCGACGGTCTGACCCTGTTCGACCCGCCTGTCCTCGACGACAGCATCCAGGAGCTGGCCAGGGCCGCCAAGGCGGCAGGCGGCTTCGCATCACCGGAACGTGCTGCGACCGGCGTCCTGATCATGCTGGTCGCCGCGGTGGCCGCGCGGTTGGCCCGCCGGCTGAGCCAGCGGCATGCGGCGCCAAGACAAGACCGCGAGTCCGGCCTGGACAGGGCGCAGCGCGCTGTGACAGCCGCCCGTGGCCGCGACGCGGCACCCCGCCAGCCGGTCGGATTCGGCGGGCAGTGAGCCCGCCGGAAGGCACCCTCGTCTTGACGCCGGGCCAAGATCTGGCGGCTGGCCAGCTCGCCGAGATAGCCGAGCGCAGCGATGGCGCTGTCGAGATCCTCCGCGGACCCTACCCCGCTAAGGCGGGGAAGTCCGTCGCAATGGATATCGCGCTCGACTGCTCCGGCATCACGGGTTCCGCGGTCGGCTTGTGGCTGCGAGCACGGGAGACCTTCACCCTGGAGATCAGCCAGGTCTTTCCGTTCACCGTCCCGCAGGTCAGCGTGCCGCATGCTCGGTGGGCCGGCACGCCGCACGTGCAATGGCAGAGAATCATCTGCCTGTACGCCGCACCTGCGGTCGAGTGGCTGCCAGCCGACGGGATGCGTGGTCTAATCGACCGCCTCATCCTGTGGCTCCGGCGCGCCGCGGTCGGCGACCTGGACCCAGAGGGACAGCCGCTGCACCCGCCAGTTGCCTACGCGTCCTGGAGCGCCGGGGTCGCGGTCGTGCGGCCAAATCTTCCCGAGGCCACGGCAATGCCCGCCGCTGCATCCCCTGGCGCAGCCCGGCTCATGGTCGCGGTCTGCAGCCAAGACCGGCTGGACCGTACTGACGTGACCGAGTGGATCACCCAAGACGAGTGGAAGAAGCGCTATCAGGCTGCTGAACTCAGCGGCGACGTCAGCAGTGACGACCGGCGGGTGCTCGGAGCGGCGGTGATCCTGCTCGGCCAAGACATCGGCTTTGAATATCCTGATCAGGCCAGCGCGCTGCTCGCCGGGCTGGCCGAGGCGGGCGCCAACCCCGACCGGCTGCTCGGCCTGCTCAGCGCCGTCGCGGCGATCAACGCACGCCTGGATGCAGTTCTCGTCCGTGGAGAACACGAGCAGGTTCCACGACCGCTATGCCTGTTCGTGGGCACGCCATCACGACGCGCCCCGGACAGCGACCGGCGACTCACGCACCTGGTCTGCTGGCGGGTTGACTCGCCGGGGCAGCAACTGCTGGCAACCGCCGAAGCGCCCGGAACCGATGCCCGTGAACTCGGCACGGCCACAGCGGCGTGGCTGGAGCAGGCCACGACCACCTGGATGCCCGTGATGGAGGCTCGTCCGGAAGTAACCCGCCGACGCGACAGCGCCAGCGCTGCAGCGTGGCTGGCGGGCAAGCGGGTACTAATCTTGGGCTGCGGCGCGCTGGGCGCGCCGGCCGCGGAGATCTGCGTCCGCGCCGCTGCGGCCGAGGTGACCGTCGCGGACAACGGCGTCGTACACCCCGGCATCCTGGTCCGGCAGCCGTACGAGGACGCCGACATCGGCCAGCTCAAGGCACTCGTCCTGGCCAGGCGCCTCAACCGGATCCACGCCGCTGAACAAGTCAGCGCCCTGCCGCAGGACATCATCACCATGGTGCTGCAGGACGAGATGCCCGCCTCCCGGTACGACCTCATCATCGACGCCGCCGCGAACGCTGCGGTCACCGCGCGGCTGGAGTACTGTCGCGCACAATCGCCAGATGACTGGCCCGCCGTCCTGACCATGATCCTCGGTCATGATGCTCGCCGCGGCATCGTTGCGCTCGCTCGCCCAGGCGCATCCGGGGCTGGCCGCGACATCCTGCGCAAGCTGGGACTCGCCGCCTGCGGGGACCAGGCCGGGCACCTCGCGGACATCCGTGACGATTTCTTCCCCGAATCACCGCGCACGGGATTCTTCCAGCCCGAACCAGGTTGCTCCGACCCAACGTTCACCGGCTCCGCCGCAGAAGCGGGGGCCCTTGCCGCGCACCTGATGACTGCCGGACTCGACGCTCTTGCCGGTCGCGCCCGCCCTCCCGGGGATCAACCACTGTCAGCGGCCGTGGTGCGCCTCGACGCCTCCCCCCGAGGCGCAGGCATCGGCACCCGGTGGCTGGGATGGCCAAACGATGCCGTCACCCCAGCCGGGGCCAGCGGCTACCAGGTCCGGCTGTCGGCCACGGCGATCCGCGAGATGCGGGCAGAATCAGCCCGGGGAGCGCGGGTACGTGGTCGGGCCATCGAAACCGGTGGCATGCTCCTCGGCGAAATCGACGACGCATGCCGATGCATCTGGATCGACATGGCCACCGGGCCGCCGCCCGACAGCAAGCTGTCGGCCTGGCGCTTCGACCACGGAACCAACGGCGTGCAGGAACTCGTGGATCACTACCAGGCACGTAGCCGACAGATCACCATCTTCGTCGGCATGTGGCACACTCACCCCGATCACGCCGCGCAGCCCAGCCTCACCGACCGAGCCGGGATGCAGCAGATCCTGGCACCCGCAGGCCTGACGCCGCGGCGCGCGCTAATGATCATCCTGGGCGGCGGTGCGACACCCTGGTCGACCTGGCTCCAGGAGGGCCCGCTGCCCGACACCTACGCGCGGCTGGTAAGCCACGACCCGGCAAGCCCGCAGCAGCCACCGGCTGTACCGGCTGAGCACGACGGGCAAGCCTGGCCGGGCGGATTTGCGATCCAAACCCCAACCGATCAGGCAGGGTTCCGCTCGCCTACACGGGCACCCAGGGTCCGCACCCTCCTCCGGCGGCTACGCCGCCAGAGGCCGCAGCGATGACCAGCACGCAGCCCCGGATCGGGGTGGCCATCTCCGGCGGGGGATTCCGCGCAACGGCCTTCGGCCTCGGCTGCCTGCGCGCACTGTATGACACCGGTCTCCTCACCAGCGTCTCCGTGATCTCCGGCGTCAGCGGCGGCAGCCTGCTGGCCGCGCTGTACGCCTACGGGCCTGCCGACTTCACAGAGTTCGACGCGATGACCACGGACCTGCTCCGCCGCGGCCTGCAGGCCGCTCTGATCCGCCGCGTCCTGACGCCCGGCTCCACAGCGCGGAACGCCATCGCGGCCGGCCGCGTGCTCCTGCCTCGGCGACACGGCACACCGCTCCGGCTGCGAACGGCTAACCGCACCGACGCTCTCCGGGACGAACTCGCACACCGAGCCTTTGGCGATCGGACCCTGGAGCGGGTGACCCACCCGGGACTGGCCACCGTCATCACGGCCACCGACCTGCGCACCAGCAACGCCGTCCGGTTCGGCAGCCTCTGCAGCTCCTGCTCCGCATACGGCACCATCGCCGAGCCGGTCACCATCGCAGATGCAGTAGCGGCCAGCGCCGCCTTTCCTCTCCTGCTGCCCGCGATCGAACGCTCCTACACCTTCGTCCGTCCTGGAGTTCCGGAACCGAACCAGCAAGTCGTCCTACTGACCGACGGCGGCGTCTACGACAACCTCGGACTCACGGTCCTGGAACCGGGGCGCTCGGCAGGCCACACCGCGCATGTCTATGACATCGACTACATCATCGCCTCCGACGCAGGCCGAGGCCGTCTTCCTCTCGTAGCCGGGCACTTTGCCGGTGCCCGCCTGCGCCGCAGCTTCGACACCGTCCACCGGCGGGCCCAGGACGCGGCCCGCGCCAAGCTCCACGCCACAACCGCCGACGGGCACCTCCAAGGCTTCATCCACGCATACCTCGGCATGCCGGACGAACACCTGCCTGTGCCGATAGCCGACCTGGTCCCCTTCGCCGCTGTTCGCAATTACCCGACGAACTTCAAGGCGCTCACCAGCGACTACCTAAACCTTATAACTACAAGAGGAGAACAGCTGACACGGACTCTTCTAATTCACTACTGCCCGCAACTATCGTAGTACGAGCCCTTAGCAATGCGTAGGCTCAGTAATAATCCAGTGGTGATTGCGAAATCCCACAAGTATGGCTCGTAGGCCCAGCTAATATGACCGTTCCATGTAATTACAGTTGAAAATTCCCCGTCATCCATCGCGATCAATTCCCACGAACAGAGCAAGAAAGCCGCACCGGGAGCTTAGCCGCCGTCCGGCACGCCGCAAGCAGGGCCGTGCTCTGCCAGCCAGGCGGCCGCGTACGCTTCCATGTCCACCTGCGCGCCAGCGCAAGCGTCTGCCACCATCCGGTCCACGAACGCCCGCGGTATCCGGCGGGTCTTCTGCACTCGCCCTCGGCGGATGACGACGGACGGCAGCCTTCCCTCGTCGGCCATGCGTGCGATCGTCATCCGGCTGACGCCCAGGAGCTCAGCTGTCTCTTCCAGGTCCAGCAGCGGCTTGCCACTGACGGTCTCACCTGGCGACGCTTCCTGACCGTTGCGAGCCGTAAGCGCGTCAGCCACAGCCCGAACTACCACCTCTAGCACTCCGGGCAGGTGCAGCGCGCCATCAGGGGTTGCGGTGACAGGCGGCGGGCCAGCCGGATTGCGCATCGAGTGCGCGCTCATGATCCTGCCTCTGGCTCGATGTCCTCGATGTTCGCCGGATAGTCTCCGGCTTCTCGCTGTTCGTGCTCCTTGAGCCAGCTGAGGATCTGCGAGCGGCTTACCCGCCATTCCTCGCCCCAGGTGGCGACATGCTCGCGCTTGAATTCCTGGTATGGCAGCGGTCGGTAGCCGTCGTCGCAGTGCCAGCAGCGGGAGGCGTGCGGCCCGCTGTCGGCGTGGTCGGGCGGATCCCGTGCCGGGTCGTACGGCCTGGGCTGGTGTTCCTCCTGCTCCGGGTCGTAGGTCACCTTCCTGGTGCCGCTGCACGCCCGGCACTTCGCGTCGTCGCCAAGGACGGCGATGAGCAGCGACCGGGCGGTGTCGGCGGGCCCGGATCCCTGGTACCCCCACGACATTCCGGTCGGGGAATGCCGAGGGACGTGCCGCAGGAGGCCTTTGGGCGTGCCGTCCTCGCCTTCCACGACGATGGCCCGGCTTCCCGCCCCCGCTCCGGAGCCGTGGTACCACACTTCCCGCTCGCTGTCCCGGGCGCTCATGACCCGGCCTCGCGGTCTGGCAGCCGCGCGCCCTCCTGCTGCCTGGCAGATTTCGGCACTGCTGCCTGTGCCGTATGCTGCGGCCACCGAGCCACTGCGGCCTTGGCCTCGATCTCGGCCCAGCTCGATGCCGGCAGCCCAGTGGCCTCCGCCCCCGTCTCCTGCTGATACGCGCTCCCCGCAGCCTGGCAAGCACGCGCCCGCTCCCGCTCCGCGGCGATCTGCGCCTCCGTCAGAGCGCTGAATGCACGGCCGTTACCATGGGGGTCGGCTTCCTGGTAGGCGTCACTTGCCGCCTGGCACGCCTGGCTGTAGCGGCGGCTGGCCGCATGCCGTGCCTGCTCGTACCGGCTGCGCGGCGCGCTGGGTTCTGCGAGGACCCGAGCGGTTTTATCACCCGGCAATGGATCTTGCGGCTGCTGCGGTGCCGCTGGCGCTCTCGTGGCCAGCAGCGGCCCCGAGGAATCGCGGTGTGTCCGGTCCCTGTCATCTGCGGCGTCCTGCCGACCGCCTGCCTGCTCCGGATCGGGCTGCAGGGTGCCGCCGGTCTCCCGCACGTCCCGCTGCTGGAGCAGCGGCTTCTTGTTCTCCAGGCGGCCGCTGTCCGGGCCGCTCGCGGACGGGCGATCGCCCGGCGCCGGTCTGCTCTCATGATCTGGCTGCCTGGGTTCCGGTTCGTGCTCCCTGGGGCCGTACCGCGCTTGCAGCTCCCGCTGGACCTCGCGGAACGGCCTCGGCTCCCAGCCCATGTCGCGCTCGATGATCAGCGGCAGCCCTGCGGGGACATTGACTCGGAGCTGCTCCAGCTCGTCCAGGCTGATGGTGCCCCACTCGGCGCCCTCGAGATTGGCGGCGAGCCGGGCGTACCCGAACGCCTGCCACAGGCCTGCCGCGCCTTCCTCCTCCGGTTCCTCCTGCCACAGCTCGGTGATCCACCAGTCGCCGGAGGCGGTGAAGTAGTGCGCGTGGACCATCAGGTCCTGCTCGGGGGTCTGCGCCTGTCCTAGCGCGCCGGGGATCTTCGCCAGGCCTTCGGTGGAAGGAACTGGTGGCCGCGGAGCCTGCGCTGGGTATCCATCGCCGCGCTTGCCTCTCGTCGTGGTCGCTCCGGTCGTCCGGCGGCGTGCTGCTGCTCGGTCTGCTGCTCGGTCTGCTGCTCGGTCTGCTGCTCGGTCTGCTGCTCGGTCTGCTGCTCGGTCTGCTGCTCGGTCTGCTGCTCGCCGTGGTCCGGGCAGGGACCGGCACTGGATCCGCGACCGCACTGGCTGCAGTAGTGGATGGCCCGAGCGGGGAAGGTCGGCGGCTGTTCTTGGTTCATGCGCCCGCCTCCCGGCCTGCCTGCTTGCTGGCCTGGCTGGGGCGCAGGAACGGCCTGGCGAGGTCCTCGACCTCGCGGAGCGATTCCGGTTGTCCGGCGGTGCGGGCGGCCTCGAGCACGCCCGCGACGTCGACCAAGTCGGCGGGCAGCACCTTCGCTGTGAAGCGGCCCTGCAGGAATGCCATCGGCTGGATGACGCCGTCTGGGCGCCGGTAGGCGGTCGCCCAGCCGTCCGTGGTGGCGTGGGCGACCATGCCGGCCTCGTAGCTGGATGGTCCGCGTCCCGAGCTGGTGCGCTTGATGACGATCAGGTCGCCCAGCCGTGCGGGATGCAAGGGCCTGCTGGCCGCTCTCTGCGGCCTCCTCACGGCTCGGCCTCCCGGTCCGCTGTTGGCACCGCGTCCTCCCGCTCGCCCAGCAGGCCAAGCCCAGCCAGGTCAGGGCCGGTGTACTGGTCCCGGTCGCGGAGCTGGTCGCTCGCCCACATCACGATCACGTACTCCGGGGGGCGGCTCGTGTTTTCCGGGGTCCGGTCATGTGGCTGTGTCATGCAGCAGCCTTCCTTTCCGTTGCCTCCTGGTGTGCGCGGTGGCGAGGCTCGTGCCGCGGGCGGGCCGCCAGCCGTGTCGCGGCTGATAGCCGGGGACGTCGAGCTGGTCGTCGTCGAGGCCAGGCTGGGGCGCACCAGTTGCCGTTCCTGGCGCGGCGCCGGGCGGCGCTGGCCGCGGCTCGTTCCGCCCGGGTTCGCTCCGGCGGGCGCTTGTCCCACCAGGCGTCGTAGAGCCGGGCAACGGCGTCGCGAAGCGCGTGGCTCACCGTGCTGGCGTCGCCGCGGACGATCCGCTGGATGACCTGCTCATTGCGGCCGATGGCGCGGGCGAGCCGGGCCGAGCCGTGACCCATGACGTGCAGTGCTCGCAGCCGTAGCCGGGTGCCGCCCGCGTCCACGCGCTCTCGCGTCAGCTGGCCAGCGTCCACCACTGACCGGCCGGCGGCACAGTGCCCGGCGAGCCGGGGCCGCCTTCGCACGCCGGCCACCCGCGGTGGCGGGTGCTTTGTGCCCCGTGGCGCTGGGCTGCGGGCCAGGCCGGTCATGATCCTTCCGCCTCGCGGTCGGGCTGGCGGCTGGCGATGTGCCTGGCCCGGTCACGGCGGAGCAGGTCGTCGAGGAACTGGCGGCGTTGCTCGCAGCCTGCCTGGAAGCCATCGAGGATCCCGTGCACGTAGCCGCGGGTGTCCTGGCGGGCGCTCAGCCCGGTGTCATGGCCGAGCGTGAACCCGGTCTCGTAGTCAGCGCGGCGGCGGGCCGCTTGTCCTTGCTGGTAGGCGGCTGCACGGAGCCGCTCGTCGTGCTCGTGACCGCCCGCGATCATCTCTGTGATCGCGTCGAGGGTCTCGCGCGGCACGGAGACGTGCTCGTCGTCATGGCTGCTCATGCCGGGCTCCTGGCGGCCAGGCCGTTGACCGCAGCGCGGTGCTGGGCGTGTCTGCAGCGCTGGGTCTCGGTCGTCATCTGCTCGGCCAGCGCGGGCAGGATCCGGGTCTGGAACTCGGCCTGCGCGGCGAGCATCCCCGGGTTGCGCTTGCTCTGCAGGTAGAGCACCGACCACAGTTCGGCGAGGATGTCGAGGGCGTACAGGCACAGCGGGTGCTGGTCCCAGCAGGGGGCGAGGATGGCGGCGAGCTGCCCGTAGCCAGGCCGGTACACCTGCTCCACCCAGGCCGCCAACTTCGCGATGGCCTCGTCCCGGGCCGGGCCGGGCAGCTTCCACCAGCGCGGCCAGGGTGACGCGCGGTAAGCCTGGGTCTCGCCGTCTGCGTGATCCTCGGGAAGGATCTCGGCGAGCCGGGCCGTGAGGGCAGCGACCTGCTCATCCAGTCCTTGCAGCCCGGCCAGGACCGTGGCCTGGTCCCGCATGGTCCCGCCCAGGCCGGTGACCAGGCTGCCCAGTTCGGCAATCCGTTCGGCGATCGCGCGGAAATGCTCCGCTTCCCGCGCGTCCAGCACGGCGAGCCGCTCGCCGTGATCGGCGAGCTGGCGCAGCGCGGCGTCGAATCCGTCCATCCCGGCTAGCTCCACGGGAACTCGGTTCCGTGCGGGAACGGGTCGGGCGGCAGCTCGCCGTCCGGCACAGCCGCCGGCGCTGGGCTGGCTCGGTGCGCCGCGGCCTGGGCGTGAGCGCAGGCATGACGGGCTCGGGCACGGCTGCGGCGGGGGTGAGGGCGGCGACGGCCTGACCGCGGCGGCGGGCCCGCCGGTAAGCCCGGTCGTTCCAGGCGGCGGGGAGCCGGGCGATGACGGGGGCGCACCCGCCCCGGATGATCAGGGCGAACCGGGCGGGCAGCTGGCGGATCATGTCCGGGGTGGCCACGTCGTGCCGGGACAGGTGGTCCTGGCCGTGTTCCTTGAAGGCGGCCTGGCCGCAGAGCTTGCCAGCGGCCTCCAGGGTGTTGGTGTCGGTGATCCCGGGCAGGAACGCCTTCACCGAGGAGGTGTCCAGCACGACCTGCTTGCCGTGCTCTTCCCACCGGCCGGCCAGCTGCGCTTCGCCGTGGGCGACGGCGCAGATCTCGGATCCCCTTGCCGCCGGAGTCCGACAGCCAGGCCGGCAGCGGCACCGGGCAGATCTGGGTGACCTCGTCCAGGCCCATCAGCAGCGGCGGGTCGAGCCGCCCGCCGGGCGAGGCCTGGCCGCGCAGCTCGGCCTGGTAGTGGATCTCGCTGGCCATGGCGGCGAACAGCGGGGCGACCGGGGCGTCCTCCTGCTCGGAGTCGGCGATCATGTACAGGGTGCCGCGGCAGCGCAGGAACTCCTCGATGCCGAACCCGTGCTCGCCAGGGAGCACCGAGCCGGCCAGCGCCGGGTCGGCCATGAACGACAGCGCCCGCGTCATCACCATCCGCACCGTGGCGGCGGTCTTCTGCGCCTCGCCGCGCAGCTCGGCCAGGGTCATCGCCCACTGGCCGGCGCCGGCCGCGTCCAGGATCTGCACCGGGACATCCGGGTCGCCCCCGAGCACCCAGCGGGCCACCACGGTCATGTCCGCCCCAGCGAGGGCGGCGGCGTGGAAGTAGGCGCGCATATAGTCGCTGGCCTTCGCCGACCAGAACGTGCCGTCCTCCACGCCCTTCTGCGAGACGGACTGGGCGAACGCATCGGCGCGGCGGATCGCCACCGCCGGGTCCTCGCAGCCGTGCACCGGCGACCAGCGGAAGGTGGACGGCACGCCGCCGATGGACTGCGGGTTGAACACGTGCACCGGCCCGAGCCGGGACCGGACGCCGCTGGTGAGCGTGAATACGTCCGCCTTGGTCGTGGTCGAGATCACCGGCCCCGGGTAGTGCAGGATGATGCTGGCCAGCAGCGCCGTCTTGAAGGTCCGCGGCGGAGCCATCAGCAGCACGTGCTCCTCCAGCGGCACGGCCAGCCGGTGCCGGTAGTGCCCGCGGCCCAGCCGGATCGAGTGCTGCCGCGGCCGGCGGACGCGCTGCCAGACGGTGAGGGACCGGCGGATCCGGGCGGACTTCCGGTATGCGGCGAAGCGGCCCCAGCGCAGCCAGAGCTCTACCGCGGTCGCGTAGCCACGGCCTGGGTGCAGCCGCAGGTGCACCCGGATCCGGGTATGCCGGACCCGGTGCCTGGGCAGGTGGCGGCCCGGGACGAAGGCCCATTTCCCGAACGCCGCAAGCGTGAGCAGCAGCGCAAGCACGAGCACGATCTTCATGACGCCTGACCTCCCCGGGCCGCGAGGACTGCCCTGCGTAGCGCGGTTCGGGCTGCCCCGGTGTTCAACCCCGCCTCAGGCGCCAGCGCGGTACAGATCCTCGACACGTCACCGATCCGGACACCGGCGAGCGGCCCGTGCTGCTCAGCCACCAGCGTCAGGAACCGGTGCGTCTTGCTGCCCGGTCGCGGGCTCGGCCGGCCCCCCGGGCTGGTGATCGCAACCGGGTCTGGGCCGGCAGGCACCGCTGCGCGGCGGCCCGGCGCCACCGGGCACTCCTCCACCACCCAGCGGCGAAACCCTCCCAGCGTTGACGACGGCGCGAGCATCAGGCGAAGCAGCCATAGGAGCAGCCCGCCGAGAACGGCCAGCGGGGTGGCCTCTTCCCCGGCGAGCCGCTCATCCAGGGCCCGCTGCCGGGCGATCGCCCAGGCCCGCACGACCATGATCAAAGTGTCCGAGGCGACCGCATAGGCAGTCGGCGGCAGGATCCAGATCGCCAGCGCCCGCCAGCCGGGCGAGGCGGCCAGGGCGTTCATCGCGACCGACGTGCCAACGGCCGCCACGTTCAGCGCCCTGGCCCGGATCGCCCGCCGGCCGTGCAGCGCCATGGCGATGCCCAGCGACGCGAACACCAGCGCGGCAACGTCGGGGATGCCGGCCTGCAGCGCCGCCACCGCAGCGGCGTGCTTGTAACCGGCCACCATCCGGTACTGCGCCTGGTAGCTGACCACGGCCGCGGCCGCGGCCAACAGGGCCAGGCCCAGCATCGCGTTTCGCAGCCAGGCGCCGGAACGGCCGTCGGGCCGCTGCAGCCCGACGTTGATGATCTTCGTGCCGTCGGGGCCGGCGGGTGCAGCCTGCCAGTCCTGCTCGGTTATCCCGAACGGCTGCCAGCGCTCCTCAGCTCGCATCGCTGCTGTACTCCTCCCTTGCGGTCGCCACCGGCGAGATGGCCGGGCCGGGGCGGCGTGCCGCGCGGCCGGCCGGGTGATCGTCCTTCCGGTCTGCGGGCAGGTTCGCCGCGAGCTCGCGCCGGCGGCCGCGATGCATCGCTGGCCGGGGGCGGTCACGCTGCGGCCCTCCACCAGGAGGGCAGCTTCCTGCCGCCGGCACCGCGGTTGATGACCTCGACCGCGGCAGCGGCGACGCACTGCGCGGTGGCGTTGCCGGTGGTCTGGCGCAGCTGGCCGGCCCGGCTGATCAGCCCGGATACACCGCCGTGCGCGGTGGACAGTCGGCTGATGACCCGCTCGTCGTCAACCTCGCCGTTGTACCGCTGGCACAGCAGGCTGATCCCGTCGATGACCGGGCCGTCCAGCCCGGCATCACCGTAGGCATCGCGGATGATCCGCAGCGCCCGGGACAGCACCGCTGCGCCGCCGCGGGCGTAGACCCGGCGCAGCGTGCCCACGGCAGAGATCGCGCCGCCACTCCTGGCCTGGGAGATCCGCAGGCCAAGCGCGCGGACGATCCGGTCAACGTCGGCCTCTCCGGCTCGCCCGGCCTGGACCGCGACCCGGAACTGTGCGAACGCGCTGACCGCCAGGACGTCGTTGAGCTTGAGGAAAACCTCGGCCTCCTCGGCCTCGGTCAGCCCCTCATAAGCCCAGCACTGCACCTGCTGGTCCTGCCAGCAGCCGAGCCAGCACTTCAACGCCTCGATCCGGTGCTGGCCGTCGATGACGTAGTACCAGTCGCCGCGGTGGCTGGCGGTCGGCGCGCCCATCTGCTCCAGGTCAAACACCGCGGCCAGCCGGGCCACCCGGGCAGGCCGCAGATCCCGCTGGGCCATCGGGTTGATCCGCACCTGCGAGAGCGGCACCCACCGCAGCCGCGCCGCGCGCTGGATACGGCCCTCTGGCTTACCGGTCACTTGGTCACCTCTCTCATCTCGCGGACGAACTTGCTGAGCCGCCGGATCGACCTGGCCAGTGACGCCGCCCAGGCAGCGGCCTCGACCGGGTCGAGCTCGGCGAGGTCGACCAGACCGGTGCCCATCGCCAGCCCTTCGAGGGCGTGCGCGGTCTCCCGCACGATCCGGTTCGCGTCGTGCCGCCGGGTCCTGCCGACCACGGCGTCCGCGGGGATGACGATCTGGTGCTCGCGGGCGATCAGCCGCACCCGGTGCGCGGGGATGCCGAGCCGGTCGCCGATCTGCCGCGACGACATGCCCTCGGCCGCGTGCCGGGCGATCAGCTCTCGCCGATCCGGCGTGGTGGCCGGAGATTTGCCGGCCGGTGAGCGATCGGCCCCGGCAGGAGCCGGCGCGGCCGGTCCGGCCGCTGGCGTGCCGCGGCTCTGGCGGAGCTTGCGGACCACGTTGGCCCGCGACAGGTTCCCCTCCGCCTTCGCCCCTGCGAGCGCGGCCTCGAAGTCCTCGTCAGCGACCCCGTCGGCCAGGTGGTAGATGCCAGCGGCGTTGCCGCGCAGCTCGCTCTCGCTGGCGAAGTCCGCAGGCGACGACCTCGCTGTGTCAGCACGAGGTCGCTCCGCGCCCGGCGGCAGCCCCCCGCCTTGCCCCTTCCGCCGGATCTCCCCCGATTCCTGGCCCTTGCGGATCGCCAGGCCGATGCCCCGCTCAGCGCGGCGGACGATCTCAGCCGCGGATAGCTGAGCGTCCCGCCCCAGTTGCTTCTGCACCGTGTACACGCGAACCGCCTCGGCCTGCGACTTGACCTCGGCGATCTGCTCGATTTCCCCGTGCTCCAGCGCCTCCCGGAGCCACGCCCGGGCCCGTTCGCACGCCTGCACGATGAACTCGCCCGGATCGGCAGCGCGCTCAACCACGCCCGGGTCGGCAGCCAGTGCCAGATCGGAAGCCATCACCGCGACACCTCCGCAGCCGAGACCACCAGCCCAGACACTTCGCGGTGGCCCAGCCGGGCCAAGATGACGGCGAGCTGCCGTGCCTCCGCAGGGGGCAGCCACAGCTCGGCCTGGTCACCGGCACTCGAGCCGGAGACGTCGCGGATGACGACCTGCGGCTCTCGCAGCCGCGCGGCATAGGCGCCATCAGCGCGGACCAGCTGGACGAAGATGCCCCCGGCCTGGCCAAGATGCCTGATGTGCACGTCGTGCGGTTCCCGCCTGTCACACCAGGCCGGGCAGCAGTCGGCGGCTGCGGTAAGCCCGTAGCCCGCCGGGCCGGTCACAGCCGCTCACCCCTGGGGCATAGCCGGGCGGCCAGCTGCCGATACCGTTCGGCGGCTGCCACGTCGTCGGCGTGCTGGCCGCAAACGCCGCCAGGCGCCTGATCGCAGTCGGCGCAGTACTGGCCGGCACCGAGATCCCGCCACTCGGCGGCGTCCTTCAGGGCGGCCACCAGAGCCGGCGGGTCGTCCGAGGCGTCGTAGCTGCCGGCCAGCCCCGCGAGGGGCAGCGTGATGGGACGAGCGGCCCGGGTCACCCAGCTGGCGACCACGGCGACCGTCTGTGGCTCCCAGCCCGCCAGCCAGGTCATGACGCGCCGGTCGTAGGCCCCGAGCAGCAACCCTGCCTCAGCCAGGGCCTCGCTGAGCAGCCGTTCGGTAGCAGACGTCATACGCCCTGGCCGGGGATCAGCTCTGAACGCCTCATAGACGGCCCGGACCGCGGGCAGCTCTGCCACCTGCCGTTCGGCCTCGAACGGGCCGACGATCTTCGGCGAGACCGGGCCGGCCTCCAATGCGTTGAGGCAGTCGAGCAGCGCCACAAGGTGATCACGCAGCCGGTACGCCCAGTGGATCATGTCCGGCGGCCGGCACAGCGGCGCCGACTCCAGCGCGGTCTCGAAGTCCGCGCCAACCGCAGCCGCAGCGGTGCGCCGGGCCGCCAGTTCCGCCAGGTTCATCCGGGTGGGCAGCAAGGCAGGGACTGAGCCGCCGCCGAGCCGTTCATTCACCGACGTGCTCGTTGGGCTGCCCGGACCCGCGGGGTCACCGCGGGGCATTGACGCGCTCACAGCCAGATCGCCTCCCCACCAGTGCCATCCACAGCCGGGATGTCACTCGGCACCGTGCGGGATGCCGTCCAGATGAGGGTGAGGCCGATTCAGGCGGAAAGCCCGGACATGAGTGCTACCCGCACAAAAGTGCGGATGAGGGATCTGCGTTACAGGCGAACGTTACGGTCGCAACTGGCTGGCGACCCATTCGGGCTGAAAGCGCTTGACCACATCGTCGCCGGTTCCGGACAGCACGGGCTGGGGCTCGCCGATCGTGCCGTCATGGATGCTCAGCCAGCGCACGCCTGCGTCTGTGAGCTGGCCAAGATTATGAGCCCAGGCAGGGTGACCCCAGAGCCGATTGTTGACCATTGGCACAGCGAGGATGGGAACGCCGTCGCCCAGCGCCTCGCACAGCGCGCTGTGAGCGTAGGTGTCGGCGATGCCCGTGGCCAGCTTTCCGACGGTGTTGAAGGTAATCGGCGCAACGGCCACTGCGGCGGGCCGCTCCCGATTCTTGGCCGCATCGACGGGACGATGCTCCGCGCGTACTGACTGCCGAGCAGCCGCAGCCAGAACAGAAACGTCCACCCAGTTGGCAGCGGATGTCGTCATGACAGCCTGCACCTGCCATCCGGCGGTCACCAGGCTGGCGGCTATCTCAGGTGCTCGCGCCGCCAGAGGGGCGCCGCACACAACCAGCGTGCACAAGCCGGTCATGAACTCATTCCAGCAGGCCAGCCCGCTCGGCGAGAAGACTTAGGGCTGTTGTCTGCCGGCGAGAGCCCCGGGCGAGCATCTCCCGGACAATCTCCTGGGCAATGACGTTATGCCGGATCACCTGCGGTGCGATCCGTTCAGCCTCGAGCAGATGCAGGGTCGCCTCGGCGTTCCGTCTCCGCTGAGCCTGAGCCCATGCCAGGTCAAGGTTTACTTGTGCGCGGCGGCTCAGCAAGCCGGCGGGCAGGCGCTCTAGATCGACCGCCGTGGCAGTCCGAAGTGCTTCTCCGGCATCACCCAGCTCGGCGGCCACGCTCACCCGGTGAATGGCGACGTTCGTCGGCCCGAAGCCGGTCCAGGCATGGTTCCCGTCCTCGCCAAGCAGCCCTGCCATCGTGTCGGCCCGGTCCAGCCGTAGCCAGGCCTCCGCGCGGTCGGTCCTGCGGGCGGCGATGACGGCCGCGATGAGCCACAGGGCGCCGGCCACCGACACGAGTGCCGGCTCATCAGAACGGGCGCTGCCAGTCAGGTCCTCGGCCAGCCGCACGGCCAGCCGCTCCGCGTCGTCCAGCTGGTCCGAGCGCAGCAGAGCGCAGGTCACTTGATAGCCGGCCATTCCTCGCGCCGCCAAGGACTGCGCATCGACGGCGGCGTTCGCCGCCCGGTCCGCCGCCAAGATCGCCAGATCCCCGGCTCCCAGCTTCGTCACCAGCTTCGCCGCCGCAACGTAGGCGGACACATACGCCAGCAAGGACTCCCGGCGAAGCCCGTTCTGCCGCCCGGGAAAGCTCTCGACCGCCGACAGAACGCCAGGCAACAGCGCGATCACGTCGTCATACTGCGCCGCCTGATAGAGCCGGTGCGTCTCGGCGACGCGGGTACGCAACTCGGACAGCTCGGCATGGCCGACGGGCGCCTGGCCGAGAAGCGCGGCATAACTCGTCAGCACGCGCCGCACCGCGGTCAGCCCGTCAGCCAGCATGCTCCCGTTAGGCGCGTACTGCCAGGGCCGCCCAGTCAGTGCTTCGACGTCAACGCGGAGCACGCGGGCTAGATCAAGCAGCACCGAGAGGCGGTCGATTGACCGCACCCCGCGCTCTACCTGGGACAACCACGACTCGGAACGCCCGACCAAGCCAGCGAGCGCCGCCTGGCTCAGACCACGGCGACGACGATATGCCGCGATCCTGGCTCCGGGACCCAATGCCGCCATGCTGCCAGCTTCTCACAACGCTAGGACACGTGGCCTCCGCTGCTCGACCCCATGCAGTGGCCACATCCTCCGGCTCCTCGGGCTGTCCGGAGGGGGCTATCTCGTCTCCCGGCGCAACGCTGAATCTGAAGTCGATCACGAGGGCAAGCCGGGCCGGGTCAGGCGAACGGATCGGCGATCTGACCCAGCGGTCCCGCAGGGTGAGGCGGGTCGATCAGATCGTCGAGCATCGCCTGCAGCGGGGCGAGGTCGCCGCGGTGGGCGGCCATGCTGGCGGCGGTGTTCTGCCTGGGATCCATGCGGATCCGGTCGATGTGGTGCCCGGCGTCGTGGGCCAGCTGGGAGAAGAACGCCCGGTGCGTGCGCCCGTTGCCTTCCCGGAACGGGTGCAGCGCATTGACATCGGCCAGGAACTCCGCGACCCGGGTGATGAACGGTTCACGGGACAGTCCGCGCAGCCGGTCCGCCGCGGCCAGCCGGGCGAATATCTCGGTGGCGGCGGACTGCCGGTGCTGGGGCAGGCAGAACAGGTCGCCCTTGGCGATCGCGACGGTCCGCAGCTCGCCCGCCCAGGCGTAGAGGTCGGCGAAGATGTACCGGTGAAACGCCTGCAGGTGGACCAGGTCGTAGCGGCCGGGCAAGCGTCGCCGTTCCAGGTCGATCAGCCGCGACGCGGTCAGCGCGGCCTCAACCTGAGCCAGCTCGCCAGCGTCGGCGATGCCCAGCCGGTTGCGCAGGACGCCGCTAACCGGATCGAGGTACGGATCCGCGCCAGCAGCGCCGCTCACCTGCGGTAACGGGCCAGCATGCGATCCCGCAGCTCACCGGTAGACAACTCACCGGCCGCGACCGCGACGAACAGCTCCAGATCCTCCGGGCTCGGTTCCAGTCCCTCGGCCCGCACCGAGGCCAGCGCGGCCGCCACCGCGTGCTGCCGCTCCGCGGCCTCCTGCATCGCCTCGTACCGCTCTACCGACACAACGACCGCCTCCGGCCTACGGTGGGCACCGACGAACACCGCCGCCTCATCAGACTGCCTGACCCGATCCAGCGCCGCCGCCAGCCCCGCACGGAACTCCCGAAAAGACAACACCTTAGGCAACGGCATCAAACCAGTGTACGCGAATGCGTACACTGCCGTACCTTGCTCGGGTCAGGCCCCGGGGCACTCCAGTGTGCAGGGCGAACGTGCACGACGCGGCCGACTGCGCGACTGGCCACCGTCGTCCGTGCCGCAACGAGCAGCGTCGGCGCGGGCCGCCTGGGCCCGTTACATCCTCGCAATCTCCTCCTAGAACCGTCATTTCCGCGGCCGCTCCTCAATTTCTTGTTTCCCCTGCTCACCGTGCTCTTCCTCTCCTCGTCTCGCCCTGCTCTCACTCCCTGTTCCCAGCGATCTTGTGCTGCTTGCTCTCACCATGATCCATAGCCGCACAGACCGTTGCATCTAGATGATCATGGAAGGTTCAAGATCAAGACCGGGGAAGGCAGATGGCCGTCGTCGTGACCGCGAAGTCGGGCTATGACCTCGGCTACGTGTGGAAGGGCCAGGGGCAGGGTCAGCTGCAGGGCGAGCAGTCAGCTGGCGGGTACTACATCAACGCCGCGCAGGCGGGTGAGGCGCCCGGTCGGTGGTTCGGCCGCAGCGCCGGGGCACTCGGCTTCGCCGCGGGCAAGATCGTGGAGCGGGAACCATATGAGGCGGTCTACCGGCAGGTTGACCCGCGGGATGGGACCAGGCTGGGCAACTCGCCCGGCGGCTACGCGAAGTTCGCCGAGCACCTGGCCCGGCTGACGGCCGCCGAGCCGTACGCGACCAGTGAGCGCCTGCTGGAGCTGGAGCGGCAGGCGGCGCAGGCCACCCGGAAGTCACCCGCCTACACCGACGCCACAGTCTCGTTCAGCAAGTCGATCAGCATCCTGGACATCTCCATCAGGGAAAATGCCCGGCGGGCCCGGATCGCGGGCGACGAGCGGGCCGCGGCGTACTGGGATGCGCGCCAGGCCGAGATGGCCGACATCCTGCAGGCGGCCAACCGGGCCGGACTCGAACATCTCGAGCGGTGGGCCGTGACCCGCACCGGCCACTACGGCGCCCGCCTCGACGGCCAGGAACCGGGGCGCTACGAGCCTGCGGAGCTGATCGTCACGTCGTGGCTGCAGGGCACCAGCCGGGACGGCGACCCGCAGCTGCACATCCACAATCAGATCGCGCGTCTGGTGCGCACCACGCGTGACGGGCGCTGGCGCGCGCTGGACACGATGAGCGTGCGCGCGCAGTTGCCTGCGATGCAGGCGATCGTGGCCGCGCACGTGGAGGCCGAGCTGACGCGCAGGTTCGGCGTGGAGTGGGTCGCGCGCAAGGACGGCATCGGTAACGAGATCGCCGACGTCACGCAAGAGCAGATGGACGCGTACTCCACCCGCACGCAGACGATCAAGGAGCAGACCCCGGCCGCCGTCGCGGCGTGGACAGCTAAGTACGGGCGCACGCCGAGCCGGCGCGAGCTGCTGTTCATCCAGAACGAGGTCACGATGTCCTCACGTCGAGGGAAAGACGAGGGCGCAATCGACTGGGACGCATTCGCGGCGCGCTGTGATGAGAAGCTCGGCGGCAGGCTCGCGCAGATCGCGCCGGAGGTATCCAGCCTCGGCGGCGGAAGCGCAGCCGCGCAACCTGAGCCTGCGCTGCGCGAGCCATCCCCGGATGCGCAGGCACGCGCGATGCAGACCGCGCTAGCGCGGGTGCAGAAGAAGCACTCCACGTGGACACGCGCGGACCTGATGCGCGAGCTCGGCGCGTGCATGCCTGCCGAGGGGCGCGCGATGGAGCCCACGGCCGCAGTAGCGCTACTGCACGACCTGAGCGCCCGGGCGCTGGCCGGGGAGACCGAGCAGGTTCTCTGCCTGGATGCTCCTGAGTGGCCGCCCGTGCCTGACTACCTGCGCCGCGACCTGGACGGCCGCAGCATCTACACTCGGCCCGGAACCCAGCGCTACGCCACCCACCTGCAGCTGAGCCGTGAGGAGCAGTTGCTCGCGGCCGCGCAGCGCGAAAGCGCGCCGAGCCTGGCGCGTGAGGTATCGGCGCAGCTGCTCGGCACCGAGGCCGCGGCGCTCGAGGCAGCAGGGCACGCGCGGGCACAGGAGGGAACCGCGCAGCTGCCGACCGGTCTGAGCCTCAGCCAGGCGACTGCGCTGCACCACGCGCTGACCAGTGCGCGCACGATCTCGGTGATCGTCGGCCCCGCCGGGAGCGGGAAGACGCACGTGCTCGCGCAGGCCGCGCGGATGTGGCGCGGCGAGGTGATCGGGCTCGCGCCGAGCCAGGCCGCGCGCAACGTCCTAGCTGCCACGGCCGGCGTTGACGCGTACAACACCGCGCAATGGCTGGGCAACACGCCCGATGAGCGCGGCGTGCTTGGTGTGATGCCGCTGCGGCCCGGGACGCTGATCCTGCTCGACGAGGCCTCGATGACCTCGCTCGAGGACATCGAGGCGATCACCGCCCGGGCCGCTGAACTCAGGTGCAAGGTCATCATTACCGGCGACCATGGCCAGCTAGAGGCGGTCGAGGGCGGCGGCGGGATGGCGCTGCTGGCCCGGGCGCAGGAGCATGCGCAGCTGGCCGAGCCGGTCCGGTTCACCGCCGGGTGGGAGCGGGAGGCCTCGCTGCGGCTCCGCACCGGCGACACGGCCGTGCTCACCGAGTACGACCAGCACGGGCGGATCCGGGGCGGCGATGCCGAGCAGGCCCTCGACGGTGCCCGGCGGGCGTACGTTGCCGGGTACCTGGCCGGCCGTGACGTGCTCCTGATGGCGCAGAGCCACGATATCTGCCGGGACCTGAGCCAGTGCATCCGCGAGGACCTGCAGCACCTCGGCCGCGTCGAGCGCGGGCCCGAGGTCGCCCTGCGGGAGGGTGCCCGGGCGAGCGTCGGCGACCTGATCCTGATCAAGGAGAACGACCACCGGATCGGGCTCGCGAACGGTGACGTCCTGCGCGTTGACGCGATCGACGGCTCGAGGATCACCGGCCGCCTGGCCCTCGGCCGCGACCCGGACACCGGCGAGATGCGCTACAGCGAACGCGTGTTCTCCTACGGCGACTGTGAGCGGTCCGCCGATCTGGCCTACTGCTCGACCGGGCACGCCGGCCAGGGCCGCACCGTCTCAGACGGCATAGCGGTCATCACCGGCGCCGAGGATCGCCGGTGGGCGTATGTCTCGCTCAGCCGCGGCGCGGACAGCAACCGCGCGTTCGTCATGACCAGCGTTGACGCGTGTGCGCACTGCGGCGAGGCGATCGGCCAGCTGGAACCTGGGCTATGGACGGCGAACGGCACCCGTGATGGCACCCGCTGCGACGCATCACCCGGTCGCCGACACGGCCGCGAGCTCGGCCACCGCGAGGCCGACCCGCAGCCGGGCACCCGGCCGGCGCCAGAGATCGAGCGGCGGGAGCGCACGGAACGCGAACGGGAGGGCCTCGCCGACGATGTGACGGCCTCGGTTGCCGAGGCGCAGGCCAGGGCCGCGCTCGGCGTGCTGTCGGACGTGCTTGAGCGCAGTGACGCCGAGGAGTCCGCGCTCGAGGTGCAGCGCCGCAATCTGGCCAACGCCGACCACCTCGGCAGGCTGCACGCGATCTGGGAAGGCGAGACCCGCGAGGCCATCACTGCGCGGTACGAGCGATCGCTGCGGGAGCACCTGCCCGAGGAATACCGGGACATGCAGCTGCCGGGCGCCGCGACATGGCTCTGGCGATCGCTGGACGCGGCCGAGGCAGCGGGCCTGGACGCCGACGAGGTGCTTGCCCGGGCGATCAACCGTAAGTCATTGACGGGATCACGTGACGTGGTGGCGGTCATCGACTCTCGGATCCGCGAAGAGACTGGCTCTCTCGTGCCGTTGCCCGCTCGGCCGTGGGCCGAACAGATCCCCGACATCGACGACCCGCAGCGACGTGAGCACATCACCGCCCTCGCTGATGCCATGGACGACCGCAAGGAGCGCCTCGGTGAGTTCACCGCCGAGGCACCGCCAGCCTGGGCACTGCGCGGCCTCGGCCCCGTCCCTGACGAGCCACTCGGGCGGCTGGAGTGGGAGCAGCGGGCGGCGCCGGTCACCGTGTACCGGGAGCTGTACGACTACAGCGACCCTGCCGAGCCGATCGGCCCCGAACCCAGCGGCGATACGCCAAAGAAGCGGGCAGTCTGGCACGCCGCATTTCGTGCGCTCGGGCCCGTTGACGGCGTGGACCTGCGCGGCGAGCCGGACGGGCGGCTCCTGCACATGCGCAGCACCTACGAGACCGAGACCGCTTGGGCGCCGCGGCACGTCGGCGCCGAGCTCCGCCAGGTCAGGATGGGCGCCGTCGAGGCCTTCGTTATGGCCACACGTGCAGACGCCGAAGCGAAGGCCGCACGCAGCCGCGGCGACGAGCAAAGGGCTGGCCACCAAGACAGACTCGCCCGGTCAGCACGCGCCATGGAGGCCGCTTATCGCGGCTTCGAAGCGCAGTTTGCCGACACGATGGAGGCCCGGGCCGAGTGGGAGCGGTCCACCGAGCAGCCCCGGCACCTGGCCGTCGCCGCCGACAGCGAGTACCGGTCCCGCCATCCCGACACCGACCTGCCCCCGCTCCGTTCCGCAGAGCCGGCGCGCCCAGCCGAGAAGGAGCGCCAGGCCCTCGTGCCCGATAACACCGCGACCGGGCATGATACGCCTGCGTGGGTCACGGAGCTGGCCGAGCGCAACCAGGCGGCCCGGGAGAAGCTCGACGAGCGGAAGGCCGTCCGCGTCCCCAGCGAGGACCACGAATGGCAGGACGAAGGCGAAGCGTGGCCGGACATCCTGCGCCTCGACCGGGATGCCATCATCCAGCCGCCCAAGTCCGAAATACGACCGGCCGCCGCGGTGATGCAGCGAGCGGCTCACCAGCAGGCCAACTACGAGGCCGGATCCTGACAGACGCGTGATGCATCCTGGTAACGAGGTGGTTGTGACGGCCGAGACCATAGCCCCGCCCGGGCGGGCGCAAGTCGCCCGCTGCCCCGACTGCCGCGGTACCGGCTGCAGTGACTGCGGCGGCACGGGCAAAGTCCTCTGGAAGGCCTGCCCGAGGTGCGGAGACATCGGTTTTGACTTCATCAACGGCCGCACCGAGCAAGACGGCATGACCTGCCGCCTCGGCTGCGGATACAGATGGTCAGCCGACGACCCCGCATGGCAGGCTCAGCGGCTGCCGGGAGCCTAGCGATCCTTGGTCGCTAGCCGCCCTCCCGCGCGAGCGGGCGGCCGGGTCAAGGACCGGGCGCAGCCCGGCCGCACAGCGGCGCCCGCAGGGCGTCCTTCGACGCGGCCGCCCGCGAGCCGATAATGCCCGCGGCGGGAAAAGGGAACGACCCGGGCCCCTGTCATTGCCCAGCCAGGCCCCCGCGCCCGCACCGCATCACCACTCCCTCTTGACAAAAGCACCAAGAGGCGTTCGTTCTGAGCGGCAGGCATCCGGGAGGCCGCCGTCGCCGATCTTGTCCAGCCCGTCGGGCTCGGCCAGGATCCGGCATTCCAATCATGAACCCGCGCCCACTCGGGGCCTTCGGTTAATGCTGCATGGGACGGGACATCTCAGGCCAGCGTCCCTGCGGCGTCAGAGGCGGCACGTATGACGCGTCCCGAGGTGACGAGCTGCTCAGCAGCTGCGAGTTCGGGGGCCAGGTACCTGTCAGGACCGGGGCCCGGTACAGCCTCACGTAGCGTCTTGATGACCGCGGAAGTCGATGGTGCTGGGGTCAGCGGTGCTCGCAGGTCGGCTGCGCGCGCTGCAGCGACGAGCTCGATGGCAAGGATCCTGGCGAGGTTAGCCAGGGCGTCGCGCAGCTTCACTGCCGCGCTCCATCCCATCGACACGTGGTCTTCCTGCATGGCGGATCCCGGAATGGAGTCCACGCTCGCGGGCGCTGCGAGCCGCTTGTTCTCCGCGACCATGGCGGCCTGCGTGTACTGGGCGATCATCAGCCCGGAATCCACTCCTGGGTCGTCGGCGAGGAACGGCGGCAGGCCATGAGAACGCGCAGGGTCAAGCATCCTGTCGGTGCGCCGCTCCGCGATCGACCCTAGGTCGGCGACGGCAATCGCCAGAAAGTCGAGCACGTACGCCAGGGGCGCGCCGTGGAAGTTGCCGTTGGAGGAGACGGCACCATCGCCGAGGACGACCGGGTTGTCGATGGCGGCGGCGAGTTCCCGGTCGGCGACCTGCCTAGCGTGGGCGAGGGTGTCCCGCACCGCGCCGGTCACCTGGGGTGCGCAGCGCAGCGAGTAGGCGTCTTGCACCCGGTTGTCGCCGGACCGGTGCGAGGCGACGATCCCGGACCCGGCGAGGACCCGCAGCATATTGTCCGCGCTCGCGGCCTGGCCGGGATGCGGGCGGAGCGGCAGGTGCAGGCCGGGAATGAGCATCTGGTCGGTGCCGAGCAGCGCCTCGATGCTCATGGCGGCGGTGATATCGGCCACGGTGCACAGCCGGCCGAGATCCTCGCAGGCGAGCAACAGCATCCCCAGCATGCCGTCGGTTCCGTTGATGAGGGCGAGGCCCTCCTTCACGCCGAGCTCGACTGGAGTGATCCCGGCCGCGGCGAGGAGTTCGGCCGCCGGGCCGGCTTGCCCGCCGAGCCCGGCCGCCTCGCCCTCACCGGTGAGCACGAGCGCGCAATGGGCGAGCGGCGCGAGGTCACCGCTGCACCCGAGGGAGCCGTATCGGGGGACGAGTGGGGTGATACCCGCGTTCAGCATGGCCGCAAGCGTTTCCGCGACGGCCGGTCTAGTCCCTGTGTACCCGGACGCCAGTGTCTTCAGGCGGAGGAACATCATAGCCCGCACTACTTCGGTTGCCACGGGCTCTCCCATGCCGGCGGCATGCGACCTGATGAGGCTGCGCTGCAGCCGGGCGCGGAGCCGCTGCTCGATATGCCGGGTGGCGAGTGCCCCGAATCCGGTGGACACCCCATACACGGGATCGCGCCCCGCGGCGGCGGTCTCGACCGCGTAGCGGGACGCCGCCATGGCCGCGACGGCCTCGCCGGACAGTTCGACATGCTCATTCCGCCGGGCCACGGCGAGCACGTCCGCAGCGGTGATACCATGCTTGCCGATCCGGATCATGGTTCGCTCCTGGGCAGGGGGACGGCTGCATCCTGATCCGGATCGCCGCCTCGTGGGCGGGGAGTCATATGTGCCTGGCAGACGCCAAGATAGCGCCGCTCATACGGCCCAGAGCGCCGATCGGTCTGCGACTGACCCGCACTTGCGGAAGGTCTCTGCCTTGACGCTCCCACTGACCTTCGCGAACCCGTCGGTACGGGGACTTCATGACCTCGCCTGGCTGGCTAGCGGGGCATTCTTGCTCGGGTCCGTGGGACGTATACGCCTGAGCGCAGAGGCTGGCCCACTCCACCTGCATGAGCGCCTCACCGTGCAGGCGCGCCGCAGTTGCCGCATGCGTAGTGTGAGGTCAGGTTCGAACACGAGTGCGCCGACGATTACTGCCTGGCTTGACTCACCAGGCGTGACTGCCGAGCCGACTCCCGCTGCACCGCCGGGCTTCGTGCGGTGATCAGCGCGCAGCGAGGAGGGCCTGCCTGTCACCGATTTGCCCGTCTGCCCTGGCTGCTGACACTTGCCGCCCCACGCACCAATGCCCGCAGAGCCGCGGCGGGTACTGCGTGGGCAGTCACGCCGAGGTCGCGGCCGCCCGTGCATGAGGTAGCTCACGCCGATCGCGCTGCTGCATCCTGCTAGGTCGAGCACCGGTGCCACCGTGCACCGGATGCCGGCAACGGTCAGCCCCTCGTCAACTTCGTAGACGGTGGCGCGGTGATAGAAGCTCGCGGCCGAAGGCGGGAGTCAGGTGCGATTCGCCGCTGGCAGGCCTCTGGTGGGCCAGCTGGGCCTGGCCGAATGCCGTGGTGGCCGCGGACAGCCGGACACCGAGCGAGCTTGCCGGCTGGAGACCGGCACCGGAAAGGTCATGCCAGGCCTGGTAGATCATTTCCGCACTGTCAGGCACGGCGCGTGCCGATGTCGATTTCGTGCTTGCCCGGCCGGGAGTCGCCCGATGTTGGTAATGGCGGCTTGCCACATCATGCCGAACGGCGCAATCTTTGCATCCACAGATCATAATGGGAAGAGGCACGGCTCCGGAGGGCGTTGCCATGCAAACGCCTGACCTGCGCAAACGTGATCGGCGGGGCTGGGTGGGACGCGTATGGGGCGTAGGCATTGGGTCAGACGGCACCGTAGGCCCGGTTGCCTGAGGCGCGGGCGGAGTTCAACTGGCTAGCGCCCGCTGCACCAGGGCGCGGTAGTCATCGACGAGGCCGGGCAGATCCTGAGGTGGACGATTGTGCCGCCACCAGCTGGCGCTAGATCGATCACCTGGCATACCGCGGCGGCGTCCTCGTCCCCTGCGACGACCAGAGCGCCGGGCTTGATCTTGGCCAGGGTCGCGGGCCTCGTCGAGGAAGGTCCAGACATAGCCAGTGTCGTCTTCGTCATTCAGGTCGGCGGTGATGTCCACGCGGTACATCTCATCCCTCCTCCCGCCAGATCGCGCTTCTACCGTACTGCGGATTGTGCCGTACAACACCGAGGGCAGCCAGCAGCCGGGTCACCTCCGCATCATCGGCACGATGGAGGCACACGGTGAAATGCGGACGCTGACCAGTGGCCAAGATCTCGAATCGGTGTTCGGCTGGCCGCCCGGCTGTGGGCAGGTAGATCGTGTGGAAGGTGGCGAACCGGCGGCGGAGCAACTCATCAAGCGGCATGTCGAGAACGGCGAAGACCGAGATACCCAGGAGCGGCTGCCCATCCAGCGACCAGGCGCGGGCAGTTCGCTGCGCGTGGCTCCGCAGCTTGTCGGGAGTGTCCCGGCCGCCTCGGACGACCAGCGTCGTAGCGGCGGGCACCTCCTCGCCGCGCAATCGCGGACGCTGCTCGATCCGTTCGCCTGGCACCCGCCAAGGTCAGAGTGTCAGCGCCTCCGCCTGCCTGAGCGCACGCCAGAGCAGGCGCTGCACCGAAGATTAACGGCCGCCGACCGACAGATCACCACGGCCGACGGACGGTCGCGTCAAGATTCATGACCGCGGTCCCCTGGCACAGTTGCCCGCCGCCCGGTCATGCATGTCATGTAGGTGATCTTCCGGCGACCTCGACGAACAGGCTAATCGTGCGTTCCCGGTCCGATGTTGTCCGGCCCCGGGGTCCCGTGATGACGGCTGGAGCGAGCGGGACGCGGCGGGCTCGTCGTCGCTGGGATGACATCGTGCGGGAGGGTGCCTGGCGGATACTGGCCGAGGCCCAGCAGGCCGAGATGAATGCTATATCGCCCGGTGCTGTTGTGGCGTACCCTCCTGGTAGCGGCGTGCCGTTCCCCAGGCAGAGTGGCGAGCCTGTAGAGAAGACCGTGGCCGCCGAGGCCGCGGCCGCCGCTGCCTACGCAGCTGCAGGAGCTTGCATCCTTAAATGTAAGGCGCAGTGACCTGACGTGATGGCGGCCACGGACTCCACCTCACAGGTCACCCGGCTTCAGCCCGGAGAACTCCGAGGACTGTGGTCGTCTGGCTCGCGCAGCAGGACGCCGGCCGCGCGCCGGCCCCGGCGCGTGCTTCTCGTCATCGACTCCCTCGACGGCGGCGGCGCCGGGCGCTACGTCGTCAACCTCGCGATCGCACTGCGGTCCCGCGGGTGGGACGCCGAGGTGGCGTGTTCCGCGGCCGGCGTCCGGGCGGGCCAGTTGCGTGCCGCGAACGTGCCGGTCAACGTCCTGGCCGGGTCGCTGGTCAAGCGGCGGCTGTCCCTGCGCTACGTCCTCGCGCTGCGCCGCCTCATCGGCCAAGGCCGGTATGACGTGGTGCACGCGCACCTGTACGCCAGCGCCGCGGCCGCCGCCGGCGCAGTCCCGCGCAATACCCCGTTGGTCCTGACGGAGCACACGGAGGGGCCGTGGCGGTCGTGGCAGGCACGGACCGTGAGCCGCTGGTTGTATCGCCGGGCCTCCCACATCGTCGCTGTGTCAACCGCCATACGCAACGTGCTCGTCGATGTTTACCACGTGCCGCCCGCCCGCATCGAGGTGCTGCCCGCGGTCCCCGCTCTCCCTCTCCGGCCGCACGCGCCCCGGCCAGGCGGCGAACAGTCCGCCGTCGTCGGCTTCGCCGGGCGGCTCACCCGGGAGAAAGGCGCCGACGTCTTCCTGCGCGCCGCGTCGCTCGTCGCCGGCGTCGTCCCCGAGGCCCGCTTCGTCGTCATCGGCGACGGGCGACTCCGCGGGGAGCTGGAGGCGCTGGCGGACGACTTGGGACTGCTGAAAGAGAGGGTCTGGTTTCTGGGCTTCCGCGACGATGCCGCTGACCTGATTGCCGGGCTCGACATCCTGGCCGTGCCCTCGCGCAGCGATGGCACGCCCCTGGTCGTGGGTGAGGCGATGGCCGCCGGGGTTCCGGTCGTGGTGAGCCGCGTCGGCGGGCTCCCGGATCAGGTGACCCATCGACGGACCGGGCTGGTGGTCGATCCGGAGGACCCGGAGGGACTGGCGACAGCGCTCGTGTCGCTGCTGATCGCTCCTGACGAGGCGCGGCAGCTCGGCGAGGCTGGCCGCGCATACGCGGCCCGCTTCCCGCACGCAGCGCTGGTCAACCGGATGGAGGAGGTGTACAGCGAGGCGCACCAGCCAGCCGCAGTACCGCCTCACCGCCGTGCCTCACCCCTTTCCGCCCAACCGCGGCCCGCCTCGGGGTGCCGCCAAGGACAAACGGACCAGGGGCGAGGTGACCGGACGTAACTCAGGCGGGCGTGTGATTGCGTCGCTGGCGGTCGGCCGTTCGTTGTCTCCTGTGGCGCGCAGAATGCGCTGGCGGGCCGCCAGTATTTACGTCTACTTCGGTCCGTCCGGCCGATCCTGGAAGGCTGGACGGCAACCCGGGCGCATCTCCGCGAGAGATCACCGCGGCCGACGCCGCGGCCGCACTGGATCCGCTGCGCGGGTGGCCGCGCCGCAACGCCAGTTGCTCCGCCAGGGCGCCCATCGCGGCCAGCACCGGCGCGCCCTCGGCGGTGGCCCGAACTCGATCGAGGCGGCCAGTATCTTCACGAATCCCGCGAGCTGGTGCGCCTAACCTGCCGGGTTCCATCTGTTGTGCTCCCCCCGGCCGCAGCCGGCCTCACTCTGCGAGATAGCTGAACACGCGGCCGCCCGGCGCCTGCAGTCGGCGCGGGAGACCCAGCCCGGCGCGCTGACCCCGGCACAGATGAGACCCTGATGCCCAAGTTCAGAGAAGCCAGCATCCGCTGCCCGATGCTCTGGCCCGACCCCGCCCAGCGGCCCCGCATCACCGAGATCCGCGACAACCTCACCGCCCGCATCGCCGAAGCCGAACGCGAAGGCTGGCTCGGCGAGATCGAAGGACTCAAGATCAGCCTCGCCGGAGCCAACGACAAACTCGCCCAGATCGACCGCCGCGCCCGCCGCCAGCCCGTCGATCTCGGATTCCCCGCCATCCCGGCGCCCCGCCGCCCCGCAAACACACAGACCGTTTCGCCCTGACACCTACGAATGTCCAAGCTCAGAGAACATTCGCGCGACGCAGCTCACGCACTTCCCGTTCCAGCTCGGCGATCCGACGCGATTCCTCAGTGGTCGCACCCGGCCGCGTCCCGCCGTCTATTTCAGTCACCCGGATCCATCCGCGGAACGTCTCCGGGTGAATACCCAGCTGGCGGCACACCCGGCCGATCTCGCCCCGGCCCTTCCCGTCCCGGTCACGGACCTCGAACACCATCTTCACCGCGCGCTCACGCAGCTCCTCGGGATACTTCCGCTGTGCTGGCATGACTCTGCATCCTCCCAGGGATCAGAGCCTCCAAGATCACCGGGGCGGTCCAGGTCCCGTCACGCCGCCTTTGTCGATTCGCTACATAGAAGGCGGCCAATTCTTGTCGTACGGATGGGCGGTTCATCACTCCGGGAACTGTGATGATCTCGACGTGACCGATGATGCAAAAGATGTTCTGGAGACGGCCCGCCAGAAGGTGCTGGAAGACGGGCAGGGGCTCGCGGAGCATGAGATTCTTACCTGCCTTCAGATCGCCGACGACAGGCTGCCGGACCTGCTGCGCCTGGCGCACCAGGTTCGCCGCACCTGGTGCGGGGACACCGTGGAGATCGAGGGGATCGTCTCGGTGAAGACCGGCGGATGCCCCGGAGGACTGTCACTTCTGCTCGCAGTCGCGGATATTCAGCTCGCCGGTGCGGGCGGCCAGCCTCGACATCGACGGGCTGGTGGCAGCCGCGCGGCAGACTCGCGCGACCGGGGCGAGTGAGTTTTACATCGTGGCCGCGGTCCGCGGGCCGGACGAGCGGCTGCTGGCGCAGGTACGGGCCGGCATCAACGCGATCCGGGCGGACGGCAACGACGTGCGGATCGCCTGCTCGCTCGGCATCCTCACCAGCAGGCAGGCGGCCGAGCTGGCCGCGATGGACGTGCACCGGTACAACCACAATCTGGAGACCGCGCGGTCGCACTTTCCCTCGGTAGTGACCACCCATACCTGGGGAGGAGCGGGACGAGACGCTTCGGCTGGTACGCGATGCTGGCATGCAGGTGTGCTGCGGCGGGATCCTCGGCATGGGGGAGACGATCGGCCAGCGCGCCGAGTTCGCTGCGCAGCTGGCCGCAGTGTCCCCGGATGAGGTGCCGTTGAATTTCCTGGACCCGCGGCCGGGCACTCCATTTGCCTGCCTGCCGGTGCTTTCGGCCGGTGAGGCGCTGACGGCAGCAGCCGCATTCCGGCTGGCGCTGCCTCGCACGATCCTGCGGCTAGCCGGGGGCCGGGAGCTGACGCTCGGAGATGCCAGCACGCGGGATGGGCTGCTCGGCGGGGTGAACGCCCTGATCGTCGGCAACTACCTCACCACGCTCGGGCGGACACCCGGACGCGATCTCGCCCTGCTCCGCGAGCTTGGGATGCCGATCAGCGCGCTGTCGGGCGTGATATGACGTCCATCGAGCGAGGGGCGAGACATTGCTGGGCATGCGGCCGCGGGATCACCGCAGGGAACCACCTCGCGTGTGAGGGACGGCTCTGGTCTGAGCCGCCGCGGTACTGCCGCGAGTGCGGCCGGCGGATGGTGGTCCAGGTGATGCCGCTATCGTGGGCCGCGCGCTGCGTCCAGCACGGGGAGTTCACGTCGGCTGGGTTCCGCAGCGGCGAGCTAGGTCAGCTGGACCGCCGTCACGTGTGGCATCCGTACGCGCCGCTGCCGGCATTTGCTGAGCCATACCTCGTGGATAGCGCGCAGGGAGTCCGGCTGCGGCTGGCGGATGGGCGCGAGCTTGTTGAACGGGATGTCGAGCTGGTGGGCGGCGATCCATGGCTACCGGCACCCGGTGCTGGATAAGGCCGTGACCGAGCAGCTCGGGCGGATGGCGCACGTCATGTTCGGCGGTCTCACGCATGAACCAGGGGTACTGCTGGCCCAGCGGCTGGTGGCGATGGCGCCAGCGGGTTTGCAGCATGTCTTCTTCGCCGACTCCGGGTCGGTTGCCGTCGAGGTCGCCATCAAGATGGCCGTCCAGTACTGGCACGGATACGGCCGGAGGGGGAAGACCCGGCTCCTCACGGTCCACGGCGGCTACCACGGTGACACGCTGGGGGCGATGTCGGTGTGTGACCCCGCCGGCTGGATGCAGCCCCTGTTCGCCGGCGTGCTGCCGCGGCAGGTGTTCGCCGCGATGCCGCCGCCCGGGACAAGGCGTGCCGTCAACTCTGCCTGGCTGGCGGAGCTTGATGCGCTGCTGGCTGCGCACGCGGATGAGCTGGCGGCGGTCATCGTGGAGCCGGTCGTGCAAGGAGCCGGCGGCATGCGCTTCTACAACCCCGCGTACGTGGCGGCACTGCGCGACCGGTGCAATACGCATGACCTGCTGCTCATCCTGGATGAGATCGCGACCGGGTTCGGCCGGACCGGCGCGCTGTTCGCGGCGGAACTGGCCGGGGTCAGCCCGGACATCATGTGCGTTGGCAAGGCATTGACCGGCGGCTACCTGTCGATGGCCGCGACCCTGTGCACCGCGCAGGTTGCGCAGGCCATCAGTACAGGCCCTGGCGGCGCGTTCATGCATGGCCCGACTTTTATGGGCAACCCGCTCGCCGCCGCGGTCGCCCTGGCCAGCACCGGCCTGCTGCTCGGGCGGGACTGGCAGGCCGACGTGGCTCGGGTCGAGGACGGCCTGCGCGCCGGGCTGACATCAGCCGCTGCCCTGCCTGGCGTGCGGGACGTGCGGGTACTCGGGGCGATCGGCGTTATCGAGCTTCACACGCCGGTGCATCTCGCCGCCGCCACCGAGGCGGCGGTACAGGCCGGCGCGTGGCTGCGCCCGTTCCGGAACCTCGTCTATGCGATGCCGCCATACCTGTGCACCGACGGTGACCTCCAGGTCATCACCACCGCAATGCTGGCCGCGGCAAAGGCGGCTGTCGGGTGACCGGGACAACAGCCGGGCGCAGGCTCGCCGCCGCAGCAGCCCGCCGGGAACAGGCCGGGCTCACCCGCCGCTTGCACGCCCGCCGGGCAGGGCAGACGTGGATCGACCTGGCCGGCAACGACTACCTAGGACTGAGCCGTGACCCGCGAGTGCTCGCCGCCGCCTCCGACGCGCTGTACCGATGGGGAGCCGGTTCGACCGGGTCCCGGCTGGTGACCGGGACGACACAGCTGCACACCGAACTCGAAGCCGCGATCGCGAGCTTCGCCGGCGCCGAGGCCGCTCTGGTGTTCTCTTCCGGGTATACCGCGAACCTCGCAGCCGTGACCGCCCTTGCCGGCCCGGACACCCTGGTGGTGTCCGACGCCACCAACCACGCATCGATCGTCGACGCCTGCCGGCTCGCCAGATCCCGGGTCCAGGTCACCCCGCACGCCGACGTCGCCGCGGTTAACCGGGCGCTTGCCGCACGCCGCGAACCGCACGCGGTCGTGGTCACCGACGCCGTAACCAGCGCCGACGGCCGCCTGGCGCCACTGGCACACCTGCACGCAGTGTCAACCGCCCAGGGAGCTCTGCTCCTTGTCGACGAGGCGCACGCACTCGGGGTGGTCGGCCCGGGCGGGCGAGGGCTGTGCGCGCAGAGCGGGATCGCTGCCGAGCAAGACGTCGTACGGACCGCGACGCTATCCAAGTCGCTCGGCAGCCAAGGCGGTGTCGTGCTCGGGACAGCGATGGTCATCGAGCATCTCATCAACACAGCGCGGACGTTCATCTTCGACACCGGCCTGGCACCCGCCTGCGCCGCGGCCGCGATGCGAGCGCTGCAGATCCTCACCGAACAGCCGGGACTGCCCGATCTGGTGCAGTCACACGCCTGTGCGATCGCCTCTTCGCTCGGTGCCACGCGGCCGCAGGCGGCCATCGTGCCCGTCGTCCTCGGCGACCCGGCCCGATCGGTCGCGGTCGCCGAACGCTGCCGGGCTCAGGGCGTGCTCGCCGGATGTTTCCGCCCGCCTTCGGTGCCGGCCGGGACTAGCCGGCTGCGGCTAACCGCGCGCGCCGACGTCGGAGGCGACCAACTGCAGCAAGCTCTCGCGATCGTGCAGAGCGCCATCGAGGGCGCGCCGTGAACGCGCTCGTCATCACCGGTACCGGAACTGATGTAGGCAAGACCGTGGTCACCGCCGCCATCGCTACCCTGGCCGCAACCGCCGGCCGACGGGTGGCGGTCGTTAAGCCCGCCCAGACCGGCGTCACGGCCGGCATCGAATCCGACGCCGAAGCGGTGGCACGTCTCACCGGCCTCAGTGACATCCACGAACTGGCTCGCTACCCAGAACCGCTGGCGCCCGCGACCGCAGCCCGCCGCGCCGGAATCACGCCGCTTCCCGTAGCTGCCCTGCCCAACCAAATCCAGTCTCTGGTCGATCGCGACCTCATCCTCGTCGAGGGCGCCGGCGGGCTGCTCGTGCGGCTCGACGCATCCGGAGCGACGATCGCTGACGTCGCTGCCAGCCTCGGCGCGAAGCTCCTTGTCGTCACCACCGCCGGGCTTGGCACTCTCAATGCCACCGCGCTCACGTGCGAGGCCATCTCAGCCCGCGGGCTCACCACCATCGGCGTCGTCATCGGCGCCTGGCCCGCCGAACCAAGTCTCGCCGCAGTAACCAACCTGGCCGACCTACCCTGCTACGCCGGCGTTCCCCTGCTTGGCGTTGTTCCGGGGCACGCCGGCCAGCTCAGCCGCCAGGCATTCCTCACGATGGCGCTCGGCTCGCTCGCGCCGCAACTGGGTGGCCACTGGACCGTCACCAGCCTCCCCGAAGTATCAGCATTGCAGCCGCACGTCTAACCTGACAGCGGGGTCGGCGACCGAGTACGGGCGAGGGATCCTTGATGAGAACGTAGCTCAGGGTCGTGGTCACACCTTTAGTGACGTTCACCGTCCTGATCTGCTGCTGGTAACCGTCTTTGGCCACGATCACGTGCAGCGGGTGTAGCCCTGGTCGGATCTGCACGATTCGCCCCGACGATCGACTTCCCGGTGGCTGCGTCGGTGACCGCCGCGCACATTGTCCTGTCTGGTGCGGTCCTGTCAACTGCTGGAAGCCAAGCATTCCGAACGGCGCGCTGACCGGCCTGTCCGCGCAGGTAGACACACACGTTTGACACGTCCCCCGGTGCTCCCCCGGTGCGATGTCGTAATGACGAAATGTCTGATACTGGACAACCAGACCTCTTCCTATCAGCAAACGGGCATGTAACACTCAGTAGCACACAAAAGTATTCACCTGCCACAGTGATTTACCGCAGCAACGCCTTAGTGACACGCCCCCCGCTCCTGGGGTCGCCGCAGACAGCCGCACGGGTGCGCGCCCGCGGATACAGTGCCGGCCCCAGGAGTGACCACACGTCACTGCCAGGCGCGACTGCGGGCGGAGCCTGTCGGCTCGGCTGGCAGCACCTGGCCTGGCGGTCGCCCGCCGGTCCTGGCAGGACGAGGGTCCGCTTGCCTGATGTCCCCCCATCCCAGTGCGAGCGGGCCCTCGTCATCGCCGAGCGGGCTCGGCGCCCTGCTGCGCTGCCGGGCGAGCGTCGCATCCTGGCGCGGTCTGCCCCGGCGGGCCTCCAGCACGACGAGCGCCGCGCTGATGCCAGAGCGGCCGACTGGTCAGCAGCATCACTACCAAGTCACGATCACCCTCATGCCGGGAGCAGCGGGCTCGCTGATCCGGGAGTAGCTGGAGCCGCTGTGGCCGAGCATAACGGGTTGACACCGATACGGCCGGCCTTCCCATGGCCGCTTGACCAGGTGAAAGGCCTGCGCCAGTCCGGTTCATGACATTGCCGGATCACGACGCTGGCTGGTGGTCGATGCTGGAGATCGCCGGGCTTGGCCCTGCCGAGGAGAGCGTCTATCTCACCCTGCTGGATCTTCCGCCGGTCACCGCCCGCGACGCGCATCAGGCCTAGACAACGGGACTCCTTCGAGCGGGAAGACCTTGGTCGGCTTCCCCTGCTTTACCAGCATCGGCAGCGCGACATCACCGCCGAAGAAGATGCCGTTGCAGGTGCACGTTCCGTCGGGCTCCGTCGATCGCAGCGCGAAGATGAGAGCATCGCGGCGGCTAGCGGAGCAGATGGTGAGCGCGAAGCTGCACGGGTGTCAAAGTGCAGGCCCGCCGCCGGGCTGCCGACCCAACGTCATGCCGGGCACCGCACGACACGCCAACAGCGGAAACGCTGTAGTGATTACAGCCCGAGGATCTGTCTCAGCTCGACTACGTAGCGCCGCGACACGGGAATTTCCTCGTGCTTTTGAGGGTGCGTGCTCAGCGTCAAGACCCCCTTGCCATGATGGTCAATTTCACAGATTCGCCTGATATTGACGACATAGCTCCTATGGATTCGCGCAAAGCCAAACTGGGACAGCTCTCGCTCTACGTTGTCCAGCCCATGGGTTGCCGCGCGCAGGCGCCCTTGATCTGTAGCCAGCCAGACATCGTGACGGCGGGCCTCCGCATACCGGATCTCACTCGGCAACAAAAGCAGCGTGCAGCCGGGTCTCCCCGGTCCTCAGGAATTGGTTGCTTGCTTACGCGTAGGGTGATTCGGGGCATAGGCCGCCGTGCACGAAGTCGATCATGTTGATGAGGGCAGCGGCACTGCGGAAGCCCCGCGCCCGGGTGATGAGGGCGTTGACCTGGGAGTTCAGCGCCTCGGCGCGGCCGTTGGACGGGCCACCGCCGAGGGTAGCCTCGATGGCGGTCTTGTACCGGGCGAGGGTCTTGGCGAGCTTGGTGAATTCGGGGATACGGCACCGGTGCGCCCAGGCGGTCACCCCGCGCATCAGCGACATGCCCTCCTCGCCCTTGACTTTGAACGCCTCACGGATCTGCTCTTTGATCAGGTACCCCTTGTACAGCGGCTTGTTGACCACGGCGATCTCGGCCAGGGCACCCCGCTGGCCCGGAGTCAGCTTCCGCTGGTCTTTGCGCAGCGCCCACATCCCGGCGCCGAGGGTGGCGGCCTCGCCGGCGCGCCCGGCGGTGCGCAACTCGCCGGCGAGGCGGCGGCGCAGCTCGTCCAGCTTCTCCCCGGCCCACTTGACGACGTGGAATGCGTCCAGGCAGATCTGCGCCTGCGGCGCCTTCTCGCGCACGACCGGGTGGATCCAGTCCGCCCCGTCGGCGGATACGTGCGTCAGCGCCTTCGCCCGCTCCTGGCCGAGATCGCCGAAGAACGCCTCCACGGTGGCCTGGCAGCGTCCCTCGCCGATCCACGCCACCCGCCCGGCGTCGTGATCGGTCACGATGACCAGGTACTTGCCCTGCCCCTTGCCCCAGGACTTCTCATCGATCCCGATCCGGCGCAGCCCCTCCAGCCGGTCCAGCCCCAAGGACGCGTCCGCGCTCACGCGGGCGGTGATGTTCGCCAGCGCCTCCCACGTGATGCGCAGTTCCGACGCCGCCCTCGTCCACGGCATGTGCGCCGCCTGCCACGCCGCGAACTCCTCAAACGGCCTGGAGAACCGGTCATCACGCCGCGCCCAGGGCACCGCGGCGGTGATCTTCCCGTGCTGCGGGCAGGTGATCCGCGGCAGCTCCGATTCCAGAAACGCCCGCTTGCCATGCACGTCCAGGGTCCGCCACCGCACCACGTCCGTCTCCACCGGCTTGCCGCGCTGCCCGCACTGCGGGCACCGGGCCCGGGTCTCCTCATCCGGTTCGACCACGATGATCAGCACCTTCTCCGGCGGCCGGTCCCTGCGCGGCCAGTGCTCGATATACGTCCGCACCACGACCGCATGCTCGGTGTCGAGCACCTCATCCCACACCGAACCAGCCAACGTCCCGCCCCGTCCGTCGCGTAGCGTCACCTTCCGGCACGGGACGCTACCGGGCCATGGGCTGCCCGCTTTAAACCGACACGCCGCAGAAATCAGCAACAAGTCCTAAACCTGAGAGCCGGGGAGAGCCCCAAAACCATCGTTGACACGGCTCCGCTTGGGCTTCCCCTCGGAGTGGGGAGACATCGCCTTAAAGGATACGGCGATGGCAGCAATACGTAATCGTTCGAAAAAAAAAAAAAAAAAAAAAA
>CAVOOC010000010.1:0-92843 GCA_963697445.1 uncultured Actinomycetes bacterium
AGCCCGAGCAGGCCGGGCGGGCCCGGATCGTGCTCGACCGTCACGGCGACGTTGCGCATCAGCCGGCCCAGCTCGTCGGGCAGGCCATCCAGAGCCACGCTGACCATGTCCTCGAACCGGCCGGGTTCGACCTCGATCACGTATCCATTGTCTGCGTCAGCTGGCCCGGCGGTAGGCCCGGACGGCCAGGGGCAGGAAGACCAGGAAATCCCGGCCAGCCACACGAGGCCCTTCCACAGCGGCGGCCAGACGTCACCGCCCCCGTTGTGCGGGCCCAGCGCCAGCGCGCGCATCGCGTCAATGACGTAGGTGACGGGCTGGTTGTTGGCGAAGGCCTGCAGCCAGCCCGGCATGGAAGCGATCGGCACGAACGCCGAGCTGACGAACGTGACCGGGAACAGCCAGATGAACCCGAACGCCTGCACCGACTCCTCGTCCCCGATGGCCAGCCCGGTGTAGGCGGCGATGCAGCAGATGGCCAGCCCGAACACGATGGAGAGCAGGACCATGAGCACGGCCGGCCCGAAGCCGTTCAGGAACCGGAACCCGACCGCGTAACCGACCGCGACGAGGATCAGGATCGTCACCGCCATCCGGAGGGTGTCGGCGGTCAGCCGGCCGCCCAGCACCGCCGAGCGGGCCATCGGCATCGACCTGAGCCGGTCGATCACGCCCTTTTTCAGCTCCTGCGCCAGCGCGATGGCCGTGCTGAATGTCGCGAACGCCGCGCTCTGCGCGATGATGCCCGGCATCAGGAAGTTGACGTAGCCGCCGGTGACCCGCACCGGGATCGCCCCGCCGAACACGTACCGGAACAACAGCACGAACATCACCGGCTGGATGACGGTGAACATGATGTAGGCGGGTACCCGCAGCCAGACCAGCAGGTTGCGCCGGGTGATGACCAGCGTGTCCGAGACCGCCCAGCGCGCCTGGGTGAGCAGGCTCGGCTCATCGTCCGGCGTGGTGACCCGCGCGGCGACGGCGGTCATGACGCGGCCCTCGCGGTGGCCCTGCCCGCGCGCCGGCGGCCGCGGCGGCGGCGCTCGTCCGGCTCGTCGTCCTCCTCGGCCGCGTGCCCGGTGAGGGCCAGGAACACGTCGTCTAGCGAGGGCCTGCGCAGCGAGAGGCCGTGGGTCGTGACGCCGGCGGCGTCCAGGCGGCGCACCGCCTCGATGAGCGCGTCCGAGCCACGGCTGCCGACCCGCACGCTGACCACGCCGGTCTCCGGATCCACGTGCGGCTCGCCTTCGCCGATCTGGGCGACCGCCTTGACCGCGTCCTCGATCCGGAATCGGTCCGGCACGGTGAACTCGACCACGTCACCGCCGACCCGGCTCTTCAGCTCCTCGGACGTGCCGGCCGCGATGACCAGGCCGTGGTCGATGACCACGATCTCGTCGGCCAGCTCGTCGGCCTCGTCCAGGTACTGGGTGGTGAGCAGCAGCGTGGTGCCGCGCGCGACGAGCGACCTGATGGTGTCCCACATGCCCAGCCGCGCCCGCGGGTCCAGCCCGGTGGTCGGCTCGTCGAGGAACAGCACCTTGGGCTCGCCGACGAGGCTGGCGGCCAGGTCGAGCCGGCGCTGCATGCCGCCGGAGAAATTCTTGGCCGGCCGGTCGGCTGCGTCGAGCAGGCCGAACTGCCCGAGCAGCTCGGTGGCGCGGCTGCGGGCACGCGGCCAGCTGAGGTGGTAGAGCCGCCCGATGATCTCGAGGTTCTCCCGGCCGGTGAGCTCCTCCTGGATGGCCGCCGACTGGCCGGCCAGCCCGATGGAGCGGCGGACCGCCGCGGCTTGCCGCACGACGTCATGCCCCTCCACCAGGGCACGGCCCGCATCGGGAAGCAGCAGGGTGGTGAGGATGCGCACGGCGGTTGTCTTGCCGGCGCCGTTCGGGCCGAGCACGCCGAGCACCGTCCCGCGCGGCACCGACATGTCGATGCCGCGCAGCGCGCGAACCTCCCCGAACGACTTGACCAGACCCTCGACGAGGATCGCCGGACCTGAGCTGTTCTGTGACACACCGTCCTCCTGATCGTTCACTCGATCCGGGTGGCGACCGGGGTGGCGAGCTCGACGGTGCGGCCGACCGTGCACAGCCGGTCATGAGACTTCTTCACCACGTCGGGCAGCACCGCCCTGGCCTCGTCGCCGTCCTCGCCGCCGGGGAACGCGATCCGGTATGTCACCTCGATGCCGGTGAGGTGATTGCCGTCCGCGTCCCGCACCTTGTCCGCGTCAACGCCGACCTCGAACGCTACCGGCTCGGCCCGGCGCGACGTCAGGGTGTCAACGTCGATCGCCGTGCAGCCGCCGAGCGCGGCAAGCAGCAGCTCGGTCGGGCTGAAGTCGGTCCCGTCGCCGGTGCCGATGGTGATCCGCCCGCCGCGGGAATTGACGACCGAGTAACGGCCGTTCGCGAGGCGCTCGACGGTCACTTCGCGGTGCGCTGAGCCAGTCGCCATACTCCCACCATGCCAGACCCCTCTGACATGCCCGGCGGAAGCCCGCCCGGAGCGACCACGGTGGCCGTGGAGTTCATGCTGGAGCCGGGCAGGCGAGGGATTGACACGGCGACCGCGCGGCGCTATCTCTTCGTAACCCGTTCCTGATCACCGGATCGCTTAGGCGATCGATCGGACTCTCGCACCCGGGCCGGGTGGTCCGTTGCCATTGTCTGCATCCGCCGCCAACGTCGGTGAATTGACGACGCCCAGGGCCGGCCGCCGGGGCGTCAAGCCGCACCCGGCCCGCGGATGAATGCACCGGATCGGGGCCCAAGAGGTGACGGCCGTCCTCCCGCGGCGCCCGCCCGCGGCAGCCCGGGCGCATCCCCGCACGCGCCTGCTCGCCCCGCGGGAACACAGCGCGTGCCGCCGGCGTTTTACCTGGCCGACGTTTGACGGCAGGAGTACAGGTTTATGGCACAGTGCATCACGTGCGGGGCTGAGTTGCATCCGGAGAGGGCCCGGAAATACAACTACTGCATGGCCCCCGAGTGCCAGGAGAAGAACGCCAAGGGCCTGACCATGGTGGCCGTCGGGATGAACAAGGCGGCGGACGAGCTGGTGATCCTCGACGAGCGCACCCGCGAGGAGCTGGCCAGCGGCAGGTACCAGGACCAGCGGCGAGGCTCGTTCGGGCCGCTCCCCCAGGCGCCCGGGCCGCAGGCCCCTGCGGGCACGGTCAGGCCCGCCGAAGGCTCAGGCCGCCCGGCCCGGCCGAGCGTCCCGCGCACCCGGCCGGGGGGCGCAGCGCGCCGTCCCTGGACCGCATCGCAGGAGAAACTCGCGCTCCTTTATAACCAGCAAGGGCTCCGGCCGGACGAGATCGCGCAGAAGCTCGGGATAAGCCGCTACATGGTGACTCAGATCATCCTCGACGCGAGGAACCGCCGAAAGGCGTAACCGCGGGAGTACTCCGGCGCGCTCCTAACATCGGCGATGCCGGGCTGTCCCGGTGCACATCCCCGGCGCGACCGAACCAGGCGGCAGCCGGCCCGTCGAGGCAATGCCGGGTGCACGTGCGCCGGATCGGCGGGAAGGACTCAAAACCGGCTTAATTGCCGCTCGGGTTCGGCGGAACGGCATCGCTGATCTACAGCGAGTCACTTTGACAAATTGGCGCGCGACCTTATTATCCAGACATGGCAAAAACTACGGTTGTGACCGTGACCGACGACATCGATGGCTCCGAAGGTGCTCAGACCGTCAGCTTCAGTTTCGCTGGACAGCTCTATGAGATTGACCTGGGCAAGAAGAACCTGGACAAGTTCAAGAAGGGCCTGCAGCCGTTCATGGACTCCGGGCGCCGGGTCGGCCGTCAGGCCGCTACCCGGTCAACGCGCGGCCGGACTTCCCGCAAGGATTCCAGCGCTATCCGCGCCTGGGCGGCCGAGCAGGGGCTGTCGGTCAGCGAACGCGGCCGGATCCCGGCTGCCGTTGTGGCGAAATACGAAGCCGCTCACTGATCCCGGCTGCTGATCACCCGGTCGTCACGCCAAGGTCGACGACGATCTTGCCGGTCACGCCGGCCTCGGCCGCCTCGTGCGCGGCGGCTATCTCCTCGAGCCGGAAGCGGTGCACCGGCAACTCGGTGAGCGCCCCTTCCGCCAGGGCGCGGGTGATCTCCCCGGCCGCCTGCAGGAGGGCCGGCCCGGGAACGCCGTACAGCAGGACGAACCGGAGCGTCACGTTCGCGGTCATGCAGGCGCGGACCGGCAGCACCGGGTCGGGACCGTCCGCGGCGTAGCTGACGACGACCGTCTCCGGCCCGGAGAGTCCCAGATCGAGCCGGAGGTTCGCGCCGAGCGCCACCTCGGTGATCCGGTCGAACCTCGGGGCGAACGCCCGGAGCTGGTCCGCCGCGTCAGGCTCGGTGTACCTGACGACGAGGTCGGCTCCGGCCTGCGCGGCCAGCTTGGCCTTCTCGGGGCTGCTGACCGTGGTGGCCACCCTGGCGCCGGCCCGCTTGGCGAGCTCGATCGCGAAGTGGCCGACGGAGCCTGCCCCGCCGGCGACGAGCACCGGCTTGCCGTCGAGCGGCCCGTCGGCGAACAGGCAGCGGTGCGCGGTCATCGCCGGCACGCCGAGGCTGGCGCCGAGCTCCATGGAGGCATTACCGGGCAGCGGCACCGCCCGCTCGGCGGGCACGACGGTCCATTCGGCCGCCGTCCCCCAGCGCCGCCCGTGAGCGGCGAACCACACCCACACCCGCTCGCCCACCCGGCCGGGATCCACTCCCTCGCCCACGGCGTCGATGAAGCCCGCGCCGTCATGATGCGGGATCTGGAAGCCCTCGATTCTGCGCGGCGTCACGCCCGCGCGGATCTTCCAGTCGGTCGGGTTGACGCCCGAGACGTATACCCGTACCCGCACCTCTCCCGGGCCAGGCTCGGGCCGCTCGATGTCCTCGATCCGCAGCACCTCGCGGGCCGGCCCGGTGCGGTCGTACACGGCGGCTCTCATGCCTGCTCCTTCAACCTCGTCCGGCTGCCCGCCAGGAGATCCTCTCACTCTATTGGGACAGCTCTGTCAGGACAGCCTGGTCCCGGCCGTGCCGGCGAGCACTCCTACCCGGTTCCTGCCCGCGGCCTTGGCCTGGCGGAGCGCTGCGTCCGCGGTGGCGACGAGCTCGCTGAACTGCCCGGCCGGGGGGTCGGCCACGGCGACCCCGATCGACACGGTGAGCCGGAAGATGTACCCGGCGTGGCTGCCGTCCCCGATCACCACCGGATCGCCCGCGATCTTGTCCCGGAGCCGCTCGCTGATCCTGCGGGCCTCGCCGGCCCCGGTGTGCGGGAACAGGATGGCGAACTCGTCGCCGCCGTACCTGCCGGTCAGGTCGTAACCGCGCAGGTCGCCCGCGAGCGAGGCCGCGATGCCGCGGAGCACCCGGTCGCCTGCCGGGTGGCCGACGGCGTCGTTGACGGTCGCGAAGTGATCGATGTCAACCATCGCCACCGCCAGCGCGGTGCCGGTGCGCTGCGCCCTGGCGAACTCGACCTCCGCCTCGTGCTGCCAGGTTCCCGCGTTCAGCAGGCCGGTCTTGGCGTCGATCCTGGCTTGCGCGACCAGCTGGGAATGCATGAGGTACCGCCGGTAGAGCGCGATCGACGGCAGCGACAGGGCCATGAGCACCGGGTTGATCGCGACGACGAGGGACAGCGAGACGGCGAGGGTGAGCTCGATCAGGTCGGAGGTGGCCGCCTCCCGGTTGGCGAACAGGTCGCGGACGCGGGCACCGGGGTCGGACAGCCTGATGGCGGCGAGCAGCAAGGCGTTGTTGACCAGCCAGGCCAGCATGCCGCAGCCGGCCACCACTCCGGTCCAGGTGATGACGTGCAGTCCGGACCCGGGCGGGAGGCCGGCCGCGGACCGGGGGACGGCGCGGAACACCAGCGAGGCCGCGCCGTAGCCGAGGCTGATGGTCGCGTTGCTGTACACCCGCCGGTAGGCGAACCCGCTGCGTACCCGCCACATCCGGTAGGCGGTCAGCGGCACCGGCGCCAGCAGCACGTAGGCAGGCGGCAGGACGACCGCCATCGCCAGGTACCAGACGGTCTGCAGATCCCGGCCCACGGTCCCGTGCGCCTCGCGCACCGCGCGGGATGATTCGATCGTGATGACGCCGCAGGCCAGCAGCGCCGCGAAAATCGCGAGGTCGGAAAGCCGCCAGGCAGTGCGGGCCGTCGCGGCGGCCATCACGGCCACGGCCAGCGCGACCACGCCGATCACGAGGGTGCGCAGCGGCTCCGCAAGTGACCAGACCTGCCAGCGGCCGACGCGGTCCGCAACCCGCCGCAACGGCACGGTCATCGCGCCGGGCAGGCGGACGGCGGCCATGGGTACTCCCCCCGCGCGAAGCGGATGAGCGTCTCGATTATCGCGTAACGCCAGGTAAGGAACTAATGCCGCATGGTCACAGAAACCTGACTTAGGTGTCAAGCGATGGGCGACGTGCCGCCCGTGCGCCTACGCTGGCCATGTGCGTAACGAATGGCAGTAGCCACCCCGGGTGATCCTCGGCATCTCCCCAGCGTCGTCCCTGGCAATGCCAAGCTTTTGCCTGGACAATCATTCTTGGCTGGGCAAAGTGCACCACAACAGGCATACTGCCACGGGCAGCTGACGGACAGGGCTGGAGGAATGAGTGCCCCGACGCGAGGATCGCGCCGGTACCGGCCGCCGCGGCGGGCTAGGCCTCCGGGCGGTCACCAGGCCGGCGCTCGGGGCGCTGGCGATCGGCGCACTGGTGTTTGGCGTGATGACCCCGGCCGGTAGCGGCGCGGCCAGGATCACGGAACGGACTGGCGCCGTGCTGAACCCGGTACGCCGGACCTCCGCGCCTGGCCGGACGGCCTCGCCCGCCGCGAAGCCGTTCGGCGGAATCCCGGCCGTGGGGGCGCTGTTCACCACCACCAGCTCCGGGCAGCTCGGCACGCATTTCTGCACCGCCAGCGTCGTGCACAGCCCGAACCGGGACCTGCTCATCACCGCGGCGCACTGCGTGTGGCCGCGCTCCGGGGTCATCGACTTCGTTCCGGGTTACCAGGGCGGCAGTGCCCCCTACGGCATCTGGACCGTCACCCGGGTCGTCGTGGACCCGGCCTGGGCCTCGTCGGCCAACCCGGATGATGACGTCGCGTTCCTCGTCGTCAGCCGGTCGGCCACCGGGCGGCGCATCGAGAACGTCACCGGGGCGGAGCGGCTCGGCATCGGACAGGGATCCGGCCTGCAGGTACAGGTGATCGGCTACCCCAACGGCGGGAACGAGCCGGTGACCTGCCAGGGGCGGACGCACGTCCCGCTCCCGCACCAGCTCGAGTTCGACTGCGGTGACTATACCGAGGGCACCAGCGGCGGCCCGTTCCTCGGCAACGTGGCCTCCGCTACCGGCGACGGCACGGTGGTCGGGGTCATCGGGGGATATCAGCTGGGCGGGGACCTGCCGCAGATCTCCTACTCCGCGGCGTTCGGCCCGAACGTGGCCGCGCTCTACCAGACCGCGGTCGGCGAGAGCTGACCGCGGCCGGGCTCACTGTGCCGCGGCGGGCGGCGGGGTGATCTTGTCGATCTCGGCAAGCTGATCGGCGGACGGGATCCAGTTCCCCGCCCCCGCGTTGGCCTTGACCTGGTCCGCCGACATCGCGCCGGCGATCACCGACGCGCAGCCGGGCAGCGCGGCCAGCCCGCCGATGGCCACGTCGAGCACCGTGACGCCCTGCGTGCCCGCCCAGGCGATCAGCGCCTCGACCCGGTCCATCTTCTCGTCGGTGATGTAGCCGCCCCTGCTGGCCAGCCTGGTGCCCGGCGCCGGTTCCTGACCCCGCCGCACCTTCCCGGTCAGCAGCCCGTTCGCCAGCGGGAAGAACGGCAGGACGCCCAGCCCGAACCGCCGTGCGGCCGGGACGACCTCCGCCTCCGCGTCCCGCTCGAGCAGCGACCAGTGGTTCTGCGCGGACATGAACGACGTCGCCCCCATCCGCCCGGCCACGTGCGCCGCGTCGGCGATCTGCCAGCCGCTGAGGTTGGAGTGGCCGATGTACCGCACCTTGCCCTCCCGGACGAGCTCGTCCAGGGCAGCGACTGTCTCGGCCACGGGCGTGACCGGGTCGGGCTGGTGCAGCTGGTACAGGTCGATGTAGTCGGTGCGCAGCCGGCGCAGCGACTGGGTGACGGCCCGCCGGATGTAGGCGCGGCCGCCCTTGGCGCCCGCGGCGGGCCCGTACCCGACGTCGGATCCGCCGAACTTGGTGGCCAGCACCACCTGATCGCGGCGGCCCGCCAGCAGCTCGCCCAGGATCTCCTCCGAGCGGCCGTTGCCGCCGTACGACTCCGCCGTGTCGAGCAGCGTGATGCCCGCCTCGATCGCCGCGTTGACCACGCCGCGGGCACCGGCGGGGTCCAGCCGCCGGCCGAAGTTATTGCAGCCGAGCCCCACCACGGAGACCTGCAGGCCGGAGTCACCCAGCGGTCGGTATCGCATTTTCCCAGCCTAACGGCCGGAGGCTACGGCCGCGGCGGCCGGGCGGCGGGCTTGCGGGCGACCACCGCGTAAACATGCGACCTGGCCGGATCCGCGCTGGCGTCCGCGCCGGGGCCGGGGCGCCACTGCGGTGCCCACACCAGCCCGGGGTTGACAAGCTCGAGGCCGGCGACCATGGCCCGCACCTGGTCGCGGGTGCGGAGGCGGACGCTGGCGGTGGCCCGGTCGAACACCTTTTCCGCCTTCGCCGACTCCGGCCTGCTGTCGGCGGTGCCGTGCGACAGGACCAGGTAGCTGCCCGGGGCGAGGCCGTCCAGCAGCCGCCCGATGAGGCCCGCCGGGTCATCCTCGTCGGCGATGAAGTGCACGACGGCCGCCATCAGCAGCCCGGCCGGCTCCTCGAAGTCGATCAGCTTGCCCAGCTCGGCGTCGGCCAGGATGCGGGCGGGCTGGCGCAGGTCCTGCTCGATGACGGCGGTATGGGCGACGCCGTGCAGCATGGACCGGTCGTGGGCGAGCACGACCGGGTCGTTGTCCACGTAGACGACCCGGGACTCGGGCGCGTAGACCTGGGCGATCTCGTGCACGTTCCCCTGGGTGGGCAGGCCGGGGCCGATGTCGATGAACTGTCGGATCCCGGCTTCGGCGGCCAGGTACTTCACCGCGCGGCGCATGAAGGCCCGGTTCTCCAGCGCGGACGTGCGCGCGTCCGGGGCGGCGGCGAGAATCTCCTCGGCCGCTTCCCGGTCGGCCGGGTAGTTGTCCTTCCCGCCGAGCAGGTAGTCGTAGATGCGGGCCGGGCTCGGGATATCGGGCCGGAAGGTCACTCTCCAGTCGCCGCCGGTACCCACCATCCCCACCCTCGTATGGTGACACCCCGCGGGCAGCCGCGGGGGCTAATGCGAGGCACCCGCGGCTGCCCGCCGCCGCAGACCGCATGCGGCGTCGGCGGGCAGGTCGCGGGTGCCTGCCTGTCGATCAGGCGATCGGCGGGTCGAACTCCCCGTTCTTCGCGCCGGTGATGAAGCACTCCCACTCGTGACGGGTGTAGACGTGCGGTGCCTTGCCGCGGTCCTTGGTGTCGCGGACCGCGACGCCCCCGTCCGGGAGGTGTGCCACTTCGACACATCCGTTGGTGCTGCTCGCGCTGCTCTTGAACCAGCGGAGGCCGGTCAGATCGGGTGTCATCGGCTTTCTCCTTCCGCTATCTCGGTGATTAGGTGAGCTCGGCGGCCAGCTTGCTGGCCATGTCTGCCGAGTCGCCCGGCGACAGCGCTGCAGCGCGCAGCCTGTCGAACGCCTCGGCACAACCTCGGACATCCTTGTCTTTTTCCAGGTAGATCGGCCCTCCCCAGGAGTCGAAATAGACCACGTCCTGATCACCTCGCTCGGGAAACTCGATGATGGAGAACGGCCCCATCAGCGCGGGATGAGCGCCCGAGGAGAACGGAAGTATCTGCAGCGTGATGTTGGGCCACTGGCTGGCCTCGACCAGGTGCTCGAGCTGGCCGCGCATGACCTCGGCGCCGCCGATGGGCCGGCGGATCACGCTTTCGTCGAGGATGAGCCACAAGTCCGGCGGGTCGGCCCGGTCCAGCACCTCCTGGCGCTTCAGCCGCAGCTCCGCCAGCCGCTGCAGCTGCTCGGGAGTGTCCTTCTTGTGCACCTCGCGCAGCACCGCCTCGGTGTAGGAGGCGGTCTGCAGCAGGCCGCTGACCACCTGCGTCTCGTAGACGCGCAGTCCTGTCGCCTCGGCCTCGAGCCCGACGTAGATGCCGAATCCGGTGGGCAGCACGTCGTCGTAGACGGCCCACCACCCCTTGCGGTGGCCCTCGCGCGCCATGTCCATCAGGACCTGCCGGTGCCCGGCGTCGGTGACTCCGTACAGCTCCAGCAGGGCCGTCAGGTAGGCGGTCTTGGTCGGGGCCTTGCCGGTCTCGATGCGGGACAGCGTCGATGCCGCCACGCCCAGCTGGTCGGCGACCTCCTCCAGCTTGATCGAGCGTGCTTCGCGCAGGCGCCGGAGCTCGCTGCCGAGCCTGCGCCGTCGCACCGTCGGACCGATAGCCACGGCAGCTCACTCCTCTCCTCGGGGTGCAGAAGCGTGCCTGCCTGGGCGGACCTAGCCTGCGAGGGGAGGGGTATCCGTGATGCGGGTTCGGACCGTGACCAACATATTACAGAAAACATGCGTGATGCGAAATCCTATCTGAGATTGCGTCATATAGATTTGTGTCAGGCACTTGCGCGGATCACGGCCGGGCCGGAACCGTGACGGGCAGTGACGGCGGGCGCCGGGCCGGGACGGCGGCCGGCGAGCCGGGCTGCGGCGGCCCCCTGACTTGGCCGTTAATGGCACGGCAACGTTTCCCGGGCACAAAGCTGAGCATTTGCACCGGACGCGTGCTCGCACCTGAGCGGGTCATTTGCTCGCCTGCAGCATGACTCATTCCTCAAGCGCCGGCCGCGCTCGTGCGACATACCTGCGAACTAACGGGCTGCGGCCTTTACCACCAGTAACCGCGGCAACGGACGGACGCGCGCTCGCCGTGGCATTCACGCCTGCCGGGAGGCGGGCGGCGGGCCACGCCCCGCGCCGATCAGGGAGTTGACCTGCGGGAACGTGGCGCCGCCCGCCGCCAGGTCACAACTGACCGGTCAATGCGCCACTACTGAGGGGTGGCCGCGTTCTACCGGACAGGCTGCCAGACAGCAATTCAGGAAGCAAATGGGGAGTGGCGTGAAATCACAAATGCGATACCATGAAAGGGAAGTCGCATTATACGCAAGAGCATCACGCAATTGCGCCTCAATTGCGCGACCAGGACACAGGTACCCCGGCGTACTGAGAGATCAGGATAGTCACCGGAACGGCCAGGTAGCCCCGGCCCGCGGCACGGCAGCGGGGGGGCGCCCGGCCGGGAGGGGGAAGGCCCGGTAACGATGCAAGGGGAATTGCGCCCATGACCCACCCGGGACTGTCGGGAGGCCCCACGGTGCTGCGCATCCTGCTCGGCATCCAGCTGCGCCGGCTCCGCGAGGGCCGGGGGATCACCGCCCATGAGGCCGCCCTCGCGATCCGCGGCTCGGAGTCGAAGATCAGCCGCATCGAGCTCGGCAGGAACGCCGTCAGGGAGATCGACGTCGCCGACCTGCTCAGCCACTACGGCGTCACCGACCCCGCCGAGCGGGAGCACCTGCTCACGCTGGCCAGCCAGGCTAACAGGCCGGGATGGTGGTACCGCTACAACGACATCCTGCCCGGATGGTTCCAGCCCTACATCGGCCTGGAGGAAGCGGCCGAGTCCATCCGCGTCTACGAGCCGCAGGTCGTGCCCGGCCTGCTGCAGACCGAGGACTATGCGGCCGCGGTGCTCGCCCTGAGCGACATCCCGCACGACGAGGCAGACCGCCACGTCATCCTGCGCAAGGAACGCCAGCGCCGGTTCGCGGCGGGCGAGCTGCGGCTGTGGGTGATCCTGGACGAGGAGGCGCTGCGCCGTCCCGTCGCCGGCCGCGAGGTCATGCGCGAGCAGCTCGAGTCCGTGCTGGAGGCGACCGCGCGCCGCAACCTCACCCTCCAGATCACCCCCCGCGGCGCGGCCGGCCTGCCCGCCCCGAGCGGGTTCAGCATCCTGCGGTTCGCCGACCGCGAGATGCCGGACATCGTGTACGTGGAGCAGCTGACCAGCGCCCTCTACCTGGACAAGCGGCCCGAGGTCAACCGCTACCTGCTGGCCATGGAGCGGATGAGCATACTGAGCGCCGATCCGCGCCGTTCCGAGGACCTGATCCGGGAAGTCCTGGCGGGAACGGCAGCCCAGCAGGACCAGTACGCCTGACGGCACGCGACGAAGCCTCCGGCGCGGCCCTGTACCGGCTGCTGGCCGCCGACGGCGGCCATCTGGTCTCCCGCCCTGTGCCAGCGTCGCCGAGGGGGCCTCAGGGCCGCGCGGGGCGGCCGGTGCGCTTGTCCCGGGGGCGGACGGACACCCTGATAGGGGTGCCCTCGAAGCCGAACTCCTCACGCAGCCGCCGCTCGATGAACCTGCGGTAGGACGCCTCCAGGAACCCCGTGGTGAACAGGACGAAGTGCGGCGGCGCCGCACCCGCCTGGGTGGCGAACATAATCTTCGGCTGCTTCCCGCCGCGCACCGGCGGCGGCGTGGCCGCGACCAGGCCGCTCAGCCAGGCGTTCAGCCTGCCCGTCGGCACCCGGGTCTCCCAGCCTTCCAGCGCCGTCTCGATGGCGGGGACGAGCCGGTCGGTGTGCCGGCCGGTCGCGGCCGACAGATTCACCCGCGGCGCCCACCGCGCCGTGTGCAGCTGCCGGTCGAGCTCGCGGTCAAGGAACCGGCGCCGGTCCTCGTCAACCAGGTCCCACTTGTTGAAGGCCAGCACGAGACCGCGGCCCGCCTCGATCACCATGCCGACGATCCGCAGGTCCTGCTCGGCGAGCGGCTCGCTCGCGTCGATCAGGACCACGGCGACCTCGGCCCGGTCCAGCGCGCCCGCGGTCCGCAGCGCCGAGTAGTAGTCGGCGCCCTGGCTGTCCCGGAACCTGCGCCTGATGCCGGCCGTGTCGACGAACCGCCAGGTCTTCCCGTCCAGCTCGATGAGCTCGTCCACCGGGTCCCTGGTGGTGCCCGCGACCTTGTCCACGACCGCCCGCGGCTGGCCGGCGAGCTTGTTGAGCAGGCTGGACTTGCCCACGTTCGGGCGGCCGATGAGGGCGATCCGCCGGGGCCCTCTGATTTCGCCGAACGGCTCCGGGGGACCCTCCGGCAGCGACGCGAGAACCGCGTCCAGCAGATCCCCGCTGCCCCGGCCGTGCAGCGCACTGACCGGATACGGCTCGCCCAGGCCCAGCGACCACAGCGAGGCCGCGGCAGGCTCGCCGGGCGCGTCGTCCACCTTGTTGGCCGCCAGCACCACCGGCTTGCCGGAGCGGCGCAGCACGGCGGCGACCGCCTCGTCCGCGTCCGTCGCCCCGACGACGGCGTCCACGACGAACAGCACCGCGCTCGCCGCGTCCACGGCCAGCCTCGCCTGCCAGGCGACCCTGGCGGCCAGGGCCTCCGTCCCCTCCACCGCGGGATCCCAGCCGCCGGTGTCCAGCAGGGTGAATGCGCGCCCGGACCAGTTCGCGTCGTAGGCGACCCGGTCGCGGGTGACGCCCGGGGTGTCCTCCACGACCGCCTGCCTGCTGCCGAGAATCCGGTTGACCAGGGTGGACTTGCCCACGTTGGGCCTGCCCACGACCGCTACGACGGGCGCGGGGCCGGAATCCGCCGGCCGCCAGGTCCGGGCAGGCCGTCACATCCGGCCTGGCCGGCGAGTCCGGAGCGGCCGGCGAGTCCACGCTGCGTGCGTTCGGCATGATCAGGCCCTCCTGGCCGGGTCGGCCGCCGCGGCGGCCGGGCTGGCCTGCGCCAGCGCGACGATCGTGCCGACCACTTCGGTGAGGTCGCGCGTGGTGGAGTCGATCGGGACGGCGTCGGCCGCCCGCTCCATCTGCGGGGCGTCCAGCCGGTCCCTGCGGGCCTGCTCGGCCAGGGTCAGCTCGACGGTCGCGGCGGGGTCGGCGGCCAGGTCGGCGGCGCGGCGGCGGGCGCGCGCGGTGTCGGCGGCGGTGAGGAACACCTTGACCGCCGCGTCCGGGGCCACCACGGTGCCGATGTCGCGCCCTTCGGCGACGATCCCGCCGGCCTCCGCGCACGCCTTGGCTATGATCTCCCGCTGCCGGCCGATCAGGTGCCTGCGCACCTCGGGGACCGAGGCCACCGCACTGACCGCGTTGGAGACCGGCCGGCTGCGGATCGGTCCGGACACGTCGGCGCCGTCAACGGTCACGAACGGCTGGTCGGGGTCGGTGCCCACCTCGATGGCCGGACGCGACGCGCTGGCGGCCACGGCCGCCGCGTCGGCCACGTCGGCGTTCTGCGTCAGCAGCCACCAGGTCAGCGCGCGGTACATCGCGCCGGTGTCCAGGTAGCGCAGGCCGAGCGCCCGGGCCGCCCCGCGCGCGGCACTCGATTTGCCGGAGCCGGAGGGTCCATCTACCGCGATGACAAGGCAATCAGCCACGAAGTGATGCTACCGGCGGGCGCGGACGGCCCAGGCCGCGCCGACGGCGCCGCCGCCGCGCCGCACCCGTGCCTGCCCCCCGCCCGGCCCCCGCCTGCCCCCGCCCGGCCGCCTGCCCCCCGCCCGGCCCCCGCCTGCCCCCGCCCGGCCGCCTGCCCCCCGCCCGGCCACCGCCTGCCCCCGCCGCGCACCGGCGTCCGCACCCAGCCACTTTTTCCCCCGCATCCAGCCACTTTCCATGCGGTACGCGAAAGTACCGCACCAGTTTGTCCGGGTATGTACCGCACAGCGCATGGAAAGTCGGGATGATCATGGAAATAGGCGGAGCGGGGCCTGGGCGGGCGCCGCGGCGGCCACCCGCCCTGCACCGGCAGCTCGCTTCCATGATCGATGGGGAGTTGCCTACCTCAGGTGGTACACAACTCCCCATCGATCATGCTGGCCCAGCCGCGCCGCCCGGGCCCGCGCCCTGACGGCCACCTTGCACGCGCTATTACCAAAAATCGGGAGCAGTTATCGTTTTCTTTGAGCGTAACGTGTGCAAAGTCGGGATGATCATGACGGTCCTCCCGATCCGGGGTCCGGCTGCGGGGCACGGGCGGGCCAGCCGCGGGCCGACAGGGCCGCCGCGAGGGGGGCGGCGGCGGCGGGCTTGACGGCGAGCTCGGCGACGCCGGAGGGCAGGCCGGGCGAGTGCTCGATGCCGATGTCCTCGATGTTGACGCCGGCCTCCCCGCAGGCCTGGAAGAGCCGGGCCAGTGCGCCCGGCTGGTCCGGGATGACGACCTGGACGATCGCGTAGCGGGTGGCCGGGCCTGCGTGCTTGCCCGGGATCCGGGCGACCCCGGCCCCGCCGGTGTCGAGCAGCGCGGCCAGCCGCGCAGCGGCCTTCTCGTCGGCCTGGCCGGGCCGTGCCGCCTCGGAGTCCGCCAGCGCCGCGGCGGCCTCGCGGAGGTCGTCGGCGACGAGGGCGAGGACGTCGCTGACGCCTGCCGCGTTGGCGAGCAGGATTTGCGTCCAGAGGGCGGTGTCGCCGGCCGCGATCCTGGTCACATCTCGCAGGCCCTGGCCGGCCAGGGCCAGCGCGCCGTCCGGCGCGGCGGCCAGCCGGGCTGCCATCGCCGCGGCGACCACGTGCGGCGCGTGGGAGACGAGTGCCACCCAGCGGTCATGCTCCCCGGCCGCCGCGGTGACCGGCTCGGCCCCGCAGGCGGTAACCAGGGCGGTGACGCACGCGATGGCCCGCGGTGTGGTCTCGGCTGCCGGGCAGAGCGCCCACGGGCGGCCGAGGAACAGGTCCGCGCGGGCGGCCGCGGGGCCGCTGCGCTCCCGGCCGGCCAGCGGGTGCCCGGGCACGTCGCCGGCCAGGTCGCAGCCCTGGGCGCGGACGGCGGCGAGCGGCCGGGCTTTCACGCTGGCCACGTCGGTGTAGCAGGCCGCCAGCCCGGCGGCCTGGGCGGCCGCGAGCACCGGCGCGACCGCGTCCGGCGGGACCGCGAGCACGGCGAGATCGGCCGGACCGCCCGGCGGCGGGGCCAGGTCGAGGCCAGCGGACGCGGGAGGCACGGAGCCGGGGACGGCGGGCGGCGCCGAGCCGGAACCGGAGCCAGCGGACGAGGGGAGCGCGGAGCCGGAGCCAGCGGACGGCGCCGAGCCGGAGCCAGCGGGTGGTGCGGAGCCGGGGACGGCGGGCGCGGGAGGCGCGGAGCCGGGGACGGCGGGCGCGTGCACGGTGGGGGGCGGGCCGTCGCTGGCGGGGAGCAGTTCGCCGGCGCCGAGGCTTGCGGCCATGCTGGCCGCGCGGGTGTCGCCGTCGGCGAGCCACACGCGGACGCCGAGCTCGCGCAGGGCCAGCCCGACCGAGGTCCCGATCAGGCCGGTGCCGATGATCACGACGCCCCCCGGGAACGGGGGGCGGCCGGCGGCACCGCTTTCCGGGTCGAGCCGGGCGGCCCGGGGTCGGCCGGGCGGGTGGTCACTGGGCGATGTCCAGGCGCAGCGCGGCCGCGCCGCGCAGGTAGACGTGCCGTATCGCCGAGCGCGGCCGCTCCGTCTCGACGTGCATGAGCAGCCGGACGACCCGCGGCAGCGCCGTCGGCACGTCGATCTCGGTCGCGCACAGCAGCGGGACGTCATGGAACCCGTTCTTGCGCGCGGCCAGCGCGGGAAAATCCGCGGTCAGGTCGGGGGTGGCGGTGAACAGAACGCTGATCACGTCGTCGGTAACCAGTTCGTTGCGCGCCATCACCTCGGCCACTAGTTCCGCGGTCCCCTCAATGATCGCCTCGCGCTGGTTAGCCTCCACCTGGACGGCACCCCGGATCGCCCTGACCGGCACGGATCCTCCTCATTCGACCGCTGAACCTGGTCTTCCAGGCTACAGACCCACGGCCTCGTAGAGCTCGCCTATTTCGGCGGTGGTCAGCTCGCGGGCGCGGCCGGGGGGGAGCGAGCCGAGCCGGACCGGGCCGAGCTGGGTGCGCACCAGGCGGCTGACCGGGTGCCCCGCCTCGGCGAGCATCCGCCGCACGATGTGCTTGCGCCCCTCGTGCAGGGTGATCTCCACGAGCGCCCGCGACCCTGCCCGGTCCACGATCCGGAACCTGTCCGCGGTGGCGACGCCGTCCTCGAGCTGGATCCCGGTGGCCAGCCGCCTGCCGAGGGCCGACGGCACCGGCCCGGTCACGTCCGCCAGGTAGGTCTTGAGCACGCCGTACCGGGGGTGGGCGAGCCGGTGCGCGAGCTCGCCGTCGTTGGTCGCCAGGATGAGCCCCTCGGTGTCGTAGTCCAGCCTGCCCACGTGGAAGAGCCGCTCGCCGCCGGCCGGCAGCAGGTCGGCGATGGTCTTGCGGCCGCGGTCGTCCGACATCGCGGTGAGCACCCCGGCCGGCTTGTTGAGCGCGAGGTAGACCAGGTCCTGGCGGGCGGGGATGCGGCGCCCGTCCACCCTGATGATCTGGCGCTGGGGGTCAACCCGGGCCCCGAACCTGCGGACGACCTGCCCGTCTACCTCGACCCTGCCCTCGCCGATCAGCTCCTCGCAGGCCCGCCGGCTGCCCACGCCGGCGGCGGCGAGGACTTTCTGCAGCCGGACGCCTTCGGGGCCGTCGGCGTCGATCAGCGTGTCCCGCTCCGGGTCCTCAGGGTCCATGACCAGCGTCCTGCTCGTCCTCGACGTTCTCCGGCAGGAACGGCGCGAGCTCCGGCAGCTCGGCGAGGCTGGCCAGGCCGAGGCGCTCGAGGAAGTAGCCGGTGGTCCGGTACAGGATCGCCCCCGTCTCGGGGTCGGTCGCCTGCTCCTCCACCAGCCCGCGCAGGGTGAGCGTGCGCATCACGCCGTCGCAGTTGACACCGCGGACCGCCGACACCCTGGCCCGGCTCACCGGCTGCCGGTAGGCGACCACGGCGAGGGCCTCCAGCGCGGCCTGCGTCAGCCGCACCTCCTGGCCGTCGGTGAGGAACCGCTCCACCACCGGGGCGCACTCCTCCCGGGTGTACAGCCGCCATCCCCCGGCGACCTCGCGCAGGTCGAAGCCGCGGCCTTCGGCCGTGTAGGCGGCGGACAGCGCGCGCAGCCCGGCCGCCACCTCGTCCCTGGGGCGCTCGAGCACCTGGGCGAGCAGCAGGTCGGACACGGGCTCGTCCACCACGAGCAGCACGGCTTCCATGCAGGTGCCCAGGCCGGGGAGTTCGCTGGTATCGCCGCCGGATGTCCCGTCGTGCTCCGCCGGGCCCGGGTCGGAGCCGTTCGGTATCAAAGTTCTTCGCCTTCCTTCCGCGATGTCCCGGTCCAGGTGATATACAGCTCGCCGAGCGCGGCCAGTTGCTCGAAGGACACCGCCGCATCGCGGTAGAGATCCAGGAGCGCCAGGAACCTGGCCACTACCTCGAACGTACCCGCGCAGTCCGATGTGAGGCTGCGGAAGGTGGCGCGGCCGAGCTGCCGGAGCCTGCCGCTGATAATCTCCGCCTGCTCGCGGACGCTGGTGCGGGGCGCGTGGATGTGGTCGGTCGAGACCACCGGCGGCGGCTTCGGCGCGAGCGTGCGCGCGGCGATCCTGGCGAACTCGGCCGGGCCCAGGCCGAGCAGCACCTCGGGCAGCAGGCTGGCGAACCGCGGCTCGACCGGCACCCGCCGCGGGAAGCGCCGCGCGGCCGAGGCCATCCGGCCGGCGAACACCGCAGCGACCTCCTTGTAGGCGCGGTACTGGAGCAGCCGGGCGAACAGCAGGTCCCTGGCCTCGAGCAGGGCGAGATCCTCTTCGTCCTCGACCTCGCCGGCCGGCAGCAGCCGGGCCGCCTTGAGGTCGAGCAGGGTGGCGGCGACGACGAGGAAATAGCTGGCCTGGTCCAGGTCCCAGCCATCGGCGAGGGCCCGGATGTAGCCGATGAACTCGTCGGTGACCTGGGAGAGCGCGACCTCGGTGATGTCCAGCTTGTGCTTGGAGATGAGCGCGAGCAGCAGGTCGAAGGGGCCTTCGAACACGTCGAGATGGACCTGGAAGCCGGCCGTGCCGCCCGTCTCCGCCGTGGCTACCTCACCGGTCGCCGGGTAGTCCGTCACCTGAGTCCGTTCGCGTCGCCACTGAGTCCGTTCGCCTCGCCAGGCCCAGCCGCATGGCCAGCACGCTGTCTTCTCCCCGCGCGTCCAGGTCGGCGAGCAGCACGGCGATCGCCTCCCGGACCAGGCGCCCACGGTCGGTCGGGATCCCGTAGCTGCGCAGGGTCAGCCGGCCCTGTTCCAGGTCGAGCAGCTCGTCGGCGGACAGGTAGACAGTGATCTTTTGCGTGTGCATCTCGCGCCCAGAGGCGGGCCGCTGGGTGGGGACGGGAAGACCGGCGGGGACCGGGCGCAGCAGCTCGGCAATACCAGGTAGTCTCACCCGCCGGGACCTAGACCCCCGCGATCCGCCTGCTGCTGCTGCTGCCACCGCTCCAGCACCTCCTTGGCAAGCTCACGATACGAGCTCGCCCCCATGGAAGAGGAGTCGAAACGAGTTATTGGCTCGCCGGCCACCGTGGCGTCAGGGAACCGGACGGTGCGGTTGATCACCGTGTGGAACACCTTGTCGCCGAATCCCTGCACCACGCTGGACAGCACCTCGCGGGTGTGCAGCGTGCGCGAGTCGTACATGGTGGCGAGCAGGCCGTCCATGATCAGCCTCGGGTTCAGCCGGCGCGAGACCTTGTCGATGGTCTCCATCAGCAGGGCGACGCCGCGCATCGCGAAGTACTCGCACTCGAGCGGGACGAGCACGCCGTGGGCGCAGGCGAGCGCGTTGACGGTGAGCAGGCCGAGCGAGGGCTGGCAGTCGATGAGCACGACGTCGTAGTCCGGCAGCACCGGCTCCAGCACGCCGCCGAGCACGTACTCCCGGCCGACCTCGTGCACCAGCTGCACCTCGGCGCCGGACAGGTCGATGTTGCTCGGCAGCAGGTCCATGCCGTTGACGTTCGTCTTGATCAGCACGTCGCGGGCGGTGACGCCCCGCTCCATCAGCAGGTTGTAGACGGAACTCTCCAGCTCGTGCGGCTGGATGCCGAGCCCGACCGACAGGGCTCCCTGCGGGTCGAAGTCGACGAGCAGCACCCGGCGGCCGAACTCGGCGAGGGCCGCGCCGAGGTTGATCGTGGTCGTCGTCTTGCCGACCCCGCCCTTCTGGTTGCAGACGGCGGCCACCCGGGCCGGGCCATGACTGAGCAACGGCTCGGGCACGGGGAACACCGGAAGCGGGCGGCCGGTGGGACCGAGCCGTCCGTCCTGCGCGGACTTCGTACTCATGCGGGATGTTGCCACCAGCTGCTGAACCTCCCGAGCGGACTAGCAAAAGACTCCGCTGAAACCCGGACTCTAGGGCCTGGGGCATGATGCGGCAAGCCGACTCACCGGTTGGGCCTGATATGGGCAAACTTGATCATCGTCAGGCGGTTGCGGGCTGTCAGCCGAGGGCACGCGGATGCGCCGCAGCGTACACCTCGCGGAGCTTGTCCACGGTCACCAGCGTGTAGACCTGAGTGGTGGTGACCGAAGCGTGACCGAGCAGTTCCTGCACCACCCGGATGTCGGCACCGCCGTCCAGCATATGGGTGGCGTAGGAGTGCCGCAGCGTGTGCGGCGATACGTGGTCCAGCCCGGCGCGGCCGGCGGCCGCGTGCAGCACCATCCAGGCGCCCTGCCGGGTCAGCCGGCCGCCGCGGGCGTTGAGGAACACGGCCGGCGCGGGGGAGGCGCGGGCTGCCGGATTCCGCGGCGGCGCGGGCCTTCGGGGCCGCGGCGGCGCGGGCCTTCGGGGCGGCAGACCGGGCGGCCGCGGCGGCCAGCGCCGGGCGGGCGCGTACGAGGTAGGCCTGCAGCGCCTGGGTCGCGTAGCTGCCGACCGGGACGATCCGCTGCTTGCCGCCCTTGCCCGACAGCCGGACGACCCCCTCGCCCGCGAGGTCCAGCTCGTCGATGTCGAGGCCGACGGCCTCGGAGATCCGCGCGCCCGTCCCGTACAGGAACTCGAGCAGGGCGCGGTCCCGCAGCCTGGCCGGGGCGGCCGCCGCGCTGCCGCGGCCCGGCAGCGGCCCGGCAGCGGCCAGCAGCCGCTCCACCTCGTGCACGGTGATCGCCTTGGGCAGCCGCCGCGGCGGCGACGGCGGCCGCACCTGCCGGGCCGGGTCGGCGGCGGTCAGACCCTGGGCCGCGGCGAAGGCGTGCAGCCCCCGCACCGCGACCACCGCCCGGCCGGCCGAACTGGCCGCCAGCGGCATGTGCTCCCCGTCGCCCTCCCGCAGCCCGGCCAGGAAGGCCGCGATGTCAGCGCCCGTGGGCTGGCCTATCGCGGTCTTCCCCTGGCCGGCCAGCGCGTCGCAGTAGCGCAGCAGATCCCTGCGGTAGGACTCGAGCGTGCTCGCGGCGAGCCCGCGCTCGACCGCCAGGTGGTCGAGGTAGCCGCCGATCGCGTCCGTGATAGTGCTCAGTTGAGCACCTCACCGGGGCTGACCCAGGGCAGGCCGTGCGCCGCCCCGACCGGCGGGCAGGTCAGGGAGCCCTCGTGCGTGCTGAGGCCGAGGGCCAGCGCCGGGTCGGCCCGCAGCGCGTCCCGCCATCCGCGGCTGGCGATCTCCACGATGTACGGCAGGGTCACGTTGGTCAGCGCGTAGGTGGAGGTGTGCGGCACCGCGCCCGGCATGTTGGCCACGCAGTAGAAGAGCGAGTTGTGCACCCGGAAGGTGGGCTCGGCGTGGGTGGTGGGCCGCGAGTCCTCGAAACAGCCGCCCTGGTCGATGGCGATGTCCACCAGCACCGAGCCCGGCTTCATCCGGGACACCAGGTCGTTGGAGATCAGCTTGGGCGCCTTGGCGCCGGGCACGAGCACCGCGCCGATGACGAGGTCGGCGTCGATCGTCGCGCGCTCGATCTCGTAGGCGTTGGACGCGACGGTCTGCAGGTGCCCCTGGTAGATCGCGTCCGCGGCCCGCAGCCGCGCGATGTTCTTGTCGATGAGCAGCACCTCGGCCTGCATGCCGAGGGCGATGGCGGCGGCGTTCATGCCGGACACGCCGGCCCCGAGCACGACCACCTTCGCCGCGTACACCCCGGACACCCCGCCCATGAGCACGCCGCGGCCGCCGCCGTCGCTCTGCAGGTGATGGGCCCCCACCTGGGGCGCCATCCGGCCCGCCACCTCCGACATGGGCGCCAGCAGCGGCAGCGACCCGTCGGGCAGCTGGACGGTCTCGTACGCGATCGAGGTGATGCCGGACTCGAGCAGGGCGTCGGTGCAGGGCCGGGACGCGGCCAGGTGCAGGTAGGTGAACAGCACCTGCCCCTTGCGCATCCGGTGGTACTCCCCGGCGATCGGCTCCTTGACCTTGAGGACCAGGTCGGCGGTGTCCCACACCTCGTCGGCGCCGGGCAGGATCGCGGCCCCGGCCGCGGTGAAGTCCTCATCCGGGATCGCCGATCCGTTTCCCGCCCCGGCCTGGATGAACACCTGGTGCCCGGCCCGCACCAGCTCGTGCGCGCCGGACGGGGTGATGGCCACCCGGTCCTCGTGGTTCTTGACTTCCTTCGGAACGCCGACCTTCATGGATGCAAGCCTTCCTGGTTCGCCCTGGCGCCGGCCCCGTTGCCGGCGAATGAGTCCTGGGCGAGCCTCCCGGCCGCCCGGTTAACGCTCTGGCGCGTCCGCGGGGCGCAGCCCCGCGAACCCGCCCCTCCTGGCGGCATACGCGGACAAGATACCTACTACGGCCGGGCCGTTGTGCAGCTCGCCGGCAAGGACCAGGCTGACCGCGTGCTCGATCGGGACCCAGGCGAGCTGCAGCTGCGCCTCCTCGTGCTCGGCGACGAAGTCCCGCTCGGCTGCGGAGACCTCGGACAGCCCGCGGGCGAGGTAGATGCGCAGCCGCTCGGTGCTCACCCCCGGCGAGGAGAAATAGTCCGCGAGCACGTGCCACACGCCGGCCCGGAAGCCGGTCTCCTCCAGCAGCTCCCGCTGCGCGGTCAGAGCCACCGGCTCGCCGTCCACGTCCCGCAGGCCCGCCGGTACCTCCCAGAGCAGCCGGCCCACCGGATGCCGGTACTGGCGGATCATCAGCACCCGGTCGTCGTCGTCGAGGGCGACGATGCCGACCGCGCCGGGATGGACCACGACCTCCCGGTCAGCTGACGTGCCGTCCGGCATGAGCACCCGGTCGGTGCGGAGCGTCACGATGTGACCGCGGACATGCTCGACCGAGGACAGGACCGGCCATTGCTCGCGGACGTCGGCCAGCGGCGGAACGCCTGCCTGCGGCGGGCTGCCTGCCTGCGGCGGGCTGCCGCCGGGACGCGGGCCGGTCACGCGCTGGCTACCGCGCGCTGTCCCGCCGGGACCGCCTGCGTGACCGTGCCGGTCCTGGCCCTGGAGCGCTCGAGCGCGGCGCTCACCAGGCCGGCGAACAGCGGGTGCGGCCTGGTCGGGCGGGACAGGAACTCCGGGTGCGCCTGGGTGGCCACGAAGAACGGGTGGACGCTGCGCGGCAGCTCGACGAACTCGACGAGACGGCCATCCGGGGACAGCCCCGAGCAGGCGAGGCCGGCCTGCTCGAGCACGTCCCGGTAGGCGTTGTTGACCTCGTACCGGTGCCGGTGCCGCTCGGCCACCACGTCTTTCCCGTACAGCTCGCGCACCAGGCTCCCCTCGGCGAGCGCGGCCGGGTAGAGGCCGAGCCGCATCGTGCCGCCCATGTCCCGCTCCCCGGCCACCACGTCCTCCTGATCGGCCATGGTCGCGATCACCGGGTCCGGTGTGTCCGGGTCGAACTCGGTGCTGTTGGCGTCCGGCAGGCCGGCCAGGTCGCGGGCGGCCTCGATGGCCACGCACTGCAGCCCCAGGCAGAGGCCGAGCAGCGGGATGCCGTGCTCCCGCGCGTGCCGGACCGCGCCGATCTTCCCCTCGATCCCGCGCACCCCGAAGCCGCCCGGTATGAGCACGCCGTCCACCCCGTCAAGCTCGCGGGCCGCGCCCTCGGGGGTCTGGCAGTCGTCGCTGGGCACCCAGCGGATGGTGACCCTGGCGTCGTTCCCGAACCCGCCGGCCCGCAGCGCCTCGGTCGGCGACAGGTAGGCGTCCGGCAGGTCCACGTACTTGCCGACCAGCGCGATCGTGACGCTGCGGGCGGGCCGGTGCACCCGGCGCAGCAGCTCGTCCCAATCGTGCCAGTCCACGTCCCTGAAGGGCAGCCCGAGCCGCCGCACCACGTAGGCGTCGAGACCCTCGGAATGCAGCACCCTGGGGATGTCATAGATGGAGACCGCGTCCGCCGCCGACACCACGGCTTCCTCGTCCACGTCGCACATCAGGCTGATCTTGCGCTTCAGGCCGCCGCTGATGGCCCGGTCAGAGCGGCAGACGATCGCGTCGGGCTGGATGCCGATGCTGCGCAGCGCGACCACCGAGTGCTGGGTCGGCTTGGTCTTCACCTCGCCGGACGGCACGATGTAGGGCAGCAGCGACACGTGCAGGAAGAAGCAGCGGTCGCGGCCGATCTCGTGCCGGATCTGGCGGATCGCCTCGAGGAACGGTTGCGACTCCATGTCGCCCACCGTCCCGCCCACCTCGGTGATCACCACGTCAACCTCGGGGCCGGCCATCTCGAGGATCCGGGACTTGATCTCGTTCGTGATGTGCGGGATGACCTGGACGGTGTCGCCCAGGTACTCGCCGCGGCGCTCCTTGGCGATCACGGTGGAGTAGATCTGCCCGGTGGTGACGTTCGCCGAGCCCTTGAGCTCGGTGTCGAGGAAGCGCTCGTAGTGACCGACGTCAAGATCGGTCTCGGTGCCGTCGTCGGTCACGAACACCTCGCCGTGCTGGAAGGGGTTCATGGTGCCCGGGTCGACGTTGAGGTAGGGATCGAGCTTCTGCATGGTGACCCGTAGGCCGCGCAGCTTCAGCAGGCGCCCGAGGCTGGAGGCGGTCAGTCCCTTGCCGAGACTCGACGCCACTCCCCCGGTGACGAACAGGTGCCTGGTTTCGATCGGCCGTGACGCGCGCGCTGATGCGGCCAAGATGTTCTCCCGTGGTCGGTGCGATGCGGGTAATGCCTCCGCTCCACGGACCCTCAGGATAACAGCAGACAGTAACCGCCACTCGCACCGACACTGGACTCGTGCGCGTACCCCCGCCCAGTGCCGCGATCGCCGGCCTCGGCATGACCGAGCTCGGCAAGGTGTACGGCCGCACCTCGCGGCGGCTGGCCGCCGAGGCGGTGCGGCTCGCGGCCGCCGACGCGGGCCTGGGGCTGGCCGACCTCGACGGGCTGCTCATCTGCCCCGGGATCGCCGGCAGCGTGCTGGATGTCGGGCTGGCCGAGATCCTGGGGCTGCGGGATCTTCGCCTGCTCAGCGTCATCAATGCCTACGGCGCCTCTGCCGGGGCGGCGGTCGGGCTGGCCGCGCTCGCCGTCACCAGCGGCTCGGTAAGGGCGGTGGCCTGCGTGTTCGCGGACACGCCGCTGCGGGCCGAGGCGCCGGCCGGCGCCACGTTCGGCATGCGGGGCGGGACCGGAGCGGGCAGGGCCGGAGCGGGCGGGGCCGGAGCGGGCGGGGCCGCAACGGGCGGAGCCGGTTCCCGGCCGCAGTGGCACGGGCTGCCGGGCCTGGCCGCGGGATTCGGCTACCGCACCGTCACCGCCGAGTACGCCCTGGCCGCCCGCCGGCACATGGCCAGCTACGGCACGACCAGCGAGCAGTTCGGCGCGGTCGCGGTCGCGCAGCGCGCGTGGGCGGCCGGCAACCCGCGTGCCCAGCTCCGCGATCCCCTCACCATCGCCGGCCATCAGGCGTCGCGGTGGATCGTCGAGCCGCTGCACCTGCTCGACTGCTGCCTGGTCTCCAACGGTGCCATCGCCGTCGTGGTGACGGCCACGGACCGGGCCGCCGGCCTGCGCAGGCCGCCCGTGCACATCTGGGGCTGGGGCCAGGGGCACCCGGGCCATCCGATGGAGCGGGGCAGCGAGTTCGGCCTGCGCACCGGCGCCGCCACCGCCGGGCCTGCCGCCATGGCCATGGCGGGCATCGGCGCCGGCGACGTGACGATGTGCCAGATCTACGACTGCTACACCTACACGGTCGTGGTCACGCTGGAGGACTACGGGTTCTGCGCGAAGGGCGAGGGCGGCCCGTTCGCCGCCTCGGGAGCGCTCGCGCCCGGCGGGTCACTGCCGGTGAACACCGGCGGCGGCCAGCTGTCCTCCTACTACATGTGGGGCTTCACGCCGCTGTCCGAGGCGGTCATCCAGGCCCGGGGCGACGGCGGCGCCAGGCAGGCGCCGGGCAGTGACGTGATCCTGGTCAGCGGCAACGGCGGCATCCTGGCGCACCACGCCACGTTGATCCTGAGCCCGCACGCCCGACGGTCGTCGCGGACATCGCGCACCGTCTCAGCGGCTAGACCCTGATCGGGACGGCGCGGCCACCGCGGCCGTGCCGATCGAATCCGCGGACCCGGCGGCCGCGGCCGGATCGGCCGGTCCCGGCGACGCCAGGAGCCCCGCCAGCACCGGCCTCAGCCTGGCCAGGACGGGGAGCAGCCCGGCCAGGTCCCGGGCCGGGGCCCGGGCCCCGGCCGGGGCCTGCGCGAGGCCCGCGGCGGCCCGGTCGCGTCCGGTGAGGCCGAGCCAGCCGAGCAGGCCCAGGGGGTAGGCGAAGTATCCCCACCGGGTGGCGGGCGCGAGGACGAACATGACGCACAGCCCGACGGCGAGGCGCCAGGCGGCGGCGCGGGCGTCGGCCGGCCTGCGGAGGATGATCCAGGCGGCGACCGCGGCACCGGCGGCCAGCAGCAGGCCGATGGCGACCCAGTGCCCGGCGGTGCCGGTGGCGGCGAGCAGGTGCCCGGGCAGCGGGCTGGCCGCCGGCGAGACGTGCCGGGTCAGGCCGAGCGGGTACAGGACGATGTTCTGCACGAAGACCACGGGCTTCGCCAGGGCGCCCGGGGCAGTCACCGCGATCGCGGCACCCGCCGTGACCACGGCTGTCGCCGCGAAACGCGCCGCCGCGCGCCTGCCGTCCCGTCCGGCGATCATCACGGCGAGCACGGGCAGGGCCGGCCACGCGGTGAGCTTCATGGCACACGCGATCCCGATCGCCAGGCCCGCGATCGCCGGTAGCGACGGCCGGATCCGGTGCAGCCCCAGCGGCAGGCCGGGCCCGGCAGCAGGCGCGGCGGCGCCAAGACAGGCCAGCGCCACGAAGAACAGCGCCAGCACCGGCGGGTCGGTGATTCCCAGCGCCAGCGGCATCGCCAGCACGGGCGTGGTCAGGGCGAACACGGCGCGGCGGAGCGCCTCGTCCCGGCACCCGGCACACCGCCGCAGCTGATGCGGGGCGGCGACGCCGAACGCCACGGCGAGCAGCGCCGCGCAGGCAACCGCGAGCCACAGCCTCGGATCGCCGATCACGCCGGGCAGGTCTGCGGTCCGGAACAGCCCGAAAACGCTCATCACGGGGAGGTAGGGATCGTAGGACCGCCAGGCGGACAGCTGCGTCGGCGCCAGGTACGGGCTGCCCTGCCGCACCAGCAGCATCGCGGCACGCGCGACGACCGCGACGTCGGCCGTCGCGGGCCTGCGGACGGCCAGCCAGGTCAGCGGGCCCGCCAGCGCGCCGGCCGCGGCGATCAGGAGCGCCGCGTCCCGCCCGAGCGGGCGGCGGCAGAACGCCGCCGTCAGCGCGGCCAGCAGGTAGCCGCCTGTGGCCCAGATCCCCCAGGTCTGGTCCGCCTGCCGGGTGAAGACCGCGACCAGGCCGGCGAACAGGGCGAACGCCGCGTACCACGCCGCGAGCCGCCGCCGGTCCAGCCCGGGGACCGGTGAGACGACATCCGCATCCTGCCGCACCCCGTCGCGCCGTGACCGCCGGTCACGACCGGTGCTGAGGATGACGTTCATGTCCCGGCCTCCGCCTGCGGTCCCGCGCGCATGGACACGGATGACATCTGACTATATGCACTTACATATATAAGTAGTCAAAGGATTTCTGCGGCCGGAAGCCCGTCAAGCGCCCCCTCAGTGGGGGACGATAGCGGCCAGCGGCACCTCCCCTGCGCCGGCACGCCGCTGATGGTCAGCACCGAGGCCACCGGACGCGAACCACCCGACCTGCACATCCGGGCCTGGCGCGCCCGCCCAGACCCGGGAGAACCCCCGGAATCCGGCGGGTCCGCTTCCAGCCGACTGCCCGTAGTACTCTGCCCTTCCTTATCCTAAGTGACCGGTTCGCGGCCGGGCAGGCCCGGGGCCTTCCGCGGCGGCCGGCCGTACGACGCCGGGATCAGCTGACCGGCTTCGGCGGGACGAACCTTGCCGCGAACGCGAGCGCCGTCTCGGCGACCTCACGCCAGCCGCTGTCGATGGTGAGCGCGTGCCCCCGGCCGGTAAAAGGGCGGGCCAGAAATGCCGCGGGATTGTGTCTGTGACTTTCCGCCGAATTACCAGGCCGTGGGACGCCTCCGGGCTGCCGCACTCCGTCGCGGGGAGCCGGCCCGATGCTTATCGGATCACCCCGGGCACGCATTTCCGGCTGCCGGGGTCCGGAGCAGCATCGTCGCTTACGGCCCCACCTCCGTCGCACCATGGGGGCCGGATAGCAAGTGACCGCCGCGCCTCGGGCTGCGCATCCCGCCGCGCCGGACGGCCCCGGCACGCCCGCCGACGGCGTCCCGCCGCGTCTTCGCGGCGTCTTCGCGGCGGCGGAACTAGCCATCGCGGTCGGCGATAATCTCTTGATAGAGTTTGTCGTTCCGAAAAACTGTGCCGCCCTAAAATACAAAGAGCCTCCATTGCAGAGGCTCGCGACAATTGTAGCCGGGAAGGGGTTTCTTGTCAAAATCACCGGGCAAATTGCCGTCCGACCATGCGGAAAAGCCCGGGCCGGCCGCAGGGAAGCCCGCTGGCACAGCCGCAGGGCAGCCGCCGCTGCCCTACGGCGAGGAGCTGCCCTACGGCGAGGACCTGCACCGTGAGCAGGAGTACGTCGGCATGCTCTACGGCCGCCTCGACGGCCTGCGGGAGCGGGCGGTCAGCCGGCTGACCTGGACGCTGCGGGAAAGCGGCGGCACCCCGGCGGCCCGGACCGAGCGGGACGTGTCAGCCGACATGTTCAGCACCCGGATAGCCCAGCTGGACGCGGCCGAGAACGGGCTGTGCTTTGGCAGGCTGGACTTTGCCGAAGGAGACCGGCGCTACATCGGCCGGATGGGCATCCGCGACGAGTCCGCGGACTACGAGCCGCTGCTGCTTGACTGGCGAGCGCCCGCCGCGCGGCCGTTCTACCTGGCTACCGCGGCCTCGCCGGAGGGCGTCAGCCGCCGCAGGCACATCAAGACCCGTCGCAGGCAGGTCACCGGCTTCGACGACGAGGTGCTCGACCTGAGCGCGCCGCAGGGACACCAGCATCAGGGGCTCACCGGCGAGGCGTCGCTGCTCGCGGCGCTCAATGCCAGCCGGACCGGCCGGATGTCCGACATCGTCGAGACCATCCAGGCCGAGCAGGACAGGATCATCCGTGCGCCGCAGCAGGGCGTGGTCGTGGTGCAGGGCGGCCCGGGCACCGGGAAGACGGCCGTGGCGCTGCACCGGGCGGCGTACCTGCTGTACACGCACCGGCGGCAGCTGGAGAAGCGCGGCGTGCTCATCGTCGGCCCGAACGCGACGTTCCTGCGCTACATCGGGCAGGTGCTCCCCGCGCTCGGCGAGACCGACGTGGTGCTGTCCACCCTGAGCGAGCTGTACCCGGGGATCACCCCGCAGCGCGAGGAACCCGCCGAGGTGTCCGTCATCAAGGGCAGGCTCGCCATGGCGCCTGTGGTCGCCGCCGCGGTCAGGGACAGGCAGCGGGTGCCGGAGCAGGCGACGGAGATCCGGTTCGACCGTGAGGTACTGCGGCTGGACCGGGAGACGTGCGCCCGGGCGAGGGAAAAGGCCAGGCGATCCCGCAGGCCGCACAACCAGGCCCGTCCCATCTTCGTCCGTGAGATCATCAGTGCGCTTGCCCGGCAGGTGGCCAGGCTCGGCGACGCCATGCAGGAGACCGATGCGATGGTCGCGGAGATTCTGGGCGAGGACGGGCCGCCGGATCACAGCGTGCTCGACGAGGTCGCGATGGACGACATCCGGCGCGAACTGCGCGGCGACCCCCAGGTCCGGGCCGCGATCAACCGGCTGTGGCCCAGGCTCACCCCGCAGCGGCTGCTGTCGGACCTGCTGTCTTCCCCCGCGCGCCTCCGCCGGGCTGCGCCCCGGCTGACCGAACGGGAGCGCGCGGCGCTGCTGCGCGATCCGGACGGCGGCTGGGCGGCTGCCGACGTCCCGCTGCTCGACGAGGCGGCGGAGTTGCTCGGCGAGGACGACGGGGCGCAGCGGGCGAGGGAGGAGCGGGAGCGCCGGGAGGCGATCGCCTACGCCGGCGGCGTGGTCGATCTCCTCTCCCGCGACCTGCAGGACCCGGAGGTCCTGCTCGCCTCCGACCTGATCGATCCGCAGCGGCTGGCCGAGCGGCACGCCGAGGCGGACTACCTGACGACGGCGGAGCGGGCCGCGGCCGACCGGACGTGGGCGTTCGGGCACGTCATCGTGGACGAGGCGCAGGAACTCTCGGAGATGGCATGGCGGATGCTGATGCGGCGCTGCCCCACCCGGTCCATGACCCTGGTCGGTGACGTGGCCCAGACCGGCGACCCGGCCGGCACGTCGTCCTGGCAGGACGCGCTCGAGCCGTACCTGGGCAAGCGGTGGCGGCTGGAGCGGCTGACCGTCAACTACCGGACGCCCGCCGAGATCATGGCCGTGGCCGCGGACGTGGCGGCGGCGATCGGCCCGCTGGCCGAGTCTGACCTGCCGCGGTCGGTCCGGGAATCGGGGGCCGAGCCGTGGCACCTGCCGGTCCCGCCCGGCGAGCTGGACAAGCGGCTCGGCGAGGTGGCGGAGCAGGAGGCCGCCGAGGCGGGTGACGGCCGGGTGGCCGTGATCGTCCCGGCGGCGCGGCTCGGCGAGCTGGGCAGCGCGGTCTGTGCCGCCGTGCCGGGCGCGTCCGTCGGCTCCGAAGCCGAACTGGAGAACACGGTGGTGGTCCTCAGCGTGCGGCAGGCCAAGGGACTGGAGTTCGACTCGGTGATCGTCGCGGAGCCCGGCCAGATCCTGGCCGAGTCGCCGCGCGGGCACAGCGACCTCTACGTGGCCCTGACCAGGGCCACCCAGCGGCTGGGCGTGCTGCACGCCGGCGACCTGCCAGACGTCCTGGCCCGGCTCGGGGAGCGGACCGCCAGCGGGTGAGCGAGGGGCCGGCGATGGATGTTGGCATCATCCGGGCAGACGAGCGTTCCGCTGCCTTCTTCGAGGCTGCCGCGCGGGATGTCCTGCTGATCAAGCGCTGTGCCCGCTGCGGCCGCTGGCTCGGCCCGGGAGCAGCGGGCTGCCCCGGCTGCGGAGCGGACGACCCCCGGTGGGAGCCCGCCGCCGGCCGCGGCACCCTGATCAGCTGGGCGGTGCTGCACGCCCGGGAATCCGCTGCGGCCGGCCCGGCCGAGGCTAGCGTGCTCGCCCTGGTGGAACTCGACGAGGGACCGTGGCTGCGCACGCGGCTTGAGGGCGCCGGCGGCGCGGGACAGGCGGCGCCGCGGGCCGGGCTGCGGGTGACCGCTGCATTCGTGCACCCCGCCGAAGGCGAGAGCTATCCCGTCTTCCGGCCGGCGGAGTAGGCCAGGGGTTCAGCTCCAGTTGACGGGATGGGGATCGCTGCCGGAGGCCTGCGCGGGCAGCGCCGCGGCCTCATCGCCGGCCTCGTGCTCGGTCTGGCCGAACCGGGCGAGCAGCACCGCGCTGATCACCGCCAGGACGAACCCGGCGATGGCCACGGCAGCCAGCCCGGGCCTGGTCTTGTCGTCGAGCAGCAGGATCCCGACGGCAGCGGGCGGAACCGTCTCCACCAGCACCACGGCCGCGACCGCGACGGTGACGCTCCCGCCTTCCAGCGCCGACGCGTAGAACAGGAAAGACACGATCCCGGCGGCGGCCAGTGCGTAGGCGGCGGGGTCACGGACCAGGAGCGCCGGCGAGAAGCCGGTCAGCACCCGCGCCGCGACCGCCAGCACTCCGTAGCCGAGTCCTGCCGTCGCGCCGAGCAGGGGCGTCCGTGCCGGGCCAGGCAGCCTGGCGACGGCCAGGCCGATCATGCCGATGCCGGCCACGGCCACGATGAGCGCGAGCTTGAAGGTGTTCCCTACCGTTGCCGCGCCCTGGGCTCCGGCCGAGGTACCGAGCAGGCCCACGCCGACGATGACCCCGCCGACCGCCAGCCACTCACGCCAGCTGAGTACCGCTCCGATCAGCCAGGAGGCACACACGGCGGTGACCGCGAGGTTGGCGGCGATCATCGCCTGGACGGCGAACAGCGGCAGCCGGTGCAGCGCGACGAGCTGGGCGATAAACCCCAGGACGTCCAGGCCGAGGCTGGCCACGAACCGCCACTGGTGAAACATGCGGACGACCAGGCCCGGGTCGACGGCGGCGAACGCGCCGCTGCCGGCCGCCTCGGGGGGACGGCTCGCGGCGCGGACCGCCACGGCCTGCATGGCGGAGGCGACCCCGTAGAACAGCGGCGCCAGCACCGCAGCGATGAGACTCGCTAGCACCTTTCTGACCTTACGCTCAGCTTCTGCACAGCCAGTATCAAGCTAAGGGGTGTAAAGCCCTCAGCCAGACAACAGCGTGTTCGTCCCGAAGATTCCGGCGAGACCGGCGCGCGCCTGCTCCGGCCCGGTGAAGCGGATGGCCCGCATGCCCATCCCGATGGCCGCCGTGACGTTCTCTTCCCGGTCGTCAATGAAGATCACCTCCTCGGCGGGCGCGCCCAGCCGCCCGAGTGCCTGGCCGAAGCAGCTGGGGTCGGGCTTGGCCGACCCGAAGTCGCAGCTGAACAGCAGGTGCTCGAAGTGCCTGGCCACCGGCAGCCCCGCGACCGCCCGGGCGACCTCGGCCGGAGCATTGGACAGCAGGGCAAGCCGTATCCCGCCATCGTCAAGATCGCGGATGAGCTGGACCGTGCCCTCGCACATATGAGCCCAGCTCGCGATGTCCAGCCTGACGAGCTCGCTGACCTGGGCGCCGCTGAACGAGGTGCCCAGGCGGGCCGCGACGTCCTGCCAGAACGTCTCGGCGGTCAGCGCCGCCTCGTCGTAGGCGCGCCGGGGCGGCCAGTAGGCGCCCCACAACTCCGCGACGCTCACCCCGGCCGCCGCGGCGAGGGCCGCAAGGTCCTCGTCGGGCTGCGGGGCGCAGACGACGCCGCCGAAGTCGAACATCACCCAGGACATGGTCACCCTTCCCCGACCTTCTCCGACGACGAAACTCGTCACCGGAACGCGGGAACCAGTCTGCCACCGCCCACCGTCAGAACTGGCAGGCTAGGAGAGCGCCGCACGGCGCGGGGAGGCACGCGATGAGAGGAACCGCCTGGGCGGCCTGCGCGGCGGCTGCGGCCGTGGTGCTGACCGCGGGCTGCGGGACCGTGCACTCTCAGGGGGCGGCCGGGCAGGGCCACGGCCGGACCACTGCGGCGAACCTGCCCGGCCCGCCGACCATCACCAGGCAGGAAGCCGAACGGCTGGCGCGGGACCTGATGTCGCGCGCGCCGCTCCCGGCCGGCGCGGGGAGGCGTACCGGACCGCCGGTCAAGGCACTCGACCACCCATCGGGCACAGGCTCGGGCAGCCCCTCCGTGCTGCTGCACCAGCTATGGGCGGTTCCGGCGCCGATGACCACGGTGTACGCCTTCCTGCTCACGCACGTCCCGGCCGGGATGACCGTGAGCAGCACCGGGCAGCTCGGCCAGGCAGCCGGGGTTCCCGAGCACCCGAAAGTGCCCTCCGGGAAGCCGCCGGGACTGCAGCCCGGCAACGTGGGCGCGGTCCTCATAACGTCGGTGAGCTACCAGCTCAGGCGCCTGCCCGCGGGGGTCAGCACGGCAACCCTCAGCATGTCGGTCGCGCCCGCGGGCAAGGACGTGTCCCAGTTCCGCGCGGACGTCCAGGTGATCTGGTACCCGCCGCGCTCGGCCGCTGAGTACATCCCGGCCGGGATGCACGCGGTGACGGTCACGGCGTCGTACGTGAACCCGAAGCCGGGCAGCGTCACGCGGACGTTCACGTCGCCGGCCACGGCCGGGCGCCTCGCCGCCCTGCTCAACGGCGCGCCCGCGTCCACCGGCGGCGCCGTCATGTGCCCGATGATCTGGGTCACCTACCGGCTGGCCTTCGCGGCATCGCCGCGTGCCGCCCCGTACCTGGTCGCGACGGACGGAGGCTGCGGGATCGTCCGGGTCACGGCGCTCGGTCACGCGCAGCCGGCCCTGCAGCAGCCCGCCGGCCTGGACACGATGCTGGCCGGCCTGATGCACGTCCGGGCCGGCCCCGGCACCGGCGTGATCACGCCACTCCCGGCCTGCGGGAAACCGCCGCGGGGAGCGTTCAGCGTGCCCGGGACGCGGGAAACCGGGGACGCGCAAACGTGGAAGAAACTACCTTGCCCTCAGCTGCCCACGGCCACGTCGGCATCCTCCGCGAGCAGACCGGCGGCGTGACCGGCGGCCAGGCGCCGCGGGCTGGACCGGGCTAGACCCCGGCGGCCTGCATGCCGCGCAGCTCCGCCTTGAGCTCGCGGATCTCGTCACGGAGCCTGGCGGCGATCTCGAACTGCAGCTCTGCCGCGGCGGTGTGCATCTGCTCGGTGAGCTGGCCGATGAGGTCCACCACGTCCTGGCGGGCCTGGGTCGGCTCGCGCCCGGCGCCGCCGCCCTGGCCGGCGGCAACGCCCGCTGCGGCACGTCCCCTCGTCCGTGAGGACAGACCGGGCACCGGGCTCTTGCCCCGGCTCTGCTGGCGCCCGCCGCCGCCGAGCAGCTGCTCGGTGTCGGCGTCCTCCCGCATCAGCTGGTCCAGGATGTCGGCGATCCGCTTGCGCAGCGGCATCGGGTCGATCCCGCGGGCGGTGTTGTAGGCGACCTGCTTCTCCCGCCGCCGGTTCGTCTCGTCGATCGCCCGCCGCATCGACGGCGTGACCACGTCGGCGTACATGTGCACCTGGCCGGAGACGTTCCGCGCGGCCCGGCCGATCGTCTGGATGAGCGAGGTCCCCGACCGCAGGAAGCCCTCCTTGTCGGCGTCCAGGATCGATACCAGCGACACCTCGGGCAGGTCGAGTCCCTCCCGGAGCAGGTTGATGCCCACGAGCACGTCGTACTGGCCGATCCGCAGCTCGCGGAGCAGCTCCACCCGGCGCAGCGTGTCCACCTCGCTGTGCAGGTACCGGGCCCTGATGCCGAGCTCGAGCAGGTAGTCGGTCAGGTCCTCGGCCATCTTCTTGGTCAGCGTGGTGACGAGCACCCGCTCGTTCCGCTCGGCCCGCAGCCGGATCTCGTGCACGAGATCGTCGATCTGCCCCTTGGTCTGCTTGACGATCACCTCGGGATCGATCAGCCCGGTCGGCCTGATCACCTGCTCGACCACGTCGCCGCCGACCCGCTGGAGCTCGTACGGACCCGGCGTCGCGGACAGGTAGATGGTCTGCCCGATCCGGTCGCCGAACTCGTCCCAGGTCAGCGGGCGGTTGTCGATCGCACTCGGCAGCCGGAAGCCGTGGTCGACCAGCGCCCGCTTGCGGGACACGTCACCCTCGTACATGGCACCGATCTGCGGCACCGTGTTGTGTGACTCGTCGATCACGAGCAGGAAGTCCTCGGGGAAGTAGTCGAGCAGCGTGTTGGGCGGGCTGCCCGCCTCGCGGCCGTCGATGTGCCGCGAGTAGTTCTCGATCCCCGCGCAGCTGCCGATCTGGCGCAGCATCTCGATGTCATAGGTGGTGCGCATCCGCAGCCGCTGCGCCTCGAGCAGCTTGCCGGTCCGCTCCAGCTCGGCGAGCCGCGAGGCGAGCTCGGCCTCGATCCCCGCGATCGCGCGCTCCATCCGCTCCGGGCCGGCGACGTAGTGCGAGGCCGGGAACACGTGCAGCTCCTCGTCCTCGGTCATCACCTCGCCGGTGAGCGGGTGCAGCGTCATCAGCCGCTCGATCTCGTCGCCGAACATCTCGATCCGGACGGCGAGCTCCTCGTAGACCGGGATGATCTCGATCGTGTCGCCGCGCACCCGGAAGGTGCCGCGGGTGAAGGCGACGTCGTTACGGGTGTACTGCATGCCGACGAGCCTGCGCAGCAGCATGTCCCGCTCGATCGTGTCACCCACCTTGAGCTTGACCATCCGGTCCACGTACTCCTGCGGCGTGCCGAGGCCGTAGATGCAGGAGACGGACGCGACCACGATCGTGTCCCGCCGGGTGAGCAGCGAGTTGGTCGCTGAGTGCCGCAGCCGTTCCACCTCGTCGTTGATCGAGGAGTCCTTCTCGATGTAGGTGTCGGTCTGCGGGATGTACGCTTCCGGCTGGTAGTAGTCGTAGTAGGAGACGAAGTACTCGATCGCGTTGTCGGGCAGCATCTCGCGCAGCTCGTTGGCGAACTGGGCGGCGAGGGTCTTGTTGGGCAGCATGACCAGGACCGGCCGCTGCAGCCGCTCGGCCAGCCAGGCGATCGTCGCCGTCTTGCCGGTGCCGGTGGCGCCGAGCAGCACGGTGTCCTTCTCCCCGGCCAGGACCCGCCGCTCCATCTCGGCGATGGCGGCCGGCTGGTCGCCCGCCGGGATCATGTCCGTGACCACCTGGAAGGGCGCGACCCGACGCTGAAGATCGGTTACCGGGCGCACGGCGGCACCTCGCGCGCGGAAACGGCACTCTGCGGCATCATCACTCATCCACTGTAGGTGCCGGGTACGACAAAGCCGCCGCGATGAGAAACCAGGGACGGCCGGCCCGGCACGCCAGTACAACGCGCGAGGACCCGCCGGTCATCCCTGGCGGCGCCGCAGCTCCGCCCACACGTCCGCGACCCGGCGGTCCAGACCGGCCAGCGGGCCGGAGTTGTCCACCACGATGTCGGCGATGGCCAGCCGCTCCGCCCTGCTCGCCTGCGCGGCCATCCGGGCCCGGGCCTGTTCTTCGGGCATGCCGCGCAGCCGGGCCAGCCGGTCCAGCTGCACCTCGGGCGGCACATCGACGACGACCACCGCGTCGTACCGGGCGGCCAGATGGTTCTCCGCCAGCAACGGCACATCGTGGACGACGACGGCGTCCGGCGGTACGGAGCGCTCGATCTCGAGCATCCGTTCGGAAACCAAGGGATGGACGATCGCGTTCAGCTTGCCCAGCAGCGCCGGGTCAGCGAATACGATCTCGCCGAGCCGGGGCCGGTCCAGCGCGCCGTCGGGGCCGAGCACGCCGCCGCCGAACGCCGCCGCGACCCGCGCCAGGCCGGGCGTGCCCGGCGCGACGACCTCCCGGGCGATCGCGTCCGCGTCGATGACGACCGCGCCGAGGCCGGCCAGGCGCCGCGACACCTCGCTCTTGCCGGCGCCGATCCCGCCGGTGAGCCCGACCTTCACCGTGCCGGGCTAGGGCGTGCCCCGGTGGTCAGTCCTGGCCGCCGGACAGCTTGTCCCGCAGCGCGGCCAGCGCCTCGTCGGAGGCCAGCGCGCCGGTGGCGACGCCGCTGTCGTCGTCGGAGCCGGAGTCCGGCGGCGGCACCGCCGCGGCGTCTCCCGCCTCGTCGCCGTCGTCGCCCTTGCGCGACTCCTCGACCTGGCGGCGGTGCGCCTCGTACCTGGTCCGCGCCTGGGCGTACTGGCGCTCCCACTCCTCGCGCTGCGAGTCGAAGCCCTCGAGCCACTCGCCGGTCTGGGCGTCGAAGCCCTCCGGGTAGACGTACTCGCCCTGCTCGTCGTAGGTCGCCGGCATGCCGTACAGGGTCGGGTCGAACTCGTCGCCGACCGCCTCGCCGATGGTGCCCTCGTTGGCCTGCTTGAGCGACAGGCTGATCCGCCGCCGGTCCAGGTCGATGTCGATGATCTTGACGAAGATCTCGTCGCCGACTTGCACGACCTGCTCGGGAATCTCCACGTGCCGGTCGGCCAGCTCGGAGATGTGCACCAGGCCCTCGATGCCCTCCTCGACCCGCACGAACGCGCCGAACGGCACCAGCTTGGTGACCCGGCCCGGGACGACCTGGCCGATCTGGTGGGTGCGGGCGAACTGCTGCCAGGGGTCTTCCTGGGTGGACTTGAGCGACAGCGAGACCCGCTCGCGGTCCATGTCCACGTCGAGCACCTCGACGGTGACTTCCTGGCCGACCTCGACGACCTCACCCGGGTGGTCGATGTGCTTCCAGGACAGCTCGGAGACGTGCACCAGGCCGTCCACCCCGCCGAGATCGACGAACGCGCCGAAGTTGACGATGGAGGACACCTGGCCCTTGCGGATCTGGCCCTTCTGCAGCGTGTTGAGGAAGTTGTGCCGCACCTCGGACTGGGTCTGCTCCAGCCACGCCCGGCGGGACAGCACCACGTTGTTGCGGTTCTTGTCCAGCTCGATGATCTTGGCTTCGATCTCCCGGCCGACATACGGCTGCAGGTCCCGCACGCGGCGCATCTCCACCAGCGAGGCGGGCAGGAAGCCGCGCAGCCCGATGTCGAGGATCAGGCCGCCCTTGACCACCTCGATCACCGTGCCGGTGACGACGCCGTCCTCTTCCTTGATCTTCTCGATCGTGCCCCAGGCGCGCTCGTACTGGGCGCGCTTCTTGGACAGGATCAGCCGGCCCTCCTTGTCCTCCTTCTGCAGGACGAGGGCCTCGATGTGCTCACCGACCTTCACCACGTCGTTGGGGTCAACGTCGTGCTTGATCGACAGTTCGCGGGAGGGGATGACGCCTTCGGTCTTGTAACCGATGTCGAGCAAGACCTCGTCGCGATCGACCTTGACGACCGTCCCTTCGACGATGTCGCCGTCATTGAAGTACTTGATGGTGAGGTCGATCGCGGCGAGGAAGGCTTCCTCGGATCCGATGTCGTTGACCGCTACCTTAGGGGTCGAGGTTGCCTCTGTGCTGCTCGTCATTGTGTGGGCCGGCTCCGAATGCGGACAGGATTGAGTGGGTGCGCTCCGGCCCGCACATCCGCTACAAGCAGGCCATAGAGCCTTGCGGAGCCAGGATTGTGGACGTGCCGCGACCGGTAACACCGGCCGGGACCTGCCCGTGACCGCCGACAGGATTCAGCCAACCTCGACGGACGCACGAGGACACAGCGCAGCGATCAGCATATGAGAGCAATGCCGGGGGGTCAATTGGAGGGGTCGTCTCGGCACGAGACACTCCGGGACAAAAGCCGCCCGGCGGGGCGCCTGAGGCGGCCCCCGCCCTCAGTGCCCGGCATCAGTGCCCGGCCTCCGCCCGGCCTCAGTGCCCGGCCTCTGCCCAGCTGCGGCCGGTGCCCAGCGAGACGTCCAGCGGGATCGTCATCTCGAACGCGCCGCACATCGCGCCGCGTACCAGATCCGACAGAGCATCCAGCTCACCGGGGGCCGCCTCGAAGATCAGCTCGTCGTGCACCTGGAGCAGCATCCGCGAGCGCAGCCCGCCCGCCCGCAGCGCCGTATCCACCGCGAGCATGGCGATCTTGATGATGTCGGCGGCCGACCCCTGGATCGGCGCGTTGAGCGCCATCCGCTCGGCCATCTCCCGGCGCTGCCGGTTGTCCGACAGCAGATCCGGCAGGTAGCGGCGCCGGCCCAGGATCGTCTGGGTGTAGCCGTCCTGCCGGGCCTGCGCGACGATCGCCTGCAGGTAGTCCCGCACGCCGCCAAACTGCTCGAAGTACTCGTCCATCAGCACCCGCGCCTCGTCCGGCGTGATCCGCAGCTGCTGGGACAGCCCGTACGCGGACAGGCCGTAGGCCAGCCCGTAATTCATCGCCTTGATCTTCGCGCGCATCTCGCCGGTCACCTCGGCCGGCGGCACGCCGAACACCCGCGAGGCGGTCGCGGCGTGGAAGTCATGCCCGGATCCGAACGCGGCGGCCAGCGCCTCGTCGCCGGACAGGTGCGCCATGATGCGCAGCTCGATCTGGCTGTAGTCGGCGGTCAGCAGGGACTCGTAGCCGCTGCCGACGATGAAGCCCTGCCGGATCTTGCGGCCTTCCTCGGTGCGGATCGGGATGTTCTGCAGGTTGGGATCGACCGAGGACAGCCTGCCGGTCGCCGCGATCATCTGGTTGAACGTCGTGTGGATCCGGCCGTCCGCGCCCGCCATCGGGATCAGCGAGTCCACGATGCTCTTCAGCCTGGCGACGTCCCGGTGCCGCAGCAGGTGCTCGAGCACCGGGTGCCCGGTCTGGGCCAGCAGCCAGGTGAGCGCCTCGGAGTCGGTGGTGTACCCGGTCTTGATCCGCTTGGTCTTGGGCAGCCCGAGCTCGGTGAACAGCACCTCCTGCAGCTGCTTGGGCGAGCCGAGGTTGAACTCGCGGCCGACCGCCGCGTACGCGGACTGCTCCGCCGACTTCACCTCGCCGCCGAGGGTCGCCGACATCGCCGCGAAGTGGTCGGTGTCGGCGGCGATCCCGGTCCGCTCCAGCTGCGCCAGCACCGACACCAGCGGCAGCTCCACGTCGTGCAGCAGCTTCGCCGCGCCGCGCCGCTCCAGGTCCTCGTCGAGGAGCCGGCGAGATCGGCCGTCGCGGTGGCGCGCAGCGCCAGGGCCAGCCGCGCCGAGGCGTCCGGATCCTCCTCGCCCACGCCGTCGAGCGTGAGCTGGCCGGTCTCGGTATCGTCGCGCAGCTCCCGGCCCAGGTAGCGCAGCGAGAGGTCGCCCAGGTCGAAGGCCCGCTGACCGGGCAGCGCGAGGTAGGCGGCCAGCGCGGTGTCGCTGGTCAGGCCGTTCAGCTCGAGCCCGTGCGCGGCAAGGGCGTGCATCGGCCCCTTGGCCTCGTGCACCGCCTTGGGCACGGACGGGTCCGCGAGCCAGGCGGCCAGCGCCCGCTCGTCATCCTCGGCGAGCGCCGTCGGGTCGAGGAACGCGCACTCGCCGTCCGGCGCCGCGATCGCCAGCCCGGTCAGCGTGCCGGTGCCGCGGCCCCAGGTGCCCGCGAACGCCAGGCCGCACCGCTGGCCGCCGGCGGCATGCTCCTCGAGCCACTGCGCCACCTCGTCGGCACCCGGTGTGGCGACGGCTATCTCGAAGCCCTCCTGCTGCTGGGCGGCCTGGTCGGCCTCCTGGGCCGCGGCGGCGCCGATCCCGCTCGGGAACGTCTCGACGAGCCGCTCGCGCAGCACCCGGAACTGCAGCGTGTCGAAGAGCTGGTGGATCGCGTTGCGGTCCCACGGGGCGGGCAGCAGGTCGTGCGGCCCCACCTCCAGCGGGACGTCCCTGGCCAGCTCGGTGAGCCGGCGGTTGCGCAGCACGTTGCCCAGGTGCTCGCGCAGCGCGTCGCCGGCCTTGCCCTTGACCTCGTCAACCCGGTCCACCAGCTGGTCAAGCGAGCCGAAGTCGGCGATCCACTTCGTCGCCGTCTTCTCGCCGACCCCGGGGATATTCGGCAGGTTGTCGCTGGGATCTCCCCGTATCGCCGCGAAGTCCGGGTACTGCTCCGGCGTCAGCCCGTATTTTTCCCGAACGGCTGCCGGCGTGAACCTCGTCATGTCACTGATACCGCGGCGGGTCATGAGGGCCGTCACGTGGTCGGTCACCAGCTGCAGCACGTCCCGGTCGCCGGTGACGATGAGCACGTCCATGTCCTGCGCGGCGGCCTGCGTGGCCAGCGTGGCGATGACGTCGTCGGCCTCGAAGCCGGCCTTGGACAGCCGCTGGATGCCCAGCACGTCGAGCACCTCGAAAATGAGGCTGAGCTGGCTGCGGAAGTCGGCGGGCGTCTCCCGCCTGGTCGCCTTGTACTCCACGTACTGCTCGTGCCGGAAGGTCGGCTCGCCGCGGTCGAAGGCCACCGCGACGTGGGTGGGCCGCTCGTCCCGCAGCGCGTTGATGAGCATCGCGGTGAACCCGTAGACCGCGTTGGTCGGCTGGCCGGTGGTGGTGGAGAAGTTCTCCGGCGGCAGCGCGAAGAAAGCGCGGTACGCCAGGGAGTGCCCGTCCAGCAGCAGCAGCAGATCCCGCTGGCCCGTGCTGGCCTGCACCGTGCTGGCCTGCGCCGTGCCTGCCTGGCCGTTGGTCGCTGCCCCCGAAGCTGCCTGCTGCGCGTCGTTGGTCGCCACGAGGGGATCCTATGTGTCGCCCCTAAGCTGCGGTTACCGAACGCACGCGGCAGGAGCTGGAGGATCGGGTGGATCAGGATTTCCAGAGTGATTTCCAGAGTCAGGTGATCGACGCGTTTCGCTCGCTGGGACGCGGCACCCTGCCCGAGCGGATGGGCATCGAGGTCATCGAAGCGTCGGCGCAGCGCGTGGTGGGGACGATGCCGGTCGCGGGCAACGTCCAGCCCTACGGCCTGCTGCACGGCGGTGCCTCCTGCGTGCTCGCCGAGACGCTCGGCTCGCTCGGCGCGGCGCTGCACGCCGGACCCGGCCGGGCCGCCATGGGGATCGAGATCAGCGCGACGCACCACCGCGGCGCCCGCGACGGGACGGTGACCGGCGTCGCCACGCTGCTGCACGGCGGCAGGACGCTGGCCACCTACGAGATTGTGATCACCGACGAGGGCGGCCGCCGTGTGTGCACCTCGCGGCTGACCTGCTTGTTCCGCGACACCGTTCCGGGCGCGGCGCCCAGCGACGGACCCCCCGGACCTTTGCCACATAACGTACGGTGATTGGCGTCCCTTTGCGCCGGATGCCTGGGGATCGCTACGGTTGAGCGGAAGGGCCCGGGGGTGGCCGAGTAGAGAACGTGCCGACCCGGGGAAGGCCGACATGGTACCAAAGGCCCTCCCGGGCTCCTCGCAGATCGAGGCGGTCAGCCAGGCGACGGGGCCCGGCTAGCTTCCCGGCGAGGATTCGGGCAGGTCAGAGCCGCTTTCGGAGGCAGCACCACCGGGTCCTGGCCCGGCGGTCATCGCCCGGTCGAGCACTGCCTGCGCGACCTCGCGCATGCTGATCCTGCGGTCCATCGACGTCTTCTGGATCCAGCGGAACGCCTCCGGCTCACTGAGCCCGTGCTCGGATTGCAGCAGTCCCTTGGCCCGGTCGAGGAGCTTGCGGACCTCCAGCCGGTCACGCAGCGTGCTCACTTCGGACTCGAGGGCGCGGATCTCCTGGAACCGGCTGCCGGCCATCTCGATGGCGGGAACGAGATCGGCCTTGGTGAACGGCTTGACCAGGTAGGCCATCGCGCCCGCGTCCCTGGCCCGCTCGACGAGGTCACGCTGCGAGAACGCGGTGAGGATGACCACGGGGGCGATCCGCTGCTCGGCGATCTGCTCCGCGGCGGACAGGCCATCCAGGACCGGCATCTTGACGTCCAGGATGACCAGGTCGGGGTGCAGCTCGGCGGCGAGCTTGACCGCCGTCTCGCCGTCGCCGGCCTCGCCGACCACCTCGTAGTCCTCTTCCTCGAGCATCTCCTTGAGGTCGAGCCGGATGAGCGCCTCGTCTTCGGCGATCACGACACGGAACGGCGGCTTAGTCATCCCAGGAGCCTACCCTCATCCGATACATTGACAATCAGCGGCAACCATCTAGTGTGACAGGCCTCACGGGACGTGGTAGCTACCGGGTTAGCAGGCGAGGGTCTCAGTACTTCGGGCCGACGAATTCGTCAAGCCTAGCCACCGCATCGCGGTTTGCAACCGAGATCGTGGTGGGCTTGCTGAAACGCCACTGAACGCCGAGCCGATCCAAAGTCCGGCCGCACAGTTTCAGGATGTCGCCGGAGTGGTTGACGAACAGGTACCGCGGATATTCATACCAGCGGTCCCGGCCCGCCCACGTCCGCCGGACCCGGTTGATGCCGCGGTAACCGTCAGAATGAAACAATCCCCTCGCGAAATCCCCCGGGTGCTCTGTCACGATCATTTCCTGCCAGGATTCCAGTTCGATCTTTCGCTCGTGCTTCCGGCCCGGCCCGTGCTGCGGAAAGAGGCACGGCCAGTGCTTGGACACGCTCGAAACGTACGCGCAGGCAACTCCGCGACGCGCGCGGAGGAACACGCTTGACGAGGGCATAACGCACCGCACCGCCTGCTGCGCCTCGTGCAGCAGGCCGGGCCAGCTGTCCGCGCACGCAATCGTCAAGAGGTAGGACCTCGGCGCCGACACGATATGGCCGTCGCCGAGATAGAGCCCGAGCAGGTAGGAATAGGCGGCCTCGTCGAGGTGGCAACCGTGGCAACGGGAGCACTTCGGTGTCTCCGGCCGGGCCGCTCCGTCGTTACCGCGGCGATCTCCGCTGCGCCAGTGCCTGATGGCCCGGACAGACACATTGCAGATCTTTGCGTTTTCCCGGTCAAGGACGCCAATGTCAGATAGCCTCAGCGCGAGGTCAACCGTAGTTCGCGAGTACATTCAAACATCATAGCGCTGCCCACCGACAATTCCCGGAAGCAAATTAATGTACCCCGGGTGGGATTCGAACCCACACTGAATGGACTTTGAAGCCATCGACTCTGCCGTTGGTCTACCGGGGCATAACTCATAACTCCGACGCGCTTAGAAGTGTACTAGGCTCTGACGCAATCTTCATGCACCTACGAAGCGGGCCTTCATGCGGAGGCGCCCCACAAGTACTCCGAGGCGATCCTGGCGCCTTCGGCCTGGGCGCGGAACTTGGCCCAGGTGACGGTGGGGACGACCACGTCCATCCCGGCTACGGTGCCGAAGCCGCAGTCGGTGCCGGCCATCACGTTCTCCCGGCCGACGACGTCCGCGTACATGACCAGCCGGTCCGCGACCACCTCGGGGTGCTCGACGACGTTGGTGGTGGAGTCTAGGACGCCCGGGATGACGTACTTGCCGTCCGGCAGCTTGGTTTCCCGGAAGACCTTCCACTCGTGAGCGTGGCGGCCGTTGGACGACATCAGCATGATCCCGGCTGGCTTGGCCGTCAGCACGAGGTCGATGATGTCCTTGAGCTCGACGTCGCTGGTCCGCGGGAACTCACCGTTGCCCCAGCAGATGTGGATGCGCGAGGCCTCGGCCGGGACGTTGGCCAGCGCGTAGTTGAGCGCGGCGATGTTCATCTCCATCTCCCGGCGGAAGTTCTCCAGCGAGCCCGCCCCGGGCGCGGTCATGGCCAGGTCCGGACAGTCGATCTGCAGCGTGAAGCCCGCCTGGTAGATCGCCTCGTACTCCTCCCGCATGGCCTCGGCCAGCGCGCCGAGGTACTCCTCCTGGCTGGCGTAGTAGCGGTTCGGCGAGAAGACGGAGATGACGCCCGGTGAGGCGGCGCTCATGAAGGTCCCGGCCGGGGAGACGCCCTCCAGCGCGGCCCTCAGATTGTCGATATCGGCCCGAACCGCGCTCTGCCCGGTATACGAGACCGGGCCGTCGCACGTGGTGAACCTGATGGTCGCCGTCAACTCCATGGTGTCGGCCAGCTTCTGGGCGAAGTCCGGGAAGTCGTCCAGGCCCATCACCTTCGACGCGACCCACTCGATCGAGCCCTCGCCGCCGAAGCCGGTCAGCCGGTCCTTGACGTAAGTCGCGTAGCTGGGCTTGCTCACCTCGCCGTCGTTGAGCACGTCCACGCCCGTCTCGGCCTGGTGCTGCACCGTCTCCCGCACCGCGGCCCGGACCTCGCCCTGGAACTGCCCGGGGTCCATCTGCTCGCCCGCCTCCCGGGCGAAGACCAGGGGCAGGAAGTCAGCCGGCCGCGGCAGGCTGCCGGAGTGGGTGGTGAGGATCCGCTCAGTGCTCGGCTGCATGGCACGCTCCTCGTCGAGTGCTAGTCCCGCCATCGCGCAACATAGCACCGGGGAGCGGACCTGAGCATGAACAGATCGTTACTGGTTATGAGCGGTCATACCGGGTGGGCGGGAACGGGTGCTGCTCGTTGATGGGATACAGCTCGCCCTCGTCTTCCTCGTGCCGGATCTCGGCCCGGGCCTCCTGGAACTCCTCGCTCTGCCGGATGTCCGGGATGGGCGGCTCATCAGTCGCCGGGGGGACCTCGTCCGGGTCGTAGTCGTCAACGCCAGCCTCGACCCGCTCCTCCTCGGTCAGCCGGGCCAGCTGCTCTTCGTCCAGCCGGTCTATCTCGCCGCCGTGCTCGCGGCGGTCACGGTGAAACTCCTCATCAGGCTGGTCGGAAGTCTGCTCGGTCATAGCGCCTCCAACGTGAGACAGGAGAACCCGGCTGCGCTCCGGCTGCTCGTTCACACTATCGCGCGGGCCCGGCCGGGGCCGGGCAGCCCGGGCTCAGCTGAGGTTGGCCCAGGTGCGGTAGATGGTTCGCAGCGCCTGCCTGCGGTCGGGGTGGGCGAGGATGTCGACGTTGTCAGCCCATTGTTCGATCGATCCGATTCCGGCTGGCAGCGGGGCGACGCGTGGGTCGGTGATCTCTGCGAGCAGGGCTTGGGGGATCGCCTGGTCAACGGTGCGGTAGGGGCGATCCCAGAACCCTGTCACGGCCACGGCGGGAGTGGGCAGGCCGCGGGCGCGTTGCGCGTCCAGCAGCGCCTCGCAGGCGCTGGCCAGGCCGTGTTCCCGGCCGCGCCAGTCGGGCGCGGTGGCGGCGGTGGTAAGCGGGACGGCCAGGTCGGCGGCGAGAGGGAGCGCCCGGAACAGTGTGCCGCGCCACTTGGCATACGGCGGCCATCGGCGCGACAGCGCGAAAGCCAGCCACATCAGGTCATCGGCCAGCCGGGCGCTCAGCAGCAGGGAGCCGAGTTCGTCGCCGCGGCTGGCGATCCGGCCGACCATCGGCATCTGCTGGGAGATCTTCTGCCAGCCGGCGGCAAGGACATAGCGTTCGACGTCCGCGGGGTACCAGGCCAGCCTCGCCCTGGCCAGCGCCAGCTCGCTGGTCTGGTCGGTGAAGACCGGCCCGGCGATCACCTCCAGCACGCTCTGTCCGGTCAGGATCAGCCAGTCCGGCACCGACAGCTCGGCGGTGGGGTCTGCGCCCAGCCGGCTGGCGGCAAACCCGCCGACGGTCGCGACCTCGACCTTGCAGGACAGCGAGGTGTCCCAGGTGACCGGGAACCGCACCGGGAATCCCCGGTAGAACTCGGGCAGCTCGCGTTCGAGCAGCCCGCTGATCCCGGGTATCACCTGCCCGTCATCGCGGTCAACCAGCACGGTCAGCCGGCATCCCCAGTCGTGATCACGGCTCATCTGATCATCGAGCCCGAGCACATCCGATCCCGAGCCGAGCCTGCCGGCCGCGTACCCCAGCCGGGGCATCGCGCGGGCTAGCAACGGCGCCACGACATCGGCATGGAACATCTGGGCCAGCTGGCACCCGGACAGGACAGGATCCTTCACGAGGACAGCCGATCAGACCTGGCCCGATCCCGGCCAGCGGTTTATCAACGCGCCACCGGCTTGGTCTTGAGCTGGCATGCGGTGCTCCCTTTGATGTGTCTATGCGGCGGCGGTTGGGTTAAGCGTCAACGCGAGCGGGCTGAGGTTTCTGGGATGTGCTGGCAACCGCGACGGCTAGCTCGTCACGGCGGACGAGCAGGTAGGTCACCGGGACCGCGGCCAGGCCGATGGCGCCGCAGGCCCAGAACGCCCACTGGAAGCCGCTGGTCAGTGCCGCGGCTGGCGCGGCGCCCATGTGGAGCAGGGTGCTGGCGTGGGTGGCGGCGATCGTGGATGCCAGTGCGACGCCGATGGCCCCGCCGAGCTGCTGGGAGGTGTTGAGCAGGCCGGAGGCCAGGCCGGCCTCATGCTCGGCGACCCCGGCCAGGGCGGCGATGGAGACCGGGATGAAGGCGAACGCGGTACCGATCCCGACGACGAGGAACGGCCCGGCCAGGCTGGCCCAGAAGGTCCCGTGCACGGTCACCTGGGTGGCCCACAGCACGCCGCCACCGATCATGGCCATGCCGGCCGCCATCACGTGCTTAGCCAGGCCGCGGGTGACCAGTGCCTGCGACAGGCCGGCGAACGCGACCGAGGTGAGCGACGTCGCCAGCCAGGCGAGGCCGGCCTTCAGCGCGGAGTAACCCAGCACCTGCTGCATGTACAGCGTGCCGACGAAGATGAACGCGAAGAAGCTGCCGCCCAGCAGCAGGCTGACCGCGTTCGCGCCCGCCAGCGTCTTGCTGCCGAAGATCCGCAGCGGCATCAGCGGCGCCTCCACCCGCGTCTCGATGACCACGAAGGCGACGAGCAGGGCGACGGACACCGCCAGCAGCGCTACCGTCCTGGCGGTGCCCCACCCGGCCTGCGGGGCGGTCGAGATCGCGTAGACGAGCAGTGACAGGCCGCCGGTCACGACGACCGCACCGAACGGGTCATAGCGCCGGCGCGCCGCGGCGAGCCGGCTCTCCGGCACTATGCGCGGGGCGAGCAGCAGCGCCGCGGCCCCGATCGGCACATTGAGGAAGAAGATGTACTGCCAGCCGGCGTAACGGGTGAGCACGCCGCCGGCGATCACCCCGACGGTCGCGCCGCTCGCGCCGATGGCGCCCCAGACGCCCAGCGCCTTGTTCCGCTCGGCGCCTTCCGGGAACATGTTCATCACGATCGACAGCGCCGCCGGCAGCACGATCGCCGCGCCGAGCCCCTGCAGGCAGCGCATCGGGATCAGGAACCCCTCCGATGTCGCGAGCCCGCAGCCCAGCGACGCCGCGGTGAACACGAGCAGGCCGGCCATCAGGATGCGGCGGCGCCCCAGCAAATCCGCGGCGCGGCCGCCGAGCAGCAGGAAGCCGCCGAAGGTGAGCGCGTAGCCGGTGACGACCCATTGCAGGCTCGATTCCGGCATGTGCAGCTTGCGGCCGATGGTCGGCAGCGCGACGTTGACGATCGCAAGGTCCGCGACCGTCATGAAGAACGAAACAGCCAGCACCGCGAACGCGCGCCAGCGATGGACCTGAGTCATGCCCCGGCCCCCTGGTAGTGGCAGCCGGTCTCGCTCGAAGGTTGGTGCCTTGACATGCGCGCTCCCTGATGTGAGTGAGACGCGGCCTCATCCGCGCCCACCTCTACCGATCCGGGACGCGCGCAAAACTGACCGGGGACCGAGGGGTAGATAAGCGAGGCGAATAACGCGCCGCCGGCCGATCACTTTCGCGGCCGGGCGCCTGCCTGCGCGCACTGGTGGGGCGCGCGGTTCCGGGGCTGCCGCCGCCTAGATGTAGTGCACCTGGGCGTTGTGCGGCTCGTGGCCGACAAGCTGGTCGCAGGTCGGGCAGTACCAGCGGGCCTCGATCGGGGTGCCGCAAGCGGGGTGGCGGGGCGTTTCCGCAGGGTCGGCGTGCTGGCTCCCCCAGTGCGCCAGCAGGCGGAGGGCCCCGGCGAGTTCCTTGCCTTCCGCGGTCAGCTGATAGGCGGCTCGGGGTGGCCGCTCGGAGTAGGGCCGGGCCACCAGCAGCCCCGAGCGTTCGAGGCGCTTGAGGCGCTCGGACAAGATGTTCGCCGCGATACCCGGGACCTGGCCGAGAAGGTCGTTAAATCGGCGCGGCCCGGTGAGCAGCGCCTCCACCACCAGCAGTGTCCACCGGTCGCCGACCCTGGCGAGCGCCTCGGCGAGCGGTGACGAGCTGCGCTCGGATTCAGCCATGCAGCGATCGTAGCCCGTTGACATGTGGGTAATAAGTACTAACTTGCAAGTTACTACCAACTAGGAGGCACAGGTGACCGTCCTCGACGAGATACAGGCAAGCATCAGGCAACTGGCTGAAGGCGCCGGGGCCTCAGTAACGGGCATCGGGCAGCGGTGGGGCGCCGGCTCGGGCGTCGTGCTCGGGGAAGGGCGGGTGCTCACCAACGCACACAACGTGCGCGGCGACCAGGTGACGGTCACCTTCGCCGACGGGCGCACGGCCGAGGGGAGCGTGGCCGGGCAGGACATCGACGCCGACCTAGCCGTCATCGACGTCAACACCGGCGGGGCCCCGCCGCTGCCGTGGGCGGACGGCGCGTCCGCGGCTATCGGGACGCCGGTATTCGCCCTGGCCAACCCGGGCGGGCGCGGGCTACGGGTGACCTTCGGATTCGTCTCGGGCACCGAGCGGAGCTTCCGCGGTCCCCGCGGCCGCCGCATCACCGGCAGCCTCGAGCACACGGCTCCGCTTCTGCCCGGCTCCTCAGGCGGCCCGGTCCTCGACGCCGCGGGGCAGCTGCTCGGGATCAACACGAACCGCCTCGGGGATGGCTTCTACCTGGCCATCCCCACCGACAACGCGCTGCGCGGCCGGGCCGACGCGCTTGCCCGCGGCGAATCCGAAGCGCCGCCGCGGCTGGGCATCGCCATCACCCCCGGCCGCGTAGCCAGGCGGCTGCGGCGCGCCGTCGGCCTGCCGGACACCGACGGCCTGCTCATCAGCGACGTGACACAGGACAGCCCGGCCGCCCGCGCCGGCCTCATGCCGGGCGACCTGATAGTGGCGGCCACAGGCCGGCCGGTGACCAGCATCGACGACCTGTTCGACGTCCTCCAGGCGGCGCGCGGCGGCAGCGTCGATCTGAACGTTGTGCGCGGCACCGACGAACGGACCATCCAGGTGGCATTCGGTGACAACGGCCAGCCGGAAGCGAACGCATAAGCGTTTCCTGCTGCTGAGCCATAGGGCGCTGAGCCATCGGGCGCTGAGCCATCGGGCGCTGAGGTTACCCGGCTAGGCGAGCGGGCGGGCGGTGGGCGGTATCGCCACCGGCAGCACGCTGTCCCCCTCCAGGTACCGGTCGGCCGCGGCCGCGGCGCTGCGGCCCTCGGCGATCGCCCAGACGATCAGTGACTGGCCGCGGCCCATGTCCCCGGCCACGAACACGCCGGGGACCGAGGTCGCGTACGAGCCGTCCCGCGCGACGTTGCCGCGCGCGTCATAGTCCACGCCGAGGCCGTCCAGCAGCGGCTCGTGCTCGGGCCCGGTGAAGCCGAGCGCGAGGAGCACGAGCTGGCACGGCAGCTCCCGTTCGGTGCCCGGCACCGGCTCGAACCGGCCGGCGGTGAATTCCACCTCGATCAGCCGCAGCCCGGCTACCCGGCCGGTGTCGTCGCCGCGGAACTCCTGGGTGGACACGGCGTAGACGCGCTCGCCGCCCTCCTCGTGCGCGCTGGACACCCGGTAGGTCATCGGGTAGGTGGGCCACGGCTGGCTACCGGGCCTGGACTCCGGCGGCCTGGGCAGGATCTCGAGCTGGGTGACCGACGCGGCGCCCTGCCGGTGCGCGGTGCCGAGGCAGTCGGCGCCGGTGTCGCCGCCGCCGATGATCACGACGTCCTTGCCGCGCGCGCTGATCGCGGGCTCGGCCACCGGCGTGCCGTTGCCGTTCCCGGCCGCGCGGGCCTGGGCCGCCGCGACGGCGCGGTTCGACAGCGGCAGGTACTCCATCGCCTGGTGGATGCCGGCCAGCTCCCGGCCAGGGACCGGCAGGTCCCGCGCGACGGTCGCGCCGCCGGCCAGCACGATCGCGTCGTGCCCGGCCCGCAGCTCATCCACGGTCACGTCGGTGCCGGCCAGGACCCCGCAGCGGAACTCGGTGCCCTCCGCGCGCATCTGCTCGAGCCGCCGGTCCAGGTGCCGCTTCTCCATCTTGAACTCGGGGATGCCGTAACGGAGCAGGCCGCCTGGCCGGTCGGCCCGCTCGTACACGGTCACCGCGTGACCGGCCCGGGTGAGCTGCTGCGCCGCGGCCAGCCCGGACGGCCCGGAGCCGATCACCGCGACCCGCCTGCCCGCCGCGCGCGCGGTCGCGGCGGGCGGCTCCGGCCGGACCCAGCCCTCGGACCAGGCCCGGTCGATGATCTCCACCTCGACCTGCTTGATCGTCACCGGGTCGGCGTTGATGCCGAGCACGCAGGCGGTCTCGCACGGCGCCGGGCAGAGCCTGCCGGTGAACTCCGGGAAGTTGTTGGTGGCGTGCAGCCGCTCCGAAGCCTCCTGCCAGTCTTTCCGCCAGACCAGGTCGTTCCACTCCGGGATCAGGTTGCCCAGCGGGCAGCCCTGGTGGCAGAACGGGATGCCGCAGTCCATGCACCGGCCGGCCTGCTTCTCCAGCCGGTCGCTGCCGAACTCGTTGTACACCTCATGCCAGTCCATGATCCGCACGTCGACGGGCCGCCGCGTCGGGGTCTCGCGGGGCGTGGACATGAATCCCTTCGGATCCGCCATCTGCTCGCTCCCCCGCTCAGCCGTGCGCCGCGGCCATGACGGCCTGGTTCACGTCGCGGCCGTCCTGCTCGGCCTGGCTGGCGGCCTGCAGGACGCGCTTGTAGTCCTTGGGCATGATCCGGCCGAATCGGGCCGCCGCGGCGTCCCAGTCCGCCAGCAGCCCGGCGGCGACCGCGGATCCGGTCTCGGTCAGGTGCCGGGTGATCAGGTCGCGCAGGAACTCGGCGTCGTCGGCGGTGAGCTCTTCCAGGTCGGCGAGCTCGGTGTTCACCAGCCTGGGATCGGGATCCAGCACGTAGGCGACGCCGCCGGACATGCCGGCCGCGAAGTTCCGCCCGACCGGGCCGAGCACGGCGACCCGGCCGCCGGTCATGTACTCGCAGCCGTGGTCCCCGGTGCCCTCGGCCACGGCGGTCGCACCCGAGTTGCGTACGCAGAAGCGCTCGCCCACCACGCCGCGCAGGAAGATCTCGCCGCCGGTCGCGCCGTACCCGATCACGTTCCCGGCGATGATCTGCTCGTGCGCGGCGAACGGAGCGTCCGGATCGGGCACCGTGATGATCCGCCCGCCGGACAGGCCCTTGCCGAGATAGTCATTGGCGTCCCCGGACAGCCGCAGCGTGATGCCGCGCGGCAGGAAGGCGCCGAACGACTGACCGGCGGACCCGGTCAGCGAGATGTCGATCGTGTTGTCCGGCAGCCCCGCGCCGCCCCAGCGCCTGGTCAGCTCGTAGCCGAGCATGGTGCCGACCGTCCGGTTGACGTTGCGGACCGGGAGCTGCAGCCGGACGGGCGTCCCGTCGGCCAGGGCTCCCTCGGCGAGCTGGATGAGCGTGTTGTCCAGCGCCAGCGCGAGCCCGTGATCCTGGGCCTGGGTGCAGTGCCGGTCGGCGCCGGCGGGCAGCTCGGGAACATGCAGCACGGGCGTGAGGTCGAGCCCGCTTGCCTTCCAGTGCTCCACCGCGCCGGCGGTGTCCAGCAGCTCGGCGTGCCCGACCGCCTCGGCCAGCGTCCTGAACCCGAGCTGCGCCAGGTACTCACGGACCTCCTCGGCGATGAACTCGAAGAAGTTGACCACGAACTCCGGCCTGCCGGTGAACCGCTTGCGCAGCTCCGGGTTCTGCGTGGCCACGCCCACGGGGCAGGTGTCCAGGTGGCAGACCCGCATCATCACGCAGCCGGCCACCACCAGCGGCGCGCTGGCGAAGCCGAACTCCTCCGCGCCGAGCAGCGCCGCGATGACCACGTCGCGGCCGGTCTTCAGCTGGCCGTCGGCCTGTACCACGATCCGGTCCCGCAGGCCGTTGAGCAGCAGCGTCTGCTGGGTCTCGGCGAGGCCGAGCTCCCAGGGCGCGCCGGCGTGCTTGATGCTGGTCAGCGGCGCGGCGCCGGTGCCGCCGTCATGCCCGGAGATCAGCACCACGTCGGCGTGTGCCTTCGACACGCCGGCGGCGACCGTGCCGACCCCGATTTCGCTGACCAGCTTCACGTGCACCCGCGCCGCCGGGTTGGCGTTCTTCAGGTCGTGGATGAGCTGGGCCAGATCCTCGATCGAGTAGATGTCGTGGTGCGGCGGCGGCGAGATCAGGCCGACGCCGGGCGTGGCGTACCTGGTCTTCGCGATCCACGGGTAGACCTTGTGCCCGGGCAGCTGGCCGCCCTCGCCTGGCTTGGCCCCCTGCGCCATCTTGATCTGCAGGTCATCGGCGTTGACCAGGTACTCGCTGGTCACGCCGAACCTGCCGCTGGCGACCTGCTTGACGGCCGAGCGGCGCAGGTCACCGTTGGCGTCCGGCAGGAACCTGTCCGCGTCCTCGCCGCCCTCGCCGGTGTTCGACTTGCCGCCGAGCCGGTTCATCGCGACCGCGAGGGTCTGGTGCGCCTCGGCGGAGATCGAGCCGTAGGACATCGCGCCGGTGGCGAACCTGCGCACGATGCTGGCCACCGGCTCGACCTCGTCGATCGGGATCGGCTCACGGATTTTTTTCCCGAACGGCTGCGCCTCATCGACGCCGCTTATACGGAGCAGCCCGCGGAGGGTCATCAACCGCTCCGACTGCCCGTCGACAAGCCGCGTGTACTCCTTGAAGATCTCGTACCGGCGCTCGCGGGTGGCGTGCTGCAGCTTGAACACCGTCTCCGGGTTGAACAGGTGCGGCTCGCCCTCCCGCCGCCACTGGTACTCGCCGCCGGTCTCCAGCCGCCGGTGGGCGGGCCCGCTGCCCCGCGGCGGGAACGCGCGGGCATGCCGGCGCGCTGCCTCGTCGGCCAGCACGTCGAAGCCGACGCCGCCGAGCCGGGACGTGGTGCCCGCGAAACAGGCGCCGATCACCTCGTCGCCGAGGCCGATGGCCTCGAAGATCTGGGCCCCGGTGTAGGAGGCGACGGTGGACACGCCCATCTTGGACATGATCTTCAGGACGCCCTTGCCGAGCGCCTTGATCAGGTTGGCGGCTGCCTTCACGTCGCTGATCCCGTCCAGCTCGCCGCGGCGGGCCATGTCCCGGACCGAGCCGAGGGCCAGGTAGGGGCAGACCGCGGCGGCGCCGTAGCCGAGCAGCAGCGCGACGTGGTGGCACTCGCGCACGTCGCCGGCGTCCACGATGAGGCCGGCCCTGGTTCTGGTCTGCTCCCTGATCAGATGGTGGTGTACCGCCCCGGTGAGCAGCAGCGACGGGATCGGCGCCCACCCGTGCGGGTGGCCGGGATCGGGCTCGGCCAGGCGCGGCCTGCCCCTGGCCGGTGCTCAGCTCGTGCGGCCGGTCGGACAGGACGATGATCCGGGCGCCGCGGGCGATCGCCGCGGACACCTCGGCGCACAGCTCGTCGAGCCTGCGCCGCAGCCCCTCGCCGCCGTCAGCGACCGGATACCTGCCGTCCACCACGTGCGCGGCATAGCCGGGCAGGTTCCCCTCGGCGTTGATACGGATGATTTTCGCGAGGTCGTTGCCGCTGATCACCGGGAACGGCATCACGACCTGCCGGCAGGAGGCCGGGCCCGGCTCGAGCAGGTTCTGCTCGGGGCCGGTGGCCGAGGCCAGCGACGTCACCAGTTCTTCCCGTATCGCGTCCAGCGGCGGGTTGGTCACTTGCGCGAACAGCTGGGTGAAGTAGTCGAAGATCAGCCGCGGCCTGTCCGACAGCGCCGCCAGAGGGGTGTCGGTGCCCATCGAGCCGATCGGCTCCGCGCCGGCGCGCGCCATCGGGGCCAGCAGCACCCGCAGCTCCTCCTCGGTGTAGCCGAAGAGCCGCTGCAGGGTGGCCAGGTCGGTCTGGTACGGCCCGGGCGCGACCGGGCCGCCGGCGTCGGGCAGGTCGTCGAGGTGCAGCAGGCCGGCGTGCAGCCAGTCGGCGTACGGACGCCGTGCGGCCAGCGACGACTTGACCTCGGCGTCCTCGATGATCCGGCCCTGACCGGTGTCGGCGAGGAAGATCCGCCCGGGCTGCAGCCGCCCTTTGCGGACGACGGACGCCTGGTCGATCTCCAGCACGCCGACTTCGCTCGCCAGCACGACCAGCCCGTCGCTGGTCACCCAGTACCGGCCCGGGCGCAGCCCGTTGCGGTCGAGCACGGCACCGATCACGGTGCCGTCGGTGAACGCCACGCAGGCCGGGCCGTCCCATGGCTCCATCAGCGAGGCGTGGAACCGGTAGAACGCCTTGAGCTGCGGGTCCATCTCGTCGTGGTTCTCCCACGGCTCCGGGATCATCATGAGCAGGGCCTCGGGCAGCGACCGGCCGCCCAGGTGCAGCAGCTCGAGGCACGCGTCGAAGCTGGCGGAGTCGCTCTCCTGCTCGGGCAGGACGGGAAACAGCCGGTCCAGCCCGCGCCCGTCGGCCGCCGGCGGGATCAGGTCGCTCGCCAGCATGGACTCGCGGGCGCGCATCCAGTTGCGGTTGCCCCTGATCGTGTTGATCTCGCCGTTGTGCGCCACGAACCGGTACGGGTGCGCGCGCGGCCAGGACGGGAACGTGTTCGTCGAGAACCTGGAGTGGACGAGCGCCAGGGCGCTGGTGTAGCGGGCATCGGCCAGGTCCGGGTAGAAGGCTCCGAGCTGGGTGGCGGAGAGCATTCCCTTGTACACGATGGTGCGTGACGACAGGCTGGCGAAGTAGAGGCCCGCCTCGTGCTCCGCGCGCTTGCGCAGGCAGAACGCGCGCCGGTCCAGGTCGATGCCCTGCTCGCCGGCCTGGCCCGCCACGAACAGCTGGCGCAGCCGGGGCAGCAGCGCCCGCGCTCCCCGGCCGCAGGCCGCAGGGTCGTGCGGGACCTCCCGCCAGCCGAGGATGAGCAGGCCCTCCTCGGCGGCGAGCCGTTCCACCGCGCCGATCGCCGCGGCGGCGGCGTCGCCGCCGGGGCGGTCAGCCGGCAGGAACGCGATGCCCACCGCGTAGGCGTCCCGCCCGGGCAGGGGGAAGTCGCAGGCCGCGCGGAAGAACCCGTCGGGAATCTGGGTCAGGATGCCCGCGCCGTCGCCGGTGTCCGGGTCGCTGCCCTTCGCGCCCCGGTGGTCCAGGTTGCGCAGGATGGTCAGGCCCTTGATCACGATGTCGTGACTGCGCCGCCCCGGCAGGTCGGCCACGAAGCCGACGCCGCAGGCGTCGTGCTCGAAGCGGTTGTCGTAGAGACCCTGACTGGGGTGGCCGCCGGCCGTTGCCGCAGGGTGCACAGAACTTTCGCCAGCGGCCATTGCGCTCCTGTCGTCTCGTTAGGCGTCTGCCTGCACTCGGGACAACACTGGCCCTGCCGCCGGCTCCTCGGTGCCCTGCCGTTGGCGGTCCGGGTTACCACCCGGACGTTACGACGAGGTTACCTCACTGAGTCATTCTTCTCCAAGGCCGGCGGGGTGGCAACACCCGCGGTGGCACCGGGACGAACCTCGTCTCGTACGATCCTAAGCGCATGCGAGCAGGGCATCGAGCTGGGCGGGGGTCAGCAGCCCGGTGAACCACCTGTCGATGTCCCCGACGTGAGCGCTCAGGATGGGGCCGATCACGTCGCAACCGGGGTCGGTGAGCACGGCGAACGCCCCGCGCCGGTCCGACGGGCACGATTCCCTGCGCACCAGGTCCCGCTTCTCCAGCCGGTCCACCACCCGGGTGATGCCGCTGGTGGACAGGGCGGTCTGGCTGGCCAGGTCGGTCATCCGCAGCTGGTGGCCCGGCGACCGCGCGAGCCGGATCAGGACGTCGAAGTCGGTCATCGACAGGCCGGCCGTCGTCAGCGCTGGCATGAACTTGGCCTGCAGGCCGGCGTACGTCTCGGCGAGCAGTCCCATGGCCGTCAGCCTGGGGTCGTCGAAGGCCCCCGAATCGGTGATCACAACTACACATCCTACTGTATTTGACACGCGGAATACTTGTCACAACAATAACTGTTGTTGCAATCATCCACGCGGCAAGGACTCCTCAGAGAAACGCCGCAGCCCGCACCACAGACGCGATAGCACGACAAGGGAGAACGACGATGACCGAATCCGCGACGCAGACGCCCGGCACCAGGGACTTCGAGGGCGTGACCATTCCGGCGCCCGGCGTCTTTGACCTGGACCCGGCGCACACCCGGATCGGGTTTTCCGCACGGCACATGATGGTCAGCAAGGTACGCGGCAGGTTCGCCGAGTTCACCGGCTCGATCACCATCGCCGACGACCCCATGCAGTCCACCGCAGATGCGGTCATCAAGGCCGCGAGCATCGACACCGGCCAGCCGGACCGGGACGGCCACCTGGTCAGCGCCGACTTCCTGAACGTCGAGAAGTGGCCGGAGCTCAGCTTCCGGACGACCCGGATCACCGGCCACCAGCGCAACGTCTTCAGCGTCCTCGGCGAGCTCACGATCAAGGACGTGACCAGGGAGGTCGAGCTGACGCTCGACATCGAGGGCGTCGGCAACAGCCCCTACGGCAAGCAGGTGATGGGTTTCACCCTGACCACCGAGATCAGCCGCGAGGACTACGGCATGACCTGGAACGTCGCGGTCGAGGGCGGCGGCGTGCTGGTCGGCAAGACCGTGAAGATCGAGATCGAGGGCGAAGCGGTTCGCAGGGACTAGGCGACCGGTTTCGTCTGGGCGCGGTGTGCGCGCACTCGGTACGGCGACTGTCGGCTGGCGCCGAACGTCGCCTCCCCGAGCACGCGCACACCGCGTGACAGCAACCACGGCCAGGGGTAAAAGAGCAGCCTGACTGGTGGGGACGCGCGCTTGCACAGCCGGAGTAGCCGATGGCCGGCGGAGCGAGTGAGTGCCTCCACCCCCGGTTTTGGGGTTTGGGAGCAGGCCCTCGTGGCCTCCCCCCGGGCCAGGCGGGCAGCCTCCCGGTCAGCCGGCGTTCGGCGTAGCCGATGCCGGATGGGCGAGTGGCCGTCCCCCGCTTGCTTGCTTGCGGGCAGGCCTGGTGCGGCGGAGGTAGACGAGAGCTATGGCGAACGCCAGGATGGCGGCCCACTGGTTGACGCGCAGGCCGGCGATGTGGTGGGAGTAGTCGATGCGGACGGCCTGGGTGGCGAACATGCCGGCCGAGTAGAGGGCGACGTAGAGGGCGAAGGCGCGGTCGCCGGCGAGGCGGAAGCGGCGGGCTGCCCAGATCACGAGGACGGCGGTCAGCAGGTCCCAGACCGACTCGTACAGGAAGGCAGGCTGGAAGGTGGCGAAGCTCTCGTAACCGGGGAGCCGGTGCGCGGGCGAGATTCTGGAGGGCCCAGGGCAGGCTGGAGGGCCGTCCGTACAGTTCCTGGTTGAACCAGTTGCCCCAGCGGCCGATCGCCTGGCCGACCGCGACGGCGGGGGCGGCCGCCCCGGCGACGGGCGCCAGCGGCACCCCGGCCCGGCGGCACGCGATCCACGCCCCGGCGAGGCCGAGGGCGATCCCCCCGGGCATGCCGATGCCGCCGTCCCAGACCTTGAGCACGTTCAGCCAGTCGCGGCGGCCGCCGAAGTACAGCTCATAGTCGGTCAGCACGCTGTACGCACGGGCGCCGATCAGGCCGAGCGGTACGGCCCAGGTCGCCACGTCGATGATCACGCCGGACCGGCCGCCGGCCCGCAGGTAACGACGGTCCGCGATCCAGACGGCGACGATGACGCCGAGGACGATGCAGAGCGCGTACGCCCGGACCGGGAGGGGGCCCAGATGCCACACTCCCCGGACCGGGCTCGGTATGGAGGCGACCGACATGTCCTGTGACGATACCGCGTGATCTTCAGCCCGGATCCGCGCCGTACCCCCGCCTCGCGCAGGTCATCGGCGGCACTTTGATGTTGTTCTCGGAACATCGAAGTGCCATCGACGGTCCTGGCGCCGTGCCGCCCGGGGTGTCAGGTGCTCCGTGCTGCGGCGGGGGTCAGGTGCTGGTGCTGCGGCGGGCCGCGGGCGAGCGGACGGCCGCGGCGAGCTCGGCCGCCAGGGCCGCGACCGCCGCGATGCCGTCCCGCGGCTGGCTGGCCTCCAGCAGCCGGCGGACGAAGGCGGACCCGACGATCACCCCGTCCGCGAACCGCGCCACCTGTGCCGCCTGGGTGCCGTCCCGCACGCCCACGCCGACCGCGACGGGCAGGCTGCTGTGGCTCCTGATCCGGGCGACGAGTTCCTCCGCGCCGCCGCTCGACGGCGTCCCTGACGCCCGTCACGCCCATCAGCGAGGCCGCGTAGACGAAGCCGCGGCACGCGGCGGCAACCCGGGCGATCCGCTCCTCGCTCGAGCTGATCGCGGCCAGGAACACCGCGTCGAGGTCGTTGGCGGCCGCGGCTTCCAGCCACGGGCCTGCCTCTTCCGGCGTGAGGTCGGGGGTGATCAGGCCCGCTCCCCCGGCGGCGGCGAGGTCGGCGGCGAAGGCCGCCGTGCCGTACCTGTCCACCGGGTTCCAGTAGGTCATGACCAGGGCGGGAACGCCGGCCCTGGCCACCGCCTCGACCGTGCGCAGCACGTCGGCCACCCGCACCCCGCCGGTCAGCGCGCGGTGCACCGCCTCCTGGATGACCGGGCCGTCCATCAGCGGGTCGGAGTAGGGCAGGCCGACCTCGACGATGTCCGCGCCGGTGCGCGCCATCGCCACCGCAGCCTCGATCCCCGCGTCCACGGTGGGAAGCCGGCCGGCAGGTAGCCGATGACCGCAGCCCGGCCTTCGGCCGCCGCCTTGTCGAACGCGACCGCTACCGTGCTCACCGCCCGGCGCCCGCCCCGGTGCTCGCGGCCGCGCCGGTGCCCGCCGCGCCGACGCCGACAGCAGCGGGCGGGGCGGCTTCGCTCCCCTCGCCGCTGACCAGGCCGAACCATCGCGCCGCGGTGTCCATGTCCTTGTCGCCCCGGCCGGACAGGTTGACCAGCAGCAGGCCGTCGGGGCCGAGTTCGCGGCCCACGTCCAGGGCGCCGGCCAGCGCGTGCGCCGACTCGATCGCCGGGATGATGCCCTCGGTCCGGCACAGCAGCGAGAACGCCGCCATCGCCTGCTCGTCGTCCACCGCGCGGTAGCTGGCCCGGCCGGTGTCATGCAGCCAGGAATGCTCCGGCCCCACCCCGGGGTAGTCGAGCCCGGCCGAGACCGAGTGGGTGGCCTGCGTCTGGCCCTCGTCGTCCTGCAGCAGGTAGGTCCGCATGCCGTGGATCACCCCCGCCGAGCCGGCCACCAGCGTGGCGGCGTGGCGGCCGGTGGTCAGGCCGTCGCCGCCGGCTTCGCAGCCGATCAGGCGCACGGCGGCGTCGGGGATGAACGCGTGGAACACCCCGATGGCGTTGGAGCCGCCGCCCACGCAGGCGATGACCGCGTCCGGCAGCCTGCCCGCCAGGGCAAGCACCTGCTCGCGCGCCTCCACCCCGATGACCCGCTGGAAGTCGCGCACCATCATCGGGAACGGGTGCGGCCCCATCACCGAGCCGATGCAGTAGTGCGTCGAGTTCGACCGACGTGACCCAGTCCCTGAACGCCTCGTTGATCGCGTCCTTGAGGGTGCGGCTGCCGATGGTGACCGGCACGACCTCCGCGCCGAGCATCCGCATCCTGGCGACGTTGAGCGCCTGCCGCCTGGTGTCCTCTTCCCCCATGTAGACCACGCAGTCGAGGCCGAGCAGCGCGCAGGCGGTGGCGGTGGCCACGCCGTGCTGTCCCGCGCCGGTCTCGGCGATCACCCGGGTCTTGCCCATCCGCCTGGTGAGCAGCGCCTGGCCGAGCACATTGTTGATCTTGTGCGAGCCGGTGTGCGCGAGGTCCTCGCGCTTGAGCAGCACCCGGGCGCCGCCCGCCTCGGCACCGAACCGGTGCGCGTCGGTCACCGGGGTGGGCCGGCAGGCGTAGCTGGACAGCAGCGCGTCGAGCTCGGCACCGAACGCCGGATCGGCCTTCGCGCTGGCATAGGCGCGGGTGAGCTCGTCCAGCGCGGACATCAGCGCCTCGGGTGCGAACCTGCCGCCGAACAGGCCGAAATGCCCGGTGGTGTCCGGCTGGTTCTCCAGGCGGGGAGTGGCCGGCGCCTGTCCGTTCGGGAAAATCATCTCCGGTCACCACGGAGCGCCGGATGCGAGCCGGCGGTGACCAAGTCGGCAACGGCGGCGCGCGGGTCCTTGTCCGTCACCAGGCTTTCGCCGACCAGCACCGCGTCGGCTCCGGCCGCCGCGTAGGCAAGCAGGTCGTGCGGGCCGCGGACGCCCGATTCGGCGATCTTGATGATGCCGTCCGGGATGAGCGGCGCCAGCCGGGCGAACACCCGGCGGTCCACCTCGAGCGTGGTCAGGTCCCGCGCGTTGACCCCGATCGCCCTGGCGCCCGCGTCGACCGCCCGGATCAGCTCGTCTTCGGTGTGCACCTCCACGAGCGGCAGCAGCCCGATGGAGACCGCCCGCTCGACCAGCGAGACGAGCGCGTTCTGCTCCAGCGCCGCGACGATGAGCAGGACGATGTCGGCGCCGTGCGCCCGCGCCTCCCAGAGCTGGTAGGAGCCGACGATGAAGTCCTTGCGCAGCACCGGTACCTGCACCGCGCTGCGGACCGCGGCGAGGTCGGCCAGGCTGCCGCCGAACCACCGGGCCTCGGTCAGCACGCTGATCACCTGGGCGCCGCCCGCCTCGTAGTCCGTCGCGAGCGCGGCCGGGTCGTCGATCGCCGCCATCGCGCCCCGGGACGGGCTGCCCCGCTTCACCTCGGCGATGACGGCCACGTCGTCGCCGCCGAGCGCGGCCAGCGCATCCCGGCAGGACGGCGCCTGCCGCGCCATCTCCTTGAGCTGGTCGAGCGCGACTTCCCGCTGCCGCTGCCCGAGATCGGCACGCACGCCTTCCAGGATCTCGTCGAGCACGCTCACGCGGTTACGTTGTCCCCTCGGATCGGATGCCCTGCGCCACGATCGTAGCGGGAGCCCTCAGCGGGCCGGTCCGCCCCCCGGGTCGGAGCGCGGGCCGGGTGGCCGCCCGCGGGTCCGCGGGATCGGGTGGCGGGGGTTCGGGATCCATCACGTAACCGATTCCCCGGACCGTCCGGATCCCGTGGCCCGGGCCGAGCTTGGCGCGCAGCTGCGCGATGTAGACGTTCACGGTCCTGCCGTTCGGACCGCCGTTCTCGCCCCACACCGCCTGCCGCAGCCGGTCCCGCGGCACGGTCCTGCCCGCGCTGCGCACCAGGCAGCTGAGCACGTCGAACTCGGTGCCGGTGAGCGCGATCTCGGTGCCGTCCAGCGTCGCCCGGTGCCGCTGCGGCTCCAGCCGCAGCCGCCCCGCCGCGTGCGGGACGGCCGCGGGCTCGCGGGCGGCCCGGACGGCGGCCCGCACCCGGGCGACCAGCGCCCGCGGGCCGAACGGGCGGGCCACGCAGGACTCCTGGCCGACGCCGATGTCGCGCGGGCGCAGCCCCTGGGAGGCCTGCGTGCCCTCGCCGGCCGTCAGGCAGATCAGCGGCGCGCCGGGGGCCGCGCCGGTGACCGCGGGCCGCGCAGGCCCCGCCGCCCCTGCTGGCCGCCGCGGATCAGCTTGCGGATCGCCCTGGCGTCAAGCCCGGGCATGGTGAGGTCGAGGATCACCGCCGCCGGGCCGGCCAGCGCGGCCAGCGCGGCCTCGGTCTCCGCGGGCGTCCGGGCACACCGCACCCGCAGGCCCTCCTTCGCCAGGTACCGGCGGATGAGCTCGGCCACGGCAGGCTCATGCTCGGCGACCAGGATCTCGTCCGCGGCGGCGTCCGGCACCGCCGGTCACTGCTCCTCGCCGCGGGCGGGTGCGGCGACCGGTTCCGTGCCGCCGCCGGCGGTGTCGGTGAGGTCGGTGATGTCGGTGAGGTCCACGCCGCGGTCGAGCGCTTCCCAGAGCGCGGCCGCGTCGCTCTCGGGATGCCGGGCGGCGGCTCCCGTGCCGCCCGGCACCGGGCTGGTGCCGCCGCCTGACCCGGCCGGGGCGGCCCGGCGGTCCGCGCCGGCTGACCCGGGTGCGAGGGCTGGCACCGGCGCGGCGGCTGACCCGGCGGCGGCTGGCGCGGGCGCAGTGGTGGCACCGGTTGTGGTGGCACCGGTTGTGGTGGCACCGGTTGTGGTGGCACCGGGTGTGGTGGCGGGCGCGGGGGCGGGCGCGGGGGCGGAGGCGGGGGCGGCCCGCACGGATGCGCCGGCTGGCACCGGGCTGCCCGGCCCTGGCTGCGGAGCCGGCCTGTCGAACCTGGCTGACATCACTGCCCAGCGGGGCCCGCGCCAGGCCGCGAGGAGCCCCGCGGCGATCACCGCCACGGCGCCGGTCACCGCCACCGCACGCCACGGGCCGCTGTCCAGCACGGCCCTGCTGGCCGCGCCGATCTCCGGCAGGCCGCCGCCGAGCGGCGAGCCTCCGCCGATCGCGGAGTTCCCGCCGGGCAGTGAGCCGCCCAGCGCGCCGGTCACCGCCTGCCCGGACGCGGCGGCTACGACGGTCGCCGCGTGCACCGGCTGGATCACCTGCACCGTGATCCAGGCGCCAAGTCCGGCCATCACGACGCCGGCCACCCGGCGCGCCGCGCCGCGGGTCGCGATGATCGCGGCGAGGCAGGCGAGCGCCGCCAGGGCGAGCGCGCCGGCGGCGGGCAGCAGATTCTGACCGGACACCGGGATCGATCCCGACGGCAGCGGCCTGGGGGCGGCGTAGTCCACCCGTGCCCAGCCCTGCCGCAGGGCCAGCAGCACCAGCCCCGCCCCGGCCACGCACGCCGCGATCGCGGCACCGAACTCCCTGCGCGCCGTCACGTCAACTCCGTCCCTGATCGCTGCGTGGCGCCCAGCCTACGACCCTCCCGCGGCCGGCGGCCGCGCCGCTGCCGCCGGCAGCGCCCCCGCGTCGAAGCACGTGCGGTCGCCCGTGTGGCAGGCCCCGCCCAGCTGGTCCACCTGCACGAGCACGGCGTCGCCGTCGCAGTCGAGCGCCACCGACTTCACCCGCTGCTCATGACCGGAGGTGGCGCCCTTGACCCAGTACTCCTGGCGGCTGCGGGACCAGTAGGTGCACAGCCCGGTGGTCAGGGTCCGGTGCAGCGCCTCATCATCCATCCAGCCGAGCATCAGCACCTCGCCGGTGTCGTACTGCTGCGCGATGGCGGCGAACAGGCCCGCCGCATCCCGCTTGAGCCGCGCGGCGATCTCGGGATCGAGCCGCGACGGGCGAATGCCGCTGGTCACGCGTTCCTCACTCCTCGACGTTGCCGGTGCCGGGGCCGTGGCCGGCCGGAAGCCAGCTTAGGCGGGGCGCGCGGCCGCCATTCCCTAGCGTGGCCCGGACCCCTAGTCTCATCCAATGACCTACTCCCGGGATGAGCGCCGCGCGCTGTGCGCCCTGCTGGACGAGACAGGGCCCGGGGCGCCGACCATGTGCGAAGGCTGGACCACGCTCGACCTGGCCGCCCACCTGGTGCTGCGCGAGCACCGCCCGGACGCGGGAGCAGGCATGCTCGGCGGCCCGCTGGCCGGCTACACCGCCCGCGCGCAGAGCAAGATCGCCGCGCGGACGCCCTACGCCCGCCTGGTCCAGATCATCCGGGACGGGCCGCCGCGGCTGTCCATGTTCGGCCTCCCGGGGATGGACGAGCGGGCCAACCTGGTGGAGTACTTCGTCCACCACGAGGATGTCAGGCGCGCGGCGCCTGACTGGCAGCCGCGCGAGCTTGACCACGAGCTGACCGAGCAGCTCTGGCAGCGGCTGCGGATGACCAGGCTCATCCTGCGCAAGGTCCCCGTCGGCGTGGAGTTCGCCAGGGACGACGTGGCCAACGGCGACCGCTCCGGCGGCGCCGGGCGGCAGCACCGGATCACCATCAGGAACGGGACGCCCGTCGTCACCGTGGTGGGCAACCCGGCCGAGCTGACCCTGTGGGCGCTGGGCCGGACCACGGTCGCCCAGGTCCGGATGGACGGGGCCGAGCAGCCGGTGCGCGCCCTGACCGACTCCCGCTGGCGGCTCTGACCCGGACTGCCCCCGCAGGAAAGCCCGGCTTGCAACTCCGGGGACCGGCCAGGGCTCCCACCTTTTACTCCCGGCGCGGCCGTCCTGAGCGCGCCGCCAGCGTCGCCCTAGCGGTCACCGCCGGCGATGCCGTCAAGTCATCGCGCACCACCCGGCTGCTGACCGGCCAGGAGCGGATCGAGTCCCTGCGCAAAGCGCAAGGTTCCCAGTACCAGCCAGCCCAGTAGGCCTCCACCCACGCCAGACAGCGATAGTTCACCGCCATCAACCCGGTGCACGGAATCTTCCATCGGCAAGATCGACATCGGCAGGTTGGCGCCGGTCTTGGTGCTCGGAGAGCGGCCTCCCGGTGCCGTCAGCCGGGAGACGGGGAGTCCTCGTCCCGGCGGTCCAGGGTGACGGAGACCTCGAGGCCGCCCTCGGGCCGGCTGCGGGCCACCACGGTGGCGCCGTGCGCGGCGATGACCGAATGAGCGATGGACAGCCCGAGGCCGACACCGTTGCGAGATCCGGCCCGCCCCTCCATCCGCCGGAAAGGCTCGAACAACCCCGGCACCAGCCCGCTGGGAACGTACGGCCCGCTGTTCGTCACCTGCAGGAACGCGGTACCGGCGCCGGTGCCGGTGCGGACCTGGATCCAGCCGTCCTCCATGTTGTGCCGCACCGCGTTGTCAACCAGGTTCCAGATCATCCGTTCCAGCAGCCGCGGATCCCCGGCGGTCTGTGCCGGTTCCAGGCACGCCTCGACCCGCAGCCGCCGGTCCGCGATGGACGGCGCCGCGACATCGAGTGCGTCTTCCGCCGCCGTCGCCAGGTTGACCGGCTCCCTGCTGGCAGGCCCCTGGTCGCTCATCGCGAGCACCAGCAGCGCGTCGATCATGCTCTCGGCCCGGTCGATGGACCGGCGGACCCGGACGGCCATCGCCTCCAGCTGTCCGACGGTCCTGGCCGGCTTGGCCAGCGTGACGTCGATAGCCGTGCGCATGATGGTCAGCGGCGTGCGGAGCTCGTGCGAGGCGTTGGCGACGAACCGGCGCTGGCTCGCGAACGCCTGGTCGAGGCGCTCCAGCATCTCGTCGAACGTGTCGGCGAGCTCCTTCAGCTCGTCCCTGGCCCCGGTCAGCCCCAGCCGCTCGCCCAGGTGCTCCTCCGACGCCCTCCGCGCGGTCTCGGTGATCGTCCGGACCGGCCGCAGCACTCGGCCCGACATGACCCAGCCCAGGCCGCCCGAGGCGATCGTCATGCCGCCCAGGCCGATGAGCGAGAACAGCAGCAGATTGTGCAAGGCCTGGTCGCGCTGGCTGGCCGAACCCGCCAGGTACGCGTTCTGACACTGCTGCTTGACGGCCGCGGCGCGCTGTGCGCCCTTTGGGAGCGGCTGCTTGCACAGGTCCCGGAACTTGGCGGCCGGCATGGCCGGGCGCTTGGAGCCGGCGGACGTAGCGGGCAGGCTGCTGGCGACCAGCCCGTACGTCAGGCCCAGCAGCGCCGACCCGGCGGCCAGGAACAGGGCCGCGTACAGCAGGGTAAGGCGGGTACGGATCTTCTGCGGCCACCAGCGCCGGACCCGCCGCAGCGGCGGACGCCCGGTCACGGCAGCCGGTACCCGCAGCCGGTCACCGTCTCGATCAGGTCGGGAGGGCCGAGCTTGCGCCGCAGCCTGGCCAGGGTGACGGTCACCGTGCGGGTGAACGGGTCGGCGTTCTCATCCCACACCCGCTCGAGCAGGTCCTCGGCGCTGACGACCGCCCCGTCCGCCACGAGCAACTCTTCCAGCACGCCCAGCTCCTTGCGGGTCAGGGACACCGGCCGCCCGGCCCGACTGACCCTGCGGCGGGCCCGGTCGAAGACCAGGTCGCCGTGCACGGTCACCGGGGCGGCCGCAGGCGCCCGCCGGGCCAGCGAGCGGATCCTGGCTACCAGTTCCTCGAAGGCGAACGGCTTGGTCAGGTAGTCATCCGCACCGAGGTTGAGGCCGTCCACCCGGTCGCCGACCGTGCTCGCGGCGGTGAGCATCAGGATCCGGGCCGCCGACGGCGAGCCCGCCATGGCCGAGCACACGGCGTCTCCGTGCACCCGCGGCAGGTCCCGGTCCAGCACCACCACGTCATAGGCGTTCAGCAGCGCCTTCTCGATCCCGGTGCTCCCGTCGTAGGCGACGTCGGCACCGATGCCTTGGTCGCGCAGCCCGTCGGCGATGTCGTCGGCCAGCTCCGCCTGATCTTCCACCACGAGGACACGCACCCGACCATCGTGCACCAGCGCGGATCACACCGGCATCACAGACGGCCGGGGTGCCAGGGCAGCGGTCCGCCGCCGACCTGGGCTTCCGCGGCCTGCAGCCCGCGGAAACCGCCGTGGCACGTGACAGCTGTGTGATGCCCGGCGACGTACAACTCTCGTGGCCGATACCCACGGCGAGAGGTGCACAGCATGAATGATCATCAGGAACGGCTGCCGGGCCGGCGCAGCCCGACGGCCCGGTCTGACCGGCGTGATCCTGGCCGCGTGCGCGGCCTGCCTGCTCGCGGCAGGATGCTCCGCCGCGCCGGCCGGGCCCTCGGTCGCGAGCCTGCCCGGGCATACCGCGGGCGCGGGGGCGGCCAGGCCGCTCACGGCCGCGCAGAGCGATCAGAGCTTCGTCAGCTTCACCCACTGCATGCGCAGCCACGGGGTGCAGATGTCCGACCCGTTCCACCGGCCCGGGCATCAGGGGCTGAGCATCGACCTCCCCACCCGGGACGCGGCCACCCGGACCGCTTACGCCGCGTGCAACCACTTCATCGTGTCGATCATCGAGGCCAAGCAGGCCGGCGCGGCGGCGCAGGCCGCTCCGCACCTGCAGGCGCTCACGGACTACGCGCGGTGCATGCGCGGCCATGACATCGGCATGCTCGACCCCACGCCGACCGGCGCGCTGTCCCTCGGCAACGTGCCGGGGATCAGCAACGCCTTCGGCCGCTACTCCCCGCAGTTCCGGTCCGCCGACGCCGCTTGCCGGCACCTGCTGCCGGCGGGCGTCCACGACGACGGGACAGGGCCGTGACGCCGGGCCCGCCCCGGCGCAGGCGGCTCGCGCTGCCGGCGGCGCTCGTGGCGGCGGGAACCGCCGGGGCGGTGGTGGCCGTCGCGGTCCGGGGCGGGACAGCTGTCGCCGCCGCCCCGGCGGCCCCGCCGGTGACCACCGCCACGGTGGTTCGGACCGACCTGACCACGACGATGCTGACCGGCGGAACCCTCGGCTACGCGCCGTCTCCGCCCGTCATCAACCAGCTGACCGGCACCTACACATGGCTTCCGGCGGCCGGGGCGACGATCCGCGCCGGGCAGGCGCTGTACCGCGTCGATGATGTCCCGGTCACGCTGATGGCGGGCCGGACGCCCGCGTGGCGGCCGTTCGGCCTCGGCATGACCGGCGGCTCCGACGTCACCGAACTGCAGGCCAGCCTCATCGCCCGGGGGGACGCGCGCGGGCTGTTCTCGGTGCCGACCGGCCAGTTCGACTGGCTCACCGCGGCCGCTGTCGAGCGCTGGCAGGCCGCCAGCGGCTACCCGGTTACCGGCCAGATCGCGCTCGGCCAGGTCGTCTTCCTGCCCGCGCCGATCCTGACGGGGGCGCCGGACGCAGCGGCCGGCCAGGGCGCAGTACCGGGGTCGGCGCCGTACGCGGTGACCACCACGCGCAGGACCGTCATCGTCCCGCTCAACCCGAACATCCCCGCCATCAGCCCTGGCGAGGCGGTGTCCCTCATCCTTCCGTCCGGGACGGCCACGCCGGGACGGGTCATCACGGTCGGCTCGGCCCTCGCCCCCGCCCCGGCCGCGGGATCCAGCGGGTCAGGCGGGTCAGCCGGCTCGGGCGGCTCGGGCGCGGCCCCGGCGGGCAGCACCGTGGCCGTGGTCGCGCCGGGCCGGCCCGGTGCGACCGGAACCGGCGCGGACGTCCCGATCCAGGTGTCCCTGACGGTCCGGTCGGTGCGCGGGGTGCTGGCCGTGCCGGTATCGGCCCTGCTCGCGCTCGCGGGCGGCGGCTACGCGGTGGAGGTGGCCGGCCGGTCCGGGACGCACCACCTGACCGGGGTGACCACCGGGGCGTTCGCCGGTGGGCGGGTCCAGATCAGCGGCCCGGGCATCGCCGCGGGCGCGAAGGTGGTGGTGGCGCAGTGACCGCGCTCGAGCTTACGGACGTGACTAAGGAGCATCCCGGGACGCCGCCGGTCACGGCGCTGCGCTCGGTCACGCTCAGCATCGGCGAGGGCGAGTTCGTCGCGATCGCCGGGCCGTCCGGGTCGGGGAAGTCAACCCTGCTGGCGATCGCGGGGACGCTGGAGCGCCCCACGTCGGGCACGGTCCGGGTGGCGGGCGAGACGGTCCAGCATCTGCCGGACCGGAGGCTATCGGCGATCAGGTCGAGCCGGATCGGCTTCGTCTTCCAACAGTTCTTCCTGGTCCCGAGCCTGTCCACCCTGGACAACGTGGCCAGCGGGCTGCTGTACCGGGGCATCCCAGCGGCGCAGCGGCAGAGCGAGGCGGCGGCGGCGCTGGCGGAGGTCGGGCTCGCCCACCGGGCCTGGCACCGGCCGGCGGAGCTGTCCGGCGGCGAATGCCAGCGAGCCGCGATCGCCCGAGCGCTGGTCGGCAGGCCCGCCATCATCCTGGCCGACGAGCCCACCGGCAGCCTCGACACCGCGACCGGGCGGGACCTCCTCGCCCTGCTCACCAGGCTGCACGCGCTCGGCGCGACGATCGTGGTGGTCACCCACAACCCGGCGATAGCCGCCGCCATCCCGCGGACGGTCGTGCTCCGCGACGGCCGGGTCGAACGTGACAGCGGGCCGGCATGAGACGCCGGGCCGCGGCGAGGTCCGGCACCGCGGCAGCGCCCAGCGGTGCTTCCGTGGCCGCCCGGCCCGCGTCCGGCGCGGCCGCAGCACGGGGCAGCCGGCTCCGGGCGGCCGACGTCGGGCCACTCGCCGTGCAGGGCATGCGCAGCCGTCCCGCCCGGGCGGTCCTGTCCGCCGCGGGGGTTGCCCTGGGCATCGCGACGATGGTGGCGGTCCTCGGCGTGTCCACGTCCAGCCGGGCGCAGCTCGTGGCCGAGATCGACGCGCTCGGGACCAACCTGCTGACGGTCACGCCCGGCCAGTCGTTCAGCGGGCAGGGCGTGACGCTGCCGCGCACTGCCCCGGCGATGGTGGCCCGGATCGGCCCGGTGCTGGCCGCGTCCGCGATCGGCGACGTGAACGCCAGCGTGTACCGCAGCGACCGGATCCCCGCGGCGAACACCGGGGCGATCACCGTGTACTCCGCGGGCACCGGCCTGCTGGCCACCCTCGAGGGGCACATGGCGCGCGGCCGGTTCCTCAACGCCGCCACGGCTCGGCTGCCCGCGGTGGTCCTGGGCGCCGACGCGGCCAGTGCCCTGGGCATCGACAGGGCCGACGGATCGGCCCTGGTCTGGCTCGGCGGTCACTGGTTCGGCGTGACCGGAATCCTGGCCCGGCTGCCGCTCGCGCCCGAGCTCGACCGGACTGCGCTGATCGGCCTCCCGGTAGCCGAGCGGCTGCTGCACGCGCGCGGCTCACCGGTGCAGATCTACGTGCGGACCAGCGCGGCCAGCGTGGCCGCCGTCCAGGCCGTGCTCGCGGCCACCGTCAACCCGGCCGCCCCGCAGGACGTCACGATCAGCAATCCCACCGATGCCCTGAGCGCCCGGGCCGACGCCTCGGCGGCGTTCCAGAGCCTGTTCCTGGCCCTCGGCGCGGTCGCGCTGCTCGTCGGCGGCATCGGCATCGCCAACGTCATGATCATCGCCGTCCTGGAACGGCGCGGCGAGATCGGGCTGCGGCGTGCCCTCGGCGCGAGCCGCGCGCACATTGCCGTCCAGTTCATCGCCGAGGCGGCCCTGCTCGCCGTGACCGGCGGCGCGGCGGGCGCCGTGGCCGGCGGGTTCATCACGACGGTCTACGCCGCGGCGCGGCACTGGAACGCCGTCGTGCCGGTGCCGGCGCTGGTGGCCGCAGTGGCTCTCGCGCTGGCGGTCGGCGTCGTGACCGGCCTGTACCCGGCACTGCGGGCCGCGCGGCTCTCGCCGACCGAGGCGCTGCGCTCGTTCTAGCTTGGCGGCTCCTCGGCCGCCGCGCTCGGCACGAGATCGATGCCGAGTTCTCACTCTTGGGTGGGTGAGTGAGAACTCGGCATCCACAAGATCCGCTGGGCGCCGGGCGGGGCGGCGCGCTCGTCGCGGGTCACGGGCTGAGCCGGTGCAGGTCGCGCGGGAACAGGGTGACGCGGCGGACGTTGTCCGCTCCGCACAGGCGCGCGGTCCAGCGTTCCAGCCCCATCGCGAAACCGCCGTGCGGCGGCATGCCGGCCGCGAACACGGCCAGGTAGGACGCGTACGGCCGCGGGTCCTCGCCGCGCTCGGCGAGCGCCGCCAGGTAGTCGGCGTGCCGGTGCAGCCGCTGGCCGCCGGTGACGATCTCCAGCCCGCGGAAAAGCAGGTCGAAGCTGTTGGAGAAGCCGGGCCGCCCCGGCTCGGGGTGGGTGTAAAACGGCCGCTTGGCCATGGGGTACCCGGTGACGTACAGCAATTCCGAGCCGTGCTCGCGCACCGCCCAGTCCGACAGCCAGCGCTCGTGTGCCGGGCCAAGGTCGGGCTCGCCGCGTGGGTCCTCGCCGGCGTGGCGGGCCAGCAGCTCCTGCGCGTCGCCGATGTGGATCTCGGGAATCTGACCGGGCACCGCGGGCAGCTTGAGGCCGAGCAGCTCCACCGCGGGTCCGGCCCGCTCGGCGACCGCGGCCACCATGCCGGCGGTGACGTCCCTCAGCACGGCCATCACGTCGCGGTGGTCGGCGATGAAGCCGAGCTCCGCGTCCAGGCTGGTGTACTGGGCCAGGTGCCGCGCGGTGTCGTGCGGCTCGGCCCGGAACACCGGGCCGGTCTCGTACACCCGCTCGAACACGCCGACCATCGCCTGCTTGTAGAACTGCGGGGACTGGGCCAGGTACGCGGGCTGGCCGAAGTAGTCGATGCCGAACACGTTCGCGCCCGACTCGGTGGCCGACGCCACGATCTTGGGCGTGCTGATCTCGGTGAACCCCAGCCCGTCCAGGGTGGCGCGGAAGCCGGCGACGGCGGCGGCGGATATCTCGAACGGCGCCTTCAGCCGCGGGTGCCGCAGGCTGGCCGGCGCGTGGTCCAGAATGGCGGGCAGCGCGGCGGTCACCGCCGGCCGGTAGAGGTCGAACGGCGGCGGCTGGGGCGGCCCGGACAGCCGCGTGATCACCGGCTGGATGATCTCGGCGCCACCCGGTGCCTGGTCGCTCGCGGCCACGGTCCCGGTCACGGCCACGACGGTTTCCTCCGCCAGCTCCGCGGCCGCGCGATCTCGGCCGGGGACGCCAGGACCACCTGGGCGAGGCCGGAGCGGTCCCGGATGACCAGGAACGTCATGGATTTCAGCGGCCGCCTGCGGTGCAGCCAGCCGGCGATCCGCACCTGCGTGCCGGCATGCGAAGCCACGTCAGCGGCAAGTACGCGAGAGATCATCGCACTCCTCCTGCGGGGTGTCCGACCCCCTGGGAGTGCGGGCGAGAGGGAGACTCGCGGTGCCACCGCACCTTCGCCGCCTGCTCGTCGCGGGCGGCCTCAACGGACCCGGTCACGGGGGCTGGCCGGCGGGGCATGGGGCGGGCCGCTGGCCGCGGCAGCCGTTCCTCCCCGCGCTCGGGAGGGTCTTCGCGGCAGGGCGTGAGTCCGCCTTCCCAGCTGCCGGCGGCTCTCTCCGGCTCACGTACCCCTGCGCTACTCGTCTCCGTCAGTGCGTTACCGCCAGGATACCGAGCTCGCCCCGGCGGTGTCGCTCGCTGCTGTCTTAGGCTGAGCACCGTCATCAGCACGGGGCTGGCTGCCCGGCCAGCGGGGAGGAGCTCTCATGCACGCACTCGGCATCGACATCGGCGGCACCGGGATCAAGGCCGCGCCGGTGGACGTGGCCGCGGGCAAGCTGCTGGCCGAGCGCATCAAGCTGGACACTCCGCGCCCGGCGACCCCTGACGCGGTGGCGGAGGTGGTGGCCCAGCTGGCGAAGTCTTTCAGCTGGTCGGGCCCGGTGGGCATCACCTTCCCCGGGGTGGTGATGAACGGCATCACCTTGTCAGCGGCCAATGTCGATCCGGCCTGGATCGGGCTGGACGCACGGGCGCTGCTGGCCGGGGCGACCGGCCTCGACGTCGAGGTGATCAACGATGCCGACGCGGCCGGGACGGCGGAGATGGCTTTCGGCGCCGGGAAGGGCCAGGCCGGCACGGTGGTGATGCTGACGTTCGGCACCGGGATCGGCAGCGCGCTGTTCATCGACGGCGCGCTGGTGCCGAACACCGAGTTCGGCCACATCGAGATCCGGGGCAAGGACGCGGAGAAGCGCGCGTCCGAGATCGCCAGGGAGCTGCACGACCTGAGCTGGGACAAGTGGGCCGGCCGGGTCGATGAGTACCTCAGGCAGATGGAGGCGCTGCTGTCCCCCGACCTGTTCATCATCGGCGGCGGGATCAGCCGGAAGGCGGACAAGTTCGTGCCGCTGCTGACCGGGATCCGGGCCCGCGTCGTCCCCGCGGCCATGCTCAACGACGCGGGGATCGTGGGCGCGGCCATGCACGCGCATCCCGGGGAGAGCGGGTATGTCCGCGGCGGCACGGCGGCCGGTGCCGGCTGCTGAGCGCCCGCCGGTCAGCGGACAGTGTGGCCGGCGGCTCGCAGCGCGTCCTTGACCTCGCCGATGCGCAGCGTGCCGAAGTGAAACACGGTCGCCGCCAGCACCGCGTCGGCGCCCGCCCCGACCGCCGGCGCGAAGTCGGCGGCACTGCCAGCGCCGCCGCTCGCGATCAGCGGCACGTCCACGGCCGCCCGGACGGCCCGGATGAGCTCGGTGTCGAACCCGGCCGTCGTCCCGTCGGCGTCCATCGAGTTCAGCAGGATCTCGCCGGCGCCGAGCCGGGCGCCGCGGCGGGCCCAGTCCACCGCGTCGATGCCGGTGCCGCGGTGCCCGCCGTGCGTGGTCACCTCGAACCCGGACGCGCAGTCAGCGGCGGGCGTCCTGCGGGCGTCCACCGACAGGACGATGCACTGCGAGCCGAACCGGCGGGCCGCCTCGCCCAGCAGCTCCGGCCGGGCGATCGCCGCCGTGTTCAGCGACACCTTGTCCGCGCCGGCGCGCAGTAGCCGGTTCACGTCGTCCGCGCTGCGCACCCCGCCGCCCACGGTCAGCGGGATGAACACCTGCTCGGCCGTGCGCCTGACGACCTCGTAGGTGGTCTCCCGCTCGCCGCTGGACGCGGTGATGTCGAGGAAGGTGAGCTCGTCGGCGCCGTCGGCGTCGTAGATGGCGGCGAGCTCCACCGGGTCGCCGGCGTCGCGCAGGTCCCGGAAGTTCACGCCCTTGACCACCCGGCCGCCGTCCACGTCGAGGCAGGGGATGACCCGCACCGCCAGGGTCATTCGGTGTCCCCCGCTCGCCTCCGGGGCGCCATTAGGCACCCCTTTGGCTCGCTCACGCCACCGCCTCGAGCGCCTGCTCCAGGCTGAACTTCCCCGCGTACAGCGCCTTCCCGACGATCGCGCCCTCCACGCCCAGCGGCGCGAGCGAGGCGATCGCGCGCAGGTCGTCCAAGCTGGACACCCCGCCGCTGGCGATCACCGGCCGGCTGGTCCGCGCGCACACCTGGCGCAGCAGGTCAAGGTTGCACCCGGTCAGCGTGCCGTCCCGGGTCACGTCCGTGACCACGTACCGGGCGCAGCCCGCGGCCTCGAGCCGGTCCAGCACGCCGGTCAGCTCGCCGCCGTCCGACGTCCAGCCGCGGGCCGCCAGCCGCGTTCCCCGCACGTCCAGGCCCACCGCGATCCGCTCCCCGTGCGCGGCGATGACCGACCGCACCCAGTCCGGCCGTTCCAGCGCCGCGGTGCCGATGTTCACCCGCTCGCACCCGGTGGCCAGCGCGGCCGCCAGCGAGTCGTCGTCACGGATGCCGCCGGACAGTTCGACCGCGATGTCGAGCCGCCGCACCACGGACCCGATCAGGCCCGCGTTCGAGCCGCGGCCGAACGCGGCATCCAGATCCACCAGGTGGACCCAGCCGGCGCCCGCCCGCTGCCAGGCCAGCGCGGCCTCCACCGGGTCTCCGTACGAGGTCTCCGTGCCCGCCTCGCCGCGGACCAGGCGCACCGCCTGGCCGGACGCCACGTCCACCGCGGGCAGCAGGGTGAAGGCAGCGGGCAGCCCGCTCAACGCAGCGTCTCCAGCCAGTTGGCAAGCAGCGCGGCGCCGGTGTCGCCCGACTTCTCCGGGTGGAACTGGGTCGCGGACAGCGGCCCGTGCTCGGCTGCGGCGATGAACGGCTCGCCGTGCTCGGCCCAGGTCAGCTGCGGCCCTGCCAGCCGGCCAGGCCGGCCACGGGCACGAGGTCGCCGCGTAGGAGTGCACGAAGTAGAACCGGGCCGCCGGGTCCAGCCCGGCGAACAGCAGCGAGCCCTCGGCCGGGCGCACCGTGTTCCAGCCCATGTGCGGCAGCACCGGCGCGGTCAGCCGGCTCACCGTGCCGGGCCACTGGCCGAACCCGGAGGTTTGCACGCCGTGCTCGTCGCCGGTCTCGAACAGCACCTGCATGCCGACGCAGATGCCCAGCACCGGCCGCCCGCCGGCCAGCCGCCGGTCGATGATCACGTCGCCGCGGACCGCGCGCAGCCCGGCCATGCAGGCGGCGAACGCGCCGACGCCCGGCACGACGAGCCCGTCGCAGCCCATCGCGGCGTCGAAATCGGCGGTCACGTCAACCTTGGCTCCGACCCGGTCCAGCGCCCGCTCCGCGGACCGCAGGTTGCCCGAGCCGTAATCGAGGACGACGACCCCGGGCCTGCCGCTCACAGTGTCCCCCGGTTCGCTTTTCCGCCCGCTGCGCGTGCGTCGCTCACAGTGTCCCCCGGGTTCGCTTCTCCGCCCGCTGCGCGTGCGTCGCTCACAGGACGCCCTTGGTGCTCGGCACCCCGCCCGACCTCGGGTCCGGGGCGGCCGCGGCGCGCAGCGCGCGTGCCACCGCCTTGAACTGGGCCTCCACGATGTGGTGCGGGTTGCGGCCGGACAGCACCAGGACGTGCAGGCAGATCCCGGCGGCGCTGCCGAGCGTCTCGAAGAAGTGCCCGGTGAGCGTCGTGTCGTAGGTCCCGATCAGCGGCGGCATACGGTCCGGCTCGCGGTGCACCACGTACGGCCGGCCGGACAGGTCCACCACCGCCTGCACCAGCGCCTCGTCCAGCGGCACGAGCGCGTCCCCGAACCTGCAGATCCCCGACTTGTCGCCCAGCGCCTCCCGCAGCGCCTCGCCGAGCACGATCGCGGTGTCCTCTACCGTGTGATGCGCGTCGACCTCGATGTCGCCGCTGGCCCGCACGCTGAGGTCGATGCTGCCGTGCTTGCCCAGCTGGGCAAGCATGTGGTCGAAGAACGGCACCCCGGTGCCGACGTCGACCACCCCGACCCCGTCGAGGTCGAGCTCGACCAGGACCTGGGTCTCCTTGGTGAGGCGCTCCCGCCGCGCGACCCGGTTCATCGCCCGGCCCCGGCGAGCACGTCGGTGAGGGCCGCGCGGAAGGCGGCCATCTCGGCCGGAGTCCCGATCGTGACCCGCAGCCACCCGGGCGGCCCGACCTCGCGCACGAGCACGCCGGCGTCGAGCAGCCCCTGCCAGACCGCGCGCCGGTCGCGCAGCCCGCCGAACAGCACGAAGTTGGCGTCCGAGTCCGCCACCGCCAGGCCGCGGCCGCGGAGCCAGTCCGCGGTCGCGTCGCGCTCGGCCCGCAGCTCCTGCACCCGGCCCAGCAGCTCGCCCGCGTGCCTTAGCGCGGCGCGCGCCGCCGCCTGGGTCAGCGCGGACAGGTGGTAAGGCAGCCGGACGATGAGCAGCGCGTCGATCACCGCCGGGTCGGCCGCCAGGTAGCCGACCCTGGCCCCGGCCAGGGCGAACGCCTTGGACATGGTCCTGGTCACCACCAGCCGCGGGAAGTCCGGCAGCAGCGTGAGCGCGCTGCTGGTGCCGTCCCTGGCGAACTCGGCGTACGCCTCGTCCACGACGACCATGCCCGGGGCAGCCGCGCAGACCGCCTCGATCACCTCGGGGTGCAGCGCGGTGCCGGTCGGGTTGTTGGGCGAGGCGAGGAAGACGAGGTCGGGCGCCGCCTCGCGGATCCGCGCGACGGCGCGCCCCGAGTCGAGTCCGAAGTCTTCGTCCCGGCCCCCGTCCAGCCAGGTCGTGCCCGTGGTCCGCGCGATGATCGGGTGCATCGAATAGGACGGCTCGAATCCCAGCGCGGTGCGGCCGTGGCCGCCGAACGCCTGCATCAGCTGCTGGAGGATCTCGTTGGAACCGTTCGCCGCCCAGACCTGGCCCCCGGTCAGCCCGTGCCCGAGATAGCCGGCCAGGTCGGCGCGCAGCTCCGTCGCGTCCCGTTCCGGGTAGCGGTTCAGGCCCGCCGCCGCCTCGGCCGCGGCCGCGCCGATCGCCGCGATCAGTTCCGGCGACGGCGGATACGGGTTTTCATTGGTATTCAGCCGAACGGGCACGTCCAGCTGCGGTGCGCCATACGGCTCGAGCCCGGCGAGATCCGCGCGCAGCGGCAGCGTCTCGGGTAGGGTCACGGCGCGTCCTTAGCGAACCGGGCGCGGACGGCGTCCACGTGGGCGGGCAGGTCCTCGGCGCCGCCGAGCGCGGCCACGTGCGGCAGCGCGGCGGCGAGCGCGTCCCGGCTGCACTCGACGACGTTGATCAGCCGCAGGAACGGCAGCACGGACAGGCCTGCGGTATGCCGGGCCGAGCCTCCGGTGGGCAGCACGTGGTTCGAGCCGGCCAGGTAGTCGCCGAGCGAGACCGGCGCGAAGGGGCCGGCGAAGACCGCGCCGGCGTTCCGCACCCGCCTGGCGAGCTCGCCGGCCCGCTCGGCGTGGATCTCCAGGTGCTCGGGCGCCCAGGCGTCCGCGACGGCGAGGGCAGCGTCGATGCTGTCGGTGATCACCTGCGCGGACTGGCCCGCCAGCGCGCGCTCGATCCTGTCCCGGTGGGCGGCCCGGCCGACGGCCGCGGCAAGCTCGGTGGTGACGCGGTCGGCCAGGCCGGTGTCGGGGGTGATGAGCAGGCAGGCAGCGAGCGGATCGTGCTCGGCTTGCGCGACCAGGTCGGCGGCCAGGTGGCCGGGGTCGGCGGTCGCGTCGGCGACGATCGCGATCTCGGTGGGCCCGTTCTCGCCGTCGGTGCCGACCACCCCGCGCAGCACGCGCTTGGCCGCCGCGACGTAGACGTTGCCCGGGCCGGTGACCACGTCGACGGGGGCGCACTCGTCCGTCCCGTAGGCGAGCATGGCCAGCGCCTGCGCGCCGCCGGCCGCGTGCACCTCGGTGACCCCGAGCAGCGCGCAGGCGGCGAGCACGACCGGGTGCGGCAGCCCACCGTAGGCTGCCTGCGGCGGCGACGCGACGGCGATCTCCGCCACGCCGGCGACCTGCGCGGGCACGATGTTCATGATCACCGAGGACGGGTAGACGGTCAGCCCGCCCGGCACGTAGACGCCGGCCCGGCCCACCGGGACGAGCCGCCCGGTGACGCTCAGCCCGTCGGCCACCGTGGTGGTGGTGTCGGGCCGCAGCTGCGCGCGGTGCACCCGGGTGGTGCGGCGGGCCGCCTCCTCCAGGGCCGCCCGCACGTCCTCGTCCAGCTTGGCGAGCGCGTCGTCCAGCGCCTGCTGCGGCACCCGCGTGGATGCCAGCTCCACGCCGTCGAACCTGCGGGTGTACTCCCGCACGGCGGCGGTGCCGCGGCGCCGCACGTCCTCGCACACCGGCCGGATTCTGCTCGGCCGCCGCGGTCACGTCGAGGACGGCCCTGGGCAGCACGCCCTGCAGGCTGGCACGGGTCAGTGCCTGCGGCGCCCGGCCCCGCAGGTCGGTCCTGGGAAGCATTCTCTCAGCCTATCGGGCCGCCGGCATGGCGACCGCCTCCTGCCGCGTCGCGGACGCGCCCCGGCCGCGCCGCATGGCAGGCTGGGGGGGCACGCGGCGCCGATCGACGAGAGGTGGAGTACCAGTGATCATGCCGTCCGGTCTGGACAGCGCGGCCGATCTGGCCTTCACGGCGCTGGCCAGCGATTATCTCGACGACCGGGCCGAACGCCACCCGGACCTGGCCACCGATCTCGGTGATCACCGGCACGACGCGCGGCTGCCCGAGCTCTCCGCCGCCGCGAGCGCGGACGAGCGGCGGGCCATGGACCGCTTCGCCGCCAGGCTCGCGGAGCTCGACCCGGGTACCCTGTCCGCCGAGCACCAGGTCAACGCCCGCATGCTCGCTAACGCGGTCGCGCGGCGGATCTTCGAGCTTGACGAGCTGGGCGAGCCCGGCTGGAATCCGCTGCTGGCCAACCCCGGACGCGCCATCCACCTGCTGCTGGCCCGGGACTTCGCCCCGCTGCCCGACCGGCTCGCCTCGGTCGCGGGCAGGCTCGGGGCCACCCCGGCGGCCCTCGAGGCCGCCCGCGCCCTGCTCGGGCGCATGCCCAAGGTGCACCTGGAGACCGCCGTCGGGCAGTTCTCCGGCACGATCAGGCTGGTCACCGCAGAGATCGACGCCGCGCTGGACCTGGCGCCCGGCCGCCGCCGGGAGATCGAGGCAGTGCGGCCGGCCGCACTCGAAGCGCTGGCCGCGCACAGGTCGTGGCTGGCGGCGGCGCTGGACCAGGGCGACGACGGTTTCGCCGACCCGCGGATCGGGCCCGAGCGGTTCGCCCGCAAGCTGTCCCTCACCCTGGACGCCGAGGCCGACGCCGACGCGATACTGGCCCGGGCGCACGCCGACCTCGACCGGGTCAGCGAGGAGATGGCCGGGCTGGCCGACGAACTGGCCGGCCTGGCCGGGCCGCTGGCCACGGACGGCGGCGCGCTGGTCCGCCGGGTGCTCGACCAGCTGGCGGGTGACGCCGCGGACGACGCGACGATCCTGGCGTTCTGCCGCGGCGCGCTCACCGCGCAGACGAGCTTCGTCGAGGAGACCCAGCTGGTCACCATGTACGACGACCCGGTCGAGGTGATCGAGATGCCGGAGATCGCGCGCGGGGTGGCGATGGCGTACTGCGACTCCCCCGGGCCGCTGGAGGCCGCCCCGCTGCCGACCTTCGTCGCTGTCTCCCCCACCCCGGCCGATTGGCCGGCGGAGCGGGTCGCCTCGTTCTACCGCGAGTACAACCGGCACATGGTGCACAACCTGATGGTGCACGAGGCGATGCCGGGGCACTTCCTGCAGCTCCAGCACGCCCGGCGGTTCAGCGGCTCGGCGACCCCGCTGCGGGCGGCGCTGCGGTCGGGGTCGTTCGTGGAGGGCTGGGCGGTCTACGCCGAGGAGCTGATGGCGGACCGGGGCTACCCGGGTGAGGGAGATCCCCGCGCGGTGCGCATGCAGCAGCTGAAGATGCAGCTCCGCATGATCATCAACGCGATTCTCGACGCCCGGGTGCACAGCTACGGGATGACCGAGCAGGAGGCGATGAGCCTGATGACCGGCCGCGGCCATCAGGAGGAGGGCGAGGCCGCGGGCAAGTGGCGGCGCGCCCTGCTCACCTCGGCCCAGCTGTCCACGTACTACGTCGGGTACACCGAGGTCACTGACCTGGCTGCCGAGCTCAGGGCCGCGAGGCCGCGGCAGGCCGAACGGGAGCTGCACGACGCCCTGCTGGCCCACGGCTCGCCGCCGGTCCGGCACTTGCGCCCCCTGGTCTTGAGCTGACCGCTTACGGCCGGGCGGGTCGCGCGTGGCGACCGCCCGGCCGGGCGGCAGCGTGTCGGGCTAGGAGAACAGCCGGAAGAGGTGGCTGAGGTCGTAACCGGCGACCTGCTTGCCCTCCTGCGCCCCGATGACATCGGAGAAGCGGAAGTGGACTCCCTCCCAGACGCGAGCGTCGATGATCTCCTGGGTGATCGTCGACCAGTCGGTGTAGGTGCGGGTGACACCCGGGTCGTTCGGGCTGGTCAGCGCGATCGGCGCGGGCGCGTTCGGGCCGAGGAACGCCGTCAGCACCTCCTGGGCCGCGCCGACGTAGCCGCCGTGACCGCTGACGTATTCCGGGTACCGCGGGGTCACCGACAGCGGCAGCCAGGCCGGATCCGGCTGGACGCTGCAGTCCTGGATGGCCGTCACCGGGCGCCAGAACGCGTACCTGAACTTGGCGTTATAGATCGCGATCTGCGCGTCTGTAGTGACCGCATGGAACGCGGCCACGAAGACCGCCTGCCAGAGGAGCGGATGCGACGTCTCAGCCAGCACGGCGCGGAGAATCTGCACGTAGGCGAAGTTGAGTGCCGGGTACCAGAACAGGGCGACGTCCGTCTGGGCAGGGGTGCGGACCGTGCTGTTCGCGCTGCCGTACGCTCGCACCTCGGCCAGCGCGTTGAGGTAGGTCGGTGAGCTGAGGCTGGGCGGCGGACCGGGGTCGAACTGGTTGTTGCTGGCGAGCAGGAACGGCCGGGCGTTGCCCTGCCCGGCGCGTACCGCCGGGCTGTAGGACGGCGGAGTGGGCCGCCACACGCCAGGTCCGGGCGGGGGCGGCGTGTACGGGATGTCGAGCGACGCCGTGTCGGTGCCATCACCCTGGCGCTCGGCGAGGACCGCCGCCGCCTGGGACTGGCCCGACGCGATCCCGGCTTGCTTGGCCGGGCCATCGGGAATGGTCGCGAGCGTCGAAGCGAGGTCCGCGTCGAGCTGCGCCTGCTGAGACGGCACCTGCGCGACCAGCGTGTCGTGCAGCGCCTGCGCGAACGCGGCCGTGGTGTAGCCGGGATCGTTGTGCAGCCCGATCGCGCGCGCGGCCGCCAGCCAGCTCACCGCCCAGGCGCGGCTCTGGGTGATTGCCTCGGGCCACGATGCGGCGGTGACCGTCTGGTTGGTGATGTCATACCACTGCAGGGCGACATTCGACGAGGTGTGAGCGCGCGCCGGGAGCGCCGCAGCGCCGGCCCGGGTGGCGGCGGCCGGCCCGGCCGCCAGCAGGGACAGCGCGGCGGTGACGGCCACAGCGAGACCGACGCTGCGTTTGGCTCTCATGTGGGCACTCCTTCGACTAGGGCAAGCCTGCAAGCCAACGGGCTCCAGCCCCCACGCTCTAGCGGGTCCCGGGTTAAAGTCAATATTTAAGATCAAAATTATAGGTTTACAACAGGACAACTGGAGCAGCGCGTCGCGCCGCGGGCTCGTGGACCGCGGGTCGCACGGCGGGCTCGTGGACCGTGCGTCGCGCCGCGGGCTCGTGCGGACAGCGCTAGTTGGCGGCGCCAGGGTCGATGACGCCGGCACGACCGTCGGCGCTGGCCGGCGCGGCCGTGGCGAGGACAGCCGCCTCGGTCCGCCTGCGCTCGACCGACTGGCCGATCACCTCGATGGTCCCGACGAGGAGGCCCACGAACAGCGGCCAGAACGCGAGCGCGCCGTGCCCGCCGAGCACCAGCGGCTCGCGCAGCCGCGTGCCCGGCGCGCTGACCGCCAGACTGGACCGGAAGCCGGCGAGCCCCTGCTGCTCCCCGACCCACATGGCCAACGCGGACGCGCCCAGGCCGCCGAGCACGAGCCCGGCCAGCGCCGCCGCGCCGTGCCTGCGGACCACGAGCAGGTAGCCGGCCAGCCCGCAGAGCAGCCCCGCGGCGGCTGTCAGCAGGCAGAACCACGCGTCGGCGACGATGAACGCGCTTGTCTCCGCGTTCGCCACGTACGCGACGCCACGGCTCTGCACGATCAGCAGCGCCCTCGGCGCCAGGGCAGACCATCCGAACCCGGTGAGCAGGCCGAGCAGCGCGCTGGCCGCCGCCGTGGCAGTCAGCGCGAGAAACGCCGAGCGTAGTCTGGCCGGTGTGCTTCCGGGACCGGTGACACCCTCCGGATCCGGAACGGCAAGGGGCGCAGGACCGCGGCGTGGCGCGTCGGGGTACTCGCCGGGCTGTGTCATTCTGCGCAGCAGCGTACGTGACGCCCGGCCCTTCCTGGGGGGAGGATCTCCCGCGCGGGAGGACGCGATGGTTTACAGTCCCGGCCCGAGATGGGAAATTAGTTAACCGTGATCGAGGCGCGCGATCTGACCAAGCGCTACGGCCAGAAGGTGGCCGTGGACCATCTGTCGTTCACGGTCGAGCCCGGCAGGGTGACCGGGTTCCTCGGCCCCAACGGCGCGGGCAAATCCACCACCATGCGGCTGATACTCGGCCTTGACCGGCCCAACGGCGGAACCGCGACGATCGGCGGCCAGCCCTACCGGGAGCTGGCCAGCCCGCTGCGGACGGTAGGGGCGCTGCTCGAGTCGCGGTCCGTGCACACCGGCCGCTCAGCCTTCAACCACCTGCTCTTCCTGGCGCAGACCCAGGGACTGCCGCGCCGGCGGGTGCAGGAGGTCATCGACCTGGTCGGGCTGGGCGCGGTAGCGGGCAAGCGGGCGGGCGGGTTCTCGCTCGGGATGACCCAGCGGCTCGGCATCGCCGCCGCCCTGCTCGGCGACCCGCAGGTGCTGGTGCTCGACGAGCCGGTGAACGGGCTCGACCCCGAGGGGGTCCTGTGGATCCGCAACCTGATGAAGAGCCTGGCCGCGCAAGGCCGCACCGTGTTTGTCTCCAGCCACCTGATGAACGAGATGGCGGTCACTGCAGACCACCTGATCGTGATCGGCCGCGGACGGCTGATCGCGGCCGGAAGCACGCAGGAGCTCATCGCCGGGAGCTCGGGGCAGTCCGTGCTCGTGCGCACCCCGGACATGACCCGGCTGGTCGAGGCGATCAACGCGGCGGGAGGCCAGATCGTGGACCTGAGCCAGCAGGAGCCCGGCGGACCGCCCGCGCTCACCGTCAGGGGGATGTCCGCGGCACGGATCGGCGAGCTCGCCGCGGCCGCGTCGGTGGTGCTGCATGAGCTCACCCCGCGGGCGGGAACCCTCGAGGAGGCATTCATGGAGCTGACCGCCGACAGCCTGGAGTACGGGCAGCACGGCGGCCAGCCGGCCGCCGCCGGCCCGGCAGGCGGCAGCCCGCCGGTGACGGCCGGCCCGCAAGCGAAGCCCGCGGCCGGAAGGCACAGCCGATGACGCCGACGGCGCCGGCCCAGGCACCCCTCGCAGCCACGCGGCGGCCCGGCTTCGGGAACGTGCTGCTCAGTGAGTGGACGAAGCTCCGCTCGGTGCGTTCGACCGTCTGGTCGCTGATCCTGCTGGTCGTGCTCACGCTGGGCATCACCATCCTGATCACCGCCATTACCGCCGCCCAGTGGAGCAAGATAGGCACGTCTGCACGAGTGCAGCTGGTGACCGACCCGGTAGGCGGAATTCTCGGTGCCGGTGTCCAGTTCGGCCAGCTCACCATCATCGTGCTCGGCGTGCTGGTGATCACCAGCGAATATTCCACCGGCGCGATCCGCGCCTCGCTGCTCGCCGTGCCGCGCCGACTGCCCATGCTCGCCGCCAAGGGAACGGTTTTCGCCGCGGTCGCGCTGGTCCTCGGCGAGATCGTCATGTTCGCCTCGTTCCTCATCGGCGCCGCGATCCTGCACAGCCACGTCCCGGTGTCACTCAGCGGCCCCGGCGTCGCCCGTGCGGTCGCCGGCGGCGGCCTTTACCTGGCCGCGCTTGGGCTGTTCGCCATGGCGATCGGGACGATCATCCGGCACACCGCGGGCGCGATCACCGGCGTCATTGCCTTCGTCATCGTGCTCGAGCCGCTGTCCCAGCTGATCCCCGGTACCTGGGGCGACCACATCCACGGCTACCTGCCGACCGCGGCAGGACGGCTGATCATCCAGACCGGGCCGCATTCCTCCCAGGTGCTCTCCCCCTGGGAGGGCTTCGGCGTGTTCTGCCTGTGGACCGCGGTTCTGCTCGTCGCGGCCTGCGTCCTGCTCAACCGGCGCGACGCCTGACCCTCGACCGGTCACGGCCGATCTCGTCACGCTGGTCCTCGGCGCTGCGTTCAGCCTGGCCGCCAGCACGGTGCTGGTCATCCGGGTTCGGGGGTGGACACCTGCATTTCCACCCGCATGCTGGCCCTGCATCCACGTAGCGCACCGCCAGCTTGGCGGGGTAGCGTGTCGCGGGATAGCGCGATGCGATGTATCAGGTGTAGCAGGTGACCCCCTGTGAGGGTATGCAGCGGGCACACCAGCGCCCGCCTATCGGGTTTGCGTGACCGATGACAGGTAGCTGAGCGCTTGGCGTTGCGGGCTGGCACCGCCCAGCCCCGTGGTAAACAACGGGGATACGGTCGGACGTGGCCCGAGTACCGGCCGCCGGCGGATCTATATCGGGCGAGAGAGACAGATATGACCGGTAAGTGTGACGTTGCTATTGTTGGTGGGGGCATAGGTGGCCTTACGCTCGCGACGAGTCTGTTGCAGCAGTCGATATCGGTGCAGGTTTTCGAGCAGGACGCTGAGCTTCGGGAGATCGGGGCCGGGGTCGCAATTGGCGGTAATGCGACTCGTTTGCTGCAGGGTCTTGGCGTAGACTTGGCGCAGATTGCGAATATGCCGCCAGCTCTTGAGGTTCGCTGCTGGAGTGATGGGGGGCTCCTATGGTCCCATCCGATAGGAGAGTGGTATCAGCAGGAGGTGGGCGCGCCGTATCTGACACTTCATCGCGGTACTCTTCAGCGTCTCCTTGCCGCTGCTGTGCCGCTGGAATGTATCCAGCTGAATCACAGGCTGGTCGGCCTGTCCGACGAGTCAGCTGGCGTGCGCTTGCGCTTCGAGAACGGCGATGACGTCGTTGCGAGCGTAGTGGCCGGTGTTGACGGCGTGCATTCCAGAGCGCGGCGCTACGTCTGCGGAGACGTGACGGCGACCCGCTCCGGTGAAATCGGGTTTCGTGGCGTCATCCCGGTCGAGAAGGTGCCGGACTTGCCAAGCCCGGCTTCGCTCCATATCTGGTGCGGACCAGATACGCATGTGGTCTACTACGGGCTGGATGGGGGCGAGTTGGTGAATCTGCTTGCCGTGTACAGGCCAGATCACCTTCCGGAGTGGACCAGGTTTTCAGATCGTGTACCGGCCACCACAGACCAGGCTCTCGGTATCTTTGAGGAATACTCTTGGGATGGTCGCATTCTCGATCTCGTGCGTAGCATCGAGGGAGACATGAGTTTCTGGGCTCTTGTCGAACTGCCGCGGCTTCCTCGTTGGAGCCGCGGCCGGGTGATGCTACTTGGCGATGCCGCTCACGCGCCCCTCCCGCACCAGGGACAAGGTGCGGGCATGGCAATAGAAGATGCATACGCTCTGGGCGGGCTTCTAGCCAAAGGCGGGCTGAAGGATTACGGCTCGGCCTTCCAGGCCTTCGAGAACATTCGCAAGCGGCGGACCTGGATGGTCCAGGCCTATTCACGAGTTTCCGGACGGGCAATCAAATTCGTGGGCGACGCAGCAACAAGACGAGACGCAAGCTGGTCATCGCTGCCGCAACGAATTGGATGGATTCATAAGTACCGTGCGGAAGAGATGCTACCACCGCCATCGCGTGCGACACGAGGCGTCCTTGAGGCTGGGCTGCCATGCGCCGATCTATGACCAGGGGCACGACCGTTTGATCTGTAGGTCATCGCGGAGTGTCCGAGCAGTGCTCCGCATTCCGGAATCGCTACGGTTCAGGCGGTGGCTGGGCGGGAGCGCTGCTCCGCCAGGCCGGGCTGGAGGACGTCGGGGTCGAAGCCCGGGTGCAGATGTATCCGCCGGGCAACTCCCGGCGGACGATCCGGCTGGACCTGGTGCAGGCCCTGACCGGGTGCGCCTAGAGCACCCGCTCAGGTACCCCGCCACGTCATCGGTGGCACTTTGATGTCCACCGGTGAACGTCGGTGGCACTTTGATGTCCTTCGGGCCGAGCGCATACGCCCGGGCGGGGGCGGAGCCTCGGAAATCCGGCGTTCGGCGCCAGCCGACAGCCGGAGATCCGAGTGTCCCGCCCCCTGCTCCCCGCCTCAGCGCGTCAATGCACGGTGAACTGCCCGTGCAGGCCGCCGGCGGAGCTGTCACCGACGTACACGTCGAAGCCGCCGGGCTCGACGGTGAACTGCCCCTGGTTGTCGTAGAAGCCGAGGTTGGCCGGCCCCAGCGTGAACGTGACCTTCTGAGTCTGCCCGGGCTTGAGCGTGACCCGCTGGAACCCGTCGAGCCGGCGGACCGGCTGCAGGATGCTCGCCACCTGGTCGTGGATGTAGAGCTGGACGACGTCGTCGCCCGCCGTGCTGCCCGTGTTGGTGATGTCCGCGCTGACCGTCAGCGTGCCTGTCCGCGGGATGCTGCCCGCCGACAGGTGCAGGTTCGAGAGCGCGAACGTCGTGTAGGACAGCCCGTACCCGAACGGGTACTGCGGCGTGTTGGGCACGTCCAGGTACCTGGAGGTGTACTTGTTGCTCGCCTGGAACGGCCTGCCGGTCGGCAGCTCGTTGTAGTAGACCGGAATCTGGCCGACGTCGCGGGGGAAGCTCATCGGCAGCTTCCCGCCCGGGTTCACTTTGCCGAACAGCACGTCCGCGACCGCGTTGCCCCCCTCGGTGCCGGGGAACCACGCTTCGAGCAGGGCCGGCGCGTTGACGGCGAGCCAGGGGATGGTCAGCGGCCGTCCGTTCATCAGCACGACCACGTACGGTTTGCCGGCCGCCGCGATCGCCTGCACGAGCGCGAGCTGCTGGCCCGGCAGGTCGATCTTGCTGCGGGAGGAGGCTTCGCCGCTGTCGGCCGCGGGCTCGCCGACCACGACCACGGTCACGGCCGATGCCTTGGCCGCACTGACCGCCGCGCCGAACCCGGCGGTCGAGGTGCACGAGGTGTCGCAGCCTTGCGCGTAACGCACGGTCGCGTGCGGCACCGCCGCCTTGATGCCGGCCAGCACCGGGACGACCTTGCCCTGGGCGAGGTTGTAGCCGATCGGCACGTCCGGCCCGAGCTGGTCGGCCGGGTCGTTCGCGAGCGGCCCGACCACCGCCACCGACGACACGCCCGTGCTCAGCGGGAGCGCGTGGCCGGTGTCCTTCAGCAGCACCATCGAGCGGGCCGCCATGGCGCGTTCGGCGGCGAGGTGCGCGGGCGTGAGCTCCGCGGTCTTGACCCGGGTGGGGTCGGTGTAGGGGTGGGCGAACATGCCGGCCAGGTACTTCAGGGTCAGCACGTGCCGCACGTCGTTGTTGATCGTGGTCATGCTGACCTGGCCGCTGCGCACGAGGCCCGGCCCGTAGGCCGGGTAGGTGGCGTACTGGCTCGGGACCTGGACGCCCATCTCGATGTCCACCCCCGCGGTCAGCGCGAGCCGCGCCGCGTCCGCGCCGTTGGCGGCGAATCCGAACGCGATGAGTTCCTGGATCGCCTGGTAGTCGCTGACCACCGTGCCGCTGAACCCCCACTCCTTGCGCAGGATCGTGGTCAGCGTGTACGGGTTCGCGCTGGCCGGGACGCCGTTCAGGGAGTTGAACGCGCTCATCACCGTCGCCGCGCCCGCGCCCACGGCTGCCTTGTACGGCGGCAGGTAGTCGTTGAACAGCTGCTGGGTGGACATGTCGACCGTGTTGTACTCCCGGCCCGCCACCGGCGCGCCGTAGGCGGCGAAGTGCTTCACGGTCGCGGCCATGTTGCTCGGCGCACTCATGTTGCTGCCCTGGTAGCCGCGCACCTTCGCCGCGGCGATCGCCGACCCGAGGTACGGATCCTCCCCGGCGCCCTCGACCACGCGTCCCCAGCGCGGGTCCCTGCTGATGTTGACCATCGGGTTGAAGGTCCACTTGATCCCGTCCGCGGTGGCCTCGTACGCCGAGATCGACTCGTCGTTCTGCACCGCGGCCGGGTCCCAGCTGCTCGCCTCGGCGATCGGCACCGGGAAGATCGTCTTGTACCCGTGGATGACGTCCAGGGAGAAGATCACCGGGATGTGCAGCCGCGACTGCAGGGCTGCCTTCTGCACCTGGTTGATGTTGTTCACGCCGACGAGGTCGAGCACCGAGCCGACCTGGCCGTTGCGCACCTCGTTCAGCAGAATTGTGCCCGGCGTCCCGTTCGGGCCGGTCGGCCCGGACATCTCCAGCTGGCCGAACTTCTCCGCCAGCGTCATCCGGCCGATCAAGCCGTTGACCTGGGCTGAGATCGCCGCCAGCCGCTGGTGCACCGCGTTACCCGCCGCCCCGGCGGCTGGCTGCCCGGACCTCGCCCCGGCCGCCGGCACGGCGACCAGGAGAGCGGCCGCGGCGAGCGGGGCCACCACCAGACCCGTTCGGGTATGCGCATGGCGCAGTAATGACTTCCCCATGGTGCCCGTCCTCTCCGTCGGAGACGGGCCAGCTGCGCCCCACGTCCGCAGTCGGATTCCCGTCTGCCGAACGATCTTGTAGTATTCACGTCCCTGCCCAGTAGAACTGCGGCGAAACACCGCGCTACCCGAGTGACATGGTCTCCGCCGAGAGATAGGTGCGGGCTGCCCAGGACACCGGGTCGCGCGCAAAGTCCCGCTGGAGGACGCGGTTGCTGAGCGCGTTGTCCAGCGCGGCCATGATCATGGACTGGTCCAGGACGAGGTCACGGTGGCCGACCGCGCCGGTGACCGGGCTGACGGCGTCGAAGAAGCCCACAGGCCCGTACACGCCCGGGTAGAGCGTGCGCAGCGCCTGGATGTTCGCGTAGGCCTGCTGCGGCGCGACGTCCAGCGCGAGGAAGGACGCATGCGGAGTGATCACGTCCTCGGTCGCGCAGCCGTGGCACTGCGACAGCCCCTGGTTGGGGTGGCTGGCGTCGGCCCCGGCCCCGTAGTAGGGGAACGTCAGGCCCTCCACCCCGTAACCCGCGTATCCGCCGGTGTCGTCCGGCGTACTCGACGGCGACATGCCCCAGACCGGGTAGTGCAGCTGCTGCGTCGCGTACGTCATCTGGACGGCAGCCGTGCGCGCGTCGGCGAGGCCGAAGCTGTGCGGCCCCCAGCTGGTCTCCGGGACCACCTCGTTCGGCATCAGCCCCTCGAACATACCGCCGGCGAACGTGGGGATGAACGTCAGGCCGGAGCCGGGATAGACGTAGTGCCCCTCCCACACGGGGAACCGCTGGCCGGACTGCGGGTCGGTGTAGGTCTGCCATGATCCCGGCATCGGCCACTGTCCCTGCCAGGAGAAGTCCGGGTCGGTGGCTTGGCAGTCCGGGAACGGCGCCGGGGGCGGGAGCTCCCGCCAGCTGCGCCACCAGACGTTACCCGGCATCTGGTGCAGCCCCATGCCGATGTAGGCGGAGATCCGCGGGTCGCTGTAGAGCGCGCCGTTGTGGTAGTAGTGCGTCCAGTTGCTGCCCTGGTCGGGGGGCAGGCCGACGTAGTACCCGCCGTACATCTGGCCGGTCGGCTGGTTCCCGGTGACGGCCGGGTTCGTGTTGCAGTGCGTCTCGGCCCGGCCGTCGTAGAAGATCCCGAAGTTCATCGGGGCCATCAGGCTGTCCACGAGGTGCGTCAGCTCCGGCATCGCCTGCCGCACCACGATCAGCCCGGACGCGTACCAGCCGTTGTCAACGTTGGAGAGGAAGAAGCAGTTGTCGAACGTGGGCGTCGTCTCGCTCGCGCAGTTGATGTCGCCGGGGTTGCGGATCACGTCACCGGTGGTCGTGTCGTACCACTGGTACAGGAACCCGTCGAACCGCTTGAGGCGCGCCACCTCGCCCAGGGTGGCCTGGATCCGGGCGCGCGCCTGCGGACGGCTGATCAGGCCGAGGTCGCTGGCGGCGACCACCGCCCACAGGTACACCCCGATGTTGGCGGCGGAGGTGTACCTGCCAAAGCCGGTCGGCGTAGGCGAGCCGCCGGCGAATGTCACGTTGTCCATCGGCAGGTGCGTTACCGGGTCGACATCCACGCTGTAGAACTTCCACGTATCCCGCGCGATGCCCAGCAGGTTCGCGCGCTGGGCACCGGAGAGCCCGCTGTAGCCGGCGACAGCCCCTGACCCCGCACCCGCTGCCTGCACCGGCCCCACCACCAGCGCGACCACAGCCACTAATGCAGCGCAGCGCCTCCACGACGACCGTCTGCCAGCCTTCATCCGCCGCACCTCCTCGTGCCCGCCGAGCCGTTTTTCCTTCGACTCTGCCGCAGGACTGCCCGCTTGGGAAGCCGTCACACAAGAAGCGCCGGCGTGCTCCCGCCCCTGTCACCCCACGCAGGCAGGACCCAGCAGCTGCTTCAGATCTCCCAGCAGCGCCGGAGAAGGCGACACCCGCAGCTTGTCGTCCAGCCGCACGACGGTCGTCCGCGACTTACCACAGAGCTTCAGATGCACCTCGGTCACCCCGGGATGCGTCCGCAAGACGTCCCGCAGCTGCTCCACCACCGGCGGCACGCAGCGGTCCACCGGCATCTCCACCACGAAAGGGCCGCCATCACCCGGCGTGGTATCCGGCACCTTCACGTCCATCGCGATCAGCTTGGGCACCTCGTCCCGCCGGTCCAGCCTGCCCTTGACCACGAGGATGGCGTCCTCGGCGAGATAGGTGCCGCAGGCCTGGTAAGTGGCCGGGAAGAACAGCACCTCGATGGCGCCTTCGAGATCCTCGAGCGTGGCGGCCGCCCAGGCGCTGCCCTGCTTGGTGACCTTCCGCTGCAGGCCGGACAGGATGCCGCCCACCGATATCACCTGGCCGTCCGGGCGCTCGCCCCGCTGCCTGCGCTCGGCCTCGGGGACTCCCGCGGGCTCGGCGGAGCCGATCAGCTGGGCGATGGAGCAGTCGGTGCCGACGGCGAGCACGTGCTCGAGGCCGAGCAGCGGGTGGTCAGAGACGTACAGGCCGAGCATCTCGCGCTCGAAGCCGAGCAGGACGGATTTCTCCCACTCGCCCGCGGGGACGGGGACGTCGAACATCGTCTCGGTCTCGGTGTCGCCCTCGAACAGCGAGAACTGGTTGTTGGCCTCGTTGCGCTTGACGTCGATCACCTGGTCCACGGCCTGCTCGTGGATGAGCACCAGGCCCTTGCGCGGGTGGCCGAGCGAGTCGAACGCGCCGGCCTTCACCAGTGACTCGATGACCCGCTTGTTGCACACCGTGACGGGAACCTTGCGGAGGAAATCGGCGAAGCTGGTGAACGCGCCCTTGGACCGCCGGGTCGCGTCGATCGCCTCCACCACGTTGACGCCGACGTTGCGGATCGCGGCCAGGCCGAACCTGATGTC
>CAVOOC010000011.1:0-133519 GCA_963697445.1 uncultured Actinomycetes bacterium
CTGCACCCCAGGTTGGTTGAACGGGTCAATATTCCATAGAGTTCCCGTAAAGGCGGTGAGGGTGGAGAACGCAAAGTAAAGAGCTCCCAGAGTTCGCTCGTCCAGTCGATCTAAACGGATCGTGAGGTGGGGCCTAACGCGCTTTGTAAGGACTAGGGAAGTTGCACGATATTCAATTTCGAAGCAGGCTTCGGAAGCGTGTGATTTTCAAGAGCTCTAAAAGAAGCGTAGTTCTTCCGATCGGGCATCTCTGGCCCTTTAGGGATTTTGATAGGGTCATCTACGTGATCTAGGGTGAGAAAAAAAAGGTGACCTTGTCGTCAGGACCATCCCGTAAGAGTTGGAGAATGCTGTGCTGATCCGTCGCTCCTACGGCGGCTAGGGGAGTAAAACCTACTCCATTTTTCCCCAAGCTTTCTCCCCAAAGTTGAACAAACCAAGAACCAAAGAGTTTCAGACGGGTCGAGTACGGCATGCAAACGTGAACGGATCTTTTTGAAAATTGGCGAATCAGTTCACTCCCTAGAATAAAAAGAGGGTTTTTCTCAACAGCTGCTTTTTCCGTGTAGTCCCGAACAAGCTTTGCGCCTGTAAGAAACTGCGAAATCGATAAACCTGAGAGTGCCGCGGGAAAAAGACCCACAGGGAAAAGATGCTGAATCGTCCTCCCATGGATGGGGCAATGGAGAGACTCTAGGTTTTCTTGAGTAACAAAGTTTCGAAGATCGCCTCGGCTAGGATCTGTGATCGCGACGAAGTGATTTCTCCAGCGTTCTTTTCCAAGCCATTCTAAGGCCAAGAGAGTCTGGGCCATGGTCTCAAAAGTGGTGCCAGATTTTGTGACCGAACAAACAAGAGTTGAATCCTGCCGAAGTTGTTGGATTGTCGATTTCCATTCAATCGGGTCTGGATTTTCTAAGAAGTGAAACCGAATTCGGGTCGAGCATTTCTCTGAAGACTATCCAAAAGACTGATGGGTCCTAAAGCGCTACCGCCGATTCCTAGGAAAAGACAATCTGTAAAGAGATTTCTCTTCAAAAGGGAATCAGCCAAAGCTTGTGACTCCGTTGCTTGAGAGAGTTCAGGGTGAACGGGGCAGTCGTAGAAGCCGACGTCTTGGGCGTTTAATTGATAAATGTAGTTTCTCCCACGTTTCTTTCAGAGTTTCAGTATCTGGGTCGTGTTTACGTAAAATATGAGTCCAATCAAAAGTAACTGGAGCGTTGCCAAGTCGGGTTGCGGTGACAGCCATAAATTTACCTTTCTCCACGTGGAGATAAATTTGTCAGATTCTTACCAATGATCAACCGTTGAATCTGATTTGTTCCTTCCACGATTTGCAATACCTTTGCCTCTCGCATGTATCGTTCTGCCGGAAAGTCCTGAGTATAGCCTGAGCCTCCTAAGATTTGAACGGCGTCGATGGTTACTTTCATTGCCATGTCTGACGCAAAGAGCTTGGACATGGCTGCTTCTTGACTATGGGATACTTTTTGATCCTTTAACCAAGCGGCTTTTTGGACTAAGAGGCGCGCCGCTTCGAGTTGGGTTGCCATGTCAGCAAGCATGAAAGAGACCCCTTGGAATTCGGAGATGGGCTTTCCGAATTGCTCCCTTTGTTGAGAATGACGAATGGCGAGGTCGAGGGCGGCTTTTGCAATTCCAACAGCGCTTGCCCCCATGGTAATTCTGCCACTATCTAGCGCAGTCATGGCTATCTTAAACCCTTCCCCCTCTTGACCCACCCGGTTTTTAGCCGGAATAAGCGCATCCTGGAAAATAAGTTCCATGGTGTGAGAGGTATGGCATCCTAGTTTTTTCTCGCGTTTTCCAAAATGAAAGCCGGGAGTATTTTTTTCGATAACTAAAAGCAGAAATTCCTGCTGCTCCCGTACCCCCTGTCCGTGCTAGAAGAATCAATGTGTCGGCACTATCTCCTTGGGTAGTCCATAATTTCGTTCCATTGATGAGATAAGCATCCCCTTGCTTTTTGGCAGTTGTGAGTATTGGCAGCGTCTGACCCAGAGCCAGCTTCCGAAAGGCTGAAAGCTCCAATGGCTTCTCCTCGAGCGAGAGGTGGAATGTAGCGATGTTTTTGCTCTTCATTTCCGAAGATATTCAGAATGACTTCAGTCAAGCCGGTGACCGCAACGCTAATGGCATATCCTAGATTACCGGCGGCGAGTTCCTCGATGGCGATCACGTATTCCTGATAACCCATTCCGGCTCCGCCGAAACTTTCTGGAACGGGGATGCCGGTCAGACCTAGTCCTCCGAGTTTTCGAATCAGTTCGGGCCGAAAGCGTTCGTTCCGTTCGTCTTCTTCAACAAGAGGAATCAGTTCTTTTTGTACAAACTTGCGAGTGAGATCTCGAAGCTCGGCCTGTATAGAAGTCTGTTGAAAATCCATGATGATATTTCCTTTGTCTCTTTTAGTGCTTAAGGCCATGGAAGTACTGCAGAGTGAAGATCGGAGGTCGTCCGCTACATCTCCGAACATCGAACGCGCGATGATCAGTCGAAAGATTTCATTGGTGCCGGCGCCGATTTCCATGAGTTTGGCGTCCCGCATATAGCGTTCTACCGGAAATTCGCGAGTATAGCCGTAGCCGCCGAGGATCTGAATGGCGTCGAGGCAAACTTGGGTCGCCATTTGAGCGCTTTGAAGTTTGGCTTTGGCGGCCATCATCGAAGCCTCTTTTCCTTGTCCTTTCCCAGGTCCCACATTTTGGCGGCTTGATAGGTCAGTGCCGGCAGGCTTCGTACCAGGCGGATGCTTCGGTGAGCCGCTCCTGAATCTGTTGGAATGCTCCGATATGTTTACCGAACTGTTTTCGCTCTTTGGCATACTGAGTGGCGACTTCAATTGCGGCCGCGTGCGCAACCGAGCGAGATTCCCGCGATGGTGATGCGCTCCAAGTCCAGATTGCGCATCACTGCTTAACGCTGCGTTTTCCTCTGCCGACGCGATTGCCGCAGAGGAATCTTGCAGTTTCGAATACGAGTTCCCCCGTGGGTGAAGCCCGCATTCCCATTTTTGAGAATTTTTTACCGGTGGAGAAACCTGGCATTCCCCGTTCCAGGATGAAGGATGAAATCGATCTCTTGTCTTCGATTCCGGCCGGTTTTTGCGTAGACAGTAAAAGACATCGCCTACGGGGCCGTTGGTGATCCAGGTCTTAGTGCCGTTCAGGACGTAAGGATCGCCTTGGCGAACGGCTTTGGTTTTCATGCCTGAGCGCGTCGGAACCTGAACCGGGTTCGGACATCCCCATCCCGCCAATCCATTCGCCGCTGAAATCAATTTAGGGAGGTATTTTTTCTTTTGTTCGGGATTCGCGTTGTTCGAAATCTGATTCGTGACGCAAAGAATGGATGTGAGCGAGGTAGGAAAGAGTAGTGGAAGCGTCGACTGAGCTCCCATTTCTTCCATGCAGATGAGTCGCTGCGACAGCGTCCAGTCCTGTGCCGCCGTCTTCTTCAGGAACAGGATCACTCCGAGTAGTCCTAGCTCGCCCATTTTTGAAAAGGCTTCTCGGTTGAATCCTTCTTCGTGATCGAGTTTCTCGATTTTTGGAGCGAGCTCCTGATGCCTAATTGAGCCGCACTGTCTCTTGGAGCATTCGATGCTCGTCAGGAAAAGTACCACATAATAGGTGACTCCTTTACTTATCCTATATCCGTGTCATACTTCATCCCATGATCGGGAGCGAGGGAAATCCGCATCCAATTCAACTTGTTGTCAACTACTGGGAGCGACTTCGGCCCGCGATCATGCGCGCGCGCTTGGATGAGCTTTTGACATCGGGGAATCACTCAATCGCGACTTCGTGCCCTGGCAGGCGCTCGAGTCCGATATTTCCATACGCATACTTGTCGCGCATTTCTCAGGCTGCTGCAGATAGGAGAATGACAGTGTCTTATGATCGTTTCGTCCGGAAGTCGGTGTTCATTATCCGAACTCAGGCTTCCCAAAAGACGTGATCGCTCGAAAGCGGGAAAATCATGGCCTACTCACATCTGATTAAGGCCCCATGTCGCGAACTGCCTCCGAATGCTTTTACCTTCCCTCATTATTCGCTCCGGAATTGAACAAGCGTTATTATAGTTTTATAGGATAGACGTGGACAGCTCTTTTCGCCGACATCGGTCGAGAACACAACCGGAGCTTCGCTCGATGAAAGGTGAACTGGCGTACCTTCGGGAGGGATTTGGAAATACTACCGTTCTCCTTTGGCGTCTTCGGTAAAGGCACTTCGGAGGGAGTCGCGGGAGATTTTTCAAACTCCTCAAGCAACTTGAGCTTTCGCCGCAGAGAGTAGAGCATTTTTTTCGCGAGCCGACGAGTTTAATGACCCGAACTTGGCGGCGGCGAATCACTGGAAAACCAGGAATCTCTAGAAGAAACAACCGACGCTGGTTCTATCAACAGTCAGAAGACTCGTTTTCAGAAATCGCGGAGCTTTCCAATACGCTTCGCAAGAGATCCGACTGTATTCAACCTACGAAATCGAAATATACACCCCAGAAGCGGATCCTGCACTCATTATTCAATGTTCTTCAAATGATCTCGGGTGGAACGCGGATTTCTCCCTGCTCTCCAGTATGATCGAAGAAGCTTCTTCAAAGGGAACGCAGGATGTCATTCTTCTGCTGCTCCCTTTCTTCATTGGACTTCCATGGGAGGGTTTCGCCAGCTTTCCGAGCCAGAAAAACAGTTTTTGGTTCTGAAGTCGCTCCTTCTATTTGGGGGACAGGGAGGAGGAATCTTCCTGGATGATACTGAGTGGTTTTCTCTTTCTCCTGCCTTTAGGTCGCGTGCAGAAGCTTTGGCTCTTTCTATAAGTCAGGGGGATTATCAACTCAGAAGCCGTGTGCTCTATCTCGCCCCTCATCTTTGGTCCTATCATGGAACTTTGTGGGAAGAACTCTCGCGCCGAAGCTACCCCCATGCTCGCATGATCTCTTCGATGGATCTTGTGGTTCGTGAAAGAAATGCCAATCTCCTGATTGTGGATCCTGCGATCATTGTGACTCGAGAAATGATTCAAAAGCTGAGCGCTTGGGCAAAAGCCGGCCGAGTTGTGGTATTGCCTCGGAATCCTTTTTACACAGAGCAGGCGAAAAAGAAATTGAGCGTTCTCTCGCGAAGAGTAAACGGATTGAAGTGGATATCGGGTTGACCTATCGATTATTTATTCTGTAGGGGATGGAAAGTTGGTCGTCTATGATGTTCCAGGTCCTTCATCGTTTAAGGGAGAACCTCTCTCTTCGTGGCAGAATTTCATGAGTTCCATATTGTCCCTCGCTGAAATCGAGAACTATTGTACGCTGAGCGATAGCAGACTGTCTTTCATTCCTCTTGAAGGAAATCGAGAAGGCCTCGCTGTTTTTGTTTTAAACGGGACTCGTCGAAAAATATCAGCAGATCTGATTTTTTCCACAAATGTCCAGGTTGGCGACTTAGGTGCAGCGCTGACTGTTCCCAAACCGGGGTATCCAGTTGTTGCGGACGGAGGCGGAAATGATGTTGGGGACGGACCCATTCCTTTAGCCAATCGATTTTCACTGGACGTTCCGTCTCTAGGGGTTCTCCCCCTTTCTGTAGATGGACTGAATCTATCCGAAGCCCGTGAGAGGCAACTTGCGACTCTCACTTCTGAAGAAACTCGAGACAACGCGCTCTCTTCTGCAATATCCGAACTTCCAGGTTTTTCGCCCGACAGTGCAGGGGATTTATGGAATTAAATTATGATTGGAAGAGCTTTCAATCTTTCTTCTCTCAGAAGCGGAATTCTTTACTCCCAGACTTCGGTGCACCGATTCACATCGTTCTTGATAAACGGGTCATTGTCTCTGCTCTGGCTGCTGGAGAGGACCTCTCAGATTGGATTGGGGCGACTCACGACGAACTCCTAGCGGAATATCCCCATCGGGACGTCATTGCCTTTGATCGTGAAAAGACGGATCAAGCTTTGGGTGTAGCTACGACTCAGACCCATTTTTATGATCAGATTCAGTATCTTCGTGCAGGAAATCGCATTGACGGAATATTAGCCAATCGAAATATTAAAAGTTGCGAACCTTATCTTCCAAAACATTTTCTATTGAGTGTCATTCAATCTTGGTGGCAGCGAATTTTTCCCTCTACTTATGGGGTTTATATTCAACTGATGGTTCTCCATCCTCTTCCCTTTTCATTGTCGTACAACGGGATAGATTGAGTTCCTTTCATGTCCCGGACCTTTCTTCCATGATTCCGGACGTCGGAAGGTTCCGAATGACGTCGTGAGGTTTCTCTCCGAGCGGCATTTGGTCCCGGTACAGGGTCTTTTCCTGACTTCTGCTGAATGGGCGGAATGGTCTATGGATCCTAATCCGTGGATCCAAATCGTCAATAGCCTCAAGGTCAATCGAAATAAGCTGGTTCCGATGAGATGGGGACTTGCCATTCTCATCGCTGCTAAGGCTTATTTGCACTTTTAAATCCCTTCCACCTTGATTTCTCAGTCATAAGCGTTTAAAAGATTGACCAGAATGATCTATTTTCAGTCCCTCACCCAAGAAGAGCTAGCCGAGTTGCTTCGGCCATTAAGCCGTGTGAAGTCGCCGCGTGATTTGAGCCCAGAAGACTTGGAAATCAAGCTCATCAAGCAGGCTCGATACCGCGCTAAACAGCTGTTTCATTGGGTTTATCAACGCCATGAGACGGACTGGGATCAAATGAGTGATTTGTCCAAGGAGCTTCGTGCTTGGCTGAAAGAGAATGTCACTCTTTTTCGTTTGACTGAAAGGCAGAGCCGTCAGGCTTTGGATGGAACACAGAAGTTTTTGTGGAATCTAGAGGATTCAAAAACGATAGAAAGTGTGATTATTCCCGCAGCTCTCAGGGAAAAAGAAGACGATGTTTTTGAAGAAGAAGGTGAAAACACCCATTTTTCTGGAAAGCCTCTTGGAAAAGAGGAGCCCCAGTGGAAAAGACTCACCGCTTGTATTTCAAGCCAGGTGGGTTGCGCCATGGCCTGCAAGTTTTGTTTGACTGGAATTCAAGGTTTAGATCGCCATCTTCAGGTTCACGAAATCGTGACTCAGGTGCATGAACTTCGAGACTTGCCCCTATTACGAATATTGTTTTCATGGGAATGGGTGAACCCCTTCATAATTTTGAAAACGTAGTCAAAGCATGCAAGATTCTCCTAGATCAAGATGGGATGGGATTTTCCAAGCGTAAGGTCACTGTAAGTACAAGTGGTCTTGTTCCAGCCATTGAAGAGTTAGGGGAAGCGTGTGGGTGTTTCTCTTGCGATTTCTTTGAACGGTACGACGGATGAGCAACGAACTCGCATCATGCCCGTGAATAAGAAGTGGAATATCGCACGACTTCTCGAAGCGTGTCGCCAGTATCCGTTGGGTAGCCATCGCCGAATCACCTTTGAATACGTCATGCTCAAAGACTTGAATGATTCTTTGGAGGATGCAGAAAGATTGCACCGTCTCGTTCAGGGGATTCCGATAATTATTAATCTTAATCCCATTTAATGAGCATTCGGGATCTGAGTTCAAGCGTCCTTCCGATGCAACTGTCAGAGTTTTTCAAAAATATCTGATGGATCGAAGACTGACGACGACCGTTCGTATTTCGAGGGCAGTGGGAATCTTCCACCGACTTCAACGAGGACGACGACTTCTGGCAGTTCGCGATCGAGTTCACCCGCCGGGTGGGGCAGCGGGGCTGGATCGGGCTGACCTGGCCGGACCGGTACGGCGGGCTCGGCCGCCCGGCGACCGACCGGTTCATCATGTCCGAGGAGTTCGCCTACCGGGAGGCGCCGCTGGTGAACGCGATCGGCTGGGGGCTGGCCGCCGGGGCGCTGCTGTACGGCGGCACCGAGGAGCAGCGGCGGCGGTTCCTGCCGCCCATCGCCCGGATGGAGACGTTCTGGGTGGAGGGCTACACCGAGCCGGGCTCGGGCTCTGACCTGGCCAGCCTGACGACCCGCGCGGTACGCGACGGCGATGACTGGATCATCAACGGGCAGAAGACCTATACCACCTGGGGCAGCCGCGGCGACGTCATCTTCCTCGCCGCCCGGACCGAGCCGGACGCGCCGAGGCACCGGGGAATCAGCATCTTCTGCGTCGGCATGCACGTGCCCGGGGTGACCATCTCCCCGCTGCACAACCTGGGCGGGGGCCGTCAGAACCACACGTTCTTCGACGACGTCCGGGTCGGCGACGACATGCTGATCGGCGAGCAGGGCCACGGCTGGGAACTGATCATGAACGCCTTCTACGGTGGCGGCGCCAATGTCAGTCATCCCGCTTACCAGCGCAAGCTGGAGAAGCTGACCGGGTACTGCAAGGTCACCAGGCGCGGCGGGCGGCTGATGATCGACGACCCCGTGATCCGCGACAAGCTGGCCGAGCTCGCCATCCTGGTGGAGGAGATGCGGCTCCTCGCCTACGACTCCCTCGGCAACGGCGAGGCCGGCCTGCTGCCGGCCTTCGGCGGGGCGATCGGAACCGTCGTGTTCAAGGAGTCAGTACCCCGGTTCACCGAGATCTGCAACCAGATCCTCGGCCCCGTGGGCCAGCTGTCGGCCGGCTCGCCCTGGGCACCGGTTGACGGCGAGCCGGAGGCCTGGTACCGGCAGTCATTCGGCAATCACGCGGGCGGCACGTCCCAGGTCAAGCGGATGGTGCTGGCCACCCGGGGCCTCGGCCTGCCCCGATAGGAGCCACGATCATGGACATCCTCATACCGGACGAGCAGCAGCAGCTCCGGGACGTCGCGCGGGACTTCTTCGCGGCCCGCTCGCCGCTGCCGGCGGTCAGGGAACTGGAGGGCAGCCAGGCGGGCTACTCCGACCCGATGTGGCAGGAGATGGCGATTCTGGACTGGCTCCGGCTCGGCCACCCCGAATCCGCCGGGGGCGCCGGCGGCGGGCTGCTCGACCTCGTGATGCTCTATCTCGAGCTGGGCCGGTCGCTGGCCCCGACCCCGCACCTTCCTGCCGCCGTCATCAGCGCGGCGCTGCTGACTGCGGGCGGGCCGGGCGCCCGGCAGCTGCGCGATCAGGTGCTCGCCGGCCACGCCATGGTGGTGCCCGCGATCACCGAGGAGAGCGGCGAGGCCTGCCCGGCCGGCGTCCAGCTGCGCGCCATCGCGGCCGCGGGCGGGTACCGGCTGGACGGGACCAAGCTGCTGGTGCCGTTCGCCGACTCGGCCGGCCACGTCATCGTGGCCGCGCGCACCGCAGCGGGCAGCGACGGGATCACGTTGTTGCTGCTCGAATCGGGGACGCCCGGGCTGTCCGCGGAGCGGCTGCCGAATATCGCCGGCTATCCGCTGTACGCACTGGCCTTCGACTCGGTCCTGGCCGGCGCCGACGCGGTGCTGGGCGACGCCGGCCAGGGCTGGGCCCTGCTCGGCCCGGTCCTGGACCGCGCGGCGGTGCTGCGCTCCGCGGAGATCGCCGGTGCCGGCGAGCGGTTGCTCGAGCTATCGGTGGGCTACGCTCAGACCCGCGTCCAGTTCGGCAAGCCGATCGGGCAGTACCAGGCCGTTCAGTACCTGTGCTCCGACATCGCCATCGCGGCGCACCTGTCCCTGCTCTTCGCGCTGCACGCGGCCGGGCGGGCAGACAGCGGGCTGAGCTGGCGGCGGGAGGCCGCGATGGCCAAGGCCCGGGCCAGCCGCGCCGCCAGGCACATCGCCAGGAGCGCCCAGGAGGTGCACGCCGGCGTCGCGTTCATGCTGGAGACCGACATCCAGCTCTATACCCGCCGCCTCAAGCACTGGGAACTCGACCTCGGCGACGACAGGTTCCACCGCGAGCGGATCACGGCCGGGCTGGCGGGGTAGGGGGCGCCGGCGCTCACGACCGCACGGACTGGCCAGGCCGTGCGGACTAGCCAGTCCCCCAGGCTGCCCAGGCCTCACGGGCTGGCCAGGCCGGTCCCCCCGTAGCCGCGGCCCGCCAGCACGTCCGCAAGCGTCATCGCGGGCCGCCCGGCCGGGCCTGCCGGGTCAGGCCGGCGCATCAGCTGCACCAGGACCCCGCCGGCATTGCGCGGGTGGACGAACAACTGGAAGCGCTCGGAGTCGAAGCCGAACGGCTCATACCCGCGCGCCGCGATGTGATCGAAGGCGGCCTGCATGTCATCGACATAGAACGTCACGTGGTGCAGGCCGCCTGCGGGGTGGCTGCGGAAGAAGCCGTCCAGGAACGTCGAGCCCGGCAGCGGCTCGATCAGCTCGATGCAGGGGCTGCCGGCCAGCTCGAGCCGGACCGTGCGCCAGCCCGCCGCCGCGTTGTCGGCGCCGATGACGAACCGGCCGCCGAGAGCGTCCCGCCACAGCGGCAGCGCATCGCGGATGCGCGGGGTCGCGATCGCGAAGTGGTCGAAGGTCGCGCCGAGCTCGGCGGCCAGGCCTTCCTGGCCGTCGAGCGCATCAGCAGGAACCGGGGGGTGAGCCGTCATGCCGAGCTTCTCCTGAATGAAGGGACGGGCGGCGGGATGCAGGAGCCGGCGCTGCTGCCAGCGCCGGCCTCTGCGTGGATTGCCGCTTAGGCGCGGGGGTCTCCCGGCACGTCGCTGGTGGTCCACCGGAAACTCACCCCGTGGGTGGTGTCCGGCCTGGTGATCAGCGTTGACCCGTCTCGCTCGAGCGTCTCGATTCCCTTGGACTTCAGGTACTGCTCCGCCTTGTCGAGGTCGCGTACCCTGAACGCCGCCGCGTGGTGGATCTCGCCGTTGGCCTCCATGTCATCCGCCGCGAGCGTCCCGCTCCGCGTCGGGGTGGCCAGCTCCAGCACCGTGTCGCCCATCAGGACGTACGCATTGCGCGTCCCGGTGAGCTGCGACTCGTCCTCGTGCAGGAGCGTGCCGCCGAGGATGTCCGTGTAGACACGCTTGGCCCGGTCCGGGTCGCGGGTGAGGACGGTCGTATATGCGAGCCGCTCTAGCCCGAGCGGGTGGTTCTCGGCCCACCAGCTCGGATCCCAGCCGGGCTGGACCCTGGGGTCCTGCTTCTCCAGCACCGTGCCCTCGAGGCGCATGAACTCCAGCTGCGCGATCGTGTCCTTCGGATGCGTCATGATCGCCGAGCTGGGCGCGGGGCGCTCGTTCGTCAGCACTCCCCCCTCGACGTACACCCGGACGCCCGCGTCGGTACACCGCTGCCAGATCTCGCCGGGGTCGTCGGTGTACCAGGCGATGGAGTGCCAGTGATTGCCGAACCGCTTGTAGAACCGGCCGAGCGGCATGGCATCCCACCCGTCAACCCGAAACGCGGGGGCAAGCGGCTCGATCACGCAGTCGCCGAGAACGACGAGCGACGCGTCTCGCTTCTCACCCTCCATGTAGTTGTGATCGAGGAACCCGCGCCGCACGCTGAAGACGTCGTCGTACCACGCCTCCAGTGACGGCAGGTCGCCGGTCATGTGGATGATGTGAAACAGCTTGCCAATTGCCATCTGGACTCCCATCCGGGCTGGTGAAACGGGGGCGGACATCGCTTGTCGGCACGCCGCCGCCACGGACCGGGCGGCAGGAACCGGCCCGGCGGGCGATCTGCGCGGCGCGGCCCTCACTCGGCTACCCGGCCGCCTGGAACCACTGCAGGACGGGCGGATTTGCCGTCATGTCCATGGTCGCTGTCGGGTCGATACGGCCCCCGACTGCCGCGGCTTGGAGCGCAGCCATGGCGTCCGCCACATCGTCGGTGTCCAGCTCGTAGACGGCGAGGTAGCGGTGCGAGGGCTGCTGCTGGCCTGGCGCGGCCGGAACGTCTGCCACCCGGTATCGGTGCACCGCGGTGATCGCCGGGATCGCCGCGCGCACCTGCGGGATGTGCGTGCCGTCATACCAGGTGTTGAACTCGGCCTCGCTCTCGTTGCCTGCCGGTTCCGCCCAGGCCAGGAAGAGTCCCTTTGCCATCTGTCCTCCTGCAGCTGAGCACAGCTCATTGACTGTTTGACAAGCTTCGACTAATAGTCACGCTATCGCGGGTGCCTGGCAAGGTCAACGGCTGGGCGCGTGCGGTGCGGGGACGGTTAGCTGGCGGCGAGCAGGCGCTAGCGGACCTGGACGGTGAATCCCACCCTGACCGGAGATAGGCGCGGCGCCCGCACCGTCACGGTGCCGTGGTACAGGCCGGGACGGGCATACCTGTGCTGGCCGCGCACCGTGTACAGGCCGTTGACCATCGTGGCGGACGGCCGCCTGCCGGTCCCGCCGGACCGGACGGTGGTCCCGTCGCCCCAGGCGATCGCGGCGCGGACCGCGCGGGGACCCAGGCCCGGCGCGGCCACCGTGGCCACCGCGCCGCTCACCCGGCCGCGGCGGCCGGACGTCAGCGCGGAGCCGGTGACGTCCAGCCGCCACCGCACCTCGGCGGACGGGTAGAAGTTCACCCCGGCGGCCATCAGCCTGCCGCCCTGGGCGGCCATCCGGCGGGTGAAGTCACGGTAGGCGGGGCTGCCCGGGGCGCGCCTGGCCCTGGGCGACCAGCCCACCTCGGCCAGCGCGATCAGCCGGGGGAAGGTCATGTAGCCGACGTCAGCCATGTTCACCAGCGTCTCGGACCACACCGCGCCCTCGACCCCGATGACGCTGCGGTCGGTCACGCCCCTGACCAGCGTGCCGGGATTCCAGTCGTAGGCCGCGGAGAGGTCGCAGCCGGCCGGGCAGGCCCAGGTCTGCCCCAGCCCGGGCGGCACGTCGCCGCGGGCGCCGCCGCGGTACTTCTGGTCCAGGTAGGCGTGGTTGGCCGGCGCCATCACGAGCTTCATGCCCTTCCTGACCGCTTCCCGCGCCGTGATCGTGCCGCCGGAGGAGCCCGAGGCGGGCTGCCAGTACTCGGCCACCGATCCGCGCGGAACGCGGGTGCCGGGGCCCGCGATGTCGGCCCAGCCCATCAGCGTCTTGCCACGGCTGCGGACGATTCCCGCTTCCCTGTTGACGAAGGAGACGTAGGCGGGATGGCTGAGCACCGCGGCCGGGACCTCGTCGCCGCCGACGTGATAGTAGGCACCGGGGGACATCGCGGCGAGCTGCCCGATGATGGCGCGCATGATGGCCCAGGTGTTCGCGCTGCCGGGGCACAGCGCGCTGTAGCCGACGTTCTCGGAATAGTCCCGCGCCGGCGGATGGCGCAGGCTGCAGTTGATGTCCTGGGGGTGGCCGTTCAGCAGCCGGTTCCCGGTGTCGCCGTACTCGGACATGATGATCGCGTTGTTGTGGCCGGGCGTATCCACCTCGGGCACGATCGTCACGAAGTGCGCGGCCGCGTCCGCCACCACCGCCTGGTACTGGGCCTGGGTCCAGTAGCCGCCCGGAATCCCGCGCCCGGCCGTGGGTGCCGACCGATCCCCGGCCGCCGATCCTGGCCAGCCGCGGGAAGCCGCTGACCGCCAGCCGGAAGCCCTGATCGTCGCTCAGGTGCAGGTGCAGGACGTTGATCTTGTAGGCGGCGGCCTGGCTGATCAGCTGCTCGACGGCGGACGGCGGCTCGTAGTGGCGGGCGATGTCGAGCATCACGCCGCGGTAGGCGTACCGCGGGCAGTCGGTGATCCGCACGGCGGGCATCGTCCAGGGGCCGGGCCGGCGCCACCGGCCGCTGATCCAGGGCGGCAGCGTCTGGCGGAGCGTCTGGACCGCGTCGTAGAGGCCGTGCGCGGTGCCCGCGGCCAGCCTCGCCCCGGCCGGGGTGACGTCGATGCGGTAGGCCTCCCCGTGCGGATCGGTGCGCAGGCCGGCGCTGGTGCCGAGCACGAGCGCGATGTCACCGGCCTGCGGGCTGCCGCTGACGACGGGCAGCGGGTAGCCGGTGGCGGGCCGCAGGTAGCCGGCCAGGTCCGCGGCGACCGCCAGCGCCGAACGCGGGCCGGCCGCGACGACGATCCGGGTCTGCCTGGTGAGCGCGTACCGGCCGCGCCCGGCGGCCATGCTCACCGGCTTCGGCACGATGAGCGGCTCCGGGGCGACCCTGGCGGGTACTGCCGCGGCGCTCGCCGGGCGGGCCGCGGCGGCATGGCCGGCGAGGTGCGATGGGGGTGCGGTCCGGACGGCGGAGGCCGAGGTGGTCAGCAGGCACGCCACTGCGGTGACGATGACGGCGGCGGTACGCGCCCGGGGCGCCCGCGGGTACCCCCGGCCGCGCCGCGCAGCCGCCGACCGCACCGGGGTTCTCGTCATGAACCCGAACCTCCGGGCGATAAAGGGCCGTATGCGTGCGTTCGGTCACGGTTTCAGGAAATACAGAACCCGCGCATCCTCGCGTCTTACCTGGAGGGTGTCAAACACCGCCGCGCTCGGTGACTTCATGCTCCCGTAAGGACGAGTGCCTACGGTCGCAGCCGATGGACAGGACGCGAACCAGGCATCCGGGCGGCCGCCGCGAGCGGCTTCCCGTGCAGGATCCCGTGGAGTCCAACGCCCGCCTTACCGCGGGGATGGCGGCGGTGCTGTTCGTGCTGCTGGCCGCCGAGGGTCTGACCATCCTGCAGATCCGCGGGCTGCTGTCCGAGCACGTCTTCGTCGGCATGCTTCTCGTCCCTCCCGTGCTGGTGAAGACGGGCAGCACCGTGTACCGGTTCGCACGGTACTACCTCGGCACGCCCGAGTTCCGGCGAAAAGGGCCGCCGCCGGCCCTGCTCAGGCTGCTCGGGCCGTTCGTGGTGCTGCTGACGTTCGCCGTCCTCGCCACCGGGATCGCGCTGATGCTGGTCGGGCCGTCGCTGCGCGGGCAGATGCTGACGCTGCACAAGGCGAGCTTCATTCTGTGGATCATCGCGATGACCGTGCACGTGCTGGGTCACCTGGCGGACACCGCACGGCTTGCGCCGCGGGACTGGATGCGCAGCACGCGCCGTCAGGTGACCGGGGCGAGCGCGCGGCAGTGGACGATCGCCGCCAGCCTCGTCGCCGGGGTTCTGCTCGGGCTGCTGTTCCTCGGCCGGGTGGCGCCGTGGCTCGCGTCCGTGTCCCACCTGGGCCATTAGGGCCGGCTAGTGCCGCCAGTGCGGCCCCGGCCGGTAGGCCGGGCGGTGCCAGGTCACCTGCATCCGCGCGCCGCCCAGCGGACTGTCGTCCACCCGCCACTTGCCTCCGGTCGAGCGGACCACGGTGTCGGCGATGGCCAGGCCGAGACCGGATCCGCTGCTCTCGGCGGTGGCACGGTAGAACCGGTCGAAGAGCCGCGCGCGCTTCTCCTTCGGGATCCCCGGCCCGCTGTCCTCGACCGTCAGGCTGACCCGGCTGCCCTGGCTGCCGACGACGATCCGGACGGCCGGCCCGGCCGGGGCACGCCCCGTCGCCGTCGCCGTCGCGGTGGAGCTGGCGGGTGCCGCGGAGCGGGCGGCGGTGGCTGCCGGGAAGCGGGCAGCGCCGGCGGGCGGGGGCCAGTCTGCCGTGCTGGCCGGTGGGCCGGCCGGGACCGCGGCGTACCGGCACGCGTTGTCCACCAGCACGCCGGTCAGGCGGTCCACCCACTCCGGCGGGGCCGTGATCCATGCCTGCGGCTCGCCTTCGGAATGCACGGACAGGTCGATTCCGCGCGAGCAGGCGACGGCTGAGAACCTGTCCGCGCACACCTCGGCGATGGTGAGCACGTCCACCGGCTCATTTGCCGGGTTGGCCGGCTCGGAGTCGAACCTGGCCAGCCACAGCAGGTCATCGACGATCCCGCGCAGCCGCTGGCTTTCCCTGCTCACCCGCTGCAGCGCGTTCTGGTACTGGCCGGCATCACGGCGGGTGCTGAGCGCAAGCCCCGTCTCGGCCTCGATGACCGACAGCGGCGTGCGCAGCTCGTGGGAGGCGTCGGCGGTGAACTCCAGCTGGCGGCGGCGGGCCTGCTCGACCGGGCCCGATGCCTGCAGCCCGATCACCAGGGTGCCGAGGAACACCGCGACGAGCACGACCGGCGCGGCGACCGCCTCCGCGGCCAGCAGCACTCGCTGGATGTGCTCGGTATTGGCCAGGCTCTGCGCGGCTACCAGCCAGCTGTCGCCGGCCTTCAGCGCCCTCAGCCGGAATGTCGTGGCCCCCAGCCGCGCCGTTCGCTGCGCGCCCGACGGTGACCAGGCGGCGGCCGGAAGCGGCGGCGCGCCCGCGCTTGCCGCCAGCGTGCGCCCGGTGCCGCTGAGCCGCCACAGCAGGATCGGCGTTGCGGCCCTGTCGTCACCGTCCGGCTGCACCGCCCTGGCGAACATGACGCCTCGCTGGGCATCTATCAGCGTATCCCGCAGCTGCGTGTCCACCTGAGCGACCAGCCTGTCGCCAGCGATCACGTTGAAGGTGGCCATGGCGGCCAGGTAGACAACGGCGATGATCGCGGTGGTAATGGCAGCCACCCTCGCCGCGTGGGCGCGCCGCGGCAGGCCGGCATGAGGCTGCGTGCTCCGCCTGCTCACGCGGGCACCAGCCGGTACCCGACGCCACGGACGGTCTCGACCTGCACCGGGGCCAGCGCGAGTTTCGCCCGCAGCCGGGCCATGTGCACGTCGATGGTGTTGGAACCGAGCGCGTCGGCCTCCTCGTCCCACACGTGCAGGGCGATGGACCGGCGCGGAACGACGGCCGGGGAGCGGCGCATCAGTATCTCCAGGATGGACAGCTCGGTGCCGGTGAGCCTGGGGCTGACCGCCCCGATGCGTACCTCCCGGGTCGCCGGGTCGAATTCGAGATTACCTATGGTCAGGCGCGGAGTCTGCGTCGTCGGCGACCTGCGCTGCAGGGCCCTCATGCGGGCCAGCAGCTCGCTGAAGTCGAACGGCTTGACCAGGTAGTCGTCGGCGCCCTCGTCCAGCCCGGTCACCCGGTCACCTGCGCTGTCCCTGGCGGTGAGCATGAGGATGGGCACCGCCGAGCCACGGCGGCGGAATCTCGCGCACCACGTCCAGTCCCGACAGCGCGGGCATCCGCCAGTCGAGGACGGCGACCTCGTAGTCGTAGATGCGCAGGTAGCCGAGCGCCGATTCCCCGTCGGCCACCGCGTCCACGACATAGCCGCTCTCCCGCAGGCCACGCTCGAGCACCGAGCGCAGCGCGGCATCATCCTCGGCAACGAGTACCCGCACGGGTCAATTCTGTACCCCGTGAACCTGAACCGCGCATGACGCGGCCCTCCGCGCGGGGCGCCCGGACCGGTGCGGGCGTGCTCACGGGGCCGGCGGTGGCTGCGTGACGGGATTGTGGTGGGCGAGCGCCGCGTGCGGGTCCTCCTGGCCGGTGTGGGTGGGGTCGGCGTGGATCACCGCCGCGGTCAGCCGCGGGACGGCGTGCAGCAGGGCGTGCTCGGCATCGACGGCTACCCTGTGGGCGGCCCGGAGGCTGAGTGAGCCGTCGATCACGACCGTGGCCTCGGCCCGCAACTGGTGGCCGATCCACCGCATCCGCGGCTCGCCGGCCGCCACCACGCCGGGTACCTCGCGCAGGGCGGCCGCCGCGGTCGCGATCAGGGCCGGGTCCACGGCGTCCATCAGGCGGCGGAAGACCTCTCTGGCCGCGTCCTTGAGCACCAGCAGGATCGCGACGGTGATCAGCAGGCCGACGACCGGGTCTGCCAGCCGCCAGCCGAGCGCGGCCCCGGCCACGCCCAGCAGGACGGCCAGCGAGGTGAACCCGTCGGTGCGGGCGTGCAGCCCGTCGGCGACCAGGGCCGCGGAACCGATCTTGCGCCCGGTACGGATCCGGTAGCGGGCGATCAGTTCGTTTCCGGCGAACCCGATCACCGCGGCGGCGGCAACCGCCGGCAGGTGGGTGATCGCGCGCGGGTGGAGCAGCCGGTCGATCGCGGTATACGCAGCCAGCGCGGAGGACGCGGTGATGGCGACGAGGATGGCGATGCCCGCCAGATCCTCGGCGCGGCCGAAGCCGTAGGTGAAGCGGCGGGTCGCGGCCCGCCGCCCGAGGACGAAGGCGATGCCCAGCGGGATGGCGGTCAGCGCGTCGGCGCCGTTGTGGATGGTGTCACCCAGCAGCGCCACCGAGCCGGACAGGACCACGACCAGTGCCTGCAGCACGGTGGTGACGCCCAGCACGGCAAGCGAGAATCCGCAGGGTGCGCATGCCTTCGGCCGAGGCTTCCATCGCCCGGTCGACCTTGTCCGCCGCCTGGTGGCTGTGCGGCACGACCAGGTGCGCGGCCCGGTGCCTGATCCGGGCCCAGCCGCCCGGCCGGTGCGCGTGCCCGCGCTCGCCGTGAGCCGCGTGCTCGTGCGCGTGGCCGCCGTGGCCGTGGCTGTGCGGCGGCCGGGTCGCGTTCTGGTCGGTCACGGCAGCTCACGCCTTCCGGTTCGGGGTGCCGGCAGGGACCGGCCGACTGGACAGCGGCCGGCCTACTACATACATTATGTGCATATGAGCGCACGCATGCACCTCTCAGGTGCGCATGAGCCGCAGGAGCAAGACCCGGGCGCCCGCCTGGCGGTGGCCGCCGAGGTCCTGGGCCTGCTGGCCGACCGCACCCGGCTGGCCCTGCTGCAGCGACTGGCGCAAGGCGAGGCGGATGTGACCACCCTCACGCAGGCATGCGGCGCGGCGCGGCCCTCGGTCAGCCAGCACCTGAGCCGGCTCCGGCTGGCCGGGCTGGTCACCACCCGCAAGGAGGGCCGCCGGGTCATCTATGTCCTGGGGCACGGGCACCTCCGCCGCCTGGTCGAGGAGGCCCTGAGCGTCGCCGACCACCAGATCGGCCGCTTGTCCCCGCACGACTGACGCCGCGCTGCCGACAGCCGCGGGAGAGTCAGCCACCCAGCGATCCCGGGCCAGAACGTCAACTGGGAGTTGACGCTGAGCATCCGTCAACTTATGGTTGACGCATGACGAATCCGGTCCAGATGACGAACCCGGTACGGCTCGACGACCTGATCGAGGCCATCAACAAGACGCACTCCGACGCCCTCGAGCGGCTTTCCGGCGCGGTCATCGCCGCCGATCACCTGGGCGACGTCGCTGATCACCTGATCGGCCACTTCGTTGACCAGGCGCGGCGCTCGGGCGCGTCCTGGACGGAGATCGGCCGGAGCATGGGGGTCAGCAAGCAGGCCGCGCAGAAGCGGTTCGTTCCGAAGGACCCCGGCGAGCTGTCCGATCCGGATCCCAGTCCGGGCTTCAGCCGGTTCACCCCGCGCGCCCGCAACGTCGTGATGGCGGCGCAGAACGCGGCCGGGGCGGCGGGCAACGACGAGATCCGCCCCGAGCATCTCGTGCTGGGGCTGCTCAGCGAGCCAGACGGCATCGGCGCGAGGGCGATCATCGCGCTGGGCGTGCCGCTGGAGACCGTCCGGCAGGCCGTCACCGCGACGCTGCCGCCGGCAGCCGGCGAGGTCCCCGCCCTCATCCCGTTCGACGCCGGGGCGAAAAAGGCGCTGGAGCTCACGATCCGAGAGGCGCTGCGGATGGGGCACAGCTACGTCGGCACCGAGCACATCCTGCTCGCCCTGCTGGAACTCGAGGACGGCGAAGGCGTGCTGGCCGGCCTCGGCCTCGACAAGGCGGCCGCCGAGGCGAACATCACCGCCGCCCTCGCGAACATCGCCGCCGCCATCGCCGCCCCCCGCGAGCAGGAGTGACTCGCCGGCCCGCGGGGGCCAGGGCGGGACGAGCCGGGGTGGGCGGGGGGGTCCGGGCGGCAGCCGTTCGGGAAAATCGTGGGCGCGGGAGGTCAGCAAGCAGGCCGCAGCGGGACTCGGCGGGCACTCCCGGGGTATTCATGCCGGTGGCACGCCGGGGCCGCTAGGGTCTTGCGGGTGTCGACGAGCGTGCCCAGCGGGCCCTATCGAGGAAGGCCCGGCCGGCCCCCGGCGGCGGCACCCGGCAGGCGGCGGCAGCCGCCCCGGCGGCAGCCGCCCCGGCGCGTCCGGCAGGCGCGGGCCGCTGCCGGGCTGGTCGTCCTCGTGGTGCTCGCCGTGGTCCTGGCCAGCTGCATCGCCACCGGGTCAGGGACGACCGGGGCCGCGCCGGAGCGGGATACGGTCGCGCACGTGGCCCCGCCGGCAGTCGAGTCAGGGCTGCTGCCGTGGAAACTCCGCGGCGGGCTCAGCCGCGAGGTGGCGCTGGCCGGCCCGCGCGGCCGGCTCATCCTGCTGGGCGGGCTCACCCCGGCCAGCACGTCGGTGAGCGGCATCTTCGCCATCGACACCGCGAACGGCCGCGCCCGCAGGCTCGGCGCCCTCACCGGCCCGCTGCACGATGCGGCGGGAGCGTCGCTCGGGGGGCATGACCTGATCTTCGGCGGCGGGACGGCAGCCTCCGTCGCGACGGTGCAGGAGTTCACTCCGCCGGCGTCGGGCCGGGCTGCCGCCGCCACGGTGGGCCAGCTGTCGGGGGTCCGGTCCGACGCGACGGCGGTCACCATCGGCTGGACCGCCTATGTGGTGGGCGGGTACGACGGGACCCGGCCCGACGCGCAGGTGCTGGCCACCTCCGACGGGCGGCAGTTCCGGTCCGTGGCGGCGCTGCGGGTGCCGGTCCGGTATCCGGCCGTGGCCGCGCTCGGCGGCAAGATCTTCGTCTTCGGCGGGCAGGCCGTCACCGGGCCCCGGGCGGGCCAGCCCGTCAACACCATCCAGGTCGTCGACCCGGCCCGGCACACGGCGGGCATCACCGGGCATCTTCCCGAGCCGCTGATGGGCGCGGCGGCGGTGACCGTCGGCGGCCAGGTGTACGTCGCCGGGGGTCAGAGCAGCGTGCGCCAGGCCCGGGTCCCGGGCCTGGGCTCGACGCAGTTCGGCTCGGTGCCGGCGGGCCCGACCACGACCGTGTCGACGATCTGGGCCTTCGACCCCGGCACGAGCCGGCTGCTTCCCGCGGGCCACCTCCAGGTGCCGGTGTCGAACGCCGGGGTCGCGGTCATCGGCTCCACCGCGTGGATCGCCGGCGGCGAGTCCAACGGCGTGCCCGTCGCCGCGGTCCAGATGTTCCGGCCGAACGCCGCTTTCGGGCGGGCCGGCGCGCCGGGGGCGGGCTCACCGTACTTCGGGGCCAGGCTCCTCATCGCCGACCGCGGCAACAACCGGCTGCTGCTGCTGGATGACACCATGCACCTGGTGTGGAAGTATCCCTCGGCCCACTCGCCGCCGAGCCGGTTCCAGTTCTACTTCCCCGACGACGCGTTCTTCATCAACCACGGCACGGCGATCATCTCCAACCAGGAGCAGAACAACACGATCGTCGAGATCGCCTATCCCTCAGGGAAGATCATCTGGTCTTACGGGCACCCGCGCAGGGCCGGCACGGGCCGCGGCTTCCTGCACGAACCAGACGACGCCTACCTGCTCAGAAGCGGCCAGATCACGGTGGCCGACGCCTACAACTGCCGGGTGCTGGTGATCAACCACGACGGAACCGTGGCGCACCAGATCGGCACCAGCGGCGCCTGCGTGCACCACCCGCCCGCGTCGATGGGGACGCCGAACGGGGACACGCCGCTGGCCAACGGGGACCTGCTGGTTTCCGAGATCAACGGGTCCTGGGTCACCGAGTACACGCAGGCCGGGAAGCTGGTGTGGACGGTCCGGCTGCCGATCTCCTATCCCTCCGATCCCCAGCAGATCGGCCCGGATCGTTACCTGATCGCCGACTACGCGGCGCCGGGCCAGATCCTGGAGTTCAACCGGCAGGGCCAGATCCTCTACCGCTATGCGCCCGCGGCGGGACCGGGCATGCTGGATCACCCGTCCCTGACCGAGCTGCTGCCGAGCGGCGTGTTCATGACCAACGACGACTACAACCACCGGATGGTGGCCACCGACCCGAAGACCGGGGCCCTGGTGTGGCAGTACGGCGTCACGGGCCAGCCAGGCACGCGGCCGGGGCTGCTCAACACGCCGGACGGATTCGACGTGCTGCTGCCCAACGGGACCACGCCGACCCACCGGTTCACCGGATGACGGCGCAAGAAACCTAGCGGCGCATCCGGCGCCACAGCGGCCGGGGAATGGCCCGCATCACCAGGGCGAACGGGCCAAGCGCCGGCGGCACCCAGATCATGTCCCGGCTGCCCGCGAGGGCGGCGGCGACGGCGGCCCCCACGGCGGCGGGGGTCGTGGACAGCGGGGCCGGCTTCATGCCCGCGGTCATCCGGCCGATCACGAAGCCCGGCCTGACCAGCAGCAGCCGGACACCGCTGCCAGCCAGCGAGTCGGCCAGCCCGCGGGCGAACGCATCAAGGCCGGCCTTGGCCGCGCCGTAGACCATATTCGCCTTGCGCGGCCGGACGGCCGCTACCGATGACAGCACCACGATCGTGCCGTGCCGCTGCTCGCGCAGCCGTGCCGCGACCGCGAGCAGCGTGGTGACGTGGCCGGTGAAGTTGGTCTCGATGAGCATTCCGGCGCGGAGCGGGTCGGAGTCCAGCTCGGCCTGATCCACCAGGATGCCCGCGGCCGAGATGACGACGTCCACCGGTCCGCCGGCGAAGGCGTCGGCCACCAGGGCCTCGTGGCTGGCGAGCTCCGTGGCGTCGTAGCGCAGGGTCCGCACCGAGCAGCTCACCATCTTCGCGGTGGCCGCCATCCGCTGCTCGTCGCGCCCGGCGAGCAGCACCTCGGCGTCCGGCGGCAGCCGCAGCGCGGCCAGGATCTCCGCGCCGATCTCGCTGCTGCCGCCCAGCAGCAGGACCCTGGTCACTACAGCCCCACCATGAACAGGATGAGCCAGCCGAGCTCGGCACCGACCATCGGGCCGTCCCTGGCGATCAGGTCCTCGACCGGCCTGCCCCCGGCGTGGCCGGCCAGCCAGTCGAACCGGACCAGGGCCGCGAGCAGCGGGAGAACGCTGGCCAGGTGCCAGGCGCGCATCCAGGGGTCTTTCTCCCCGTAGGCCCAGAGCACGTAAGCCACGATCATCGCCGCGGCCACCAGCCGCTGGCTCAGCCGGAGGCCGCCGAGGCTGTACCAGCGCATGACCGGCCGGTGGCTGGCCGCCCGGTCACCGAGCATCGCGAGCTCGGTGGAGCGCTTGGCGATCGCCACCATGAGCGCGCCCAGGCTGCACACCAGCAGGAACCAGGCCGACGGCGGGACGTGCGTGGCGACCGCGCCGGCCAGGGCGCGGAACACGAACCCGGTCGCGACGAAGATCAGCTCGATGACCGGCAGGTGCTTGAGCACCAGGGCATACAGCAGCGAGGTGGCGATGTAGAGGGCGATGATCCCGGCCAGCCACGGCTCGCCGATCAGGAAGCCGGCGGAGACCGCCGCCGTGGCGCTCAGCCCGGCGAGCACCAGGGCATGCGCCGCCGGAAGCCGTCCCGAGGCGACCGCGCGGAACTGCTTAGCCGGGTGCTGCCGGTCACGGCCCGCGTCGATGACGTCGTTGACGTAGTACACGGCGGCCGAGGCGGCGATGAAGGCGCCGGTCGCGGCCAGCGCGTAGTAGAACCCTCCGTGCCGCCCCAGCGACGCACCGGCCAGCGGCGCGGCGAACACCAGGAGGTTCTTGGGCCACTGACGAGGCCGCGCGGTCTCCACCGCGGCGATGAGCCAGCGCCGGGCCGCCGAGAGCCGGGACGGCGCTCCCTGCCGCGCGGACGGCGCCTCCAGGGCTCGCGTGGGGCCGCTCACCGTGCGTAGACAGCCGTGAAGTCACGGCTGGCTGGCGAGTAGTAGCGGGTCGCGGGCTGCATCTGGGTGGGCAGCAGGTTATGGGGGGTCGGGTTGTTCGGGTGGTGGCCGGGCTTGTAGTACTCGTACGACATCCAGTCCGGGTTGATGTCGAGTTGCATGCCCGTCACCACGCCGGCTCGCTGCAGCACCTGGGCCAGTTCCCGCACGTTCAGCGCCGGGCCGTAGGCGAAGACGATGCGCCCGTTCTGGGTGATCCCGACCCCGGACCGCCACACGTAGTAACCGCCGCCGAGGGTGGCTCCCCACTGGGTCGTGACGTTGCTGTCAACCGATGCGGGCACCTTGCCGTTGCTGACGAGCGGGCGAAGGTTCTGCCGGACGCCCGCCACGTCGGGGGTCATGTGCAGGTCCTTGCCCCATACGCCGATCGCGATGTGCCCGTCCTTGTAGTAGACGACCGTCGCCTCGCCCTTGGTCAGGGTCCCGACGGACGCGCCGTTCAGGTAGAAGCCGCCACCGGAGACGTTGATCTTGAAGCCGCTGTTGAACGTGGCCTGCAGGCCGCCGCGGGTACCGGGCGTGATGTACGTCGGCGCCTTCCAGTTGCCCTGCCCCGGATCCTCGGTTCCCGGTCGCAGCTGGAACTTCAGCAGGCTCTGGTTCATCGAGGCGATGCCGACGACGTAGGACGAGTACTGGCTGCTCGCCCGCAGGTAGGTGCCGTAGATGGCCGGCTTGCCGTTCACGGTGGTGAGGACGCCCCACTGGCCCTCGCCGCGCAGCGGCTTCCCGGCGAGCGACTGCAGCGCGGCCGGCGGCCCGTACAGGGCGGCGAACTTGTCGGCCGCGGCGTCCTTCTGCCGCTTGGCGGCGGCGGCGCGCGCGCTGGGGGCGACGAGCGAGAAGGACGGCTTGCCGCCCTTCTTGGGCGGCGAGTAGGACAGCCACTCGCCGAAGGTCACCAGCGGGCCCAGGTAGTGCCCGCGCGCCCACTCCGCCAGCCGCTCAGAGACGGTACCGCCGCCGGACATGGTCAGGGCGTGACCCACGGACCAGCCCACGATGATGAGGAACACGGCCAGCAGCGCGGCGACGATCCGCGCCCATAGCCGGTCCCGCAGCCGCGGCTTATTGCCGCGACCACCAGGACCGCCGGCCATCGGGCCGCTGCGCCCCCTGCGGGCGATCGCGGGCTCAGGGCCAGAGGGAGAGGGCCTGTGCACTCAATTCCTCCATAGCCAGCCGGGGTCTCTGCAAAGGACGACTCTACCTGGACGGCAGACCCTACCCGGCGGGAAGAGGTCTACCCGGCCGGGATGAAAGCAACGTTAAGCCAGGTGCGCACCTGCCCTCGCCGCGAGGGGCTGCATTTGACCAGATCCCGCCCCGCCCATGGCCGGGACCCGGTCATGCGGCCGGCCTAGCTCCAGATGGTCACGTAGACCGGTGGGCGGAACCTGGACGGCGGCATCCCCTCGGTCGGGGAGCTCATCAGGTGCATGGCCTCCGGGGTGCCGAGGAAGTGCCGCAGCGAGCTCGCGGCCACCGGCCTGTGCTCCTTGTTCAGCGTGGTCACGTACCAGCTCGCGTCCACCGGGGTGCCCGGCACGTTGAGCACCGACAGCTCGCCGCGGCGCAGCTGCTGGGCGACCAGGTGCGAGGCGGCGGGAGCCACCCCCGAGCCGTCGGCGGCGGCCGCCCAGGCGGCCGTCTGGTTGGGGAAGACCCTGATCCTGGCGTCGGGAACGCGCAGGGCGGCGAGCACGCGGCCGCTGTCGCTGCCCCGGTCGGTCGCCGACGGGTTGACCAGCCAGAGCCACTGGCTCGCCGGGCCGCGCGGCTTGGCCTGCGCGGCGGTCACCACGATCATCTTGTACCGGAAAACCGGCTCGCTGGTCACCTGGAGCTGCGGGTCCCGGGCGACCGAGGCTCCCAGCGCGACGTCGGCCAGCCGGTTGGCCACCAGCACCGGCATCTCGCTGTCGGCCGCCACCCCCGAGGACACTTCCACTCCCCCGGAGAACCGCCGGGTGAACGCCTCGAGCACCGGGCTGACCGCGAACTCGGCGATGGTGGACGAGGCCACCAGGCGCAGCTGCTCGGGTGCGCCCTGGGCGGCGCGCACCGCGGCCTGCGCCTCGGCGCCCAGCGCCACGATCTGCGACGCCGTGCTCAGCAGCCGGGTTCCGCCGGGGGTCAGCGTCATGCCGCCCGAGCCGCGGACCACGAGCGGGTCGCCCAGGTGCTGGCGCAGGGCGGTCAGCGCCTGGGACACGGCGGGCTCGCTCACGTTCAGGGCGCTCGCCGCCGCGGTGACCGACCCCAGCCGCGCCACCAGGACGAACACGTTGAGCTGCGTGAGCGTCATAGCAGAACCATTGTCCTCCGCGGGCCCGCGCGCCAGTCATAAGCATCCCGTTATCGGATCGTTGCCGGGCAGGGGCGAGAATCTACCTGGGTCACGCGGTCGCGCGCACCCGGGCAACCGAGAGGACAGGATGCAGGTTCCCGCGCATTTCGAGTACGAGCGAGCCACCAGCGTGCCGCACGCGCTCGCGCTGCTGGCCAAGTTCGGGCCGGAGGCTCGGGTGCTGGCCGGCGGGCACAGCCTGATCCCGATGATGAAGCTGCGGCTCGCCCAGCCTGAGACCCTGGTCGACATCAACGACCTCGCCGAGCTTGCCTACCTGAGAGTCGAGGAGAGCGAACTGAGGATAGGAGCACTCACCAGGCACGCGGAGCTGCTCAGCTCCCAGGTGGCGGGCCTGCACTTCCCCATCTTGCACGACGCGGAACGGCGGATCGCCGACCCGATCGTGCGCAACCGCGGCACCATCGGCGGCTCGCTCTGCCAGGCCGATCCGTCCGAGGACCTGTCGGCCGCCTTCGCGGCGGTGCGGGCCACGATGGTGATCCAGGGCGGCGCGGGCACCCGCACCGTCCCGGAGCGGGCGTTCCACCTGGGCCCGTACGAGACCGTGGTGGCGCCAGACGAGCTGCTGACCGAGATCCGGGTGCCGATCCTGCCCGGCGGCGGCAGCGCCTACGTGAAGGTGGACCGGCGGGCCGGCGACTGGCCGGTGGGCGCGGCCGGCGCCGCGCTCTGGCTGGACGGCGGCGACACGATCACCGAGGCCGGGATCGGGCTGGCGGCGGTGGGCGCCGAGCATTTCTCCGCCGCCGAGGCCGAGGACTTCCTGCGCGGCGCGGCGGCGACCGACGGCAATTTCGCCCGGGCCGGCCAGATCGCCGCCGAGCACTGCACGCCGGTCTCGGACCAGCGCGGCCCCGCCGACTACAAGCGCCATCTCGCCTGCGAGCTCACCGTCCGTGCGCTGCGCCTCGCCTGCGAGCGGGCCGGCGGGGAGGCGTGACGTGCGGGTCACGATGAGCGTCAACGACAGGGAGTACACGGCCGACGTCGAGCCGCGGCTGCTGCTGATCCACTTCCTGCGGGATAACCTCGGCCTGACCGGGTCACACTGGGGATGTGACACCTCCAACTGCGGTGCCTGCGTGGTCTGGCTGGACGAGATGCCGGTGAAGTCCTGCACCGTGCTCGCCGCCATGGCCGACGGCCACCGGGTGCGGACGGTCGAGGGCCTGGAGCGGGGCGGCGAGCTCGATCCGGTGCAGCAGGGCTTCACCGAGTGCCACGGGCTGCAGTGCGGATTCTGCACGCCGGGGATGATGATGACCGCGAGGTGGCTGCTCGACAACAATCCCGACCCGTCGGCCGGGGAGATCCGCGAGGCGCTGTCCGGGCAGATCTGCCGGTGCACCGGCTACGAGAACATCGTGCGGTCGATCCGGTGGGCGGCCGAGCGCGAGGCGGCGGAGCGCGCCCGGCTCGCCAGCGAGGACGCCGATTCCGTTCCGGAGGCAGCCGGTTGACCGCCGCGACGCAATTTTCCCCGAACGGAGCCTACGGATCCTTGCGCAGGAAGGAAGATGCCCGGTTCATCCGGGGCCGCGGCACCTTCGTCGATGACATCCAGCTGCCGGGCATGCTGCACGGGGCGATCCTGCGCAGCCCGCTCGCGCACGCGAGGATCACCGCCATCGACACGCTGGCCGCCGAGGCGCACCCGAAGGTCAGGGCCGTCATCACCGGCGCGACGCTGGAGCAGCTCCAGCTGGCCTGGATGCCCACGCTGTCGCAGGACGTGCAGGCGGTGCTGGCCACCGACAAGGTGCGCTTCCAGGGCCAGGAGGTCGCGTTCGTCGTCGCCGAGGACAGGTACGCGGCCCGCGACGCCCTCGAGCTCATCGACGTGACCTATGAGCCGCTGCCGCCGGTGGTGGACGCGCGCCGCGCGCTCGACCCCGGCGCCCCGCTGATCCGCGACGACATCGCCGGCCAGGCGGACAACCGGATCTTCGACTGGGAGGCGGGCGACCGCGCCGCCACCGACGAGGTCTTCGCCGCCGCCGACATCGTGCTGGCCCAGGACATGCTCTACCCGCGGGTGCACCCGGCGCCGCTGGAGACCTGCGGCACCGTGGCGGACATGGACACGATCAGCGGCAAGCTCACCGTCTGGTCCACCAGCCAGGCGCCGCACGCGCACCGGACCCTGTACGCGCTGGTCACCGGCCTGGCCGAGCACAAGATCCGGATCATCTCGCCGGACATCGGCGGCGGGTTCGGCAACAAGGTAGGCATCTACCCCGGCTACATCTGCGCGGTGGTCGGCTCGATGATCACCGGCAAGCCAGTGAAGTGGATGGAGGACCGCTCGGAGAACCTGATGAGCACCTCGTTCGCCCGCGACTACCACATGCGCGGCGAGATCGCCGCGACCCGGGACGGCCGGATCCTCGGCCTGCGGGTCAAGGTGCTGGCCGACCACGGGGCGTTCAACGGGGCCGCGCAGCCGACCAAGTTCCCGGCCGGGTTCTTCGGCGTGTTCACCGGCTCCTACAACCTGCAGGCGGCGCACTGCGAGGTCACCGGGGTGTACACGAACAAGGCGCCGGGCGGGGTCGCCTACTCCTGCTCGTTCCGGGTCACCGAGGCGGTGTACCTGGTCGAGCGCATGGTGGACGTGCTCGCCCGCGAGCTGGGCACCGACCCGGCCGAGCTGCGGATGAAGAACCTGCTGCAGCCCGCGCAGTTCCCTTACACGTCGGTGACCGGCTGGGAGTACGACTCGGGCGATTACCCGCGGGCGCTGCGGCTCGCGCTGGACATCGCCGGCTACGACGATCTGCGCCGCGAGCAGGCCGAGCTGCGGAAGCGGGCCGAGCTGGCGGGCCGGGACGGGGCGCAGCCGGGCACGCTGATGGGCATCGGGGTCAGCTTCTTCACCGAGGCCGTCGGGGCGGGCCCGCGGGCGCACATGGACATCCTCGGCCTGGGCATGGCCGACGGCGCCGACCTGCGCGTGTACCCGACCGGCAAGGCCGTCCTGGCTATCTCCGTGCAGACCCAGGGCCAGGGGCACGAGACGACGTTCGCCCAGATCGTGGCCGCCGAGCTCGGGATCTCCCCGGACGACGTGGACGTGGTGCACGGCGACACCGACCGGACGCCGTTCGGGCTCGGTACGTATGGTTCGAGGTCGACGCCGGTGTCCGGAGCGGCCGCTGCAGTGGTGGCGCGGAAGGTCCGCGAGCGCGCCCGGATCGTCGCCGCGGCGATGCTCGAGGCCGCGCCGGAGGACCTGGAGTGGGCCGGCGGCAGGTGGCAGGTCCGCGGCGACCCGGGCCAGGGCAGGAGCATCGCCGAGATCGCGATGGCGGCGCACTCCGGGCTCGAGCTGCCGGACGGGGTCGAGGGCCACCTGGACGCGGCCACGGTGTACAACCCGCCGAACCTGACCTACCCGTTCGGCGCGTACATCTGCGTGGTGGACGTGGACCCGGGCACGGGTAAAGTCAGCGTGCGCAGGTTCATCGCCGTCGATGACTGCGGCGTGCGGATCAACCCGATGATCGTCGAGGGACAGGTGCACGGCGGCCTCGCGGACGGCCTCGGTATGGCGCTCATGCAGGTGATCGCGTTCGATTCGGACGGCAACTGCCTGGGCGGCTCGTTCATGGACTACCTGCTGCCCACCTCGATGGAGTGCCCGTCGTGGGAGCTCGGCGCGACCGTCACCCCGTCGCCGCACCATCCGATCGGGGCCAAGGGCGTCGGCGAGTCCGCCACGGTCGGCTCGCCCGCGGCGGTGGTGAACGCGGTGATCGATGCGCTGGCGCCGTTCGGGGTGCGGCACGCCGACATGCCGTTGACGCCTGCGGTGGTGTGGCGGGCCATCCAGGGCCGCCCGCTGCGGACCGACCTGGCGGTCACGTGAGCGGTCACGTGAGAGTGATCGGCGGCGACGACCGGGCGACGGGAAGGCATGGCGGCGATCAGGTGAAGAGGAGCCCCCGATGACGGACGAGCTGGCGGCGCGGCTGCCGGACGTGGCCACGCTGGTCGGCGCCCTCGCCGGGGGGCAGTACCTCGCCGACGAGTCGCTCGGCACCGCGCTGTTCCTGGCGGCCCGGATGGGCCAGCCGATCCTGCTCGAGGGCGAGCCTGGCGTCGGCAAGACCGAGGCGGCGAAGGCGCTCGCCGCCGCGCTGGACACCCCGCTGATCCGGCTGCAGTGCTACGAGGGGCTCACCGCGGCCGAGGCTCTGTACGAGTGGAACTACCCGCGCCAGCTGCTGGCGATCCGGCTGGCGGAGGCGCGCGGCGAGACGCTGCGCGAGACCGACCTTTTCAGCCCCGAGTACCTGCTGCCCAGGCCGCTGCTGGCCGCGCTCGACCATCCGGGGCCCCGGCCCGCGGTGCTGCTGATCGACGAGGTGGACCGGGGCGACGACGAGTTCGAGGCGTTCCTGTTCGAGCTGCTGGCCGAGTCGGCCGTCACGATCCCGGAGCTCGGCACCCGCCGCGCGGCGCACCCGCCGGTGGTGGTGCTGACGTCCAACCGCACCCGCGACCTGCACGATGCGCTGAAGCGCCGCTGCCTGTACCACTGGATCGACTACCCGGACACCGGGCGGGTCGCCGAGATCATCCGGCGGCGGGTGCCCGGCGCGGACGGCTCGCTCGCCCGGCAGGTCGCCCGCGGCGTGGCCCGGCTGCGCGAGCTGGACCTGGCCAAGCCGCCAGGGGTGGCCGAGGCGATCAGCTGGGCCGGTGCGCTGCAGGTACTGGGCGTGCGGGAACTGGACAAGGCGGCCGCGGAGCGAACGGCGGGGGCGGTGCTCAAGTATGCGGAGGATTCTGCGGTCGGTTCGGGAAGCTGGGTTCGCCGGGGTGCTTGCGGATGATGGCTGAGAACCTGACGGGCACCGGGAGCACGCACTCGGCCATCCGGCCGTCGGCTACGCCGACTCTGCCAACTTTGCCGGCTCCGCCGGGTGGCGGCTGTCCGAGCGGATGCTCCCGGCACTCCATCGCCGTGGGGCTGACGCGCCGTGGCTGAGGATGTTGCCGAGGTGGCGGCGGTATTCGGGGCGGTGCTGCGGGAGGCGGGGGTGCCGGTCGGGCCGGACCGGTGCGAGCGGTTCGCCCGGGCTGTGACGGTGGCGCGGCCGCGGAGCCTGCGGGAGCTGCGGGAGTGCGCGCTCGCGACGATGGTGTCCAGCCGGGAGCACGCTGGGGTGCTGGCGCGGGTGTTCGATGAGACGTTCGGCGGGGCCCACTTGGCACACCCGGACGGAACGCCCATAAATGGTGCGAACCAGGCAGGGAATCCGTCCGAACAGGCCGTGCCGCGGCCATCTTCCATGATCGACGGGGAGTTGCCTACATCAGGTGGGCAGCAATCTCACATCGATCAAGAAACCCGGGACGGGAACAGCGCCAGCACGCTCGCGAGGGCGGCGCGGGCGGCCAGGGAGCACCCGTCGGCGGGCAGTCCCGGTTCCCGGCATGCCGCGCTGACGCCGGAGACGCGGGATGACGGGCCCGGTGAGGCGGGTGAGGCGGAAGAGGACGGGGCGCCGGGGCGCCGGGTGCTGGCCAGCGCGGTGGAGCGGCTCGCGGCCACGGACTTCGCCGAGCTGACTCCGGACGAACTGGCGCTGCTGGCCGGCGTCATGCGGAGGCTGACGCTCGCGGTTCCGATGCGCCGGTCGCGGCGTCAGCGGCGGGGCCCGCGCGGGCGGCAGCCTGATCTGCGGGAAACGCTGCGGCATGCGCGGCGGACCGGTGGGCACCCGTTCGGAATAATCAAGAGAAACCCGACGCGGCGGCCACGGAAACTCGTCGTGCTGTGCGATATCTCGGGGTCCATGGAGCCCTACGCGCGGGCCATGCTGCAGCTGCTGTACTGCGCGGCGGGCGGGGCGCGGGCCGAGGTGTTCTGCTTCGCGACGCGGCTCACCCGGCTGACCAGGCCGCTGGCGCAGGCGCAGCCGGGGCTGGCGCTCGTGCAAGCCGGGCAGGCGGCACCGGACTGGCTGGGCGGGACGCGGATCGGCGCCTCGCTGAAGGAGTTCAACGACGGGTTCGGCCAGCGCGGCCTGGCCAGGGGCGCGGTGGTCGTCGTGGTGTCCGACGGCTGGGACACCGGCGACCCGGCCGTGGTCCGGCGCGAGATGGAGCGGCTGTCCCGGCTCGCGTTCCGGATCGTCTGGGTCAACCCGCGGTCGCACCGCCCGGGGTACCAGCCGCTGGCCGGCGGCATGGCTGCGGCCTTGCCGTACTGCGACGCCATCGTCAGCGCGCACCGCCTGGACGCGCTGGACGAGCTGACCGCCGCGCTCGCCGACCCGGTCCGGCGCCGCCCCGCCCCCGCGCCCGCCGCTGCGGCCGCGGACGCAGCCGCCTGAGTGCCCGCGTTTCCGCGGAAACGCGGGCGGGCGCCGGGCCCACCCGGCGTGCGTCTCGGCATATGAGACTGCACCAGGTTCGTGCGTGATGATGGAGCGTTTGGTGGGCTGTCACCTATCAAACGCTCCATCATCAGCGACGGGGCGGGTGCGAGTGGGCTCAGCTGAGGTGGTGGACCTGCTGCAGGCCGTAGACCGGAGTGGGGAGGCCGGCGTGGCGGGCCTTGAGCTGGAGCGCGAGGTAGAGCGAATAGTGGCGTGACTGGTGCAGGTTGCCGCCCTGGAACCACAGCGCTTTCTGCTGGGTCGGCTTCCACATGTTCCGCTCCTCGCCTTCCCACGGGCCCGGATCCTTGGCGGTGCCCGAGCCCATGCCCCAGCACTTGCCGACCCTGTCGGCCACCTCCTGCGAGATGAGGTCGGCGGCCCAGCCGTTCATCGAGTTGTAGCCGGTGGCGTACACGACGAGGTCAGCCGGCAGTTCCGTGCCGTCTTCCAGGACGACCGCCTTCTCGGTCAGGTGGTCCACCTGGCCTTTCACGAGCGCAACGTCCCCGTTCGCCACCAGGTCGGCCGAGCCCACGTCGATGTAGTAGCCCGAGCCGCGGCGCAGGTACTTCATGAACAGGCCCGAGCCGTCCTCGCCCCAGTCGTGCAGGAAGCCGGCGGCTTCGAGCCGGTCGTAGAACTCCTTGTCCCGCTCGCGCATCTGCTCGTACAGCGGGACCTGGAACCCGGCCAGGAGCCGGTACGGGATCGACGCGAAGATCATGTCCGCCTTCTCGGTCGTCACCCCGGCCGCGACCGCCTGCTCGGAGTACAGCGCGCCCAGCCCGATGTCCATCAGCGTGTCGGACCTGATGATGTGGGTGGACGACCGCTGCACCATCGTCACGTCCGCGCCGTTCTCCCACAGCGCGCCGCAGATGTCGAACGCCGAGTTGTTGGACCCGATGACCACGCACCTCTTTCCCCGGTACGCGTCCGGGCCGGGGTGGGCGGAGGAGTGGTGCTGGTCGCCGCGGAACACGTCCATGCCGGGGAACAACGGCATGTTCGGCTTGCCGGACATCCCGGTCGCCAGGACAAGCTGCGCCGGGCGCAGCACCACCGGCTGCCCGTCCCGCTCGACGGTCACCGTCCATTCGCCGGCAGGCTCGTGGTAGGCGGCGCTCTTGGCCTCCGTATTGGGCCAGTAGTTGAGCTCCATGATCTTCGTGTACGACTCGAGCCAGTCGGCGATCTTGTCCTTGGGCGAGAAGACGGGCCAGTTGTCGGGGAACTTCAGGTACGGCAGGTGGTCGTACCAGACCGGGTCGTGCAGGCAGAGTGACTTATAGCGGCTGCGCCACTGGTCACCGGGGCGGCCGCGCTTGTCCACGATGATCGTCGGCACGTCGAGCTGGCGCAGCCGGGCGCCCAGCGCGATGCCGGCCTGGCCGCCGCCGACGATCAGCACGTACGGCTGCTCGGCGTAGCCCAGCGCGGACGCCTCGCGCTCGCGCCGTTCCAGCCAGGTCGTGCTCCCGCGGCTCGCGCCGTGCTGCGCGCCCTTGGGGCGGATCGGGCCCCGCGGCTCCTCGTAGCCCTTCAGCTCGTCGAGCGTGGTCAGCAGCGTCCAGCACAGGCCGTCGCGCAGCCGCAGCTGCCCCCGGCCCCGGCCGGTCGCCGTCTCGAAGTCGATCCACGCCTCGGTCACGCCGTCGGCAGCGGCTGGTTCCTCGCCCTCGGTGATTTTCCAGCCGAACGGCTGCGCATCGGACAACGTCCCGGCCAGCATTTCGGCGATCGCATCGCGTCCTTCGAACGTCCTGATGTTCCAGGTGAACGCCACGAGGTCGCGCCAGAAGCAGTCCGGGGTGAACAGCGCGGCCGCCGCGGCCGCATCACCCGCGGCGAGCGCGTCCCCGAATGCCGCCAGCCACGCCGCCACCGCGGCGGCCGCCGGAGCCTCGGTCGATTGCGTCGTTGCGGTCATCAGCTGACTCCTCGCGTCTCTGCGAACGGGGGCACACCCACACTCTGACTACCGGTGCGCCGATGCCGCAAGGGGCGGGCGCCTTGGGCAGGAGGGCGCTTCCCGCGCAAGCGGTCGCCCATGATCACGAAGGCTTTTGCGTGCCCGGGCACGTCAGACTCTTCGTGATCATGGCGGATGCAGGTGGCCGGGCCGCTGACGGGCAGAATGGCATCCGTGAAGGGACTGCGGGTGTTGCTGTTTGACGTGTTCGGGACGCTCGTTGACTGGCGGTCGAGCCTGACTGAGATCGGGGAGGCGGTGGCGGCCAGCGAGGGTACGCAGGCCGACTGGGCGGCCATCGTCGACGACTGGCGCCGCGCCTACCAGCCCGCGCTCGACCGGGTCCGCTCCGGCGCCGCGTGGCGCGACCTCGATTCTCTGCAGCGCGAGACGCTGACCGACGTGCTCACCCGGCACGGCGTCGCGCTCGGGCCGGCCTGCCGGGAAACGCTCGTCCGGGGCTGGCGCCGGCTGCGGCCCTGGCCGGACAGCCGCGAAGGGCTCGGCCTGGCTGCGCCGCGGGCACGTCACCGCGACGCTGTCCAACGGGCACGTCGCCCTGCTCGCCGACCTGCTCAAGTTCGCCGACCTGCGGGTTGACGCCGTGCTCTCGGCGCAGCTCGCCGGGGGCTACAAGCCAGACGCGAAGGTGTACCTCGAGGCGCTGCGGCTGCTCGAATGCGAGGCCGGCGACGCCGGGATGGTCGCCGCGCACCCGTCCGACCTGCGGGCCGCCGCCGCGATCGGCCTGCGTCCCGTCTTCATCCGCCTGCCGCGGAGTGGGGACCCGGCGCGCGGCCGGCCGAGCCGCCCGCGCTGGACGGGCTGCTGGCCGCCGACGGCCTGGTGGACCTGGCCGACATACTCGGCTGCTGACGGCCTGCCCGGGAGCGCGGGCGGGCTATCCGCCGGAGGCGCTGGGGGGCGGGGGCGGTAGCGGGGGGACTGCCCTGCCCGTCGTGGGGGCCATCAGCGACTTGACGTTCAGGCTTGTGCCGCCCATCTGCTTGAGCATGAAGTCGTGGTTCAGGTCCAGGATCGCGCGGGTCTCGGCGGCGACTACGGCGTTACGGCTGAGGGTTAGCTCGTTGTCCTGCTCCTGCTCGCCGGACAGCGACCAGTTGGTCGATCCCTTGATGGTGTACACGCCGTCGATGATCACGATCTTCAGGTGCGAAATCGCGTTGTGTACCGAACTGGTGCCGATGGCGATGCTGTTGCCGAACGAGTTGTTGGCCCAGTTGGCCAGGATCTGCTTCTCGTGCGCGCCGGAAGCCTGGCTGCGATCCAGGCTCATCTGCACGTACACGTGCTGGTTGGCCAGCTTCGCCTGGATGATCTTGTTCAGCTCGTCGTCGTCGTAACCGTACATGTTGACCACGATCGAGTGCTGCGCGGTCCCGAGCACGGCGACCAGCAGCCCGTGCACATTGTCACGCGGGGAAAAGAAGGTTCGCTGGTCGTCCGGGTAGCCGTCTAAGAACCGGCCCTCCGCCTTGTAGTGGCCGAGAGCGTCCCACGAGAAGGCGGCGTTAGCAGCGTTAGCCGTCGGGGCAGCATTAGTGGCCGGAGTAGTCATGGCCCCCCATTTCGTTGATTTCCTCATAATGGTCGTTCGTGCCGTTGATGTCTACGTACTCAGTTATATGGGGAGGTCAAGAAACCTCGCGACCCGGTGAACCGCCGGCGTGGCGGAGCCGTTCCCCGACGGCGCCAGGCGGTTCAGCGACACCGCGCGCAACGAATTGGTGCGCATCACCGGCTCGTAACGCGCAGACACCCCGGCCCGGACCCGCTGGTCGCGGGCCCGGGCCGGGACTGGCTGACGGACCGGGCTCAGCCGGCGCTGGCCAGCGCCGCGGACGGCTCGGCCGGGGCGATGGGGGCCCGGTGGCTGGCGGCGGGGACCCGCAGCAGCCGGGCGAGCCGGCCGGGCAGCCACCAGTTGGCCCGGCCGAACAGGGCGACCATGGCCGGGACGAGCAGGCAGCGGATGACCAGGGCGTCGATGAGGATGCCGGCGCCGAGCCCGGTGGCCAGGATCTTCAGGTCGGTCTGCGGCCCGGTGGACATGGACAGGAAGCTGAGCATGAGGATCGCCGCGGCGCTGGTGACCAGGCGGCCGGTGCGGCCCAGGCCCTCGGTGACCGCGTGGCGCGCGTCGCCGCTGGTGTCGTAGGCCTCCCGGATGCGGCTGAGGATGAACACCTCGTAGTCCATGGACAGGCCGAACAGGAAGGCGAAGACCATCAGCGGCACCCACATCGTGATCGCGCCGGTGGCCGGGATGCCCCAGACGGCCGACGATCCGTGGCCGTCCTGCCAGACCCAGGTCAGCACGCCGTAGGCGGCGGCCAGCGAGATCAGGTTGAACACGACGGCCTTGGCGGCCAGCACCACCGAGCGGAACGCCCTGGTCAGCAGCAGGAACGTCGCGAAAGCGATCAGCGCGAGCATGAGCGGGAAGTTGCCGTAGACCGCGTGGTTGAAGTCGATCAGCGACGCGCCGTCGCCGCCGACGCCGATCACGTGCGGGCGGCCGAGCAGGGCGCCCTCGAGCCGGGAGATGGTCGCCTGGCCGGCCGGGCCGCTGCTTTCGGCGGCGGGGATGACGGTGACGATCGACGTGCCGGCCCGGTGGTAGTCGGGGGTGGCCGGCGCGACCGCGGTGTACACGCCGGGCACCCGGGCCGCCTGCGCGGCCACGGCGCCTGGGGCCCCGGAGGTGAGCACCTCAGCCGGGGTGATCACTCCGGAGGGGATGCCGCCGCGGGTCAGCGTCGTCAGGGCGTCGTGAGCGGGGCCGGCGGTGGCCTGGGCGCTGCTGCCCGGCTCGCCCAGGTGCAGCGACAGGGCGGGCAGCATCAGCGCGGCGAGGATCCCGGCGCCGGCCAGGGCGGCCACCCAGCGGCGGCGGTAGACGACGCGGGCCCAGGCGGAGAACACCCGGCTGGCCGAGCGCTCGGTACGCAGCCGCGGCCAGTCCAGCCGGGGGCCGACGCTGGCCAGGATCACCGGCAGCAGGGTGACGGCGACCGCGACGGAAACCAGCGGCACCAGCACGCCGCCGTACCCGACGCTGCGCAGCATCGGCACCGGCAGCACGATCATCGACAGCAGCCCGATCGCGACGGTGAGCCCGGAGAAGATCACGGCGCGCCCGGCGTGATTCATCGCCTCGGCAACGGCGCTGGCGTTATCGCGGCCGGCCGCACGCTCTTCCCGCCACCGGCTGACGACCAGCAGCGAGTAGTCGATGGCCACGCCGAGCCCGATGAGCGCGATGAGGAACTCGACGATCTGGCTGACGCTGGTGATCTCGGTGAGGCCGCCGACGAGCAGGAACGTGGCCAGCACGGACACCCCGCCGATCAGCAGCGGCAGCAGGGCCAGGAAGCTGGCGAAGACGAAGGCCAGGATGACCAGCGCCCCGACCGCCCCGATCATGGCCTCCGCCATCAGGCTGGTGCCCTTGCTGGACGCGGGCTTGCCGTTCGCGAGCAACTGGAAGCCGGTGATGCCGGTGTGCCAGCCCGGCGGCGCGGCGGCGGCGACCGCATGCTGGATGGCCGGGCCCGGGTTGGGGGCGCTGACGAAGTTCGTCACCGTCGGGGTGTAGACGAGGGCGAAGGTGGAGCGCCCGTCGCGGGTGATGAACGCCGGGTCGTGAGTGGTCGCGTAGTCGGCGATCCGCGCGTGCGGGACCGCCCTGGCCGCGGCGGCGAACGCCCGGCCGGTGGCGGCGGCGACCGCCGGGGTGGTGACCCGCTGGCCGGCCTGCACGGTGATCACCGGCAGGTACGGGGTCTGGGAGCCGCCGTTGCCGTACTGCGCGGCGATCCGGTTGTCCACCCGGAAGGCCTGGCCCGGCATGGCGAAGCTGTTGGTCATGCGGTGAGTGGTGCCGCTGATGGTCATCACGCCGACGGCGGCAATGACGATCCAGAACAAGGCCACCAGGGCCTTGTGGCGGAGCACGAAGCGGGTCAGGCGGGGCATCGCAGCCTCCGGGGGATTGTCCGGCCGACGGGCTTTCCGCCAGCCACCGCAAGAGTGCCGGGAGAGGGGGTCCGCGGTCGTCGTCCCCAGGACGGCAGTTGCGCCTGCTGCCCGGGGAGCAGCAGGGCTCCCCGTACTCCCGGGCGAGTACGCAGCAGGTCATCCCCGGGAGGATGACCTGCCCGCCCCGTCCCGCCTACGCTGTGCAGGTGGACAGCCGTCCGGTGACCTGGTGGCGATGGTGGCGCGTCTCGACGGCGCGCCACGTCCTCTTCGCCGTGATCTTCACGGCGGTCATCGTCAGCGGGACCTACGGGGAGGCGCACCCCAGCCAGCCCAGGGACCAGTTCGTCAGCGGCCACCACGTCCCGCACACGCCGGCCGCCGCGCTCCTGCTGGTCGCCGCCGCCTGCCTGGTCCTGGCCGTACGCAAGCGGTACCCGGTGGCGGTGCTGTCGGTCAGCACCGCCGCGGTGGCCGCCTACAGCCTGCTCGGGTACGTCAACGGCGCCGCCCTGCTCGCCCCCGTCGTCGCCCTGTACACGGTGGCTTCGACGACCAGCGTGCGCCGTGCGGTGGGATGGGCGGCGGTCACGCTGGTCGCGCTCGCTGCAGCGACCATTGCGGCGAATCCGTTCGGCCCGTTCGGCGGCGGGGTCATCACGCTCCCCGGGCTGGTGGCGGCCGCCTCGTTCGGCGGGATCGCGGTCGCCAACCGGCGGGCGTTCGTGGCCTCGATCCAGGCCCGCGCCGACGACGAGGCCCTGCGGCGGATCGACGAGGAACGGCTGCGCATCGCGCGTGAGCTGCACGACGTCGTCGCGCACACGATGGCCACCATCAACGTCCAGGCCGGCGTGGCGGCGCACGTCGCCGCCGAGCGTCCTGACGCCGCTGTCGATGCGCTGCTGGCGATCAAGCTCGCCAGCAAGGAGGGGCTGCGGGAGCTGAGGGCCATACTCAACGTGCTGCGCCAGGCCGACGAGGCGGACTCCACCGCACCCGCGCCGGGACTCGCCCAGCTCGACGCGCTGATCGATGGCGCGCGGCGGGCCGGGCTCACGACCACGCTCACGGTCACCGGCGACCGGCGGCCGCTGCCGGCCGCGGCGGACCTGGCCGCCTACCGGATCATCCAGGAGTCGCTGACCAATGTCATCCGCCACGCCGGGCCCGCCACCGCCACCGTGTCGCTTGGCTACGCCGGCGCCGAGCTGGTGATCACCGTCACCGACACCGGCCGCGGGGTGCCCGCCGAAGCTGCCGCCGGTGACGGCGGCGGCCACGGGCTGGCCGGGATGCGCGAACGCGCCGCGTCGGTCGCCGGCACCGTCCAGACCGGCCCCCGAGCGGGCGGCGGGTTCCGCGTGCGGGCGCGCCTGCCCATCGGCAGGCAGCCGACCGGTACCGAGCCCGAGCGGGGCCGGCTTGAGCCCGCGCCGGGACAGGCTGAGGCGAGCCGGGTAGACGCCGCGGCGGGGCGGACGGGTGAGAACGCGGCGGGCCGGACGGGTGAGAACGCGGCGGGCCGGGCTGAGGCGGCTCCGGGACAGCCTGAGACCGCGGGTGGCAGCCCAGAGCATGCGCCGGCGGCCGAGGGGAGCCGGTCGTGATCCGGGTGCTGCTCGCCGACGACCAGGCGCTCATCCGGGCCGGGTTCCGGCTGCTCATCGACGCCGCCGGGGACCTGGAAGTGGTGGGCGAGGCCACCGACGGGGCGCAGGCCGTGCAGCTGGCCCGCAGTCAGCGAGCCGACGTCGTGCTCATGGACATCAGGATGCCCGGCGTTGACGGCCTGGAGGCCACCCGGCGGATCGCGGCCGACGACGACCTCGCCGGGGTCAAGGTCGTCATCCTGACCACGTTCGAGTCCGACGACTACGTGTATCAGGCCCTCCGGGGCGGCGCCAGCGGCTTCCTGCTCAAGGACACCGAGCCGGCCGAGCTGCTGCAGGCGGTCCGGGTGGTCGCCCGCGGCGACGCGCTGCTGTCGCCGAGCGTGACCCGCCGGCTGATCACCGACATCGTCAGCCGCCCGGAGCGCCCGGCGGTAACGGGCGAGATCCTGGCCAGGCTCACCGAGCGGGAGCGCGAGGTCATGACGCTGGTGGCGGCCGGCCTGTCCAACGACGAGATCGCCGCCCAGCTCTTCGTCAGCCCGCTCACCGCCAAGACCCACGTCAGCCGCATCCTGACCAAGCTCAACGCCCGCGACCGCGCCCAGCTCGTGGTCATGGCCTACGAAAGCGGGCTGGTGACCCCCGGCGAGCGCTCGCAGCCGCGGCCGTGACCAGGCCGGGCGCCAGCCGTTCGGGAAGATCTTGTCTTGCCGGTCTTCTACGCACCTGCGATCGGCTACTACGTGGTCACCAGGCACGCGGACATCGAGCAGGTGTTCCGCGATCCGCGGACCTACTCGGCGGCCGTGGCCCAGGCGCCGCTCGTGCCGCTGGTTCCCCTGGTACGCCCGGGCTGAGCGCCCGCGCCTGCTGGTGACGCGTGCCGTGCCGGTTACACCCCGGTGCCGCTGACGCCGATGGTGACGGTGTGCGGGCCGAGAGCGTCGGTCCAGCTGAAGGTGTAGGTGCCGGCGGAGAATCCCTTCGCGGCCGGGGTGAACGTGACGGGGACGCTGAGGTCGGCACCCCCGCTGACCGGCAGGCCGACGGCGACCTTGGCGGTGGCGCGGAACGGCCCGCTGAGCGCGGTTCTGCTGACCGTGGCCGGCTGGTTGCCGGCGTTCACGATGTGGATGTACCGGGTGGCGGTCTGGCCGACCGGCACCTTGCCGAAGCTCACGTTCGCGGGAAGGGTGAACTTGCTCACGGCGCTCGAGCCGGTGCTGGACAGGCTGACGGTCGCGGCGGTGCCGCTGCTGCCGGTGACGGTCAGGGCGGCGGCCGAGGAAACGGCCTGGGTGGGCTTGTACTCGAACTGCACGGTGACGGACTGGCCGGGCTGCAGGATCGTTCCGACCTTGGGCAGCTGCCGGACGGTGAACGGGCCGCCCGGGAGGCTGATCTTGGTGATCCGCTGCGGCGTGGTACCGCCGTTGACGATTGTGCTGACCGCGTAGCTGGACGTATGGACCGGCACCGGGGCGATCACCGTGCCGTTCTGGAGCAACAGCAGCATGGACAGGCGGGGATTGGTGGCGTACAGCCCGGTCTGAGTGGCGTCGGCGATGAGCGAGATGTTGACCGGCACGTTTTGGCCTGCGGCGGTGGCGAAGGACAGCGTGCCGTCGGCACCGCCAGGGGCGGTGGGCGCGAACGTCACCGGGGCGCTCAGCGTGTCACCGCGGTGCAGGGTGACCGGGAACGTGACCGATACCGGCGTGGTAGTGCCCCGCTTGGTCTCGGTCACCTGGCCGATGGTGAACGGGCTGGGTGAGGTGGGGTAGGTGTCGCTCATGCCGGTCACGGTGACCGTCCGCGACGCGGTCGCCGTGGCGGCCTGGGTGGCGGACGAGCCCACGGCGGTGCCGGCGAAGGCTGGGGTCGGCCCCTGGCGCAGCGCGGCCGCCGCGGTGTTCCCGAAGCCGAGGACGTGGCCGTCCCCGGTGCCCACGTAGACCATGTTGTTGCCGGTGGCCGGGATCGTGAACACGTCCGCGTTCCCGATCGGCTGCCCGTTGATCTCCTGGAGCTTCAGGCCGCCGTTCTTCCCCGGCTGCGGCGCCGCCGGGAAGGCGACGAGGGTGGAGTTCGAGCCGCCGTTGTTCTGCACGACCCAGACGACCGCGGAGTTCACGTCGTTGCCGTTCGAGGTGACCACCGGTGACCCCGAGCCGTAGGGGAACGCGAAGGTACTGTTGGCCACGTCGGTCAGCTTCGGCGACCCGCTGCCGTTGGTGTCGATCCGGAAGCCCCGCACGGAGTCGTTCTTGCCCACGGTGTACACGTAGTTGGCGAGGTTGCTGGAATTCGCCGGGATCGGCGAAGTGCTCGACTCGAAGATCCCCGGGTGTCCCCATAGGCCGCCGTACGCGCTGCTCTGGTACAGGTTGTTGTCCGAGTTGTTCGGGCCCTGCTCGCGGCCGCCGAGGTTGTCCGCGTTCAGCAGGAATAGCTTGCCGTACTTGCCGCCCTGCACGATGACGTGCGCGTAAGCGCTGGTGCCCACGGGTAGCTCGGCAGGACCGGCGGAGCCGTAGTCGATGTCATTCTGGTCGAGGTACGGGGCATTGGCCGGGCTGAAGAAGTCCAGCGCCTTCAGCGTGCCGTTGGACTGCGGCTGCAGGTGGATCACGGACTCCGCGAGCTGGCCGGGCGGGTTGTTGCCGGGACCCTTGGGCGGGGAGACGCCGTTGCCGGAGGTGAGGAAGAGCCGTCCCGCGCCGTCCGACACCAGCCCGCCGCCGCTCTGCCAGATGCCGGCCTTGTCGTTGGTCGCCCCGGACTCGTCGGACCACAGCGTGGCATTGCCAGTCGCCGGGTTCACGGCGGACACGTACCCGTCGTAGGTGTAGTGGTCGCAATGCGAGGAGAACGCGGCGTAGACCCAGCCGTTCAGCAGCAGCAGGCCCGGACGCTGGAGCTCGTTCTGGCCATTGAAACTGATGTGGGAGTTGTTGGACGGGCTGCCGTAGACTCCGTGCTGGAAGGTGATCTTGCCCGTGCTCACGTCGAGGCCGAACAGGCGCCAGGCGATAGAGGCACCGGTGTTGATATTGGCCATCACGTAGGCCGTATTGGTCGAGGGGTCATAGACCGGGGTCGAGGTGATCCCCACGTTGGGGGCGATGTTGTTGCAGTTCGGGATCTTGTACGGGTTGCCCAGTGAGGTCGACCAGTTGATGTGGCCGGTGCTGGCGTCCATCCCGTAGACCCAGTTGTTCTCGGTCGCCACGATCAGCTGGGAGCCGAGCACCAGCGGCTGGGCGTAGATCTGCCCGTTGACGGAGGTCTTGAATTTCTGGCCGAAGGTCGAGTGCACGACCGTGGGACTGAGGCCCGGTTCATTCGGGTCCCACCCGGTGCGGAGGTTGTCGAACGATGCGGTGGGATCGTTCAGGGGGCGGGAGGCGACGGCGGCCCCGCGGGCCGCGACTGCTCCCCGGGCCGCGGCGGCTCCTTGGGCGACGCTGGCCGCGGCCACCCCGGCTGCGGCCGGGATCGCGGTGAGCGCCAGGGCGAGCACGGCGACGCGGGCGCCGATGTGGCGTGCGCGTACGGTCCGAACGACCCGGCTGACGGAACGCAGAAGAGTCCCCGGCATGACTGAACGCATGAAAAAAAGCCCCCATCCCACCTAACACAGCGGCGCTGAGCCCAGTGCGGCGGGGGATACTGGGCGACACCTCAATCACATCAAACCGAATAATAAAGAAAATCGTCTACTCCAGCTATGCATGTAACCAAATCGTCATGTTGGCGGTCTATGCGGCGCAACCGGGCAGGTCACTCCCTGGTCGGGGATCCGGCGGGATCAGGGCGAGGTCACGGCAGGGTCAGCAGCCGCCCGGAGGGCCTGGCACGGGGGTCAGCAGCCGCCCGGCCATCTGGCGTTCGCCAAGGGCCTGCACTACTGCCTGGGCGCCAGCCCCGGGAAGCTGGAGACCCGGCTGGCGGTCGAGCACCTGGCCCGGCGCTTTCCTGGGCTACGGCTCGCGGAAGGGCAAAGGCTGAGCTTCCACCCGAACATCTCCTTCCGCGGGCCGCAGGTCCTGCTGGTGCGGCGGGGCTGACTTACGTCTGGGTCGGCCCGCGCCAGGTCTCACACCCCCGTACCGGCGAGCGTGACGATCACGATGTGCGGGCCGAACTTGTCCGTCACGGTCAGCGTGTATCTCCCGGTGGAGCGGCCGGCGGCGGTGGGAGTGAAGGTGACCGGGATGGAGAGATCATTACCGGAGTTGACCGGGAGCCCCGCGGGGACGTTGACGACGGCGCGGAATGGGCCGGACAGTCCCGTGCTGGCGACCAGGGATGCCTCGTTGCCCGCGTTGACGATACGGATGAACCGGGTGGCGGTGCGCCCGACGGGGACGTTGCCGAACCTGATGCCCGTGGGGGCGGTGAACTTGCTGATGCCGGGCTGGCTGGAGCCGGTCAGGCTGACCGTCGCGGCGGTGCCGTGGCTGCCGGTGACAGTCAGCGCGGCGTTCGAGGGAACGGCCTTGCTGGGAGTGTAGGAGAACGACACGGTGACGGACTGGCCGGGCTGCAGGACCGTTCCGATCTTGGGCAGCTGACGGACGGCGAAGGGAGCACCGGGTGCGCTGATCTTGGTGATGGTCTGCGGCGTGGTACCGCCGTTGACGATCGTGCTGACCGCGTACACCGGCTGGCCGACCGGCACCGGGACGATCAGGGTCCCGTCGTTCAGGTCTTCCATCATGGACAAGCTGGGGGCGGTAGCGTACAGCCCGGTCTCGGCGGCGTCCCCGATGAGCGGGAAGTTGGCGGGCACGTTCTGGCCGGCGGTGGTGAAGGTCAGCGTGCCGCTGGTGCCGCCCGGGGCGACGGGAGCGTAGGTCACCTGTGCGCGCAGCGTGTCACCCCTGTGCAGGGTGACCGGGAAGGTAACCGGCACGTGCTTGGTGCTGCCGGCTGAGGTCTCGGTCACCTTGCCGATGCTGAATGGGCTGGGTGAGGTGGCGACGGAGGAGCTGAGCCCGGTCACGGTGACGGTCCGCGACGCGGTCGCCGTGACGGTCCGGGTGGTGGCCGAGCCCACGGGGGTCGAGCCGAAGTCCGGCGTCGCACTCCGCTGCAGCGCGGCCCCCGTGGCCACCCCGAAGCCGTAGACATCGCCCGAGTTGCCGCTGCCGCCGGCCACGTAGACCATGCCGTTGCTGGTGGCCGGGATCATGTAGTTGGTGGCCGACCCGATCGGCAGGCCGTTTATCTCCTGGAGCTTGACCCCGCCGTTTTTACCGGGCTGCGGTTGCGCGGGGAAGGCGACCAGGGTGGAGTTAGAGCCGCCGTTGTTCTGCACGACCCAGACGACCGCGGAGTTCGGGTCGGTGCCGTTCGAGGTGACCGTCGGGGACCCCGAACCGTAGCCGAACGTGAAGGTGCTGTTGGCCACGTCGGTCAGCCTCGGCACCCCGCTGCCGTCGGTGTCGATCCGGAAGGCCCGGACATAGTCCTTCTTGCCCAAGGCGTACACGTAGTTGAAGAGGTTGGAGGAGTTCGGCGGGATCGGGGACGTGTTCTGCTCGAAAACCGCGGGGTGCCCCCACATCTGGGCGACCTTCGGGGTCTCATACAGGACCTTGTCCGAGTTGCCGGGACCCTGCTCCCGGCCGCCGAGGTTGGTGGAGTCCAGCAGGAATATGGTGCCGATCTTGCTGCCCTGGACGATGATCTGCGGGTAAGCGGTGGTGCCCACTGGCAGGCCGACCGGCCCCGCGGCGCCGTAGTCGGTGTCGCTGCTGTCGAGGGTCGGGGCGTTGGCCGGGCTGAAGAAGTCCTGCGGGGCCAGCGTGCCGTTGGACTGCAGCGCCAGCCGGATGACCGATTCGGCGAGATAGGGGGGCGGGTTGCTGCCGGGAGCCTTGGGCGGGGAGATGCCGTTGCCGGAGGTGACGATGATCCGGCCGGACCCGTCCGACATGATCCCGCCGCCGCTCTGCCAGATGCCGCCGCTGTTGTCGCTCGCTCCGGACTCATCGCTCCACAGCGTGAAATTGCCGTTCGACGGGGTCACGGCGGCCACGTACCCGTCGTAGGGCTTCGTATCGCAGTGCGAGGAGAACGCGGCGTAGACCGTCCCGTTCAGCAGCATCAGGCCCGGCCGCTGGAGTTGCTGCGTGCCGTTGAAGCTGATCCGAGAGTCGTTGGACGGGCTGCCGTAGATGCCGTGCTGGAAGGTGATGTTGCCGTTCGTGACGTCAAGCCCGAACAACCGCCACGCGATCGACTTTCCGGTGTTGATATTGGCCATCACGTAGACGGTCCCGGTGGAAGAGTCATAGACCGGGGTCGATGTGACCCCGCTGTTGGGCTGGATGTTGACACACGGCAGGGCGTACGGGTTTCCCACCTGAGTCTGCCACTTGACTGCCCCGGTGGCGGCGTCCAGCGCGTATACGTAGTTGTTCTCGGTGGCCACGATCACCGTCGAGCCGATCACGAGCGGCTCGGCGTACACCTGGCCGTTGACCGACGTCTTGAACCTCTGGCCGAAGGTCGTGCCGTGCACCACCGACGGGCTCAGATTCGGCTCGCTGGGGTCCCACCCGGTACGCATGTTGTTGAAGGAGGCGGTTGTCACATCGAAGGGCGCGGGCTGAGCAGCGGCAGAGACCGCCCGCGCGGCGTGCCCGGAGCTGGCTACCGCCACCCCGGCGCCTGCCGGGATCGCGGTAAGCGCCAGGCCGAGCACGGCGACTCGGGCACCCACGTGGCGTGCGCGCACGACCCGGCTGACGGAACGCAGAAGAGTCCCCGGCATGACTGAACGCATGAAAAAGCCCCCATCCCACCTAACGCAGCGGCGCTGCGCCCAGTGCGGCGGGTGATACTGGGCGACACCTCAATCACATCAACCCGAATAATAAGGAAAATCGCCTACACCAGCTATGCGTATAGCCAAATCGTCATGTTGGCGGTTCATGCGGCGCAACCGGGCAGGTCACGCCCTGGTCGGGGATCCGGGCGGGATCATGGCGAGGTCACGCCAGGGTCAGCAGCCGCCCGGAGGGCTTGGCACGGGGGTCAGCAGCCGCCCGGAGGGCCTGGCACGCCGGGGCCTGCCGCCGGCGCGTCAACCACACCGCCTGAGCCGTTGCGCAGGACGGCGCCGAAATGCACGACGTACCACCGGCCGCGCCAGGAGATCAGCGACGCGATCCCGATCGAGCGCAGCCTGCCGTGCTTCTGGTACACGATCCGGGCCCCGCTGACCTGCCAGTAGCCGACGGAGTTGTAGCACGCGCCGGGGTCGATCCACGCTGCCTGCGCCGAGGGCACGATCACGCGCACCAGCGTGGCCCCGCTGCCGACGAAGCGATGGGCGGCGCCGACGTCGAGCGCGAATTCAGCGAACAGCCGGCCGTGCCAGTCCGCGGCCGGGTTGGCGATGGCCTTGACCTGCGCGTAGGCAGTCAGCGGGAAGAATGCCTGGGCCGCGAGCCGCGGCTTGCCGGTCAGCACCGCGGTCCACAGGTCCGTCATCTCCGCGCGGAAGACCCGGGTGCGCGCGCTGGGGAACGCCCGTGTCTGGGGCAGGTTGGCCGGTGGCGGCGGCACCGGGATCACGCTCGGCGACGCGCTTGGCTCGGGCGTGGCACCGGACGCCGGCGGGTCGGCTGCCGTCGCGCTCGTGCGCTCGCCGGCGGCCGCCGCGGCGTGGCCGCCGGCTGAGCCCCCGCAGCCGGCCGTGAGCACCCCCGTCGCCGTGAGCACCGCCGCCGCGAGCACCGCCGCGAGCAGCGATGAGCCGCGAGTGCAGGTCGTTCAACACGTACTCCTCCGTTCAGCACAGCGCGGCACGACGATACCGGGACGACGCGGCCAGAAGATAATGGGGCCAGGAGGTCAGCCGTGCTCGATGATCATGTCCTAGTGGACGCCCACATGCATGTCGGCAAGCTATCGACGGTCAGCCCCGCCTGGCACCGCTGGGCGGACGGGTTCGGCGACGGTGCCGTCATCGGCCGGGTCTATGACTCCGACGGAGTGATCATCCCGGAGCGGTTCAGCGAGTACCTGGACGGCGAGGGGGTGGACACCGCGCTGCTGCTGTGCGAGCACAGCCCTAAGGTGGGCGCCCAGCAGCCGATCGAGGACCTGCTGCCGCTCGCCAAGCACGACCCGCGCCGGATCCGGCTGGTCGCCAACATCAACCCGCACCTGCACTTCCCGGTCGCCGACGAGCTGGACCGCCAGCTTGGCCTCGGCGCCGTGGCGCTGAAGCTGCACCCGGTGCACGCTGGTTTCCGGGCCAACGACCGCGCCCTGTACCCGGCCTACGAGCTGTGCCGGTCGCGCGGGATCCCGGTGATCGTGCACTGCGGGACGAGCAGCTTCCCCGGCTCCACGAACTCCTGCGCCGACCCGGTCTTCCTCGACGAGGTGCTGCGGGACTTCCCCGCCCTGGACATCGTGCTCGCCCACGGCGGCCGTGGCTGGTGGTACGACACGGCGGCGTTCCTGGCGCTGTCCTATGACAACGTCTGGATCGAGCTGTCCGGCCTGCCGCCCCGGCGGCTGCCCGAGTACTACTCACGGCACAACTTCGCGCGGCTGGCCAGGCGGTTCATCTTCGGCACCGACTGGCCGGGGGTGCCGGGGATCGCGCGCAACGCGCGGGCGGTGGCGGCGCTCTGCCCGGACGAGGAGACCGCCGGCCTCGTGCTCGGCGCCAACGCGCTGCGGGTGTACCGGCTGGACGCCGGCCAGCGGTAGCCGCAGCGACTGCCGCCGGGGAGCGCGGCCCGCTGACGTTGCTGTTTCGTGACCTCTTTTCGCGGAGGGCGCAGGAAATTAGATAGCCAGGCGTCAGGGGCGCTTGTTAGCTTTTGCCCGTCCGGGGGTGGCCGTGCAAGACCTCGAAAGACGAGATATGTCTTGACTTTGCACCCGGGCGTATCCGATAGTGCTGCCAGTAGTGCTGCCAGCCTGCCGACCACCCTGGGGGATCACCATGAGCCGAGCCAGTGCGATCGTGGGCATTGCCAGCGGACGCCGGACCAAGTGGGCCGTCCTGGTCTTCTGGCTGATCATCGTGGCCGTGCTCGGCCCGCTGGCGGGCAAGCTCACCGGCGCCGAGAAGAACAACTCGTCGGCCTGGCTGCCCGCCAACGCCCAGTCGACCAAGGTGCTGGACGTGCAGGCGAAGTTCCAGTCGCCCAACATCTACGCCGCCGTGGTGGTGTACGACCGCCCGGCGGGCCTGACCAGCGCGGACAAAGCCAAGGCGGCCGCCGACGCCAGCCGGTTCCGCGGCGTCCACAACGTGATCAGCGGCCAGGTCACCGGCCCGATCCTCAGCCGGGACGGCAAGGCGATCGAGACCATCGTCCCGGTCAACCTCGGCTCGAAGGGCTGGAACGGTGCCTCGGCCGCCGCGACCACGCTGCGCACGATCGCCCGCGGCAACGCGAACGGGCTGGTCTTCCACATCACTGGCCCGCTGGGCAACGCGGCGGACTCAGCCAACGCGTTCAAGGGCATCGACGGCACCCTGCTGTACGCGACCCTGGCGGTCGTCATCGGGCTGCTGCTGATCACCTACCGCAGCCCGGTGCTGTGGCTGCTGCCGGTGATCTCGGCCGGCGTCGCGCTGGCCGCCTCGCAGGGGCTGATCTACCTGCTCGCCGCCCACGCCGGGCTGACGGTCAACGCGCAGAGCGCCGGCATCTTGCTGGTGCTGGTGTTCGGCGCGGGTACCGACTACGCGCTGCTGCTGACCGCCCGCTACCGGGAGGAACTGCGCCGGCACGAAGACCGGCACGAGGCGATGGCGGTCGCGCTGCGCCGGGCCGGCCCGGCCATCATCGCCAGCGCCGGCACCGTGATCATCAGCCTGCTGACGCTGACCATCGCGGAACTGAACTCCACCAAGAGCCTCGGCCCGGTGCTGGCCATCGGCGTCGTGGTGGCACTGGTGGCCATGATGACGCTGCTGCCCGCGCTGCTGGTGATCTGCGGCCGCTGGCTGTTCTGGCCGGTCAAACCCGCCTACGGCACCGAAGAGCCGACCACAAAGGGGTTCTGGGCGCGGGTCGGCCGCCGGATCGCGATCCGGCCACGGGCGGTCTGGGTGGTCACCGCGGTGATCCTCGGCGCGATGGCGGTCGGCCTGAGCGGGCTGAAGGCCGGCGGCCTGACCACCGCGCAGGGCTTCCGGCACACCCCCGACTCGGTGACCGGGCAGACCGTCATCGACCAGCACTTCCCGGCCGGCGCCGGCCAGCCGGTGGTCGTGATCGGCAACCAGCCGCAGTCAGCGCAGCTGGCCGCGGCGCTGCGGTCTACGCCGGGGATCACCGGCGTCACCGGGCCGGTCAGCAGGGCCGGCCACGCCTACCTGACCGGCACGCTCACGACCGCGCCGGACAGCCAGGCAGCGTATAACACCATCGACCGGGTCCGGGCCGCCGTGGCAGCCGTTCCCGGCGCGAACGCGCTGGTCGGCGGCAACACGGCGATCAACCTGGACGTCAGGAACGCTTCCGCGCACGACCGCTTGGTGATCATCCCGGTCATCCTCGTCGTCGTGTTCCTCATCCTGGCGCTGCTGCTGCGGGCGCTGATCGCACCGATCATGCTGATCGCCACCGTGGTGCTGTCGTTCGCCGCGGCGCTGGGCGTGAGCGCGCTGTTCTTCAACCACGTGTTCAACTTCGGCGGCGCCGACACCTCGTTCCCGCTGTTCGTGTTCGTCTTCCTGGTCGCCCTCGGCATCGACTACAACATCTTCCTGATGAGCCGGGTGCGGGAGGAGGCGGGCAAGCACGGCCCGCGGCACGGCGCGCTGACCGGCCTGGCCGCGACCGGCGGGGTGATCACCTCGGCGGGCGCGGTGCTGGCCGGGACGTTCGCCGCGCTGGCGACGCTGCCGGTCACCTTCCTGGCCGAGCTCGGCTTCGCGGTGGCGTTCGGCGTGCTGCTGGACACCATCATCGTCCGGTCCGTGCTGGTCACCGCCCTCAACCTGGACCTCGGCCGGTGGGTCTGGTGGCCCAGCAAGCTCTCCCGCCAGTCGATCGACGAGACCGATCTGCTCGAGGAGCAGCCTTCGGCCGTGTCGTGAGCGGCCGGCGGCGGGGCAGCCGGGCGATGTGTCTCCCGGCTGCCCCGTCGCGCGCGTTCACGGCTGCCGCCGCGCAAGCTCTGGGCTAGCCAGCCGTTGCATTGTTTGGTAACTTTCCTAACTAAAGTCTCTCCCCCGGCTCACCCGGAGGTCGGCCATGACACGCGCGTCGCTGGCCCGGATCGCCGTCACCACCGCGCTCGCCGCCTCGGCGGGGCTGGCCGGAGCGTCCGGCGCCGCCGCGCAGGCCGGCGCCGCGGCCCGGGCCCCCGCCGCATCCCGGGCCGGCTGAGCTGCCCCAGCCGGCTTCGCAGCCCAGGCCAGCGCCGCGGCCCGGGCCCCCGCGGCATCCCGGGCGGCTCAGCTGCCCCGGTCGTGCGGGTCAACCAGGTGGGTTACACGCCTGCCAGCGCGAAGACCGCCTTCGTCATGCTGCCCCGGCACGTCGCCAGCGTTCGGTTCGCGCTGGAGGGGACGCGCCGCGGCGGCGTCTACCTGACCGGCCGGTTGACCGCTGACCTCGGCCGGTGGAGTCCGGCGTACCAGGCGGTGTACCGGCTCGACTTCTCCGCCTTCCGCCACTCGGGGACCTACCGGATCGCGGTCACCAGCCCGGCGGCGGCCCTCTCCCCTGCCTTCCTCATCGCGAGCCCGCGCACGCTGTATCACCGGCTGGTGCTGAATTCGGTCCGTTATTTCACTTCCGAACGAGATGGCGCCAGCGTCCCTGCCACCGTGCTCGGCCGCAAGCCGGCCAATCTCACCGACCGCCGCGCGACCGTCTACGCCGACCCGCGGTATGACCGCAACGACAACCTGCTCGGCACGTTCGCGAAGATCGGCGGGCCGGTGAACGTGGCCGGCGGCTGGTTCGACGCAGGCGGCGGCTACGAGAAGTTCGCCTACACCGCCAGCTACTCCGACGCGCTGATGCTGGTCGCGGCCCGGGACTTCGCCGGCCAGTACCCGACGCTCCGGCCGGAGGCAGACTTCGGGCTGCGCTGGATGGGCCGCCTCTGGAACCCGGTCCGCAAGGTGATGTACGCCCAGGTGGGGATCGGGAACGGCAACGCGAGCAACACGATCGAGGGCGACTACAACTTCTGGTTCCTGCCGCAGCGGGAAGACAGGCTCGGCGCCAAGCCGGGTGACCCCGCCTACTACGTCGAGTACCGGCCGGTCTTCGAGGCCGCGCCGCCGGGCAAGCCGGTCAGCCCGGACCTGGCGGGCAGGTTCGCCGCCGACTTCGCCCTCGGCGCGGAGCTCGACGCGACGAGCCAGCAGGGGCAGGCACGGCGGCTGCTGGCGGAGGCCCGCGGGGTCTACGCCATGGCGCAGACCAGCCACGTCGGCTCGATCGTGACCACGTTCCCGCACAACTACTACCCGGGCAGCCAGTGGAAGAGCGACATGCTGTGGGGAGCGGCCGAGATCGCCCTGGCCGACGAGGCGCTCGGCGCCCGGCCCGGCCCGCTGCACCGGGACCTCGCGACCGCCGCGAGGTGGGCCCGGGCCTACCTCGCGCAGGGGCATCCGGCCGGCGGTGACACGTTCAACCTGTACGACACCGGCGCAGTCGCCGAGGCGGAACTGCTGCAGGCCATGCGGCACGCGCCGGGCGCGCCGGTGATCGCACCGGTGGCGCTGCTGGACGATCTCGCCGCGCAGCTGCGGATCGGCGAGCAGTGGGCTCGATCGGAGCCGTTCGGGCTGGGTACGGCCCTTGGAGCCAGCGACGCGAGCGCGCACGCGTTCGGGCTCTACACCACCGATGCCCTGTACCGGCGCTACGGCGGATCGGGCGCCTTCGGGGCGTTTGCCCAGCAGCAGATGAACTTCGCGCTCGGCGCCAACGCGTGGGGCAGCTCGTTCGTGGTCGGCGCCGGCAGCACGTTCCCGCACTGCATGCAAAGCGAGATCGCCAACCTCGCCGGGTCGCTCACCGGCCGCGGCGACATCCAGCTGGGCGCGGTCACCAACGGCCCGAGCAGCCCGGTGAACTTTCGGGGGCTTGGGACCGTTCCCGGAATGAAGGCATGCTCCGCGGGTAAGTTCAGGCCGTTCGACAACGCGGTGGCCGGCGACGAGGACAACGTGGTTAGCTGGCCGAGCGTCGAGCCGGCCGACGACTACACGGCGGGCTCGATGCTGGCGTTCGCGCTCGGGGCGGGCAGCGCCGGCGCCTAGCCTGCGCGCCACGGTCCTGTAGCGAACCCGCCTGTTCTGGCAGCTACTGCGCCTTACCTGGCGCGCCATCCGCACCCGGGCGATCGCGCATACGTCGCCGCGCGCCACCTGATTCCCGCCGCTCCCAGGGCGGCCGCGGCAGCCGCGGCCGGTCACCCGCGGTGCGCGCGCCCGGGGAATGCCGCCAGGGCGGTCACCGTTGGGCACAGCAGGGCGCACGGGGATATCTCGGCGGCCCGCGATGAAGGAGCAACCATCATGCCAGCGGTAACCGTGGACGACATCCTCGTCCTACCGCGCGTCCCGGAACCGGACCCGGCCACCGTGGCCGATCGCCCGGTGCTGTCGGTGACCACCGCGCCCTCCGGCCTGGAGGGCGAGGGTTTCCCGGTCCGGCGTGCCTTCGCAGGGGTGGACCTGCGCCAGCTCGACCCGTTCATCCACATGGACCAGATGGGCGAGATCAACTACGCGCCGGGCGAGCCCAAGGGCACGCCGTGGCATCCGCACCGCGGTTTCGAGACGGTCACCTACATGATCGACGGGATGTTCCGGCACCAGGATTCCAACGGCGGCGGCGGCCTGATCACGGACGGCGACACCCAGTGGATGACCGCGGGCGGCGGCATCCTGCACATCGAGGCGCCGCCGGAGGAAGTCGTCGTGAGCGGCGGGCTCTTCCACGGCTTCCAGCTGTGGGTCAACCTCCCGGCCAGGCTCAAGATGACCAGCCCGCGGTACCAGGACATCAAGGCAGGCCAGGTGAAGCTGCTCAGCTCCGCGGACGGCGGCGCTCTGCTGCGGCTCATCGCCGGCGACGTGGCCGGCCAGCAGGGGCCTGGTGTCACGCACACGCCGATCACGCTGCTGCACGCCACCCTCACTCCCGGCGCGCAGCTGCGGCTGCCGTGGCGGCGCGACTTCAACGCGCTCGCCTACGTGCTGGCCGGATCGGGCACGGCGGGTGCCGGGCACCGGCCGGTGCAGACGGGCCAGCTGGCCGTGTTCGGCGAGGGCGACGTGCTCACGGTGGCGGCGAGTCAGCACCAGGACGGCGGGGCGGGAGCGCTCGACATCCTGCTGCTCGGCGGCCGGCCGATCAGGGAGCCGGTCGCTGCCTACGGCCCGTTCGTCATGAACACCAAGGCCGAGCTCGTCCAGGCCTTCGACGACTACCAGGCCGGCCTCGGCACGATCCCGGCCGAGCCGAGCACCCTCCCGGATGACCCCCATCCCGGGCACGACGTCCTGTAGTCAGCCCGGCCGCCCGGCCTCGCCAGGCCGCCTGGCCTGGCCGGCCCGCCTGGCCTCGTCGGCCCGCCCGGCCTCGCCGGCCCGCCTGGCCTCGAAGGTGAAGCAGCCGAACTCCACGGCGCGGGCGTGCACCAGCGCGACCGCCGGATCGGCGAACAGCTCGTCGAGCGCGGCCTGCCCGGAGATGGCCGCGCCGGACGGGCCCGGCTCGACCAGGCGGCCGCCGAGGATCCGGCCGTCGGGCGCATAGGCTCGCAGGACGCGCCGGGAGTTGCCGAGTTCGTTCGGAAATCCCTGCTTTTCCGGGCCCGGGCAGGACTCCGGATGGATGAAGACGGGACCGATCTCGTCGTAGGGCCCTGGCTCCGCGCCGGTCTCGGCTGCCCACCGGCGCAGCGGGGCGTACGACACGAGCGCGACCTTCTCGCCCGGCCGGACGGGGCGCAGGCAGCAGCGCAGCGGGCTGCCGCCCTCCTCGTCAACCAGCAGGCGGGGCGGGTGGCCGGCGTCGTCGCGCTCGCGTAGCTGGCCGAGCACCTCCGGCTCGATGGCCCGGATCTCATATGTCCCTGTCATGCCTCCATGCTCGCCGGGGCCCCGCGCCGATGCTGGCGGCAATCCGACGTCGCGCTCGGGCCGCCAGCCCCGGATGCGGTCAAGATCGAAGCGGAGTTGCCTACCACCTGACGTATGCAATTTCACATGCATCGCCGGCGGCGCGTCGGCGGTGGAGCGGAGGGCGGGCCGGAATCGCACCCGGCACCCCAGCCGCCGAGCTGACCGCCGGCGACTGGCACCGGCTGGCGGAAGCGCTGGCCGCGCCGGGGCGAGGCGGCTAGCCCGGCGCCGCCGGCGTTGCGGGGGGCTGGCCTGGACGATCACTGGTCTGCCACCATGAACCCCGTGACCGATTTGTACTCCCCAGGCGCCGCGTTCCGTGCGGCCCGGGACCTGCTGCTCCGCCACCGCGAGGACTATGAGGTCGCGCGGAGGGAGTTCGGCTGGCCGCGGCTCGAGCAGTTCAACTGGGCGCTCGACTGGTTCGACGCCATCGCCGCCGAGCACCCGGAACGTGATGCGCTGCGGATAGTCGCCGACGGCAGCGACGTCGGGCTGAGCTACGCCGAGCTGTCCGCGCGGTCCAGCCAGGTCGCGAACTGGCTGCGCGACCTGGGCGTCCGGCGCGGCGACCGGGTGCTGCTCATGCTGGGCAACATCGCGCCGCTGTGGGAGGTCATCCTCGCCGCCATCAAGCTGGGCGCCGTGGTCATCCCGGCGACCACCCTGCTCGGGCCCGATGACGTCGCCGACCGGATCGCCCGGGGCGACGTCCGGCACGTGATCACCGAGTCGGTGCAGACGCCGAAGTTCGGCACCGTGCCAGAGGCGGGTCAGCGGGGCGGGTGGACGCCCATCGCGGTGGGCGAGCCGGCCGAGGGCTGGCTGAGCTACGCAGACGCGTTTGCCGCCCCCCGGCACTACACGCCCGACGGCATGACGCTGGCCACCGATCCGCTGCTGCTCTACTTCACCTCGGGGACCACCGCCCAGCCGAAGCTGGTGGAGCATACCCACGCCTCCTACCCGGCCGGCCACCTGTCCACCATGTACTGGCTTGGCCTGCAGCCGGGCGACGTCCACCTCAACGTCTCCTCCCCCGGCTGGGCCAAGCACGCCTGGTCGAACGTGTTCGCCCCGTGGAACGCCGGTGCCACGGTCATGGTGCTCGGGCACGAGCGGTTCTCCGTTGACGCGCTGCTCGAAGCCATCCCGGCCTGCGGTGTCAGCACGCTGTGCGCCCCGCCCACCGTGTGGCGGATGCTGATCCAGTCCGATCTCGGCGGCTGCGACGTCTCGAGCCTGCGCGAGTGCGCGTCGGCCGGCGAGCCGCTCAACCCGGAGGTGATCGAGCAGGTCAGGCGGGCCTGGGGCATCACCGTACGGGACGGGTACGGGCAGACGGAGACGACCGCACAGGTCGGCAACCCGCCAGGCCAGGAGGTCAGGCCCGGCTCGATGGGCCGCGCGCTGCCCGGGTACACCGTGATGCTGGTCGATCCGGTGACCGGCATGCCCGGCAAGGAAGGCGAGATTCGCCTGCCCGCCGAGCCGCCCGCCGCACGCCCGGCCGGGCTGATGACCGGCTACCGCGGCGACCCGCAGCGGGCTGCCGAGTCGATGCGCGACGGCTACTACCACACAGGTGACGTCGCCACCATCGACGCCGACGGCTACATCACCTACGTGGGCCGCACCGACGACGTGTTCAAGGCGTCCGACTACCGGATCTCGCCGTTCGAGCTGGAGAGCGTGCTGATCGAGCACGAGGCGGTGGCCGAGGCAGCTGTGGTTCCCTCGCCCGACCCGGTGCGGCTCGCGGTGCCCAAGGCGTACGTCACGCTGGCGGCGGGCGTCGAGCCGTCCGGGCCGGTGGCGCGGTCGATCTTGGCCTTCGCCCGGCAGCGGCTGGCGCCGTACAAGCGGGTGCGGCGGGTGGAGTTCGGCGAGCTGCCGAAGACGATCTCCGGGAAGATCCGCCGCGTCGAGCTTCGCGAGCAGGAGAGCCAGCGGCACCCGGCAGATGGCGAGGCGCCCCCCGGGCTCGGCGGCGAGCCGGCCCCCGGGTCCAGCGGCGCGGCCCCCGGGGTCCGCGGCGTCACCGAGTTCTGGGAGGAAGACTTCCCCGACCTGAGAGCAGTTTCCGCAGGTAAAACGGATGAGTAGCGCTGTCTTCCCTCTGCCATACCTCTGTCAGCACGCCGTGAGCCTTGAAGATCTCAGCTGGACAACTGACCGCGATCTGCGCAGAGGCGGCTATCGGGCGGATGAGCCCGTGCTACGCAGGGTGAGCACGGTGGTGGTGCCCTGTGTCCTGGGACGGCGACAGATCGCCGACTCGGCGCGAGCGACACATGTGCTGTCTGCGTCGGCCGCCCTGCGCAGATTGTTCCGTTCGGCACGTGTGGGAGTGCGGTCTGCACCTCGTCATGCCAGGCGCATCTGGAGCTCGGTCTTCCGCCGGACTGGGTAGTTCATCTCACTCACGGTCAGGCGGAGCCGGTACCAGAGAAACCGGAGCCGTTCAGGGCCAGTCCAGGAGACCAGTTCTTCGACGCGCTGTGGCTGGTGTTCGGTGTGTGGGTGGTTCATGGCAGTTCCGTTTCGTCGGGCGGTGTCGGTCAGGTGAACGGGGCTCGTGGATCGGGCGTGTCGGAGCAGAACGTGCTGGGCGGCTGCCGGGGACCTTGCCGGTGCTGGTGATTCCTGCTTAAGGATTTCGCGGCCGCGGGCTGGGGTCATCGTGGCCAGCGCCGGTCAGCGCACCTGGTTAGCGGCACCGTCTGGGGCCCGGCTGGCTGCGATGCGCTCCGCGGGCCCTGCGGCCATGCTGGACCGATGATGCGGCCCCTGCGCGCCTGCGGCGGGCCGCCGCGGGAAGGGAGCCGTTATGGCAGGGCCCGGACGATTGGTTGACGGTGCCAGCTCGGGGGTGCCGGGTCCTGGTGACCGGAGCCGCGGGCGGGCTGGGGCGGGCCTTGTCGGGCGCGCTCGCTGAGGTGGGTGCCGAGGTCGCCATGGACCCTGCCTTCCCGCCGGGGACCGCCGGCGGTCCGGGGCCTGCTGTCAGGGGCGGGATCGTCTTCCGCCGCGAGTTGTTCGAGCGGCTCGGGCGGGCAGCGCGCGTCACCCAGGTGTCGGCGCCGCCCGGGAGCGGGAAGACGTCCTTGCTGCGGTCCTGGATCGGCGCAGCGGGCCTGGCAGAGAACGCCACCTGGGTGCCGGTCCAGCGCGAGGAGCGTGATCCGCAGCAGTTCTGGATCGCGGTGACCGACGCGCTGCGGGCCACCGCGGCCGGGTCGGCGCTGGTGCGGAAGCTGACGGCGGCACCCGATCTGGACGGCTGGGTGATCGTCGAGCGGCTGCTGAAGGATCTCAGCACGCTCGGCGACCGGCTCTGGCTGGTGATCGATGACGTGCACGAGCTGGGCTCGGCCGAGGCGCTGCGCCAGCTCGAGCTGCTGGTGATGCGCGCACCGCCGGAGCTGCGGTTCGTGCTCACCACCCGGCACGACCTGCGGCTGGGGCTGCACCGGCTGCGGCTGGAGGGCGAGCTGACCGAGATCCGCGCCGACGACCTGCGGTTCACCTTGGATGAGGCCCGGCGGCTGTTCGACGCGGCCGGGGTGCAGCTGCCGGGCCCGACGCTGGCGCGGCTGCTGGAGCGGACCGAGGGGTGGGCGGCGGGGCTGCGGCTGGCCGCGCTGTCGCTGGCCGGGCACCCGGACCCGGCGCGGTTCGCGGCCGAGTTCTCCGGCAGCGAGCGGACCGTGGCCGATTACCTGCTGGCCGAGGTACTGGAGCGGCAGCCCGAGCAGGTCCGGCGGCTGCTGCTGCGGACCTCGCTGCTGGAACGGGTGAACGGCCCGCTCGCCGACCTGCTGACCGGGGGCAGCGGCGGGGAGCGGATCCTGCAGGATCTAGAGGAGGCCGGCGCGTTCGTGATGTCTGTGGACGCGGCGCGGTCCTGGTTCCGCTACCACCAGCTGTTCGCCGACCTGCTGCAGCTGCAGCTACGGCGCAGCGCGCCGGGTGAGCTCCTTGCGCTGCACGGTGCTGCCGCCGGCTGGTTCGCCGACCATGGGTTCGCGGTGGAGGCGATCCGGCACGCCCAGGCGGCGCAGGACTGGGGCCTGGCCGCCAGCCTGCTGTCGGACCATATGCAAGGCCTGGTCCTGGACGGGCAGGCCGCCGCCGTGCACGAGCTGCTGGCCCGGTTCCCGGCTGGCGTGGTCGCCGCCGATGCGGAGCTGGCCGCGCTGATGGCCTTCGACGAGCTGCTGCGGGGGTCCCTGGAGGCGGCGGAGCAGTATCTGGCGCAGGCGATCCGGGGGGTGGCGTCGGTGCCTGCGGACCGGCGCGGGCGCTTCCAGGTCCAGCTGGTCATCCTGCGGCTGTTCCTGGCCCAAAGACGCGGTACCTCCCGGCCGTGATCGAGGAGGCGCAGCGGCTGCTGGCCCCCGCCGAAGTCCCGGACGCCGCGCAGCCCGGACAGGGCGAGGGGGTGCGCGGAATGGCGCTGGTAACCCTCGGTGCCGCCGAGCTGTGGGCGTTCCGGGCCGACGAGGCGGGGCGGCACCTCCAGCAGGGCGCCGCCCTGGCGCGCCGGATCGGGCGGCCCCGGCTTGAGGTATCCGCCCTGGCGCATGGGGCGATGGCCGCCGTCTTCCGGTCATGTGCGCTGGCGGTGGAGCGGAGCACGCAGGCGATCGAGCTGGCCCGGGAGCACGGCTGGACCGAGGAGCCGGTCGCCGCCGTCGCCTACGCGGCCCTTGGTGCCACGCGGGTCTGGCAGCTGCGGCTGGAGGAGGCAGAGCCGTTGCTGAACCTGGCCGAGCGTGCGTTCCGGGCTGAGACCCAGCCAGCGCCTGGCGTGATGCTCCACCAAGCTCGCGGGTCGCTCGAGTTCATGCGCGGCCGTGATGCCGACGCGCTGGCTGCTTTCCGGGCCGCCGGGCGGCTGGCCGGGCTGCTCGTCACAGGCCACCCGCACGTGACGCGGACGCGAGCGCTCCTGGTGCACACTCTCGTGCGGATGGGCGCAATCGGACGTGCCGAAGCTGTCCTGGCTGAGCTGGACGAGCAGCAGCGTGAACGCGGAGAGATACGCATCGCCGTGGCGGCGCTGCGGCTCGCCCGGCACGACCCGCGGGCGGCGACCGTCGCGCTCGCACCCGTCCTCGAGGATTCCGTTCCCGTGGTGCCCCCCCATGTCTGGATGATCCAGGCTTTCCTGCTGGAGGCCATCGCACGCGACGCGCTCGGCGACCCGGCCGCCGCCGGGCGCGCCCTAGAGCACGCGCTCGACCTCGCCGAGCCCGACGGCACCGTCTTCGCATTCGTCCTGCACCCTGCCCCGGAGCTGCTCAAGGGCCACGTCCGGCACCGCACATCTCACGCGCCCTGGTCTCCCAGATTCTCACCCTGCTGGCGGGAACCGGACGAGCGCCAGCACCCGGTAAACCGGAGCGACTGCAAGAGCCGCTGAGCGCCAGCGAGACCCGCGTCCTGCGCTACCTGCCCACCAACCTCCCGGCTCCAGAGATCGCCGACCAGCTGTCGGTGTCGGTGAACACGATCCGGACGCACATGAGGCACCTGTACGCCAAGCTCGGCGCGCACCACCGTTCGGAGGCCGTGGAGCGGGCCAGCGCGCTGGGCCTGCTCGCACCTTCCTGGCACAGACCCTAGCGGCATCCCGTACGGCCTCACGTGATCCAGATGATTGGCACGACAGCGCCCGGTGCTTCACTTACGGCAGAGTGCGAGCAGCTCGAGGCCGAGCGCTTCTATCTGGGCCAGCACACCGAAAAGCGCTGCCTGATCGGGCAACGCCCCGGCGAGCACGGTCTCGGCTGCCTGCGCCTCCGCACGCAGGCCCGGGAACGCGCCCAGCAGCGTCTCGCTCAGCTGCCCGCGGACGCGGATCTCGTAGTACATCGATTTCGCCAGTTCGTCCATTGCCGTCAGCGCTGCGCGACCTCGTCGGTGGTCGGCCTCAAGCCTCCTTCGGCTGCCTGCCCTGCGAGGCGACGGCGATGACGGATGCCGGCTCTGCGGAGGGCGCGCCGCTCTTCCTCCGTGGCACCTCCCCAGATGCCAGCGCCGACGCCCTGATCCAGCTCCCACGCGAGGCACGGCGTTCGCACCGGGCAGCCTCGGCAAATCCGTCGAAGATCTCCGATCAGCGCACCCTCGGCAACAACTAGCTTCACCAGGTTCGGCAGGGTCGCTCAGGTGCAGCCCGGGCGGGCGCGAGCCAGGAACGCCGCCCAGGAGTTACGCTCCTGGCTACGCAGGCCCGCAGGGCTTCTTAACGGCGCAGGCCTCAGGCCCACGCGAGGGCGTCGTCGTGGTCCAGCCGGGGGAGCCGGTCGAACCACGGGTTCTCACCCGGGTGGCCGATGTTGACGACCAGGATCGACTTCCACCGGCCGTCGGGGAAGAAGTCGGCGTCCAGCGGGGGCGGTATCGGTAGCTGTCATCGTGCTCTCGTCTCCCTGGCTACTTTGAAAAAGGTCGCGTTCGTCAGGGCCGTGCCGGTAGTGCTGGCTCGTGCTGCCGTGCCTCGACGCCGGCCGGAGCGGCCTCCGCTTGCCCGGCTAGCGGTCCGCGGCGGAGCAAGGACCCGCAAACGATAGCGCCGGCGGCGAAAATGCCAGCCGTCCACCAGAAGGCGGTCGTGTAGCCGTGCACGGTCGCCGCCGCCTGGAGTGCTCTGTCGGCTTGAGACGAGGCGGCGATCGCGGGGCTGAGGTGGCTGGCGAGGTAGCTCGCGACCGCGCTGGCGGCGATGGTGTTGAGCAGGGAGGTACCGATGGAGCCGCCGATCTGCTGGCCGACGTTGACGGTGGCCGAGGCCACGCCGGCGTCGCCCGGCGCCACGCCGAAGGTTCCGGTGTTCATCGACGGCGGCAGGGACAGGCCGATGCCCGCGCCGGCCACGAGCAGCGGCCCGAGCACGGTGGATGCGTACCCGGAATGCACGCCGATCCGGGTCAGCCACGCCATCCCGGCCGCCGCGACCAGCATGCCGACCCCGACCAGCGGCTTGGGCCCCATGCGCCGCATCAGGACGGTGTTGGAGAGCTGGGAGAAGAGCATCACCGTGGCGATCATCGGCAGGAACGCGACCCCGGTGACGACCGGCGAGTACCCGAGGGTGGTCTGCAGGTAGTAGGTGAGGAACAAGAACATGCCGAACATCGCCGCACTGACCACCAGCAACGCCAGGTAAGCCCCGCCGCGGTTGCGGTCGAGCACCAGCCGCAGCGGCAGCAGCGGGTTCGCCGCGCGAGTCTGCCAGGCCGCGAACGCGGCGAGCAGCACGACCCCCGCGGCCAGGAAGCCCCACGTCGACGGGGTCTGCCAGCTGTGGGCCGCGGCGTTGGAGAACCCGTAGACCAGGCAGAACATCGACCCGGACACGGTCACCACACCGAGTAGGTCCAGGTGCGGGCGCCCGGCAGGCCCGTGCCGGGGCAGGAAGACCGCCGCCCCGACCGCCGCGACGCCGGCAAACAGCAGGTTCACGAACAGGCACCAGCGCCAGTCCAGGTACTCGGTCAGCACACCGCCGAGCAGCAGGCCCACCAGCCCGCCCGCGCCCGCGATGGCCCCGTACACGCCGAAGGCCCGGCCCCGATCCTTTGAATCGGCGAACGTCGTGGTCAGCAGGCCCAGCACCGCCGGCGCCAGCAGCGCAGCGAACACTCCCTGGCAGGCCCGAGCCGTGATCAGCATGACGATGCTGGTGGACGCGCCGCCCACCGCAGAGGCGACAGCAAAGCCGATCAGCCCGGTCAGGAACGTCGCCTTCCGGCCGAACAGGTCGCCCAGCCGGCCGCCCAACAGCAGCAGGCTGCCGAACGACAGCGCGTACGCCGTGATGACCCACTGCCGGTTGACGTTGGAGAAGTGCAGCGCCGTCTGCGCCGACGGCAGCGCGATATTCATGATCGTGACATCGAGCACGATCATCAGCTGCGCCAGCCCCACAAGACCCAGCACAAGCCAGCGCCGCCGGCCGGGCTCGCCCGCCTGAGCGGCAGCGACGACGCCAGCAACGCTGGTAGCGGACATGGAGTTACTCCCACCTGGCGCATTCATCGCAGTGTCTCGCCGGTCTTCATCAAGAAAGCATCGGGCCGCAGCTGGCCGAGCCGGCTGTCGATTGTCGCCGCGACGCCGTGCCCGTCTGCGCCGGAGGCTCGATTGTCGGTCATTGTCTTCTCCTGTCCGGGTGATCGGATACCACCGCGCCCTGCGGCCCGGCTGGTCCCAAGCCTGGCGCCCGGCTTGGTGAGCTGGGATCACAAGGACCTGATGATTTGACGTCCGGCCGGCTGGCCCGCGGATGGATGAGGGCCCGGCAGTTGCTGGCTCCGAGCCCCCGGGCAGCACCGCCGCCCGCCCGGCGTCGCACAGCGGCGACGCGAGCCGCTCACCGGAAATCGTCCAAACCATGTGACGCCGGCGCACCAAGCCGGGCGGCAGCCTGAGGTCGTGCTGCCACCCGTCCGTTCGGAATCAAATCCCTGGACCGAACGGACCGTGGTTCACCGGCCGGGAAAGCTTGCGCCGCTGATGCGATCCGGCGGCGCGCCAAGCCCTCGTTCCCGTCGGTGCCCGACACCGGGACGCTGCGGGGTGACCTGCTGGCGGTGGTCGAGTTGATCCATCAGGTCATGACGAGCGAGCCTGATCCCGCGGTTCCGGCGGAGCCCGGCCTGCGCGCCCCGGGAGCGGTCCGGGGCGCGCCGCGGGCTAGCTGCTGATGTCGCTGCTGGTGAAGCGGGCCCAGGCGATGGAGCCGAAGATCAACACGTAGACGCCGAACGACAGCAGCCCGTGCAGCAGCGTGGCCGAATCGACCGGCGAGCGCAAGATCGAGTCGAACATAGTCCACCAGTGCGTGGGGAGGTACGGGTGCACCGCGGCGAACTGCGGCACGTTGTCGCCGACCTCGCTGGCCACGACGATGATCGCCAGCGCCGCGATCGCCCCGATGGCGTGCTCGGTCAACGTGGAGATGGCCACGCCGATCGCGCCGAGCGCGGCCATCGCGCCGGCCACGTACAGGGTCACGAACAGCACCCGCAGCAGGCCCTGGGCCAGGGACACGGTGGTGCCGGACAGCAGCGTGACCGGCCCGACCGGGAACAGCGAGACCCCGCAGAGCAGCGACACGGCCGCGATCAGCGCGGCCGCGCACAGCCCGAACGCGACCACCGACAGGTACTTCACGCCGAGCAGCCTGGTCCGGCCCGCGGGCACCGCGAGCAGGTAGCGCAGCGTGCCGTAACCCGCCTCGCCCGCGATCGTGTCGCCGGCCACCACGGCGACGACCAGCGGCAGCACGAGGGTGAGCTGGATGGTGAGCGCGAGGAAGGTGAGGAACACGCCGTTGCCGGCCACCTGGTCGAGGAACGGCGGCCCTCCCCCGTTGCCGCCGGACCGCGGCGGCGCCGCCAGCCGCAGCGCGACCCCGATGATGATGGGGATCACTGCGACGACGGCGAGCAGGGCCAGGTTGCGCCGGCGGCGGAAGACCAGGCGCAGCTCGGAGCCCAGCAGCCGGAGCCAGGACCGCGCGGCCGACGGGCTGCCTGGCAGCGCCCCGGCCGGGCTGCGCTCCGGCGACCAGGCGACGGCTGTCCCGGAACCGGCGCCCGGGCCGGGGCCGCCGGCGGGGCCGGGACCGCCGCCCGGGCCGGCGCCGCCGGCCGGGCCGGCGTCAGCCGTTGACATCGAATCCCTCCCCGGTGAGCGCGACGAACAGTTCCTCGAGGCTGGGCCGCACCGTGGCCAGGCCGCGGACGGGCACGCCCGCGTGCACGAGGTCGGCGCAGAGCCGCTCGGGCAGGAAACCGCCCAGCTGGGCGGAGACCTCGGCCTCGGCCACCCGGGTGTCGGCCAGGCCGATCTTCTCGAGCACCGCCCCGGCGGCCGCGGGCTCGGTCGTTTCCACCCGGATCCGGGCGGCACCGGTGCGGCGCAGATCGTCCAGGGTGCCCTGGAAGACCAGCCGGCCGGTGCGCATCACGCCCACGTGCGAGCAGATCTGCTCGACCTCGGCCAGCAGGTGGGAGGAGACGAACACGGTCGTGCCCTCGGTGGCGATCTCGCGGACCAGGCCGCGCACCTCACGGGTGCCCTGCGGGTCCAGGCCGTTGGTCGGCTCGTCCAGGATGATCAGCTCACGCGGCCGCAGCAGTCCCGCCGCGATCGCGAGCCGCTGCTTCATGCCCAGCGAGTAGGCGCGGTAGCGCTTCCTCGCGGCGGCCAGCAGGCCGACCCGGTCCAGCGCGCTGTCGATCCGCTGCCGCGCGGTCCGCGGGTCGGCGGTCCGGTCGGCCGCGTCGATGCGGGCCAGGTTCTGCTGGCCGTTGAGGAACGGGTAGAAGGCCGGCCCCTCGACCAGCGAGCCGACGCGGGGCAGCACGTGCGCCGCGCCGTACGGCATCGCCGTGCCGAGCAGCTCGTGGCTGCCGCTGGTCGCGTGGACGAGGCCGAGCAGCATCCTGATCGTGGTCGTCTTGCCGGAGCCGTTCGGGCCGAGGAAGCCGTAGACGCTGCCGCGGGGGACCTCCAGGTTGACCTGGTCCACCGCCAGCTGGCCGCCGCGGAACCGCTTGCACAGGCCGGACGTGGTGATCGCGGGCCCGCCGAGCTCGCCCGCCGGGTCCGCGATCCCCGAGTCCTGCGTGGTGGCGCTTGTCACTTGACGTGGGCAGCGTCGGCGTAGAGCACCGACGGCGTGACCGCTCCGACGAGGACATGGCCGTTGCTGGTGATCAGCACGTTGACCAGGCTGGTGTGCAGCAGCCGTCCGCTGCCCCAGGTGCCGTGCACGCTGGCGGCCGACCGCAGCGCGGCGCTGAACAGGCCGGAGGTGTCGCCGCTGCCGGCTGACCCGCTGCCGGATGCGGCCTGCGCCGCGGACGAGGCGGCCTTGCTGGCACTGGCAGCGGAGCCGGTCACCCCGGACAGCGCCGACGCCGGCAGCACGGCCACCGTCAGCCAGTCCTTGCCGAGCACGGTGGGCGCGGCGCCGGCCATCTGCTTGCCCGCCCGGGCATGGCCGGACTTACCGAGGGTCACCGTCTTGACCTTGGCGCCGGGCGGCGGGGTGAAGGCGAAGTTCGCCGCGGCCGGCCGCACGAACGAGACCGAGGTGTAGCCCACCTGGAACGCCGGGCTGCTGGCGCCGCGGGCATAGACCTGCACGCGCAGCGGCACGTAGCGGGCGCCGTCGACGGCGATCCGGACCTGCCCGATCAGCGAGCTGGTGCTCTTGGGCGCGAGCACGAGCTGGTAAGCGGCCTCGCCGGCGACGGTGACGTTGCTCTGCACGCTCACCCTGGTGGACGGGCCGACCGCGGCGAGCGCCTTGCTGGCGGCCTGCTGCGGGGTGAGCGCCATCGCGGGCGCGGGCGTGCGGCCTGCCGGGCCGGCCCCGGCGCCCGGGATGAAGCGGGTGACCGAGTTGGTGCTGCTCTGCCAGTACCAGGCGGTGTTGCCGTTCACGACGAGGTCGCTCTCGCTCAGCGTCCCTGGTACGGCGAGCCGGACGTGCCGGGCGTTGTCATACCAGACCCGGACCGTGTGCGAGCCGGTGAGCAGAGACGTCACCGAGGTGGGATTGTCCGTGCCCGGCAGCTGCGGCAGGCCGAGCGCCGCGCTCTCCACCACGGTCCCGGTCAGCGCGGGCAGCGGCCCGCTGCGGCCGGCGATCGCGGCCAGCAGCTGCGCGGGCGTGCGGGCCGGCAGGGCCGGGCTGGCCTGGGCGGTGCTGACCAGGGCCCCGGCCATGACGGCACCCACGGCGCCCAGCACTCCGGCCGGTACTGCCCACCGCCCGCGGCGGGAAAATTTCATGACACCTCACCTCAGAGCCCTTTTCCATCGACCCGACCGTACTCGAGCCCGCGAACCGCCCTGGCAACGAGGAAAAGGGTTCTGCTGTCAGGTTAGCTCGCGTTTTAGCTGCCATGCTCTCAAGCCCATTCTGCCGAACGGCCCCTGTGCTGAGCCTGTGAGGAGCTGAGACGGCTCTCAGCTATAAACGCCCGATGTGCGTAAGACTGAGCGTGGACGTTTACCACGAGGGAGAGACCAGGCCATGCGCGTGCTGGTGGTGGAGGACGAGCGGCGGCTGGCGGCCGCGGTCCGGGTCGGGCTGCAGGCCGAGGGTTTCGCCGTGGACCTCGCGCATGACGGCGAGGACGGCCTGCACCTGGCCCGCGAGGGCGGCTACGACGCCGTGGTGCTGGACATCATGCTGCCCCGGCTGTCCGGCTACAAGGTGTGCGAGCGGCTGCGCGCGGAGGACAACTGGGTGCCGATCCTCATCCTTTCCGCCAAGGACGGCGAGTACGACCAGGCCGACGGGCTCGACCTCGGCGCGGACGACTATCTCACCAAGCCGTTCTCCTACGTCGTGCTCGCCGCCCGGCTGCGGGCGCTGCTGCGCCGCGGGGCGGCGCCGCGGCCGGCCGTGCTGCGGGCGGGCGACCTGTCCCTGGACCCGGCCAGCCGCCAGGTGCGGCGGGGCGACACCGACATCGAACTGACGCCGCGGGAGTTCGCGCTGCTGGAGTACCTGATCCGGCGGGCCGGCCAGGTGGTGCCGAAGGCCGAGATCCTCGAGCACGTGTGGGACGCCTACGACGCGGCCGACCTCAACGTCGTCGAGGTGTACGCGGGCTACCTCCGGCGCAAGATCGACACACCGTTCGGGCGCGGCGCGCTGCAGACGGTGCGCGGCGCCGGCTACCGGCTGGCCGCCGATGGCGGCTGACCAGGCCCGCGCGGCCGCCGACCCCGCCCGCGCGGCGGCGGACCCAGCCGGCCCGGCAGCGGACCCAGCCAGCGCGGGGGCGGACCCCGCCCGCGCGCCGGCGGACCCAGCGCGCGCCATGGCCGACCAAGCTCGCGCGGCCGGTGACGCGCTCGGCGCGGCGGAGCGAGAACGCCCGGCTGAGCCGGGGCGCCCGGCGCCGGCCGCCTGGTGGCGGTGGCGGGGGCCGGGCGCCCGGCCGACCCGCCGCTATACGCCGGCTGCGTGGTGGCGGCGGCGGGGGCTGCGCGCCCGGCTGACCCTGGCCGCGGCGGCCGGCCTCGCGCTGGCCCTGGCGGCCGGCGCCGTGCTGCTGGTCAGCGTGCTCCGGGTGTCGCTGACCCGCGGGCTGGACGACACGGCCAGGCAGGGCGCCCGCGAGGTGGCGGCACTCGCCGGTGCGCATCACCTGCCCGACCCGGTGCCCGTCGCCAACGGCACCCTCACCGTGCAGGTGCTCGACTCCCGCGGCACGATCATCCACGCGTCGCCCGGCGCCGACCGGCTGGTGCCGCTGCTGTCACCCGCGGTCGCGGCGGCGAGCGCGCGCAGCGGCCGTGCCTGGCTGCTGTCCGGGTCGCCGTTCGGCATCCCCGCGCTGCTGCGGGTGGTGGCTGTGCCCGCCGGCGGCCATCAGATCGTGATCGCGGCGGTCTCTTATGCCCAGGTCAGCGACAGCCTGGCCGCCGTGGGCCAGGCCGCGCTCATCGGCACGCCGCTGCTGTTCGGCCTGCTCGTGCTCGCCACCTGGCTCATCACCGGGGCCGCGCTGCGGCCGATCGAGGAGCTCAGGCGCGGGTCGCAGGAGATCACCGGTACCGACATCGCGCTGGGGCGGCCCCTGCCCGTGCCCGAGGCGCGGGACGCCGTGCGCAGCCTGGCGGTGACGCTGAACGACATGCTGGCCAGGCTGGAGGCCGCCCAGCAGCGGCAGCGCGCACTGGTCAGCGACGCGGCGCACGAACTGCGCAGCCCGATCGCCAGCATCCGCACCCAGCTCGAGGTCGCAGTGGACCACCCGGAGGCGGTGGACTGGCAGCAGACGGCCGCCGGGGTGCTCGCCGACACGCTCCGGCTGGCTCGGCTGGCCGAGGATCTGCTGGCCCTGGCCAGGCTGGACGAGCAGGCTGGCCGCCCGCTGCGCGGGCACCCGGTTGACCTCACCGGCCTGATGGAGGCGGTCTGCGCGCGCTACGCGGAGACCCGGGTGAGTGTGACGGCGGGTGCGGCCGGGAACTGCATGGTTCTCGGCGAGGCCGGCGGGCTGGACCGGATGCTGGTGAACCTGGTGGACAACGCGGTGCGGTACGCAGCCAGCACGGTGAGCGTGACCGCGCGGGCGGATGGCCGGTGGGTGGTACTGGCGGTGTCCGACGACGGGCCCGGCATTCCCCACGAGGAGGCGGAACGGGTCTTCGACAGGTTCACCCGGCTGGACGATGCGCGCAGCCGCGAGCCGGCCGACGGCGGCGGCTCCGGCCTGGGCCTGGCGATCGTCCGCGCCACGGCCGCGGCGCACGGCGGCACCGCGTGGCTGGAGGATGCCGCGCCCGGGCTGCGGGCCATGGTCCGGCTACCAGCGGCCCCAGGGCAGCAGGGCGGTGACCGCGATCGCGGTGAACAGCAGGGTCAGGTAGGCGATGGACAGGTGGAACAGCCGCATGGGGGCGGCCGCGGCGCGCCGGACTGACGCAGGCTGCGAAGCTGACTCCGGCCCCGGAACCGACTGGCCCCCGAACCGACTCCGGCCCCCGAACCGACTCCGGCCCCCGAACCGACTCCGGCCCCGGAACCGACTCCGGCACCGGAACGGACGCCGGCACCGACCCGACCTGGCCGCGCAGCCGGTGGGCCTCGGCCAGGAACCAGCCGCCGAGCCCAGCCGCGCAGGCGGCGTAAATCCAGCCCGCGGCGGGGGCGAGGGCGAGCGTTGCCGCCACCATCGCGTAGGAGTAGAGCAGGATCTTGCGGGCCACTGTCTGCGGCGTGGCCACCACCGGGAGCATCGGCACGTTCGCCGCGGCGTAGTCGTCACGGAACCGCATCGCCAGCGCCCAGAAATGCGGCGGCGTCCACAGGAAGATGATGGCGAACAGAGCCGCCGCCGGCCAGGCGACGGTGCCGGTGACGGCCGCCCAGCCCACCAGCACGGGGAAGCACCCGGCCGCGCCGCCGATCACGATGTTGGACGCGGTGCGCCGCTTGAGGCCGAGGGTGTAGACGAACACGTAGAACAGGATCGCGCCCGCGGCCAGGCACGCCGCGAGCCAGTTGACGACGAGCCCGAGCAGCAAGGTCGCCGCGGCGCCGAGCACGATTCCCGACGCCAGCGCCTCGCCCGGCTTGATGCTCCCCGGGCCTGCCTTGGCCACGAGCGGGCGGTGCGCGGTTCGCCGCATCACCGCGTCGATGTCGCGGTCCAGGTAGCAGTTGAGGGTGTTGGCGCTGGCGGCGGCCAGGGTGCCGCCGATGAGGGTCACCGCGAACACCCGCAGCGAGGGCAGGCCGCGCTGCGCGAGCAGCATGGTGGGGATCGTCGTGACCAGCAGCAGCTCGATGATCCGCGGCTTGGTCAGCAGGAACAGCGAGCGCGCGACTGCCGCCGGGCGCCGCGGCCCGGGCGGGATGGCGAGGCCGGCGGTGCCCGCCGGGGCTGGCAGGGCTGCGGCAGGTATCACTCCCCGGCCCCCGGACGGCAGGCGTCCTCGCCCGGCCCCGGATGACTGGCCCCGGCATCGTCCGGCTGGCCCGGCGCGCCGGCGGCGTCGCGCGCTTCCGCCTCGTCCGCTGCGGCAGCCTCAAGCGCTCCGTGCGGATCGGCTGCCAGCGAAGCGCCCCCGCCGCCGACCGCCGTGTCCAGCCCGGCCGCCACCGCCATGGCCTCGGCTGTCCTCTTGTCCGGGGGGCCAGGTTGCGCCGGGGCCAGCTGCTTGTGCCCCGGAACCTGGTGCGGCCTGCTGAAGGCCATGTACAAGACCACCGCAACGACGAGGAAAACGCCCACCGGGAAGGCAAAGGTCAGCACGGACCCACCCTGGCTGTTAATGGACACCGCGAGAATCGATCCAGGCACTTCAGCCCTCCTCGTCAATCAAATCGTGCGCCGGCGGTAGCCAGGCCGCGCGTGCCAGGCCTGCCTCCCGGAAGGCCGCGCGGCTGGCAGGCCGGCCCCCGGGCTTGCTGATCGCCCGGACCAGCGGCCGGGCGGCCAGCCGGCAGGCCGCTGCCCGGTCAGGCGCTCCAGGTCAGCCGAGAGATCACCGGACTCTTCGTTCTTCAGCCATGCGTTGAGCAGAGCTACCCCCGCGATCACCAGCGATGGCAGCATTCCCGTCCACAGCACCGCGCCGCCGAGCTGCTGATCCGCGACCACGGAGAGAACGTCATGGGCTGGCCCGCGATAGGCCGGGTAGATCACGCCCGCGCCGAAGACGAGCAGCATGCCAAGCACCGTGCCGGCTACGAGGGTACCGGTGAGGAGCACCAGCCGGTGGAGCGGCGCGGAACGCGGACTCCACGGGTGCGACCCGATGAGCTGAAGCCAGCAGAGGATTCCGGCCGCCAGGTACATGACGTCCTCGGCGTACCGGGCGACGGGGTTGCCAGCCGCGAGGTCGTAGAGCGCGGGCAGGTGCCAGCCGAGCCAGGTGACGTTGAACGCCGCCGTGGCCAGCACCGGCCATGCCAGCCACCAGGGAATCCGGGATGCCATGCCGGGCCCGCCGCCCGCCGCGTGCCGGTCCACGCGGCGCCCAGCCCCGCGCCGCAGCGCCAGCCGCCGCAGCGCCAGCCACGGGGCACCGAGAACGATGAGCGACGGGGCGACCACGCCGAGAACCAGATCCTGGACCGAGCGTACCCAGATGTACCTCCCCGACCAGTAGGCGACCGGCGAGACCAGGGCCAGGAACGCCAGCAGCAGGCCGGACTGGAAGACGATCAGCTCGCGCCGCCGGGCTTTCGCCCGGGCGCTCGCCGGCTCGTCCGGCGCGTCCGGCGCCCTGCCAGCGTCCGCCAGGCGGCGCGCACCGGTCAGGTGCACCGCGGCGACCGCCGGGTAGCAGGCCAGCACGGGCCAGGCAGCCGACCAGTGCGCGACAACGTAGTTCATGCTGGTCCTGGCCTCCGGCCGGCTGACTGCGCCGGCCAGGCTAGCCGCTCCTTTCCGCTCAGGCCGTCAGGTAGAACAGCACCCAGAACAGGACGGCAATCACAGCGAGATAATTCCATACCGCGGTGAAGGCGCTCAGCGCTCCCTGGAAGCGCTGCACCGCGAATGCCTCAGCGTACGTCGGCGGCTGCTCCACGAAGGAAATGGCCGGTATCGGCCGCGACCGCATGATCAGGGTCTCCAGCCAGATCATCGCGGCCAGCACGACCACCAGGAAAACCGGGGTAAACCCGGTGAACACGCTGGCGAAACCCGCGCTGCCGGGGAAGAAGGGCAGGTTCAGCAACTGCCATATCTGCAGTCCGGCCGCCGCCAGCCCGAGGACCAGCGCGACCACGGCACCCCGCTGCCAGTCGGCCTTGTTCCCGGCCTTGATCCGCTGCAGCACGGCGGTCTGCGCGATGGCGCTGACCACCACCATTGCCATGATCACCGCGCCCGCCCACGGCTGCGGCCCCTTGAACCCGGCCGGATGCCACATCTGGTTCGAGTTCAGCGACCGCAGGTAGAAATAGGCGAACGCGAACGCCGCGAACAGGAACGACAGGGCGCCTATCGCCAGGCGCGCACCGGTCCACGACGCGTTCAGCGCCGCCTCGTGATAGAAGCCGGCTTCTTCGGCATCCCTGTCCAGGCCGCCAGGGGTGGGTGTCGTCGCCTCGGCCATGGGTTATGCCTCCACTCCCGCGCCCCCGTACGCATTGCCGACCACGCCAACCGGCGGGTTCAGGTCAGCCACCGGCGACGCGTTCTTCACGCCGTAGTCATACGGGCTGGCGAGCACCACGGGGACGTGCGCGAAGTTGCCGGGCGGCGGCGGCGAGGAGACCTGCCACTCGAGGCCCCGGGACCGCCACGGGTTCCCCTCCTCCCGCACGCGAGCGATCACCGTTGACCAGACGAAGTTGATCAGGAAGATCAGGATCGAGCCGCCGAGCAGGAACGACGAGATCGACACCCAGTCGTTCAGCGTCTGCAGGCTGCGCGCGTACTCGAACACCCGGCGCGGCTGGCCGAGCAGGCCGACGGCGAACAGCGGCAGGAAGGTCGAGTTGAAGAAAATGAACATGGTCCAGAAGTGGATCTTGCCGAGCCTCTCGTTCAGCTTGATCCCCATCATCTTGGGCAGCCAGTAGTAGATGCCGGCCATGAACGCGAAGATCAGGCCGCCCATGATCGTGTAGTGGAAATGCGCCATCGAGAAGAAGGTCCCGTGCTCGGTCGTGTCGGCCGGCACGTCGGACAGGAATACCCCGGTGACCCCGCCGATCAGGAAGTTGAAGTAGAAGCCGAGCACGAACAGCATGGGCACGGTAAACCTGATCTTGGCCTTCCAGAATGTGCCCATCGCTACCAGGAAGATGAACCCGGTCGGGATGGAGATGAGCTCGGTGGTGAGCATGTACAGCGGGCGCATGTCCGGGTTGATCCCGCTCATGAACAGGTGATGCTGCCAGACGAAGAAGCTGAGCAGCGCCACCCCGACCATCCCGGCTGCGGCGATCCGGTAGCCGAACAGCGGCTTCCGGCAGAACACCGGGAGGATCTCCGACACGATGCCGAAGCCGGGCAGCGCCAGGATGTACACCTCGGGGTGCCCGAAGAACCAGAACAGGTTCTCGTAGAGGTAACTGCTGCCGCCAAGGTCGTCGGTGAAGAACGCGGTCTGCACGGTCCGGTCGGTGATCATCATGTACATGCCGCCCACCAGGACCGGGGCGGCGAGCACCATGAGCAGGGCGGTGGTGAACATCGACCAGACGAAGATGGGCACTCGGCTCCAGCGCATCCCGGGCGCGCGGTAGCAGATGACCGTCACGACGATGTTGAAGCCGGCCAGGATCAGGGAGATCCCCATCAGGCCGAACGCGACCGCGTAGGCGTCCTGGCCTTGCGTGGCCTGGATGGATAGCGGGGCGTACCCGGTCCACCCGGTCGGGAACCCGCCGAACAGGACGCCGGACAGCAGGATGATGAAAGCCGCCGGCGTCAGCCAGAACGAGAGCGCCTCGATCCGCGGGAACGCGACCCGCTTCGAGCCGATCATCAGCGGCACGAAGTAGTTGCCGAACGGGCCGAGGATGATCGACGACATCATCATGATCATCATCGTGCCGTGCTCGCCCACCAGCATCAGGTAGGCGTTGGCGCTGAAGGTGTGATAGGTCGGCGACAGCAGCTCGGTCCGGATGGCCATGGCGAACAGCCCGCCGGCCAGGAAGTAGGCGGTCATGCCGACCAGGTACTGCAGTCCGACCACCTTGTGGTCGAGCGAGTACCTGAAGTACCTGGCCAGACCAGAGGCTGCGGCGGCCTCCTCCTCGGCGGTGCGGGCCTGCCGCCCGGCCATCTGCCGCAGCAGGTCGCTGAACACGCCGAGCCCGGCCAGCCAGCCGACCGTCCCGAGCACGTAGCCGAGGACAATGGCCATGTCGTTCTGGCCGGAATTCACGGCGTGCACGTAGCCGCCGGCCAGGAAGTTGCCGAGCCAGTGGCCGATCAGGTAGCCGAGCACCGCCCCGATGAGCCCGGTGTGCACCGCGGGGCGCATCCACCACGGCCGGGCTGGCGGCGGGCCGCCCGGCTCGCGGCCGCCGGGCTCACTGGCCTTCTCCGGGTGAGTCTCGATGGCCATCAGGTCACCTCTTCGCGGGACGAGCGGACGTGAGCGGGCGGGCCGGCAGAGGGCGGCTCATGGCTGCACCGGGTACTGCGAGCCGTAGTAGTTGCCGCCCGCGCCGGACAGTCCGGCCTTGTGGAACGCCGGGCCCAGCTGGCGGACCTGGTTGGCGTCGTAGGTCAGCGCGTACGGCGGCAGGTTCCTGGTGAGGGCAGCCAGCTGAACCCGCGTCCGCGCGGCCCACGCCCGGAAGGCCGGGACGGACACCACCCTGCCGTAGTCAAACATCGCGCCGTGCCAGAGCCCGCACAGCTCCGAGCAGCGGACGGTGAAAGCGCCGCTGCGCTGGGGCTTGGTGTACGCGACGTTGTTCAGGCCCGGATTCGCGTCCGCCTTGACGCCGAGCTGGATGGCCCAGAAGCTGTGGATCACATCCAGCGAGGTGACGTTGAACTGCACGTTCTCCCCGGCCGGCAGCACCAGGGCGGTCGTCTCGAATCCGCCGAACTGCGGGTAGCGGTAAGCGAACTCCCACTGCTGCGCTATCACCTGCACCTGCAGCGGGGTCCCGCCACTCGGCCGCCAGACCGGAGTGTTCCCCTCCCCGGCGCCCGCGCCGGCGGGCACGATCAGCTCGACCGTGCCGTAGGCGAACAGCCCGAGCACGATCACCGCGGTGCCCACGATCCAGGAGACGGAGACGCGCGTGTTCCCGTAGATCGGCGGCCCGTCCTCCTCATCTCCCGCCCGGTGCCGCCAGGTGATCAGCGCGTACCCGAAGTAGATGAGCACGCCCAGCACGACCGGGATGCACATGACCGTCATCACGGTGATGTCGGTCTGCTGGCTGGCCGCCGTTGACGACAGTGTGCCTGGCGGCATGTGCGGGCCCAGGGCGAACCAGATGACCGGATCGGCGATGGCCGAGGCAACCAGCCAGATGAGGAAGATCCGCAGCCCGTGACGGGGTTCGGAGGCTCCTGGTGCTGCCGCGGGCGCGGGCGGTGACTCGGCGGCCATTAGCCGACCACCTCCATGTTTCCGCTCATGTACCCGATGGTGGACATCGGCCCGCCGTTGCCGTCGAGAAAGGCGAGGCCGCAGGGGACGAAGCACTGCCAGCGGAAGACGCCGGGCTGGGATGGCGTCATGAAGCTGAACGTGGTCGTCGAGTGCTGGCTGTTCGTGCACGGACCCGTCAGGCAGGTCCCCGGTCCCGCTTCGATCGGCACGTTGACGCCGAGGCTGGGGATGGCGAACGTGTGCTGGATCAGGTAGGGGCCGTTCCAGCCGTTCACGGTCGTGACGGGCTTGCCGCCGTAGTAGGCGACCCCGCCTGTCGTGCCCGTGACGTGGCCCCAGAGCTGGTTGCGGAGCGGCGTCGAGCCGTCGTAGCCGAGGATCGTCATGTTCACCCGGGTATGGGCCGGGACCTTGAACAGGGTGGTGTGGACCCAGGCACCGGTCTGCGGGCTCTTGATGAAGTAGCTGACCCAGGTGGGATGGTCAGGCACCGCCGTCGGGTTCGAGGACGCATCGCTCTGCATGACGACGTTCACCGGCTGGCCGGCCGCGTGGCCGAGGGTGAAATCCTCCACCGGCGGACCGCCGAGCAGGTAGTGGGCGCCGGTGAAGATCGCGAGGGCCACGACCGCGGCGAACGCGACCAGCAGCGTGGTCACGCGGACTGGCAGGGACATCAGTCACCACCTCGCTCCCTCGCGGCAGGCAGTGCACACGATTGCGCGCCTCGCGTGCGAACACTCGAGGCACGGATGCCTGCTTATGATGTTGATGCTGGCGAGCAACCCGTGAGCGCGGCAATAGGCGCCGCACTGGATGACGAAATTATCATCATCACTTCGCCGGTCCCGCGTTCACCCGCCGGCGTGTCGGCACTCCCGCACGCGGCGGCCCGGCCCAGGTCACACGTGGTTTCATCCCCTCCGGGTCACCAGCAGTGCGCTGGACGTCACCGCCGCGCCGCTATCACCCGGCGCGGCGCCGGGACGACGCGGGCGATTGCGTTTCGTCCCCGTCGAAGGTGACTGCAATCGTTTGGGGAATCATGCCGGAATTGACCGGGATTGGGCTGTATAGTGAGTCGCTAGCAGAGAGCCCGTGCCAGGTCGGGGCACCGGTTCGTACCTGCCTGGTTGCTGGGCGGGTTAGGCGAGATGACGAGTGCGCGATGATCACTTTCCGGACGACTCGCGTCGGCGGATCAGAGGCAGATGACTCGCCCCAGCGCCGCATTCTCCTCATTGACGATGACCAGGCAATCAGCTCCCTTGTCGCCGGTGCGCTCTCGACGGCGGGGTATGCCGTGGAGCGGGACGGGACGGGGACCGACGGCCTGCAGCGCGCGACCTCGGGCGGATACGATCTTGTCATTCTTGACCTGATCATGCCTGACCTGGACGGCCGCGTGATCCTCAAGCGGCTGCTCGATGTCCGTCCTGAGCAGGCGGTACTCGTCACGTCCTGGCTGTCGGACGTGACGGCCAAGGTCGAATGCCTGGATCTCGGCGCGCGGGACTATCTCACCAAGCCGTTCGCGCTGGACGAGCTGATCGCGCGGGTACGGGTCCAGCTCAGGGCGGGCAGCAACGGGCGGGTGGAGACGATCAGCAGCGGCGAGCTCACCCTGGATCTCTGGCGGCTGCAGGCGGACAGCGGGCACGGCCGGGTCCCGCTCACCCGGCTCGAATTCCTCCTGCTCAGGGAGCTCATCGAGCATGCGGGAGAGTCGGTCCCCAAGGACCGGCTACTGTCGTCGGTGTGGGGATATGATTTCGACCCGGGCTCGAACGTGGTCGATGTGTGCGTCTGGCGGCTGCGCAGCAAGCTCGGCTTTGAACTGATTAAGACGGTGCGCGGTGAGGGCTACCAGCTCGCATCCGGCTAGCCTGGCCGGATGGTGAGGACCGTGGGGGTGCTGCGCGGCCTGAGCCGCGGGCGCAAGACCGTCATCGCGGTCAGCACGTGCTGTCTCGTGGCGTTCGCCCTCATCCTCGGCATCGGATCCGGCGGCGGCTCATCGCAGGCGGCCTCAGCCCAGCCCGTCGCGAAGCAGTTCTCGCTGCATGCCCTCGGGCGCTCCGGCCTGGTAGCCCTGAGCCAGTACGCTGGCCGGCCTGTGATCGTCAACTTCTTCGCCTCGTTCTGCGAACCGTGCAAGAAAGAGACACCGCTGCTGGCCAGGTACTATCGTGCCCGCCGCGGGCAGGTCGCCGTCATCGGGGTGGACGTGAACGACGGCGCGGCCGCGGCCCTGCGCTTCGTCCGGAGCGCCGGCGCAACCTACCCGGTCGGGGCCGATCCCGCGGCGGCCACGGCCACCGGATACGGGGTGGTGGCGATCCCGCAGACGTTCTTCCTCAACTCGGCTCACCACATCGTCAAGCGAGTCTTCGGCGCGGTCACCCAGGCGGACCTGACTGCCGGGCTGGACCGGATGCGCTGAGCCATGACCATACCGACCCGAGCCGACATGCCCGCGGTGCCGCTGCGCCAGTCCCGGTGGCCGGTGCCGCGGACCCCGCGCTGGCTGCTGCTCGCGCTCGCGCTGCTCGCCGCGGGCGGCGTGCTCGTCGCCTTGGCGCACCGGCCGTCGACCGCGCAGCGGGCGGCGGACCTGCGCGCATTCCTGGCGGACATGCAGACCAGCATCGAATCGTGCGCGGGCGGGGTCAGCGAGTCGCTCTACGCGCTGCACGCGATCACGTCAGGGGCCAGCCACGACACCGGCACGGCCATCGGCATCGCCACCTACGGCGCCGCCAACTGCTCGCCGGCCAACAGCCAGCCGCTCGGCGATCTCACCCAGTACCAGGTGAATGAGTCGCTGGCCAGGTTCCATCTCGACACGGCCGTCAATGACCTGGTCACCTGGGCGTTCCCGCTGGCTCAGCGGGTGCAGACCGACGTCGCGGACGTGCTGCGCGCGGGCAGCGCGGCGGCCCGGGCCCGGTACACCGCCGCGCTGCGGCGGGACCAGCGGTCGCTGGACGCCCAGCGCGCCGCGATAGACGCGATCCTGCGGGCCGCCATCGCTTCGGTCTCCGCGCACGCGGCGCCGCCCAGCCTGCCCGGGTGAGCGGCGGCTCAGGCGCCCGGGTCAGGCGCCCGGGTCAGGCGCGGGGGTCAGGCGCGCGGGTTGGGCGCGCGGGTCAGGCGCGCTTGCGCTGACGCGAACCGCCCACCGTGCCCGCCAGGCCGGTCAGCGCGTACGCGCCGGCTCCGTGCCAGGCCGCGCTGAAGATGCCGGAGAAGATCCCGCCGCCGAGCAGCACGGACAGGACGAAGGCGATCGCGGCCACCGCGATGCCCGGCACCAGGGCAAACCGCCAGGGGTTGCTGCGGGCCCAGCGGACGGCCCGGCCGGTACGCGAGCTCAGCATGGCGCCGGCCGCGGCCACGGCGAAGAACGCCACCGCCCCGAGGGACACCGAGCCGCTGAGCGCGTGCAGCCCGATGCTGCCGCCGATCAGGTGCAGCCCAAGGTCGGCAACCGTGACGACGCCGCCGGTCACGGCGGCGGCGGTCCACGGGGCAGCGGACATCGCGGCGGTGGAGACCGCTGCCTCTTCGCGCTTGGAGAGGCCGGGGTCATCGATGCGTGTAGGTGCGGGCATGACCACTCCTGTCAGAATCCTGGCGGAAGGCGCATCAGGCTGCCGCCTGAGGCCCGCCCGCCAAGCTCGCCGTGTCGCGTAATATCTTGAATATACCTCAGCCCGCGGCCCCGCGGGAGTGCCGCTATTCCCCCAGCTCACACGCGTGCGAGAGTGGACACCAGGGATGATCTTGGTTACCTTGGCCAATCCTCAGGGGGCGTTCAGCGTAAGTACAGCCAGATCGGGCTAACTATGGGATAGCGCGGCCGGGCACGGGCGACCTGGCCATGGGAGCGTGCGTCCTGAACGGGATTACGCTAGTTCCGGCAAGGGTGGTGAGATGCACGAAGAGCGCAGCGGCAGCGAGCAGCAGCCGCCTGAGTACCAGAGCGCCTGGTCAGCGTCGCAGGACAGTGCCGACGGCCACGTCCCGTCATCGGACGGGGACGCGGACCAGGCGCCGCCCGCAGATGCCTTCCCGGCGCCGCCCGCGGATGCCTTGCCGGCGCCAGCCGAGCATGTCACCCAGGGCGGGCACGAGCCTGGCGCGGGCCCGTCGGCGGGCGGAGGTTACGAGCAGCCGACGATGATCTACGCGCCGCCTGGGTCTTACCTGCCGCCCGGCGCGGGCGAGCCCCCGGCGGACGCCGGGTACGGCGCAGCGGGGGGAGAACACGGAGCGGGCGGTTATGGGCCCGGCTACGGCAGCGGGCCCGGCTACGGCAGCGGGCCCGGTTACGGCGGGCCCGGCTACGGCAGCGCCGGCTGACGGCAGCGCCGGCCCCGGCAGCGGCGCGGGGTACGGGGGCGCCGGGTACGCCGGCGGCCACGGCGACGACGGCGGCCCGGGCTACCCGGGCGGCTACGGATCCGGCGAGTACGGCGGCCCGGGCGGCCCGTACCCCCCAGGCGGCTCCGGCTACGGCATGCCCGGCGACATCATCGGCTACGGCCAGGAGCGCCCGCCCAGGCGGGGGTCCCGGGTCCTCACGTACGTGGTGGTCGCGGCGCTGGCGGCCGGCGTCGGGGCGGGAACGGTGCTCGCCCTCAACCACAACAACTCCGCCAGCTCGTCACCGAGCATCTCGCTGCCAGGCGCAGGCGCGGTTCCCCCGCCCGCCAGCGGATCGGGGTCCGGCGGGAGCACCAACGCGAACAGCTCGGTCACCCGGGCCGTGGCAAAGAAGGTGAGCCCGGGGATCGTCAACGTGATCTCCCAGCCCGCGTACCAGAGCGGCCAGCTCGAGGGCACCGGCATGATCTTGTCCAGCAGCGGCCTCGTGCTGACGAACAACCACGTGATCGAAGGGACGAACCCGAACTCGATAACGGCGAAGATCGCCAACACCGGTAAGACCTACACCGCCACGGTGCTCGGTACCGACCTCCCCAACGACGTCGCGCTGCTGAAGCTGAACGGCGCCACCAACCTGACGCCGGTCCCGCTCGGCAACTCGAACACGGTCAAGCGCGGCGACGCGGTCGTGGCGCTGGGCAACGCGGACGGCCGGGACGGCCCGCCAGCCGTGGTCACCGGCCACATCACGAACCTGAACCAGTCGATCAAGGCGAGCGACCAGGGCGCGGGCACCACCGAGAACCTGCACGGGATGCTGGCGACCGACGCGCCGATCGTCTCCGGTGACTCCGGCGGCGCGCTGGCGAACACCGCGGGGCAGGTCATCGGCATGAATACGGCCGCGAACAGCACGCCCAGCGTCGGCGGCGGCCAGGGCACCAGCATGGGGTTCGCGATCCCCATCGACCAGGCGCTGGCGATCGCCCGCCAGATCGCCGCGGGACACGCGACCACCGGCATCCAGATCGGGCTGCCCGCGTTCCTCGGCGTCACGGTGGCCAGGGCCGCCACCAGCAGCGGATCGAGCAAGACGACCAGCCCTCAGGGGCAGTGGCAGCAACTGAAGCAGGCGGCGAACGCGCAGAACGGATTCGGCGGCTTCGGCGGCGGCCCGGGCGGCAGCGGGACCGGCGGCCGCTGCCTGAACAGCAACGACACCCTCTCCGTCCCTGCGCACATCGCCAACGTGAGCTCGGGAGCGCTGGTCAGCGGGGTGCTGTGCGGCACCCCGGTCGATAATGCGGGGATGACCGCCGGGTCGGTCATCACCAGCATCAACGGCCAGGCCGTCACTTCACCCGCCGCGCTGACGACGCTGCTGACCCGCTACCACCCCAAGAACACCATCTCGGTGACCTGGGTGACGCCGAAGGGCCAGCAGCACACCGCGTCGCTGACGCTGGCCGCGGGACCGGCCAAGTAAGCCGGGGCTGGCCTGGCACGACGGCCAGCTAAGGCCTGCCCTCCGCTCCCGGTCGGGACGGGCCGGTGCGCAAGCCCGGGCCCGCCCCGACCGGCCTGGAGCGGAGGGTCAGCCGGCCAGCCAGGCCCGCATCCTGGCCTCGCTGCTCCGCGCCGCTGACGGACTCGATGCCGGTGAGCGCGGCGGTCAGCTCCGCGCCACCGGCGAAAGATCAAGGCCCATCGGGGGCGGCCGCGGACAGCAGGGACCAGGCGGCCGCGGCCCCGGCCGCGGCGGCCCCGCCGGCCGACATGGCCACCAGCCACCGGCAGGCCGGGGGCAGCTCGTCCCAGGCCGAGACGGTGGCCAGCACGTCGAGTGAGTCGGCCAGCGCGCCGGCCCCGACCCAGGCACCCGCACGGCCCGCGGCACCCGGCGGCACCCGCTGCAGCGCCGCGAGCGCGCCGAGGCCGAGCGCGAGGTCCCGGCCGCCGAGAGCCCGGCCGAGCACCCGCGCCGCCGGCCCGGCTGCCTCCCCCACCCACGGACGCGCGATCAGCGCCGGCGAGGCCAGGGCGGCCACGCCGATCGCGGTGCGGCCGAGAGCCAGCGCGGCGGCGCCGCGCCGCATCCAGTCTGAGGTCATCGCGCCACGGTACCGGGCGGACCGGCGGCGACCGCCGCCGGTCCGGGATCGCCGGCCCGGCCCGGGCACCGGCAGGGCGGCGGTCAGCGGGCCTTCTGGCCCGGCAGGTTCTTCGCCGCGGCGTGCAGGGCAGTGAGCACCGCCGAGATCGTCGGCCGGCGGACGCTCGACGCGCGCACCACCGCGTACACGTCCCTGGCCGGCACCGTGCCGGGCAGCTCACGGACGACGACGCGGCCGGCGCCGCCGGCCAGCGCCAGCCGGGGCACGGCGGCGATCCCGATGCCGCGGGCCACCAGGCCCAGGATCGTGCTCATGCCCTCGAACTCCCATGACACCGGCGGCGCGCCGCCGGAGTTCGCGAACAGCCGGTCCACCGCCTGCCGGGACGGCTCGCCCGCGGGGGTGACCATCCACGCCTCCTCGCGCAGGCTGCGCATCTGGACCCGCGGCCGGGTGGCCACCGGATGGGCGCGCGGAACCACCAGCACGAGCGGATCGCGGATCAGCAGGTAGAACCGCAGCAGCCCGTGCTGGCCGTCGGTCTGCCGCGCCAGGTGCCCGGACCAGTCGTCCACGAGGGCGACATCGGCCTCCCCCGAGCTCACCGTCAGCAGCCCTTCGCCGCGCTGGGTCTGCCTGAGCAGCAGGGTCAGCCCGGGATGGGCGCGCAGGCTGTGCGCCAGGGCCGGCGCGAAGGCAACGGCCGCGGTGGGAAACGCGGTCAGCACCACCCGTCCCTCGGGCTCCTGCTCCCGCGCGGACAGGTCGGCCTCTGCGGACTCCATCATGGCCAGGATCCGCCGCGCGTGATCGGCCAGCCGCCGCCCCGCATCGGTTAGTTCCGCGCTGCGGGCCGTCCGGTCCAGCAGCGCCGCGCCGGCCTCTCGCTCGAGCGTGGCCAGCTGCTGGGAGACCGCCGACGGCGTGTAGCCGAGCGCGGCGGCGGTGGCGGCGATGCTGCCGCGGTCAGCGAATTCGCTCAGCAGGCGGAGCCGGTGCACGTCGAGCATTAGCTGAGCTTAACCTCTGCCCAAGAAATCACAGCTGGTGCTTACGCTTGGAACCGGCCAGACTGGGAGAGTTGGCCAGCGGGTCGCCCGAGGATGTGTGCCCGAAGTTCCCGCCCCTCCCCGCACGAGGAGTGACACTAACCGTGGCTGAAATGGCCATGACCGTGCCCCATCCTGCCCGCATCCCCGTCACCGTGTCCGCCACGCTGGCCGCCAGCGAGGCAATGGCGGTCCGGCGCAAGCGCGGCGACCGGGTGCTGCCGCTCGGCTTCGGCGAGGCCGGGCTGCCCGTCCATCCGGCGCTGCGGGCCGCGCTGGCCGGCGCCGCCGGCCGCAACGACTACGGCCCGGTGGCCGGCCTGCCCGCACTGCGCGAGGCCGCGGCCGGGTACTGGGAGCGGCGCGGCCTGCCGACCGGGCCGGCCGCGGTGGTCTGCGGCCCGGGCAGCAAGCCGCTGCTGTACGGGCTGCTGCTCGCGCTGGGCACCGAAGTGGCCATGGCCAGGCCGAGCTGGGTGAGCTACGCCGCGCAGGCCGCCATGACCGGGAGGCCAGGCGCACCTCGTGCCCACCCGGCCCGGCGAGGGCGGCGTTCCCGACCCGGGCCTGCTGGACCTGGCCGTCACCGCCGCGCGCGCCGCCGGCCGGCGGATCGGCTCGGTGATCGTGACGCTGCCCGACAACCCGACCGGGACGCTGGCGGCGCCGGCCACCGTGCGGGCCCTGTGCGAGGTGGCGGCCGAGCATGACCTGGCCATCATCTCGGACGAGATCTACCGCGACCTGGTGCACGACCCCACGGCCCCGTTCACCAGCCCGGCCGCGATCGCCCCGGAGCGGACCATCGTGACGACCGGGCTGAGCAAGGCCATGGCGCTGGGCGGCTGGCGGATCGGCGTGGCCAGGCTGCCGGACGGCAGCCTGGCGGCACCGTCGCTCACCCGGCTGCGGGACCGGCTGCTCAGCATCGGCAGCGAGATTCTGGTCCTCGCCCGCAGGTCCCGTCCAGGAGGCCGCCGCCTACGCCTTCGGCGAGCCGCCCGAGCTGGCCGAGCGGGTGGCCCGCAGCCGGCAGCTGCACGCGACGGTGGCACGGGCCATGGGCGGGCGGCTGCGCGCCGCCGGTGTCGCGGTACCCGCCCCGCGGGCCGCCTTCTACCTGTACCCGGACTTCGGCCCGTGGCGGGCGTGGCTGCGCGCCCGGCACCAGGTGACCAGCGGGCCGGAACTGGCCGCGCTGCTGCTCGACCGGTACGGCGTCGGCACGCTGCCTGCCAGCGCGTTCGGCGAGGAACCGGGGGCGCTCAGGCTGCGGCTGGCCACCGGGCTGCTCTACGGCAGCGGCGACGAGCAGCGCGAAGCCACGCTCGCGGCGGCCGATCCGCTGGCCTTGCCGTGGGTGCGGGCAGCGCTGGCGCGGATCGAGGAGGTGCTGGCGGACCTGGGCGGCTCAGCACTCGACCGGCAGCAGCTGCGGGCGCTTGGGCGGGACGTCGTCGCCTGACGAGACGCCCCGGATCCGGCGGCGCACCCAGGGCACCGCGTACCTGCGGGCCCACTGGGCGTCCACCTGCCGCGCCGCGAGCCAGCCGGTCACCGCAGGCTGCGGCGCGCCGCCCTGGATCGGCAGCGGCTCGCGCCAGTCGGCACCGGCGGCCACGCCGACCGACTCGCACGCCCGCAGCGCCACCCGGCGATGGCCCTCGGCGGTCAGGTGCAGCCGGTCAGCGCTCCACACCCGGGGGTCGCACAGCACCGGCATCGACCACAGATCCAGCACCGCGCAGTGCTGCCGGTCGGCGATAGCGCGCAGGTGCATGTTGTAGACCGCGACCCGGCCGCGGATCCAGCGGATGACGGGAAACGTGCGCGGGTCGAATCCGGTGAGGATGAGCACCTGGCAGCCAGCCGAGCGCAGGCTGGCCACCGCCTCGTCGAACACGGCGGCCAGCAGGTCGGGGTCGGCGCCGGGCCGCAGCAGGTCATTGCCGCCCGCCGCGATGCTCACCAGCTCGGGTCCCATCTCGATCGCGGCCGGCAGCTGCTCGGTGACGACCTCGCCGAGGAGCTTGCCGCGCACGGCCAGGTTCGCGTAGCGCAGCTCCGGGCAACGTTCGGCGAGGTGCCCGGCGAACCGGTCGGCCCAGCCGCGGAAGCCGCCGCCGGGGCCCGGGTCGGCGAGCCCTTCGGTGAAGCTGTCGCCCAGCGCGGCGAAAGAGCCGATCGGCGCGGTTGCGCCCGGTACCTCCATGGCTCACATTCTGCCAGCCCGCCCGGCGCCGGTCCCGCCAGCCCGCCCGGCAGCGGCGGGTTCCGGCCAAAGACGGACAGGCCAGTTCTCCCGAACGGCTGGCGCTAACCATCGCTCCCGGCCCGGCAGCGATCCACGGCACACGCCTAACCATCGCTCCCGGCCCCGGCGGCGCCGGTGATCGGGGAGACTGGCTCCATGCGGTCCCGTCACGCGGGCGCGCTGCTGGCGGCCGCGGTCCTGTGCGCCTGCGGCTGCTCGTCCGCCCGGTCGGCCAGGCCCCGCCGCGGGCGCCGACCCGGCCCGGACGCCGGCCGCCAGCCCGGCCGCCTCGTCGCCGGCGGCCGCCGCGGCAGACTGGCCGGTCTACCACGCGAACGCGGCGCGCACCGGAGCGGCGGGCCTGCCGCCCGCGGGGCCGCTCGGCATCGCCTGGACGCGCAGGCTCGACGGGGCGGTCTACGGGCAGCCGCTGATCATCGGCGGCCTGGTCATCGCGGCCACCGAGAACGACTCGGTGTACGGGCTGGACCGGGCCAGCGGCCGGATCCGGTGGCGCACGCACCTGAGCACCCCGGTCCCGCTATCGGCGCTGCCGTGCGGGAGCATCGACCCGCTCGGCATCACCGGGACGCCGGCCTACGACCCCGGCACCGGGCTCGTCTACGCGGTCGCCGAGCAGGCCGGCTTCCGGCACGTGCTGTACGGCCTGTCGCTCTCCGGGCGGGTCACGGTGGTCCGCGATCTGCCCGCGCCGGACGGCCAGCCGAGATACGACCAGCAGCGGCCCGCGCTCGCGATCGCCGCCGGCCGGGTGTACGTCGCCTTCGGCGGCCTGTACGGGGACTGCGGCCCGTACGCCGGCTCGGTGACCGGCGTGCCGGCCTCAGGCCGCGGGCCGCTGATCTCCTACCGGGTGCCGGTCAGGCGCGAGGGCGGCATCTGGGGCACCGCGGGGCTGGTGGCCGGCCGGGGCGGCACGCTGTACGCCAGCGTCGGCAACGGCGCGGCCACGAGCGGGCGGTACGACGGCAGCGATTCGGTCATCGCGCTGTCGCCGGGCCTGCGCCGGACCGGACTGTTCGCGCCGCGCACCTGGGCGGCCGACAACGCGAGTGACCTGGACCTCGGGTCGATGTCGCCCGCCGTGCTCGGCAACGGCACGATCCTGGCCGACGGCAAGCGGGGCACCGCCTACCTGCTGAACGCCGCGCGCCTGGGCGGGATCGGCGGGCAGCGCGCGCAGGCGCAGATTTGCCCGGCGTTCGGCGGCCCCGCCGTGGCCGGCACGGTGGCGTACATCCCGTGCGCGTCAGGCGGCATGGCCGCCGTGGACACGGCGGGCGGGCGGCTGCGGGTGCTGTGGCGCGGGCCGGGCGGCGCGCAGGGGTCGCCGGTGACCGGCGGCGGCGCGGTCTGGGTGCCCGACACCGGCTCCGGCACGCTCTACGAGCTGAGCCAGGCCGCCGGCCGGGTCCGCTACCAGATCGGCCTCGGCAGTGCGCTGCCGCACTTCGCTTCCCCGTCGCTGTCGGGGAACCTGGTCCTGGTCGGCACCAGCACCGGAGTGACCGCGGTCCGCGGGGCCTGAAGCCCGACCGCTAGTATATACCAGACATCGCTTCGTATATACTGACGGCGTGGCGAAGCACCTGGTCGACCTCGATGAGGAAACGCTGGAAGCAGCTCGGGCCGAGCTCGGAACAACCACGATCAAGGACACTGTGAACGAAGCACTCCGACGGGCGAGCGAGCGCCGCGGGCGTCGGATAGCCGCGGCGCTGGACGTGCTCGCCGGCGCGCGCCTTGACGATCGCGCTGACGCATGGCGCTGAGGTTCCTCATCGACACCAGCGTGGTGAAGCGACTCGGCCGTCCAGCGGTCCGCCGGATAGTCGAGCCGTTGGCTGCGGCGGGCGAGCTCGGGCGTCCGAGCATCTGCGATCTCGAGGTGGGCTACTCGGCGCGAAACGCCGGCGAGTGGGATCGGCTCGTGGGCGCGCTTGAGGCGTTCCAGCCCGTGGATACGACAGCCGCACACGTGCGCCGGGCGCTGCAGGTGCAGCGCCTGCTCGCCGAGCGCAGCCAGCGAGGCCGCAAGATACCCGACCTGCTGGTGGCGGCCGCGGCAGAGGAACTCGACATCACCGTGATCCACTACGACGCCGACTTCGACCTCATCTCCTCGGTCACCGGCCAGCGCTGCCAGTGGGTGGTGCCCGCCGGCAGCGTGGAGTAACTGTCCAGGACCGTCGCTGTCCCTGAGGACTCACGGCGAAGCGTTAGGGCTGCTGGGGCATACCTAATGCTTCGCGATCATGGCTGGCCTTCCACCCCAGCCACCCTCCGGCCCCGGCCCCCGTTAGCGGAGCGGAGACTCCGCTCCGCTATCCTGAGGGCTGGGTGTTGAGTGGCGCTGGGCGTGAACGCTGCCGGCGTGAACGCTGCCGGCGTGAACGCTGCGCACCAGCGACCGTACAGCGTGCGACAGGAGACAGCCAGATGATCACTGCGCCGCCGGCGCGCACGCGTTACCGGGTCACCTTTGCCGTGCTGGCCGCCGCCACGGCCGCCTTCGCGCTGCTGCAGTCGATGGTGATACCGGTGCTGCCGACCATCCAGGCGGGGCTGCACACGTCGCAGGGCAACGTGACCTGGGTGCTGACGGCGTACCTGCTGTCGGCGTCGATCTTCACCCCGATCATGGGACGCCTCGGGGACATGTGGGGCAAGGAGCGGATGCTCGTCACGGCGCTGATCGCCCTGGCGGCAGGCTCCGTGCTGGCAGCCCTCGCGGGCTCGATCGGCGTCATGATCGCGGCGCGGGTGATCCAGGGCATCGGCGGCGGCGTCCTGCCGCTGTCGTTCGGCATCATCCGGGACGAGTTCCCGCGGGAGAAAGTGGCCGGAGCGGTCGGCGTGATCGCGGCGCTCACGGCGGCGGGCGGCGGGCTGGGCATCGTGCTGGCCGGCCCGATCGTCCAGGTGCTGGATTACCACTGGCTGTTCTGGATCCCGGCGATCGTCATCGGGCTGACCACCGTCGCCGCCAAGGTGGTGGTGCCGGAGTCGCCGGTGCAGGCGGGCGGCCGGGTGAGCTGGATCGGTGCCACGCTGCTCTCGGGCTGGCTGGTGGCGCTGCTCGTGCCGATCAGCGAGGCGCCCTCCTGGGGATGGGGGTCGTCCCGGGTGGTAGGACTGCTGGCCCTGGCCGCGGCGCTCGCCGCCGTGTGGGTCGTGGTGGAGTCCCGGTCGTCGCACCCGCTCATCGACATGCGCATGATGCGGATACCGGTGGTGGCGGTGACCAACCTCGTCGCGCTGCTGTTCGGCGTGGCGATGTACGCGACGTTCGCGTTCCTGCCGCAATTCCTGCAGACGCGCCCCTCGGCGGGTTACGGGTTCGGCCTGTCCGTCACCGGCTCGGGACTGGTCCTGCTGCCCTCGAGCATCGCGATGTTCGCCGCGGGCTTCGCGTCAGGCCGGCTCACCAGGCGGTTCGGGGCCAAGATGGTGCTGGTCGCCGGGGCCGGCGTCAGCGTCGTGCCGTTCGTGCTGCTCACCTTCGCGCACCAGTACCAGTGGGAGGTCCTGGTGGCCGTGATCCTGCAGGGCGTCGGGTTCGGCATGGCGTTCGCCGCGATGTCGAACCTCGTCGTCCAGGGCGTGCCGCCGGAGCAGACGGGGGTCGCCAGCGGGATGAACGCCAACATCAGGACCATCGGCGGCTCCATCGGCGCGGCGGTGATGAGCAGCATCGTCACCTCCACCGCGCACGCTGGCGGCCTGCCGCAGGAGTCCGGCTACACACGCGGCTACGGGGTGCTGACGATCGCCGCGATCGCGGCGGCCGTGGCCGCGATGCTGGTCCCCTCGGCGGCGCGTAGCCTGTCGCGGGACGGACAGGCCGGGACAGTGCCGCCCGCCGAACCTGGCCTGGCGGCACGGGCCGCCGTCACGGGGGACGAACCGGAGTGGGAGGAGGTGGATGGTGCCCGTAACGACCGATGACCGGCCGTTGCGCCGGGATGCCGAGCAGAACCGGCAGCGCCTGCTGGATGCCGCCGCCGCGGTATTCGCCGAGCGCGGACTTGACGCCGGCGTCGAGGAGATCGCCCGCGTCGCCGGGGTGGGGATCGGGACGCTCTACCGCCGGTTCCCGACCAAGGACGCCCTCATCTGCGCGCTGGTCCACGACGTGATGACCACCATGCTCCGGCTCGCGCGAGAGAGCACGCAGTGTCTAGGCGGCACCGGCCTGGAGACCTTCCTCGAGGCGGTCAGCGCCTATCAGGCCGATCACCTGGGAGTCCTGCCGCGGCTGTGGAACGTCAGCTCCGAGCACGAGTCCGTGGCCGAGATACGGCAGCTGGTCGCCGCCATGCTCGGCGACGCCAAGGCCAGCGGCCGGGTCCGCGCCGACCTGGCCAGCACCGACCTGACCATCCTGCTGTGGTCCATCCGCGGCGTCATCGAGACGACCCGCGGTGTCGCGCCGGGCGCCTGGCGGCGGCACCTGGACATCCTCATCGCCGGGCTGCGGCCCGCGGCGGAGCCGCTTGCCCACCGGCCGCTCAGCCAGCGCGACGTGGACAGCGTGATCGCGGCGGCGGCAGACGGCCCCGCTCCGGGTCCCGCCGGGTAAGGGCGGCCCTCAGCCAGCGCGACGTGGACAGCGTGATCGCGGCGGCGGCAGACGGCCCCGCTCCGGGTCCCGCCGGGTAAGGGCGGCCCTCAGCCAGCGCGACGTGGACAGCGTGATCGCGGCGGCGGCAGACGGCCCCGCTCCAGGTCCCGCCGAGTAAGGGCGGCCCTCAGCCGCCAGGGGTAGCACTGCAGCCGGGCCGGCTGAGCGAGCGCGCCTTGAACGCGGCCTTCCTGGCGGCCTTCGCGATCTTCTTGTCCGGGTGATGCCGGCCGAGTGCGTCAAGCGCCTGGGCGGCGGCCGGGTGAGCCGAGCGCCACATCTGCTCGATGACCTGCTCCTCCTGACCCGGCGGTACCACCTGGCTCAGCGTCCCGGCCAGCTCCGCGCCGCTGATCTCACCGGCGGTGGCCGCTACCGCGTCGCCGAGCAGCGCCACCGCGTCATCGGAACCGATCGCCAAGCCAGGCAGGGGGTCGGCCGCCGGGTCACGCCCGGCGATCTGGCTGAGCGCCAGCTTGGCATAGCTGGCCAGCGCCGGGTTGCCGAGCACATCGCGCCAGGCCGGCTCCGCCGCGGCACCGACGCTGGCGGCCAGGCTTGCGCCGATCATCCGTTCCGCCGGAGCGCCGGCGGCGGCCACGCGGAGCAGCTCACCCGCCGCATCCGCCGCGGGCCGGGCGGACAGCCACGCCTGCCGCTCGCGCTCGAGCTCGTCCTCGGACGCCGTCATGCCGAACTCCACCAGCTCGGCGGCCGTCATCTCGGCGGCCGGCGGCAGCAACGGGATCTCGGTGATGTCGGCGAGTTCTTCGCGCATCTGCCACATGCCCAGGGGCGTCAGCCGGGCCACCTCACCGTCGATCTCGGCGGCGCCGTGCCGGGCCAGGCGGTCCAGCAGGAGATCGGCCATGTCGCCGTGAGCGCGGTTCCACGCCGTCCATGTCCTCCGCGCGGCCGCATCGCCAAGGTCGGCGGTGGCTATCTCCCGCACCAGGTCCCGGCACTCCACGCGGGGCATGCCCTCCTCCCGGGCCAGGAACAGCGCCATGACCAGCCCTCCGGCCCCGCCGCCGAGGCTCAGGTCCGCGAAGGACCCGTCGTGATCATCGACGTCCAGGCTGTGGCCGGCCAGGTGACCGAAGGCCTCGGACCAGACGCCGAGCACCTCGTCATCGTCGCCGTCCGGCCATTCGCCGAGAGCCTCTCCCGGCCCGGCCCGGCTCTGGCTGTCGTCGTCGATGAACCAGACGCAGCGGGCCAGGTGCCACAGCTGCCGCAGCGCGGGGATGTCCCCGGCGCGCACCAGATCGGGCGGGGCGTCGATGCCGAGCAGCCGCGCCGCCGCTGCCACCTCGGCAGCGGCTAGCTCCCCGTCCCCGGTCAGCTCCCTGCCATCGCCGGCCCAGACGGCAAGCTCCCGGGCCGCGGCCAGCAGGGCGCTGTCCCGGGCAGCGCGAGCGAGCTCGGCCAGATCCGGCAGCCGCAGCGCGGGCAGCCGGTCCGGCAGCCCGAACGCTTCCTTGAAGCCCTCGTAGTCATGTTCGTCATCGGAGAACGGATCGTCATCCGAGAACGGATCCTCGTCGCCGGACAGGCCCAGTCCCTGGCGCGCGTTGTGGCCGGCGATCCAGGCGTCAACGGCGTCCGGATCGGCGAAGTCGACGCCGTCCGCGGCCATCGTCTGGGCGATCATGCGCGCCGTTCCCCAGCTGGCCGGATCCATCACCGCATCGAGGAAGCCCGGCTCTATGTCGTCGAGCTCGCCCTGCAGGGCCGTGGCGGACGTCAGCCTGCCCGCGCCGGCCAGGAACCTGACCAGCGCGCGGGCGGTGGGCACGGTGCCGACCGCGTCCTGTCTGTCCAGGACCGTCACCTTGCGCGGGTAGACGTCGAGAAGCAGGCTGCGCAGGTCACCCGGCCCGAGCTCGCCCGGATCCTCGATCCCCAGGTAGTCACGCATGAGCTCGAGCAGCAGCCGCGCCTCCTGCGGATCCGCGTCCTGCGCGTCGCCCGAATCCGCCGCCCAGGCGGCGAAGCCGTTCGCCGCGGTACCGAACACGTCCCCGGGTTCGCCAGCCATAGGACCACCATAGAGGCAGGCGGCAGTCCTCCGCGGGCTGCTCACGCCGCTCGGAATCGCGGCCAGCCTGACCAGCGACGCGCATCTGGCCGCCCTGTCGGTCGGGTACGGCGGCGCCGTGTACTCATGCGGCGCCGGCTTCTCCCGGTTCCCCGGCGCCAGCTGGATCGACCCGCTCCGCGGGGCCGGGCATGGACGTTCCTGGCGCGGAACCGGCGATGGCCAGCTCCGTGCCGGGTTCTTTACCGAACGGCCTGCGGCGGGCGACGGTGCCCGGTCGGCAGCCGTTCGGGAAGATCCATGACTTTCCGCTGACGGAGCGCCGGCGCGGCGGCGGAAGCGGGCCAGGGCAGACTTGGGCTATGGTCACGACCCTGCGGTACGAGCAGCCGCCTCCGCCGGCCTTTCTCTTCGACCTTGACGGCACGCTCATCGACAGCGTGTACCAGCACGTGATCGCGTGGCGCGCCGCGCTGGCCAGCGTCGGTATCGACCTGTCGGTGTGGCGCGTGCACCGGCGGATCGGGATGAGCGGCGGGCTGTTCGTGTCGGCGCTGCTGCGGGAGACCGGGCAGTCGCTGTCCGGCGCGGAGATCGACGAGCTGCAGGCGGCGCACGCGGCCGAGTACATCTCGCGGGCGGGTTCGGTCACCGCGCTGCCCGGCGCGGCCGAGCTGCTCGAGACGCTGACCCGGCGCGGCATCCGGTGGGCGATCGCGACCAGCGGGATGGCCGCCACGGCGCGGCCGGCGCTGAAGCTGCTCGGACTGCCCGACGACGCGCCGATGGTCACCAGGGACATGGTCGCGCACGCCAAGCCCGACCCCGACCTGTTCCTGGCCGCGGCCGCGCTGCTGGAGACCGATCCGCGGCACGCGATGGTCGTCGGCGACAGCGTCTGGGATCTCCTCGCTGCCCGGCGAGGCTCGCTCGGGATCGGCGTGCAGTCCGGCGGGTACGGCCGGGAGGAGCTCGAGCGGGCGGGCGCGTACCGGGTGTATGCCGACCCGGCCGACCTGCTCAGCCGGCTCTACGAGGTCGGGGTGCGCGGGCTGACGGAGTAAGGCTGGCGGACTAAGGCTGGCGGGCCGGACGGGTCCGGCGCCCTAGGCGGAATGCCCGGATAGTTCCGGCTTGCCGCCTGCGCGGCGCATGCACTGCGACGCTGCCCGCATGGGTTCTGTTAGGGCTCGCATGCGGGCCGCATGGAAAGCGCAAGGACAGGCTGCGCTCAGCTTCTCCGCAGGTATCACTGGTATGCGCGGCCGGAGACAGGGACTCTCTGGCCGGTTCCGTGAGCCTTGGAGGGTCCAGTGGAAGACCTGGCCTATATCGGCCTGACCATACTCGTGTTCGGCTTCCTCTGGCTGCTGGTGAAGGGGGTCGAGCGCTTTGAGCGCTGAGAACTGGATCGGCCTGATCGGCGGCGTCGTGCTGACCATCTACCTGTTTGTGGCCCTCGTCCTGCCGGAGAGGTTCTAGTGAGTAGCACAGCCGCGGGCTGGCTGCAGTTTGCCCTGCTCTTCGCCGCCCTTGCCGTCTGCTACGTGCCGCTGGGCAACTACCTGGCGCACATCTTCACCACCGACAAGGACTGGCGGATCGAGCGAGGCCTCTACAAGCTGCTGGGCATCGACCGCAAGGCCGACCAGAAGTGGAGCACGTACATCCGCAGCGTGCTGGCGTTCTCCTTCGTCAGCGTGCTGTTCCTGTACGGCATGGAGCGGCTGCAGCACTGGCTGTTCTCGTTCGTCGGGCAGCCCATGGTGAACGTGCCGCAGAACACGGCCTGGAACACCGCCGTCTCGTTCGTGACGAACACCAACTGGCAGAACTACGCCGGCGAATCCACGATGACCTACATCGTGCAGATGACCGGGCTGGTGGTCCAGCAGTTCATGTCCGCCGCGGTCGGCCTGGTGGTCGCGATCGCGCTGATCCGGGGGTTCACCCGGTCCCGCACCGACAAGCTGGGCAACTTCTGGGTGGACGTCACCCGCGCCACCCTGCGGCTGCTGATCCCGCTGTCCATCGTGGGCGGGATCGTTCTCATCGCCACCGGCGCGATCGAGAACTTCCACGCCTACCAGACCGTCACCACCCTGGCCGGCGGCCACCAGACGATCCCCGGCGGCCCGGTGGGCTCCTCGGAGATCATCAAGAACATGGGGAACAACGGCGGCGGCTGGTTCAACACCAACTCCGCGCACCCGTTCGAGAACCCCAACCCGTTCTCGAACTGGTTCGAGAACTTCACGTTGCTCCTTATCCCATTCGCCACGCCGCGGGCGTTCGGCAGGATGGTGAAGGACAACCGGCAGGGCTACGCGCTGCTCGCGGTCATGGTGGTCATCTGGGCCGCGGCCGTTGGCGGGATCAGCCTCTTCGAGGCGCACACCGGCACCGGCGGCACGGCGACGATCCTCGCGCACCACGCTGCGGAAGGCACGGAGACACGGTTCGGCACGCCCGCCTGCTCGATGTGGGCGGCGTCCACCACGGTCACCTCCACCGGCGCGGTGAACTGTTTCCATGACTCGCTGACACCGTTCGGCGGCGGCATCGCGCTGTTCGACATCGCGCTCGGTGAGATCGCCCCCGGCGGCATCGGGGCCGGCATGTACGGCCTCCTCATCCTGGCCATCGTCACGGTGTTCGTGGCCGGGCTGATGGTCGGCCGGACGCCGGAGTACCTCGGCAAGAAGATCCGGCCGGTGGAGATGAAGTACGCGGCGCTGTACTTCCTCACGCTGCCGGTGGTCATCCTCACCGCGGCCGGCTTGTCGATCGGCACCAAGGTCGGGCAGAGATCAATCTTCAATCCGGGGCCCCACGGCCTGACCGAGGTCGTGTACGCGTTCGCCTCGATGGCCAACAACAACGGCTCGGCGTTCGCCGGCCTCGGCAGCGGCGCGACCTGGTACCAGACCCTGGGCGGCATCGTGATGCTGCTCGGCCGGTTCGCGCCGGAGATCTTCGCACTCGGCCTGGCCGGGTCGCTGGCCAGACAGAGCCCGGTGCCCGCGAGTGCGGGCACCCTGGATACCAGGACGCCCCTGTTCGTCGGCATGGTCGTCGGCGTGATCCTCGTCCTCGTCGGCCTGACTTACTTCCCCGCACTCGCGCTGGGACCGTTCGCTGAAGGGCTGCACTGAGATGTCTGTGACTACGACACCCGACACTGCTCCGGGCTCGGGCGGCAGGCAGGTAGACGATGGGCCGCGCAGGATCGGCGGCGGCCTGCTCGACCCCAAGATGCTGCTGAAGGCCACGCCCGACGCGTTCAAGAAGCTGGATCCCCGGGTCCAGATCAAGAACCCGGTCATGTTCGTCGTCGAGGTCGGCGCGGTGCTGACCCTGTACACGGCCATCAGGAACACGCCCGGGCACCAGGCCGTCTTCAACTGGACCATCGTGGTCTTCCTGTGGCTGACGGTGTTGTTCGCCAACCTGGCCGAGGCCGTGGCGGAAGGCCGCGGCAAGGCTCAGGCCGAGACGCTGCGACGCACCAAGCGGGACACCGTGGCGCGGCGGCTCGTCGGCTGGCAGCCAGGCCAGGCCGGCCCTCGCGAGGAGCCGGTGCCCGGCACCCAGCTCACGCTCGGTGACCACGTGGTGGTCGAGGCCAACGAGATCATCCCCGGCGACGGCGACGTCGTCGAGGGTGTCGCCTCGGTGGACGAGTCGGCGATCACCGGCGAGTCCGCCCCGGTGATCCGCGAGTCCGGCGGTGACCGGTCCGCGGTCACCGGCGGCACGCGGGTGCTGTCGGACCGGATCGTGGTGCGGATCACCTCCAAGCCGGGCGAGACCTTCATCGACCGGATGATCGCCCTGGTGGAAGGCGCGAAGCGGCAGAAGACGCCGAACGAGATCGCGCTGAACATCCTGCTCGCCGCGCTGACCATCATCTTCATGCTGGCCGTGGTCACGCTGCAGCCGATGGCGTTCTATTCTGGGGCGCCGCAGTCGCTGGTCATCCTCGTCGCGCTGCTGGTCGCGCTCATCCCGACCACGATCGGCGCGCTGCTGTCGGCCATCGGCATCGCCGGCATGGACCGACTGGTACAGCGCAACGTGCTGGCCATGTCCGGCCGCGCCGTGGAGGCCGCGGGTGACGTGAACACACTGCTGCTGGACAAGACCGGCACGATCACCATCGGCAACCGGCAGGCCACCGAGTTCCAGCCCCTGCCGGGGGTCAGCCCGGAAGACCTGGCCAATGCGGCCCAGCTGTCCAGCATGGCCGACTACACGCCGGAAGGCCGCTCGATCGCGGTGCTGGCCAAGAACGAGTACGGGCTCCGGGAGCGCACCGAGGGCGAACTTACGGGCGCCTCGTTCGTGGAGTTCACCGCGCAGACCCGGATGAGCGGCATCGACCTGGCGGACGGGCGGCAGGTGCGCAAGGGTGCCGCCGCGTCGGTCGAGCGCTGGGTCCGCGAGGGCGGCGGCAGCGTACCGGGCGACCTCGGCGAGATGGTCAACGGCATCTCGTCTGTCGGCGGGACGCCGCTGGTGGTCGCCGAGCGGGTCGGCACGGCCTCTCGCGCGCTCGGCGTCATCTACCTCAAGGACATCGTCAAGGAGGGGATCGCCGAGCGGTTCGCCGAGATGCGCACGATGGGCATCCGCACCGTCATGATCACCGGTGACAACCCGCTGACCGCCAAGGCGATCGCGGACGAGTCAGGTGTGGACGACTTCCTCGCCGAGGCGACGCCGGAAGACAAGATGGCGCTGATCAAGAAGGAGCAGGAGGGCGGCAAGCTGGTCGCGATGACCGGCGACGGCACCAACGACGCCCCCGCGCTGGCCCAGGCCGACGTCGGCGTGGCCATGAACACCGGCACCTCGGCCGCCAAAGAGGCCGGGAACATGGTGGACCTGGACTCCAACCCGACCAAGCTCATCGAGATCGTGGAGATCGGCAAGCAGCTGCTCATCACCCGCGGCGCGCTGACCACCTTCTCCATCACCAACGACGTGGCCAAGTACTTCGCCATGATCCCGGCGATGTTCTCCAGCGTGATCCCCGACCTGGGCAAGCTCAACGTCCTGCACCTGCACAGCCCGCAGTCGGCGATCACCTCGGCGATCATCTTCAACGCGCTGATCATCGTCGCGCTGATCCCGCTGGCGCTGCGCGGCGTCCGGTACCGGCCGTCGTCGTCCTCGTCGATGCTGCGGCGGAACCTGCTGATCTACGGCGTCGGCGGGCTGATCATCCCGTTCGCCGGGATCAAGATCCTCGACCTCATCATCCAGTTCATTCCCGGATTCAGGTGACGAGGCCTTTTCAAAATCCCAGCGAAGGGCAAATTCCATGATCACCTATTTTGAAAAGGTCTCACTGGCATGAACCGCCTTCCCGGCATCGTCCGGCAGCACATCGCCGCGTTGCGCCTGCTCCTGGTCTTCACCGTGATCACCGGGATCATTTACCCGGTCTTCATGTGGGGGGTCGCGGAGGCAGCGTTCCATAAGCAGGCCAACGGCTCTACGGTCAGCTTCCACGGCCGCGTGGTCGGCTCCAGCCTGCTCTGCCAGGAGTTCGTGGACGCGAAGGGCAACCCGCTGCCGCAGTACTTCCAGCCGCGGCCGTCGTCCGCGATCCCGACGCCTACCCCCAAGGGTGACTACGGGTGCGACCCGACGTTCTCGTCGGCGTCCAACCTCGGCCCGAACAACCCTGTCCTGGTCAAGCTGATCAAGCAGCGGCAGCAGCAGATCGCCGCGTTCGACCACGTCAGGATCTCGCAGATCCCGGCGGACGCCGTCACCGCGTCCGGGTCGGGCCTTGACCCGGACATCTCCCCGGCGAACGCGGCCATCCAGGTGAACCGCGTCGCCGCGGCCCGGCACGTCAGCCCGGCCGTGATCCGCGCGCTGGTCAACCAGTACACGGCGGGCCGCACCCTCGGCTTCCTCGGCGAGCCCGTGGTGAACGTGCTGCTGCTGAACGTCGCGCTGGACCAGAAGTACCCGGTCTCTCCCGGAAGCTGAGCGCAGCCGATGGGGGAAGCGGTGGTGCACGGCCGGGGCAGCCACCCCGCCCCGGCCGTGCACGCCGTGGCGCATCCGCAGCGGGTGCTCATCGTGGACGATGAGGCGGCCATGCTGCGGGCGCTGCGGATCAACCTGCGGGCCCGCGGTTACGAGGTCACCACCGCGGCGACCGGCCGGGCGGCGCTGACCGAGGCGGCCCGGCGGCCGCCGGACGCGGTGCTGCTCGACCTGGGACTGCCGGACGTCAACGGCGTCGGCGTGATCCAGGAGCTGCGCACCTGGTCGCGGGCACCGGTCATCGTGCTGTCCGGGCGGACCGGATCCGGGGACAAGATCGGGGCGCTGGACGCCGGCGCCAACGACTACGTGACCAAGCCGTTCGACATCGAGGAACTGCTCGCCCGGCTGCGGGCCGCGCTGCGCCGGGACAAGGCCGGCGCGACGGACATCCGGCTGGGCAGCTGGAAGATCGACCTCGTCGCGTACACGGCGACCCGGGTGGAGGGCGCGGTCGGCGGCGGTGCGGGCGCGGACAGCGGTGCGGGCGCGGGCGGCGGTACGGGCGGGGACGGCGCGGCACCGGTGACCGCGCGCCTGACCCCGACCGAGTGGCGGCTGCTCGAGATCCTGCTGCGGCATCCGGGGCAGCTGGTGACCGCCGGCCGGATGCTCACCGCCGTGTGGGGACCCGGTTATGAACGCAGCACCAACTACCTGCGCTTCCACATGGCCAAGCTGCGGCGCAAGCTGGAGGACGACCCGTCTCGCCCGCGGTACCTGCTGACCGAGCCCGGCATGGGCTACCGCTACGAGCCGGACGGGACGTCACCCGGCCGACGGCCGTGACCGCGGCCCGCCGCCGGCGAACGGGAATGCCGGGCGCCGGTGTGCGGGAATGCCCGGGCGCCGGTGTGCGGGAATGCCCGGCCGGCCGCACACTGTTGGTGAGCTGACGGGAAGAGCATGAACGAGACTGGCGACAACGAGCAACGCGACCCGGCTGACCGGCGTGACCTGGCTGACCGGCGTGACCTGGCTGACCGGCGTGACCCGGCTGACCGGCGCGCCGCGGGCCCGGAGCGCGGGCAGCTGCGGATCTACCTGGGCAGCGCGGCCGGCGTCGGCAAGACCTACGCGATGCTCTGCGAGGGTCACCGGCGGGCCGAGCGCGGCGCCGACGTTGTCGTGGCCTTCGCCGAGACACACGGGCGGCCGCATACCGCCGAGCTGCTGAACGGCCTGGAGATCATCCCGCGGCTTCCTGTCCCCTACCGCGGCGCCGTGTTCGAGGAGATGGCACTCGACGCGGTGCTCGCCCGCAAGCCGCAGATCGCCCTGGTCGACGAGCTGGCGCACACCAACGTGCCGGGCAGCAGGAACGAGAAGCGGTGGCAGGACGTAGAGGAGCTGCTGAACGCGGGCATCGACGTCATCAGCACGGTGAACGTGCAGCACCTGGAATCGCTGAACGACGTGGTCGGCAAGATCACCGGGGTGCCGCAGCGGGAGACGATCCCCGACTCGGTGGTGCGCGCGGCCGACCAGGTCGAGCTCGTCAACATGACGGCCGAGGCACTGCGGAGGCGGATGGCGCACGGGAACATCTACCGGGCCGACAAGATCGACGCCGCGCTGAACAACTACTTCAGGCCCGGCAACCTGACGGCCCTGCGCGAGCTCGCCCTGCTCTGGCTCGCCGACAAAGTGGACGAGGGGCTGCAGCGCTACCGGGCGGCGCACGGGATTCACGACACCTGGGAGGCGCGCGAGCGGGTCGTGGTCGCGCTCACCGGCGGCCCGGAGGGCGACACGCTGATCCGGCGCGCCGCCAGGATCGCCGCCCGGAGCACCGGCGGCGAACTGCTCGTCGTGCACGTGACCAGGGCCGACGGCCTCACCGGCGCCGACCCGGCCGCGCTGGCCGGCCAGCGCCGGCTGGCCGAGTCGCTCGGCGGCACCTACCACCAGGTCGTCGGCGACAACATCCCCGAGGCGCTGCTCGAGTTCGCCCGGGCCGAGAACGCCACCCAGCTCGTGCTCGGCGCCAGCCGCCGGTCGTGGCCGCTCGCCCTGCTGACTGGTCCGGGGATTGGCGCCAGGACCATCCGGGGGTCCGGCGACATCGACGTGCACATCGTGACCCACTCCGAGATGGGCCGCGGCCGGGGGCTGCCGCAGGCGCGCGTCAGCGGCATCACCCTGCGCCGCAGGATCGCCGGCTACCTGCTGGCTGTTGCGCTCGCCCCGCTGCTGACCGTCGTGCTGGCGAACCTGCGCGGCAGCGTCAACCTCACCAGCGACGTGCTGATGTTCCTCGTCGCGGTCGTCGTGGTGGCGCTGACCGGGGGGTTCGTTCCCGCGGTCCTGGAGGCGATCGGCGGGTCGCTGCTGCTGAACTACTACTTCACGCCGCCGCTCCACCAGTGGACCATCGCCGAGGCGAACAACTGGCTGGCCCTGGGCGCGTTCGTCATCGTCGCACTGCTGGTCAGCTCCGTGGTGGATCTCGCGGCCAGGCGCACCAAGCAGGCCGCCCGGGCGTCCGCGGAATCGGAGCTGCTCGCCACCACGGCGGGCAGCGTGCTGCGGGGCGAGCGGGTCGTCGCCGCGTTGCTCGACCGGATCCGCGAGGCGTTCGGCATGGAGTCGGTCACGCTGCTCGAGTCCACGTCGGCGCCCGGCACCCCCCGCGGCCCGGCCGCGGGGTGGACGGCGGTGGCGAGTTCCGGCGAGTCGGCGCTGACCAGCCCGACAGAGGCCGACGTCAACGTGCCGGTGACCGAGACCCTCACGCTCGCGCTGCGCGGTCACGCGCTGCCGGCCGCGGACCGCCGGGTGCTCGGCGCGTTCGCCGCCTACGCGGCGGTGGCGCTGGAGCAGCAGCGGCTCGCCGCCGAGGCGGAGGCCGCCCGGCCGATCGCCGCCGCCGACCGGATGCGGACCGCGCTGCTGCGGGCGGTCAGCCATGACCTGCGCACGCCGCTGGCCGCCGCGACGGCCGCGGTCACCAGCCTGCGCTCGGAGGACGTGGACTGGGGCGCCGAGGACCGGGACGAGCTGCTTGCCACCGCCGACGAGTCGCTGCAGACCCTCGCCCACCTGGTCGGCAACCTGCTCGACATGAGCAGGCTGGAGGCCGGCGTGCTGTCGGTGTTCCCCCGGCCCGTCGGGCTGGAAGAGATCGTCGCGCGCTCGCTCGACGACCTGGGACCGGCCGGGCGGCCGGTCCTGGTGGAGATCGCCGACTCGGTGCCTGAGGTCCTCGCCGATCCGGGCATCCTTGAGCGGGTGATCGTGAACCTGACGAGCAACGCGCTGCGCTACTCTCCGGCCGCCGACCCGCCGCTGCTGACCGCGAGCTCGCTCGGCGACCGGGTCGAGCTGCTGGTGATCGACCGCGGGCCCGGCATCCCGGAGGCCGACAGGACGCGGATGTTCGTCCCGTTCCAGCGGCTCGGCGACACCGACAACAGCACCGGCGTCGGGCTGGGCCTCGCGCTGTCCCGCGGCTTCGCCGAGGCCATGGGGGGCACACTGGAACCGGAAGAGACGCCGGGCGGCGGGCTGACCATGATCCTTTCCCTGCCGGCGGCGGAAGTGCAGCCGGGCGACGGCGAGACCGGCCCCGGCGGCGGGAACGCGAGGCCATGCCGGTGCCCGGCACCCAGCCCGGGACGCTCTGATGCCGCGGGTCCTCGTGGTGGACGACGAGCCGCAAATCCTGCGGGCGCTGCGGATCAACCTGCGCGCCAGGGAGTACGAGGTGACCACCGCGGCGACCGGCCCGGAAGCGCTCGAGGTCGCGGCCAAGAACCCGCCCGACCTGGTCGTGCTCGACCTCGGCCTGCCCGGCCTGGACGGTCTCGAGGTCATCGAGGGGCTGCGCGGCTGGACCACGGTGCCCATCATCGTGCTGTCGGGGCGGGCCGACAGCACGGACAAGGTGGAGGCACTCGACGCCGGGGCAGACGACTACGTGACGAAGCCGTTCGGGATGGAGGAACTGCTGGCCCGGATGCGCGCTGCTGCCCGGCGGGCACACGGCACCGACGCGCTCCCCCGGATCCGGCTCGGGATGCTCACCGTGGATCTGGCCGCGAAGCGGGTGTACCAGGCGGACGGCGGCGAGGCCGGGGACACCCATCTCACCCCGACCGAATGGCACCTGCTCGAGGTGCTGCTGCGCAACCCCGGCAAGCTGCTGTCGCGGCGGCAGCTGCTCACCGAGGTGTGGGGGCCCGGCTACGCGGACGCCACCGGGAACCTGCGCCTGTACATGACCCAGCTGCGCCGCAAGCTCGAGCCGGACCCGCCGCGGCCCCGCTGGCTGATCACCGAGCCCGGCATGGGATACCGGTACCAGCCCGGGCCGGACGACGAGGCGCGGGACGCCAGCTGAGCTGGCCGGCGGATCCGCGCCGGGTGCCGGATTTGCGCCGGCTGGCGGTCCGGCTCACCATGAGAGGCATGCGGATCCCTGGCGCCGGGCGGCTGGCGTGGCTGAGCCCGCGCCGGCGGGTATTCGTCGTGGGCAGCAGCCTGTTCCTCGCCGTGCTCGCGGCGGCGGGCGGGCTGCAGGGGGCGGGCGCCTTCACCGGGCCGGCGCCGACGCCGAGCCTGGCGGGTGCGGAGGTGGTGCTGCTCGTCCCCGGTTACGGGGGGAGCATCGCGTCGGTGGATGTCCTGTCCGACCGGATCCGCGCCACCGGCCGGACCACCGAGATCGTCAGGCTGCCCGGCAACGGCACCGGCGACCTGGTGGCCCAGGCGGCGGTCCTGAACAACTACGTCAACCGGGCGCTGCGCGGCGGGGCGGGCCGGATAGACGTGATCGGGTACTCGGCGGGCGGCGTTGTCGCGCGGCTGTGGGACGTGCAGGACGGCGGGGCGCGGAAGGCCGCGCGGATCATCACCCTCGGCTCGCCGCTGAACGGCACCCGGATCGCAGCCGCGGGGAACGCCGCCGACCCGGCGGCGTGCCCGGTCGCCTGCCAGCAGCTCGTGCCGGGCGGCGCGCTGCTCACCCGGCTGCAGAAGACCCCGCTCACCGGGCGGCCCGGCTGGCTGTCCTTGTGGACCATCGACGACCAGGTGGTCCGCCCGCCCGATTCGGCGCGGCTGGCCGGGGCGGTCAACGTCCCGCTGCAGTCGGTGTGCCCGGCCGCGGTGATCGCGCACGGCCAGCTGCCGTCCGACCCTCTGGTCATCGGGATCGTGCTGCGTGCGCTCGGCCCGGGGCCGCTGACCGCGCCGCGCCAGGCAGACTGCGCGGCGCTGCAGGCGCTCGGCGGCGCAGAGGCGTCCGGCCCGTCGCAGTGATCTCCGCGCGCGCGGCCCCTCCGCGCGCCATGCTTGGCGGTGACAGGTCCCCTGCCCGGCCTGGAAAGGCCCGTGCCTGACCTGGAAAGGAGAGTGCCGTGCCTGGACAGATTCCGTGCGGTGACATTCATCACCTGCGGCTCACGGTGACCGACGTGGAGCGGAGCCGTGCGTTCTACACCAGCCTGCTCGGCTTCGACGTGGCCGTCGAGTCGCCGCCGGACGACGACCCGTCGGCGGCGGAGACGTTCAAGATCCTCTTCGGCGGCGTGGTCATGGTCCGCGGCAACCTGCTCATGGGCCTGCGGCCCATGGCGGCCCGCGGCGACCGGTTCGACCCGGACCGGGTGGGCCTGGACCATCTCAGCTTCGGTGTCGCCAGCCACCATGATCTCGAGCAGGCGGTGCGGCTGCTCGACGAGCAGGGCGTGCGGCACGGCGAGATCACCAGCCTGCCGTCGTTCGGCATCGACGTGCTTTCTTTCGAGGATCCCGACGGCGTCCAGCTCGAGCTCACCGCTCCGATGGCCGGCGCCCAGCAAGGCTGAGGCGGGGCCCGCGGAGGCTGGGGCCGCGGGAAACGGCGGGGCGCGGCGGCCGCGGGCAGCGGCCGCGGGCAGCGGTGGGGCCCGGCGGCCGGGGAGCGGCCGCGGGAAGCAGCCTGGGGCCGCGGGCAGCGGCAGGGCCCGGCGGCCGCGGAGCGGCCGCGGGAAGCAGCCTCGGGCAGCGGCGGGGCCGGCGGCCGCGGAGCGGCCGCGGGAAGCAGCCTCGGGCAGCGGCGGGGCCGGCGGCCGGTGAGCGGCCGCGGGAAGCGGCCGCCGGCTATCGTCGCGGCCGTGGAACGGGTGGAGGTCGCGGTCGTCGGGTCCGGCGTGATCGGCTCGGCCACCGCGCGGGCGCTCGCTGCCCGCGGCGTCCCGGCGCTGCTGCTCGAGCAGTTCGATCTCGGCCACGCCCGGGGCTCCTCGCACGGCGCGACCCGGATCTTCCGGCTCGCGTACCCCGATCCCGGTTACGTGCGGATGGCGGCCATCGCCCGCGAGGCCTGGTCGCAGCTAGAGGACGACGCCGGTGAGGAACTGCTGGTCGCGACCGGCGGACTCGACGTCGGTCCGGGCGCGAGCTCGTGCGCCGCGGCGCTGGGCGAGTGCGGCGTGCGGCACGGCTGGCTGACGGCCGGGGAGGTGTCCGCCCGGTTCCCCGGCATCGCCGCGCGGCCCGGCGAGCGGATGCTGTTCCAGCCCGACGCGGGGGTGCTGCTCGCCGCCCGGGCGGTCGCGGCGCTGCAGCGGCTGGCCGGCCGCGACGGCGCGGAGATAAGGGCGCGGACCCCGGTGCTGGGCATCGAGCCCCGCGGCGACCGGGTCCTGCTGCGTACCCCGGCCGGGGAGATCTCGGCGCGGGTGGCCGTGATCGCGGCGGGCGGCTGGTGCGCCGGGCTGCTGGCCGGGGCGGTGACCCGCGTCCCGCGGCTGACCGTCACGCTGCAGCAGGTGCGGTACTTCGCGCCGCGGGACCCGGGCGCCGCCTGGCCGACCCTGATCGAGTGGTCGCCCGCGGGCGCGGCCTGGTACGTCGTGCCGGCCACCGGCGGCATGCCGGGCGCGGACGAGCGAGGCACGGGCAGCGCGCCAGGCACCGGCGGGACGCCAGGCACCGGCGGGACGCCAGGCACCGGCGGGACGCCAGGCACCGGCGGGACGCCAGGCACCGGCGGGACGCCAGGCACCGGCGGCGCGCCGGGCATCAAGGTCGCGGCGCACACTCCCGGCCGGGCCGTCGATCCCCGCTCCGGGCCGTTCGCCGAGATCGACCCGGCGCTGGAAGAGGAGGCTGTGCGTTACGCCCGCGAGCGGCTGCCGGGCCTGGTCCCGGCCGGCCTGGCGGCCGAGACCTGCCTGTACACGATGACCGCCGACGAGGACTTCGTGCTCGACCGGGAAGGGCCGGTCGTCGTCGGCGGCGGCGGATCGGGTCATGCGTTCAAGTTCGGGCCGCTGCTGGGCGAGATGCTGGCCGACCTGGCCACCGGCAAGGACACCCGGATCCCCCGGCGGCGCTTCGCGCTCTCCCGCCCAGCCCTGGCCGGAGGCTAGTTGCTAGTCACGCGCACTACTGATGTCCTCCGGCACCTCCGCCCTCCATGATCGCTCTCGACTTTGCACACGCTACGACCAAAATTCGCGACGAGTCATCGTTTTCCATGGTCATAGCGTGTGCAAAGTTGTCGTGATCATGGACGAGGCATCCGCGGGGCGGAAGCATCTCGCATCGTGAGACGGCCCAGCGACTTTCCATGCGTTGCGTTGCGCGAGTACATATCGGGGCAAATTTGGCCGGTACTTTCGCGTACCGCATGGAAAGTGGTTGTTGATCATGGTGCGGGGGCGGAGCGGCGATGAGCGTGGGAAAGGTGATCATGGACGGGGCGGGGCGGCGATGAGTTCGGGGGGCGCGGGCGGGGCGGGGCGGCGATGAGTTCGGGGGGCGCGGGCGGTCTGCACGGGTAGAGCCGGTCGAGAGGAGCATGGAATGTTCGCGGATACCAAAGCATTCAGCGGGTTCGCCGTCAATGACGTGGACAAGGCGCGCGAGTTCTACGGGGGCACGCTCGGCATCGAGACTTCTGAGGAGCACGGCATCCTCACGCTGCACCTGGCCGGCGGGCGGGACACGATTGTCTACCCGAAGCCCGGCCACACGCCGGCCGAATACACGATCCTCAATTTCCCGGTGGACGACATCGACAAGGCAGTCGACGAGCTGACCGCCCGCGGCGTGCGGTTCGAGCACTACGACGGACTCGGGGAGGACGAGAAGGAGATCAACCGGGCCGGAGGCCCCTATATCGCCTGGTTCAAGGACCCGGCGGGAAACATCTTGTCCGTTCTGCAGGAAAGGTAGGCGCGGCAGGATGCCGGTGCAAGCCATCCCGGTGTCGAGCCGCTGCGCGCGAGCTGGCATTATGTTTCGTGATGAGTAAGCCGAGCTCCCGCCGCTTTCCGGTGACCGTCACGCAACTTCCCGTTGTGCGCTGCGAGATCTGCCAGCGCACCGTCGCCCACCGCCCCGGGCAGGCAAGCCAGGTGCTGACCGAGCATTACCGCCGGGAACATCCGGAGGCGCTCGGCCTGACGTCCCGGTTAGCCGCCGGGGAAGACTGCTGATCCGTGCGCGCATAGCGCCGCACGGGCCCCGACGCCCCGGTGCCCGCCGACGCCCGCCGACGCCCCGGCGCCGGTCATTGCATCCCGGCGCGGCCGAAGCGCTGTGCCGAGGCGTCCTCCTGGGCGAGTCGGCGCAGGGCGATGACCACCCGCTCGTAGAGCACCATGCCGGCCACCGCAGACTCGACGACGGCCGTGCGGTCGGTCTCCCCCGACGGCAGGTCCACCGTGGCCACCTCCTGCGCCGCGAGGCGGCCGAGCGCTTCCGCGTAGACCTGCAGGCTCAGGCCGGCCGGACCCGAGTCGAGCCGGCGCAGCGCGACCAGGGCACCGCTCAGCAGCGCCCGGGCCGGCGAGCCCGCCGTGATCTGCCAGCCGAGCCCGGTGAGGAGCGCGTCAACCTCGCCGGCCGCGGCCTGCCAGTCCGGGTCGCCGGCGGGCGGGGTGACGTGCGGCCCGAGCGCGTACTGGGCTCTGCCGATCAATTCGTGCAGGCTCACCGTGTCGTCATCGAGCGCGCCGGCGATCCGCTGGATCGCCGTGACCGGAAGCTCGCCGATCTCCAGTAGCGCCCTGATGAGCCGCAGCCGCCGGACGTGTGACTCGCTGTATTCCGCCCGGGTGGCGGCGGTCGCCGTGCCCGGCTGCAGCAGGCCCTCCCGCAGGTAGTACTTGATCGTCGGGATCGGCACGCCGCTGCGGCTGCTCAGCTCCGCCATCCGCATCGGACTCCGGCACCTCCTGCTCCCCCGCGGCTCTGCTATTGGCTTGACTTGGATAGTACCAGTATCTAATAATTGGACAGCGACACTATCCAACGATCGTGAGGCCGTGGGCCAGAAGGAGCGGACCGTGGAAATCCCCTGGACGTCGATAGATCAGCCCGATGCCGGCCCGGTGGCGGTGGTGATGGCGTCGAAGTTCGAGCTGAGCAGCGCAGCGCGCTCGCCCCTCTTCCTGATGCACTCGCTCCGGCTGTGGCGGCAGGCCCGGCAGTCCGCCGGGATCCTGGGCGTGTCGCTGCGGGCGCAGCCGCTGACGGGCACCTTCTGGACCCTGTCGGCCTGGACCGGCAGGCAGGCGCTGGCCGAGTTCGCCAGGACCGACCCGCATGCCGCCGCGATGAAGCGGATCAGGCCGTGGACAAAGAACTCCACCTTCCGGTTCTGGTCCGTGCCCGCCAGCGAGATAGCGAGCGGGACGTTCACGCCCGCCGTCCTGTGGGCAGACGCCATAGCCCGCATCGCGGCCGACGAGCCGCCAGCAGAGATTTAGCCGAACGGCTCCGGGAGAAAGCAATGAGTGAATACCCGGTCCTGACACTTCGGATGTGGCATCAGCTTGAGCCGGCTCACGCGGTGCTTTACTACGCGCCCCAGGCGCTCGGCTACGACACCGCGACCTGGTGGCCGGCCTACTTCGCCTGGCGGTCGGCTCCGCTGGGAGCCGCGGGCCCGGACCTGGTGGCCCGCGCCTGGCGTTTCCGCGGAAACGCGTCTAGGTGGTCACGTCCTTGGTGGAGAAGTTGGCCCACGCCGCGGCGAGGAACACCACCACGTAAATCGCCTGGATGCCGAAGCCGCGCTGGATGTCCCGCCAGAAGATCGGCTGCCGGAAGAAGTCGATCCAGGACAGCCAGTACCTCGTCGGGAGGTAGGGCTGGATCGCCACCGCGGCGTTGAGGGTGACCAGCACCTCGCTGCCCACCAGGGCGGCGAGCGAGCCGAAGGCGGCGCCCATCACCGAATCGGTGACCGTGGACAGGAACAACGCGATCGCCGCGACGCCCAGCATCGAGACGGTGATGAGCGCCACGGCTCCCCCGATCCGCTCGATCAGCTGCGTCAGCGTGAGGGCGGCACCGGACAGCGAGGTCACGCTGCTGCCGGCCTGGACTCCGCCGGTCGGGATGCCTGACTGGAGGCTGCCGCCGCGTCCCACCGCCGCCGGCGGGGCCGAGCCGAAGAGGGAGACCCCGGTGATGTACGAGGTCAGCGTCACCGCGACGACGGCCAGCAGGACGAACGCGGTGACGGCGGCGAGCTTGGCGACCAGCAGCCTGGTCCGCCCGACCGGCCTGACCAGCAGGTAGCGCAGCGTTCCCGCAGCCGCCTCGCCGGCGATCGAGTCGCCGGCCACCAGGGCCACCGCAACGGGGAGGAAGACCGGCAGGACGAGCGCCAGTGCCGCCGCCGGGTACAGCGACCCGTCCTGCACCACCGCGGACAGGAAGGCCGCGCCCTGGCCGGGCGGCGGCGCCAGGTGGGTCACGGCGATGAAGACCGCGACGCCGACCGGCAGGGCGCAGAGCAGCGCGATGCTGATCCAGGTGCGCGCCCGGCGCAGCAGCTTGAACAGTTCTACGGTGATCATTCCCGGGTTCCGCCTACCTGGTCGCTGCCCGCGCCGGTGACCTCGAGCACGACCTCCTCGAGCGAACGGCGATGCACGGTCATCTCGCTGACGCGGACGCCTTCGCCCACCAGGCGGGCATTGAGCGCGGCCGGGTCGTCGTGCCGCACCACCAGCCTGGTGCCGTCCCTGGCCTCGACCCGCCCGTCGAGCAGGGCCGCGGCGCGGACGGCATCCGGGCTCTGCACGATGATCCGGCCGGTCGGCGCCTGCAGGTCGGCCAGGTCCTGCTGCAGCACGAGGCGGCCGCGGTCAAGGACGCCCACCCGGGTGCACAGCAGCTCCACCTCGCCCAGCAGGTGGCTGGACAGGAAGATCGTCGTGCCCGTCGCGTTCAGGTCGATGAGGAGCTGTCGGAAATCCCTGATGCCCCGCGGGTCCAGGCCGTTGCCCGGCTCGTCCAGCACGAGCAGCCGGGGCCGGCGTACCAGCGCGGCGGCCAGGCCGAGACGCTGGCGCATGCCCAGCGAGTACGCTTTGACCGGCCGCCGGTCGATGCCCCCGAGCCCCACCTGTTCGAGCGCGTCGTCGATCCGCTTGCGGCGGGTGCGGCGGCTGCCGCCCGGCCCGGCGGCGTCGAACAGCCGGAGGTTGGCCCGGCCGGACAGGTGCGGGTAAGCGGCGGGCTCCTCGACCAGGGCACCGATCTCGGGAAGGATTCGTTTCATCTTCCTGGGCACCGGCTTGCCCAGGACCTCGATCTCGCCGCTGGTCGCATACACCAGGCCGAGCAGCATGCGAACGAGCGTGGTCTTCCCGGAGCCGTTCGGGCCAAGCAAACCGTAGCGATCCCCGGACCGCACATCAAGGTCAACGGAATCTACGGCGAGCACCGAACCGAACCGCTTCGTGACGGAATCTCGTGGCGATCACGCCGGTCACCAGGGGTACCCCGCGAGCTGCTCGGCCGCCCGCGTGAGGACCTGGCGGTTCACGAAGCCGGCCAGCACGAAAGTGCCCGCGGTGGGACTCGGGTGCAGCAGGACGGCGGTGATCAGGGACGTGCTGACGACCACGCCGGTGCCGTGCCGGACCTTCAGCAGCGTCCCGCCGTCGTAGCGTGCGCCGCCGATCAGGTTGAGCCCGGCGGCGCCGTTGATTTCGAGCACCGCGAACGTGGCGAGGCCGCGGCCGTAGATGCCGACCTGAGCGAATCCCGCCGGCGCGGCGATCCGCGCCCGCCCGGCCAGGCTGGGCGGGAGGAGCACCGGGCCGAGGTTGCCCAGCGCGCCGGACAGGTCGGCTGCGGTGGCCTGGGTGAAGGCGGTGCCGGGACCGTGCTGCGGGGTGAGGATTGCCTGCACCGGGTGCCAGGAAGCCACCTGGAGGAACTGGGTCTGCAGGGCCGGCTGCCCGCTGCCCCGGCCGAAGACCTCGACCTGCAGCGGAAGCCCGCTGGCCGGCACGGCCCAGACGTCGATCTGGGCAATGGTGGAGGCGGGATCACCGGGAGTGACGCGCAGTCCGGCGGCCGCGATGCCGGCCACCCGGCGCGGGGGGAGCACGCTCACCCGCGCGCGCGGCCCCGCCTCCCGCAGCAGGCGGACGGCGAGCGCCGGCGGGAGCAGGTCGGCCGCCCTCGGCAGCCGCACCGGGTAGCGGCCGAGGACCTCGGTCAGCAGCTGGCCGGCCGAATCCCAGATGTAGGAGGCCTGCGGCGTCTGGTAGGTGTCGTGCTCGCCGGCGTCGGACAGGACATCAACCCGCCACCGGTCCGGTGCGGCCTGCCAGACCCGCATCCGGGTAACCCCGTCGAGCAGCGCGGTGACGTCGCTGAACCCGTTCAGCGCCGGCAACCCGAACGTCGCGTTGCTCTCCGCGTAGCCGGAGTACGGCAGGCTGGCCGAATCCAGGACGCGGGTGCGCAGCACCGTCGCGGAAACCGGGGGCACGGTCACCGGCAGCGCGCTGTCGATCGCCGGCAGCGCGCAGAGCAAAGCCACCCCCCCTGCTACCACTGCCCACCGGCGCCGAGCCTGGCCGCGGACAACGCTCACCGCGGCTCCCCGTGCGCTCCGATCCAGGCGACGACTGGCGGAGACCACGGTGAAACGCCCGCCGCTGCGCTGTTTGGCCCGCAATGACCGTGTCTCACGCTGCCACGATACGTGAGCCCTGCTGGCCCCAGGGAACGTTGTCGTTGCGAGCGCGGTCGCGCGGTGCCCCGCCCGGGACGGGCGTAGCGCTAGGCCAGGGTCAGCGAGACGAGCGCGATGACGAGGGCGACGCCGAGCACGATGCCGGCCAGGATGGCCACCTTGGTTCTCGGCGCCTTCATCGCCCAGCTGCGCTCGGGCTCGCCCGGAGCCTCCTGGACGAAGGCGCGGAACTGCGCGGTGCTGTGGCTCGGGTCTGTGAGATTGTCGGGCATACCGGCGACTTTAACGGCTCGCAGCAAGCCGGGGCATGAGCATCGTGATTTCTCGGCCGCCGAGTCGCGGTGGCGCCCGGCCTGGTCAGCGATCGGCGAGCGCGCTGGAGAAGCTCACGTCGGCCCGGTCCACGAGCCGGGACAGCACGATGACGCTGCGGGTGCGCAGCACGATGGGCTCCGCGCTGATCCGCTCGACGACCTGCTCGAAGTGCTGCATGTCCGCTGCGCGGATGTGCACGAGGGCATCCGCCTCCCCGGTGACCGTGCAGGCCTCGGCGACCTCGGGGTGCCTGCTGACCGCCGCGCCGATCTGAGCGGGTGAGGTACGTCCCCGGCAGAACAGCTCGACGTACGCCTCGGTGGTCCAGCCGAGCACCGACGCGTCCACCCTGGCGGAGAAGCCGGTGATCGCGCCGGACGCCAGCAGCCTGTCCACCCGGCGCTTGACCGCGGGAGCGGACAGCCCCACCAGGGACCCGATCTCGGCAAAGCTGGCCCGGGCGTTCCCGACGAGCGCGGCGATGATCTGCCCGTCGATCTCATCCAGGCTCACGATGACCCTTCCGCCGCGCGCGCCATGACCTTGACCGGACGTTACCCCAGCGCGGTGGTCGCGGCGCCGTCGCGGCCCGCGAGCCGGCCATCGGCGGTGAGCACGTCCTCGTACCGGCGCCTGATGTCGTCCCGGTCCGCTCCCTCCGGCACCGAGCGCTCACTCGCCCGCTGGATCATGGCGGCCTGGTCCAGCAGCACCTGGCGCTGCCCGGCGCCGGACGTATCGGCCATGATCTTTACCAGCGAGTCGAGCTGGCGGATCATCACGGCGGGCATGCCGTGGCTGGCCTGGCGGATCTTCTCGAACGCGCGCTGGACGAGGCGCTCGTGGCTCGGCTCGGCGGTGAGGACCCGGATGTACCCCTGGCTGTCGCGGTGCACCTGCACGGGATGCCACCGCCGGGTGATCTTGCACAGGCTGTCGCCGAGCCAGTCGATACAGGTCATCGCCGTGAACGTGTCGTCCGCCTCGACGAACGCCGTCCGGCGGGGCGCCTCCAGGTAGGGCAACGTGTGCGAGTCGAACACGACCAGCGGCTGATCGGCCGGGACGCGCGCGGCGGCCGAGGCGAGGTCGTCCACGGCGTCGCCGGTGACCAGGTCGGGCCGTCCGCCTGCCTGCACGCCCGCCGCGGTGTTCAGCAGCCGGATGCGGTCCACCTGGTCGGCCCAGACGCACGCCTCCAGCCAGGCCAGCTCCTCCTCGTCGGCCAGGTCAACCGGATGGATGTCCAGGCCGACCCGGGCGCCGACGGCGAGCTTGCGCGGCAGCGCGGGCTTCTTCACGCCCTCGGCGAGACCGAGCTGGCTGGTGAGCACCAGGGCCGCCTTGGCCAGGCCCGCGTTGACCTGCTCGCCGCCGGGCAGCGAGTACCGGTAGCCGTAGCGGTCGACGCCGAGCAGCAGGCCCGCGCTGGTGCCGACCTCCAGCAGGCCGAGCGGCGCGCCCGCCTGCTTGCCGATGGCGACCAGCGCCGGGTAGAGCAGAGCCGCCCGGCGCACCTCGTTGGTCTGGGTGACCCGGGTCGCGATCAGGTCGCGCATCTTCTCGGCGCGGGCCAACACGAACTCACGGAACGTGGGCCAGGTCCGCTCGTCCACGCCGCGGTCGCCGCCGACCGACGGGTAGTAGTACGCGAGCTGGCTGGTCGGCTCGGCGATGACCAGCCGGTGCGCGGCCGCGAAGAACAGCGTCGCCCGCGCCTGGTCCGGTTCGGCCGCGGTGAGCAGGGCGGCCACGTCGTCGTCGGCGCAGGCCGCGGCGGCGAGGTGCTCATAGAGCGGCGACTCGCCGGCCGCCTCCTGCTTCGCGAAGACGGCCAACCGGTCACGGGTCAGTTCGACACCCGTCAATGTTCACTCCTTGGGCTCGGGCCTGCCCGGCTGCTCGCCACCCCGGCTCTCGCCGTAGGAGCGCTTGGGCACCATCACCTTGCGCCGGAACACGCACACCACGGTGCCATCCTGCTTGTAGCCCCTGGTCTCCACATAGACGACCCCTCGATCGTCCTTGGACTTCGACGGGGTCTTGTCCAGCACGGTGGTCTCGCCGTAGATCGTGTCGCCGTGGAAGGTGGGCTTGACGTGCCGCAGCGACTCGACCTCCAGATTGGCGATGGCCTTCCCGGAGACGTCGGCCACGGACATGCCGAGCAGCAGCGAGTAGATGTAGTTGCCGACCACGACATTCTTGCCGAAGTCGGTGGTCTCCTCCGCGTAGTGCGCGTCCAGGTGCAGCGGATGGTGGTTCATGGTGATGAGGCAGAACAGGTGGTCGTCGTATTCGGTCACCGTCTTGCCCGGCCAGTGCTTGTACACCGCGCCGACCTCGAACTCCTCGTAGTACCGACCGAACTGCACGCTGCCTCCTCGGACTCGGCGAACCGACGTTGTTCGCCGTTGGTTGGAGACAGTGTTGCCTGATCGCCCGTGCCATGTGCAACCGTTGTGTGAGTCAGTACACGGTAGTGACCTGGCAGGAGTGCTGTCCGGCTGTGCTTGTAGGCAACGGGTTCAGGGCTTGTAGGCAACGGGTTCAGTCGTTGCCCGGTCCCTCCAGTGGACGGACGCGGTCCATCAGTCGGTCGGCGTAGTTGTCCAACAACCGGGTGCCGATCTGTTGGGAGTAGCCGAGCAGCACGGCCCAGAACAGCACGGCGTCCTGGCTGTGCAGGGAAACCAGGCCCTCGACCAGGCCGGCGCCGAGCGCGAGCACGCCGACCACCGCGAGCAGCGCGCCGAGCAGCACCTTGATCAGCGCCTGGTAGCCGGCGAGCACGTACGGCGAGAGGCTGGGTCGCCTGCGCACCAACAGAACCACGGCCGCGATGCTCGCGCCGACCCCGCCCATCAGCGCGACCAGCCATACCTCGCCCGCGCCCGGATGCGCGCCGCCGCCCGCGCAGATCAGTTGGGTGACGGGCTGGTTCTCGCTGCCGGCAACGCACATCGGCAGCAGCGCGGGCCACACCGACGAGACGACGCCGAGCAACACGTTGACCAGCAACAGACTCAGCGCGGCCACGAACAGCTTGTTGCGCAGCGCCCGCGCGCTCGCATGCGCCTCGTCGGAGGCGTCGAACGCGGCGCGCACCGCGTCGGTGACCACGATCCGGTCGGCCTGGCTGGGTGGATCGTCCGGGCGCAGTCGGGACAGCGCGATGCGGCGCAGGTCGGTGTCGGGCAGGCACGGGTTGATCCGCTCGGCCAGCGCCGGCAGCCGGGCGGAGAGCTGCGGATCCGCCGCGATCAGGTACACCTCGGCCTCGTGCAGCGCTCGCCAGGCACGTTCGATCCGCCAGCCCGACCACCAGACCGACGGCGCCTGCCACCATTTCGCGCGGGTGCGCAGCACGGCGTCCACGATCGCCAGCGATTCCAGGGCTGCAGCCCGCGCCACCTCGGTGTCGGAAGTACTGAGCGGATCGGCGTCCAACAGGGCCAGATCCGTGCGGGCACGGCGAGTTCGCGACTCGACGATCAGTCGCCAGTCGGTGATGTCGACGGCGGACTCCCAGCCGCCGACCGCCCTGGATTCAGCCATGATGACCACCCCGCGTCACCATGATCGCACCGGGCACCGACAGAAATCAGCGTCCGATCAGGCAGAACGGGGCGTTGCGACGATCACCGAGGGTCAACTGGGATTGGACTGCGGCCGCATCGAGAGCTTGGCGATCAGGTCGCGGGCGCGCTCCGCGGTGGGCGGCTGGCACAGCACGTCGTAGCGGCCGGCCACCAGCTGACTGGTGGACTGGAAATCGCGACGGCCCCGAGTGGACGCGTAGCCGACCGAGGCGAAGATCAACCCGAACACGATGCCCGCGCCGATGCCGACCAGGATCGGTCCGATGGCCGCGGTCTGGGTGTCGAAGAAGGCCAGCAGCAGACCAACGAAGAAGCCGAACCACGCGCCGGAGGCGATGCCGGTGCTGACCACCCGGCCCCAGCTCAACCGGCCGGTGACCCGCTCGACCAGCATCAGGTCGACGCCGACGATGGTCACGTCGAGCAGCGGGAAGTCGTTCTCGGCCAGGAAGTCGACGGCGCGCTGCGCCTGTTCGTAGTTGTCGTAGGAACCGACCGGCCACCCCGTCGGGCGAGTCGGCAACCGGGGCACCCCGGAGCGCTGAGCCCGGCCGGAAAATGAGCTGGTCACCGTCATCACCCCGATGTCGAGCCGGCCGTAATGGAGTCCGGCATTGAATATTTCACCCTATCCTGCCAACCGGCGCCAACCAGCGCCAACCTGGCGGGAATCGGTATCGTCCGCCATATGGGCAGCAACCGCGCAGCCGTCGGCCCCGGCCAGGCGCACCGGTTCCCGGCGGGGTTGGTCATCGGGCTGACCATGATCCGCCGGTTCCTGGTGACCGCCGGGCACGCGCTGCGCGACGCCACCGTCGCCACGCCGACCCCGATCTCCGTGCGACGCGGCGAGGCCAGGTGGACGCGGCGGGCCGTGCTGGTCGGTGCCGCCGCGGTAGTGCTGGTCGGGTGGTGCTGGTTCACCTCGCTCGCCAACCATCCGCTGTTCACCACGGCCGGGATCATGACCGTTGCGGTCACCGTGGTCAGCATGATCGCGGTGCTCGCCTGCCACCGCTGGCCGCTCTACGGCCTGCGCCTGATGGTGGTGCTGCTGCTCGGCTACACCTACGCGGTCATCCACAGCTGGACGCTGCCGGACTACATCGGCGAGAGCGGGTGGCTGGGCCTGGTCCCGTTCTGGCTGCTGCTCGCCGCGCTGGTCATCGTGTTCGCGGTCGCCGAGTCCGCTCCGCTGTCGGTCACCGTCGCCGCGGACGTGCTGGTGATCTTCGCGATCACCTGGTCGCGCTGGTACTTCGCGGACGGCACGTTCTGGGGCTCGGCCTGGGTCGGCTCGACGGCCGGTCTGGTCGGCGCGGTGACGCTGGTCGGGTACGTGGTGCAGTTGGCGCGGACCGGCAACGAACAGCGCCTGCACCGGGCGACCGCGCTGGCCGACACCGCGATCCTGGCCGAGCGCGCGCACATCGCCCGCGAACTGCACGACGTGGTCGCGCACCACATGTCGATGCTGGCGCTGCGCGCGGATTCCGCGCCCTACCGATTCCCCGACCTCAGCGACGATGTGCGCGCCGAATTCGCCGCGCTGTGCTCGACCGCGCGGGAGGGGCTGACCGAGATGCGACGGCTGCTCGGCGTGCTGCGCGCGGACGGCGAGGCGGCGGAAACCGCGCCGCAGCCGGCATTGCGCGAGATCAAGGATCTGGTGGACGGACTGCGCGCGGCCGGCACGGACATCGGCCTGTCCTTGTACGTGATCGCGGACGAACTGCCGACCGCGCTCGGACTTTCCGCCTACCGGATCGCCCAGGAGGCATTGAGCAACGCGATCCGGCACGCGCCCGGCAGCGCGATCCGGGTCGAGGTGTGGACCACGGACTCCGCGCTGCACCTGGACATCCGCAACACCGAGGGCACCGAACCGGCCGCGCCGCAACAGGCCGGCGAGGTGCGCGCCCGGCACGGTCTGCTGGGCATGCGGGAGCGGGTGAACATGCTGGGCGGCCGGCTGGAGACCGGGCCTGCCGAGGACGGCAGCTTCCGGGTGCTCGCCGAGCTGCCCCTGCGCGAGGAACTGGACCAGGCATGACGACCAGCGTGCTGATCGTGGACGACCAGACCATGGTGCGGGAGAGTTTCCGCGCCGTGCTGGCCGCGCAACCGGACCTCAACGTCGTCGGCGAGGCGGGCGACGGCGCGCGGGCCGTGCTGGCCGTGCGCGAACTGCGGCCGGACGTGGTGCTGATGGACGTGCGCATGCCGGTGCTGGACGGGTTGGCCGCGACCGAGAAGATCCTGGCCGAGACCCCGGGTCCGGACGGGCCGAAGGTGTTGATGCTGACCACTTTCGACATCGACGACTACGTGTACCGCGCACTTCGTTGTGGGGCAAGCGGATTCCTGCTCAAGGACGCGCCGCTGGCCGATCTGGTGAACGCGGTGCGGGTGGTTGCCTCGGGCAACGCGCTGTTCGCGCCGTCGGTGACGCGGCGGCTGGTCGCCGAGTTCAGCCGGCACAATCCGGACCGGCCGGCTCCGCCGGACCTGCTCGGCCTGACCGCGCGGGAGCGCGAGGTGCTGCGGCTGGTCGCGAAGGGCCTGTCCAACGCGGAGATCGCGCAGACCCTGAACATCGTGGAACAGACCGCGAAAACGCATGTCAGCCGGGTGTTCGGCAAGCTGGGACTGCGCGATCGCGCGCAGGCGGTGGTGCTGGCCTACGAGGCCGGGCTGGTCGTCGCGGGCGAGTAGTACCCCGGTAGCACAAGCCGCGTTGCTGCTACGCCGGTCGCGGGCAAAGACAGCTCCCCAGCCTGACGATTCGAGTCCGAAAAATCCTTAGCGTCCTGGCAGTGGGCCGGAATCGGTTCGGTCCCGTCCGTCGGGGGCGTGCCATGGTCACCATCCACAGTGGAGCTTGGCGGCGACTGGGCGTCGGCCTGATCGTGGCGTCCGTCGGCGTCGCGCTGCTGTGCTGGTGGCTCGGTGCGGGGGTCGGCGTGGACAGTGGCGTGTACCGGGCCGGTGGACTCGCGCTGCTGCACGGCGATCCGCTCTACGGCTCCCTGCGGTTCCTGCCGAACATCTCGCACGGCCTGCCATTCACCTATCCGCCCGTCGCCGCCGTGCTGTTCCTGCCGCTGGCCGCGCTGCCGCCGCAGCTGGTCTGGGGCGTGTTCGCGGTGCTGACCGTGTTGGGCCTGGTGCTCGTGCTGCGCACCAGTGTCACGGTCGCCGGACCGCCCTGGCTGGTGCCCGCGCTGGGTTTTGGCGTGTTCGCGCTGGAGCCGGTGTGGCGCGGCCTCGGGCTCGGCCAGATCAACGTGGTGCTGATGGCGCTGGTCGTGCTGGACGTGCTGGTGCTGCCGCGCAACCGCTACCGGGGCGTGCTGGTCGGGCTGGCCGCCGCGATCAAGCTCACCCCGCTGATCTTCGTGCTGCACCTGCTGGTCACCGGTCGTCGCGCGGACGCGGCCCGCGCGCTGGGCACGTTCCTCGGTCTCAACGTGGTCTGTCTGCTGGTGCTGCCGCGCGACACCCTCACCTACTGGCGCACGCAGCTGCTCGGCGGCGACAACGCGACCGGTGCCTCCTTCGGCCGCAACCAGTCGCTCAACGGCCTGATCCAGCGCATCGTCGGCCATTCTGGCCTCGCGTTCCCACTTGCCGTGCTGGCCGGCCTGGCCTGCCTGGCGATCGCGCTGCCCATGGCGCGCACGCTGGAACGGCGCGGCGACGCGCTCGGCGCGCTGCTGGTCACCGCGTTCTGCGGGCTGCTGGTCAGCCCGATCTCCTGGACGCACCACTGGGTGTGGCTGGTGCCGCTGGCCGGCCTGCTGGTCTCCCGCGCGGTCCGCAGGCCGAGCATGGCAACGATCCTGCCGATCGCCGGACTTGCCGCGCTGGGCACCGGAATCTGCACCATGATGCCGGTCGGCAACGATGCCGAGCAGCACTGGAACATCCTCCAGCTACTGCTCGGCAACGCCTACGTGCTGGGCACGCTCGCCGTTCTCGCGGTGCTCGCGATCCGACTTCCTGGCACCCGTCCATCCACTGTGGACTTTCCGGAACTCAGCCGCGCGAGCGGTACTCCCGCAGCAAGCCGCGGCTGATGATGGTCTTCTGGATCTCGCTGGTGCCCTCGCCGATCAGCAGGAACGGCGCCTCGCGCATCAGCCGCTCGATCTCGTACTCCTTGGAGTAGCCGTAGCCGCCGTGGATCCGGAAGGAGTCCTGGGTCACCTCGGCGCAGTACTCGCTGGCGATCAGTTTGGCCATGCCGGCCTCGACGTCGTTGCGCTCGCCGGAGTCCTTGAGCCGCGCGGCGTTGACCATCATCAGGTGCGCGGCCTCGACCTTGGTGGCCATCTCGGCCAATTTGAACGCGATCGCCTGGTGTTCGGCGATCGGCTTGCCGAACGTCCTGCGCTGCTGGGCGTATTCGACGGCCAGTTCGAACGCGCGGATGGAGATGCCGCAGGCGCGCGCCGCGACGTTGACCCGGCCGACCTCGACACCGTCCATCATGAACGCGAAACCCTTGCCAGGCGCGCCGCCCAGCACCTTGTCCGCGCCGATCCGGTAGCCGTCGAAAACGGCCTCGGTGGTGTCGACGCCCTTGTAGCCCATCTTGTCGATCTTGCCGGGGATGGTCAGGCCCTTGGCCACCTCGCCGAACCCGGCCGGCTTCTCCACCAGGAACGCGGTCAGGTTCTGGTAGGGCTTCTCGGCGCCCTCGTCGGTCTTGGCCAGCAGCGCGATCAGGGTGGAGCTGCCGCCGTTGGTCAGCCACATCTTCGACCCGTCGATGACGTAGTCGTCACCGTCGCGGACCGCCCTGGTCTTGATCGCGGCCACATCCGAGCCGAGATCCGGTTCGGACATGGAGAAGGCGCCCCGGATCTCGCCGGTCGCCATCTTCGGCAGGAAGTACTCCTTCTGCTCCTTCGTGCCGTGCCGCGAGATCATGTGCGCCACGATGAAGTGCGTGTTGATCACGCCGGACACGCTCATCCAGCCGCGCGCGATCTGTTCCACCACAAGGGCGTAGGTCAGCAGCGACTCGCCAAGACCGCCGTACTCCTCGGGAATCGTCAGGCCGAACAGGCCCATCTCCTTCATGCCCTCGACGATGTCCGCCGGGTACTCGTCGGCGTGTTCGAGGGACTGGGCGTTCGGAATGATCTCCTTGTCCACGAAATCGCGGACGGTGGAGAGGATTTCCCGCTGGATGTCGGTCAGTCCGGCGGTCTGGGCGAGGCGGGCCATCACGGAATCCTTTCCGACCCCGGCACTGGGGTCGATCCAGACGGTTCGGCGCGAAGTTACCGGTCAGTATGACAGCGCGACGCGCTGTTAACGACCGTTCGCACTATGAGTGTGCTCACCCGAATGGATTCATTCCGCGATCAAGAGCCGGACCTGGGGAATCACCCGGTCAACTGGCCTGTAGCTCCACGGCCTGGCCGCACTCGCGGCAGTCGATGGCCAGGATGTAAACGTCTTCACCACATCGCACACAGGCACGGAAGCTGCGTTCGTAGAGGTTGTCGCGCTCCCGCCGCCTGCCGAGGAAGGACCGGGGTCTCCGATCCTCCCTACGCTGTCGTCGTTGTTCGCTCATTGGCCCAGCATCACCCGACCGGGGCGAGATCAAGCAAGTTCAAGCCGTTATCTGTGCGTTATCTCATAGCAACCATCGACAGTGGGTAGCCACCTACATTCGAAGGGCTGTGCACCTTGTCTGTCCGTGTCCGCTCGACAACAGGGGTGAGCATGAGCGTTCGGCGCAGGGAAGCGGCTCTGTTCGCAGCCAAGCAGCGCAACTCATGGGACGACGGGGTCCGCGAAATCAACCCACATTCACGACATACCGTACTAATCGCCGTCCTCCTTGGCATGATCGCCACCGGCCTGACCATGTGGCTGCTCTTCACCTCCATGCTCAACCTGCTTGGCGCCTTGGTCTGAGGGCCCGTTGCCGTTGCCGGCGCGTTCCAGGAATCGCAGCAGCTCGACCGGGAACGGCAGCACCAGCGTGGAGTTCTTCTCCGCGGCCACCTGCACCACGGTTTCCAGCAACCGCAGCTGCAACGCCGAGGGCGTGTCCGCCATCCGCGCGGCGGCCTGGGCGAGTTTGTGTGAAGCCTGAAGTTCACCATCCGCCGAGATGACCCTGGCGCGACGCTCGCGCTCCGCCTCGGCCTGCCGCGACATCGACCGCTTCATCGCCTCCGGCAGCGCGACATCCTTGATCTCCACCCGGTCGATGTGCACGCCCCAGCCAATGGCAGGCGAGTCGATCATCAGTTCCAGGCCCTGGTTGAGCCGTTCCCGGTTGGACAGCAGGTCGTCGAGTTCGCTCTTGCCGATGATCGAGCGCAACGAGGTCTGCGCCACCTGCGCGACCGCGAACCGGTAGTCCTGCACGTGCACGATGGCCTGCACCGGGTCGATCACGTTGAAGTACACGACCGCGTCCACCTTCACGGTCACGTTGTCCCTGGTGATGCCCTCCTGCGCGGGTACCGGCAGCGTGATGATCTGCATGTTGACCTTGCGCATGCGTTCCACGATCGGAATGATCGACACCAGTCCCGGATCGCGCGGCGCACTGACCACCCTGCCCAGCCGGAAAACCAGGCCGCGTTCGTACTGCTGGACAACGCGCATGCTGGACATGAAATACACCGCGCCGAAGGACGCCAGTCCGATCAGAGCATCGATGATCGCCGACATAGCCAGCTCCCCTACGCCCGAGCCTGGCCCCCTGAACCCTTGATGCTACGCCCGGCGGGCACCCACTTCGAGCTTCACGAACCATTGATCCAGGTGTGGACACTGCTCGCGCAACCTCCGCAGCCCGAGATCCATGATGGCCATTGGCCCGTCGAGCGTCTTGAGGTAGTCGGGCCTGTGTCGCAGCAGACGCTTCGACGGTGCCGTCGAGGGTCCGTCGTTGACCAGTTCAGGACCGCCGGCAGCGTCAATTTCTTTCCGCAGTACCTGCGCCAGCCGCGGATCGTCGTAGAGCGACCCAAGCTGCTCGTGCGCGGCGAGAACCCACGCCTCGATTTCGTGCAGAACCAGGTTCGGCAGAAACCGATCATCGCCGATCGCCGCTGCCAAGGCTCGTTCGACATGCGCGGCCTTGGCACCCGCATCTCCCACCGGCCGAGAAGCCATGCCCGGAGCTTCACGAGGGAATGCGTAGTAGTCCAACAATGTGGTCACCGTGGTGATACTCCGGTCACGGAGCAGCAGGCGAACGTCGCGCTCGATATGGGACCAGCTCGAGACGCCTCCCCGTTGAGCGGGCCCTGATGCCGGCCGCCTGGTCTTGATCACGGAGAAGCTGACGAACCAGCCCACGGATTCCAGATACGGCGAGAGCACCTCGCGAGCGACGACCTCCTCGGTCTGTCCTTCCAGAACCAGATGGAGTCGGCCCCGATCAGCCATCTGTCTCGCGACCAACGTCGCCTGGACGGCCACCGATCAGGTTCTTCTCCCACAGCTCGCCAAGGGAGTACTCATCGAGCCAATCGCTCAGCTTGTCAGGATCCGGCCGAGTGAACGTCGAAGCACCGTTCTCCCGCTGGACGACGATCAAGTCGGCCAGTTCGAACTGGTTCATCAGCGTGACTGACTGGGTCGCCAACAACACCTGACTGCGAACAGCGGCCTGGCGTAGCAGATCGGCAAGCTGAACTATCGCGTACGGGTGCAGCCCCAGCTCAGGCTCGTCGAGCACCACCAGCGCCGGCAACTCAGGCTGCAGCAGCAAGGTCACCAAGCAGATGAATCGCAAGGTGCCGTCCGACAACTGATCCGCCGAGAAGACAGCGTCCGAGTCGACTGGCCGCCAACGCAGCTGGATACGATCCGAACCCGTTGGCCTGAGTACGAAGTCGCGGAAGAACGGTGCGACACTACGAACGGCACCGACAATCCGCCGGTAGGCGGCGCGATGGCTGCTCACCTCGTTGTCCTGGAGTGCCAGGTCCTGGAGTGCCAGCAACACGGCGGCGAGATTTCCGGCGTCGTTGCGCAGTGTGATGTTGTCCGCGACTGATACGAGTTGCTTGACTGGAGCGTCGCGGCTGGTGTCGTGAAAGTGGTAGACACGGCAGCCACGGAGCAGTTCCAAGACATATGATGCGGGCGAATGGACCGGTTTCTCGGCAACAGCTTCGAGCAGCCGGGTCTCGCGGTTGCCTCGACCGATCTCCAGGTTCCATGGCCTTTCGTAGTCAGGGCCCTGGAAGTAGATCGTCTCGTGCTCGAAGATCAATTCATCGTTCGCCGCGGGAACGAGTGACGCCTCGTAAGCGTTGGGCGGGCCATCCAGCATGATCCGGATGCGTGAGGTGTCCGCAGACGAATTGAGCAAGGCCGAAGCGCCGCCGTTCAGACCTACGAACAGGCCGAGGTCGGCTTCGACCAGCCGCCCGAGCATCTCGAACGCCTGAATGAAGTTGCTCTTGCCAGCTCCGTTCGCGCCAACGAGCACATTCAACTGGCCGAGAGTGACGCGCGCCTGGCGGATCGAGGTAAATCCATCAACCTCGATCGTCGCCAAACGCCGCTCAGCCATGCCCTAACCTTACGATCATCAGGCGACAGTTCGTAAGCTCGCCTGTTCACTCCTCTGGAGGAGTCCAGCGGTCCGAGCGGCTCATCCCGGCCGCGCGGCCCTTGCCGGCGATGACCAGCGCCATCTTGCGGGAGGCCTCGTCGATCATCTCGTCGCCGAGCATGGCCGAGCCCTTCTTGCCGCCGGCCTCGGAGGTGAAGTAGCCGTAGGCGTCCAGGATGTTCTCGGCGTGGTCGTAGTCCTCCTGGCGCGGGCTGAACACTTCGTTGCACGCGTCGACCTGGCCGGGGTTGAGCACCCACTTGCCGTCGTAACCCAGCGCCGCCGCCCGGCCTGCCACCCGGCGGAAGCCGTCGACGTCGCGGATCTGGAGGTAGGGGCCGTCGATGGCCTGCTTGTCGTAGGCGCGCGCGGCCATCAGGATGCGCATCAGGATGTAGTGGTACGCATCGCCCACGTCGTAGCCGGGCGGCTGTTCGCCGACCACCAGCGAACGCATGTTGATGCTGGCCATGAAGTCGGCAGGGCCGAAGATGATCGTCTCGACGCGGGGCGAGGCCTGTGCGATCGCGTCGACGTTGATCAGGCCGATCGCGTTCTCGATCTGCGCCTCGATGCCGATCCGGCCGACCTCGTAGCCCATGGTCTTCTCGATCTGGGTGAGCAGCAGGTCCAGCGCGTGCACCTGCTCCGCGGTCTGCACCTTCGGCAGCATGATGCAGTCCAGGTTCGCGCCGGCGCCCTCCACGACCTCGGTGACGTCGCGGTAGGTCCACTCGGTCGTCCAGTCGTTGACCCGGACCACCCTGATCCGGTTGCCCCACCCGCCCTCGTTCAGCGCGGCCACGATGTTCTTGCGCGCGCCCGGCTTGGCCAGCGGCGCGCAGGCGTCCTCGAGATCGAGGAACACCTGGTCGACCGGCTGGGTCTTGGCCTTCTCCAGGAACCGGGGATTGCTGCCGGGCACGGCGAGACAGGAACGGCGCGGACGAAGGCGATCGACCATGAGGGCCTCCCGGATTGGGGCTTACCGACGGGTAACCGAGTTTCGCGATCGTGACACGTACCCGGCGCCGCCGCCATTCGCTGAGGCCTCTTTCACATGCTTCTGGCACGGTTAAGGTCGGTGTTCATGATCACGGTGCCCGCGACGTTCGCCGCCATGATCGGCGCGCGCCACGGCGACGCGGGCCGGGACTGGATCGACGCGCTGCCGGAACTCGTTGAGCGCTACCGCGCGCGATGGTCGTTGGAGATCGACGGCGCCGCGCTGCACGGCTACGTCGCGCTCGTCGTTGCGGTGCGCCGGGCCGACGGCACGCCCGCCGTGCTCAAACTGTCTCAAGTGGACGACGAGAAGCTCGACGAGTCGCGCGCACTGCGTGTCTGGGCGGGCGACGGCGCGGTTGCACTGCTCGCCGAGTCGGCCGGGCACGAGGTGCTGCCGCGACGCTGGCAGCGGCTCGGCAGGCCGTTTCCCCGCGAACTGCTCGACCACGCCCTCGCCGAGTGCGCCGATCTCGGTCCGCGCGCGGGCACCCTGCTGGTCAACGTCGATCTGCACTTCGAGAACGTGCTCGCCGCGCGGCGCGAACCCTGGTTGGCGATCGACCCGACCGTGCTCGAGGGCGACCTGGAGTACGGCGCGCTCGCGTTGCTGTGGAACCGGTTCGACGAGATCGCCGACCGCCACGGCGGCGTGCGCGAGCGGCTCGCCGACGATCGTGGCCGCGCTCGCCCCGCGGCTTTCCGCCGGATGATGCCCAGCTGAACATCCGCCCACCAACCGGTACCAGCGTCGGGCCGATTTCCGCCACACGGACATGGCCACTAGCCTGAGCGGCATGGCCGCCGTGAACAGGGTATTCGCTGCCCAACTGAGCGGACTGCCGGTGTTCGGGCCAGACGGCGAATCGATCGGCAAAGTCCGGGACATCGTGGTCATGCTGCGCATCGCCCGGCAGCCACCGAGGGTGCTCGGTCTCGTTGTCGAGCTGGTTACCCGGCGTCGCATCTTCGTGCCGATGCTGCGGGTCAACAGCATCGAGCCCAACGCGGTCACGCTCGCCACCGGCTCGGTCAGCCTGCGCCGATTCATCCAGCGGACCAACGAGGTCCTGGTCGTCGGCCAGCTGCTTGACGCCCGGGTCACCCTGGTCTCGACCGGCGCGAGCGCCACCGTGATCGACGCGGCGATGGAGCGCGGCCGGACCCGTGACTGGCTGTTCACCAAGGTCGCGGTGCAGGAGCGCACCGGCAGGCTGGCCCGGCGCGGCTCCGTGCAGGTGCTGCCCTGGGAGGACGTGAGCGGTCTCGGTCTCACCGAACTCGACACCCAACCGCAGGGCGCTCAGCAGCTGATCGCGGTCTACGACACGATGCGCGCCGCCGACGTCGCCGCCGCCATGCTCGACCTGCCGGTCAAGCGCCGCTACGAGGTCGCGGACGCCCTCGACGACGAGCGCCTCGCCGACGTCATCGAAGAGCTGCCGGACGACGACCAGAAGGACATCCTGGCGCACCTCGACGAGGACCGGGCCGCGGACATCCTGGAGGCGATGAACCCGGACGACGCCGCCGACCTGCTCGCCGAGCTGCCCGAACTGGAGAAGGACCGGCTGCTCGCGCTGATGGAGCCGGCGGAGTCCGCGCCGGTCAAGCGACTGTTGCAGTACTCCTTCGACACCGCCGGTGGTCTGATGAACCCGGAGGCGGTCGTGCTCACCCCGGACGCCACCGTCGCCGAGGCGCTGGCCAGGGTCCGCAACGGCGACCTGACGCCCGCGCTGGCCAGCATGGTGTTCGTCTGCCGGCCGCCCTCGTCCACGCCGACCGGCCGCTACCTGGGCTGCGTGCACATCCAGCGACTGCTCCGCGAACCCCCGTCCGAGCTGGTGGCCGGCGCGCTGGACGCAGACCTGGCCCGGCTGGCGCCGACCGATCCGCTGACCGACGTGACCCGCTACTTCGCGGCGTACAACCTGGTCTGCGCGCCGGTCGTGGACGATCAGGAGCATCTGCTCGGCGCGGTCACCGTCGACGACGTGCTGGACCACCTGCTGCCGGTCAACTGGCGGGAGACCGGCCTGCACGAGACGCACAGCCAGGGACCGGTCGCGGGGCACCCGGCGAAGAAGAACAACGGGACGAACGGGGTGGACCCGGCAGAGCGGCAGGAGTCGAGCCATGCCTGAACTGACCTCTCGGCGGCGGCTGGACCAGCCGCGCAGACCACGCCGGCTGACCCTGGACGTCGATCGGGAGGCGTTCGGCCGGTTCTCCGAACGCCTGGCCCGGTTCATGGGCACCGGGACGTTCCTGTTCTGGCAGACGCTGTTCGTGGTCATCTGGATCATCCTCAACCTGGCGGCCGCGTCGCTGCGCTGGGATCCGTACCCGTTCATCCTGCTCAACCTGGCCTTCTCCACCCAGGCCGCGTATGCCGCGCCGCTGATCCTGCTCGCCCAGAACCGACAGGACGACCGGGACCGGATCGCGCTGGAGGAGGACCGGACGCGTGCCGCGCAGACCAAGGCCGACACCGAGTTCCTCGCCAGGGAACTCGCCGCGCTGCGGTTGGCGGTCGGCGAGATCGCCACCCGGGACTACCTGCGCAGCGAACTCGACCGGCTGCGCCAGGAATTGGCCGCCGACGCCAAGCCGAAAAAGCGAAAGGGCAGCCACCCGGACGCCGAGCAGGTGCGGAATTCGGCCCGCTGGGAAGACGAACCCGAACATCAACCCAGCGAAACCGGCTAGCTGCGGCGGCGCGGCGACTCCGGGATCACGTCGTGAAGAAAGCTCCGAAAGATCACCGAAAACCCCGACCGGGAATTACCGGCTAATCCGCCGCGTCCCACTGGTCCGGCAGCCTGACGGCTGCACCGTCCATTCCGGACTCGACGGGCTCGCCCAACGCGTCGCCGGTGGATTCGGTCGCCCCGCCGAGCCGTTCGCAGGTCTGCCCGAAGGCCGCCAGTTCGTCGGGTTCGAGCACATCGGCGAAATGGTCGGCGACCCCCGACAAATGCGTGCCCGACGCCGAGCGCAGCCGTTCGAAGCCGGCATCGGTGAGCACCGCCTCGACGCCGCGCCCGTCGGAATCGACCCGGGCCCGCGTGACAAAGCCCGCTTTTTCCAGTCGATCGACCAACCGGGTGACCCCGGAACGCGACAACAGCACCGCGTCCGCGAGTTCGGTCATCCGCAGTCGGCGCTGCGGCGCTTCGGCGAGTTGCACGAGGACGTCATAGGAAGCCAGCGATAGCTGCTGGTCAGCGAGCAATTCGCTTTCCAGCGCGCGAACAATGCGCGCGTGGGCGCGCAGAAAAGACCGCCAGACATCCAGTTCGGTTCGGCTGAGCCGGCGAGTTGTTCCCGGATGTTGCACAATCCTGCATGCTACGGAACGCGGTCGATCTTATGCGCTCCGACCCCAAAATCGATTCTCAGGAGTGACCTGACCGACCGGTAACCTGGTCGTTTCCGCACCGCCCGTAACATGAAGGACACGGAGCCGCCCGCGTTCCCCGACGCACCCCACCACCCGTGGCCCCGCGGACCAGAAGGCCGGTGTGAGCAGCAGTGACGAGCAACCAGGCACCCAGTGCCGATGACGTGCGCAAGGCCCTTGCCGGCGTGCAGGACCCGGAGATCCGGCGGCCCATCACCGATCTGGGCATGGTCAAGGATGTGACGATCGGCACGGACGGCGTGGTCACGGTCGCGATCTACCTCACCGTGTCGGGCTGCCCGCTGCGCGACAAGATCACCGCGGACGTCACCGCCGCCGTCGGCGCCCTGGCCGGCGTACGTGAGGTCAAGGTCGAACTCGACGTGATGACCGACGAGCAGCGCACCGAACTGCGCCGCTCGCTGCGCGGCGACACCGCCGAACCCGTCATCCCGTTCGCCCAGCCGGGCTCGCTGACCAGGGTCTACTGCGTCGCGTCCGGCAAGGGCGGGGTCGGCAAGTCCAGCGTCACCGTCAATCTGGCGGTCGCCATGGCCGCGCGTGGCCTGTCCGTCGGCGTGATCGACGCGGACATCTACGGCCACTCCGTGCCCAGGATGCTCGGCACCGAGGCGCGGCCGACCAAGGTTGACACGATGATGATGCCGCCGCAGGCGCATGGCGTGAAGCTGATCTCCATCGGCATGTTCAAGCCCGGCAACGAGCCGATCGTCTGGCGCGGGCCGATGCTGCACCGCGCCCTCCAGCAGTTCCTGGCCGACACCTTCTGGGGCGACCTCGACGTGCTGCTGCTCGACCTGCCACCGGGCACCGGCGACATCGCCATCTCGGTCGCGCAACTGGTGCCCAACGCCGAACTGCTCGTGGTGACCACCCCGCAGGTCGCGGCCGCCGAGGTCGCCGAGCGGGCCGGCGCGATCGCCGTGCAGACCCGGCAGCGGCTGGCCGGCGTCGTGGAGAACATGTCCTGGCTGGAGATGCCCGACGGCTCCCGGATGGAGGTCTTCGGCTCGGGCGGCGGCCAGCAGGTCGCCGAATCGCTCGGCCGGATCGTCGGCACCGAGGTCCCGCTGCTCGGCCAGATCCCGCTCGACCCCCGGCTGCGCGAACTCGGCGACGCGGGCGATCCGATCGTGGCCGCCGACCCGGAGGCGCCCGCCGCGGTCGTGCTGCGCGACATCGCGGCCAGGCTGTCCACCCGCTCACGCGGCCTGGCCGGTCGGCTGCTGTCGGTCAGCCCAGCGGGCAGGTAACGTCGCGCCGCGTGGCGATGGAGAAGGCGCCCCCGCCGGGGCGCACGGTGTGCCACGGCTGCCGCGTGCAGACGCACGAACTCGTCGAGGCGGACGGCGCGCAGCGATATCGACCGGTGCTGCTGCCCGGCGACGGCTCGGTCAGCCGGGAGATCATGCCCGGGATCATGGTCAGCTCGCCGTGCCCGGAGTGCGGGGACGGCGACGATCCAGGCTGGTTGCCGAGATTCGTGCCACCAGTCTGATCAGGTCGCTGGGCTCAGGTCACTGGGCCAGGTCACTGGGCTCAGGTCACTGGGCTCAGGTCGCGTCCGGATCGAACGGCGGACGCTCGCCCGGCGAGAGCGGGCGCTGCTGCGGCTGCGCTGAGGGCTGGTTGGTCACGCCGGAGAAACCGTTCGGCTTCACGCCGTTCGCACCGTTGGAGCCGTTGGTCCCGGTCAGGCCGTCGATCCGCAGATCCTCGCGCGGGTCGTAGCCGCCGGTCGCGTCGAGCAGGTGTTGGGTGACGACCTTCTTCGGATCGAAGTTGCGCAGCTTGCTCAAGTCCTGCAACGGCTTGCGGAACTCCTCGAACTCCGGACCTAATTCGGACTGGAGCTGGTCGCGCGCGCCGGTCGCGTACTCGCGGACCTGGCGCACCGCCTTGCCGAGCCAGCGGGCCGCGCCGGGCAGGCGCTCCGGTCCGAGAATGAAGAGACCAGCCACGATCAGGACGAGAAATTCCGCCCAGGAGATGTCCAGCATTGGGTCAGTCCCTCCGGCGCACCACGGTACCCACCAGGGTAGCCGGTCAATCCGACTGCAGGGTGACCGCAACGGTGTGCTGTTGGCCCTGCCGCGCGAACTGGACGGTAACGGTCTGGCCAGGCGCATCGTCCAGCACGGCCACCTGGAGTTCGACCGAACTGCTGATGCTCCGGTTGCCGAACTTGGTGATCACGTCGCCCTCCGCGACGCCGGCCGCCGCCGCCGCGCCGCCCTGGATGACGTTGTCCACCTGCGCGCCCAGCGACGCGGTCGCGGACACGTCGCGGGTGCTCACGCCGAGATTGGCGTGCTTGACCCCGCCGGTGCGGATCAGCGACTGCGCGATCTTGGTGGCCTGGTCGATCGGGATGGCGAAGCCGAGGCCGATGCTGCCGCCGCCACCGCCCGAATCCGAGCCGCCGAACGTCTGGTTCGCCGAGTTGATCCCGATCAGCGCGCCGGTCGCGTCGACCAGGGCACCGCCGGAGTTGCCGGGGTTGATGGCCGCGTCGGTCTGGATCGCGTCATAGACCACGGACGGGCCGCCGTTCTCACCCGGCACCAGCACCGGCCGGTTCAGCGCGCTGACGATGCCCGAGGTGACCGTGCCGGCCAGGCCGAGCGGTGAGCCGATGGCGATCACCGGGTCGCCCGGTCGCAGCCCGCTCGACGTGCCCAGCTTGATCACGGTCAGGTTGGTCGCACTGACCTTGAGCACGGCCAGGTCGGTGACCGGGTCGCGGCCGACGATCGTGGCCGGTACCCGCGCACCGCTGTTGAACACCGCGGTGATCGTGCCGGCGCCACCGGCCGCCGCGGCGATCACGTGGTTGTTGGTGAGGATGTAGCCCTTCGGGTCGATCACCACCCCGGAACCGACGTCGCCGCCGTTCGCCCCGGCCTGCACCTCCAGCGACACGACCGCGGGCGCGACACGCGCGGTGATCCCGGCGATCGAACCCGGCGCGCGCTCGTTGGCCGCGGAGGTCTGGGCGAGAGTGTCGCCGACATCGGTCAGCGAAGCGCCGCCGCTGGCCAGCGCCCAGCCCGTGACGCCGCCGACCGCGCCGACCAGCAGCGCGGCCACCAGCAGCACCACCAGCGCGCTCGGCTTGACCCGTCGCCCGAACAGCAGTTCCGGCACGCTGAGCAGCGGACCGGTCGGCTTCGGCGCGCCCTGCTGATCGTCGCCGCCCCGCTCGCCGCCGGTGTCGGCCGGCGAGCCGACCATCACCGAGGAACCGGGGTCGCGCCACGGATCACGGGCGCCGTCGGTCCAGTAGGTCGGTTCGGGCGCGGACTCCGGCCTCGGCTCGTGGGTGCCGGGCGGGCGCTGGAGGATGACGCCGTCGCTGCCCGGCGGCCTGCGGAACGCGGTGGCCAGCGCGGGCGAGGGCATGACGGCGGAAGCGGGCGGCACGGCGGGCGCGGACAGGCCGTTGTGCTGGCCAGGTCCGGTGCGCGGCGCGAACGCGCTGGGCACCCCGGTGGGCCTGCCGAAAGCGGCGGCCAGATTGGGGTCGACCGAGGGCACGTCGATCGGACGGGGGCCGAGCCGGGGACGACCGTCGGTGGGTCCGTCGATCCGCTCCGGAGGAGAACCTGGCTGCTCAGTCACTCATATCCCCGCGTCGATGCCGCTCACTTGCCGGATCATTGTGAGCCAGTCACCAAGACTGCCCCAAACAGGGTGAAGTCGGCGTAGGCGTCAGTGGGCGTAGCGGTGACCGTTGACGACCGGAACCGCGGTCGCGGGCGTCGAGGTCGCCGGGGTGCTCACCATCGCGGGCTGACCGGCGAGGTGGCTGTCCGCCGCGTTGTTCACCGGCACGGTGCGCGCTCGCACGCCACCGGCGCCGATCGGCGCGCCGTGAGCCTCAGGGCTTCCATGCTCCATAAATCGCTGATCGGGTTGGACCCTTGGTAGGCCGGCCGCAGAATCGGACGCTCCGGTCGCAGGCCGTTGCCTGAAGGGAACTGCAGTCCATGATTCAATTGCATGACTCAACACATCAAGCCCTGAGGAAGCGGCGACTGCAGGCGGAAGCGTGCGGGTATTTTCAGGGTCGACAATGCCGAGCGTAGGTTTGAGCCGTCGGTGGGCAATTCCTGTTTTCGCGCGGAGCGGCTTGTAGTCGAAGATCGCCACCCCAGTGGTTTCACTGCCTGTGCCGGCTGTGGTGGGAATGGCGATGAGCTGTTTTACGGGGCCTGGAACGGGCATGCCGCGGCCGATGGGCGGATTGACGTACTCGAGGAGTTCCGCTGGCCAGCAACTGTACAGATTGGCGGCTTTAGCCGTGTCGATGACAGAACCGCCGCCGACGGCCACGAATGCGTCGTATGGGGCACCGGAAGCCGCCCGGATGGCTTCCCGAAACGACTCGTCAGTCGGCTCGATTTGCACGCGATCGAAGATCGTGAAGAGAATGCCGTTGCTTTCGAGCGATTCGAGGGTATTCTGGACCGGCGGCAGGCGCCGTAGATATGGATCCGTGAACACAAGGACGTTCTTTGCGCCCAGATCGACGAGGTCGGCGCCGACCTCACGGGTAGCACCGAAGCCGAAGCGGATGGCCGATGTTGCCATTTCAAATGCATATTCGTGGGGCATGACCAGTGTGTTGAGTCTACAACCCGGGCCAGAGCGGCGTCAGACCCGACTGAAACCGGTATCTTTCTCCTGTTACGATAGTGTTTGACAGCGTTGCAAACGATCGAGAGAAAATGAAGGTTTCGCTCAAGCGGGAGTAACTCAGCTGGTAGAGTGCGACCTTGCCAAGGTCGATGTCGCGGGTTCGAATCCCGTCTCCCGCTCCATTGCTTTCTCGTCTTTAGAATCCCCGCCTTTCCGGAGGACATCCCAATGCTTGTGAGATATTTGCCGGCAGTTGTCGCAGCCTTCGCTTCGGTCGTTTCAGTAAATGCGCAGCAATACAAGGCGTCGCCCGGAATTGCGCCTGCCTCGGATATTCCCGCGCCATTCGCCTCATTGTTGGCTCAGGGTACCCAGATTACAGATGCGGCCGGCAAGCCTTACTGTGAGGTCTGGTTCAAAAAGACCGCGCCGAATGGACCGAAACAAGGTGATGATGCCGTAACGTTGGGAACCATCCCGGTTGGTTCCTTCATCGGTGTGGTTCGATTTGACGCCAATGGTTCCGACCGGCGTGGTCAGCAGATTAAGGCAGGCGTCTGTTCCCTGCGCTATGCGTGGATGCCGAACACAGGCACCCACGTCGGCGCCGCTCCGCAGAGGGATTTCGGACTTCTGATCCGAATAGCGGACGACAAGGATCCGAGCGCCGCGATGACGCAGGACCAGG
>CAVOOC010000012.1:0-84204 GCA_963697445.1 uncultured Actinomycetes bacterium
GGTCGCGGCGGTCGGGGTCGGCCCGCGCCGCGACCAGACCCTCCAGCTCCGCCCGCTGGCCTGAACCCGCCAGCCCGAACCCGCCCGCCTGAACCCGCCGCCTCAGCCCGCCCGCTGGCCTGAACCCGCCAGCCCGAACCCCACGCCTCAGCCCGCCGGCCTGAACGGAGCGATGACCAGGCAGCGGTAGGCTCACGGCCGTGCGAGTCCTCGTCATCGGATCCGGCGGCCGCGAGCACGCCCTGGCGCGGGCGCTGGCCGCCGATCCCGAGGTCACGAGCCTGCACGCGGCCCCGGGCAACCCGGGCATCGCGCGGCTCGCCGAGCTGCACCCGGTGCGGGCCGCCGACCCGCGGGATATCACCGCGCTCGCCGTCAGGCTGGCCGCCGACCTGGTCGTCATCGGCCCGGAGGCGCCGCTGGTGGCTGGCGCCGCCGACGCCCTCCGCGGGAAAGGCATCGCCTGCTTCGGCCCGGACGCGGCCGCGGCTATGATCGAGGGATCGAAGTCGTTCGCCAAGGACGTGATGGCGGCGGCCGGCATCCCCACCGCGGCCGCGCGCAGCTGTGTCACCGCTGATCAGGCGGTGGCGGCACTCGCCGAGTTCGGCCCGCCGTACGTGGTGAAGGACGACGGGCTGGCCGGCGGCAAGGGCGTCCTCGTCACTGCCGACGCGGCGGCCGCCAGGAAGCACGCCGAGAGCTGCGGCACAGTGGTCATCGAGGAGTTCCTCGACGGGCCCGAGGTGTCGCTGTTCGCTCTCTGCGACGGCCGCGCGGCCGTGCCGCTGATGCCGGCCCAGGACTTCAAGCGCGCAGGCGACGGTGACCAGGGACCGAACACCGGCGGCATGGGCGCCTACGCCCCGCTGCCGTGGCTGCCCGGTGACCTGGCCGGGCAGGTCACCGACACGGTGATCCAGCCCGCGATCGACGAGCTGCGCAGGCGCGGCACCCCCTACCGCGGCCTGCTCTACGCCGGGCTGTGCCTGACCGCTGCCGGACCGCGGGTGGTGGAGTTCAACGCCCGCTTCGGGGACCCGGAGACCCAGGTCGTGCTGGACCGGCTCGCCACCCCGCTGGCCGGGCTGCTGCGGGCCGCCGCGACCGGCTCCCTCGCCGGGGCGGCACCGCCGCGCTGGACCCCTGGCGCCGCGGTGACGGTCGTGATCGCGGCCGAGGGATACCCGGGGACGCCGGCCGGAGGCGACCTCATCCAAGGTCTTGATAATGCCGAACGGCCAGAGGCTAGCTATGTGCTGCAGGCCGGCACCGCGCGCACCGGGAAAGGCCTGGTGTCGGCCGGCGGCCGGGTACTCAACGTGGTCGGGACCGGGCCTGACCTCGCGGCCGCCCGCGCGGCTGCCTACCAGGCAGCGGCCAGGATAGAGATGCGCGGCGGCTGGTACCGCACGGACATCGCCGAGAAGGCGGCCGCCGGGCCAGGCAGCTAGGCCCGGTGGAGGGCTCGCGGCGGGCCGCCCCCGCGGTACGGGAGAATTGACTTCATGATCGGCCGGTACACGCTGCCCGAGATGGGGCACGTCTGGAGCGAAGCGCACAAGTACGAGCTGTGGAGCCGGGTGGAGACGCTCGTGCTGGAGGCGCACGCCCGGGCCGGCACCGTGCCGGCCAGCAGCGTGGACCCGGTCAGGCAGGCCGCGCCGCCTTCCCCCGAGGCGGTCGCCGCGGCCGAGGCGGTGACCGACCACGACGTGATCGCCTTCCTCACCGCCTGGGCCGACAACACGACGCCGCGCGAGGCGGCGGCGTACGTCCACTTCGGCATGACCTCGTCCGACCTGCTCGACACGGCGCTCGCCATCCAGCTCACCGAGGCCACCGACCTGCTGCTGGCCAAGGCCGGCACGCTGGTGGCGGTGCTCCGCGACCACGCGCTCGCGCACCGCGGCACGCTGCGGGCCGGCCGGACGCACGGCATTCACGCCGAGCCCGACGTGTGGGGTCACCGGGTGGCCGACTTCGCCTTCGCCATGGGCCGCTGCCGGGACCGGCTCCTGCGCGCCCGCGAGGCGGTCGCCGTCGGCAAGCTGTCCGGGCCGGTCGGCACCTACTCCAACATCGACCCGGCCATCGAGGCGGAGGTGATGCCTGCGCTGGGGCTGCGGGCGGCCCCCGTGGCCAGTCAGGTGGTGTTCCGCGACGGGATCTCCGAGTGGGTGAGCGTGCTCGCGCTCATGGCCACGGTCTGCGAGGCGGTCGCGCTCGAGGTCAGGCACGGCCAGAGGACCGAAGTGCGCGAGCTCGCCGAGCCGTTCGGCAAGGGCCAGAAGGGCTCATCGGCGATGCCGCACAAGAAGAACCCGATCCGGTCAGAGCGGATCTGCGGGCTCGCCCGGGTGGTCCGGGCCCAGGTCATCCCCGTCATGGAGGGCATGCCGCTGTGGCACGAGCGGGACATCTCGCATTCGAGCGTGGAGCGGGTGGCGCTGCCCGACGCGGCCATCGCCACCGACTACCTGCTGGCGCTCACCACCGGGCTGGCCGAGGGACTCACCGTGGATACCGGCCGGATGCGCGCCAACCTGGAGCTGACCGGCGGGCTCATCTACACCTCGGCGGTCCTGCTCGACCTCGTCAGCGCGGGCATGGCCCGCGAGGACGCTTACTCGCTCGTCCAGGACGCCGCGATGGATACCTGGGACACGGGCACGCCGTTTCGCACCACCTTGCGTGAGCACGCCGCCAAGCGGGGACAGCAGATTGACGACCGGCGGCTGGACGACGTGTGCAGGCCAGAACGCTACATCGAACGGCTCGGGGTCGTATTCGAACGCCTGCAGGGGCTCACCTGACCCAGGGCGACGCGTGCGCCGGTTCGGCTGAGCTGTCAGCCAGACCCGGCCCGCGATGGAATACTGGGTCGGGTTCCGCGGCTGCCACTCGCGACGCGGCCATCTCCCGGCAGAGTCCGGGCGCAGAGTTTCAACCGGCTGCGGCCGGGCAGTTGACCCACCCCCGGACAGGAGTTGCAGCCAGATGACCATGGGCTCCAAGACGACCCGTTACCGCGTGCGAGGGGGAAACCCGCTGGAGGGCACGGTCTTCGTCCAGGGCGCCAAGAATGCCGCGCTCAAGATGATCGCGGCCTCGCTGCTCGCCGAAAAGGGACGGACCGTGCTGCGGAACGTTCCGGTCATCGAGGATGTCCGGCGCGCCGTGGAACTGGCCCAGGCGGTCGGTGCCCTGGTCGAGTTCCACGAGGCGGAGCGCATCCTGGTGGTGGACGCGTCCCGGCTCACCAGCCCGGTGCTGCCGGCCGAGATCGCGCGCAGGTTCCGCGGCTCGGTGCTGTTCGTGCCGGCCCTGCTGCACAGGCTCGGCGAGGCGGTACTCGAGGGCATCGGCGGATGCAACCTGGGCAGCAGGAGCCTCGACTTCCACTACCGCGGCTTCGCCCGGCTCGGCGCCACCGTGACCGAGGGCGAGAGCATGATCCACATCCAGGCAGGGAAGCTGCGCGGCGCCCACCTGTACCTGGACACTCCCTCCCACACCGGCACCGAGAACCTGATCATGGCGGCGTCGCTGGCCCCGGGCCGGACCGTGATCGACAACACCGCGCTCGAGCCCGAGGTGCTCGACGTGATCGCGTTCCTCACCAAGATGGGCGCAAGGATCGGCGGCGGCGGCACGGGATTCGTCACGGTCGAGGGCGTGGACGAGCTCAGCGCCGTCGAGTACACGGTCATGCCGGACCGGATCGACGCCGGGGTGTTCGCGATGGCCGCCGCCATCACCGGCGGCGAGCTGAGCCTGGTGGGCGGCTCCCTCGATCACTTCGGCGTGGTGCGCTGGAAGCTGGAGCAGATGGGAGTGGAGTTCTCGACCCACGGCGCGGTACTGCAGGTCCGGCTGGAGCACAAGCTGCGCCCCATCAACGTGATCACCAGCCCGTACCCGGGGTTCGCCACCGACCTGCAGTCGCCGATCATGGCACTGAGCTGCCTCGCGGACGGCACCAGCTACATCCGCGAGACGATCTACGACGGCCGCTACACGCTCGTCGGAGAGCTCAGCAAGCTGGGCGCCAAGGTCGAGGTGGACTCCAACGCGGTCATCGTGCACGGGCCCGGCACGCTCAAGGGAGCCGAGGTCGTCGCGCATGACCTGCGCACCGGCATAGCGCTCATCCTGGCCGGCCTGGTCGCCGAGGGTGAGACCGTCGTCGCTCCCGCCTACCCGATCGACCGGGGTCACGCGTCGATCGCCGCCCGGTTGACGGCGCTCGGTGCCGACATCACGGCAGAGACGGACTGAGCGCCCGGGGCCGCGGCGCTACGGCCACCGGAGGCCGGGCCGGCGTTGCCCGATCCCGGAAGCCAGGTCCGCGCTGGCCCCGCCGCGTTCGCCGACCCGGTCCCGGGCAGGCGAGTACCGCCGCGGGTAACGCCGGCCCGGGTCGGCGTTACCCCGTCCGGAAGCCAGGTCCCTGCCGCGCGAGCAGTCCCGGTCCCGAGCCTGCCGGTACCGTCGCGGGAAAGGGCGCTCAGCCCCGGCGTTCCTCTCCGCGAAACCGGGGCCTGGCCCGGCGTTCACCGCCCCGACAGCGACCGCGGCGGGCCGCCCGGGACGGCGTTTACCGGCTAGACAGCGACCGCGGCGGGCCGCCCGGGACGGTCGGCAGCTGGCCGCCACCCGTGAGTACTTGTCCTTTGTGATCTTCATAGTAGGTTACGGAATGTACAATCGCACCGTCGCTCCGCGTAGATGGGCCGGACATTGTGTGGTCGGAAGAGGGTCGCTGCCGCAGATGGGGGACGGTTAGCGGATGCACGCGGGTGGCAGCTCAGCCCGGTGGGGATGCATGAGCGCGCACAGGGCGCCGGTCACCGTGCGGCCTGGTGACCGGCGAGCCCTTTTCATCCCCACCAAGATCATCCGCATCGCGAGGGCGCGGGCCGTGCGGATGAAAAAGGTTCGAAGATGAGCATGCAGCGGCAGCCTTCCAGCGACCTGACGATCGGCGTGGTGGGACCGCATGAGCTGGTGGAGCGCGTCATGCTGTCCGGAGCCTCAGCGGCGGGACCCAGCGCCGCGGCGCTGCCCGGCGCGGCCGGCGGGATGCTGGGCGGCACGGGCGGCGGGATGGCCAGGCGGCTGGTCGCCGCCGCCTACCGGGACGAGCAGGAGGCGGCGGACAAGGTTCTCCGGCTCGGCCCGGTTGTTGACGTCTGCCTGTTCGCCAGCCCTGTCCCGTACGAATACGCACGGAAGGCCGGCGCGCTCGCCGGGCCAGCCACCTGCGTCCCGCTGAACGGCAGCGCCCTGTACGGTGCGCTGCTGCGGGCGGGCCAGAGCACCGCCTACGACCTTGCCCGGGTCAGCGTGGACGTGCTCAGCCGCGGCGACGTGGACGAGGCCTACGCCGAGCTCGGCCTGTCCGCGCACGGCGTGCACGTCCGCGAGGAGACCGCGAGCGCCGCGACTCTCGCCGCGTTCCATGACCGGCTCTGGCGCAAGAACGAGACGTCACTGGCGTTCACCTGCCTGAATTCCGTCGCCGAGCGGCTGACGGCGGGCGGGGTCCCGGTGATCACGCTGCGTCCGACCGGCAGCGCGATCCGGGCCGGCCTGCGAACTGCCACGCTGCTCGGCAGCCAGCGCCGGCTGGAGGAGGCGCAGCTGGCCGTGGTCCTCGTCGAGGTGCCGACGCTGCGGGACACCCAGCGGCGCTCGGCCCCCCGGCAGTCGCGCGAGGAACTCCGCCTGACCGTGCACCGGTTCCTCGTCCAGGAGGCACAGCGGATCCAGGCCACGGTCAGCCCGATGGGTGATCACTGCTTCCATGTCACGGCGACCCGGGGGTCGCTGCAGGGCACGACCGACGGGTTCCGCGTGCCGCCGTTCACCGAGCGCGCGCGCTCGTCCCTCGGCATAGCTCTCGACGTGGGCGTGGGGATGGGCCGGACCGCGCAGGAGGCCGAGGCGCACGCCCGCGCCGCCCTCGGCCGCTCGCAGTCGGGCCACCGGTCGGGCGTGTTCGCCCTGGACCGGGAAGGCCGGGCGCTCGTGCCAGCGCCGCGCCAGCCGGCGCTGCCGCCGCAGCAGGCCAGGCCCAAGGGGATCGAGACCTTGTCCCGGCTGGCGGACAAGTTGGCCGGGGCCGACGCGGCGCTTGTCGTCGACGCGGAGATGGCCGGCAGCCTGCTCGGCGTCACGCCGCGGACCGCACGGCGGCTGCTGCGCACCCTGGTGGACGAAGGGCTCGCCTGGCCGCTGCCGCCCAGCCGTACCCCCCAGCCGGGGCGCCCGCGCCAGTTCTACCGGCTGATCGTGGAGAAGCTGGACCGCAGGCCGGCCCGCTAGGCTCGGCCGGTCACGCGACGCCGGGATTTGCTGACCGCAGAGCGGCGCGGACTGGCTCGCCTGCCGTGCTGAACTGGTCGTGTGCAGTCCCGCGGCGGAGGGGTGACATGCGAGTACTCGTGATCGGCGGCACCAGGTTCATCGGGCGGAGAATCACTGAGCAGCTCATGGCTCGCGGCGACGAGGTGACCGTCGTGCACCGCGGCGAGACCGAGCCGGCCTGCGCCCGGTGCAGGCACCTGCACGCCGACCGCCGGGACTTTGCCCGCCTGGCCTCGGAGGTCAGGGCGCTGCACCCGGACGCGGTCGTGGACACGCTCGCGATGTCCCGCGCCGACGCGGATGCCGTGCTGCCGCACCTGCCGGACGCCAGGCTGGTGGTGCTGTCCAGCCTGGACGTCTACGGTGCCTTCGAGCTGTCGCTGGAGGACCGCGGCGGCGAGCCGGTCCCGATCACCGAGGAGTCGCCGGTCCGGCATGGCCGTTACCCTTACCGCGGCCAGCTGCCCGGCCGGGACGACTACGAGAAGCTTGACGTCGAGCCCGCCTATCTCGAACGCGGCGGCACGGTGCTGCGTCTCGGCTTCATCTACGGGGAGCACGACCCGCAGCGACGGGAGGAATTTGTCCTGCGCCGGGTGCGCGCGGGACGGAAGCGCATCCCGGTGGGCGCCGGCAGCTGGCTGCTGAGCCGCTGCTACGTCGGCGACGTGGCGAGCGCCGTGCTCGCGGCGGCGGACACCGGCGCCGCGAGCGGCCAGGTGCTCAACGTGGTGGAGGCCCGGTCCGGAACGGTCGCGGACTGGGTGCGGCAGATCCTCGCCGCGGCCAGGCACGACGCCGAGCTCGTGCCGGTTCCAGACCAGGACGTGCCCGAGGACCTGGAATTCACCCGTGACCATGCGCAGCACCTGCTGGCTGACAGCCACAAGGCCCGCGAGCTGCTCGGCTGGCGGCCCGGCGACCCAGCGCGGGGCATCGCCGCGTCGGTCCGCTGGCATCTCGCGCACCCGCCGGACGGGGCGGACAGCGACTTCAGCGCCGACGACCGTGCCCTGGAAGCGGCCGCGCGATAGCTGGCGGCGGGCGCCGTCCCGTCAAGATCGATGTGACGTGGCCTACCACCGGTGGTAGGCAACTCCGCATTCACGGCACCGACACGGGGAGCGGCGGCAGTGGTAAGAGCAGCCGGCCGCGCATGACTCGGTGGCCGGCCAGCGGAGCGCGAAGGAAGCTAGCCGAGCCCAGCCACACGCAACCCAGGGGCCGGCCGCGACAGCCGCGAAACACCCAGCCCCGCCCAGCCCGCACGCAACCCAGGGGCCGGCCGCGACAGCCGCGAAACACCCAGCCCCGCCCAGCCGCACGTAACCAGGCGGCTGGCTTCGGCAGCCGTTCGGGAAAATGCTGGTTTTACGGCACCGCGGGGTGCTAGTGGCGGCGCGGGTAGGCCTTGGCGATGGCGAGGAATGCCTCGTTCGCCTCCGGGTCGCCGATCGAGACCCGGGCACCCTCGGCGCCGAACGGCCGGATGCTGATCCCGGCGGCCTCGCACTCGGCGGCGAACTGCGCGGTGTCCTCGCCGAGCCGGAGCCAGACGAAATTGGCCTCCGTGGGCGGTACGGTCCAGCCGTCGCTGACCAGCGCGTTGCGGACCCGGGTCCGCTCGCCGACCACCGCATCGACCCGGTCGAGCAGTTCGGGCTCCGCCGAGAGCGACGCGATCGCCGCCGCCTGGGCAAGGTGGTTCACCGTGAACGGCAGCTGGGTCATCCGGACCGCGGCGGCGATCGGCTCGGCCCCGACCAGGAACCCGACCCGCAGGCCCGCCAGCCCGTAGGCCTTGGAGAACGTGCGCAGCACCGCGAGGTTGGGCAGGCCGGAGTAGAGGCCGAGGCCGTCCGGCACGGCCGGGTCGCGGACGTACTCGCGATACGCCTCGTCCAGCACCACCAGGCAGTCCGGCGGCACCCGGTCGAGGAACCCCTCCAGCTCGGCGCGCCGCACGACGGTGCCGGTCGGGTTGTTCGGGTTGCAGACGAAGACGATCCTCGTGTGCTCGGTGATCGCGTCGGCCATCGCGGCCAGGTCGTGCGTCTCGTCGCGCAGCGGCACCCGGACCGATTCGGCGCCGGACAGGTCGGCGAGCGTGGGGTAGGCCTCGAACGACCGCCAGGCGTACAGCACCTGGCCGCCGGGCTCCGCGGCCGCCCCGAGGAGCTGCTGGGTCACCCCGACCGAGCCGCAGCCGACGGCGATGTGCTCGGCCGGCACGCCGAACCGGGTGCTGATCGCCTCGATCAGCTCCCGCGCGCCGTTGTCCGGGTACCGGTGGACTTCCCCCGCGGCCGCGGCGATCACGTCGACAACCGACGGCAGCGGCCCGAACGGGGACTCGTTGGACGACAGCTTGAACGACCTGCCGTCCGGGGATGTCGGCACGCGGCCCGGCTTGTAGGCGATGAAGCGGTGGAGCACAGAGCGGAAACGGGGTGTGTGCGCGGCGGGCACCGTTGACCTCCAGGAACTCAGCGTCTTGCCCTGCCAGTCTCGCACTTGGTACGCGGTGACCGGGCCGGGCTGGCCTCGTCCGGCCCCGGCTCATTATGGCCGCTTGCCGGGCCCGTATGAATGCGTTACCGGCCCCGGCCGGTTTCGGCGAAGCGTTAGGTATGTGATAGCAGCCCTAGCGTTTCGGGATCATGAAAACTTCGCGATCATGGAGCGTTTACCCGCGGACAGCGGCGAGGGCCCGCTCGAAGGCAGCGAGGACGTCGGGGCTGAACAGCACGAACCTGGCCTCGGTCACCTGGGTCGGCGCCGCATGCACCGTGGTGACCGCGATCCGGGCCGCGTCGTCGACGGGCCAGCCGTAGACCCCGGCCGAGACCGCGGGGAACGCGACGCTGCGCGCGCCGAGCTCGTCCGCGACGCGGAGCGACTCCCGGTAGCACGAGGCGAGCAACCGCGAGCGGTCCTCCGACTTCGCGTAGACCGGTCCGACGGTGTGGATCACCATCCTGGCCGGCAGCTGCCCGGCGGTGGTCGCCACCGCCTGTCCGGTCGGCAGCCCGTCGCTCAGTTGTCCGGCCCGGAGCTTGCGGCACTCGGCGAGGATCTCCGGGCCGCCACGGCGGTGGATCGCCCCGTCCACCCCGCCGCCGCCGAGCAGCGACGAGTTCGCCGCGTTGACGATCGCGTCCACGCGCTGCGTTGTGATGTCCCCGTGGACCAGCGTGATTTCCATGACTGCCGGCTTTCACGATAGCTGGCCGGGACGAGCCGGGCCGGCGGGCGGCTCGCGCCGCCCGCCGGCTCAGGTGAACAAGGACTCAGGAAGTGCTGACGTCGTCGAACAAAGTGTACGTCGGGTCTCCCGGATAGTTGTCGTCGTGGCTGGTCAGGGTCAGCGTGTAGGAATGTCCGGCGACGATCGATGCCGTCACCAGCTTCCAGCCGGAGCTGGGGTTCACGCAGGTCTTGCTCAGCGGCGTGCTGGTGGTGCCGGCCGTGTTGTCCTTGAGCGTGGCGGTCGCCCAGTCGTACGTCACGGTGTCCGGGCACGTCACGTTGTACCAGAAAGTCAGCGTGGTGTTGCCGGATGCCGCGGTGAACGTCTGGGCGATGTTCGAGTCACCGTTGGTGGGCGACGTCGAGCCGCCGCGGGCGGCGTACGTGCCCGAGTGCGCCCCGGAGGACACGACCGACGTGGCCGCGCCGCTGGTGGTCCATCCGGAGAACGTTCCGGTCTCGAACCCGCCGTTGACGATCCCGCCGCCGCCACCGCCGCCTGATGACAGCGCCACGTCGTCGAACAGGGTGTACGTCGGGTCACCGGCGTAGTTGTCGTCGTGGCTGGTCAGGGTCAGGGTGTAGGAGTGACCGGCCGTCACCGACGCCGTCACCTGCTTCCAGCCGGAGCTGGGGTTCACGCAGGTCTTGCTCAGCGGCGTGGTGGTGGTGCCGGCCGTGTTGTCCTTGAGCGTGGCGGTCGCCCAGTCGTACGTCACGGTGTCCGGGCAGGTCACGTTGTACCAGAACGACAGCTGGCTGTTCCCTGACGGGACCGTGAACGTCTGGGCGATGTTCGAGTCGCCGTTGGTTGGCGACGTCGAGCCGCCGCGGGCGGCGTACGTGCCCGAGTGCGCCCCGGAGGACACGATCGACGTGGCCGCGCCGCTGGTGGTCCATCCGGAGAAAGTTCCGGTCTCGAACCCGCCGTTGACGATCCCGCCGCCGCCTCCCGAGGGGTTGATCGTCCAGGTGAAGCTGGCCGACCCGCTCGCGTTGGTGGTGTCGGTTGCCTTCACCGTGACGCTGTACGTGTTCGCGGTGGTCGGGGTGCCCGAGATCAGGCCGCTGGAGGAGTTGATGGACAGGCCAGCCGGCAGGCCGGTGGCACTGTAGGTAAGGGTCTGCCCGGACGCCGAGTCGGTCGCATGAATCTGCAGGCTGACGGCGGTCCCGACGGTGCCGGTCTGGTTACCCGGGTTGGTCACCGTGACCGTGTTGCCGGTGGCGGGGCTGATAGTCCAGGTGAAGCTGGCCGACCCACTCGCGTTGGTGGTGTCGGTTGCCTTCACCGTGACGCTGTACGTGTTCGCGGTGGTCGGGGTGCCCGAGATCAGGCCGCTGGAGGAGTTGATGGACAGGCCAGCCGGCAGGCCGGTGGCACTGTAGGTAAGGGTCTGCCCGGACGCCGAGTCGGTCGCATGAATCTGCACGCTCGCCGGCGTTCCCACGGTGCCGGTCTGGTTACCGGGGTTGGTCACCGTGACGGTGTTCCCGCCGCCAGGGTTGGTGACGATCGGATGGCTGGCCTGGCAGGCGCCGGCGCCGCCGCTGCCGTCGTTACCCCAGGTGGTCTGCATGGCGAAGGTGCCGTGACCGGTGGACAGGTTGAACGAGCCGCCGGCGGTGCCCGGCGTGATCCAGGCGCACTTGTCGCCGTTCTCGGAGCCGCCGGAGTCGGTCCAGCCGCCTGGCGGGTTCTGGTCAGTGGAGGTCTCCGCGTACTCGTGGCCCTCGACGATCGAGACGCCGTCCAGGGGGCCGTTCGAGTTCACGAAGTTCTGCCCGCAGGAAGCGCCGGCGTCGGGGATGTAGGGCAGGTTGGTGAACGCGATGTCGCCATACGGCGAGTTCACCGCGCCGCCGGACAGGGTGCTGTCGCCGTTGTAGTCGTGCCACGCGCAGAACCCCTGGGTCTGGTAGTTGTCGGGGTTGGTGCCGGTGGGCGAGATGACCACGTACTGGGCGTCCCTGTTGGAGGCGGCTGTGGTGTTGCCGAAGTGGGCCGCGGCGTTGACCGCCTCCACGCCGAGCTGATGCCCGTTGGCCGTCTGCGGCGAGGCGGTGCTCTCGTCCACCCACACGCCAGCCAGGGCGCCGCCGGTCGGGTAACCGACGTGCTGGGTGTTGCTGGCCGGGCAGGTCTGGGAACCGGTGGCGACGCCATCGCAGTACTGGGTCAGCACTCCGGACCACAGTTCACCGCCGGTGCCGAGGCCCTTCATGAGCTCCTGGAGGTAGGGAGCCATCCCCCTCGGGTCGCCGGAGAGCGTGACGTCGCCGTTGGAGTTGGTGCTCTGGCTGCCCCACTGGGAGCCGTAGAAGACCAGGTACACCTTCTGGGGGCCAGTCGTGACGCCAATCCCGTCGATGCCGCCGCCGTAGTTCAGGTTGTTGGCCGATAGCGGGTGCGGGTGGCTGGCGGTCCACTGGTTCATCTTGCGCTGCTGCGGGATGGTGGGGACCACGCCGTGCCGGTAGTGATGGTGGTAGGCCGGTGAATACGGGTTGGCAACCCCCGGCGAATGATGGACGGAGGCCTGGGCTCCGGGGAGCGCGGCTGCTGTGCCAGCTGTCAGGGCCACGACCGCGAAGGCGGCGATGCTGCCTCGGCTGACCCAGCGTCGGACGGGGGTAGGTGGTCTCATCCTTCTGCCCTCCACTTCACGGGTGCCCGCCGCGGCCTCCAGCGGCGCGACGGGCGGGGCACGCGTGGGTAACGGTGCCTGCGCGAACCATAACGGGGCCATAACAGGACGTCAATACGCGTTACGGAGTGTAATAACAGAAAGGATGGAATACCCGATTAGTCCGAATAACTCCTGCTGGGACGGTCGCGGCCGGGAAATCCGGCGTGTCATAGGGAACCGCGGCCGCCCGGCTCCCGTCGTATTCTCGCGAGCAGGCATCGCTCATCGTCACCGACGGTCATCACGAAGGGAGGCGGGCGTGCGCAGCGTTCGGCTTCTCGCTGCCGCGGTGGCCATCGGCGCATCGGCAGTGACCGCAGCCTGCGGGCAGCAGCAGGGGGGAACCCCCGGAACGCCGGCGCCGGATCGCTCACCCGGATCGAGCCCGCCGGGCGCCGCGCTCGGAGGCTGTCGCGGCTCCTTCCCGGTACCGGCCGGCCGTACCCTCACCCTGGGCAACGCCGACAACGGCAAGACGTTCTGCGCGAAGCCGGGGAGCATGGTGCTGCTGATCCTGCGCGGCGCGCCGGGTCGCATGTGGAAGCCGGTTCAGGACAGTTCCGGCGCGCTGGCGCCGCGGGCCAACGGCCGCCTGGCGCTCGCCCGCTGGGTGACCGGAGCCTCGTACCTGGCGGCACACCCGGGCACCGCGGTGCTCGCGTCGGCCCGGCCGGTGTGCCCGGTCCCCGCGTCCCCCGGGACACCTGCGTCCTCGCCGTCCGGCGTGCGCTGCACCGCTGATCTGGTCTTCCGTGTCACCGTCGTCGTCGTCGGTGCCTGATCCCCTCGACGCGTCCGCAACCGGAAGAGGGCCCTGTCGGGCGCGCGAACGGCCGGATACAGTGACCAAGTGAACCGACTCGGCGAGCTCGAACGTGCGATTATGGACGTGCTCTGGGAAACTGCCAGTCCGCTCACCGTCCGCGAGGTGAGCGAGCACCTGACCGAGCGCGACCTGGCACATACCACGGTGATGACTGTTCTGGACAGGCTGGCCAAGAAGGGGTTCGCCTTGCGCGAGCGCGATGGCCGCGCGTGGCAGTACCAGCCTGCGGCGAGCCGGGAGGCATACGTCACGGAGCTGATGCTGAGCGCGCTTGACCAGGCCGGGGACAGGCAGGCCGCGCTGGCCCGGTTCGCCCGGTCCGTCACTGATTCCGAGGCTCGGGTGCTGCGAAGCGCCCTCGAGGCGTTCGAAGGCTCTTCCGGGGACTGAGTTCGGAGTGCTCGCCTCGGTCCTCGTTTTCGCGGCGGTCGCCATGACCGCCGTAGCAGGCGCTACCATGCTCGCGTCCGCGTCCTGGCCGGGCCGGGCGCCCGCTGCCGCGATCGTGCTGTGGCAGGCTCTCGGCCTCGGCTGGGGCCTGGCGACCGTCGGAGCGCTGGCGGCGCTGGCGGCCAGGCCGGGACACGCCGGCGTGGCCAGGGGGGTCATGGCGTTCGCGGCCGGCACCGTCGCGCGGTCCGCGGTTCCTGCCCACGGGCCGGCGGTCCTGACGGTGCTCACCGTTCTCCGGCTGGCCGCCCTGACCATGTCTGTCGCGCTGCTTGCCCTGCTGTGCTGGGTGCTGGCCGCGGCCTGCGCCGCCGGGCTGCGCTGCCGCCGCAGGCAACGGGCGCTGCTGGCCCTGCTGGCCCGCGGTGACCCGAAGGCGCCGGGCGCGCTGGTGCTCGATCACCCGGCGGCGGCGGCGTACTGCTTGCCCGGGCTGCGGTCGCGCATCGTGATCAGCGCGGGGACGCTGGATCTGCTGGACCAGGCCGAGCTGGCAGCCGTGCTCGCGCACGAGCGGGCGCACATCCGGGAGCGGCACGATCTCGTGCTGCTGCCATTCAGCGCGCTGTGCCGCGCCTTTCCCCGGTCCCGGGTCACGCTGCGAGCGAACCGCGCCGTTGCACTGCTGGTGGAGATGCTGGCCGACGACCGGGCGCGCAGGGTCCTGCCCGCCCGGGAACTGGCCACGGCGCTGATGAGGTTCGGCGTGGCGGGCGCGTCGGCGCCGCCGTCCGGCGCCCTGGCCACGGCGGATGCCGGCAGCCAGGGCGAGGTCGTGACGAGGGTGGTCCGGCTGCTCGAGCCCCAGCCCGGGCTGTCACGCCCGCTCTGGGCGGCGGTCTGCTGCAGCGCGGTGCTGCTTGTCGTGGTGCCTGCCGCGCTCTTCGTCATCCCGCTCTGAGCGGATGCCGCGGGTGCCGCTCGGTGCCGCGGCTGCCGCGGTGCCGCTCGGACGCGGAAGCCGCAGTAGGCTGCGTCGGTGGGCGAGACTCAGTGGCGAACGCACCGGCTCGAACTTGATGACCAGACCCTGCGTGAATGGGACGCCGTGGTCCTTGCCGCCGGGCCGGATGGCATCGTGCTGGACACGTCGGCCTTCTACCCGGGCGGCGGCGGCCAGCCGCCCGACCACGGGGTCTTGCTGTGGGGCGGGGTGCAGACCCGCATCGTCGGCGCCCGCAAGGGCGACGACCTGTACCTGATCCCTGCCGAGGGCGACCCGCTGCCGCCGGCCTGCGCCGCGGTGCGCGGCGCGGTCTCCGATGACCGCCGGACCGCGCTGATGCGGACGCACTCGGGGCTGCACGTGCTCTGCGGGGTGGTATTCAGGGACTTTGGCGCGCTGGTCACCGGCGGCAACATGGAACCGCTGACCGCGCGGATGGACTTCAACCTGCCGCAGGTGCCGGACGGTTTCCGGGACGCGGTCGAGTCGGCGTGCAACGCCGAGCTGGCGGCTGACCGGCGGATCGACGTCAGGGTGCTGCCGCGCGAGGAAGCCTTCGCCCTTCCCGACATCATCCGCACGGCCACCAACCTGGTCCCGGCCGAGGTCAAGGAGGTGCGCATCATCGACATCGTCGGGCTGGACCAGCAGGCGGACGGCGGCACGCACGTGGCCGCCACCAGCCAGGTCGGCCGGATAGAGGTCGTGAAGGTCGAGAACAAGGGCAAGGGATTCCGCAGGCTGCGGATCCGTATCGCCGGGTAGCTGCGGCCTAGCCTTCTACCACGGGCCGTAGGGCCCCATGTGCGTGCCGCTGCTCCCGCCGCTGCCGATCTGCTTGACCTTTGGCCGGACGTCGGTCAGGTAGACGGCGGCGGCGACGAACGCGGCGACCGGGAGAATCTGGATCACGGACAGGTTCTTCACGTAGACCGCGTAACCGAGGCCGATCACCGCGGACACGCCGAGGATGACCAGCCACAGCGGCTTGGTCCGCTTGCCTGCCGCGACGAACGCGCGCGCCGGCCGCCTGATCGCGTCGACGAGCGCCCACCCCTCGACCACGAACGCGGCGAGGGCGAGCGCCTCGAAGAAGTAGTTCAGCGGAGTGTACGCACTCCAGTTGTTAAACACGAGATCAGGTTATCCGCTGGCCGGATGCGCTGGAACCGGCATCATGCCCGGAAGCGCCGTCGGCCGCTCGGCGGATTCCCGCAGGACCCTGGCGGTGACCACCGGCACGGCCGCCCCGTTCAGCGGTGCCTCCGGCCCGGCGGTCTCGGTCCGGAACGATTCGTAGATCTCCAGCACGATCTGCTTCTGCCGCTCCGACAGGCCCGGGTCGGCGAGCACGGCGGAGCGCACGCCGCTGTCGGCAGGCCGGTCCTCCAGGATGCCCGCCTGCACGTATAGCGCCTCGGCGGAAATCCGCAGTCCCTTGGCGATCTGCTGCAGTATCTCGGCGCTCGGCCTGCGCAGGCCCCGCTCGATCTGGCTGAGGTAGGGGTTCGAGACGCCGGCCGCCTGGGCGAGCTGGCGGAGCGAGATCTTGGCCTGTTCCCGCTGCTGCCTGATGTACTCGCCGATCGAGTCAACGTTCACCATGGCTCTATTATCCCACCGCGTGCTTGCAACTGCAAAACCGGAGCAAGCACCTCAGCTAGTGCCCCGCGGCTTCACCGGCGTCCGAGGACGACCCGGATCTCGCCGACCCGCTCGCCGCCGCCGGTGACCTCGGCCAGCGCGACGCGCTCCAGGGCGTCGCCGTCCACCCCCGGCTCCGCGGCCGCGCCGAGCGCCCGCAGCAGCGCGACGGTCACCGGCGGCCTGGCCCTGCCGCCGCCGTCATCGATCTTGAACGCCCCGGCGCGGCCGTCCGCGAGAGCGAACGCCTCCACGCCCTCCGCGCCTGATTTCAGCATGAGCCCGGGGATGGCGTCCATCAGCGCTCGCTCCGGCCGGGTGCTGCCCGACGTCCAGTCGGGGTATGTGCGCATGGCATCGGCCACTGCCCGTTCGGGGGATCCCTGGTCTGACAGGACCATGGAACGAAAGGCGCGGGCCAGGCCGGAGACCGGCAGCGCATACAGGGGGGCGCCGCAGCCGTCGACCCCGACCGCCGTCACCGGCCGGCCTGACAGCCGCTCGATGGTGCGGCGGATCTCGGCCTGCAGCGGGTGCGCCGGGTCGCGGTAGGTGGCGGTCGGCCAGCCGGCCGCCACGCAGGTGGCGAGCATCGCCGCGTGCTTGCCCGAGCAGTTCATGTGCACCCGGTCCGGCGCAGCACCGCGGCGGATCATGGCATGCAGGCTCGGCTCGTCCATCGGCAGGCCGGCCGGGCACTGCAGCGCGTCTTCGGACAGGCCGGCCCCGGCGAGGATCTCGCGCACCCCGGCGACGTGGAAGTCCTCGCCGGAGTGACTGGCCGCCGCCAGCGCCAGCAGCTTGCCGTCCAGGCCGAGACCGCAACCGACCATCGCGGCGGCCTGCAGCGGCTTGTTCGACGAGCGGGGAAAGACCGGCTCGTGCACGGCGCCGGCCTGCAGCACCGGGCGGCCGTCAGCGCCGAGGCCGATGACCGGGCCGCGGTGGACCGACTCGGTGAACCCTGACCGGATGACCTCAGCCAGGACCGGGTTGTCAGTGCTGATCGGGGACTCCCAGGTAGGCGCGCGCCTGATAGGGGCGCATCGGCGGGCGCTGGGAGAGCTCGGCGAGCGCGGCCGCGCGCTCCACCAGCTCGGCGTTGCCCGCGACCGGCCGGCCCTTCGCGTAGCTGGTGGTGTCCTCCATGCCCACCCGCAGGTGGCCGCCGGCCGACAGCGCGGCGAACATCACCGGCAGCGCGGTGCGCCCGATGCCGGTAGCCGACCAGGTGGACCCGGCCGGCAGCGCCCCGACGGCGCTGACCAGCGTGGCGGCGTCCCCGCGCATCCCGCCGGGGACTCCCATCACCAGGTCACAGTGCACGTGCCCGCCTGATGGCTCGCCGAGCTCGTCCAGCAGCCGGTGCAGCGCCGCCACGTGGCCGAGATCGAACAGCTCGAACTCGGGCACTACGCACAGCTCCTTGGTGCGCGCGTACAGCTCGCGGATGAACGGCCACGGGTTCATGAAGACCTCGTCACCGAAGTTCACCGTGCCGCAGGTGAGCGAGCAGCCGTCCGGCCCGGCGTCCAGGACCGCGAGCCGGTCTTTATAGTCGTCGGTGACGGCCCCGCCGGTGGACAGCTGCACGATGAGGGTGCTGGCTTCCCGCAGCGCCTGGACCGTGTCCTTGAGCCTGGCCAGATCCAGCGTGGGGCGGCCCTGGTCATCCCTGATGTGCACGTGGATCACCGAGGCCCCGGCCGCCTCGCACTCCCGCGCGGTGTTCACGAGCTCGTCCAGCGTCACCGGCAGCGCGGGGTGGCGTTCCTTGTCTGCCTCGGCGCCGGTGGGCGCGACGGTGATAAGCGTGGCGCCGGAACCGGCGGGCGGGTCAGGTGTCGTCTTAGGTGTCATCAGGAGCAGAATGCATCCTCGTGCGAGCCGTCGTCCAGCGCGTCAGCCAGGCCAGCGTCAGTGTCGATGGGGTGACCGTGGGGTCGCTGCCCGAGCCAGGCCTGGTGGTGCTCGTCGGCGTGACGCACAACGACACCGCGCGGGCGGCGGCAGTCCTGGCACGCAAGATCTACCATCTGCGGATCCTGGATGGCGAGCGGTCGGCCGCCGACCTGGCCGCGCCGCTGCTCGTGATCAGCCAGTTCACGCTGTACGCGGACACCAGGAAGGGGCGCCGCCCCACCTGGCAGGCGGCGGCGCCTGGCCCGGTGGCCGAGCCGCTGGTAGACGAGTTCGTGGCGGCGCTGCGCGAGCTGGGCGCCCGGGTGGAAACGGGAGTGTTCGGCGCGTACATGAAGGTCTCCCTCGTCAACGAGGGCCCGGTGACGCTGATCCTGGAAGCGTGAGGGCGCCGGGAGCGTGCGGGTGCCGGAAGCGGGCGGGGGCGCCGGCGGCCTGGGGCACCGCTGCCGGGAGAGTGCGGCACCCTCATCCGGCCGCACCCGACCCGGTGGTCCCGGCCCGGGCGGCGTCCGGTCCGGCGACGGCCTGCCCGTCGGCCGGCCCGAGGTGCGTGCGGGCGAACGCCAGGGACTCGGCCAGATCCGCCTCCCGCTCCGCCTTCGACAGGGCGCGCCTGGTGTTCACCTCGAGCACGACCATGCCGGGATACCCGGTGGCGGACAGCCGCCCGAGCAGCTCGGCGCACGGCTGGTTGCCCCGGCCGGGGACGAGGTGCTCGTCGGGGGGCATCGCCATGCCAGTCCCGTCGGCGAGGTGCACGTGTGCCAGCCGGTCGCCGAGCTCGACGGCCATGGCGATCGCGTCCGAGCCGGACGCTGCGGTGTGCGAGAGGTCGAGCGTGACGTTCGGGTAGTCCTGGCCGACCGGGTCCCAGTGCCGCGCATAGGGCACCACCTCGGTCGCCCGCGCCCGCAGCGGGTACATGTTCTCGACGGCGAAGACGACGCCGGTTTCCTCGCTCATCCTGGCCAGGCCGGCCTCGAAGTCACGCGCGTACTCGCGCTGCCAGCGGAACGGCGGGTGCAGGACGATCATCCGCGCGCCGAGCCGCTCCGCCACCTCCTTGGAGCGGATGAGCTTCCCCCACGGCTCACGGCCCCAGACCCGCTGGGTGAGCAGCAGCGACGGGGCGTGCACGGCCAGCACGGGAATCTGGTGATAGTCCGACAGCCTGCGCAGGACGTCCACGTTCTGGCTCACCGGGTCGGTGTAGACCATGACCTCCATGCCGTCGTATCCGAGCCTGGCGGCGGTCTCGAACGCGTCCGGCGTGCTGTCCGGATAGACCGAGCTCGTGGACAGCAACACGGGCGTGCGCTGTGCCCCGGCGGTCTTAGCCAACGCTTCTCCCTGGTGATCGGGGCGGTTTCGCCTACCCGGGCTAGCTTATGCCGAACCGCGGGCGGCGCAGGCCAGCGCTGACTGTCCGACCCGCCCGCTAGCGTGCGGACCATGGCGAAGTCATCGGCCGGCCCGCCGGCCGCGGCCTTCCGGTGCACGCAATGCGGCTGGCGGACGACGAAGTGGGCGGGACGGTGCGGCGAGTGCCAGGCGTGGGGAACGGTCGAGGAGGCCGCTGCCCCGGCGCTGGCCCGCACCGGGCTGCGGGCTGTCGCCGCCGGGCCGGTCACCGCTCCTGCCATCCCGATCGGCCAGGTGGACGCGACCGCCGCGCTGGCCCGGCCGACCGGCCTGGACGAGCTGGACCGGGTGCTCGGCGGCGGGCTGGTGCCGGGGGCGGTGCTGCTGCTGGCCGGCGAGCCCGGAGTGGGCAAGTCGACCCTGCTGCTGGAGGCGTGCGCGCAGGCCGCGCGAGCCGGCCCGGTGCTGTACGTGACCGGGGAGGAGTCGGCAGGCCAGGTCCGGCTGCGCGCTGACCGGATCGGCGCCGTGCACCCCGAGCTGTTCCTGGCCGCCGAGTGCGGCCTGGCCGCGGTGCTGGGTCACGTCGAGGCGGTCAGTCCCAGGCTCCTGGTCGTCGATTCGGTGCAGACGATCGCCGCCCCGGACGTTGACGGCACGCCGGGCGGGGTGACCCAGGTGCGCGCGGTCGCGTCCGCGCTGGCCGCGGTCGCCAGGGAGCGCATGATGACCACCGTGCTCGTGGGGCACGTGACCAAGGACGGCGCGATCGCCGGGCCGCGGGCGCTCGAGCACCTGGTCGACGTGGTGCTGCACTTCGAGGGCGACCGGCACTCGCAGCTGCGGATCGTGCGGGCGGTGAAGAACAGGTACGGGCCCACCGACGAGATCGGCTGCTTTGACCTCGGCGAGTACGGCCTGATCGGGCTGCCGGACCCGAGCTCGCTGTTCCTGTCCCAGCGCTGCGAGCCGGTCCCGGGTACCTGCGTGACCGTGGCACAGGAGGGCCGCCGCGCCCTCCTGGCCGAGGTGCAGGCTCTGGTCGGGTATACCCAGGCCGAGATCCCGCGCCGGGTGACTTCCGGGCTCGACGCGGCCAGGGTGGGGATGCTCGTCGCCGTGCTGAAGCGCAGGACGGGCCTGAAGCTGGGCGGGTACGAGGTGTACGCGGCCACGGTCGGCGGGGTCAGGCTGTACGAGCCGGCCGTTGACCTCGCGGTCGCGCTGGCCATCGCGAGCTCGACCGTCGGGCTGAGCGTGCCCGGCGACGTGGTGGCCATCGGCGAGGTCGGCCTGGCCGGCGAGGTACGCAGGGTGCCGGGCCTGACCCGGCGGGTGGCCGAGGCGCAGCGGCTCGGCTTCCGGCGCGCGCTCGTGCCGGCCGCCTCCGGCGCCCTGCCGCCGCCGCTGGATGCCGCGGATCAGGACGCGCCGGGAGAGCCGATGGAGATCAGGGAAGTCGCCGACGTCTCGGCGGCGATCGCCGTGGCCCTCGGCGACTGCCCCGGCCCGGCTGCTGACTGACCCCGGGTCAGCGGAGCACGAAGACCATGGTGCGGCTGCGCAGCCGGCCGTCGGACGCGGTCACCGTGTAGGTGCCCGGCCGCGCTGGCGTCCGCACTCCCCGGCAGCCGGGCGCCGACAGCAGCCGGTCCCAGGAGAAGCGCAGCTGCAGCGGCACGCCTCGCTTCAGCTTCGTGGTCACCGATGCACCGGACTTGCCGGTGCAGTCGGCCGAGCCCCAGACCCTGACGCCGCCGGACTCGATGACCACGGCCAGGTGCCTGCTGCCGGTGTTGAGCGTGCAGGTGCGGCTGTCCGTGGAGACCAGGTTGACGCTGAACCCGGGACGCGCCCTGGCGCCGTAGCTGTTGCTGCTGGCCGTCATGGTGATCACGACAGCGCCGGCGGGGCAGCCGCTACCGTGCGGGCGCGCCTTCGCAGCCGCCGCGTGCTTGGCGTGCGGCCGCCCGGCCTTGCCGGCCTGAGCGGCCTTGTGGGCCCTGGGCGCCTTAACTGCGGGCTTCTTGTGGCTTCCCGCGCTCCCGGTAGGCGAGGGGCTGGGTGACGGGCTGGTCGCCGACGGGCTGGGTGACGACGGGCTGGGTGACGACGGGCTGGGTGACGTCGGGGCCGGCGATGCGCCCACCGGCGTGACCTTCGCCTGCGGGGGCTGGCTGTTCAGCGACGTCGTCGCGGCGGCCTGACGGGTGCCGGAGGCACCGCCGACCGCCCACGCGAGCAGGCCAAACACAGCGAGGCCGGCCGCGAGCGCGAACAGCCGCCGGCGCCAGTAGACGTCGGGTTCCACCGACCGGCTCCGGTTACGTGGGGTAATCGGAATCCATGGGGCACAGTATGCCGAGCTAGCAGCGGTTTCCCCCGCAGACCCGCCGGCGGGCGCCGGCACCGGGCATGCGACGATCGGCTGCGTGACGTTCCGGCAGCACGAGGCGGTCGAGGCGGTCGAGGCGGTCCTGTCCTGGTACTCGGCGCACCAGCGGGATCTGCCGTGGCGCAGGCCAGGCGCGTCGCCCTGGGCGGTGCTGGTGAGCGAGGTCATGCTGCAGCAGACGCCGGTGGCCCGGGTGCTGCCCGCCTACCATGCATGGCTGCAGCGCTGGCCGACGCCGGCTGCGCTGGCCGGCGCGCCGCCCGGTGAGGCGGTCAGGCAGTGGGGCCGGCTCGGCTATCCGCGGCGGGCGCTCCGGCTGCACGCCGCCGCCTCCATCCTGGCCCGCACGTACGGCGGCGAGGTGCCCGCCCGCCACGCGGACCTGCTCGGCCTGCCGGGCATCGGCAGCTACACCGCGGCCGCGGTGGCCAGCTTCGCCTTCGGCCAGCGGCACGCGGTCCTCGACACCAACGTCCGGCGCGTGCTGTCCCGCCTGGCCACCGGCACCCAGTTCCCGTCGCCTCGGCTGTCCGCAGCCGAGGCGCGGATGGCCGAGTCCCTGCTGCCCGCCGATCCGGGCCTTGCGGCCCGGTGGTCGGTGGCGCTCATGGAACTCGGCGCGCTCGTCTGCACGGCCGCCCGCCCCCGGTGCGCCGAATGCCCGGTGGCCGCCCATTGCTCGTGGCGGCTGGCCGGCCGCCCGCAGTCCGCGCGGCCCCGCGTAGCCCAGCGCTACGCAGGCACCGACCGGCAGTGCCGCGGCGCCGTGCTGGCCATCCTGCGCGACGCCCGCGCCGTCGTCACCGCCGCGGACCTCGCCCGCGCCTGGCCGGCCGATCCGTCGCAGCAGGCCCGCGCCCTGGACGGCCTGGTAGCCGACGGCCTGGTCGAGGTCCACCCCGGCAACACCTTCGCCCTCCCCGGCACCGCGTGAAAGCGAACGGGCCGCCCACCGTAAACGGTGGACGGCCCGCCTGCCTGCCAGTGGCGCTAAACTCAGGCCGACTCGGTCGAGGACTCGTTCCGCCCGGTCGGCGGGCTCACCCGGGCCCGCTGCCCGACCGGCTGGCTTTCCTCGATCTCCGCCGGCGGGGCGTCCGGCACGGACTCGGGCTTGGGGACGCCCTTGAAGGTGAACTTGGCGTCCTCCCCCGTGCCCTCGACGTCCACGATGATGATCTGGCCGGCCTTGACTTCGCTGAAGAGGATCTTCTCCGACAGGCTGTCCTCGATCTCCCGCTGGATGGTCCGGCGCAGCGGCCTGGCACCCAGGACCGGGTCGTAGCCCCGCTGCGCGAGCAGCGCCTTGGCGGCGGGCCGCAGTTCCATGCCCATGTCGCGGTCCTTCAGCCGCTGGTCCACCTTGGCAATCATGAGATCGACGATGGTGACGATCTCCTCCTCAGTGAGCTGGTGGAACACGATCGTGTCATCCACCCGGTTGAGGAACTCAGGCCGGAAATGCTGCTTGAGCTCGTCCTGGACCTTGGCCTTCATCCGCTCGTACGATCCGCGCACGTCCCCGGTGCGGGCGAAACCCACGGAGACGCCCTTGGAGATGTCACGCGTGCCGAGGTTCGTGGTCATGATGATGACGGTGTTCTTGAAGTCCACCGTCCGGCCCTGAGCGTCGGTGAGACGCCCGTCCTCCAGAATCTGCAGCAGCGAGTTGAAGATGTCCTGGTGAGCCTTCTCGATCTCATCGAACAAGACCACAGAGAAAGGCCGCCTTCGCACCTTCTCGGTCAGCTGGCCGCCCTCCTCGTATCCGACGTAACCGGGCGGCGAACCGAACAGCCGTGACACCGTGTGCTTCTCCATGTACTCGCTCATGTCGAGCTGGATCAGCGAGTCCTCTTCGCCGAACAGGAATTCCGCCAGCGTCTTGGACAGTTCGGTCTTGCCCACTCCGGATGGCCCGGCGAAGATGAACGACCCGCCCGGCCGCTTTGGATCTTTCAGGCCGGCCCTGGTCCGCCTGATTGCCTGGGAGAGTGACTTAATTGCCTCGTTTTGCCCTATAACGCGCTTGTGGAGTTCGTCCTCCATCCGCAGCAGGCGCTGCGATTCTTCCTCGGTCAGCTTGAACACCGGGATGCCGGTCGCGGTGGCGAGCACCTCGGCGATCAGATCCTCGTTCACTTCGGCGACGACATCCATGTCGCCGGCCTTCCACTCTTTCTCCCTGGTGTCCTTCTTGGCCAGGAGCTGCTTCTCCTGGTCCCGCAGCGCGGCCGCCTTCTCGAAGTCCTGCGAGTCGATGGCCGTCTCTTTATCCCGGCTCACCTGAGCGATCTTCTCGTCGTACTCGCGCAGGTCCGGGGGTGCCGTCATGCGGCGGATCCGCATCCGGGACCCGGCCTCGTCGATCAGGTCGATGGCCTTGTCCGGCAGGAACCGGTCGCTGATGTAGCGGTCGGCCAGCTGCGCGGCGGCGACCAGGGCGGCATCGGTGATGGACACCCGGTGGTGGGCCTCGTACCTGTCCCGCAGGCCCTTGAGGATCTCGATGGTGTGCGAGATCGTCGGCTCAGCCACCTGGATGGGCTGGAACCGCCGCTCCAGCGCGGCATCCTTCTCCAGGTACTTGCGGTACTCGTCGAGGGTGGTGGCCCCGATGGTCTGCAGCTCGCCCCTGGCCAGCATGGGCTTGAGGATCGAGGCAGCGTCGATGGCGCCCTCGGCCGCGCCGGCGCCGACCAGCGTGTGCAGCTCGTCCAGGAACAGGATGATGTCCCCGCGGGTGCGGATCTCCTTGAGCACCTTCTTCAGCCGCTCCTCGAAATCACCGCGGTAGCGGGATCCGGCGACCAGCGCGCCGAGGTCGAGGGTGTACAGCTGCTTGTCCTTGAGCGTCTCCGGGACCTCGCCCTTGACGATCTTCTGGGCCAGCCCCTCCACCACGGCGGTCTTGCCGACCCCGGGCTCGCCCACCAGGGCGGGGTTGTTCTTGGTGCGCCGCGACAGCACCTGCATGACCCGCTCGATTTCCTTCTCGCGCCCGATCACCGGGTCGAGCTTGCCCTCCCGCGCGGCGGCGGTCAGGTTACGGCCGAACTGGTCGAGCACCAGCGAGGTGGCCGGAGTTGACTCCGACGGGGCACCGGCTGCCGCGGGCTCCTTGCCCTGGTAGCCGTGCAGGAGCTGGATCACCTGCTGGCGGACCCTGCTCAGGTCCGCACCCAGCTTGACCAGCACCTGCGCCGCGACACCCTCGCCCTCGCGGATCAGGCCGAGCAGGATGTGCTCGGTGCCGATGTAGTTGTGGCCGAGCTGAAGCGCCTCCCGGAGCGAAAGCTCCAGCACTTTCTTGGCCCGGGGGGTAAACGGGATATGCCCGGACGGCGCCTGCTGGCCCTGGCCGATGATCTCCTCGACCTGCTGGCGCACCGCCTCCAGGCTGATCCCTAGCGACTCGAGCGCCTTCGCCGCCACACCCTCGCCCTCATGAATCAGGCCTAGCAGGATGTGCTCGGTGCCGATGTAGTTGTGGTTGAGCATCCTGGCCTCTTCTTGAGCCAGCACCACAACCCGCCGCGCCCGGTCGGTAAATCTTTCAAACATCTCGCGCTCCTCACAGAGCGGTCGGTGCAGGCCCGGGATGTCCGGCCTCGTCCCTCCCGCATGCTAGCCAGGTGCCGGGCAACGCCGTCCGTGCACGTACACACTAAAGACGTTCCCCCGACAACGGGCCTTCACCCCATCCAACTCTGTCAGGGGGTGCAGGTGTTCCGAGTACGCCGCAAGCGAACGGCCCGCTGCCGTCCGGGCAGCGGGCCGCGCGGCAGCCCCGGCAACCAGCGGTCCCGCCCCCAGCGAGCGGGCTGCCATGCTCCGACGCTAGTGCGAGGCTTCGTACTCCTGAATGATCGTGGCGGGAATGCGCCCGCGCTCACTCACCTTGTACCCGCGCTGCTTGGCCCACGCCCTGATTTCCCCGCTGCGCTCGCGGCCGGGTCCGGTACGCGACCGGCGCCGCCGTCCGCCCGCACTCGCCTTACGCGCATGATCCGCGTACTGGCCAACCTTCTCGCGCAGTTCCTTGGCGTGCTTGGAGCAGACGTCGATCTCGTACGAGGTGCCGTCAAAGGAGAACTGAACCGTCTCCTGACCCTCGACCTCGCCCTCGTGGGGAAGGTCGCAGACGACCGTCACCTTCACCTTCTGTGCCATGGGTTGCCAGCCCTTCCGCTGGGGTAAGTATATTTAGGCAGCAAACATATACCCCGGTGCTTGACTTTGACAATTCCTGGCGCACTGAATCAGGTATGATTTGCCGTTGCAAGGCGAAGCGAGCGGTGCGGAAGATTACCGTAACTCTCCGTAATCGGAGGTTAGATACATCTAGATGAAACCCGGCAAGGCAGACTATCGAGGCTAGTCTCCCGAACGTCTTCCGGTCTGATCAACCGCCTCTTCGGCGGAAGATGTTGCGATCGTCCTGTCGTCTTCGGTTTCAGAAATCCCAGCACCGGCCGACATATCCTCTGCCGATCCGCGGCGATCGGCGTTGCGCCGCCCTGGTGCCATCTCCCGGCGCAGCAGGACGAACACTCCGGCGAGGAAGGCAGCACAAACAACCAGCGATGGCACGAGTGCGGCAAGATCCTGCAACATCGCAGCGCTCCTTCCCCGCGCGTTCCCGCCGGTTACCCAGGCGGCGACTTACTCCAGCCGGCTTCACGCGCCCGTACTAGTCATTGTGACCCACCGGCCAAACCGCGCGGTCGCCGGTCATCGTCGGTGGCACGTGGCAGGATCGGCTGCGGCGCACTTTCCTGCCTAGCACGACCGAGCGGCGGCGGCATGTTCCACGCAGACCTGCACATCCACTCCAGGTTCTCCCGCGCCTGCAGCAAGGACTGCGACATCCCCCATCTGGCCTGGTGGGCGCTGCGCAAAGGAATCACCGTGGTCGGGACCGGCGACTTCACCCATCCCGGGTGGGCCGAGGAGCTAAAGGAGTCCCTGGTCCCGGCCGAGCCCGGGCTGCTGCGGCTCCGCCCGGATCTTGATGACCGGCTGAGGCGCGGAACGCCGGCCAGTTGCCTGCGCCCGGTCCGCCTCATGCTGTCGGTGGAGATCTCCACCATCTACCGCCGCGGGGACCGGACGAGAAAGGTTCACCATCTGCTCTACGCCCCGGACTTCGAGGCGGCGGACCGCATTGCCAAGGCGCTTTCCAAGATCGGGAACCTGGCGTCCGACGGCCGTCCCATCCTGGGCCTCGACTCCCGCGACCTGCTCGAGATCACGCTGAACGGCGGCGACGGGTGCTACCTCGTGCCCGCGCACGTCTGGACTCCCTGGTTCGCCGCACTTGGCTCACGATCCGGTTTCGACAGCGTGCCGGACTGCTATGCCGATCTCGCCAGCCACATTTTCGCCGTCGAGACCGGCTTGTCCTCGGATTCCGCCGATGAACTGGATGTGTTCCGCGCTCGACTCTTACCGCCTGGTGAGTAACTCTGACGCGCACTCTCCGCCGATGCTCGGCCGGGAAGCGACGACGTTTAACACCGATCTTGATTACTTCGCGATGGCCGACGCGCTGCGCACAGGCAACGGCCTCGCCGGCACGCTGGAGTTCTATCCGGAAGAGGGGAAGTATCACCTCGACGGCCACCGCAAATGCGGGGTCCGGCTCGAGCCGGAGGAGACCAGGGACCACGGCGGCCAGTGCCCGAAATGCGATAAGCCGCTGACCGTGGGAGTGCTCCACCGGGTGTCCCGGCTGGCCGACCGCCCGGCCGGATACCGCCCGGCCGGAGCGCCCGCGAGCACGAACCTGCTCAGGCTCCCGGAGATCCTCGGGGAGATCATGTCGGTGGGGCCGCGGAGCAAGAAGGTCACCGCCGAGGTGGACAGGCTGGTAGCAGCGCTCGGGCCCGAGCTCGACATCCTGACCGGCGCCCCGCACGACGAGATCACCAGGGTCGGCGGCGGCCTGCTCGCTGAGGCGGTCGCGCGGCTGCGCCGGGGCGAGGTGATCAGGGAAGCCGGGTTCGACGGCGAGTACGGCACCATCCGGCTGATGCGCCCGGGCGAGCTCCAGGCGACGGCGACGCTCTTCGACATGGCGAGGCCCGATCCGCCGCGGCCTGAGAACCGCATTTCCGAACGGCTGGCGCCCGGCCGCTCCGCCACGGTCCGGCCGGCCGGGCGGGACAGGGACCCGGCGGCCAGCAGGCCAGACAGCGGCGTGGAGGCCGGTCGGGCGGACGGGATCCCTCCGACCGGCGGACGGGACGGGCTCCCGGCGACTGGCCGGCGGGACGAGGCCCAGGCGGCCGACAGCGGAGGCAGTAGCGCAGCGGCGGCCGGCGGGACGAGACTCCCGCGGCCGGCGGTGGCGCCGCGCGGCTCGCGACGGCGCTGCTCGAGGGCCTGGACCCGGAACAGCGCGCCGCGGCGACCGCGACCGGGCCGGTGCTGATCGTGGCCGGGCCAGGCACCGGCAAGACCCGCACGCTCACCCATCGTATCGCGCACCAGATCGCCCGCGGGCAGGTCCGGCCCGGGCAGTGCCTGGCGGTCACGTTCACCCGGCGCGCCGCCGAAGAGATGCGGCAGCGGCTCGCCGTCCTGACCGGACCGGGGTCCGGGCAGATCACCGTGACCACGTTCCACGGCCTGGGCCTGCAAATCCTCAGGGAGAACCACGAGGCCGCCGGGCTCGACCCGGCGTTCCGCGTCGCCGACGAGGCCGCGGTGCTCACCGTGGCCGCCGAGCTCGCCGGATCGGCGGCCAGGCGGCCGACGGATGGTCGCGCGGGCCGCCGCCCGTGACCGGGAAGCGCGGGCAGCCCTGACGACGGCTCTCACCGCCCGCGGCCTGGTCGACTTCGACAGCCTGGTCGAGCTGACGGCGGTGCTGCTGCGCCGCGAGCCCGATCTCGCGGCCGCGCTGCGCGAGCGCTGGCCCTGCATCAGCGTGGATGAGTACCAGGACATCGACGAGCGGCAGTACGAGCTGCTGCGCATCCTGACCATCGGCCCGGCCGCCGCCGTAGACCCGACCCCAGCCCCGGCCGCCGCCGTAGACCCGACCCCAGCCCCGGCCGCCGCCGTAGACCCGACCCCAGCCCCGGCCGCCGCCGTAGACCCGACCCCAGCCCCGGCCGCCGCCGTAGACCCGACCCCAGCTCCGGCGGCGGGCGAGGGCCTGACCGTGATCGGCGATCCGGACCAGGCGATCTACGGTTTCCGCGGCGGCGACGTGGGATTCTTCCTGCGGTTCGCCGCCGATTTCCCCGCCGCTATGACGGTGCAGCTGAGCACGAACTACCGGTCGGCGGCAGGCATCGTGGCCGGCGCACTCCAGGCGGTCGCGCCCAGCACTCTGGTGCCGGGCCGGAGCCTGCGCGCTGCCGCCCGTCCGGCGGCGGCCGTGCCTTCGCCAGGACCGGCGATCATCTTCCACGAGGCGCCGGACGAGCGGGCCGAAGCGGAGTGGATCGCGGCCGGGATCGACCGGCTGCTCGGCGGCGCTTCCTTCCACTCGCTCGACAGCGGACGGGCGGACGGGCACGGTCACGGCGGGCTCGGCCTGGCCGACATCGCGGTGCTGTACCGGACCGACGCGCAGGCCGGCCCGGTGACCCAGGCGCTGACCCGCGCCGGGCTGCCGTTCCAGAAGCGGTCACATGACCGGCTGGTGTGCCGGGCGGGCGTGGCCGAGATCGTGCGCGAGATGCGCCTGGCCGCCCCGGGCGACGACAGCGCGCCCGCAACCACGCCCATGGTCACCGAAACGATGCGCGCCGCGGTACGCCGCCTGGCCGCGGCCGCCCCGGCCGGGATCGCCGCCGACATCCGGGCCGCGGGCGAGGTGCTGCGGCCGCTCGCCGACCGCTGTGAACACGACATGCGGATGTTCCTCACCGAGATCTCCGTCGGCGCGGAGGCGGACGCGCTTGACCCGCGCGCCGAGGCGGTGCCGCTGCTGACCCTGCACGCGGCGAAGGGGCTGGAGTTCGACGTGGTCTTCCTGGCCGGCTGCGAGCGCGGGCTGCTGCCGCTCTGGCTCCCCGGCGCCGATCCCGGCGCGGCTCCGGACGAGGCCGAGGAGCGGCGGCTGCTGTTCGTCGGGATGACCCGGGCGCGCTCCAGGCTGGTTCTCAGCTGCGCCACGGCGAGGGCACGGCATGGCGCCAGCCGGCCAGCCGGGCCGTCCCCCTTCCTTGCCGCGGTCGATCCCCGGCTGCTCGCCCGCACCGCGCAGCCAGCCGGCCGCCCCCGCCCCGCCCGCCAGCTCCGCCTGCTGTGACCGGCGTCCGCACCCCGCGGCCGTGCGCTAGGTCCGGTGGGCCGCGCTACAGGCGCAGCAGCATCCTGGTGTTGCCCAGGGTGTTCGGCTTGACCGAGTCCAGGTCGAGGAACTCGGCGACCCCCTCGTCGTAGGAGCGGAGCAGCTCCGCATATACCTCGGCGGAGACGGGAGACCCCTCTATCTCCTCGAACCCCTGCCGGGCGAAGAAGTCAACCTCGAAGGTGAGCACGAACACCCGCTGCACACCGACCTCGCGCGCGCTGGCGACCAGCGCATCGACCAGCCGGCGGCCGACGCCATGTCCCCGGCAGGACGCATCGACTGTCACCGTGCGGATCTCGGCCAGGTCCTCCCACAAGACGTGCATCGCGCCGCAACCCGTGATCATCCCGTCCGCGCGCTCGGCTACCAGGAATTCCTGGATGTCCTCGTACAGCGTGACGGTCGGCTTGTCCAGCAGCCGTCCCGATGCCACGTTGGCGTCGATCAGCCGACGGATGGCCCGCACGTCGCCGGTCCGTGCGCGCCTGACCGTGTAGTCCATTGCCCGCACCTTAGTGGCCCGCCCAGCCCGCCCGCCGGGCCGCCTCACCGCTCCGCTGCGCCGCAGGGGCACCGGGGCGCGGGGCACCACGTGGCGTCAGGCAATGGCGGCCAGCAGAGCAGAACGGCGCAAGCCGTTGTAATTCCTTTATGGTACGCAGTGTCACTAACAAATTACACATCGCCACCAAGTCGCCCGTGACGTGCGGTGATTCAGGCTTTCTCCGCGCCCTGCCGCCCGCTCCTGCCGGGGCGGGCAGTCCGTTGAGTTTCGCGAGCCGCGACACCGACCTGCGGAAACACGGGACAGAACCGGGACGGGTGGCACAATCCCGGATGGCAGGGGACCAATTTGGGGTTGCCGGAATGGCGCGGAAACCGTTAGGGATTCGGCGATTCTGCTTCGCGTCCGGCGTTGGTTCCGTTATTCTCCATCGCTGTTGCAGCGATTACCCGAACCACTCCCGGCCGGGTGTCGCCGACCCCGAGTCCGAGGTGCGCAGCCAGCGTTCCTGGAGCCGGGACCCGCCTTCCCCGGGGTGAATCCTCGGGCCGCGCCCGCCCGGGCGGATGCGGCCCGTGGTAGGGCTGCTCCGGCCCGAACCCGTCAGCTAACCCGTTAGCCGGCATGGAGAGGAGAGTCTGTGGAGCGCTCGCGTCGCGGCAGGCACGTCGAGCAGGGGTCGTCACCCGGCACCCGGTCGCACCGGGCCTGGGGCCGGACCGCCGTCGTCGCGGCAGCCCTCACCGCGGCAAGCGTGATCCTGCCGAGTGATCTCGGCAGCGCGGCGCAGCGGACCCAGCCGCCGAGCCTGAAGTCCCTCATCTCCCAGGCCAAGCAGCTGACCAGTCAGATCAATGCGCTGAGCGAGCAGTACGACGGGCTGCGCATCCAGCTGTCGCAGGCACGCGCGGCAGAGCGCGCCGCCGCCGCGACCGCGGTCAGGGACGCGGGCCAGCTGGGCGCGGGCCAGCTGCAGGTGGGACGGCTGGCGGCCGAGAGCTACATGACGGGCAACGTCGATCCGACGCTGCAGTTCATCTCGAGCAGCAACCCGCAGATGGTGGTTGAGCGGGCGGCGATCATCCAGCAGCTCGACCAGCGGAAGGGCGCCCAGGTCAGCGCCCTCACCGCGGCGGAGAACACCGCTCGCCGGGCGCGGCAGACCGCGGAGCAGCAAGCCGGCGTGGTCAGCGGCCTGGTCAAGCAGATGCAGGCCAAGACCGCCGCCATCCGCGCCAAGGTGAACAAGCTGAACGGCGCGGCGTTCAAGCAGGCCATGGCCACCTTCTCGAAGACCGGCACGTTCCCCCTGGTCAGCATCCCCGGCGGCAACACGCTCGGCGAGCAGGCCCTGCGCGCGGCGCTGTCCAGGCGCGGCGCCCCGTACGTGTGGGGCGCGGCGGGCCCGTCCGCCTTCGACTGCTCGGGCCTGGTCCAGTGGGCGTATGCGCAGGTGGGAATCCACCTGGCGCACTACACCGGCCTGCAGTGGAACGAGGGCCAGCACATCTCGCGCAGTCAGCTGCAGCCAGGTGACCTGGTCTTCTTCTTCCCCGACATCAGCCACGTGGGGATGTACCTCGGCAACGGGCTCATGGTCAACGCGTCGACCTTCGGTCAGCCCGTCCAGGTGCAGCCGGTGTTCTGGAGCGCGTACATCGGGGCCGTTCGCATCGCCTGACCGGCCCGCCCGCGGGCCTGCCGGGGAGCTACTCGGGCTTGACGAACGGGAACATGATCAGCTCCCGGATGCTCAGCCCGGTGAACATGATGAGCAGCCGGTCGATGCCCATGCCCATCCCGCCGCTCGGCGGCATACCGTACTCGAGTGCCCGCAGGAAGTCCTCGTCCAGCTGCATCGCCTCCGGGTCGCCCCCGGCGGCGAGCAGCGACTGCTCGGTGAGCCTGGCACGCTCCTCCACCGGGTCGACAAGCTCGGTGTAGCCGGTGCCGAGCTCGGTGCCGAAAGCGACCAGGTCCCACCGCTCGGCCAGCCGCGGGTCGTCCCGGTGCTGGCGGGTCAGCGGTGACACCTCGACCGGGAAGTCCCGGTAGAAGGTCGGCTCCACGGTGCGCGCCTCGACCAGGCGCTCGTACATCTCCAGGATGACTTGGCCGGTGTTCCAGCCCGGCTCGAGCGGGATCCCGGCGTCCCTGGACAGCTTGCGCAGGTGTTCGGCCGGCGTGTCCGGGGTGATCTCCACGCCGAGCGCCGCAGAGATCGCGCCGTGCACGGTCTTGGCCGGCCACTCGCCGCCGATGTCGTACTCCGTGCCGTCGGCCCGGCGCAGCACGGTCGAGCCGAGTGCCTCGCGCGCCGCCCGCTGGATCAGCTCCCTGGTCAGGGTGCCGATCGTGTCGTAGTCGCCATACGCCTCGTAGGCCTCGAGCATGGTGAACTCGGGCGAGTGGGTGGCGTCGATGCCCTCGTTGCGGAAGTTCTTGCTGATCTCGAAGACCTTCTCCACGCCGCCCACGACCAGCCGCTTGAGGTAGAGCTCCAGCGCGATGCGCAGGTAGGCGTCGGTGTCGTGCGCGTTCACGTGCGTGATGAACGGCTTGGCGTTCGCGCCGCCGTGCAAGGGCTGCAGGATGGGCGTCTCCGCCTCCAGGAACCCGCGGGCGTGCAGATCCTCGCGCAGCGACCGCAGCACGCCGCTGCGCAGCTCGGCCAGCCGCCGGGTCTCCGGGTTGACGATCAGGTCGACGTAGCGCTGCCGCACCCGGGACTCGGGGTCGGTCAGGCCCTTGTGCTTCTCCGGCAGCGGGCGCAGGCTCTTGGCGGTGATCACGAACTTGTCGGCCAGCACGGACAGCTCGCCCCGGCGCGAGGTGATCACCTCGCCCTCGACGCCGACGTGGTCGCCGAGGTCCACGTCGCGCTTCCACGCGTCCAGCGCCTGCTGGCCGGACCGGTCCAGCGAGATCATGACCTGGATGTCGCCGGTGCCGTCCCTGATCGTGGCGAAGCTGAGCTTGCCGCCCGGCCGCGACAGCATGACCCGGCCGGCCACCGCCACCCGCTCGCCGGTCGCCTCGCCGGGCCCCAGCCCGGCGAACCGCTCGCGCACCTCGGCGATCGTCGCGGTCCGGGGGAAGCCGGCCGGGTAGGGGTCGCCGCCCTCGGCGAGAATCCGGTCGCGCTTGGCCCGGCGCACCCGCATCTGCTCGGGCAGGTCCGTGTCTTCCGTCACCTGCCAGAGGGTACCGGTGAGGCCGGGCCGCGGGCACCAGGGTTTCGCCGCGGCACCGTGCCCGGCGCGTGCCCGTCAGGAATCCTCGGCGTTCCGCTCGTAGACGAGCCGGAGCCCGGTGAGCGTGAGCCACGGCTCGTAGGCGTCAACGACGGTCACCTCATCGAGGAGCAGCGGGGCGAGGCCGCCGGTGGCGATCACGGTCACCGAGTCCGGGTCGTCCGGGGCGAGCTCGCGGGTGATCCGGGCCACGATCCCCTCTACCTGGCCGGCGAACCCGTAGATGATGCCCGACTGCAGCGACTCCACGGTGTTGCGGCCGATGACCCGGTGCGGCCTGGCCAGCTCCACCTTGAGCAGCTGGGCCGCGCGCCGGGACAGGGCATCGACGGAGATCTCGATGCCGGGCGCGAGCGCGCCGCCGATGAACTCCCCGTTGGCGCTGATCACGTCGAAGTTCGTGGAGGTGCCGAAGTCCACCACGATGGCGGGCCCGCCGTAGAGGTGGACGGCCGCGAGCGCGTTCATGATCCGGTCGCTGCCCACCTCCTTGGGGTTGTCCACCCGGACCGGCACGCCCGTCTTCACCCCGGGCTCGACGATCACGGCGGGCACGTCCCCGTAGTAACGGCGGCACATCTCCCGCATCTCGTGCAGCACGGACGGCACCGTCGAGCACAGCGCGATGCCGGTGACGTCCGCGTCCTTGACGAGCGCGCTCTGGCCGAGGAGGCCCTGCAGCACCACGGCGATCTCGTCCGCGGTGCGGTCGGGCACGGTGGCGATCCGCCAGTCCTCGATGACCTCGGTGCCGTCGAACACGCCGAGGACGGTGTTGGTGTTCCCGACGTCGATCGCGAGCAGCATGGCTGTCAGCCTTCCCCGTACAGCGTGAGGGGAACGTTGTCGATCAGGCGGGTGCCGCCGGCCCGGGCGGCGATCGCCAGCACCGCGGGCCCCTCGCGCTCCTCGCCCACCGCGGCGAAGGTCTCCGGGTGCACCAGGCTGAGATAGTCCACCGCCAGCGGCCGGCCGTCAGCAGCGCCGCGGTCAAGCACCTCGCGCGCGGCCGCCAGCACCGATCCCGGGCCGCCGGCGGCGGCTTCCCGGCCGGCCGCCAGCGCCGCCGGGATCGCGAGCGCGGCCGCCCGGTCTTCAGCGGAAAGGTAGGCGTTCCGGCTCGAGGTCGCCAGCCCGTCCTGGTCGCGCACGGTGGGCACCGCCTCGATCCGGACGCCGAGATCGAGGTCGGCCGCCATCTGCCGGATGAGCGCCAGCTGCTGCGCGTCCTTGCTCCCGAACACCGCGATATCGGGCCGGACCAGCTGGAACAGCTTCAGCACGACAGTCAGGACGCCGCCGAAGAAACCCGGGCGGAATTCGCCCTCCAGCACCCGTCCGGTCGGCCCGGGATCGACGGTGACGCGGGGGGCACGCGGGTACACCTCCCGCTGGCCGGGCGCGAAGACCGCCGCGACACCCTCGTCAGCCGACGCCTTGAGGTCAGATTCCAGCGGTCGCGGGTACCGGTCGAAGTCCTCCCCCGGGCCGAACTGGAGCGGGTTGACGAAGATGGACGCCACGACGCTGCCGTCCGGCGCGGCGAGTGCGCAGGCCCGCCGCAGCAGCGCCCGGTGCCCGTCGTGCAGCGCTCCCATCGTGGGGACGAGCACCACCGGGGCGGCGAGGCCGGGGCGGATGGCGGCGAGATCGGCCCGGGTGCGGGCGAGCAGCGGGGTCATGCGGGCGGCTCGCCAGGACCGCCCGGCGCGGCGGCGGGCGGCTCGCCGGGACCGTCAGGACCGCCCGGCGCGGCGGGCGGCTCGCGGGGACCGTCAGGACCGTCCGGCGCGGCCGGGCCGGCGAGCACGTCCAGCAGCCGCCGCGCGTCCGACGGCGCGAGCAGGCCGGCGGCGAGCGAGCGGCTGGCGGTGAGCCTGGCCAGGGCCAGGTACGCGGTCAGCGCCCGCGGAGAGGCCTTGCCCAGCACCTCGATGTGCCGGGCGACGGTGTCGGCGTCGCCCCGCGCGACCGGCCCGGTGAGGCCGGCGTCGCCGAGCCGCAGCGCGTTGTCGAGCGCGGCATACAGCAGCGGGCTGAGCATCCGACCGGGGTCCCCGACCCCCGCGGTGCGGAGCAGGTCCGCCGCCTCGGCGACCAGGGCGACGAGATGGTTGGCCGCGCTGGCGAGCGCGGCGTGATACAGGCCCCGGTCCTCTTCCCGGATCAGGACGGGCTCCCCGCCCATCTCGATCACCAGCGCCTCGGCCGCCGGCCGCAGCTGCTCCGGCGCCGTCACGCCGAAGCAGACGCCCTCCAGCCGGGCGAGGTCATCCGGGCGCCCGGTGAACGTCATCACCGGGTGCAGGGCGAGCGGAAGCGCGCCGCGGCGGACGGCAGGCTCGAGCACCCCGGTGCCGTACCTGCCGCTGGTGTGCACGAGCAGCCGGCCGGTCAGCTCCGCGCCGGTTGCCGCCAGGCCCGCGACCAGGCCGGGCAGGGCGTCGTCGGGCACGGTCAGCAAGACGAGCTCGGAACGGGCCGCCACCTCGCGCGGATCGCTGAGCGGTACCCCGGGCAGGCTGGCGTGAGCCCGGTGCACGGAGGCTTCAGAGACGCCGGAGGCGGCCACCACCGTATGCCCCGCCCGCGCCAGCGCCGCGCCGAGTACCGAGCCGACCCGGCCGGTGCCGATGACGCCGACCCTGAGCCTGGCGGGATGCGGCCGTGCCTGCGCCGTGGCGTGGCCCGTGTTCACGTCTGATCCCATTTCGTTCCGCAGAATCTTTCTCATCCCGGCGACACGTCAGCGCGCCAGGACGGACAGACGGATGAAAAAGGTTCTGTCCTCACCCGGTACCGGACGACCGCGATCAGCATATCCAAGCCGGGCACGGCCCAGTCCCGCTCCCGCGGGCGTGCGCCGGGCCCGCCGCGGCCGGCGGAGACGTCAGCCCGCCGCTGGCCGCGCGGCACGAGGGTCAGCGGCGGCGCGGCGGGTCGTGCTCGTCCGGGTCCTTCGGCACCCGGCAGGATCGCTCCAGGTACAGGGCGCCCGCTACCAGCGCCATGGCGCCGATGAACGTCCCGGCCGCGGCGAACACGTCGCCCCGGGGGATCGTCTTGTTCAGCGAGCCGGCCAGGTAGATCACGAATCCGGCGGCGAGGCCGGCGATCACGGCCGCGGCGTGCGCGCTCGCCTTGGCGAGCGCGGCGGTGCGGGCGATCGCGATCGGCGGCAGCGGCCGGATGCGGGCTGCCCGGTTCCCGTTCCGCGCCGCCCGGTCCCGGCCGGCCAGCCTGGCCCGCAGGCCGCGGCCGGCCCAGGCCTCCACGATGGCGAGCAGCAGCAGCGTCGGCACCGGCGTCCAGGGCAGCGGCGCCAGGTTGGCGTAGACGCTCCTGAGCAGCAGCCACACAGCCGCGGCGCTCGCCACGCCCAGGGTGACGAGCCAGCGGGCCCGCGTCGGAGTCATGCCGGCGGCTGCAGCCCGCTGCCGTCGATCCGGCGGACTCCGTCCAGGCCGACCGCCTTGAGCAACTCCTCGATCCGGCCGCGCCCGGGGATCTCGGCGTCGGGCTCGATATCGTGCCAGGGCGCGAGCACGAAGGCGCGCTCATGGGCCCGCGGATGCGGCAGGGTGAGCTCGGGGCCGTCACTGATCTCGTCGCCGCAGACGATCAGGTCCACGTCGAGGGTGCGCGGCCCCCAGGTCACCTCGCGGACGCGCTGGAATGCCTCCTCGACACCGTGCGCGCGCTCGAGGATCGTCCGCCCGGGCAGCGCGGTATCCACCGTGATCACGGCGTTGAGGTAGTCGGGCTGCTCGGGGCCGCCGACGGGCAGCGTCTCGTAGACGGGCGAGGCCGCGCGGAACCCGAGGCCGGGCGCGTCGAACAGGGCGTCGACCGCGCCCTGCAGGTTCTCCAGCCGGTCTCCCAGGTTGCTGCCGAGCGCCAGCACGACACGGCGCGGCTTCAGCGGCTGCGCCGCCGCGGTCATGCCCGCCTCCGCTGGATGGTCACGGCCACGTCATCGAACGCCTGGGGCAGCGGTGCCTCCGGCTTGTGAACGGTGATCTCTACCTCCTGCACGAGGGGCTCCGCCAGGCAGACCCTGGCCAGCCGGTCAGCCAGCGTCTCGATCAGCCGCACCGGCTCGCCCGCGACGACGGCGGCCAGCCGCTCGGCCAGGATGCCGTAGTCAACGGTACGGGACAGGTCATCGCCGGCGGCGGCCGACCGGGTGTCGAGGCCGAGCACGGCGTCGATCACGAAGTCCTGCCCGTCGCGGCGCTCGCTGGGGTGGACGCCGTGCCGACCGCGCACCCGCAGCCCGCGCAGGCAGACGCGGTCCAGGCTCATCCGTGCTCCGCGCCGAAAGCCGGGACCCGCCCGCCCGGCGACGCGGCGCGCCAGGCCATGGCGACGCGGACCGCGTCCACGTTGTCCGGGACCTCGTGCACCCGGACCGCCCAGGCACCTGCGGCGGCGGCGAGCGCGGTCACCGCCACCGTCGCGGCGTCGCTGCCGGTGAACGAGCGGGGGGTACCGTCGGGACCGGCGAGCAGCTTGCCGAGGAAGCTCTTCCGCGAGGCGCCGATCAGGACCGGGAAGCGGGTTCCGCCGCCGCCGAGGGCGGCGATCTCGCCCAGCCGGGTGAGCAGCTCCCAGTTGTGCACGGGGCGCTTGGCGAAGCCCAGGCCGGGATCGAGCACGATGCGGGCCGGGTCCACCCCCTCGGCGATGACGGTGTCGACCCGGCGCCGGAGCTCGGCGCTGACCTCGCCCACCACGTCGCGGTAGACCGCCCGCCGCATCATGTCGTGGCTGTGGCCGCGCCAGTGCATCACGATGTAGGCCACGCCTGCCTTCGCCACCAGGCGCGGCATCTGCGGATCCGCGAGCCCGCCGCTCACGTCGTTGACCAGGCACGCACCCGCCGCCAGGGCGGCCTCGGCGACCCTGGTCCGCATCGTGTCCACGCTCACCCGTACCCCGGCCGCGGCGAGCGCGCTGATGACGGGGACCACCCGGCGGAGCTCCTCGGCGTCGGATACCCGCTGCGCTCCCGGGCGGGTGGACTCCCCGCCCACGTCCACCAGGTCGGCGCCCTGGGCGGCGAGCTCCAGCCCGCGGCCGACCGCGGCGTCGGTGCCGTACCAGGCGCCGCCGTCGGAGAATGAGTCCGGCGTTACGTTCACCACGCCCATGACCAGGCAGCGGCCTTCCGCGGCCAGGCCGGGCAGCACGCCAGGGCGTGCCTCGCCCGCGGCACCCTCCGGGTGGTATCCGCTCATCAAGCCAGCCTATGTGGCCGGTTTCCGCAGTCTCAGCCGCGCAGCGACGTGGTCCGGCCCGGATTCATCAAGGCAGAGCTACATGTGGCTAGCTGGCTGGCCTCAGGCCGCGCGGCTGCGCGGCAGCCGCCGCAGCCACCGCCGCAGCTTGCCGAGGCCGAGCCTGCGCGCGATCCTGCGCACCTCAACCTTGGGCCAGACGAGGAATGCCTCAGCCTCGAGCGCGGCCAGGGCGATCCGCGGCGCGTCCCTGGTGCTGGGGAACACGAAGAACCGCGGCTGCCAGGCCGGGCAGAACTTGGCGTTGAACTTGTACAGCGACTCGATCTGGAACCACCTGGAGGCGAACACCAGCAGGTTGCGCCACGCTCGCAGCACCGGGCCCGCCCCGATTTTCTCGCCGCGCTCGAGCGCGGCCCTGAACACGGCGAAGTTAAGCGAAAGGCGCTTGACGCCGAGCGACGGGGCCGCCTTGATCGCCTCGACGATGAGGAAGTCGTTGAGCCCGGGCTGTGACGCCCTGTCCCGGCGCATCAGGTCCAGGGATAGCCCGTCACTGCCCCACGGGACGAAGTGCAGCAGTGCCCGCAGCACGCCGTTCTCGGTGGCCGTCGCCACCACGCAGTCCTCGTCGCCGGGGCCGCCGACCCGGCCGAGCGCCATGGAGAAGCCGCGCTCGGTGGGGCTGCCCCGCCAGGAATCGGCCTGCCGGACGATGTCCTCGATCTCCTGCGCCGAGATGTCCGCCAGCCGCCGGACCTCGGCCACGTAGCCCTGCCTCCCGACGCGCGACACCATCTGGCGCACGTTGCGCATCTGGCGGCCCTCGAGGCTGAAGTCGGCCACGCCGACGATCGCCTCGTCGCCGAGCTCCAGCGCGGTCATGCACCCCTCGCGGCACCAGATCTCGGCACCGAGCTCGCTGCAGCCCATGACGGCCGGTATCCACGCGTGACCCGCGGCCTCGTCGAGGAACGCGCTGATGGCGCCGGGCCAGGCCTCGGGGTCGCCGATCGGGTCGGCGCTGGCCAGCATCACCCCGGAGACGACCCGGTAGCCGATGCACGACTTCCCCGTCGGCGACCAGATCACGTTCTTGTCGTCGCGGAGCGCGAAGTAGCCGAGCGAGTCCCGCTCGCCGTGCTTGCTGAGCAGATCCCGGATCCCGGCCGCGTCATGGCGGCCCAGCCTGGCCCGGGGCCTGGCCGGACGCAGGAACAGGTATGCGGTGACGACGAGCGTGAACAGGCCGAGCGCGCTGGTCAGCAGGTCGAACAAGTCGCCGCGCCCCTCCGGTGCGAACTCCACCGGGCCGGAGAACCCGATCAGCCCGTAGAACACGTGCTGCAGGCGCTGGGCGAACGAGTAGTCCTGGGCCAGGCCGCGGGCGAGCAGGATGTAGGCCAGGCCGATCGCGACGTCCGCCACCGCGAGCGCACCGAACACCCACAGCGCCTGCCACCTGGTCCGCGGGTCGCCCCGGGCGTAGAAGTGGTTGCGGAAAACCAGCAGCGCGCCCAGGACGAGCAGGGACACGATGGCCAGCGGGATGTGCAGCCCGCGCACCAGGTGAATCACGATGTTGAAGGTGAGCAGCAGGACGACTGCCTGCCAGGCCCGGCGCTTCCGGCGCCGGAGCCCGTGCGAGAGCATGAGCAGCAGCAGGCCGCTGATCACGACGGCGGTGCCGGCGACGGCGTTGCCGGTGGGGAACATCGTGCCCGGCACCGCGGAGGCGAACCGGTGCATCGACCGGAGTTTTTCCTGCCACTCGGGGAGGATGATCGAGATGATGTCGCTCAGCCCGATGACCAGGGCGAGCAATCCGGCGGCTCGCGGCACGATGGGGCGCAGGTCCCGCCGGTCAACGCCGCGCCGGTCAAGACCCCGCCAGAACGCCTGAATCCCCGCCCCGGCCGGCTGCCCGCCCGGGTTCGGGTCGTCGTCGCCGGCGGCTAGCGCCTCGGCGGGCCGGTGCACGCTAACATCAGCAGATTCGTATTGCTTCATCTCGGATTTATCCGTCAGGCCCCGGAGCACGGACTACCAGCGTACTGTCTGCGGACATCCTCTGCCCGCAGACCACGGTTAATAATCCGAGCATGTGACATAATCGGCGATTGGCGTGTAACCGAACGGTCAGCGTTTCCCCGCGAAAGAACCAATTTTTGCGCTCCCCCGGGAACTGCGCTCAGTGCTGGCCAAACGAGTTCAGTGCTGGCCAAACGAACTCAGCGCCGACCGAACAACAGGCTCATCGCCTCGGCCCTGGTGCTGTCCGAATCGCGGAAGATCCCGCGGACGGCTGACGTGAGGGTCCTGGCACCGGGCTTGCGCACTCCCCGCATCGTCATGCACAAATGCTCTGCCTCGATCACCACCATAACGCCTCGCGGCTCCAGAGTGGTCATCAGGGCATCCGCCACCTGGCTGGTCATTCGCTCCTGCACCTGAGGACGCCTGGCGTAGATGTCGATAAGCCTGGCGAGCTTGGAAAGCCCGGTGATCTGGCCCTTCTCGTTCGGGATATATGCGACATGGGCGACCCCGATGAAGGGTATGAGGTGGTGCTCACAGGTCCCGTATACCTCGATGTCACGGACCAGCACCATCTCGTCGTGATCAGCGTCGAAAACGGTGCTGAGCACCTCCTCGGGGCGCTGCCGCATCCCGGCGAACTGCTCGGCGTAGGCGCGGGCGACCCGGGCGGGGGTGTCCCTGAGCCCGTCCCGCTCCGGATCCTCCCCGATGGCGAACAGGATCTCGCGGACCGCGCGCTCGATCCGGCCGAGGTCCACGGCCGCTGGCGCGCGGACGGCCTCCCCGGCCAGCGGGCCCGCGGTCATGCTCGCGGACCCGTCACGGACGTCACCTGTCCTCGCTGCCCGGCACCTCGTCCTGGCCGCCGCCGGGAAGCCCGGCCGCCGGGCCCGACTGCCCGTTCGCGCCCGCGCTCAGCCCCTTGGAGTCCAGGCTGGCATCGCTCGCGGCGGTCAGCGCGAGCTCCTTCCTGGTGAGCACCGGCGGACGGTCGGACGGGACCCGCTTGCCGTACCCGGTGTAGGTGCCGCGGACGGCCCGCTTCTGCACCGGCTCGAAGATCTCGAGCACGGCCTTGCGGGACAGCGTCTCCTTCTCCATCAGCTCGAGCACCAGGTGGTCGAGGACATCGCGGTACTGGACCAGGATCTCCCAGGCCTCGTCGTGCGCGGACTCGATGAGCCTGCGCACCTCCTCGTCGATCGAGGAGGCGATCTCCTCGGAGTAGTCCCTGGTGTGCCCCATGTCCCGGCCGAGGAACGGCTCGCCGTCCGTGGTCCCGAACTTGCGCGCGCCGAGCCGCTCGCTCATCCCGTACTCGGTGACCATTCCCCTGGCGATCTGGGATGCCTTCTCGATGTCGTTCGCCGCCCCGGTCGTGGGCTCGTGGAAGACCAGTTCCTCGGCCGTCCGCCCGCCCAGGAGCATGGCCAGCTGGTCCATCATCTCGCCGCGGGTGACCAGGAACTTGTCCTCCGACGGCGCCGACACCGTGTAGCCGAGCGCCCGCCCGCGCGGGATGATAGTGATCTTGTGCACGGGGTCCGCGTTCGGCAGCGCGTGCCCGACGAGCGCGTGGCCGCCCTCGTGGTAGGCGATGAGCTTCCGCTCCTTCTCCGACAGCAGCGAGCTTTTGCGCTCGGGTCCCGCCATCACCCGGTCGATAGCCTCTTCCATCGAGGCCATGGTTATCTGGGTGCCGTTGCCCCGGGCGGTGAGCAGGGCTCCCTCGTTGATCACGTTGGCCAGGTCGGCACCCGTGTAGCCCGCCGTGCGGCGCGCGATGGCGTCCAGGTCCACGTCGGGCGCGAACGGCTTGCCGCGCGCGTGCACGCGCAGGATGCCCTTGCGCCCGGCCAGGTCCGGCTGCGGCACCATGATCTGGCGGTCGAACCGGCCGGGACGCAGCAGCGCCGGGTCCAGGATGTCCGGCCGGTTGGTGGCGGCGATCACGATGACCCCGCCCTTGGTGTCGAAGCCGTCCAGCTCGACGAGCATCTGGTTGAGCGTCTGCTCGCGCTCGTCGTGGCCGCCGCCGAGGCCGGCGCCGCGGTGGCGGCCGACCGCGTCGATCTCGTCCACGAAGACAATGGCAGGCGCGTTGGCCTTGGCCTGCTCGAACAGGTCCCGCACCCGGGAGGCGCCGACGCCGACGAACATCTCGACGAAGTCGGAGCCGGAGATGGAGTAGAACGGGACGCCGGCCTCGCCGGCCACGGCCCGGGCGAGCAGCGTCTTGCCGGTGCCGGGCGGCCCGTACAGCAGCACGCCCTTGGGTATCTTCGCCCCGATGGCCTGGAACTTGGCCGGGTTCTGCAGGAACTCCTTGATCTCCTGGAGTTCCTCGATCGGCTCGTCGGCACCGGCCACATCGGCGAACGTGGTCTTCGGGGTGTCCTTGGTGATCAGCTTCGCCTTGGACTTGCCGAAGTTCATCACCCGCGAGCCGCCACCCTGCATCTGGTTCAGGATGAACAGGAAGAACAGGATGATCAGTATCCAGGGCAGGAAGCCGCCGATCAGCGACAGCAGCGTGGTGCCGCTGGGGTTCTGCACGTTGTAGCCGCCGGGCAGGTGACCCTTCGCGTACTGGGTCTGCAGCACCTGCGAGAGCTGCTGACCCTGGTTACCCACCCAGGACGCCTGGAGCTTGGCCCCGGAGTTGGTGGTGACCTGGATGGTGTTGCTCTTGTCGATCAGCTGGGCGGTCCTGACCGAGCCGTGCGTGATGAGAGACACGACCTGTGAGGTGTTGACCGACTTGTAGCCGCCGCCGGCGCTCGCGTATTCGAAGACCGCGATCACTACGACCAGCGTGACAAGAACCGCCAGGAACGGCCCGCGGAAGTATCGCTTCAGATCCATCGACGAACGACCCTGCCCACGAGGGGTGTCCCGGGTCGGACCCTCCCGACTAGCGTCATGCCCCGCCGACCCCCGGCGGGACTACTGTGCGGTCCCAGCGCCATGCCCGGCTTCCCTCTCGTTCTGGCTGTGATGCGGGATACTCGACGGTACACCGCGCCCGCTGTGGCCGGCACCAGGGAGCACTGCTTCACTGGTGACAGGCCTTTGTGAAGTCAACGTTTCTCCTCGCGGAATGTGTTCCCCGTGCCTCCGTAGACGTGCGGCGCGAGCGTTCCGATGAACGGAAGGTTGCGGTACCTTTCCGCGTAGTCAAGGCCGTAACCAATGACGAATTCGTCGGCGATGTCGAACCCGGTATACCGCACCGGCACGTCCATCTGCGTCGCCCCGGGCTTGCGCAGCATCACGCACACGTCCACCGACGCCGGTCCGCGGGACCGCAGGTTGCCGACCATCCAGGACAGCGTCAGGCCGGAGTCAATGATGTCCTCGACGACGAGAACGTGGCGGCCGCTGATGTCGGTGTCGAGATCCTTGAGGATGCGCACCACACCCGACGACTTCGTTCCCGAGCCGTAGGAGGAAACGGCCATCCAGTCCATCTGGACCTGCGAATGCATGGCCCGGGCCAGGTCGGCCATCACCATGATGGCGCCCTTGAGCACCCCCACCAGGAGCAGTTCACGGCCGGCGTAATCCGCGTCAATCTGGGCGGCCAGCTCCGTGATGCGCGCCTGCAGCTGCTCCTGGGTGATCAGCGCCTCCTTCAGGTCGGCTCCCATGTCGCTCGCGTCCATCCGCGCCCTCCGTGAAGTGTTATTCAAAACCTCTGACATCAGTCAAGGTTCTTGCAGGTCAGGCCGGTCAATCCAAGATCAGCTACATGGTTTTTGACTAGTGCTTTTTGCTGCGGGCGGCAGGTCGGGGGTCGGGCCGCCGGTGCTGAACCGCAGCTTCCCACACTGCCGCACGCCCCGTACCCCGCCGGGCAGGTCTACCCAGCGCTGGCCGTGCCATCCGGTGAGCAACTCGTCGAGGCTGGCGACGTGCCGGGCGGTGAGCGAGCCCGGCGGGCAGCCGGCGCCGATGGCGGTGCGGCGGAGCACCCTGGTCCGCAGCGCGGCGGGAAGCGCGGCGACGGCCTCGGCGTTCAGCGCCGGGCCGTCGCCCGTCAGCCGTTCGGCGGCCTGGCGGGCGAGCTCATCCAGCGCATCGGCGTCGGCCCGGAGCTGGCCGGCGGTGCGGGCGAGCGCCTCGGCGACGCCCGGGCCGAGCGCGGCCTCCAGGGCCGGCAGGGCCTGGTGCCGGACCCGTGCCCGCGCGTAGGCGCTGTCGGCGTTGTGCGGGTCCTCCCAGACCTCAAGCCCGAGCGCGGCACACGCCGCCGTCGTCCTGTCCCTGCCGATGGCGAGGAACGGCCGCCGGTAACTGCCGGCCCGCTCGGGCATCCCGGCCAGCGAGCGGCTGCCCGACCCGCGGGCCAGGCCCAGCAGAACGGTCTCGGCCTGGTCATCCCTGGTATGGCCGAGCAGCACGGCGGCCGCTCCCGCCGCCCGGCAGCAATCGTCCAGGGCCCGGTACCTGGCGGCGCGCGCCGCTGCCTCCGGGCCGCCGGGGCCGCCGACGGCGACCGGGACGACGTCCACCGGCGCGAGGCGAAGGCCAGTCAGCTGAGCCGCGACCCGCGCTGCCTGCCGCGCCGACCCGGGCTGCAGCTGGTGATCGACGGTGACGCCGCCGGCCCGCAGCCCCTGCCGCGGCGCCACGAAGGCCAGGGCGGCGGCGAGGGCAAGGGAGTCGGCGCCGCCCGAGCACGCGGCGAGCACCAGGTCGCCGGGCCCGAGGTCATCCAGGCACCGCCGGAGGGCACTGCGCAGCTCCGCCACGGCCGGGTGCGGGCCCATCCGGACTGGCCTAGCGTGATTCCCCGGCAGCGCGGCCGTACAGCTCGCCGGGTCCGGCGGAGCAGCCACAGGCCACCCGGTCCAGCCAGGCATGCGGAGCGCTGAGCTCGGCCACCGTCGGCAGCGTCTCCGGCGAGGTCCAGACCTTGTTGAAGACGGCCATGCCCGATTCGTCCACGATGGTCCGGACGAACTTCGAGCCCTGCGCGTACTGCTTCATCTTGAGGTCGATGCCGGGATCCGCCTGATCGCCTTCTCCATCCGGCCGGCCGTGCCGCGCCGCGCGTTGAAGCGCTCCCTGATCTGGGCGACCGAGGGCACCACGCGCGGGCCCACGGCGTCCATCACGTAGTCGCCGTGCCCTTCCACCAGCGTCATCACGCAGGTGAGCCGGTCGAGGAATTCGCGCTGACGCGGCGTCTGGATGGCCTCGATCAGGCTCTCGCTGTCGTCGGCCCCGCGCACCGCTCCGGCCACGGCGTCGGCCGCCGCCCGAAGCCGCTTGAGAATCGCGGCCGGGTCAAGCTCCGAGGCGAGCAGGAACTCCGTCATCTGCTCCTGCACGTACCCGCGCAGCCACGGCACGGCGGTGAACTGCGTGCGGTGCGTCTCTTCGTGCAGGCACACCCAGCGCCTGAAGTCATGCGGGTCGACGCCGAGCTCACGCTCCACCATGACGATGTTGGGCGCGACGAGGGTGAGCCGCCCGGCCGGCGCGGCGCCGTCGGCGAGCGTGTCGTCGGGCGGCAGGAAGAGCTCGTACTGGCCGAGCACCCGGCTGGCGAGGTAGGCGAGGATGAGCCCGGCCTGCATGCCGGTCATCCGCGATCCCACCGCAGTGACGACCGAGCCCGCGGCGGGCACCGAGCCGCGCTCCTGCAGCCGGGACACCAGCGGGTCGAGCACGACCCGGAAGCCGTCGATGTTGGCCCGGATCCAGCCGGGCCGGTCCACCACGGCGACCTCGCCGGCCGCCTCGGGGCTGCGCAGACCGGTCAGCTCGCGGACCGGATCCCTGACGGCGTCCGCGAGGTCGCGGAGCTCCGTGACCGCGCGTCTCGCGTCGGTCATGCTGATCTGCGGCCCGGGGCGAACCCACCGCACTCCGGTGGCGATGGCCACGTCCCAGTCGATCATCTGCGGACTGCTCATCCCCCCACCGTACGTCCCGCGCGGGGCTTGCCGATCCCCGGCGTCCAGGCTGGGCCCGCTGACCGTGTCGCGGCCGCCCCGCGACCCGCCCGGCAGCCCGGGCGCGCTACCCGCAGCCGCAGGCCGCCAGCGCGGCGGCGAGCCGGTCCACCACGCCTGCCGCCTGCGCCAGGTCCTTGACCGACCGGACCCGGTCGGCCATGAACGCGAACGCCAGCGGGGTCCCGTCGCGGTCGTCAACCAGCCCGGCCAGGCTCACCACCGTGTTCAGGCTCCCCGTCTTGGCCCGGACGGCGCCGGGGGCCATCGCCGCCAGGGCCCCGAACGCGCTCCCGCCGGCGGCGAGGGTCCCGGAGAACCCGGCCACCGGCATTCCGGTGATGGCGGCCCGCAGCGCGGGATGGCCGGCCGATGCGGCGACGCTCACCAGGCGGAACAGGGTGACGGCCGGGATCTGATCCAGAGGCGACAGGCCACTGCCGTCCACCAGCTGCACTCCCGCCCCGGCGTGCAGCCGCCGTATCACCGCCATCACGGCGCCCGCGGCCCCGCTGAACGAGGCGGGCGCGCCGGTCGCCAGCGCCACGTGCCTGGCCAGGTTCTCCGCGATCACGTTGTTGCTCTCGGTGAGCATCTGCTCCACGATGGCCGCGAGCGGCGGCGACTTGACCGCGGCGATCCTGGCGGCTCGCCTGGGCGCCGTGGCCGGCACCAGCGGGCCGTCGATCCGGATGCCGTCCCGGGCCAGGAATCGCGCGAACGCGGCGGCCGCGTCGGCCGCCGGGGTGAGCGAACGGGGCCGCAGGTTGCCCGGGTCGTCGGCGTCCTCTGGCAGGCCGTCCGGCAGCAGCCTGCCCTGGTCGACCTCCAGCGAGGTGATCGGGGTGACGTTGCCCGTGGTCACGTAGCTCATGGTCCAGCCCGGCGCCAGGCCCGGCCCGCTGTACAGGGATGTGTCATAGCCGATCTGCACCGCGGTGCGGTGCTGTGCGGCCAGCGCCCGGGCGGTCGCCGCGGCCAGCGCCTGCAACGTGGCCGGATGGGGATAGTCGCTGGCCGGCGGCCGCCCCGCCGTCAGCGTGGGGTCGCCGCCGCCCACCAGGACGATCCGGGCAGGGCCGCCGCGCGCGGCGTGCCCCGCCGCGGCGGCTTGGACCACCTTGGTGGTGAACCGCGCGCCGGGGCCGAGCACGTCGAGCGCCGCCGTCGCGGTGGCCAGTTTCGCGGTGGACGCGGGCTCCGCCGGCGAGCTCGCGTTCAGCGAGAACAGCACCTTCCCCGATGCTGGATCCCCGACGATCGCAGTCACGTGCGAGCCGAGCGCCGTGGCCGCGAGCAGTCCAGACAGCCCGGCCGACAGTCCGGCCGGGGTGGGCAACTCGCCGCCGGCGCCCGCCCCGGCGAGCAGCGCCCCGGGCCGGACCGCGGGCCCGCTGGCTACCACCGGGATCTTCCATTGCGCCAGGCGGGCGGGAAGCAGCCCGGCGAGCGCGCCGCCGGCCCCGATGCTGAGCACGTTGAGCAGCGCAAGCGCGACGATCGCCATCAGCCGGGCGCGGCTGCGTGCCGCGCCGCGGCGGGGCGGCTGAGCCATGGCGCTCCCCTCGCGAGAATGCTGGATTCTTGTATACGCCGCCGCGGCGGCTCATGCGCGCGACCGCGGCTCGCGTGGCGGCGGATTAGGGTGTGTCCAGGAGATTCAGGCCTGCGGCGAGATCCGGGCCTGCCGCGCACCGAGGGGGGACACCGTGGACTTCGAAGTGGTTGTCGAAATCCCCAAGGGGCAGCGGAACAAGTACGAGATGGACCACGAGACCGGCCGGATCCGGCTGGACAGGATGCTGTTCACCTCGACCAGGTACCCGGCCGACTACGGGTTCATCGAGGACACCCTGGCCGACGACGGCGACGCGCTCGACGCGCTGGTGATTCTGGAGGAGCCCACCTTCCCCGGCTGCCTGATCAGGTGCCGGGCCATCGGCATGTTCCGGATGCGGGACGAGATGGGCAAGGACGACAAGGTGCTGTGCGTGCCGGCCACCGACCCGCGGATGGAGCGGCTGCAGGACATCGGCCAGGTCCCGGAGTTCGACCTGCTGGAGATCCAGCATTTCTTCGAGGTCTACAAGGAGCTCGAGCCGGGCAAGTCCGTGCAGGGCGGCACCGTCTGGGCACCCCGCGCGGACGCCGAGGCGGAGATCCGGGTCTGCCGCGAGCGCGCGGCCGCGCAGGGATACTGACCCGGCTCACGATGACCCTCACCGAACGGCTGCGCGCGATCTGCCTGGCCCTGCCCGAGGTGACCGAGCGGCCTAGCCACGGCGCGCCGACCTGGTTCGTCCGGGACAAGCGGGCCTTCGTCACCCTCTGGGCCGACGGTCACCACGACGACGCGTTCCCGCACCTGTGGTGCGCGGCGCCGCCGGGGGCGCAGGCCGAGCTCACCGCGTCCGAGCCGGGCCGGTTCTTCCGGCCGCCGTATGTCGGCGGCCGCGGCTGGATCGGGGTGCGGCTTGACGTCGCCGGTACCGACTGGCAGGAGACCGCCGAGCTTGTCGAGGACGCCTACCGCGTCATCGCGCCACCGCGGCTGGTCGCAGTCCTTGATCAGCGCGCCGGCTGATGCTTTTGCCCCGGAAGTTTCCGGGAAGGTAAGGTGTTAAGACGTTAGGCACCTCGTTCGGTGAGGCGTCGACGCGAACACAGGCCACTGATCCCACGACGTCGAGAGACGCCCAGGGTCAGGACAGGTCTCCCCGGGCTAAGGGGTGACCCGAAGTGGCTGCACCAGCGGTGCTACGTCGTGTCGTGCCAAAGCTCTGACGAGTAGGGGTGTCCCGGCTCCGGCCGGAATCCTCCCGCGTGCCAGGCACAGGCGGCACCCTCGCGTGTCACAACCGGAGGAGGCGGGACATGGATAGACCGGGTCATCATCGACCCCGCTCCAGCACGTTCTCGTTTTCTTCCGGCACGCGGTAATCGCCCGCCCTGCGCGAAGTTCTTACCGGGCACGACCGCCCGCTGCGCGTGAGCGCAGCGCGGACGGATGCCGCGTGCCTCCGGATGCCCACGACCGGGCAGAGGGAGGTAACCATCATGACCGCGACGACGCAGGTCCGCAGCGCGGTGCTCGACTCCGAGCACGTCGGCGACATCCGCGGCGCGCTCGGCACCATCCGGCTGGACGACAGCGCGCCCCGGCGCGGCCTGCCGGCGACCCTCAAGACCTTGCTGGCGATCGTCGGCCCCGGGCTGATCGTGATGGTCGGCGACAACGACGCCGGCGCGTTCGCCACCTACGGCCAGGCCGGCCAGAACTACGGCACCCACCTGCTCTGGACCCTGCTGCTGCTCGTGCCGGTGCTGTACGTGAACCAGGAGATGGTGCTGCGGCTCGGCGCGGTGACCGGTGTCGGCCACGCCCGGCTGATCCTCGAGCGGTTCGGCAAGTTCTGGGGCGCGTTCAGCGTCATCGACCTGTTCCTGCTCAACGCGCTGACGATCATCACCGAGTTCATCGGCATCACGCTGGCGGCCGGCTACCTGGGCCTGCCCAAGGCCGGCTCGGTAGCGCTGGCCGCGGTCGTGATCATCGGCTCGGCGTTCACCGGCAGCTTCCGGCGGTTCGAGCGGATGGCCATGGTGTTCTGCGGCGGCAGCCTGCTGCTGATCCCGGTCTACTTCCTCGTCCACCCCGCCGCGTCTCAGATGGCGCAGGGCTTCGTGATTCCGCAGCTGCCCGGCGGCGCCGGGCACCTGTCCACCGTCATGCTGCTGATCATCGGGATCGTCGGCACCACGGTTGCCCCCTGGCAGCTGTTTTTCCAGCAGAGCTACGTCATCGACAAGCGGATCACCCCCCGGTTCATGAAGTACGAGAAGGCCGACCTGTGGATCGGCATCGCCGTCGTGCTGGCCGGCGGCGCCGCGCTGATGGGCGCCACCACCGCCGCGTTCGCCGGCACCCGCGGCTTCGGCCACTTCACCGACGCGGCCGGGCTGGCCCAGGGACTGAGCGCCTACGCCGGCCACATGGCCGGGGTGCTGTTCGCGATCGCCCTACTGGACGCCTCGATCATCGGCGCGTTCGCGGTGTCCTTGTCCACCGCGTACGCCATCGGTGACGTCTTCGGCCTCAGGCACTCGCTGCACCGCGGGGTGAAGGGCGCCAAGGGCTTCTACGCGATCTACGCCGGGCTCGTCGTCGCCGCGGCCACCGTGGTGCTCATCCCCGGCTCGCCGCTAGGGCTGCTGACTGTGGGCGTGCAGGTCCTGGCCGGGGTGCTGCTGCCGTCGGCGACGGTGTTCCTGCTGCTGCTCTGCAACGACAGGGCGGTGCTCGGGCCGTGGGTCAACGGGCGGATGACCAACCTGTTCACCTCGGTGCTGGTGGCCATCCTGGTGACGCTGTCCATCGTGCTCACCGCCTCGGTGCTCTTCCCGGCGATCTCCGCCGGGCAGATCGTGACGATCATGATCTCCTGCGCCGCCGCCTCGGTGCTGGCCGGCGGCGTCGCCCTGGCCCGGCGGCTGCGGCCGGGCTCCGTGTCCGGCCTGCCGGTTGACCGCTCCGCGCGGGCCGGCTGGCGGATGCCCCCGCTGACGCTGCTGGACCGGCCGGTCATGTCCACCGGCCGCAAGATCGGCATGTCGGCGCTCCGGCTGTACCTGGCGGTCGCGGTGATCCTGGTCATCGTGCGGATCGTGGAGCTGGCGGCGGCCGGGCACTGAGGCCGGCGGCCCGGGCACCGAAGGCGGCGGCCGGGCACCAAGGCCGGCGGGCCGGGCATCGAGGCCGGCGGGCCGGGTACCAAGGCCGGCGGTTCAGCCCAGGTCGATGGCGGGATAGAGGGGATACCCGGCGAGCAGCCCGGCGGCCTGGTCGCGCACCCGCGCGGCCGCCGCCGGGTCCAGCACGTGGCGGGCCCTGGACGGGCCGCCGCCGGGACTGGCGCCCGGCCGGGTCTGGCTGAGCACGGTGCAGATCAGCCCGGCGATCGCGTCCATCTCGCCGGTGCCCAGCCCGCGGGTGGTCAGCGCAGGCGTCCCGATCCGGATGCCGGAGGTGTACCAGGCGCCGTTGGGATCGGCCGGGATCGCGTTGCGGTTGGTGACGATGCCCGATTCCAGCAGCGCCTGCTCGGCCTGCCGGCCGGTGAGTCCGTAGGAGTGCACGTCGATGAGGACCAGGTGGTTATCGGTGCCGCCGGTGACCAGCGTCGCCCCGCGCCGCAGCAGGCCCTCGGCGAGCGCGCGGGCGTTGGCCACGATGCGCCGGGCGTAGTCACCGAAGGCGGGGCTGCGCGCCTCGGCGAGCGCGACGGCCTTGGCCGCCATGACGTGCGGCAGCGGGCCACCGAGCACCATGGGGCAGCCCCGGTCCACCTGCTCGGCGAGCTCGGGCTGGCACAGCACCATGCCCCCGCGCGGGCCGCGCAGCGACTTGTGCGTCGTGGTCGTCACGATCTGCGCGTGCGGCACCGGGTCGAAATCACCGGTGAAGACCCTCCCGGCGACCAGGCCGGCGAAGTGCGCCATGTCCACCATGAAGACCGCGTCCACCTCGTCGGCGATCTCCCGCATGACCGCGAAGTTGACCTTGCGGGGGTACGCGGAGTACCCGGCGACCAGCAGCAGCGGCCTGAATTCCCGCGCGGCGCGGCGCAGCGCCCGGTAATCGATCAGGCCGGTCTCCGGGTCGGTGCCGTAGGAGCGCTGGTCGAACATCTTGCCGGAGATGTTCGGCCGGAAGCCGTGGGTGAGGTGGCCGCCGGCGTCCAGCGACATGCCGAGCATGCGCTGGTTACCCAGCTCGCGGCGCAGCGCCATCCAGTCCGCCTCGGTCAGGTCGTTGACGTGGCGCACCTGCGCCTTCGCCAGCGCGGGCGCCTCTACCCGGTCGCCGAGGACCGCCCAGAACGCGACCAGGTTGGCGTCGATGCCCGAGTGCGGCTGCACGTAGGCGTGCGGCGCGCCGAACAGCTCGCGCGCGTGCCCGGCGGCGATCGCCTCGATGGTGTCCACCTGAGCGCAGCCGGCGTAGAACCGCCGCCCGATGGTGCCCTCGGCGTACTTGTCGGACAGCCAGTTACCCATCGCCAGCAGCACGGCCGGGGAGGCGTAGTTCTCGCTGGCGATGAGCTTGAGCGACTCGCGCTGGCTGGCCAGCTCGGCGGCGATCGCGTCGGCCACGCCCGGCTCCACCGAGCGGATCACGTCAAGGGCGTTGCGGTACGCGGCGGATTCGGCGCTCTGCGACGGCACGGGGCCTCCTTGGACGAGCGGAAGAGGCCCAGGCGCTCGGCATGCGTCGCGGCGACGGGGCCGCTCCCCGATGGTGACCCATCCCAGCGCGCCAGTCACGGCCCGCGGTGATCCTACCGCGCCGCGCGCCGGGCGCCGGGCATCACGCCGGCCGGGTCGCCCCGATCAGCCCGGTCCAGTAGATGCTGTCGATCCTGACGTAGGCACCGGTGTAGGGAGCGTCCACCATCTGCCCGTTGCCGATGTAGATCCCGACGTGGTGGATGGTGCCCGGGTCCGCGGTGTTGGTGGCGTAGAAGACCAGGTCGCCACGGCGCAGCTGGCTGATCGGGATGTGCGGGCCGGACGGCCACTGGTACCCGGTCCAGTGCAGCAGCGGAACGCCGGCATGCGCCCACGCGTCCATCGTCAGTCCCGAGCAGTCGTAGGTGTCGGGGCCGGCGGCGCCCCATACGTAGGGCTTGCCGAGCTGAGTCAGGGCCCAGTCCGCGGCGGCGTTGCCCTGCGCCGCGGGGGCGCCCTGCGCCAGCGAGTAGCTGGAGGCCCAGCCGCCCACGGACCCGGCGGACACCGGAGCGGCTGCCGCGGGCACCGCCGCGGCCGCCTGCTGCGCCGCCGCCGCCTGCTGCGCCTGCAGCCGTGCCTGCGCGGCGGCCAGGGCGCGCTGCCTGGCCTGCTGGAGCTGGTACTCGCGTGCCCGGGCGGCACCGAGCGCGGCCTCCAGGCGCTTCGTGCTCGCCGCGATGGCCGCCGTGGCAGCGGACTGGCCCGCGACCGCCGCCTGGATGGCGGTCTTGAGCGCCTTCGCCCGCCTCGCCGCGGCCCGCTCGGCGTCCAGCGCCCGCCGGGCCTGGGTGCGGAACACGCTCGCCACCACCTTCGACGCCTGGTTCTGCGCCAGCACGTCGGTGCCCTGCTGGGCGAGCTGCTGCTCGACGACGGTCCCGTTGAGGAACGCCGTCGGGCCGCCCGAGTTGCCGAGCATGGCGGCCATGCTGCCGAACCCGGCGCCCGCCTCGTACTCCCTGGCGGCGAGCGCTGCGACCTGCCGGTGGCTCGCCTGCTGCGCGGTCGAGGCCCTGGCCAGCCGCGTCTGCGCCGCCTGGTAGGCGACCGCGGCCTGGTGCATGGCCACCAGCGTCCGGTCGTAGCGCTCGATGATCACCTCAGCCTGGACGCGGAGGTTGGCCAGCCGCGCGTTGGCCGCGGCGAGCTGCACCCGCGCCGCGCTGAGCGCCGCGGCGCGCCTGCTGACCTGGCCGGCCGCCGCGGATACGGCACCGGCGCTCGGGCCAGGACCCGATGCCCTGGCCAGTTGCGGCTCGGCCGCCGCGGCCCCGGTCAGCAGCAGGCAGGCCAGTAGCGTCGCCGCGGCGTTGCGCCGTACCGGATGCCCGCGCCGCTCCCGCATTTCGACCCTTCCCCCAGTTCGTGCCAGAATGCATTACGCATTGTAAATAGCAGCACTAAAGAAAACGGCGCTTATTACGCCGGCGAGTCGCGATCAGCTTCTGCCGGGAAAACGCGGCATAGTCCCTGGTCGCGCGCGACCGGGTGGATGCGCGACACTAGGAGTGAACGACAGTGTCCCGGGGAGGCTGCGGTGGATGACCGCCTGGACGTACTGAGCCGAGCGCCCTTGTTCGAGGCGCTCGACGAGGACGGGGCGAGGGCGCTGCGGTCGCGCATGACCGATGTCGAGCTCAGCCGCGGCGAGCGGCTGTTCGCCGAGGGTGACGACGGCGACCGCCTGTACGTGGTGCTGGCGGGCAAGATCAAGCTCACCCGGGCGGCGCCGGACGGCAGGGAGAACCTGCTGTCCGTCATCGGGCCCGGCGAGATGTTCGGCGAGCTGTCGCTGTTCGACCCGCGGCCGCGGACCGCGAGCGCCTCGGCCATCACCGACGCCCAGCTGGCCGCGCTCGCCCATGACAAGCTGCTCATCTGGCTGACCGGCCGCCCCGAGGTGGCGCTGCACCTGCTGCGCGCGCTGGCCCAGCGGCTCAGGCGGGCCAACGACGTGATGGCCGACCTCGTCTTCACCGACGTGCCGGGCCGGGTGGCCAAGCAGCTGCTCGACCTGGCCGGCCGGTTCGGCCAGGAGCAGGCCGACGGGCTGCACGTGAACCACGACCTCACCCAGGAAGAACTGGCCCAGCTCGTGGGCGCGTCGCGGGAGACGGTCAACAAGGCGCTTGCCGACTTCGTGACCAGGGGCTGGATACACCTGTCGGCCAGGTCCGTGGTGCTGCTGGACACCGACAGGCTGCGCAGGCGCGCGCGCTGAGACCTCAAGCCCTCTTATTTCCGAACGTCTGGCGGCAGCTCACCGCGCTCGTCCAGGTACTCGAGCTGCGCGCGGACCGACCACTCCGCGAACGGCCACAAGCCGCGATCCACATCGGCGTAGACCCTCGCCACGATCTCGGCCGGGGTCCGGTCGCCTGCCGCCAGCGCCTCGGTGACCTCGGTGAGCCGTTCCCTGCGGTGCCCGATGTAGTAGTCCAGCGTCCCGGCCGGGTCGTGCAGCACCGGACCGTGGCCGGGCAGCAGCGCGGCCAGCCCGGCCGAATCCGCCAGCGCGCGGAGCCGGCCGAGCGAGCCGAGGTAGTCACCGAGGTTCCCGTCACCGGCGATCACCGTGGTGCCGCGGCCGAGCACCGTGTCCCCGGTCAGCAGGACGCTGTCGGCCGCGATCAGGAAGCACACCGAGTCGGCCGAGTGTCCCGGAGTGGCCACCACCCGGATCTCGCAGCCCGCCCCGGTCAGCACGTCACCCGGCCCGAGCCCGGCGGCGTCGAGCCGGTGCGCGGGATCCGCCGCCCGGACCGGGGCGGCGGCCAGCTCGGCCAGCCGCCTGGCGCCGTCGGAATGGTCGGGGTGCCCGTGGGTGAGCAGGATTCTGCTCGACCCGCCGCCCGTCCTGCGTCGCCTGTGCGAGTACCCGCTGCAGGTGGCCCTCGTCGGCCGGCCCGGGGTCGACCACGAGGGCGGACGGCGAGCCCGGCGCGGCGATCACCCAGGTGTTGGTTCCGTCGAGGGTCATCGGCGAGGGATTGGGGGCGAGGACGCATCGCGCCGACCGGCTGCCTGACCCGTCGATCGCCGGTGAGTCAGCGGGGGTCACAGCGGGTACTCCAGTCCTTCCGGCAGGGTGAGCCAGGCCTGGCCGTCTTCCATGATCACCTCGGGCTGCAGCGGCGCGATCTCGCGCGGCGCCGCGAAGACCGAGCCGATGTCGGGGCAGGCGGCGAGCTCGGCGAGGGTCACCGCCGTGGGCGGCATCAGCGCGATCTCGCGCCGCTGCGCGGCGGCGAGCACGTCCGCCGGCGCCATCCAGGCCACCTGGTCCGCCTCGTCGCGGATGTCGGCGGTCTGCTGGCCGGCCGGCAGCACGGCGGCGAAGAACCGGGTGTCGTACCGCCGGGTTTCCGCGGCCGGGGTGATCCAGCGGGACCACGGCTTGAGCAGGTCGGATCTCAGCACGAGGCCGCGCAGCGCCAGCAGGCCGGCCAGCGACAGCGAGCGCTCGAGCAGGGCCAGCCGGTCCGGCTCGAGGTCGAGCTGCCCGGGCAGCGTCATGTCCTGCGCCGAGGGCCCGGCGAGCAGGACGCCGGACTCCTCGAACGTCTCCCGCACGGCGGCGCAGAGCAGGCCGCGGGCCAGGTCCGCGGTGGTGCCGAGCCAGCCGGCCCACTCGGTCACGTCCGGGCCTGCCCAGGCGACCTCGCTGTCGGCGTCCCGGCCGTCCACCGAGCCGCCGGGGAACACCGAGGCGCCCGGCGCGAAGGGCATGCTCTGCTTGCGCCTGAGCATGTAGACCTCGATGCCGGCGCCCGGCGTGTCCCGGTCACCGCCCGGCGCGCGCAGCAGCATGACGGTGGCGGCATCGCGCGGCACCGCAGGCCCGGCCGTGCGGCCGGCCAGGTCAAGCGCCTTGGCGGCCCATCCCGCCGGCAGCTTCAGCCGTGAGCGCCCGATGGCGACCCCTCCTTGCCTATGTCCGCTCCCCGGTGGCCGGTGCGCGGCCACAGCCCTCGGCTGGGCGGCAGGGCGCGGATCGACCCCCTAGGCCGTGTCTAATCCGTCGCCGACCTCGTCGTCGCCGACCTCGGCGATCAGCTCGACCTCGACCGGGGCGTCCAGCGGCAGCACCGCGACCCCGACCGCGCTCCTCGCGTGCCTGCCCGCCTCGCCGAGCACGTCCAGCAGCAGTTCGCTCGCGCCGTTCATGACTTGCGCCTGCCCGGTAAACCCGGGGGAGCTGGCCACGAAGCCGGTGACCTTAACGATGCGCCGGATGGCCTGCAGCCCGCCGCTGACCGACGCCACGGCCGCGAGCGCGTTCAGCGCGCAGGTCCCGGCCAGCCGGGCCGCTTCCCCGGCGCTGATCTCGGCTCCCACCTTGCCGGTCGCGAGCAGCTTGCCGCCGGCCATCGGCAGCTGCCCCGCGGTGTACACGTAGCGTCCGGTGCGCACCGCGGGGTGATAGGCCGCAACGGGGGCAGCCACCTGCGGAAGGGCCAGGCCGAGCGCCGCCAGCCGGTCGTCGGCCGAGCTCACTCCTTCGGCCGCTTCAGGTACGCCACGAGCTGCTCGGCGTTGGGGCCGGGCACGACGGCCACGAGCTCCCAGCCGTCGTCCCCCCAGTTGTCGAGGATCTGCTTGGTGGCGTGCACCAGCAGCGGCACCGTCGCGTACTCCCATTTCTGCATGGGCTAGACCCTAGTCAACCGGGCCGGCCGTGCGCAGCCCGGCCGGCGCGTCAGCTGCCCGGCCGGCTCGGTGCCCAGCGCCGGCGGCCGCCTCCGAGGCTGCGCCGGTAGTGGCTAGGCTCCGCCGACCGAGGCGGTGCCCAGCGCCGGTGGCCGCCGGCCAGGCTGCGCCGGGAGTGGCTAGGTTTTGTCGGCCGGGACGGTGCCGCGCCTGGTGGCGGGCTCCACCTCGGGTACCGCCGGGGCCTCCAGCCCGGTGACAGCCTCGACCTCGGGAACCGGCGGCGACTCCGGGGGCGCCTCCACCTCGGGAACGGGCGGGATGCGGTCGGGCTCGAGCGCGGCGGTGGAGGTCGAGCTGATCGCCGCCTCGGCCGCCTCTACCTCGGCGTCACCCAGGTCCTCGGGCGCGGCACGAGGCTCCCCGACCGGCGGCGGCGCGTTCTTCTCGAAGAACCGGAGCAGCTCGACCGGGACGGGCATGACCAGCGTGCTGTTCTTCTCGGCGGCCACCTCGACCACGGTCTGCAGCAGCCGCAGCTGCAGCGCCGCGGGGTCCCGGGCCATCACGTTGGCCGCGGCGGCGAGCCGCTTGGACGCCTGGTACTCGCCGTCGGCGGAGATGATGCGCGCGCGGCGCTCTCGTTCCGCCTCTGCCTGCCGGGACATGGAGCGCTTCATGCTCTCGGGCAGCGAGACGTCCTTGATCTCGACCCGCTCGACCCTGATGCCCCAGGGTCCCTCGGTGGGCTCGTCGATGATGCGGCGCAGTTCCCGGTTGACCGAGTCGCGCTCGGCGAGCAGCTGGTCCATCTCGGACTGGCCGATGATCGAGCGGAGCGACGTCTGCGCCTGCTGCGAGATGGCGAACAGGTAGTTCTGCACGTTCACGACCGCCTTGATCGGGTCCACCACCCGGAAGTAGACGACCGCGTCCACCCGGACGGTCACGTTGTCCTTGGTGATGCCGTCCTGAGCCGGAACCGCCATCGCGATGATCTGCATGTTGACCTTCTGCATGCGGTCACCGATCGGCCGGATCCAGGTAAGTCCCGGCCCGCGTGGCTTGGTCTCTATCCGCCCGAACCTGAACACGATGCCCTGCTCGAACTGCTGGACGATGCGCAACGAGCGGGACGCGGCGATAAGCCCGCCCAGCACGATGATCACGAGGATGACCACAATCGCGGCGATCATCTCGAACACCTTCTCTCCGGTTTGGCCAAGCGCCTGGCCCGTGCAGCCCAGCCTAGTGACAATCGCCACATGCGCTAGCCGCGGCGGCCGCGGCGCGCCGCCGCGGCCTGGGCCGGGCCGTCCCGCCTGCCGTGCACGGGGAGAAACCGGTGCACAGGCAGAGATAGCCTCCATACCCGTGAGCGCACGTGACAACGACTGGGATGGCGTGCGGCTGCACGTCGTCACGGGCAAGGGCGGAACGGGCAAGACGACGGTGGCCGCGGCGCTCGCGCTGGCGCTCGCCTCGCACGGCCGCAACGTGCTGCTCATGGAAGTCGAGGGCCGGCAGGGAATCGCGCAGCTCTTCGACGTCCCGCCGCTTCCCTACGGGGAGCGGAAGGTCGCCGTGGGCCCCGCCAGCGGGCCGATGCAGGGCGGCGGCGACGTCTACGCGCTCGCGGCGGACCCCGAAGAGGCGCTGCTGGAGTACTTGGCGATGTTCTACAACCTGCGGCACGCCGGCCAGGCGCTGACCAAGCTCGGCGTGGTGGACTTCGTGACCACGCTCGCGCCGGGCCTGCGCGACGTGCTGCTGATCGGCAAGGCCGCCGAGGCGGTGCGCAGGCGCAAGGGGCAGCGGCACATCTACGACGCGGTAGTCATGGATGCCCCGCCCACCGGGCGGATCGGCAGGTTCCTCAACGTCGCCACCGAGGTGTCCGGGCTGGCCAAGGTGGGCCCGATCCGCGGCCACGCGGACACCGTGCAGAGCGTCATCCGCTCGCCGCAGACCGCCGTGCACTTCGTCACCACGCTCGAGGAGATGCCGGTGCAGGAGACGCTCGACGGCATCGCCGAGCTGCGCGATCTGGCCCACGGGATCCAAGTCGGCGGAATCATAATCAACATGGTGCGTCCCGCCGTGCTCACCCAGGCCGAGCTGACCGCCGCCAGAGAGGGGACGCTGGACTGCGACGACCTGGCGATGGGACTGAAGGCGGCCGGCCTCGACGACAGCAAGACGCTGGCCGCCGACCTCACCGCCGACCTGGCCGAGCACGCCAGGTCGATGGAACTGCAGCGCAGCGAGCAGCGCCGCCTGGCGGCGGCGGAGCAGCCGCGGTACAACCTGCCGCTGATTCCCGACGGGATGGACCTCGCCGGGCTGTACCGGCTGGCCGAGCAGCTACGCGAACAGGGAGCGGCCTGACATGGATCCCGGTCGCCGCGACCAGTACCGCCGGCTGGACACCGACCGGCTCGCCGATGACCCGCGGACCCGGATCATCGTCTGCTGCGGCTCGGGCGGGGTAGGCAAGACCACGGTCGCGGCCGCGGTCGGCCTTCGCGCCGCCGAACGAGGCAGGCGGGTCGTGGTCCTCACCGTCGACCCGGCCCGCAGGCTGGCCCAGTCGATGGGCCTGACCTCGCTGGACAACACCCCGCGGCCGGTGCTGGGAGCCGACACCGCTTCGGGCGGCAGCTTGCACGCGATGATGCTCGACATGAAGCGGACCTTCGACGAGATCGTCGAGGCGCACTCCGACCCGGCCCGCGCCACCCAGATCCTCGCCAACCCCTTCTACCAGTCGCTGTCGTCCAGCTTCGCGGGCACGCAGGAGTACATGGCGATGGAGAAGCTCGGCCAGCTGCGCCGGGCCGAGCAGTGGGACCTCATCGTCGTGGACACCCCGCCGAGCCGCAGCGCGCTGGACTTCCTCGACGCGCCGCAGCGGCTCGGCCGGTTCCTCGACGGCAAGCTGATCCGGGTGCTCACCGGCCCGGCCAAGGTCGGCGGGCGCGCCTACCTGAAGGTGCTCAACACCGGGTTCTCGCTGGTTACCGGGGTGCTCACCAAGGTCCTCGGCGCGCAGGTGCTCAGGGACGTGCAGACCTTCGTGACCGCGCTGGACACCATGTTCGGCGGGTTCCGCGAGCGGGCGGACTACACCTACCGGCTGCTGCAGACGCCGGGAACGGCGTTCCTGGTGATCGCGGCGCCCGAGCCGGACGCGCTGCGCGAGGCGTCGTATTTCGTGGAGCGGCTGTCCAGGGACCGCATGCCGCTGGCCGGGCTTGTGGTCAACCGGGTGCACCGGGCCAGGGCGGCCCGGCTGTCGGCTGCCCGCAGCCTGGCCGCGGCGGAGATGCTGCAGAACGGCAACGGGCGGCGCCCGGAGGACGATGATGAGGCGCAGGACGGCCCGGCCGGGGCGCACATCGCGCGCTACCCGCTCGCCGAGGCTGCGCTGCGGCTGCACGCCGAGCGGATGCAGCTCGGCACGCGCGAGCGCAGGCTGGCGGAGCACTTCATCGCCGCGCACCCGTCGGTGCCGATGGCCGAGATCCCTGCGCGTCCGGAGGACGTGCACGACCTGGCCGGTCTGCGGGCAATCGGGGAGTCGCTGGCCGGGGGAGATCCCGCCGCTCAGCCAGCGGGCCGTTCACAGAGCTAGTCAAGCACCGGGCTAGTCAGGCTCTGGGCTAGTCAGGCACCGGGCTACTCAGGCAAGCAAGGGGGTAACTAGCCGATCTCCGCCCGGTGGCTAGCTCGCCACCAGCTCGTCTGTGTCGCGCTCGTAGGTGTTCCTTGCATGCTCAAGCAGCTCGCGCCAGGACGCGACATCCGGCCGACGGCGCAGCAGTGCGCGCCGCTCCCGCTCGGTCATCCCGCCCCACACACCGAACTCGATCCTGTTGTCCAGGGCGTCGGCAAGGCACTCGGTACGCACTGGGCAGCCCCGGCAGATCAGCTTGGCCCTGTTCTGCGCCGCACCCTGGACGAAAAGCTCGTCTGGGTCCGTCCCCTTGCAGGCTGCGCGGACAGTCCAGTCCGTGATCCACATCTGGCCCCACTCCTTCGATCGTCACGGCCTGCGCGATGAAATTCCGCGCTGCCTGGCGTTCAGTTGCGGTCCTCAGCCCATGGGCGGCCCGACCGACGGCCGTCGGGCCTCGCTGCCATGGCCGTGATAGAGAAACATACGGAAGTCCGGTCCACAGTGCCAGACCTCGTAGGGCCCATTTACGAGATAGCCCTTCTGGGCCATGCCGAACGGCACGTATAACTACTCCAGGTCCCGCATTGCTCACTATGGGTATCCACAGCAGGCCGTACTCCCCCTCAGGCCCCGCCAACCCCGCGGTGAACCGGAACCACCTAAAAGGGATGCGGGCATTTCGGTCGCCAGTGACCTAAACGTCTCCCCCGACCTTGCTCCGGCAGGCCGGTACCGGAGGAAGCCTGCCACACTTGCCGCCGGCCATCCCTCAGGGACCTGCGGGACCGCGATTCGGGCGGATTCCGGATCCGGCTGGCGTACCCTGGGGGACGTGTTCAGCTCAGATCACGTAAACAAGGGACGATCTGTAGGCCGCCTGGTCACCCTGTCGGCGGTCGGCGGCCTGCTCGCCGCCGCGATCGCGCTGCCCGCCGTCGGGGCGGTCGGCATCGTCGTCAGGAACGCCGCCAACAAGTTCGAGTCGCTGTCCACCCAGGCGCTCGGCCAGGTCCCGCAGCGGTCGCAGATCCTGGACAGCCAGGGCCACCTGCTCGCCTACGTCTACAGCGTGAACGCCGCGTACTACTACTCGCCGACCAAGGTCGGGACGGTGAGCGCGCAAGGGATCGACAGGTACCCGGTCAGTTTCAGCCAGATCTCCCCGTCGATGCGCAGCGCCATCGTCGCGATCGAGGACTCCCGGTACTACCAGCACGGCGCGCTCGACTTCAAGGGCACCGTCCGGGCACTGATCAACAACCTGCAGCACAAGCCCGTGCAGGGCGGATCGACGATCGCCCAGCAGTACGTGAAAAACGTGCTGATCCTGACGGCGTCGAACCCCGTAGCCGCGCAGAGCGCCACCAAGGACACGCTGAGCCGGAAGATCCACGAGCTGCGGCTGGCCATCGCGGTCGAGCACAGGATGTCCAGGAACCAGATCCTGGCCGGCTACCTGAACGACGCGTTCTTCAGCAACAACGCCGTCGGCGTCCAGGTAGCCGCGGAGACCTACTTCGGCAAGCCGGCGAAGAAGCTCAACCTGGCTCAGGCCGCCCTGCTGGCCGGCATGGTGGAGAACCCTTCGGCCTACGACCCGATCGCCAACCCCAGCGCCGCGCTCCAGCGCCGCAACATCGTCCTCACCCGGATGGCCCAGCTCGGCATGATCTCAAACGCGACCGCGGCAGCGACGGAGAAGAAGCCGCTCGGCCTGAACGTCACGCCGCAGGAGAACGGATGCACGAGCGCTTCGGCCCAGTCGGCGGCGTACTTCTGTGACTACGCGGTGCAGGCGGTGCTGCGGGACACCCAGCTCGGCAAGACTCCGCAGGACCGGGCCAACCTGCTCGCCAAGGGCGGGCTAACGATCTACACCACGCTCAACCCGAAGGACCAGCGTGCCGCGACCAACGCGGTCAACTACATGGTCCCGGATCACAGCGCGCTCTACAACCCGGGCCGGAATGCCGACACCGAGGCGGTCATCCAGCCGGGAACCGGCCAGATCCGAGCGATCGCGCAGGACAGGCCCTACGGGACCGGCCGCGGCCAGACCACGATCAACTACGCGGTGGACACCGCCTACGGCGGCAGCGCCGGGATCCAGAGCGGATCCTCCAACAAGCTGTTCACCCTCATCACCGCGCTGCAGCAGGGCGTCCCGTTCGGGTTCACGATCAACGTGAAGTCTCCCATGACCGTCAACGGCATCACCAACTGCAACGGTGGCTCCGACGGGCCCTATACGCTGAATAACGCGGGGGGCAGCGGGGAGGCCGGGACGTTCTCGCTGTACACCGGCACCACCCAGTCGGTCAACACGTTCTACGCGAACCTGGAGGCCAAAGTCGGCCTGTGCAGCGTGGTCAAGACCGCGGCCGCGCTCGGCGGCCACCGGGCGGACGGCACATCGTTCTTGAAGAACGACGGAAGCCAGCTTTCGGCGGACAACATCACCTCGTTCACCCTCGGCTCGATCAACGTGTCACCGCTGACGATGGCGGCCGCCTACGCCACCGTCGCGTCCCGGGGGATCTACTGCACACCCGTGGCCCTCGACAGGATCGTCGCGGATACCGGGAAGAGCCTCCCGGTGCCCAAGGCAGGCTGTCACCGGGTGCTCTCGACCGGCATCGCGGACGCGGTCAACTACATCCTGCAGGGCGTCCTGACGAGCGGCACCGCCGGGTCGGTCCCGAGCCTCGGCCGCCCCGCGGCGGGCAAGACCGGCACCGGTGACGGCCCACACTACGTGGACTTCGCCGGCTACACGCCGACCCTGGTCAGCTACACGTCGGTGTTCTATCCGGAGAGCCCGGTGACACATTCGCTGGTTTATCCGATCCAGTCCTGCTATCGACTCGGCTGCAACGCTGTCATGTACGGCGCTGACGCGCCAGCGCACACCTGGGAGATGACCTTCGCGAACGCCGCTCTCGGGCCGCCGCTTGCGTTTGTTCCTGTCAACCCCGCCAGTCCCTTGTTCAGCATGGGCAACGGGCAGATCGTGGCCAAGCCCAAGCAGCCCAAGCCCAACAACCCAGGCCCCGGCAACCCGAAGCCGGGTGGGGGCGGCGGCGGCGGGGGTGGCGGCGGCGGTCACGGCCCCCCGACGCACTGAGCTAACGCTCAGCCTCTGCCGCTGAGCTAACGCTCAGCCTCCAGCGCTGAACTGACGCTCAGCCTGCGGCGCTGAATTAACGCTCAGCCTTCGGCGGTCAGCCTTCGGCGGTCAGCCTGCGGCGCACTTCGGCGGCCACCCTGGCGCCCTCGGCGCGGCCGGCCACCCGCTGCGTGGCCTCCCTCATGACCTGACCCATAGACGACATACCGGACGCGCCCGTCTCGCTGATCGCGGCGGCCACGATCTGCGCCAGGTCCTCGTCGGACAGCTGCGCCGGCAAGTAGGCGGCGAGCACCTCGCCTTCGGCGCGTTCGGCGGCGGCCTGAGTTTCGCGGCCCGCTGCGTCAAACGCCTCCGCGGCGTCCTTGCGCTTCTTCGCCTCCTTGGTGAGGACCTTCAGCACCTCGTCGTCGGTCAGCTCGCGCGCGGTCGCCCCCGCCACCTCCTCGTTGGCCACCGAGGTGAGCGCCATCCGGAGCGTGCGCGTGCGCACGCTGTCGCGGGCCTTCATGGAGGTGGTCAGGTCCGCGCGGAGCCGTTTCTTGAGTTCAGGCATGGGCACAATCCTGCCGCGCGGGCCGGCCGGGGAGCCAGCCGGCGGCCGGGCGGTGAAGCGGGCCGCCGGCCGTGACACCATGAGTGGATGCGATCACGACTTCTCTCGCGCGCGGTCACGCTGCTGGCCGCGGGCGGCGCCGTGGCCGGCTATGCCTCGGTGATCGAGCGGAACTGGTTCGTGCTGCGCTCGCTCGAGGTTCCGGTGCTGCCCGCGGGCGCGAAGCCGGTACGCGTCCTGCACCTCTCGGACGTGCACCTCACCCCCGGGCGCGCGCGGCTGCTGTCCTGGATCAGGTCGCTGGACGCGACCGATCCCGATCTTGTGGTGAACACCGGGGACTCGATCTCGCATACCGGGGCCGTGCAGCCCTTCCTCGACGCGCTCGGCCCGCTGCTGGACCGGCCCGGCGTCTTCGTCTACGGGTCGAACGACCTGTACTCGCCGGTGCCCAAGAACCCCACCCGCTACCTGTGGCGGACCAGCGCGGAAGAGCGCCGCCGGCACGAGCCCGACCTGCCCTGGGCAGAGCTGGGCGAGGGCATGACCGCGGCGGGCTGGCTAGACCTGAACAACCGGCGCGGCCGGGTCAAGGCGGGCGAGCTGGACGTCGAGGTGGCCGGGACGCACGACGCGCACATCAGGCGCGACAGGTACGAGAAGATCGCCGGCCGGGCCGATCCCGCCGCCGACCTGAGGCTCGGCGTCACGCATTCCCCGGAGCCCAGGGTGCTTGACCGGTTCGCCGCGGACGGATACGACCTGCTTCTCGCCGGGCACACGCACGGCGGCCAGGTGTGCCTGCCCGGATTCGGGACGCTGGTGACCAACTGCGGCATCGACCGGGCCAGGGCGCGCGGGCTGAGCCGTCACCCGGCCGTTGCTGGCCCGGCCTGGCTGCACGTGTCGGCGGGGCTGGGGACCTCGCCGTGGGCGCCGCTGCGGTTCTGCTGCCGGCCGGAAGCGACGCTGCTCACGCTGGTACCGCGGATCAGCTAGACTCGCTGCGGTTGCGGGGTGTGGCGCAGCTTGGCAGCGCGCTTCGTTCGGGACGAAGAGGCCGCCGGTTCAAATCCGGCCACCCCGACCAGGTCACAGGCCACCTGCGATGTCTGCGGGTGGCCTTCTCCATCGGGCGAGTAACCAAGTGAGTAACTACGACTCAAGGTTCTCGGTGGGGAAGATCAGGTCCATGGTGTCGGCGCCGCGGACGATGACGGGCCGGATTTGAACGGGCAGCCGTACGAGGTCACCCGATTCGTGATGCGCGGTGACATGACCGGCCTGCTCTACGACACCCCAGTCGAATAGCCCGGGCAGCGGCCGATGCACCGCTCAGCCATTCCCAAGGTCGCGCTGCTGGCGCTGATCTGGGGCTCGTCCTTCCTGTGGATCAAGCTAGCGATCCGCGGGCTGTCCCCGGTCGAGGTCACCCTCGGCCGTCTCGCCCTCGGCGCGGCCCTGCTGTTCGCTGTCGTGGTCATCCGCCATGAACCGGTGCCTCGCTCGCCCGTAATCTGGGCGCACATCGTCATCGCGGCGTTGTTCGGCAACGCGGCGCCGTACCTGCTGCAGGGCTCCGGCGTGTTCCGTGAATGTCAGTTTCTGTCCTAATCGAAGCCGTGGAGGCGGAGGGCTTCGGCGGGGGTGGTGTGGTCGCGTCGGCCTTCGGGGACGTGCAGGTAACCGGCATCTTTGATGGCGGCGATGACGGCGGCTCGGATGGTGGCCAGGTTGGCGGGCCCGTTGAGGGTGCGGCTGGTCGCGGTGTCCTCGCTGAACGTGACATCCCGGATGTGGTGGTGCGCCTCGATGGACCAGTGCTCGCGGACCAGGCGGGCCAGGTCCTGCCCGGTGGCGCTGGCGCTGGTGAGGCTGGTGACGGCGTAGGCGGTCTCGCGGGTGGTCTTGCTGGTGGCGGTGTCTTCCCGCCGGCGGGTGATCTTGATGGCCTGGCGGGCACGGGGGAAGTCCAGGCGGTTGACATGGGCGGCCTTCAGGGTGCGGGTCTCGATGCGGCCGTGCCCGGTGTCGCGGGCGGAGCTGGCGGTGGGTATCTGCCGCCAGGGCAAGGTTTTGACCCGGGCATGCAGCAGCGGCTGGTTCTTCTTCACCACGGCGATGTAGTGGGCTTTCTTCTTGCCGGCCAGCCAGTCCAGGTTCGCCCGCACCGTGTGGAGGGCGTCGAAGGTCACCACGGCGCCGTCGAGATCAAGGGGTTCCAGCAGCGCGGTGAAATGGCTGGTCTCGTTGTGCTTGGCGTTGACTTCCAGGTGGTCCAGCAGATGCCCGCCGTGCTCGGCGACGCCGAGAAGGTGGACCCGGGTGCCATCGGCGCGGCGGGCTCCGCGGGAGGTCTTGCCGTCCACCGCCACTGCCCTTAACCGGCCGCGGGCCAGCGTTCTCGCCTGCTCAGCGGCGCGCCGGGCACGGTAACCACGCACGCTGACCGACGGCGGCGGCCCGGTCGGGCGGCCGGGCGGGCGAGGCCCGAGCAGGGCCCGAGCCAGGGCTCGCGGGTCAAGACGGTCCAGCACCACCCGGATCGTTTTCTCATCCGGGGCCCGGTACTGGCCGGCCAGCGGATCCCACGGTGCGCGCAGCCGGGCCAGGTCAGCCTGGCTGGCCCGCCGGATCCACTGCCCGACCGCGGTGAACCGGTCGTTGCCCGCCGCGGTGAACGCGCAGACCGCGATCGCGATCAGGCAGGCCAGCGGGTAGATCCGCCCTTGCCGTGAACGCGGGTCAGGCAATGCTTCCAGGCGTAGCCAAATATCAGCGGCCAGGCCCTCACCGTCAGGACCGGACTCGACCACCCGCGCACCCACGCGCGACAATGCCACAGCGGGCACGCCACACCTCGTTCACGTAGACCTCAGAGACCTACATGATCACGTGGCGTGCCCGCATCTACCAACCAGGCGAGTTCGCTCTATAACAGGCACACCGAACCAAACCAGGGCAAGCCCTGAACGCGCCGGAGCCCTGGTACCTGCTGTTCGCCCTGGGGGAGCAGCACGTGGCGTCGTCTACCGCCGGGATGCTGAACGCAACCACACCGCTGTGGACGATCGTGATCGCCCTGGCCGTGCGGCACCAGAAGTCGGCCGGGCTGCGCCAGGTCACGGGCCTGGTCGTCGGCCTCGCCGGGGCGCTGCTGATCTTCCAGCCCTGGCGGTCCGGGCACGGGTTCGCCTCTGCCGGTAGCGTCGAGTGCCTCGCGGCGGCGGCCTGTTACGCGATCAGCTACGTCTACATGGACCGCTACCTCGCCCGCCGGGGCATCAGCCCGATCACCCTGTCGGCCTGCCAGCTCCTGGCCGCCACGCTGTTGCTCGCCCTTGCCCTGGGCGTTACCGGGGCGCCCAGTCCCCGGCTGACCGTAACGGTGGTCGCCAGCCTCGCCGTTCTCGGCTTCATCGGGACCGGCGTCGCGTACGTGCTGAACTACCAGATCATCACCAGCGAGGGTGCCACCATCGCCTCCACGACGATCTACCTGCTGCCGGTGGTCGCCATCGTGCTCGGCGTCCTGGTTCTCAACGAGCAGGTCACCCTCCTGATTCTTGCCGGGATAGCCCTCATCCTCATGGGGGTGGCGCTCACCCGCCGCAGCGAACAAGCAGGCGACAGAAAGGAGGCGGATCGGTGACCTGACGGTCCTCGCCTGTGAAGCCGGGGGACAGGTGCTGCGCAGTCCTAGTCTTGGCGAGTTGATATTGCAGCTTAGGGAACTGAAATTCGATAATGACTGCATGCGTGAGATTGAGGCGACAGCGGCCCAGGGGGAGGGCTGGCGGCCGAGGGAAGTGATTCACTTCCGGCTCGGGTTGCGCTGGGCGGTTCGTGAGGTGCTGGACGAGTGGGTGCACCCTGGCTGGCCGGAGAAGACCTATAAGAAGCCGATCGTCGAGCGCCGCTACCGCCTGCGTGTCTTCGGGCCGTTGCCAGGACGGCCGGACCAGCTCGGCCAGTTCGTGATGATCGCCACTGCCTACGGCAACCGGCATCGCTTCTGGATCAGGCCCGAGTAAGCGCGCGACCGTGAGCGGTGCGGACGCTAGCGTGTCCAGCATCAGGTGAAGCCGCGGCGGATCGGCCTTGCTTGATTGTTGACACGCCCTAGAGGTTTGCGTCCTGACGCATAGCCGCTCCCCCGGCTACTCGTTGGAAGAGGCCAATGGGAGTCCGGCATCTCGAGGGACGACATGGAACTGGCGGACCCGCGAATGCGGGTCCGCCAGGTGGACTGAGAGGACTACAGGTGACCCGGCAGCGTCCGCTGCATGGGGCTGGCCTTTAGCGCGTTGCCGGTCGCGGAGTTGATCAGCGTGCCGGTGATGCCACCGTCGTAGAACAAGGTGCCGTTGTTCGCGGTGTAGCCGGAGCATTCCACCTTCACGGAGTCTCCGGCGTTGACGGAGATCGCCTGGGACAGCGGGAGGGTCTCGTATGTCTGGTTCGCGGCCGGGCCGACCGTGGCGAAGGCGCCCTGCGTGCCATTGTTGTCGCCGAGGATGCAGGCTACGGTGTCGCCCTGGGCGACGACCAGCATCACACTGGCGTTGACGTAGTAGGTGCCAGTAGCCGGGGCAGCGGCGGTGGACAGCACCGGTGCCAGGACCTGCGCCTGGTTAAGCGCCACCGACGTGCTGCTGGTTCCCGAGATGCCCACCGCCAGGCCGGCAGGGCCTTGCGGGCCCTGCGGTCCAACTGAGCCCTGCGGTCCAACTGGGCCCTGGGGGCCGACCTTGTTCCAGGTCAGGCTCGAATCGCCGGTGGGGCAGGAGCCCGTGGTGGCGATGTGATCTAGCGGGGGGAGCGTGGCGCCGGTCTTGTAGCAGGCCTTGATCTGGCCCGAGGTGGTGAGGTTGCTGGCCAGGGCGCCACTGCCGACGCCCAGCACTGCGAGCGCTGCGCAGGAGACGGTGACGGCTGTCACGCTGAGGCGACGGCGAGTGCTCATCTCAGTTTTCCTTCCTTGGATGGTTCTGGCTGCTGTCGTCTAGCCTGCTGGCGTCCCGGCCCGGCGGCATCCGTGCTCACCACTGATCCACCACGGATTGACCACGGATTCGTCGAAGGTCAAGCATCAAGCGGGACAGCACAGAGACCGCCGTCTTGAGACCGCCGTCTTTGTGAGACCGCCGTCTTGTGCCGCCGTCTTGTGCCTAGTGTGCCTAGTGTGCCTAGTGTGCCTAGTGTGCCTAGTGCGCTGTGACAACTTTCTCTACGGTTTCAAGGGCGCCTGCGGCGCCAGCCCGCCGGACGGCCTGGGTCCGTTGCTGGTTGCGCAGGCTGCGGCAAACCGGCGCGCCGGATCGGGCGCGGCATCCTGCGTCACCGGCCGGGGTGGGCGGGCACTCTGCGGTCACCGGGCGGCAGCGCTACCGCGCCCTTTCGGGCGGGAGCCCTACGGGCGCGGCGGCTGCCGCAGTACCGCTGGCCCGCACCCCGCGGCGACCGGTACCGCGCCATCGGCCGGTGGCCGCACCTGCAAGAACGGACCGGCCTCCCCCTCGCGCCGGGCATCCTGTCACCGAGCAAAGATCACCGTCAAGGGGCGCGCCTGCGGCGCGGCGCTGCGCGCTGGCGCGAGCGCCACCCCTTGAGCAGTGATCTTCCTCGGAGAACCTCGGCGCCAGTCGAGGGGGACGGGGGAGGACTAGGCAGGCCCTCAGAATCGGTCCGCGAGCGTGATCGGTCACGTCGGCGCAATACGACTGCGCCTATCTGACAGAAGACAGCGAGCGATAGCCAGGCCGTCGCCACCAGCACATTCCACCAATGAGGCCTAGGTATGACCACCACGAGCAGTTCGGCCAACCCCAGGACGGCCCAGAAGGTGCCCAGCACGAACATGTAGCGCACGGTGCGCTCCGGCGTCCACCACGATCGATCTGCCGCCATGTCCTCAGGCTTCCGAACTAGGGCCTGGCAGGACCAGGCTGGTCAGGGCCGCCCGCTGCAGTGTGCGACCGCTCACGTCGCAACTGCGCAGCCGCGGATGCGAGGTAGCAGACAGCGAGCATTAGGCAGATGGAGCCAAGAGCCAAGTTCACGCCATCACCGCTACGGGACAGGCCGGATAGCAGTTGGCCCAGGCCCAAGAGGGTCCATATGGCACCCAGCAGGAACCCCTGCCGGGGAGTCTTCGTTAGCCGCCACCACGGTTTGCCTGCCGCCACGCTCCTAGACTCCCCCACCGGGGCGACCTTGAACAATCGGGCAGTCCGGCGCCGACCGGGTCTAGGGCGCAGCACGAAGGTGCAGCAACACCCTGACCTTAGGTAGCTTCAATGCGCCGCGGTGATGTTCAAAGGTGGCAAAGTCCGAACTCCTCTCGCCTGGCACGGGGCAGACATAATGACCCCGTGACCAAGTGGCTGGAACGGCGGACCCTCCGGCAGTTCGCGCTGATCTTGTGGAGTGGTGCACTGCTCTGCGAGCTGCTCGTGTTCGCGCTCCTGGACTGGCTGGGAAACACGCGGTTCAACTTCGGGCTCTTTGCCGGACTCGCGGTAGCACTCACCCTGGTGGGTATGCCCGGTCCCTTGTGGGCACAGAAGCGCCGCCGGGAGAGCGATCAGCCGCCAGATTCGCACCGCAGTTGAGTGCAGCACGCTGTCAGCCAGGTCCGCGCATCACTGAGTGACTAACTGCTGACCGACTCCGGAGCCGTGAGCCTGCCGATTGACACGTAAGTGTCAAGACGCCCATGACACCAAGATCGAATCCGGCGCCTGGGCCACACACGGGCCACACGCCACGGAGACGAACGGTCAACCAGTGGCACTCACGGTCACTCGCCGCCCCTTTACCTGGACCAACGTTCGCGCCGGTCACATGGCAGACCGCCCCACCGATCTTCCAAGCTGGTCATGTGAGTTCGATTCCCGCCGTTCAATTCAGGCAATCCCTAGGCGCCAAGACGCCTCGTTAAAAAGCTCTGCGAAGTAATCATCAATCGCGTTATGAAGGGCTCTGACCCATACGGCGGTACTCTCGCCTTCACGCAAGAATGCCATGAACTTTTCAGACCAAAGCTTCCTCTGATAATGAAAAACAGCGTTTCGATAGCGCTTGAGCAGTCCAGTATTAGGAGATGTCAAGAGTTCGTCCACCTTAGAATTCCTAAGCCCAAGGCTCTGCCAAGCCTCTATAACAACATATAGGCATCCATACCACAGCGACATATACATTGCTACATCAATGCCGCCAGGTCCCTCAAGATCAGGGCCATTCTTTTTCAACGCTTCTTCAAAGTGCTTCCTCATAGCATCCGCCCAAACGAAATATCGAGAGAGCGTAAGCAGTTCGTCGCTGACTGGCATGACTGCACCCTACCGGCAATATGACAACCTGGCGGCGTGCCACACTCGTGCAACACCACTCTGCAACCAGGCTGTACTCACGGTCACTCACGCTAAGCCGAGACAGTCGTTGACCTGCCAGCCCTCAGGTCTCAGGGAAACCGGAGACGTCCTCCTAAGCAGTAGGTCGCACCGGTTCGTACGCATCATGTTGGGCGTAATAGGTGACAGCTTTCGCTGCCTCTTCGGCGCTGGGCTGCCTGCCGTCTCGCCACCGAGCCCAGGTGTGAAGTACGTCGCGAGCAAGACTTACTTCGAGTAGGTATGCGAGACCAGCTGGACTGCCGCCCTCATCAGGCTCGATGCACACCACCGCGTCCGAGTACGGTTCGATCGGCGTGGACACGTAGATAGTCGCCTCTGAATCAGCCGACGCCAACGCCGACATCACATCGACCAGTCTGGGCATGATTCGATTCTGCAGCTGAACGCAGGGCCGATCACCGCAACGCGGGGCTGACGGGGTGAGTAACGAACTGAGTAACGATCCCAGCGACCGTGAGCGTACACCAGCGGACGCTGGCGGACGGCTGCGCCGAGGTCAGGTGCCCAGTACCGCAGAGTGACGAGGCATGGAGTTGGCTTCGGGACGAAGAGGCCGCCGGTTCAAATCCGGCCACCCCGACCAGTCAGAGGCCACTTGCGATCTTGGCAGGTGGCCTCCACCGCTTACTGAGTGACTAACTCGGCGCCCTTGGTCAGTTGTTCTGGCTTGCGGAAGACAGGCGGTTTTGATGGAAGAGCGCTGCGTTCAGCGCCTTCCAGGCGACATCGGGGGCGGCGTCGGGCCCGCCGTCGAGTTCGCCGACTAGCTGCTGCCAGGTGGCGTGGCTGGTCATGGTGAATACGAGGGCGGCGGCTGCAGGTGCCGGCATGTCAAGCGCATCCGTCTCCTCGGCTCGTGCCACGACCTGGCCGACTACCTGGCGGCGCCATGCTCGGATGGAGCGTATCTGCTCGTCGAGGTCGGGAAAGCCGCGTAGCGAGAGCAGCGCAGTCAGGCGGGCTCCCATCGCCTCGTAGCGCCCGTAGTAGGCGGCGATGACGTGGCGGAGCTGCTGGGCCGGATCGGCGTCGGGCAAAGTTACTGCTTCGATGGCTGCCCGGCTCTGTGCCGCGTGATGGGAGAAGGCCGCGCCGAGAAGTGTCTCGCGGTTGCGGAAGTGGTTGTAGAGGGTGCGCAGCGACAGGTCGGCCCGGTTGGCTACTGCCTGGAGAGTGATGGGCTCGCCGTCCGCCGCGGCGACCTCGTCGAGGGCGGCCTCGATGATCCGCTGGCGAGTCGCGGCGGTGGCTGCTGACCGGTGCTCCATGGTGTAGCGGCGGGGCATGCGTCAAGTGTACCACTTTACATGCACGCTTGCATGAACTAAATTGGTCGCCAAGCCAGTCCTGCCAGATGGAGGGCCGGGACGCGGGGTTCAGAAGGCCCTAGAAACCATGGGAGTGATGGACATGGCGAACCAGCGAGCGAGCGAAGTTGTCGAGGCCCTGGTCGGATCCGTCCGGGAGGTGATCAGAGATCACGGGGTCGGCTACGACGAGTTCCACGCTGCGGTCAAGTACCTGAAGCGGCTCGGAGAAAGCGGTGAGATCCCGCTTCTTCTCGCGGTGCTGTTCGAAGCAACCGTCGATGATGTCACCCACGCCTCGAACACTGGCTCGACGACGACCATCCAGGGTCCCTTCTACGTTTCGGGCGCACCGGTCCTGAACCGTCCCTACCGGCTGCCACAGCGCCCCGATGAGCCCGGTGATGTCCTTGCCTTCTCGGGAACCGTGCGCGCCACCGACGGCTCGGCTCTGCCGGGTGCGGAGCTGGACATGTGGCAGGCAACGGGAGACCTCCCCGGAAAGTACTCGAATATCCATCCGGGGATTCCCGACTACAACCTGCGCGGCCGGTTCCACACCGACGCTCAAGGGGCATTCGAGGTAGAGACCGTCCTGCCCGCCCCCTATGAGATCCGCAAAGGGGGTCCCACGGAAGAACTGCTCACCCTCGTCGGGCGCCACACCTGGAGGCCATCGCACCTCCATTTCAAGGTACGCCACCCCGGATACCGGCCGCTGACGACACAACTCTTCTTCAGCGGTGGCGAGTACCTGGACTCCGACGCCGGGAACGCGGTCAAGCCGGACCTGATCATTCCCCGAAAAAAGACCGACATAGCGACCGTACGCGGGGAAAAGCGGGTCGGATTCACGGCCGCATACGACTTCATGCTCGAACCGCAGCCGTAGACGCGGTGACGTGTTGATCGCCAGGGCCTATGGCAACCGTTACGGGTGGTGGATCACCAGATCCCAGGTCCCGCAGCGCATCGCGCAAGCTGAGTGGCTGAGTGACTGAGTGACGATCCCACCAACGAAGCACACGCGCCGATGGACGTTGGCTGCGCGCCACGGCGGACTGTGCGGATAGCGCAGGTGAGCACCGGTGTGGTGCTTCAAGCCGGCAGCAGCGCCACGCCGTAGTTTTCAAAACGCTTGTCGCGCGTCACGATTGTCAGTCCTTCGGCGAGTGCCTGGGCTACCAGCATGCGATCGAAAGGGTCCTCATGGTGGCGGTCGAGTTGCCCCGCCGCGACGGCATGACCGATGCTTATCGGCAGCAGCAAGAAGCCACCTACGTGCACCTGCTGTTCAAGGTCATCCGGTGCGGTCAGCTTTCCGAGTGCCTTCTTGATGGAAATCTCCCACGCGCTCGCAGCCGATACTGCGACGAGGTTGGCCGGATCTGCGATCGCATTCCGCGCTTCGGCGGTCAGGCTTTCATCGGCCAGCCACCATAGCAATGCGTGCGTGTCCAGCAGCAGCCTCACGGACGCTCTCCGCGGAACGCAGCATCGATCTCAGCTGGCAAATCGTCGAAATCGGCGGTCATGCGGACCTTCCCGCGCCAGCCTCCAGGTATGCGCGGCTGGGACGCTGGCCCGGCCAGAGCCACAAGACGCGCGATTGGACGACCCGCCCTCGCAATGACGATCTCTTCTCCGGCGGCAGCACGATCGAGCAACTGCGACAAGTGAGTCTTAGCTTCGTAGACATTCACGCTCTCAGACATAAGGCCAGCCTAGCACGTCAATGGTCTAGTCTGATCTAGTCTAGTCAAGTCAGGCCAGATAATTAGACCGAACATGAGATGGCACACGGGTTCCGCTTCGGGACGAAGCGGCCGCCGGTACACCTAGCGGCCGGAGCGGTCCCGCGATCTATTCAGGTCTGGAAGATGATCCACGTGTCGGGCGGCCGGCCCTCTACTGGCGGGTCGTCGTACGTGCGCCAGTGGTCGCCCGCCGCGTCGGATGCCACGTGTGACCAGAAGCGCTGCACGCCGGGGTTGTACGTCTGGAAGCCGATGCGCCAGCGTCCCGGGAACATGGCGATCACCTGCCGCGCCGCTTCTCGCCCGACTCCGGTGCGGCGCAGTGCGCGTACGACGAAGAAGTCGCTGATGGTGGAGCCGCCGTCGTCAGCGGGCGCCGTCATGACGAACCCGCCTAGCCCCCCGGCGACGTTGATGAGCCAGGCTCGGCGTTCCGGGTCTGTGCGGAACAGGTCGAGGCGGCGGTTGTTGAAGGTGCCATCGGGGTTGGGCAGATGCCCGTATGCCTCGGACAGGTCGTGGCGGTACAGCTGGCCGAGGTTTTCCAGCACAGCACGGTGCGAACGGTCAACTTCCACGAGCTCGACCGGCTCGGATGGCCTCCGCGGAGGCCCTTGCGGCGAGCCGGCAGGCAGCGGTGCGGTGCCTGGCTGAGTCACGAGCCCAGTATCGCCCGATCTACTCGTGGCGCTTTGGGGTGGGCGGCACGGTATCGCGGTGGCAAGTGCGCCGTACGCCGCACGATTAACTCCGGAACGTGACATAGTCGTAACTATGCGTGATAGCCGAGTTTCCAGCTACTCCCCGGCCATAATCGCCCACCCCACACGCCAGCGCCACGATTCATCGCTGAACGCGCAGCTGGACGAGATAGGCCGCCGGACCCGCGTCAAGCACGGGCTGCCCGCCTACATCACCGACCCGGCGGTGCGGGGCAGATTAACTGAGATGCTGAACTCCTGGCTGGACGCTCAGGTTGCTGGAGAAGGCACCGGCGACGGAGCAAGCAAAGCGCGGTGACAACCAGCAGGGCGTGCCCGCGAGGCACCGGGCCTGCGGCAGGCGCGTAGATGCACCGTGACGGCTGTTTCGCGTCACGCGTATTCGCCGAGGGCAGAACGCTGTTCGCTGCCTGCCGCAAGCATCGCTCCTACCCTGGAGAAATGAGCAGCCAAGCGCCGGACCACGCCCGCGTCATTCCGCTGCGCCCGCCGAGGGCGGCCGCCGGGCGGGATCGGGCCGCCGCTCCGGCTCGCGCACCGGCGCATGCTCCGCTGCCGTCGCCGGCCCCCGCGGTCAGGGAGCCTCTCTGGCGGCACGTCGTCGGTGACGTCCTCCGTCGCGAGCGTCTCGCCCAGGAACGCACGCTCAAAGATGTGTCCGACGCGGCCCGGATCTCGATGCCGTATCTCTCCGAGATCGAGCGCGGCCGCAAGGAGGCCTCGTCCGAGGTTCTCGCGGCCGCCGCTCACGCTCTCGGCCTCGGACTCGCCGATCTCCTTGCCCTCGCGTACGGTGAGCTCGCCCGGCTCGCTGAGGCGAGGGCGGCCAGCGCGCGCACACAGCTCGTCCGGAGCGGCAACCTCAGCTCCGGACGTAGTAACGGCGCAGGCGAGGACACGGGTGCGCTGCTGCCCGGCGGAGAACTGGGCACCAGGCCCACCGGGCCGCAGATGATCTCGCGCCAGCTAGAAATGAGCCTCGCCGCCTGATACCCCCCCCACGGCTCACGATGGAGCAAAGCGCCTGAAGCCGCCCTGGGGGCTTGGCGTGACCGCACGGGGGAGAGACTCCGCGGTTGGCCGGGATGATGGAGCGTTTGATAGGTGATCACCTATCAAATGCTCCGACATAATCGTTGGGTCCTGCTGCGGCGTTGCAAGAGTGAGCAGTGTGACACGTGGTGCCGGTGTGGCCTGCATCTGAATGCCGGAAGTGACAACGCAGCCGCGTGCTCCGCGAGAGTGAGCGGTGTGACCACTGACGCTGGCATGACCCGCACGGGCGGACGCCGGCAGTGACGGCGCGGCCGCGAGCCCGCACGGGCGGAGCACGGGCGCGCGGACGCCGGCGTGATGGCGCGGCCGCGAGCCGCGAGTCCGCGCGGGCGGACATCGGGAGCTCGCCACCTGGTCACTCGCCCGCGCGGCTCGCCAGGCGGGTCAGGCGACCGCGATCCGCTTGCTGATGACCTCGTCGGCTAGCCCGTAGTCCACCGCCTCGCGGGCGGTGAAGACCTTGTCGCGATCCATGTCCGCGCGGAGGGTCGCGACGTCGTGGTGGGTGTGCCTGGACAGGACGTCCTCGACCTGGGAGCGGATCCTGAGCAGCTCCTTCGCCTGCAGGCTGAGGTCCGAGACCGTTCCCTGCTGGCCGCCGCTGGCCGGCTGCCCCAGCAGCACGCGGGCGTGCTCGAGGACGAACCGCCGCCCGGAGTCTCCGCCGGCCAGCAGGACTGCCGCCGTCGAGGCCGCCTGCCCGACGCAGAACGTCGAGATCGGCGCGCCGACGAAGGTCATCGTGTCGTAGATCGCCATGAGCGACGTGAACGAGCCGCCGGGCGAATTGATGTAGATCGAGATCTCACGGTCCGGGTTCGACCACTCGAGGTGAAGCAGCTGCGCGATGACGACGTTCGCCACGCCGTCGTCGATCTCGGTGCCGAGGAAGATGATCCGCTCGGACAGCAGCCGGCTGTAGATGTCGTATGCCCGCTCCCCGAGCGGGGTGCGCTCGATGACGGTCGGGATCGTGTACTGGCCCATGTCAGAGTCCTATCCGTCGCTTCGAGCCGCCCGGGCGGACGTCGTCAAGCGACTCGACGACGCGATCGACCATCCCGTACTCCTGCGCCTGCTCGGCCGTGAACCACCGGTCCCGGTCACCGTCGCGGGAGATCGTCTCCTCGCTCTGGCCGGTGTGCTCCGCGGTGATCCGCTCGATGGCCTTTTTCATGAACTCGAGGTTCTCGGCCTGGATCGCGATGTCGGCGGCGGCCCCGCCGATGCCGGCCGACGGCTGGTGCATGAGGATCCGGGCGTTCGGCAGCGCACAGCGCTTCCCCTTCGCGCCCACAGTGAGGAGGAACTGCCCCATGCTCGCGGCGAATCCCATCGCGAGCGTCGAGACGTCGTTCGGGATCAGCTGCATGGTGTCGTAGATCGCCAGCCCGGCCGTCACCGACCCGCCGGGACTGTTGATGTAGAGACTGATATCGGTCCGCGGGTCCTTCGCTGACAGCAGCAGCAGCTGCGCGCACACCCGGTTCGCCGAGACCTCGTCCACCTGGGTGCCGAGGAAGACGATCCGCTCCGCGAGCAGCTGCGCGGCCAGGTGGTCATCGAACCGGGTCGAGGGCGTGTCTCCCTCGGCGGCTCGCGGGTGCCGGGCCGGGTCCCGGCCGGTGCTGAGTGGCGCCATCGGTCCTCCTTGTCGTGGCGCGGCTGGTGTTGCCGCGGTCGTTCCACTGTCGGCCCGGCGGCTGGGCCAGGTCAGCGTTCTCGGCCGGCGGCAGATTCGCTCATGGCAGAGCGGGTACGCGTTCCGGTCCCCGCGGCCCGGTGAGGTGGCCCGGCGAGCTGGCCGGTCACCCGGCGGGCAGCGACGGAGGATAATCCAGCACGGTGGGCGAGGAGATAAGGGAGCCGGACCACGTGGTGGGCTCGGCGGCGCTCGCGGCCGAGTGGTCGCACCGGCACCGCGACGTGTCCGGCGGCTGGCTGCGGCCCACCGTGTTCGGGGCCGTGGACGGGCTCGTGACCAACTCCTCGCTGATCGCCGGGCTCGGCGGGGGCGGGGTGGCGGCACGCACGGTGGTGCTTTCCGGCGTGTCCGCCTGGTCGCGGGGGCGTTCTCCATGGGGACCGGGGAGTACGTCTCGGTGACCAACCAGAACGAGCTGGTGCACGCTGAGGTCGCGGTCGAGCGCAAGATGCACGCCCGCTTTCCCGCGGCGGAGCAGGCCGAGCTCGCCGAGACCTTCCGCGGTTACGGTGCCGACCGCGATACCGTGGCGAGAATGGGGGCCGCGGTATCGCGGGATCCGGACACCGCCCTGCGCGTGCACACCAGGGAGGAGCTCGGCGTGGATCCGTTCGAGCTGCCGTCCGCGGCGTTTGCCGCCGTCTCGTCGCTGGTCGCGTTCTCGCTCGGGGCCCCGGTGCCGCTGCTGCCCTACCTTCTCGGCCTGCCCGTGCTGGCCGCCACGCTGGGAGTCGCGGCGGTGGCGCTCGGCGCCGGCGGGATGGCGGTCGGCCGGCTCCCGGCCGGCCCGTGCTGCGCTCGGGCCTGCGTCAGCTCGCGCTCGGCGGGGTCGCCGTCGCGGTGACGTTCGCTGTGGGCAGCCTGATCGGCGGCCACGTCGCCGGGTAACCGCCCACGACCCCGGCGACGATGTGCTCTCCCCCGGTCAGGGCGGCCTGGCGTCACGGGCTGCGGACGGTCGGACGGTCGGCCGGCATTTCTGCGGGACAATGCGGTATCTAACTGGGAGGGTAACGCGTATGGACGCGCCGCATGTGTGGGTAGCCAAGGATGATGGCAGCGACATCATCCGCGCCGGGGCGATCGTCGGCATGGGCATCGACTACGACGGCCACATCACGGCCCGGCTGTCCGGCGGCACCGGTTCCGCGGTAACCCTCGTCGTCCCGGGCTCACGGCAGCATCCGCCGGGGGACTTCCACCGTCAGCTCATCCGGGTTGTCGCCGAGTTGTCCGATGCCGCTGGCGCCTTCATGGTGCGTCCGGTGTGCGAAGAGCCGCGCGGTTGGCGCTGGGTGACCGAAGCGCTATAGGCGCGCCGAGCCGACGGGACAAACGGTTACGCTGACGGGCAAACCGGACCGCATCGAGCCGGCGTGACCCGCCCGGGCGCAGGTAAATGCCACGTCGGGCCGCGCCATGGTGTTAAATGGGGTCTGGTTGTAGTCGAAGTTCGTGTTCGTGTCACAGCGCCTGCGAAATTCTGACAGCGGGCGTCCATGTATTCCCAGAGCCATGGGGCAGGCGGCCGCCGCAGCCCGGGATGCCACAACCGTGTATCCCGAAAGTCGTTGCAGTAGGAGAAAGCACGTGGCTCAAGGCACAGTGAAGTGGTTCAACGCGGACAAGGGCTTCGGTTTCATCGCCCCTGACGACGGCACTGCCGATGTCTTCGTTCACCACTCGGCCATCCAGACGGAGGGCTACCGCAGCCTCCAGGACAACCAGCGGGTCGAGTACACCGCGGGCCAGGGCCAGAAGGGCCCGCAGGCCGAGCAGGTCCGCCCGATCTGACAATCCGGCGCAGCGGCCGGGCACAGCTTCGGCCGAAGGTGCCTGTTTCCCAGCGGGTGGCGGCAGTTCCCCACGGAACCGCCGCCACCCGTTCGGCTGTCTCCCCGGCTCACCCGCCGCTTAAGCAGGGCTGCGCCGCAGCCTGACCCGGTACGAGTAATGCTCGGGGTCGAAGTAACTGACCGCGAGCTCGACTGGATTCCCGGCCTCATCGGAGTACAGCCGGTCGAACGCGGAGCACGGGCTCGCCCGGCTCGCAGGCCAGCCGGGCGGCGAAGGCTGGCGCGCCGACCGCGGTGATGCTCTGCTCGGCGGCCATGATGGCCCGGCTGATCCGGGCATCGATGAGGCCGATGACGGTGACCCGGCTGCGCCTGCCCGGGCAGGTCAGGTCGCTCACGTCGCTGACCAGCTCTCCCACCCTGGGCGGCAGGAACACCGACGTGTAGCAGAACGGCACGCTGCCATGCAGGCGGACGAGCGCGAGGGCGTAGAGCTCATCGGAGGGCAGCCGCAGACGGCCCGCGTTCTCGACGTCTATCCTGCGCTGGAGCGGGGAGACGATCTCGCACTCGGTGTCGATCGAGAGCGCCATCAGCTCGTCCACCGAGCCGAACTGGCGGACGTACCTGTCTTCCTCTGCGATCGGATAGGTCCCCCGGCCGGCGACGCGGTAGATGATCCCCTCGGACACCAGAATCCTGCATGGCCCGCCGGACGGTCTGCCTGCTGACTGAGTAGGTCGCTGACAGTTGCTCCTCGGTGGGCAGCTTGCGGCCGCCGGCATATTCGCCGCTGCGGATCTCGCTGCGCAGGGTGTCCGCCAGCGTCCGGTACGCGATGACTCTGGACCTGTCCGGCACGCGCCTCCTGGCTCCCTCCGCGGCGGCGCCGCCCCGACTTGACGGGGGCCGGCGCGCTAGGGCTAAATGGCCGTACATATCTTAGATTAAGTCGGCCAGGGCGACATTGACATCGGCCAGCGAGGTGAGGGTCTGCGTGGGACGGTCGGATCAGGCCACACGGGCGACGACATCGCTGGCCATGGCGCTGGCCGAGTGGGCGCACGGCCTGCAGCCGGCCCGCGACGACCTCCAGCTGGCCGACCGGGCCCTGCGGGACACGGTCGCCGTGGCCCTGGCGGCCAGGAATCATCCCGTTACCAGGCTCGCCGCGGCCCTGCCCGAGGCAGCGCGCTGGGCCGTCGCCGGGCACGTGCTGGACTTCGACGACCTGCATATGGAGTCAACGACGCACGTCAGCGCCGTCTGCGTGCCTACGGCGCTGGCCACCGGCGGGGGCGCCCGCGGATATCTCGCCGCGGCCGGCGTGATGGCCAGGCTCGGCAGCGCGCTGGGCTGGCCGCATTACTCGGCGGGCTGGCACGCGACGTGCACGGCCGGCGCCCCGGCCAGCGCGGCGGGGGCAGCGGTCGCGCTGGGGCTGAGCCCGGAGCAGATCGGCACCGCCATCGCGCTGGCCGTTCCCGGGGCCGGCGGGGTCCAGCGCGCATTCGGCACTGATGCCAAGTCCCTTCAGGTCGGCTTCGCCGTGGAGGCCGGGATCCGGGCGGCGAGGCTGGCGGCCGCGGGCGCCAGCGCCGACCCGACGGCACTGGATGCGTGGCTTTTGCTGGTCGGCGGCGACCCCGCCGCCGCTGGCCTGGCTGATCAGGCGGCCGCCGCGGGCCCAGCGGACCCGGGAGATCCGGCTGTGCCGGGCGGGCTGGCGGTCAAGTTGTACCCGTGCTGCTATGCGCTGCAGCGCCCGATCAGCGCGCTCACCGACCTGGCGGCGGCTGACGGCGGGCTCGACCCTGACCAGGTATCACGCATCGTGCTGCAAACACCGGAGGCGACGGTCGCGCCGCTGATCCATCACCGGCCGGAGACCGGCCTGCAGGGCAAGTTCAGCCTCGAGTACGCGGCGGCCGCCGCACTGCTGGATGGGTACCCGGGATTCGCCAGCTTCAGCGACGAGGCGGTCCGGCGGCCGTCCGCGCGCCGCCTGGCCGGCCTGGTGGAGATCACGCTCGAGCCCGGCGGGTCCTGGCTGCTCGACGGCGTACTCGATGCCGCCGTGCACACCAGGGACGGCCAGATCAGGCGCATCAGTCAGCGGTTCCCGCCAGGTTCGCCGGCCCGGCCGCCGACTGAGGCGCAACTCAAGGCCAAGCTCGCCGACTGCGTCGCCGGCCTGGACACCGACCCGGCCTCGTGGACATGGGACAACGCCGCACAGGTCCTCCGAGACGGGCTAGTTCCATGATCACCGAGCACTTTCCATGCGTTACGTCGGAACAAACCAGTACAAAACCGGACGGTACTTTCGCGTACCGCAGGGAAGGGCGCCAGTCAACGACATGACCACGTGAGGATGCGCGAGTGGCCGAGCTGAGCGAGGAAGAAACCGAGATCGTCGGGCTGGTCCGGGAGTTCGTGGACAACGACGTCCGGCCGGTGGTGCGGGAGCTGGAGCACGCGAACACCTACCCGGAGAAGCTCATCGGCCAGATGAAGCAGCTGGGCATCTTCGGCCTGGCCATCCCCGAACCGTGGGGCGACGCGAGCGTCAGCACGTCCTGCTATGCCCTGGTCACCGAGGAGCTGGCCCGCGGGTGGATGAGCCTGGCCGGCGCGATGGGCGGCCACACGGTCGTCGCCAAGCTGATCCAGGCCTACGGCACCCAGGACCAGAAGGACGGCTACCTGCCGCGGATGGCCACCGGCGAGCTCCGGGCCACGATGGCGCTGACCGAGCCCGGCGGCGGGTCCGACCTTCAGGCGATGCGGACCACCGCCAGCCGTTCGGGAAATTCCTACGTCATCAACGGATCGAAGACGTGGATCAGCAACGCGCGCAATTCCGGGCTGATCGCCCTGCTGTGCAAGACCGACCCGGCCGCGGAGCCGGCGCACGCGGGCATCAGCATCCTGCTGGCCGAGCCCGGCCCCGGCTTTACGGTGTCG
>CAVOOC010000013.1:0-32456 GCA_963697445.1 uncultured Actinomycetes bacterium
GTGAAGCAGATCAACGCACCGGCGCAAGCAAGCCAGCGGCTGGAAACTCGAACAACCCAGCCCAGGCGTCACGATCTGGACCAGCCCCGCCGGCCGCCGCTACACCACGTATCCCAGCAAACACCCCACGTAAGCAACTACGACGTTCCAGGTGGGCGGCGGCGCGTGCCGGTGCTCGTAGAGTCTCAGTGCACGCAGGGCACGAGGCTTAGAGGCTTATCCGTGTGCGTTCCATTACGAGACCCTATACGCTGGAGACGTGCGGCGAACCAGCTTCGAAGACGTGAACTGCTCGGTGGCGCAGTGCCTCCAGGCTGTCGGGGAATGGTGGAGCCTGCTGATCGTCCGGGACGCGTTCCTGGGCGTGACCCGCTTCGATGACTTCCAGGCGCGGCTGGGGATCTCGCGCAACATCCTCACCCGGCGGCTGAACCACCTGGTGGACAACGGAGTGCTGAGCCGCGTGCCCTACCAGGATCACCCGCCCCGCTCCGAATACCGCCTCACCGACAAGGGCCGCGATCTCTGGAACGTGGTGACCGCCATGCGCCAGTGGGGCGACCGATGGGCAGCGCCCGGCGGCGCGCCCCTGAAGCTCAGGCACTCCACGTGCGGGCACGTCGTCGACGCGGTGCCGGTGTGCTCACACTGCGGTGAGGCCCTCGACCTCGGCCAGGTGACCGCCATCCCCGGGCCAGGTGCCCTGGAGGGCGACTTCGACCGCACCCTGCTGGCCCGATAACCGACCTCAGGGCAGCTGCGGGTACAGCGCAGGCACGCGCAGCGCATTGGTCAGCGACCATTCGGCGGACTTGCCAGCGCAGTAGGCGCCGATACCGGGAGGCTGACCCACGAGAGCACCGAGAGGATGTTGAGGATCGATCCGCCGCCGTTGGCGGCGATCGCCGGCGCGAGGCCCGCACGACCGACAGCGTCCCGAAGAAGTGGGTGTCCATCTCGAGGCGGATCTCGGTGAGGTCACCGGCGAGCAGATCCGAGCCGGTCGATGAGCCGGCGTTGACTGAGTTCTATAACGCAACCAACGGAGCTCCGGTAGCGTCAGGGGTATGCATTCCGTAGGCCTCGTGCTGCACCCGCAGCGAGATTCGGCAGCGGCGGTCGAGTCGGTGCTCGCCTGGGCTGCCCGCAAGGAGATCCCGGTCTTCGGGGTCGAGGGCGAGATCAAGAGGCTCAACTGCGCCGCCATCCCGGTCACGGCCGAGGAACTCGGCCGCCGCTCCGACCTGCTCGTCAGCCTCGGCGGGGACGGGACCATGCTGCGGGCCATGCGGCTGGCAGACCGGCAGAAGACGCTGGTCCTGGGCGTGAACCTCGGCAAGCTGGGATTCCTGGCCGAGGTGGATGTGCCGGACCTGCCCGACGCCCTGTCGGCCATCGATTCCGGCGAGTACTCCATCGATGAGCGGCTGGCCATCGACAGCGCGCTCGGCACTCAGCCCATCACCGCGTTCAACGACGTGGCCATCGTCCGGGTCCCGGGGAACGGAGGCTCGGCCCTCGTGGCGGTGCACGTGGACGGTCAGCCGTTCGTCAGCTACGCCGCCGACGCCGTGGTCGTCGCCACCCCGACCGGCTCGACCGCGTACAGCTTCTCGGCGGGCGGCCCGATCGTGAGCCCTGCCGTCGAGGCGCTGCTCGTGACCCCCGCGGCGCCGCACTCGTCCTACAACCGGGGCCTGGTGCTCTCCGCGCGGGACACGGTCACGCTGGAGATCCTGCCCGCCAGCGGCCGCCTTGCGGTTGAGGTGGACGGAGCGGTAGCCGGGTACGTTGACCCGGGCCAGCGGATCTGCCTGCAGGGCCGCACCAACGCGGCGCGGGTGATCCGGCTGGGACTCACGACGTTCTACGAGCGCGCCCGGCGCAAGCTGCGCCTCACCGACTCCGCGGAGATCCCCCCACGTGGCGCGACGGCATCAGCGCGGACGGGGACGGTTCTGGCCGTGCTGGAGGGTGAGATCGCCACGCCGGACGGCGAGATCGTCACGCCGGGCGGTGAGATCGGCACACCGGACGGCGAGATCGTGCTCGATGACCCCTCGGCCCCGGACGTTCGCGCGCTGCTGCAGCAGCACCTGGAGTTCGCCAACACGCACAGCCCGCCGGAGGATGTGCACGCGCTGGACGTCGGCGGCCTGCTCGACCCAGCCGTCACGTTCGTCAGCTTCCGCTGGCACGGTGAACTGCTGGGAGTCGGGGCGCTGAAACAGTTGGACGACGGGCATGCGGAACTCAAGTCCATGCACACCGCCCGCGCCGCCCGCGGCCGCGGGATAGGCCGGTCGATCCTCGATCACCTGATCGGCATCGCCCGCGACCGCCGCTGTCACCGGGTCAGCCTGGAAACCGGATCGATGGCGGCCTTCGCCCCGGCGCGGTCGCTGTACGCCGGCGCGGGGTTCCTCCCGTGCGGACCGTTCGGCGACTACGTCCCGAGCCCCAACAGCGCCTTCATGACCCTGTCGCTGACCGGCACGGATTCCGCGGGCTGACGTCAAGGCGCGGCTGACCGGGGTGCCGCGGCGGCGCCGGCGGCGCGGCAGCCGGTTCGGCGCGGTCCCGCGATCGCGGTAAGGTGCCGAGCGTGGCAGTCAGCGTCGAGGTGCTTCGCGAGGTAACTGACGAGACGGTCAAGGCCTTCGGCCGGCTGCTGCCGCAGCTGTCCCGGTCAGCGCCGCCGGTGGATCATGCGGCGCTCGCCCGGGTGGTCGGCGCCTCGTGCAACACCGTGCTGGTCGCCCGCGCGCAGGCCACGGCGAACGGCCCGGGCGAGATCGTCGGCACCCTGACGCTGGCGGTCTTCGCGATCCCCACCGGCCTGCGCGCCTGGATCGAGGACGTGGTGGTGGACGAGGCGGCCAGCAGGCAGGGCGTGGGGACCGCGCTCACCCTGGAGGCACTGCGCATCGCCCGCGGCCAGGGCGCCCGCACCGTGGACCTGACCTCCCGGCCCTCGCGCGAGGCGGCCGGGCGGCTGTACGAGCGGCTGGGCTTCGAGCGCCGCGACTCACGGCTGTACAGGTTCTCCCTCGACGCCGCGGACCCTCCGGCTGCAGGCGGCTAATCCCCCCCGGGACGCCGCCTACGCTTGGCGTGTGGCGCATCTTCTCGGAGCACAGGCCCTGCATCTGGAGTTCCCGACGAAGACCGTCTTCGACTCGGTGACCGTGGGGGTCAGCGACGGGGACCGTATCGGCATCGTCGGGCGCAACGGCGACGGCAAGTCAAGCCTGCTCGCGATGCTCTCCGGACGGCTCGTGCCGAACGCCGGCCGCGTCATGGCGCGCAACGGCGTGACGATCGGCCTGCTTGACCAGGGTGACACGCTCGACCCGTCGCTGACCGTCGCGCGCACGATCGTCGGTGACCGGCCGGACCACGAGTGGGCGGGAGCAGCACGGATCCGGGACGTGATCGGCGGGCTGGTCCGCGAGATCCCGTGGGAAGCACCGGTGCAGGAGCTGAGCGGCGGTCAGCGGCGGCGGGTCGCCCTGGCCCGGCTGCTGGCCGGCGACTGGGATGTCCTGGCCCTGGACGAGCCGACCAACCACCTGGATGTCGAGGGCATCAGCTGGCTGGCCGGGCACCTGCGGACGCGCTGGCCGGCGAATGCCGGCGGGCTGCTGGTGGTGACCCACGACCGGTGGTTCCTCGATGAGGTCGCCGCGACGACATGGGAAATCCACGACCGGGTCATCGAGCCCTTCGACGGCGGGTATGCGGCCTACGTGCTCCAGCGGGTGGAACGGGACCGGATGGCCGCGGCGAGCGAGGCGAAACGGCAGAACCTGATGCGCAAGGAGCTCGCCTGGCTGCGCCGCGGCGCTCCCGCGCGCACCTCGAAGCCGAAGTTCCGGATCGAGGCCGCCACCGCGCTGATCGCGAACGAGCCGCCGCCGCGCAATCAGGTGGAGCTTGCCCGGATGGCGACGGCCCGCCTCGGCAAGGACGTGGTGGACCTGCTGGGCGCGTCGGTGTCCTTCGGCGGCAAGCAAGTGCTCCGCGACGTCGAGTGGCGCCTAGGCCCCGGCGAGCGGGCTGCCATCCTCGGGGTCAACGGCGCCGGCAAGTCCACCCTGCTGAAACTCGTCAGCGGCGACCTGGAACCGACCGCGGGCCGGGTCAAGCGAGGCAAGACGGTGCAGGTCGCCGCCCTCGACCAGCAGCTGGCCGGCCTGGACGCCCGCCCCGGCGAGCGGGTCAGCGACGTCATCGGCCGCAAGCGCACCACTTATGTCTCAGGCGGGAAGGAGCTGACGCCCGGGCAGCTGCTCGAACGCCTCGGCTTCACCAGCGCGCAGCTGTCCACCCCGGTCGAGGACCTCTCCGGCGGGCAGCGGCGCCGCCTGCAGCTCCTGCTGATCCTGCTGGACGAACCCAACGTGCTCATCCTCGACGAGCCGACGAACGACATGGACGTCGACATGCTCGCGGCGTTCGAGGACCTGCTGGACTCGTGGCCGGGCACGCTGCTGGTCGTGTCCCACGACCGCTACTTCACCGAACGGGTCACCGACCAGCAGTACGCGATCATCGACGGGCAATTCCGGCACCTGCCCGGCGGCGTGGATGAGTACCTCCGGCTCCGGGCGGAGCAGGCCACCGCATCCCGCGGCCCGCAGCGGCCGGCCGACGCCACGGGGGCGGCCCCGGGGCTGTCGGGCGCCGGGCTCCGCGCCGCGCAGAAGGAGATCGCGGCCATCGACCGGAAGCTGGTCAAGCTCGCCGCGCGGATCGATGCCGCCCACGAACAGATCGCGCGGCACGACCAGAGCGACTACGAGGGCCTGACCCAGAAGCTCAAGGAACTCCGCGCGCTGCAGGACGAAGTCACCGAGCTGGAGACCCGGTGGCTGGAGCTGTCCGAGCGCGTCGGCTAGCTCAGTGACCGCCCGCGGGGCAGCACGGCTGACTGCTCCCCCCGGCGTCACGGCTGACCGCTCCCCCGTAGCACGGCCGACCGCTTCCCCGGCGTCACGGCCGACTGCTCCCCCGGCGTCACGGCCGACCGCTCCCCCGGCGTCACGGCTGGCCGGGCGCAAGCATCACTTCATTGCGGTTGGATAACCGCTTCCGCCCGTTTGCCCCCCGTCATGGGGAATCCCGTGTTCACTAGAGGCCGCCCGTATCGACACCGAAGGAGCGCCGCGATGTCACCCCAGCCCAAGCGCGTGATCGCACTTGCCGCTGCAGCCCTGGCCGCCGTCACCGCGCTGGCGGCGTGCGGGGGGTCGTCCTCCGGGAGCGGGACGGGGGCCTCATCCGGCAAGCCGGCATCGGGCGGCACCTTGCGGCTGGTGGCCAACGGCGGGCCGGCGAACAATCTCGACCCCGTGCCGTCCTACACGGTGACGAACTACATCATGGAGCACGTCTTCACCAGGCAGCTCCTGTCCTACCCGACCGTTAACGTCACCGGCCTGTCCGGGCCCAGCTGGAACAAGGCCATCGGCCTGGTGCCGGACGCGGCGACCGCCGTGCCGAGCACGGCCAACGGCGGGATCACCGCCAACGGGCTGACCTACACCTTCCACCTCCGTTCCAGCGTGGACTGGAACAGCACGCCGCCCCGGCAGGTGACCGCCGACGACTTCATCCGCCAGTTCAAGGCGTTCTGCAACCCGGTGTCGCCGGTGGGTAACATCGGCTACTTCACCAGCACGATCTCGGGGCTGAGCTCCTACTGCAACGCCGAGAACGCCCACTTCGGCGCCAGCAGCGCGCCCAAGGCCACCCCGGCCGCCATCGCCGCCTGGCAGAACGGGCACACCATCTCGGGCATCACCGCGCCGAACGCGATGACGCTCCAGTTCAAGCTCCTCCAGCCGGCCAGCGACTTCAACAACATGATGGCGATGCCGTTCGACTCGGCCCGGCCGGCCGAGTACGACGCCTACCTGCCCGGCAGCGCACAGCTCGGGCAGCACCTGATGTCGGACGGCCCCTACCAGTTCTCCAGCTGGGTGCCGAACAAGTCGATCCTCATGACCAGGAACCCGGCGTGGAAGCAGTCGGCCGACCCGGTCCGGCACCAGTACGTCGCCAAGATCCTGGTCACCATGGGCACCAGCTCGACGCAGACCGCGCTGGCCGACATGCAGGCCAACAGCCAGGACCTGTCGCTGGACGTGGTCGTCCCGCCGACGTCCATCCCGAGCCTGCAGTCCAGCCCGCAATTCCACATCTGGCCGGACAGCAACAGCGCGTTCTACGTGCTGCTGAACCTGCGCAGCCCGGACGCGGCCGGCGCGATGAGCAAGCTGGCCGTGCGCCAGGCGGTGGCCTACGCGGTGAACAAGGCGGACATCCAGAAGATCCTCGGCGGCCCCGCGATCAACAAGATCATCTCCACCGCGATCCCGCCGGGCAACACCGGCTATGCCCCCTACAACCCCTACCCGTCGCCCGGCAGCGCCGGCGACGCGGCGAAGTGCAAGACCCTGCTCGCCGGGGCCGGCTACCCGCACGGTTTCAGCGCCACCTACCTGTACCTGAACGACACGGTCGGGACCGCCATCTTCCAGGCAATCCAGGCCGCCGTGGCCAAGTGCGGGATCGCGCTGAAGGGCAAGGCGGAGACGGGCGCGACCTACTTCACGACCATCGGCGATGCCCCGGTGAACAACAAGCCCGGCCAGTGGGACATGGCCACGGGCAGCTGGTACCCGGACTGGTTCGGCAACAACGGCCGCTCCGTCATCCAGCCGCTGTTCCAGACCAGCTGCGTGCTGAACACGGTCAACGGCGGCTGCTACAGCAGCAAGACCGAGGACGGCCTGATCGCGCAGGCGCTGAAGGCGGCGACCCCCGCGGCCGCGGCACCGCTGTGGCAGCAGGCCGACCAGGTCGCGATGAAGGACGCGGCCATCATCCCGCTGATCGACCAGTACGTCGCGCAGTACGCGAGCAGCCGGGTGCACAGCGCCGCGGGCGCCGGCACGGAGAACTTCTCCGAGGCGATCACCGGGCCGGATCTCACCAGCATCTGGCTCAACCCGAACCACCCGTGACGACCGGCCCCGCGGCGCCTTGACAGCCTCCCGGGGCGGCCCCCGCCTGCTGCGGGTGCGCGGGATCAGCAGCGCCCGGGTGACGAACACGGAGCTGTTCTTCGACCTGGTCTACGTGTTCGCCATCACCCAGATCACCCACTTGCTGCTCGGCCGGCTGAGCTGGCCGGGCGCCGGGCAGGCGCTGATGGTGCTGCTGGCGGTCTGGTGGGCCTGGATGTACACCGCCTGGGTCACCAACTGGTTCCATCCCGATGCCCTGCCGGTGCGGATGATGCTGCTCGCCGTCATGCTGGTGAGCCTGATCATGTCGGCTACCCTGCCGGCCGCGTTCGGCGGCCGGGGGCTGGCGTTCGCCTGCGCCTACGTGGTCATGCAGGTCGGCAGGACGATCTTCGTGGTGGCTGCCGCGCGTGACCAGCGGGTGCTGCGCAGGAACTTCCAGCGCATCCTGGCCTGGTGCGCCGTCGCCGGCGCCGCCTGGCTGGCCGGCGGCTTCGCGCACGGCACCGCCCGCGTCGCGTTCTGGCTGGCCGCGCTGGCACTGGACTACGCCTCGCCCGCGGCCGGCTTCTACACCCCGGGCCTTGGCCGCTCGCAGACCACCGACTGGACCATCGCGGGCAGCCACCTGGCCGAGCGGTGCCAGCTGTTCCTGATCATCGTGCTGGGCGAGTCGGTACTCGACACCGGCGCCGCCTACGGCGGGCTGCGGATCACCGTGGCCAGCACGACGGCGGTCGTCTTCGCCTTCCTCGCCAGCGTGGCGCTGTGGTGGATCTACTTCAACCGCGCCGCCGACGACAGCGCCCAGGCCATCGCGGCCGCCGATGACCCGGGCAGGCTGGGCCGGTCCGCCTACGTCTACTTCCACCTGCCGATGGTGGCCGGCGTCATCGTGCTGGCCGTCGCCGACGACCTCGCCATCGCGCATCCGGCCGGGCACGCCAGCGCCGCGCTGACCGCGGCCGTGCTGGGCGGTCCCGCGCTCTTCCTGGCCGGCCACGCGCTGTTCAAGCGGGCCATGTTCGGCGTGCTGTCCGTGCCGCGGCTGGCCGCGATCGCGGCGCTCGCCGCGCTGATCCCGGCCGGCCTCGCCGTGCCGCCGCTGGCCCTGCTCGGTGCCGCCACCGCGGTCGTCGCGGCGGTGGCGGTCTGGGACACGGTCGGACCGCACCCGGCCGCCCCCCCGGGCGTGTCCTAACCCGGGGCGTGGCCTAACCCGGGGTGTTCTCCGGGAAGTGGCAGGCGACCTGGTGGCCTGGCGCCAGCTCGGTCAGCGGCGGCGGTACCGTGCGGCACACCTCCTGCGCCTTCCAGCAGCGGGTGTGGAACCGGCACGCGGGGGGCGGGTTGAGTGGGCTGGGCACGTCCCCGGTCAGGCGGATCCGCTCCCGGCGCTCCCGGCGCCCGTCCGCGGTGCGGTGTACCGGCTCCGGCCTGGGCACCGCCGACATCAGCGCCACCGTGTACGGGTGCCGCGGCCGCTCGTAGAGGTCCGTCCGCCCGGCGTACTCCACCAGGTTGCCCAGGTACATGACGGCGACGTGGTCGCACACGTGCCTGATCACCGACAGGTCATGGGCGATGATCACGTAGGTCAGCCCGAGCTCGGCCTGCAGGTCGGCCAGCAGGTTGATCACCTGGGCCTGGATGGACACGTCCAGCGCGGATACCGGCTCGTCCGCGACGATGAGCTTGGGCCGCAGCGCGAGCGTGCGGGCGATGCCGATCCGCTGCCGCTGGCCGCCGGAGAACTCGTGCGGGTAGCGGTTGTAGTGCTCGGGGCTGAGGCCGACCAGTTCCAGCAGCTCCTGGACGCTCCGTTTGGTCCCCTGCTCGGTCTTGACCTTCTGCAGCCGGAACGGCGCACCGACGATCGCGCCGACCGTGTGCCGGGGGTTCAGCGACGAGTAGGGGTCCTGGAAGATCATCTGCACCTCGCGGCGCAGCGGGCGCATGGCCCCGGCGCGCAGGTGCGTGATGTCGCGGCCGTCGAACACGATCTGCCCGGCCGTCGGCTCGAGCAGCCGCACCAGCATCCGCGCGGTGGTGGTCTTGCCGCAGCCGGACTCGCCGACGATGCCCAGCGTCTCGCCGCGGGCCACGTCAAACGAGACGTCGTCCACGCTCCGGACCAGCCCGACGCGGCGGCGGATGATGATCCCGCGGGTGACGGGAAAGTGCTTGGTCAGCCCGGTCACCGTCATCAGCGCTTCGGAGGAGGCAACGCTGGTGGCGCCGGGCTGGGGCTGCGGCGCCGTCATTCGCCCTCCCCCGGGCTGGCTGCCGGCTCGAACTGCGCCTTGACCAGCTCGGCCCAGATCCGGCGCTGGTCGTCGATCCGCAGATGGCAGGCGGCCTCGTGGCCGAGCGCGACGGCGCGGAGCAGGGGTACCTCGCGCTCGCATCTGTCGCCGAGGCTGGCCGCATAGGCACAGCGCGGATGGAAGGGGCAGCCAGAGGGCACGTTGATCAGGCTGGGCGGGGTGCCGGGAATGGGGGCCAGGCGCTCGAGGCGGGCCCGGTCCAGGCGCGGCATCGAGGTGAGCAGCCCCCACGCGTACGGATGGGCGGGCCGGTCGAAGATATCCTCGCCCGTTCCGTACTCGGCCGTCCTGCCCGCGTACATGACCAGGATGTCGTCGGCGATCTCGGCCACAACGCCCAGGTCGTGGGTGATGATGATCACGGCCGAGCCGAACTCCTCCTGCAGCCCGGAGATGAGGTCAAGGATCTGAGCCTGGACCGTGACATCGAGCGCGGTGGTGGGCTCGTCGGCGATCAGCAGCTCGGGATCGCAGCTCAACGCCATCGCGATCATCGCACGCTGGCGCATGCCGCCGGAAAACTGGTGCGGGTAGTCATCCACCCGGGTCTGCGGGTTGGGAATGCCCACCCGGTCCAGCATCTCGACGGCGTGCGTCTTGGCGGCCCGCTTGCTGACCTTGTTGTGGACCAGGTAGGCCTCGGCGATCTGGTAACCCACGGTGTAGAACGGGTGCAGGGACGACAGCGGATCCTGGAAGATCATCGCCATCTTGCTGCCCCGTAGCTGGCGCACCCGGGACGCGGGCGCGGCGACTAGGTCCTCGCCGTCCAGCCAGATCGAGCCGCTGATATCCGCGTTGGTGCCGTGGTGCAGGCCCATGATGCCGAGGCTGGTGACGCTCTTTCCGGACCCCGACTCGCCCACGATGCCGAGCGTCTTGCCCCGGTCGAGGCTGAACGAGACCCCGTCCACTGCCTTCACCAGGCCGTCGTCGGTGGGGAACTGGATCCTCAGGTCGCGGACCTCCAGCATGGAGGAGGTCCGCGGGGCCGACTCGTCCGGCACCTGAGGCTCTTCCCGCAGCGCCTCGTTTCCGGCCCACGGCCAGCGAAGCCCCCTGCGGACCGCCATCTAGTGCCTCACTCTCGGGTCGACCACGGCATACAGGATGTCCACGACCAGGTTAGCGATGACGATGAAGAACGCCGCCAGCATGGTGACGCCCAGGATCTCCGGCAGGTCCTGGGTCTGGATGGCGAGGATCGTGAACAGGCCGAGGCCGTGCAGCGAGAATGTGGTCTCGGTGAGGATCGCGCCGCCGAGCAAGGCGCCGAGGTCCAAGCCGAAGATCGTGATGATCGGCGTGAGCGCCGCGCGCATCCCGTGCCTGACGACCACCGTCCGCTCGGGCAGGCCCTTCGCCCGCGCCGTCCTGATGTAGTCCTCGCTCATCGTCTCCAGCATGCCCGCCCGGGTCAGCCTGGCGTAGAGAGCGGCGTAGAGGAAGGCGAGGGTGATCCACGGCAGCACCAGGTTCCGGGCCCACAGCAGCGGGTTCTGGGTGAGCGGAACGAACTGCACGTTCGGGAAGATCGGCCACTTGTAGCTGAACAGCTCCAGCGAGATCAGTCCGGTGAAGAAGATCGGCAGCGACACCCCGGCCAGGGCGACCCCCATCGAGAACCGGTCGAACAGGGTACCGCGCTTCAGTGCCGAGACCACCCCGATCGCCACCCCGCCGACCAGCCACAGCACCGCCCCCCCGGCGGCGAGCGAGAGGGTTACCGGCAGATTGCTGACCATCATCGGCCAGACCGGCTGCTGGTTCTTGAAGGAATAGCCGAAGCATGGCGGCGGGCAGTAGGCCTTGGCCGTGCCGCTGTTGAAGTGCTCCCCGAGCACGATGCCCCGCAGGAACCGCCCGTACTGGACCGGGAGCGGCTGGTCCAGGCCGAGCTGCTGTTCGATCGCGTGCACGGCGGCCGGCGTTGGGTTGCGCCCGATGTACTGGCTGGCCAGTCCGCGGGTGGTCTGCCCGGCCAGCCGGGGCAGCAGGAAGAAGATCGAGAACGTGATCAAGCTGACCACGATCAGCAGGAAGACTGTGGCGATGAGGCGCCGGACGATGAAGGTGATCACTGGGATGCGGCGCTGGTGCCCGGGCGGTCATCCCGGCCGGGCACCAGCGCCTTCACCTGCTCTCTTCTCTTGCTCTATCTCTTGCTGCTAGTTCGAGCTCTTGCTGCTAGTTCGAGACGATCACTTCAGCCCGAGCACCGCGTAGTTATACATGCCGAAATACGACTGCACGTATACATTGGTCAGTTTCGGACTCCGGTACAGCAGCGCCTTCGCGTACACGATCGGCAGGAACGCCGCGTCCTTCATGATCTGCATATCGATCTGGCTGGTGTAGGAGTTGCGCACTGCGGCGTCGCTCGTCGTCGCGAACTTGCCGAGCAGGCTGTTGACCAATGGGTCGTTGAGCTCCCCGAGGTTGGTGTTCCCGACCGGGCTGATGGCCGCGCCGTCCGCGATGTAGTAGAACTCTCCGTATCCGTCCGGCCAGTCGGGCGCCCAGCCATAGACGGCGATGCCCAGATCGTGGCTGTGCACGTAGTTAGGCACGCCGGCGAAGTTGGAGGTGTAGCTGCTGGTGGGAAAACCATGCAGAGTGAGCTTGATGCCGACCCTGGCCAGCGCCGCCTGCATGGCCGTGGCGGTCGCCACTTCCTTCGGCCGGTCGCTGCGGTAGGTGATGCCAGTGGTGAAGCCGTTCGGCTGGCCGCAGACCTGGAGTTGCTGCTTGGCCTTGACCAGGTCACCCTGCGGCTTCGTGGTGGCCTCGTACAGGTCGAAGGGCTTGTACCCGACGACGTTCGGCGGCGCGCCCGTGCTTCCGATCGCCCCGCCGGCGTAGGGGCCGCCGTAGGCGGTCTGGTTGTTGACCTTGTTGGCCGCGTACTCGACCGCTATCCGGCAGTGGAGGTTGTTCAGCGGCGCCACCTTGTTGTTGAGAGTCATGAACCATTCGAATCCGCTGACCGGGTTGTCGGACTGCGCCTTGAGCGAGGGCGTCGTCAGGATCTTTGCCCGGGCGGCCGCCTGCACTCCTGTTCCCGGCAGGTTGACCTGGATGTCCCCGGCGATGAGCCGGTTGTCGAGGTCGTTCGCGTTCACGTTGAAGGTGATGACGATCTTGCTGGGGAGCTGCTTGGCGTTGGGATCGGTCGCCGGGTTCCAGTGCGGGTTCGGCACCATCGTGAGCTGCTTATTGATCTGGTAGCTCTGGAACATATAGGGACCGGTGGAGAGCGGATGCAGCTGGTAGTTGGCGCCGGTGTCCTTGGCCGGCGGCACCGGGGCCGACTGCGGGATCGCGACGACGTAGTTGAAGTCGGCGAACGGGTGCGCCAGGTGGAAGACGACGGTGGTGGCGTTCGGCGTGCTCACCGCGTTGAGGCCCATGATGTTCGCGGACCTGTTCACGTACGGGCCCGGGTAGCAGCCAGTGGTCTTCCCGGCGGCCATGGCCTTGGCGCAGGTGGCGTTCTGCGGCGCCAGCAGCGACGGGTAGTAGCCGGGCCCGAGCGGGAACTTGGCCCGGTCGTATGTGCGCTCGACGGCGTACTTGACGTCGGCGGAGGTGACTAGCGACCCGTCTTCGAAATGCACGTTGGGCTGGATGTGATAGGTCCAGGTAAGCCCGTTGCTGCTGACGATGCCGGGGCCGGTCGCCAGGTCGGGGACCACCTGCAGGCCGCACGTGCCGGGGCAGGACTTGTAGGTCATCAGCGGCATGGCGTAGAGCCGGGTGAGGTTCCACATCTGGGCGTAGTAGGTGTTGCCCGGGTCGGTGGAGTCCGGGATGCCGCTGCTGCTGGCGAAGTTGAGCGTCCCGCCCTTGTGGCTGGACGGGTTAACGACGCCGGTGACGCCGGCGTTAAAACTGGCTGTCGTCCCACCGCCGCTCTTGCCGCTGCTGCCGCTGCTGCCGCCGCAGGCCGCGAGCGCCAGCGCGACGACCGAGCCGAACGCCGCCAGCCCCATGATTCTGCGTCTCTTCATCAGCTGAAACGCCTCCTGTCGTGTGTTATTACCGGAAGGATCGGCATCGGCTTTACCCGCTGCTTCTGGGGTCGAGCGCGTCGCGCAGCCCGTCGCCGAACAGGTTGAAGGCCATGACCGTGAGGAAGATGGCCAGGCCGGGGATGATCATGGACATCGGGTCGATCGAATAGAAGCCGTTGCTCACCGAGTCCGAGATCATGCCCCCCCAGCTCGGGGTCGGCGGGATGATGCCCACGCCCAGGTAGGACAGTGCCGCCTCGAACAGGATGTTGACCGGGAGCAGCAGCGTGGTGTAGACGAGGATCGGCGCGACCAGGTTCGGCAGCAGCTCGCGGAACAAGATATAGGGCCCGCGGGCGCCCAGGCTGCGGGCCGCGTCGACGAACTCCCGCTCGCGCAGGGACAGGGTCTGGCCGCGGATGATCCGGCCCATGTAGGGCCAGGCGAAAAACCCGATCACGAAGATCAGCAGGGCGATGCGCAGCGAGTTGCCCGACAGGCCGAACGACGTCGAGGGAATGACGCCCACCAGCGCGATCGCGAACACCAGCAGCGGGAACGCGAGGAAGACATCCATCGAGCGGGCGATCACCGCATCGACCCAGCCGCCGAAGTAGCCGGCGACTATCCCCATGACGACGCCGATGCTCACCGCGAGCGCGGTGGCGAGGAAGGCGATGAGCAGAGAGACTTGCGCCCCGTTGACAACCCGGCTCAGCATGTCACGGCCGTTGACCGGCTCGACGCCGAACGGATGCGCCAGGCTGATACCACCCCACGGCCCGATAGGGCGGCTGAGCGTGGGGTCGATCAGGTTCGCGTTGAAGGCGTTCGGGTCCTGCACCAGGTGCGGGCCGATGATGGCCACCAGGATGAGGAACACGATGTAGATCCCGCCGGCCATCGCGACCCGGTCGCGGCGCAGCCGCATCCACGCGATCTGCCCGAGTGACCGCCCTTCGATAGCCGCCTTGCTGACACCCTCGAGAACCGCTTCCGGCGGCGCTTCGGGCGTCATTTCGAGTGGCGCGGCCACAGCGGCATGTCTCCTAGCTGGTCGGCGGCGGCGGCCTTCCCGGCCATCGCCTCTACCGGGAGGATCTCGCCCATGGCACCGAAGCGCCAGAGGACTGCAGGTGTCGTTCCTGGATTGTGACCGTTTTGCGACTCCAGCACGTCCGGGCGACACATTGTCCCGGCGATCTGCCGCGATCGCGGCAGATCTGCGGGCTTAGCCGGGATTTGCCCGCCTAGCCGAGATCCGCCACGGCCTCGAGCAGCCGGTCCACGTCGGACCGGTCGTTGTAGTGCACGAGCCCGGCCCGGACGGCGCTGCCCGCGTCGCGGATGCCGAGCGCGCCGGTCAGCTCCCACGCGTAGTTGTGCCCGTCCCACACGTTGATCTTCCGCCCGGCCAGCCGCTCCGCCACCTGCCGCGGCGTATGGCCGGCCACGGTGAAGAACGCGGTCGCGGTGCGGCTGCGCGCCTTGCCGTACAGGGTCACGTGGGGCATCGAGCCGAGGCCGCCGGCCAGCACCTCGAACAGCTGCTGCTCGTGCCGCTCGGCCGCCGCCATGGAGGCCAGCAGCCGGTCCCGCCGGGTCCCGTACGCCGCGTCGTCGAGCGCGGCGAGGTGTTCGGCGGCCGCGGTGACCCCGGCCAGGTCGGCGAACGGCGGGGTGCCCCGCTCGAACCGGTACGGCACCTCGCCGGACTGCGACGCGAGCCGGTCCGGCTGCAGGCTGCGCAGCAGGGCGGGGTCGGCGACCACGGCGCCGACGTGCGGCCCCGACCACTTGTAGGCGCTGGTCGCGTAGAAGTCAGCTCCCAGCGCGGTCATGTCCACCGGGCCGTGCGGCGTGGCGTGCACGCCGTCCACGTAGCTGAGCGCGCCGGCCGCCCGTGCCTTCGCCGTGATCGCGGCGACGTCGGGCCGGGTGCCCAGCACGTTGCTCGCGGCCGTCACCGCCACGAGCCGGGTACGCGGGCCGATCAGCTCGTCGTACTGGGCGGCCGGCAGCTCTCCGGTAGACAAGTCGACTTCGGCCCAGCGGACGGTGAGGCCGTGCCGCTCGGCCGCCTGCACCCACGGGCGCACGTTCGCGTCGTGATCCAGCCGGGACACGACGACCTCGTCCCCCGCCGCCCAGTCCCGCGCGAGCGTGCCGGCCAGCCGGTAGGTCAGCGTGGTCATGTTCGGGCCGAGGATGACCCCGTCGGGCGCGCCCCCGGCCAGGTCGGCCACCGCCTGCCAGGCAGCCGGCCTCTATCTCGTCGGCGCGGCGGCTGGCCGGGAAGGCGCCGCCGCTGTTGCCGAGCCCCGCGCGGTAGGCGGCGGCGATCGCCTCGATGACCGCGGCCGGCAGCTGCGTGCCCGCCGCCCCGTCCAGGTAGGCGTATCCGCCGGCCAGCGCCGGGTAGGCAGCGCGCACCCGGCTCACGTCGAAGGTCATGAGTCCCGATCTTCCCTGGTGCCGGTCAGCCGGCGGCCACCGGGCTCCAGTCCGGCGAGCGGCCCGAGGCCAGGAGCAGCGCGTGCCAGGCGTCGCTGCTGGCCCTGGCCTCGTTCACCGGCAGGTGCGGCACGCCGGCCCGCCACCCGGCCACCAGCACCTCCGGCCGGGCCGGCCGGTAATCCTTGCCCAGCGCGCGGGCCAAATCCCACGCGTGCAGGTGCCATTCCGCGCAGACCCAGCCCGCCATGCTGCCGACGCTCACGTCGGTGCCGGTGTACCAGTGATGCGGAAGCTCCCAGACGGCGCGCAGCCGCCGGGCATACAGCCGGGCCGACTCGGCGAACGCCAGGATCTGCTCCGGCCCGGGCGCGTCGGGCAGCGCGGCGAGCTCGGCCGCGTTCTGCCGGGCCAGCTTGCGGCCGAGCTTGTCCGGCTGCACGCCGGTGGCGAGCAGCCTGGCCAGCCGGCTGACCGGCGCGTCATCCAGGTACTCGTGGTAGTCATCGGCCACGCACCGCAGGTGACCGGCCAGGTCGACGGCCCGCCACTCGGTGCACGGCGTCGGCGCCAGCCACGATTCGCCGGTGAACTGCGCGGCCAGCTCGCAGATCACGGTCACCCCGTCGCGAAAGGCGGCCAGCGCCTGGTCCGGCGACCAGTCGGTCGCGCAACACGATCTGCGGGTGCACACCAATGGTCCCTCCCCGCCCGGCAGCCAGCACCCTTGCAACGCGTCCCGGGCCCGTCCCCCCGGTGCCGGCCAGGTGCGGCACCGGTCACCCCGGGGTTGCCAGCGTGCCAGAGGCACCGGCTCACCGCCACCCCCCGGAACAGGAATCATCGTCACATAGCGTGGTATATCCGGTATTCCCAGGGCTTCCCCGGCCGGCCGGAAACTCGGGTGACATCCGGTGACGCCGCGATTAGCCTCCAGACAATGCCCCCCGAACGCGCCTGCGGCGGCTCACGCATGCCCGCGCAGGGGACGCCAGCACTCCGGCGGATCGCCCCGTACCTGCGTCCCTATCTCCCGCAGCTGGCCGTCATGCTCGTCTTCGCGCTGGCCGGGGTGGCCGCCGAGCTGGCTGTCCCGCTGCTGGCCAAGTCGGTGATCGACGGGGCGGTCGCGCAGCGCCGGCGGGGGCTGCTCATCCCGCTCGCCCTGGCCGTGACCGGCCTCGGGACGGCCGGGGCGGCGGCCATGCTGATCCGCCGCTGGCTGCAGGCCAGCATGGTCACCGGCATGGAGCGGACCATCCGCGGCGACCTCTACGCGCACGTGCAGCGGCTGCACGCGGGCTTTCACGACGCGTGGCAGTCCGGCCAGCTGCTGTCGCGGGCCACCACGGACCTGTCGGCGATCCGCCGGTTCGCCGGCTTCGGCCTGGTCTTCTTCATCACGAACGTGGTCACGTTCGCGGCCGTGGTGATCCTGCTCGTGCGGCTGAACTGGTGGCTCGGGCTGCTCACCGGCTGCGTGTTCGCCCCGGTGGTGGCGGTGTGCGCCCGGTTCGAGCGGCGGTACCGGGTGCTGTCCCGGCGCGCCCAGGACCAGCAGGGCGACCTGGCCACCTACGTCGAGGAGGCGGCAGCGGGCATCCGGGTGCTCAAGGCGCTCGGCCGCAGCGGCGAGGCGGCCGGCCTGCACGCCGCGGGCGCGGGCGCGATCTACCGGACGCAGGTGGAGAAGGCCAGGCTGGTGGGCAGCTTCTGGGCCCTGCTCGACCTGATGCCCAACGGCGCGCTCGGGCTCATCCTGCTGCTCGGGGCGTTCGCCGTCGGCTCGCACGAGCTGACCCTGGGCGGCCTCGTCGCGTTCATCGCGCTGGCGCTGCAGCTGGTCTGGCCGATCGAGGCCATGGGGTACATCCTGGCCTCGGCCCAGGAGGCGGCGACGGCCGCGCAGCGGGTGTTCGAGCTGTTCGACACCGCGCCCGCGATCACCGACCGTAACTCCCTCGCCGCTGCCAGGCCCGCGAACCCCCGGGCCGGCGGGGCGCGGCTGGCGTTCGACGGCGTCGCGTTCGGTTACCCGGGCGCCGGCGGCCAGGTGCTGCGCGGCGTCACCCTGGACCTGGCGCCGGGCACGACCCTGGCGCTGGCCGGGGCCACCGGCTCGGGCAAGACGACCCTGCTGGAGCTGGTGCCGCGGCTGGCCGACGTCACCGCGGGATCCATCCGGCTCGATGGCACGGACATCAGGGATCTCCCGCTGGACGTGCTGCGGGCGCGGGTGGCGTGCGCGTTCGAGGAGGCGACCCTGTTCTCGGCCAGCGTCAGGGAGAACGTCACCTTCGGCGCCCCCGGCGCGTCCGGGCAGGACATCGCCGCGGCCCTGCGCGCCGCGCAGGCGGATTTCGCCTACGACCTGCCCTGGGGGCTGGACACCCGGATCGGCGAGCAGGGAATGAGCCTGTCCGGCGGGCAGCGGCAGCGCATCGCCCTGGCCCGTGCCATCCTCGCCCGGCCGCAGGTGCTGCTGCTCGACGACCCGCTGTCCGCGGTCGATGTGCAGACCGAAGCCAAGGCGACCCTGGCGCTGCACCGGGTGCTGGCCCAGACGACGGCCCTGGTCGTCGCGCACCGGCCGTCCACGGTGCAGCTGGCCGACACCGTGGCGCTGCTGGACGGCGGGGTCATCGCGGCCGTCGGCACGCACAGCGAGCTGATGGCGTCGCAGCCGGCCTACCGCGACCTGATGACGATGGCCTCCCGGGAGGTGAGCACATGACGGCGCAGGCCTGGCGCGGGCTCGCCGCCGAGGAAACCGAGGAGACCACGGCGGGCGCCGCCGCGCTGCTGCACGGCCGCAGCAGGCGCCTGCTGGCCGGCCTGCTCCGCAGCCACCGGCGGCGGGTGGCCGCGACCATGGCGCTGATCGTGATCGCCAGCCTGGCCGCGCTGGCCGGCCCGTGGCTGGTGGGGCTCGGCATCGACCGGGGCATCCCGCCGCTGGCCCGCAGCCGGGACGCCGCGCCGCTGCTGGTCCTGACCGCCGTGTTCGCCGCCGCGGTGGCCGTGCAGGCGGTCGCGACCCGCAGCTACGCCTACTCGATGGGCAGGCTCGGCGAGCGCGTCGTGCTCGACCTGCGCACCCGCGTGTTCGCGCATTTCCAGCAGCTGTCGGTGTCGTTCCACGAGGACTACACCTCCGGCCGGGCCATCTCCCGGCAGACCTCGGACATCGACGCGATCTCCGCGCTGTTCGAGGACGGCCTCGACTCGCTGGTCTCCGCGGTGCTGTCGCTGCTGCTGGTCGGCGCGGGCATGCTGGCGCTGGACTGGCCGCTCGGGCTGGTGGTGCTGGGCGGCTTCGGCCCGCTGGCGTGGCTGACCGCGTGGTTCCGGCGGGAGTCGGCCGTCGCCTACCGGCGCGGCCGGGAATCCATCGCGCAGGTGATCGTCCAGTTCGTCGAGACGATGACAGGGATCCGCGCCGTCCAGGCGTTCCGCCGGGAGCACAGGAACGACGAGATCTTCGGCGAGCTGAACGCCGGCTACCACGCGGCGAGCCTGCGCTCGTTCCGGCTGGTGGCGCTGTACGCGCCCGCGATCACGCTGGTCGGCAACGTCATCACCGGGGCGGTGCTCGGCTACGGCGCCCTGCGGGTCATCGACGGCGACATCAAGGTGGGCGTGCTGGTCACCTTCCTGCTCTACCTGCGCCGCTTCTTCGACCCGCTGCAGGATCTCGCCCAGTTCTACAACGCGTTCCAGGGCGCGGCCGCGGCCCTGGAGAAGATCTCCGGCGTGCTCGCCGAGCGGCCGTCGGTGCCTCCGCCCGCCGTCAGCGTTCGGCTCCCCGATCCTCACGGCGGCGGGCGCTGCATCCGGTTCGCGTCGGTCACTTTCGGGTACCGGGCGGAAACGGTGATCCCGGACCTGAGCCTGGACATCCCGGCGGGACAGACGACGGCGCTCGTCGGCACGACCGGCGCGGGCAAGACCACCGTGGCCCGGCTGCTGGCGAGGTTCTACGATCCTGACTGCGGCCGCGTCCTGCTCGACGGGGTGGACCTGCGGGATCTGGACGACGCGACGCTCCGGGCCGAGGTCGTCATGATCACTCAGGAGAACTACCTGTTCAGCGGCACGATCGCGGACAACATCGGGCTCGGCCGCCCGGCCGCGGACCGGGCCGAGATCGAAGCGGCCGCCCGGGCCATCGGCGCCGGCGAGTTCATCGCCGCGCTGCCCGGCGGGTATGACGCCGACGTGGGGAAGCGGGGCGGCCGACTGTCGGCAGGCCAGCGCCAGCTGATCTCGTTCGCCCGTGCCTTCCTCGCCGCTCCCGCCGTGCTGGTGCTTGACGAGGCCACTTCGCTTCTCGATATTCCCTCCGAACGGCTGGTGCAGCGAGCCCTGCGCACGATGCTGGCAGGCCGCACGGCGGTGATCATCGCGCACCGGCTGTCCACGGTGGAGATCGCGGACCGGGTGCTGGTCCTCGACCGCGGCCGGGTCGTGCAGGACGGCCCGCCGGGCGCGCTGCTCGCCGCCGGCGAGGGCAGGTTCGCCCGGATGCACCAGAGCTGGCAGGCCGGCCTCGCGTAAGCTGAACCGCGCAGCCCCCCGCCCGCGTTTTACATTCGGGCGCCTGATTCCGGGCCCGCCGGGAATTCGCGCTTACGGTAAGGAGAAATAAGGTGTTTGGCGGCCACCATGTGAGCAAGGAAGCGGAAGAACAACACGCCGCAGATGTCGCGCTGGGGGATAAATTCACGGAGCTGCTCGAGGCGGCAAGGACGGCCGAGGCCGCGCTGCGCCGGGCACAGGCCAGCGGCGCAGGAGTGCAGGAGCTGCACGATCTGGGCAAGGCGCTGGACGACGCGCTCACCGAGGTGATGCGGTCCGCGTACGCGGCCCAGCGCGCCGCCATCGGGGCCCGCGGCTACGGCGACCGGATCTACCGCAGGAAAGCCATGGCTACCTCGGCAGTCAAGGCGTGGACCGCGGAGGCCGAGGCGCTGCTGACGCTGCGTGAGGCGCACCGGCTCGGCGGCATCGTCCGGGTCCCGCCGGCTCCCGCGGCCTGACCGGCCCGCCGGCGTGTCGCCGGGCGCGGGCGGCCGGCCAGGAGCAGTCTGGAGGGGTGCGAACTTCGCGGGTCATAGCCCGGGCTATCACGCGGCGTAGTCAATTAGCGCCAGGATGCATACCTGCCGGAAACTACAAAGGATGACAAGGCAAACAGTCACAACGGGCCATGTCGTGAAGGCAGGTCAGCCTGCACACTAGAATGTGACCAAGACCATAACGAGGAAATGACCAGGAGGCACCTCAATGTGCCCGCACACGCCGGCCTGTCCGGAGGCATCAGCACCGGACCGTGAGGCGGCCCGTACGCTCATCAGCCACCCAGAGCAGGGCTGGAGCCTGCTCTGCAACGGCATCGTCATCTTCGAGGACACCGGGGAACTGCTCCCCGGCGGAGACGCGATCGGACCGCACCGCCCCACGGACATGCCCCTGCAGGCGCGCGCCGCACACGGCGCCAGCCCTGCGTACGGCGCCAGCCCCGTGTACACCGGCGACCACGCCTACAGCGGCGGCCCTGCCGCCGCACCGGACTCGCCGGCCGCCTCGCCGGCTCTCCGCCTAGCCCCAGCGCCCAGACCCGCGCCCGCTCTCACGGAGTCTCATCACTCCCGCTGGCGGGCGTTCTTCATGCGCCCGTCCGGGCTCAGCACCCGCGGCAGCCAGGCGGCGACCGCCCGGCCGACGGCCTGCGGATGCCGCGACAGCGCGTGCGTCTCCCCCGCCAGCACCACCAGCCGCGCGCCGGCCCTGCGGCCGGGCACGCCGAACGGGTCCCGCTCGCCGCTCACGATGAGCAGCTTGCGGCCGCCCGGGATGCGCAGCTCGGCGGCGCGGGAGAGTTCCGGGCGGCCCGGCGGGTGCAGCGGGAAGGCCAGCGCGATCACGGCGACCGCGCCGACTGCCGCGGCGGTGCGGCAGGCCACCCGGGCCCCGTTGCTCCGGCCGCCCTGCACGAGCGGAAGCGTCCCGCCTGCCGCGTGCGGGGCGGCGGCCTGCGCTTCCCGGAGCGCGGTGATGATCTCCACCCAGGCGGCGTCCTGGGCGGCGGCCGGCCCGGGCGCGCGGCCGCCCCGCACCCGGTACGGCTGGGTGATCCGGGCCACCGCGCCGCCCAGCGCCGTTGCGGCGTCGCGCACCGCGAGCAGATCCGGCGCGTCAACGTCACCGCCGGCGCCGTGGGTGAGCGCGAGCAGGAAGGACGGCCGCCCGGGGCCCTCGATGACCACCCGGGCCGGCCCGCGCGTCGTTTCTATGTCCACCTCGGCTCGCTCTCCCCGGCCAGGCCAGCCGGTCAGGCCCCCGGCTGGTTCACAGCTGCCTGGTCGGCCAGCGCGATGGCGAGCTGGCCGAGCGCGGTGGGGTGGAACGGCGCCGCCGCGTCCAGCCCCTGCACGTACGGCTGCTGCGTGCACAGCTGGTGCCCGGCGAAGTCAGGCTGCGGCGAGGAGAACCCGAACTGCGCGGCACCCGAAGCCAGCACCTGGTTCAGCGTAGCCAGCCGGGAGGTCAGGGTCTGCAGGTTCGCGGCGGTGAGCCCGGCCTGGCTCAGGCACCCGGGCTGGGCGCCGAACGGGTCGTAGTAGCGGTTGACGATCACCTGCGGGTGGGCGGGCAGCGCCGCCAGCCGGCCCAGCAGGTCGAGGTAGTTCTTGCTGAACGAGGCCAGCTGCTGCTGGAAGTAGGCCGTCGTGGCCCGGTCGTCGCAGCGCGGCGTGACCGAGCAGTAGCGCACCTGCGCCGCCCAGTTCAGGTCGTCGGCGCCCACGCTGACGATGACCACCGACGCCTGGCTGGCCTGCTCGGCCACCGCGAGCTGCGGCGCCAGCCGGTGCCCGTCGTGCTGCTGCGGCCCGAGCAGCCCGTGGCTGATGGTGGCGCCGTTGCAGGCGAGGTTGAGCACGCTCCAGCCGTTGACGCCCGACAGGTCAGCCGCATAGGAGTCGGCGCTGCGCCCGCAGGCACGGGCGGTGACGGACGCGCCGGGCACCGGCGCGAGCCCGGCTCCCGCCGCGGTGGAGTCGCCGACGACCACGACCCCGATCCGGGGCAGCGGCCGGCCGGGCGGAGCCGCGGCGGCCGGGTCGCCGTGCCGACGAGCTGGTTCAGCGAGTGCACCTGGCGCAGCAGGGCAGGCGCCGAGTACGTGGTGATCATGATGGCGCCCACGTTGACGGCTTCGGCCGCGAGCAGCCCGGCGGCCAGCAGCCAGAGGGTGGTGGCGCGCCGCAGGCGGCGCCAGCCCGCCACCGCCCCCGCCAGGATCAGCGCGCCCGCCCCGGCGATCGCCGTCTCCCAGGCGAAGTAGCGCTTCCACCCGTCGGCCAGCCGGGCGCCGAGTATGCGTTCCGCGCCGGTCCGGCGGGCGCCCTCGACAAACGTGGTCAGCTCGCTGTTGATGGTGATCTGGGCGAGCTGCAGCCGGGGCCGCACCGGGCCGGTGAACCGCAGGTCCGTCGGCAGGCTCTGGCCGAACAGGTCGATCTCCCCCGGGCCGGACAGGCTGAGATCAGGCGCGCCGGCGCCGACCCGGATCACCTGCCCCGCGACGGTGACCGTCTGCATGGGCGTGACCTGCAGCGATATGGCGATCGCCGCTGCCGCCAGCAGGGTGAGGAACACCAGCCCGGCGAGCCCTCGTAGCGCCTGCCGGGCCCACCGCCCCGTCCGCCGCATGCCGCCAGTCGTTCCCATTCCGCAACCGAGGCTAACAAGGCGGGGGCAGTGGCCGGTGCGTCAGCGCTCCCTGGTGCCGGCGCACCGGCTGTGCCGCGCCCATGGCCGTTGGCGGCGTTAGGCTGTCAGCAATATGCATGACAGGGGTGAGGGGGTCCGGAATTTGACTTCTCCGACGCAAAGCCCTGCGCAACGGGGGGTAGGCCAGCGTCCTTTTCCTGGCCGGCCGGAAGGCGCTGATACCCTTCCCCAGATTGATCACTTCCTGGTTCTCATGATGGAGAACCACTCGTACGACAACTACCTCGGCATGCTGGGCCGGGGGCCGGGTGAGCACCCGCGGGGAGACGGATTCGCGATCGGTCCCGACGGCAGGCCGACGGCGGCCAACCCCGCTCCCGACGGCCGTGTTCAGCACGCCTTTCACATGCCCACCACCTGCCAGCTGAAGGGGCACCCGTCCCAGGCGTGGGCCCAGAGTCACATCCAGTTCAACGGCGGCCGGAACGACGGGTTCGTCAAGTCAGCCAGCGGGCCGGTCGCGATGGGCTACTGGACCGGGGCCGATCTGCCGTGGGCTTACTCGCTGGCCGCCACCTTCCCGCTGGCGGACCGCTGGTTCGCGCCGCTGTTAGGCCAGACGCAGCCGAATAAGCGTTACCTGCTGGCTGCCACCTCGGTGGGCATGGTCGATGACGTCCTGCCCGAGGTCCTCCTGCCCGCCTCCGCCGATACGATCTTCGACCGCCTGGACGCCCACGGCATTCCCTGGCGGAATTACTACTCGAGCTTCCCGCCGACCAGCTGCGTCTTCCTCGGCGCTGCGGTCGAGGGACACGACAGCGTCGTGCCGATAGCGCAGTTCTTCGCCGACGCGAAGTCGGGCAACCTTCCCGGGTTCGCGATCATCGACCCGGACTTCGGTCACAGCTCCGAGGAGAACCCGCAGAACATCGTGCACGGCGAGGTCTTCGCCGCATCGGTCGTGCAGGCCGTGATGGAGTCGCCGGCGTGGCCGCGCACGCTGCTGATCTGGACCTTCGACGAGGGCGGCGGCTACTACGACCACGTGCCGCCGCCGCTGGCCGTCACCCCGGACGCCACGCCGCCGCTCCCGCCCGCCGACCACTACGACGGGTTCACCCGCTACGGCTTCCGGGTGCCGGCGGTGGTGGTTTCCCCTGGAGCCGGCCGGACCACGTGACCAGCGTGACTCACGACCACACGTCGATCCTGGCGATGGTCGAGCGCAAGTGGAACCTGACGCCGCTGACCGGGCGCGACGCAACCGCGGCCGACCTGTCCGACTTCCTGGATCTGAGCCGCCCTGCCTTTGCCCAGCCGCCGCGGCTGGCCGCGCCGCTGGCCGGTCCCGCCCAGCTCGCGTGCGAGAAGGACGGTCCCGGGCAGATACCGCCACCGGGCTCGGTGACGCGGGGCTAGCTGACGTCCTGGGCCGGCGGGCGGCGGTCCTCCCCGGGCCGTTCTGGCTACTTGGGCGGCCGGCCGGTCCCGGGGCGGATGGGGGGGATGGCGATGCCGCCGTGGCGGCGGGGTCCCGACCACAGCGCCGGCACGACGTCCAGGGCGAAGGCCACCCCGTACGCGGCCTGCTCGTAGTTGAGCCGCCAGCCGACGAAGTCCGGCCAGGCATCGGCGGGCTCGCGCACCTCGATGGGAAAGTCAACCTTGCGCATACGCTCGACCGCGTCGAGGAAGTCCTCGTAGCTGAGGCTGATCTCGCCGTTCGGGTCGGGTTCCTCGGGCACGTCGATGCCCATCGTGCGCGCGATCTGGGTGAAGCAGATGAAGCCGGAGCGCAGGCAGAGGCGGGCCGGCACCGCCGGTGCGGCCTTGGGGGACAGCGCGAGGTAGAGCGCGGCGGAGTCGAGCACGGCCAGCAGCGCGGTCACCCAGGACGACAGCGGCCGGGGCGACCGGAAGCGCGCCAGCGACGGGTAGGTGGTGTGGCTTTCCGTCACGTCGGCGGACCAGCGTTCCCACTGGGCGTACAGGTCGGGCAGCGTGTCGATGGTCGACGAGCCCGATCCCAGCGCGTAGTGGGTGCGCGCCAGCAGCTCCGGTCCCCAGGACGGGACGCCGGCCCGCGCGTTCAGCAGCGCCACCTCGGTTTCCCGCCGGTTGAACGCCGCGTAGAGGGCCGGCAGGTAGGCGATCTGCAGCGTGACGATCACCAGCCCGGTCGCCGCGGTGATGAACACGATCGCCAGCGGGGCGGCACCGGGCGTCGTCGCGAACCCGAGGGTGAACATCGAGGACCCGGAGACCTTGAACGCCGACGCCAGGCCGGCCGGGGCGAACGGCCACAGCAGCAGACCGAACCCGATGAAGGTGATCCCCAGCCAGGCGGCGAGCTGGGTGATCACGATCGCCGCGGCCTGCGCCGCGAGCACCCGGTCCCGCCGCCGGTAGTCGGTGATCTTGGCGGTCGCCAGGCGGAACACCTTGTTCACGATGCGGTCCACCAGGCGGGTCAGCCAGCTGCTGACCGGGCGGGGCACGATGACGGTCCCGACGATGCTGGTGCAGGCGGTGAGCACGAGCAGCCCGCCGGCGACGGCAGCCACTGAACGGGCGGCGTCGGGGACCACCATCGCGTTCACCTCCTCGGGCAGCGGCTGTGCCGAACCTACCGCTACCGGGGAAGCAGGACGATCTTCCCCCGGGTGTGCCGCTGCTCCAATTCTGCATACGCGTCCCGCACCCGGTCCAGCGGGTACGTCCGGGCCACCGGGACCACCAGCTCGCCGGCCGCGACGAGGCCGGCCAGCTCGGACAGGACGGCGGCCGGATCCTCGGCCGCGGCGACCCCTTCCATCTTGGCGCCGGCCTGCTGCGCCGCCGCCCAGTCGATGATCGTGTCGATCCGCTCCTTGGGCACGCCGAGCTCGACGGCCAGGTCCACGTAGCCGCCCCCGAAGCAGTCGATGAACGCGTCGATGCCGTCCGGGGCGGCGGCCCGCAGCCGGTCCGCCAGGCCCTCGCCGTAGGTGACCGGCGTGACCCCCATCGATGCCAGCCAGCCGGCGTTGGCGGCCCCGGCGATGCCGATCACGGTAGCCCCCGCGCGCCGGGCCAGCTGGACGGCGAGGGATCCGACGCCGCCGGCGGCAGCAGAGACCGCCACCGTGTCACCGGGCCTGGTGTCGACCGCCCGCACCGCCGCCCACGCGGTGGTGCCGGCCACGTGCAGGAGCCGGCCGCCTCCCAGCTGACCCCGGCCAGCTTGGGGACCAGCTGGCGGGCCGGAACGCTGACGGCCTCGGCATGACTGGCGCGCTCGTCCGTCCACCCGATCACCTCGGCGCCCGGGGTGACGGATGTCACCCCGTCGCCGACCTCGGTCACGACGCCGGCGAAGTCGCTGCCCTCCCCCGAGGGGAACCGCGCCGGCCACCGGTCGTGCATGAGTCCCCGCCTGATCGACGCCTCACCCGGGTTGAGGGCCGCCGCCCTCACCTGCACCAGCACCCGCCCCGGGGCGGCCCGGGGCCGGGGCACCTCGGTCACCTGAAGCTCCTCGACCCCGCCGTACCGCTCGAACCGCACCGCTCGCATCGTCTCGTCAGTCATGGAGGCGCTAACCGCTCCCACCCGCGGATCATTTCCGGCCCCGGCCGGCGGCCGGTGCTAGCGCCTGCGGCGCGGTGCCGGTCTAGCGCCTGCGGCGCGGTGCCTGGTCTAGCGCCTGCGGCGCGGTGCCGGTCTAGCGCCTGCGGCGCGGTGCCGGTCTAGCGCCTGCGGCGCGGTGCCGGTCTAGCGCCTGCGGCGCGGTGCCGGTCTAGCGCCTGCGGCGCAGGGCGGGCTCGGTCAGCGCCGGGGGCTCGTAGCCGCGGTCCGGCGGGTTGAGGTTGGTGCCCGGCGGGACGATCTCGTCGATCTTGTCGAGGATGTCGGAGGTCAGCACCACGTCGGCGGCGGCGAGCTGGCTGTCCAGGTGCTCCATCGTCCGCGGCCCGATGATGGCCGAGGTGACGGCCGGGTGACTGGTGACGAACGCCAGCGCCAGCTGGATCAGGGTCAGGCCGGCCCCCTCGGCGAGCACGGCGAGCTTCTCGGCAGCGTCCAGCTTCGCCTGGTTGCCGGGCAGGCTCAGGTCGAACCGCTGCGGCAGCCGCTGCGCCCGGGTGCTGACGGGCATGTCGGCGCCCGTGCGGTAGCGCCCGGTAAGCCAACCGCCGGCGAGCGGGCTCCACGGGATGACGCCCATCCCATAGTCCTGGCAGACCGGCAGCACTTCGGCCTCGACGCCCCGCACCAGGATCGAGTACGGCGGCTGCTCGCAGACGAACCGCTCCCGCCCGCGCCGCTGCGCGGTCCACTGGGCCTCGACGATCTGCGACGGGGGGAAGGTCGAGCTGCCCGCGTAGCAGATCTTGCCCGCCCGGACCAGGTCGGTGAGGGCGCCCAGGGTCTCGTCGATGTCGGCTGCCGGGTCGGGCCGGTGGATCTGGTACAGGTCGATGCGGTCGGTGCCCAGGCGGCGCAGGCTGTTCTCGCACTCACGGATGATCCACCGCCGTGAGTTCCCCTGCTCGTTGACGTCGTCGCCCGTCGGGAAGTGAACCTTGGTCGCGAGCACGATGTGGTCACGGCGCCCCGCCGCCAGCGCCTTGCCGACGATCTCCTCCGACTCCCCGCCGGAGTACGCGTCGGCGGTATCGATGAAGTTGACGCCGGCGTCCAGCGCCCGGTGGATGATCCTGACCGACTCGTCGTGGTCGGGATTGCCCCACCCTCCGAACATCATCGCGCCCAGGCAGAGCTTGCTGACCCTTACCCCGGTGGTGCCGAGCACGCGCATCTCCATGCTCCAAGCCTAGGGCCCGCCCGGATCAGCGGGGCGACCAGCCCGGGTCCCGCCCGGCGACACGGATACGCCCCGGACGGCACCGGGCCGTCCGGGGCGTATGAGCGGGGCTAGCAGCCGTCGTAGGGTGCCCAGTTGCCCTGGCCGCCCTGGGCCAGGGCGGTGGCGAACACCGCATTCTGCTCGGCCACGCCGGCGCTGCCGAAGTCGGCCGGGTTGCCGCCGTAGGCGGCCCAGGTGGCCGCGCTGAACTGGTACAGGCCCCAGTGGCCGCTCGGGTTCCAGACCTGCGGGTTGCCGCCGGACTCACGGGCCACCACGCAGGCGCCGAACGCCCCGCCGGGATAGGTGCCGCTCCAGCTCGCCGCCGGCGTGGCGGTCGTGGTGGCCGCCGGGGCCGACTGGGTACCCGCGGCCGGGGTGGAGTGGCGGGGGCTGTAGCCCGGTGACAGCTGGGCCGGCGGTGCCGGGATCTTGCCGGGAAGGGCCGGGATCGTCAGCACCTGCCCGCTGGTGATGTCGTTGGCCCAGCGAACCTTGTCGTGGTTGCTCCAGTACAGCACCGGCCAGTCGCCCGGGTTGTGGTAGACCCGGCCGGCGATCGCCGACAGCGAGTCACCGGGCCGCACCGTGTACGTCGAGGCGGCCGGGGCCGCCTTGTGCCGGGCACCGCGGGCGGCCAGCAGGCTGGCCGAGCTGTCCGGGTCGTGCCGGTACGCCGCCGGGACCCTCTGCGCCGCCGCGGGGGAGGAGGCCGGGTTAGACGAGACCGGCTGGGTGGTGGCCGGGACGGTCGCCGCGCCCGCCGCCTGCGCGGGCAGGCAGATCGCCGCGGCCACTCCCAGGGTGGGCACGGCGGCACCGGCCGCCGCCTGCGGCAGCCGGACGCGGGGGGGTTTGCTGTGGGCGCCCAACGGGCTCCTTCCCGAGCAGGGCGCGCTCCACGGGAAGCCGCCCGGGGGTGCTGGCGGGCTTTCGGAGCGCCTGTCAACGGGCGAGCCTAGCCAGGTCAGATGCACCTTTTCCGGAAAATCCATGACATCAGGACGAACCCGCCACCGGCTGCTAAACTCTGCCCCGCCCGATCACCAGCGCCCCACCAGCCACAGTCGTGCACTCTCGCATCACCCGGTGGACCAGGGGGTCCTGGTTCCCGCTTCCGGGATAGCCCGGGAATGCGCGGTGCGCCGCCCGGGCTGCCGCCCCGGGCTGCCCCGTGGCTCAGACGTTCAGGAGCTTCTTCAGGAACTGGCCCGTGAAGCTCTCGTCGGCCATGGCGACCTGCTCCGGGGTGCCAGTGGCCACCACGGCGCCGCCGCGCGAGCCGCCCTCCGGGCCGAGGTCGATCACCCAGTCCGCGGTCTTGATCACGTCGAGGTTGTGCTCGATCACGATGACCGTGTTGCCGCCGTTGACCAGGCGCTGGAGCACGCCCAGGAGCTTGCGGATGTCATCGAAGTGCAGCCCGGTGGTCGGCTCGTCGAGCACGTAGATCGTCCGGCCGGTTGACCTGCGCTGCAGCTCGGTGGCGAGCTTGACCCGCTGCGCCTCGCCGCCGGACAGCGTCGGCGCCGGCTGGCCGAGGCGGACGTAGCCGAGCCCGACGTCCACCAGCGTCTTCAGGTGCCGGTGGATCGCGGGCACCGGCTCGAAGAACCCGGCCGCCTCCTCGATCGGCATGCCGAGCACCTCGGCGATCGTCTTGCCCTTGTAGTGCACCTGCAGCGTGTCGGTGTTGTACCGGGCGCCGTTGCAGACCTCGCACGGCACGTAGACATCCGGCAGGAACTGCATCTCGATCTTGATGGTGCCGTCGCCCGAGCAGGCCTCGCACCGGCCGCCCTTCACGTTGAAGGAGAACCGGCCCGGCTGGTAGCCGCGGATCTTCGCCTCGGTGGTCTGCGCGAACAGCCGCCTGATGTGATCGAACACCCCGGTATACGTCGCCGGGTTGGACCGCGGCGTCCGGCCGATCGGGCCCTGGTCCACGTGCACGACCTTGTCCAGGTGTGCCATCCCGGTCACCTTGACGTGCCTGCCCGGGACCGTCCTGGCACCGTGCAGCTCCTTCGCCAGCGCGTTGTAGAGGATCTCGTTGACCAGGGTCGATTTCCCGGATCTGAGACGCCGGTGACCGCGACCAGGCAGCCGAGCGGGAAGGTCACGTTAACGTTCCGCAGGTTGTGCTCGGCCGCGCCCTTCACCACGAGCTCGCGGCCCCGCGCCCGCTTGCGCCGCCGCGCCGGAACCGGGATGGCTTCCCGCCCGGACAGGTAGGCGCCGGTCAGCGACTCCTCGCTGGCCAGCAGCTCGGACACCGGCCCGGACACGACGATCTTGCCGCCGTGCTCCCCCGCCCCGGGGCCGATGTCCACCACCCAGTCGGCGCTGCGGATGGTGTCCTCGTCGTGCTCCACCACGATCAGCGTGTTGCCGAGGTCGCGCAGCCGCAGCAGCGTCTCCAGCAGCCGGTGGTTGTCCCGCTGGTGCAGCCCGATCGACGGCTCGTCCAGCACGTACAGCACCCCGACCAGGCCGGAACCGATCTGGGTCGCCAGCCGGATCCGCTGCGCCTCCCCGCCCGCCAGCGTCGCCGACGCCCGGTCGAGGGTCAGGTAGTCCAGGCCGACGTCGAGCAGGAAGCCGAGCCTGGCATTGACCTCTTTCAGCACGCGGGCGGCGATCTGCATGTCGCGCTGCGACAGCTCGGTGCTGAGCAGGAGCTTGGCCAGCTCCCCGATGGGCAGCGCGCACAGGTCCGCGATGGACCGGCCGTCCACGGTCACGGCCAGCGAGACCGGCTTCAGCCTCGAGCCCTTGCAGACGGGGCACGGTACCTCGCGCATGTAGCCGGCGAACTTCTCCCGGCTGGAGTCGCTCTCGGCCTCGGAGTGCCGCCGCTCGATGTACGGGATCACGCCCTCGAACGAGGTGTAGTACGAGCGCTGCCTGCCGTAGCGGTTCTTGTACCGGACGTGGACCTGCTCGCCATAGCCGTAGAGCAGCGCCTTGCGGGCGGCGGCCGGCAGCCTCGACCACGAGGTGCCCATGGTGAACCCCATGCCGTCGCCGAGCGCCTCGATCAGCCGGGAGAAGTAGTCGTTGATGTGGCCGCCGCTCCACGGCGCGATCGCGCCGTCGGCCAGCGACCTGGACGGGTCGGGCACCGCGGCTCGGGGTCAACCTCCATCCGGGTGCCCAGGCCGGTGCAGTCCGGGCACGCGCCCCACGGCGAGTTGAACGAGAACGACCGCGGCTCGAGCTCCTCGAACGAAAGGTAGTAGATCAGGCAGGCCAGGTGCTCGGAGTACATCCGCTCCCGGTGCGGGTCATTCTCCGGCAGGTCCACGAAGTCGAGGATGACGATCCCGCCGGACAGCGACAGCGCGGTCTCCACCGAGTCGGTCAGCCTGCCGCCGCGCCTCGGCCTTGACCGCCAGCCGGTCGACCACGACCTCGATGTCGTGCTTCTCGTACTTCTTCAGCGACGGCAGCTGGCCGGCCGCGCGCGTCCTCGATCCGCACCACCGTGCCGTCCACCCGGGCCCGGGAGAAACCCTTGGTCAGCAGCTCGCGCATCAGCTCGCCGTACTCGCCCTTGCGGCCGCGGACCACCGGGGCCAGCACCTGGAACCTGGTGCCGTCCGCCAGCTCGAGCAGCCGGTCCACGATCTGCCCCGCGCTCTGCCGCTGCTACCGGACGCCCGCAGTTGGCGCAAGCGGTTTGTCCCCGTCCCGCGCGTACAGCAGCCGCAGATAATCGTAGATCTCCGTCACCGTGCCGACGGTCGATCGCGGATTGTGGCCAGACGCTCTTCTGCTCGATCGCGATCGCGGGCGACAATCCGTCGATCTCATTGACGTCGGGCTTCTCCATCAGCCCCAGGAACTGCCGCGAATACGCCGACAGCGACTCCACGTACCGCCGCTGCCCTTCGGCGTAAATCGTATCGAACGCAAGCGATAGACTTCCCCGACCCGGACAGCCCGGTGAACACGATCATGGCATCCCGCGGCAGGTCCAGCGAGACGTCCTTGAGGTTGTGCTCGCGGGCGCCGCGAACCACAAGTCGATCAGCCA
>CAVOOC010000014.1:0-91418 GCA_963697445.1 uncultured Actinomycetes bacterium
ATTCCACGGTGCGGGCGCTGATGAACAGTTCCGCGGCGATCTCAGGGTTGGTGCGTCCGTCTCGGGCCAGCCGGGCGATGTGCTCCTCTTGCGGGGTGAGCTCGGTGTAGGTGTCGACCTGCCGCTTGCGGACCTTCTCGCCGGTGGCGTGCAGCTCCCTGCGTGCGCGCTCGGCGAAGGCCTCAGCGCCAATTACGGCGAACAATTCGTAGGCGGCGCGTAGCTGGTGGCGTGCGTCGCCCCGCCGGAGCTCGCGACGGAGCCACTCGCCGTAGAGCAGGTGGGCACGAGCGAGGTCGGGCCGCAGCTGGGTGCGGCCGAGCCGCTCGACCGCCTCGGCGTAGCGGTAGTCGGCATCCGTGCCTTCGCTGAGCAGCGCTCGCGAGCGCGCCTCCAGGCCCTTCGCCCAGTCGGAACCCTCGATGGCCGTCATTGCCGACAGCCGCTCCAGCGCTTCCCGGGCAATTTCCGCCCGCCCGGTTCTCACGGCGGCCTCGATCAGTTCGGGCAGAACCAGCTGTGTGGCCAAGGGCTGGCAGGTTTCCTCGGTTGCCGGTTCCGCTGCAGCCAACGCCTCTGCGTAGTGCCCGAGACCGTTGTGGAGGACCGCCGCGGCGCAGTTGGCGAGCTGGACAGCGCCTCCCTCCCCGCGAGCGATCGAGTCCTCGATGGTCGCCGAGAACAGCAGTATCGCCTCCACGGGCTGACCCCGGTACCCGGCGAGCAACAGATCACAGGTCGAAGCCAGGCGGATTCCGGTCACCTCATTGACGACATCTTTCTCCGCGGCCAGCGACGTCGCTGTCTCGAAGTCACCGCAGTACGTGGCCACCTGTCCGCGCCCGTTCAAGGCGACGGACAACGGGGCGAGTGCACCCGACGCGCGGGCGAGCTCAACATGCTGGGTGCTCATCCGGACCCAGCTGTCGAAGTCCCACACGGCCATGGTCGCCATCTGGGCGAGAATCCCCCACTGCAGCCACTCTTCCCGGGACACCTGATCACCGAGGAATGCGTTCACTCCTCGCCGCAGCGTCGGCTCTGCTGCCGCATGCCCTTGAGTGACCATCGTCGTCAGACCGTCAAGGAGGAGGTCACAAGCCCGCGGAGCACCTGCTGGCTGCGGGGCCGCGCGTGCCGCTCGGGAAACCTCCAGTAGAAGGCCGCCGGGTCCTGCCAGAGGACCAGCGACGCTGGATGCCACCCAGGCGTGAAGGTAGGTCTCCCGGGCGAGTCCGACATGGAGTGATTCGAGTCTCTTGGCGGCCTGCAGCAGCAGAACCGGTGCCTCGCGCCCAGCGACGGCTGCCCACTCGATCTGTCCTCGGAGCTGCTCCACACGGGCACGCTGCAGATCATCGACGGCGTCGGCTTCAGCCTGGGCCAGCAGGCCGGCCGCGGCGTCGAAAGCGCCGGAGTGCAGGTGGGCAAGCGCGGCTGCCAGGGCTCGGTCGGCGCGCCGTCCCGGCTCGGCGGTCAAGGCGACCGACCGTTGGAGGAGGGCCGCTGCGGCCGCCAGCCCGGCGCGGGCCTGGGTCTTGACCGCCGCCTGCTCGAGCGCGGTGGCCACCTCTTCATCCGGTCCGGTGGCCGCGGCAGCCAGGTGCCACACCCGACGATCCGGATCGGTCTGGGCGTCCGTCGCTGCGGCGAGCGTCAGGTGGGCGGCGCGGCGATCCTCCGGGGACCCGGCCGTGTAGGCAGCCGACCGTACCAGGGGGTGCCGGAATCGCACTTGGGAGCCGATCTGCAGCAGCTGTTCTGCATCGGCCGCGGCCGCCGCATCACGTCCCAGGCCCAGCGTCGGTGCGGCACGCCACAGCAGCGTGGCGTCCCCGGTGGGGTCGGCCGCCGCCAGCAGCATCAGTCGCTGGGTCGGCCCCGGTAGTGCCCGCACCCGCTGCAGGTAGTGGTCCTGGAGACGAGTAGGCAGGCTCGCCGTGGGCGGGCCGGCAAAGCCACCGGCCAGCTCGGCTTCGCTCAACCCTCTCGCCAGCTCCAGCAGCCCCAGCGGGTTTCCCCGCGTCTCCGCGACGATCCGGTCGCGAACCCGCTCGTCTAAATGACCTGGGACGGCAGCTGTCAGCAACGCGCACGCGTCCTCGTCGGTGAGCCCTTCGACCGTCAGCGCCGGCAGGTCAGGAAATATCTGCTCGCCGGCCATCTCCCGGACCGCGAACAGGAGCAACACAGACTCAGCCAGCAGCCGCCGCCCGACGAACCCGAGCACCTGGCACGAGATTTCATCCAGCCACTGGGTGTCATCGACCAGGCAGACCAGCGGCCGCGCGGCGGCATTCTCGGCCAGCAGGCTCAGAGCGGCCAAGCCCACCACGAACCGGTCCGGAGCAGGCTCCGCCGCCAACCCGAACGCCACACGCAACGCGTGCTCCTGCGGCTCCGGCAGCGCGGCCAGGCCGCCCAGCATCGGCGCGCAGAGCTGGTGCAACGCCGCGAACGGCAACTCTATCTCGGACTCCACGCCGGCGATCTGAACCAGGCGGCAGCCTGAGGCCTGGCGCGCGCAGTAGCGCATCAGCTCGGTCTTGCCGATCCCGGCCTCACCCCGGATGACCAGTACCGCACTCTCACCGCTACGAACACGGTCCAGCACGCCGTCGAGGACTTGGCGCTCGCGAGCGCGCCCTCTGAAGGCTGGCGGCCGGGGTGCGGCCATGCGGTAACGATACGGCCGGTGATGGGGCACGGGAATACCCTGGTTCGAAGCGCGGTGCTGCTATCCAGACTCGTGCTATGACCATCCAGCTCGACGGGTCGCCTGCGGGTCGCGTGGCAATCGTTACCGGAGGGTCACGCGGCGTTGGCCGGGCGGCGATCCGCCTGCTGGCGGCCCGCGGCTACGCGGTCGTCGTCAACTACCTCCATGACCAGCGTGCGGCGGAGTCGACTGTCGAAGCGATCCTTACTGACAAGGGCGCTGCCGTGGCCGTCCGCGCCGACGTCGCCGACGATCTGGACGTGCAGAGGCTGTTCGCCGAGACGATCGCTGCGTTCGGCGGCATCGATGCCGTTGTCCACGCCGTGGGCAGCCCGGTCACCACCGCTCCCGTGGCCGAGGTCAACCTTGACGTGTTCGACGCACTGGTCCGGATCAGCACGCGGGCTACCTTCATCGTCAGCCGAGAGGCGGCTCGTCACCTTCGTAACGGCGGCGCCATCGTCAATCTGACCAGCTCAGCGGATAGTTTGTCCCTGAAGGCCTACGGCCTCTACACAGCGACCAAAGCCGCCACAGGCGTGCTCACCCGAGCGCTCGCAAATGAGCTGCGTGAGCGCGACATTACCGTCAACGCGGTGTGCATCGAGGTCGACACCCCGTGCGCACCCAACCGGGTCGCCGACGTCGTCGCGTACCTGCTCAGCGACCATGGCCACCGCCTCACCGGCCACGTGCTCCGGGTCGGCGATGCCTCATCGGCACCTTAGGTCCTCGCCGCAACGGGTGACCATCGCCCCGCACCGGCTCCGGCCCTGGCCGGTCACGGGCTGATCGTGGTCGGCGTGCACATACCGGAGCTCGCGTTCGAGCACAAAAGCATAAGAAATCTGCTTATGCGCGAGGTGAGCGCGCTTTGGCGCTGGCCCGGACGCTTTCCTTCTGTCATAGGGATCCGATGCGGCCGCCGAGGTCGATTTCCAGCGGGCCGCGGGTCGGTGCGGCTGGAGAAGCCGAGCCTGTACTGCGTCAACGGCCAGACATCAGAACTGGCGGCGGCACCGGTCCCGGCAGCCGACCTCGCCGCGCTCGCAGCCCGGCTGCCATTTGCCTGACGGCGCCTTTCCGGCTGGCGGCACACCCGCTGGCGGGCGTGCGCCAGGCCGCAGCGTGCCGGGGGGTCCATGCGGGGCGCAGAACACTCAGATCTGGACTGCCTCGCCCCCGATTGCCATCGATACGGCGTCCGCGCAGATAACGGCGGTTCTTGGAGCGTGCGTAAGAGCAGCGCCGACCTGGTCCAGGCCCGGGCGGTGCTGGTCGTGACCCCGCGGTCGTTCAGGTGGGTGGCGATCTCCTTCAGCGACTTGCCGGTCCACGTGCCAGCAGGCGATCGCGTCGATCAGCCTGGCGGCGATGTCGGCGTTCAGCCGCTCACACTCCGGCCGCATTCGTTGCCAAGGCGACCCATGACAGGTCAGCCTGGTTTGGAGCGACAAGGCGGACGGTGACGACAACGACGTCCGTCATGTAAGCAGCGGCGGTTGCTCAGGTCGGGTGTTTGCTGGGGAAGGTGGCGTACCGGCGGCCGGCGGGGTTGGTCCAGATCATGACGCACGGGGCGGGCTGTTCGAGGGTCCAACCTTGGGCTTGCTTGCGCCAGTGGCAGTGGCGGCAGCCGTATGCGTGACTGTCAATATGTACCAACAGATTTGCTTCAAGATTCTTTACGACGCCCTGAACTGGCCCCGCGTTGGCTAACAGCCTGCGCTTGGCGCAACGGGATGCCTGGGAACGTCCGCGTTGGAGAGGCGCGCTTCAGCCCTTGTTACTGAAGGGTATGGGGTGTGGTACCCAGAGTGGCGGATTCACCCGTCGTTGGGCCACCAGCCCGTCCTCCCTGTCGAGACGGTTCACTGCAGACGCCCGACACGCCGACACGGTTGATTTTGCCGCGTGACGACGATTCCTCCTTGCCTCGTGCGCATACGGCAAGATTGACCGGCTGCCGTGGCCAAGCAGAAGGCCGACCAAGCAGCGTGTTGCCCGGCAACAGGAGCCTGATCCTCTGCAGGCATCACTGTTTGATGACCTCGCTGACGATGAGGTTTTGCGGGCCTCACCGGCCGGCCCAGCAGGCCGGCATGACCGACGGCGTTGAGCGTCCCGCTGCGCAGCCCCGCCTCGACGACCACCATGCCGCCCGCCCCCAGAGCAGCCACGATCCGGTTCCTGGCCAGGAAGGCCTGCCGGCTAGCCCGGCGGCCGGGAGGGCACTCGCTGACGACCAGGCCGCCGCTGGCGGCGATCTACTGCACCAGCCCGGCGTGCCCGCGCGGGTAGCCGACGTCAGGACCGCAGGCGAGCACCGCGATAGTGAGCCCTCCGGCGGCCACCGCTGCTTCGTGCGCGGCCGCGTAGACGCCCTGAGGCAGCGCCGGCGACGATGGTCAGCCTGCAGCCGACCAGGCCCGCGGTGATCTCCGCCGTGACATGGGCGCCGTAGGCGGTGGCGGCCCGGGTGCCGACGATCGCCACCGACTTAGCGCAGCACGCGTCCAGGCTGTTGATGCCGCGTGCCCACAGTGCGCAGGGCCGGCGCCGAGGTCATCGAGCGCCGCGGGCCACTCGGGGTCACCTTAAACAACCCAGCAGCGCGCGGCTGCGGGGGCGCGTTGACAGGCCAGGGGGCTTGGTTTATGTGTCAGTCATCGTCGGCCAGCTCGCCGTGCCAGGCTTCGCGTCCTTCACGTACCGCGAACCAGGCGACGGCCAGGGCGGCGACGGGATCGGCCCACCACCAGCCGAGGGCCGCGAACAGGACGAGTCCCAGCAGCGTCGTCGCGGCCAGCGTGGCGCAGAGGATGGTGTCGGCGGCATCGGCCAGGATAAGCGGGTTGCGGAGCGCTGAGCCGACGCGCCGCTTACGCCAGCCCAGGGGCGGCATGACCAGCAGCGATGCCACAGTCAGGCCGATGCCGACGGGCGATCGTTCCGGGTGCGCGCGGGCGACCATGTCAATGACCGAGCCGACGAGCACGTAAGCGGCCAGGACGAAGAACGTGACGGCGATGATCCGCAGCACCCGTCGCTCGGCCAGGTCGCTGGCCCGGCCGCCGCGCAGCCCGGCGCGCGGGCGTCCCAGGACCAGAACGGCGGAGACCAGCTCGATGACCGAGTCAAAGCCGAAGCTGGTCAGCGCCAGCGAACCGGCGATGATGCCCGCCGTGACGGCCACGCCTGCCTCGATCAGCATCCACGCGATCGAGAACTGCTCCAGGCGGACAGCCCGGCGGTGCAGCCCAGGCAACAGCTCAGCGTCAGGCGCGCTCGCGGTATCCGTCACCTGGCGTCGCCGCCTACCGGCAGCCGCTCATCGGAGTGTGGGTCACCGGCTCAGCGCACGAGCATGGGCATGCATCGCCGCGCCAGGTGGCCCTGCCTTCCCTGATGGCCCAGACGGCGATGAGCAGGGCCACGGTGCCGTCGAGCCACCACCAGCCGAAGAGAGTGTTGGCGGCCAGGCCGAGGAAGACTGCTCCGGCGAGGTAGGCGCAGAGCAGGTTCTGGGTGCCTTCCCCCGCGGTGGCTGCTGACCCGAGCTGCCTGCCGAGGCGGCGCTTGGCCACGCCCAGCGGCGGCTCTAGCAGGAATGTTCCTGCGGTCAGGGCGATGCCGACCCAGCTTGTCCCCGGCCAGGAGGCCGAGGACGCCTTCAACGGCGATGTAGGGCGCTAGCAGGTAGAAGCTGACGGCAACGAGCTTCTGGGCACGTTTCCGAGAGCGCCCCGCTCAGCCGGGAGCCAGTGAGCCGCCAGATGACGATGATGCTGGCCAGAGCCTCGATACCGCTGTCGAGGCCGAAGCCGAGCAGCGCTACCGACCCGGCGATGATCGCGGCTGCCACGCCGACAGCAGCGGCGAGTCCGACCATGCTGAGAGGGCCTCACCATAGGAAGCTTGCAGCGCGGGACATACGTGGGATAAGTCAGGAGCGCCTGCTGACGGCCTCCAGGAGTTACCCCGGTCAGGGCACATGGCCAGACGGCAGCGGTACCCATCTGTAAAACCGTCGGCTCATCCTCACTACAGGCCCGATGGCGGTTACGACCAGAACTCATCCGTGGCATATTGGTCAGCTGGATAGAACCAGACCTCGGTCTCCTTGCCGTCATGGATATGGGCGACCTGGACGGTGTTGTCCTCGAGGTGCTTGCCTGCCCGCTCGGCGCGGGCCGTGAAGAGCGCCACGGCGTGCTCATCGTTGGCGACGACGTCGTGCAGCTCGAGGCGAATCGTGCCGTCCGAGGCATCGAAGCTGCGGCTAAGCCACTTGATCACCTCAGCCACGCCTTCGATGTCGCCGCCGAAGGGGCTCTTGCCGGGGAAGTGCCAGCGGATGTCTTCGGCGTAGAACTGGCTCTGCAGTGCGTCGAGGTCGCCGCGACCGAAGGCCGCGAAGCCTTCTCGCACCAAATCCTCGTTTGGATGTGTCACCTGATACCTCCTTGGATCAAAGTGATCGCACAATCGTCTTGCGTCCCCTAGCTGGCCGTCAAGGTCCAACGCAAACCAGACCAGGCGAGCAGAGAGGGATGCCAGAACTGCGCAGCAATCTTGTAACAGCATCTACTGACGCATGATCCGGAAGATGCACGGAATGATCTTCGTTGCGGCAGCCGACGACATTCCAAACCGCCCGGGTCACAGGCAAAGATCGCTGATCACGATGACGGCCTCCGGAGCCGTGAGCTTGGTAGCCAGTTGATGTCAGGACAGTGGCGGTCCAAGCGCGGTTGTGCCGTACCGGGTGAACAATTCGCCGATCGCCTGCTCGTCCGGCGGCCCGTCCTCAGGGATCAGCGAGCCGAGACCTTCCAGCATGCCCAGGGCTGACCCGGGCGACAGCACCCCGATCCACCGGGCCCAGCCATCCCCGCCGTTGGCGAACGTATGGGGAACGCCGTGCGGGACGAGCAGGAAGCTGCCTGCACTGACCCGGCGGCGTTCGTCGCCCACCTGGACGTCGAGCTGCCCCTCCAGCAGGTACCATCCTTCGTCGATGGCGTCGTGCACATGCAGCGGCGGCCCGGGGATTCCGGGGGCTGCCCGGTAGTCGATCAGCGCGAAGCCCACGCCATGGACATCGGCGACGCCTTTGACCGTCACCCGGTCGCCGCCGATCGAAAACATCCTGCCCTCACCTGGCGCCAGAATCGTTGTCATTCTCCCGCCACCTCCCCTTGTCGATCAGACTGCCAGCAGTGACCCATGTTGTCCTAGGATTGCCGGGCACGGTCTCAAAGCCTGTGCCGCCCTGCCGCTAGGGTCAGCCCTACAGTGGCCCTAGGACGCTCAGGGCAGCGCAGGTAAGTGCGGGGGCAGTCCGTAGGGCCATGAGATGCCGAACGCCTGGTCGCGGAGTAAGGATCACTACCTAAGCCGTGTCGCGGACACCGTGACACGGAAGAGGTCACTAGACCCGCCAAGCCGTGCCACATCCGTGCCAGGACGGCTGGGGATGCACCAGCAGCCGGGCCCCGGCAAGACCTCGCGGCGGATCAGCATCTCGCTCCTCCAACCGGCGCTATCCGTGCGGCCGGTCAATCAACGCCGAGGGTGCCGCCTGGGTCGGAGTAGCTCAGCAAGCCGGTGAGCAGGTCTTTCAGTGCGGCGAGCCGCTCCGGGCCGACGTGTTGGGCGTATTCGGCTTCGATGTCCGCGACTACCTCCAGCGCGTCGCGCAGCAGGGCTTGTCCTTGGCCGGTCCGCCTGACCAGCACGGCCCGGTTGTTGCCCGGGTCGGGTTCCCGGCTCACGTAACCCTTCTTGTCCAGCAGCGCCAGCTGCTGGCTGGCGGCCTGGCGGGTCACGCCGCAGCGGCGGGCCAGCGCGGAAATAGTCATGTCGGCGGTGTCGAGGCTGGCCAGCAACGCCGTATCGGCATGGGTTACATCCGCGTAGCCGCGCTTGCGCAGCCTGCTCAGGGTTTCGCGGCGCTCGGCCTGGGAGGCGCGCAGCAGCAACCGGTACATCGTTGCGTCGCGCCAGGCGCGCAGCGCGGCCGGTTCGGCCAGGTCGGGCGGCTCATCTCGCATAGTAAGTTCCTTGACATTTAGGCGCAAGTAACTTTACATTAAACCCGGCGGGTAAGCGTCCCAAGGAGGGGTGCCATGTTGACCGAGAACGTCGCGCTGGTGCGCAGCATCTATGACAATTTCGCCCGCGGGGATATCCCGCAGGTGCTCGCCGCCCTCGATCCTCGGATCGAATGGGTCGAAAGCGACGAGCCGTTCATGTTCCAGCGCGGAACCCACATCGGACCGGACGCCGTGGCCAGCCAGGTGTTCGGCGGCGTCATGAGCCACTTCGATGAGTTCGCCGTGGTGCCCGAGCACATCTACGACGCAGGTGAGCAGGTCGTCGTCGAAGGACGCGCAACAGCAACGACGAAGGACGGCCGCAAGCTCGACGCGCCAGCAGCCTGGGTCTGGACAGTCCGCCAGGGCAAGGCCGTGCGCAATGTCAACTACCACGACACCAACGCCTGGAGACAAGCGCTAGGTGACTGACCGCGCTCGCCAAGCAGATCACCTGAGTAGCAATAGCGCCGCACCGCATCGGACCGCGGCACACTACGCCAACCAAATCGCCGCAGCCAGGGCCGAGAACCGGACCGATTCGGACGGGCTCAATCGTCGCCGAGCCCGCCTTCCTGCACGAGCCTTACCGGTACGCGGGGTCGGGCAGGCGGGCGTAGTCGTCCTCGTCCGGCGGGGCGTCGGCGTCGGTCAGGGAGGCCAGCCGGGCCAGCCAGATGTCCTCCGGCTCAACATCAGGGTCAGGCTGAGGCAGCGGTTCAGAAGCTGCTGTGGCCACGGTGTTCACCTCCGCCCCGGCCAGGTTGATCATGTTCTTCGAACACTCTATCGTATGCTACTGACATTCCGTGGCCGACACGCCGGCGACTTGGGTGAGGGATTTCGCGAAGCGTGCCGGAGGACCGCATCCGGCGATGCCGAACGGTCCTCTGGCGTCAGACGTTCGGAAAAATGGCCTCAGGGCTGCCCTCCTTGATCACCGGAGGGCCCGGGACTGCTCGTCGCGCGACCGGTCGCCGGCTGATGCGCTCGCCCGTGCTGCTCGCGCTCGCGGCGTTCGGCGGTCTCCCGGGGGTCGGCAATGGTGGTGACCGTTCCAGGGGCGAGGTCGGTGTGGTGCTGGAGGGTGTAGAAGCGGACCTCATGCCCGTCGGGGTCATGAAGCAGTGGCAGTATCCAGCCGATGCTTGCCCAGTGCACGCCGGCGTGGTTCTCGCCCAGCGCCGTCAGCAGGCAGGCCAGGTCGTCGATCGCCGCCTTGTCGGGCACGCCGATGGAGAAGTAGTCGAAACCCGCGGCCGCCTTGGCCCGTTCGGGATCGAGCCGCAGGCCGAGCGGCGGCCCGCCGTTGGGATGAGCCATGGCGCAGCCCATCAGCTGGCCCTGCTCGACGAATTCGATCTCGAGGACGTAGCCGAGGCGGCTCTGGTACCACTCCAGCGATCGGGACAGGTCGGTGACCGGCAGCTTCAGGTGGTGGATCCCGGCGAGGACGGGCGCGTCCGACACGCTCATGATGCCTCCAATGCAGAGTGGATGTAACCGATGCAGCTAGACTGCATTTTATGCCCAGCGAAGTCAACCCCCACGGTGAGCTGCCGCCGCTACGGCAGGCGCAGGTCGCGCAAACCGAAGAGCGCATCCTCGCCGCCGCCACCGAGCTGTTCCTCGCCGACGGATACCTCGACACCACCCTGGCCGCGGTCGCCCGGCGCGCCCGGGTAGGCGCGCGGACCGTCTACGTGCGGTTCGGTACGAAGGCCGCGCTGTTCAAGCGGGTCGTCGATGTGGCCATCGTCGGCGACACGGCGCCCGTCGATGTGCTCAGCCGCGACTGGATGCAGTCCGCCCTCACCGCGCGCACCGCCGCCGAGCGGATCGCCGCCGCCGCGTCCGTTGCCCGGCAGATCATGCAGCGGACGGGCGCGCTGTTCGCCGTCGCCCAGCAGGCCGCCGCCGTCGAGCCGCTCATCGCCGGATTCTGGCAGCAGGGCCGAGAGCAATCTCGCCATGCCCAGGAAGTCTTCTGGACCCGGATGGCCGAGGACGGCCTGCTCGATCCGGCCGTCAACCTCACCTGGATCATAGACACCACCAGCATCCTCGCCGCCGCCGAGACCTATCTGGTCATCACCCGCATGACCGGCTGGGATCTGGATGCCTACCAGGACTGGTTCGCCCGCACCCTCGCACGGTTGTCAGCCGGCAGCTGACAACCGCCGGGTCGTCGCCGCCATCAGGTACCGAGTCCTGACCGCCTGCCCCGCCGGCCCCGCCGGCCCCGCCCCCGCCAGCCACGGCGGCAGCCGCGCAGACAGCAAAAATCCGCGAGCCGGGCCCGGCGGGAGGTCGGGTCCGGCTCGCGGAAGTCGGGGTCAGGTGTCAGAGAGCCCGGGGTCAGCTGGCGAAGTCGAGCAGTGGCTGGGCACGGCTGGGGTGCCGCAGCTTGGATAGCGACTGCTTCTCCAGCTGCCTGATGCGCTCCCTGGTCAGGCCCAGCGCCCTGCCGATCTCGTCGAGCGTGTGCGGGTTCCCGTCGTACAGCCCGAACCGCATCGACATGATCGTCGCCTCGCGCTGGCTGAGGCAGCCGAGGGCGTTCCTCAGCTGGCTGGCCATCAGCTGCCGGTCCACCAGCTCGGAGGCCTCCGGGGCGTCGGTGTCCTCGATCAGGTCCCCGATGCTGGTCTCGCCGTCCTCGCCGATGGTCGAGTCGAGCGAAATCGGCTGCCGGGAGGTCCGGAGCAGCTCCTCGATCTGGTCCGGCGTCCGGTCGAGCTCGACGGCGAGCTCCTCCGGCGTCGGCTCCCGGCCGAGCCGCTGGTGCATGTCGCGCTCGACCCGGCTCAGCTTGCTGAGCATCTCCAGCACGTGCACCGGCAGCCGGATCGTCCGGGCCGAGTCGGCGAAGCCGCGCTGGATCGCCTGCCGGATCCACCACATGGCGTACGTGGAGAACTTGTAGCCCTTGGTGTAGTCGAACTTCTCGACCGCCCTGATCAGGCCCAGGTTGCCCTCTTGCACGACATCGAGCAGGGTGAGCCCGCGGTCGCTGTACTTCTTGGCCACCGAGACCACGAGCCGCAGGTTCGCCTCGAGCATGTGCGCCTTGGCGCGCCTGCCGTCCGCGGCTACCTCATCGAGGTCGAGGCGGTAGGAGTCGTCGAGATCCGGCTCGGCGTCCAGCTTGTGCTCGGCGTAGAGCCCGGCCTCGATCCGCTTGGCCAGGTCCACCTCCTGCTCAGCGGTGAGCAGGCTGGTGCGGCCGATGGACTTGAGGTACGTGTGCACCGAGTCGCCCATGGCGGGGGTCTGGTCGTCGAGGTCGGCCTCGAGCGTGCTGGGGCTCTCCATCGCGGCGAGGACTGCCGCGGCGGCCTCCGCCTCGGCGGTGACCGTCGCGTCGGCCTCGACCTCGACGTCGGCCTCGGCGTCAGCGCCGGGTGCCGGAGCCGGTGCTGCCGCGCCGCCGGCGGCCGGACCAGTGCTGTCAGCGGGCTCGTTACCGAGCTGAACGCCTGCCTCGGCGAGCTCGCGAAGTATGGATCGTCCTTCAGCTGCGGAAATGCCGGCCTCCTCGAACGCGGTCCTGAGCTCGGGCAGCGACAGCTGGCCCTGACCTCGTCCGCGCTGGACCAGGGTGTCCACGCGCGTCATCGTCGCCTCGTCATCCCGCGCGGGTGACGCTGCGGTCGCGGTCTGCGACATGACACACCTCCTCGAACGGGAAGCGCACGGGGCATGCGCTGTTTCCCAGCGCCTGCCCGGCGCGTGAGCTGCGGGGGGCCCGCGGCGCTCTGAGCGCGAAGCGCAGGCACATATAAGTAACGCTCTGCCTCCGCTATTGTTCCCGGCTCAGCTGGCGGCTGGGGATGCAGGGTCCGCAGTGCCTGCAAGTCGGGCTTTCCGGATGGCAGCAGCGGCATCTCCGCAACAAGCATAAGCTCCCGCGGGGCAGCGGCGGGCGGCAACACCCGCAGCACGTGCGTGCGTAGCATATTGAGAACGGGGGGTGCGGCGGGGTCGGCAGGCACCACGACCGCCGTAACCCGCTCGCCCCATTCGTCATCGGGCCGCCCGACCACGACGGCCGCGCGCACCGCCGCGCAGGTCTCGAGCACCGCGGCGACCTCCCCCGCGATCACCTTCTCGCCGCCGGTATTGATCACGTCGTCCGCGCGGCCGCGGACGGTCAGCCGCCCCGACGGCCCGACGGAGCCGAGATCCGACGTGGTGAACCAGCCGCCGGCGAGCACCTCGCGGGTGAGGCCGGGCCGCCGCCGGTAGCGCGTGAACAGCACCGGGCCGGCGATGCGGATCCGGCCGTCCTGGCCGGCCGCGACGCGCACTCCGTCCAGCGGCATCCCGTCGTAGACGCACCCGCCGCAGGTCTCCGTCATGCCGTAGGTGGTAACGACCCGGCCCCCCGCCGCGGCCGCTTCCGCCAGCAGCAGGCCCGGCGCCCCCGCGCCGCCCAGCAGGATTTTCCCGAACGATTCCAGGCCGGCCCCGGCATCGACAGCAGGCGCAGCTGGGTGGGGACCAGCGACACGTAGGCGCAGCCGCAGGACGCGACGATCTCCGGGTCGAGCCGGCCGGCGATCACCGGCACGGTCCCGCTGACCAGCGAGCGCACAAGCACCTGGACGCCGGCCACGTGGCTGACCGGCAGGCAGCACAGCCAGCGCTCGCCGGGCTCGGCGCCGATCCGGTCCAGGCTGGCCCGCGCCGAAGCCAGCAGCGCTGCGGCGCTCAGTTCCACTCCCTTGGGCCGCCCGGTCAACCCGGACGTGGCGATCACGACAGCGGTGCCGTCGCCGACCGGCAGGCCGCCGCCGGCATCGCTGCGCACCAGCCCGTCCGGGGTGCGCACCGCGTCCGGCCGCAGCTCCTCGAGCAGCCGCCGCAGCTGCGGCCGGGGCAGCCCGGGGTCAACCGGCAGCACCGCGGGACCGGTCCCGTCCAGCGCGGCGGCCAGCGGGCCGAGCAGGGCATCGGCCCCGGCCAGGACCGCGTGCAGGGGACGATCATTCACCTCGTAAGGTTAACCACGGGGCAGCGGAGGGAAGACGGGGGCCAGACGAGGCAGGCTGAGCGGGAGGTGCAGTGGTCGACTGGCAGCGTTGCGGGCCGGCCGGGCCAGGAGTACACCGACATCGTGTACGAGACGGGCGAGGGCATAGCCAAGATCACGATCAACCGGCCCGAGGTGCGGAACGCCTTCCGGCCGGCCACCCTGTTCGAGCTCTCGAGCGCGTTCAGCGCCGCCCGCGATGACCCCGAAGTAGGGGTGATCATCTTCACCGGCGCGGGCACCCAGGCGTTCTGCTCCGGCGGCGACCAGAAGATCCGCGGCGACGACGGGTACATCGACTCCCAGGGCGTCGGCAGGCTCAACGTGCTCGACCTGCAGGTGCAGATCCGCCGCACCCCCAAGCCGGTGATCGCCATGGTCGCGGGGTACGCGATCGGCGGCGGGCACGTGCTGCACGTCTGCTGCGACCTCACGATCGCGGCCGACAACGCCATCTTCGGCCAGACCGGGCCGAAGGTCGGCTCGTTCGACGGCGGCTACGGATCCTGGCTGCTCGCCGAGACCGTCGGGCTGAAGAAGGCGCGCGAGATGTGGTACCTCTGCCGCCAGTACGACGCCCGCCAGGCGCTCGAGATGGGGCTGGTCAACACCGTCGTCCCGCTCGACAAGCTGGAGGAGGAGACGGTTTCCTGGGCGCGCGAGCTGCTGGAAAAGTCGCCGCTCGCGCTGCGGATGCTCAAGGGCGCGCTGAACGCCGTGACCGACGGCGCGGCGGGCATGCAGCAGTTCGCTGGCGACGCGACGCTGCTCTACTACATGAGCGAGGAGGCGCAGGAGGGGCGGAACGCATTCCGGGAGAAGCGCACCCCGGACTTCGCCCGGTTCCCCCGGCGCCCGTGAGCAACGCCCGGGCTGCGTCTGCTGCCCCGGCGCCCGTGAAGGAGCTGCTGGCCAGCCTGCGCGCGTTTGCGATCCCGATGCGGATGCCGTTCCGGGGCGTGACGGTCCGCGAGGGCGCGCTCATCGAGGGCCCGGCGGGCTGGGGCGAGTTCTCGCCGTTCCCCGAGTACGGCCCGCGGGAGTGTGCCCGCTGGCTGGCCTGCGCGGTCGAGGCGGCCACTGTCGGCTGGCCGCGTGCGTTGCGGGATGCCATCCCGGTGAACGTGACCGTTCCGGCGGTGGGGCCGGCGCAGGCGCACGACCTGGCGGCAGCGTCCGGCTGCCGCACGGCCAAGGTGAAGGTCGCGCAGCGGGGACAGGGCGACGCCGACGACATCGCCCGGGTCGAGGCGGTCCGGGACGCGCTGGGCCAGGCCGGCCGGATCCGGATCGACGTGAACGGCGGCTGGGACGTCGGGCACGCCGAGCGCATGCTGTCCGCGCTGGCGCCGTTCGGCCTGGAATACGTGGAGCAGCCGTGCGCGACGCTGGCGGAGCTGGCGGAGCTGCGCCGCCGCGTGGACATCCCGGTCGCCGCCGACGAGTCGATCCGGCGCGCCGACGACCCGCTGCGGGTGCGCGCCGCGGGCGCGGCCGACATCGTGGTGCTCAAGGCCGCCCCGCTCGGCGGGGTGCGCGCCGCGCTGGAGATCGCGGCGGCCTGCGGGCTGCCGGTCGTGGTGTCGAGCGCGGTGGAGAGCTCGGTCGGACTGGCCGCCGGGGCGGCGCTCGCCGCAGCACTCCCCGAGCTGCGGTACGACTGCGGGCTGGCCACGATGAGCCTGCTCACCGGCGACGTGACGGCCGACCCGCTGGCCGCGGCCAGCGGCATGCTGCTGGTCCGCCGCCCGGTGGTGGACCCGGACCGGCTGGCCGCCTGGGAGACCGACCCCGCCCCGTGGCGGGCGCGGGCCGAGGCCGCGGCCCGCTACCTGGACGCCGGGGCATGACCGGCACGCGCGGCGTGGCGGGGCTTCACGTTGCTGGCCGGTCCGTCTATGGGAAGCGCTGGTATTGCCCTGGTGATACCGGGGCTTCACGTTGGTGGCCAGCCCGGGACGGGCGGGTGTACGTGAAACGCTGGTGCTGCCCCGGGCCCGCAGACCAGCAAACCGCCGGCGTCCCCATCGCCGCGGCCAAGTGTGCAAATGGTCACAAACCGTGCATTAGCCCGCGGCGGCAGCGGCCTGGCGGCGCGGCGATGAGTTCCGGGTGGCCGCGGTGAACCCGTCCACGGCGTTCGGCACTGTCCTGGTGGACGAGCTGATCCGGTGCGGGCTGCGCGAGGCGGTGCTCGCGCCCGGATCGCGCAGCGCCCCGCTGGCGATGGCGCTGTGGCACCGGTCCGCGGCAGGTGACCTGCGGCTGCACGTACGCATCGACGAGCGCTCGGCGGCGTTCCTCGCCCTCGGCCTGGCCAAGGCGAGCCGCCGCCCGGTCGCCGTTCTGTGCACGTCGGGTACCGCGGCGGCCAGCTTCCATCCGGCGGTGATCGAGGCGGACGAGTCCGGCGTGCCGCTGCTCGTGCTCACCGCGGACCGGCCGCCCGAGCTGCGCGGGACCGGTGCCAACCAGACCATCGACCAGCTGAAGCTGTACGGGTCAGTGGTGCGCTGGTTCTGCGAGGCGGGGGTGCCCGAGGCGAAGCCGGGCATGGCGGCGTACTGGCGGTCGCTGGCGTGCAGCGCCTGGGCCCACGCCGCCGGGGCAGCCGGCAGCTTCCCCGGCCCGGTCCACCTGAACCTGCCGCTCCGCGAGCCACTGGTCCCCGACCGGGCCGACGACGTGTCAGCAGCCCCACCGGTCCCATCAGTCCTGTCAACCTCACCAGCCACAGTGGCCTCAGCAGAGACCAGCGAGCCGGCCGGGAAAGCCGGGAGAGCGGAGCCCTGGCCGGAGCCGCTCGACGGCCGTCCGCGTGGAGCGCCGTGGACCGCATTCCGCGCGTTGCCCGGCTCCCTGCCGCCCGCCGGGGTGCTCGACTTGCCGTGGACGGAGCGCGGCGCTGTGGTCTGCGGGGACGGGGACTACGACGCGGGGCCGCTGCTGGCGCTGGCCGAGCGGGCCGGCTGGCCGGTGCTGGCCGAGCCGTCATCGGGGGCCAGGCGCGGCCCGAACGCGCTGCGCGCCTACTCCTACCTGCTGGCGTCCGGGGAGTTCGCCGCCGCGCACCGGCCCGACGTCATCGTGTCCGCCGGGCGCCCCGGGCTGTCCCGCGGCCAGCTCGCGTTCCTGCGCGGCGCGCCGGGCGCCGACCCGCCGGCCCGGCACGTGGTGATCGCCCAGGGACCCGGCCGGTGGGCCGACCCGGCGAGGACTGCCACCGACGTGGTGAGCGACGTGCGGTTGTCTGGCCGTGTCCGTTCGGGGAAATGGCTAGAATCGTGGCTACGCGCGGACGCGGCGGCGAGCAGGGCAGCCGATGAGGTGCTGGACGCGACCCCGGCGCCGAGCGAGCCGAGGCTGGCCAGGGACGTCGCCGCGGCGCTGCCCGACGGCGCCTTGCTGTGGGTGGCGTCCAGCCTGCCGGTCAGGGACCTGGACCAGCAGATGGCGCCGCGAGACGGGCTGCGGGTGCTGGCCAGCCGGGGGGCGAGCGGGATCGACGGCCTGGTCTCCTCGGCCATCGGGGCGGCGCTCGCGCATGCCGCCGCCGGCGGCGGCCCCGCCGTCGCGGTGCTCGGCGACCTCGCCTTCCTGCACGACTTCCCGGGGCTGGTCCTCGGCGCGGCCGAGGCCCGTCCCGACCTGTGCCTCGTGGTGGTGAACAACGACGGCGGCGGGATCTTCTCGATGCTCGAGCCGGCGGCGTTCGAGGCGCCGTTCGAGCGGGTGTTCGGGACCCCGCACGGCAGCGGGCTCGGCGATTACGCGCGCGGGGCCGGCGTCCCGTACCTGCGGCTGGACAAGGCCGCGGACCTGCCGGATGCGCTGCGCGAAGCCCGGGGCGGCCTGCGCATCATCGAGGCGCGCACCGCCCGGGCCGGGCAGGCCGCGCTGCGGGCCCGGCTGGCCGATGCGTGCGCCCTCGCCTGCGCCGCCGCGCTGCGGGCCAGCCGCGGCGGCGCGGTCAGGTGATCCGCACCCGGGGATCGAGCAGCGCGTAGACCAGGTCCACCACGATGTTGGCCACGACCACGAACATGGCGGCGACCAGGACGAAGCCGATGATCAGCGGCAGGTCGCCGTTGACGATCGCCCGGACCGAGTCCTGGCCGATGCCGCCGATGCCGAACACCTCCTCGGTGACGACGACGCCGCCGAGCAGGGTGCCGACGTTGACCCCCAGCTGGGAGACCACCGGGGTGAGGGCGGCCCGGACCGCGTGCCTGAAGACGACCCGGCGCTCCGACAGGCCCTTGGCCCGGGCGGTCCGGATGTAGTCCTCGCCGAGCGTGTCGAGCAGCGAGCCGCGGGACAGCCGGGAGTAGATCGCCGCGGAGACGGTGGCCAGCGTGATCCAGGGCAGGATCATGTGCCCGGCCCAGCCGGTGATGCTCTGCGTCGGGCCTTCGTAGCCGTTCTGTACCCAGGTGAAACCGTGCCTGTTCAGCTGCAGGAAGACGCCGAGCAGCAGCAGCTGGCCGAGCACGAACGTGGGCATCGACAGGCCGGCCAGCACGCCTGCCGTGGCGAGCCGGTCAAACAGGCCGCGTGCCCGGGTCGCGCTGAGGATGCCGACCGAGAGCCCGACGATCAGCCAGAGCACCACGGCGCCGGCGACCAGCCCGGCGGTCCGCGGCAGATCCTGGGCCAGGATCGTGTTCACCGGCTCGCCGTTCAGGAACGAGTACCCGAAGTTGCCGTGCAGCAGCCGGTCCAGGAAGTGCCCGTACTGCACCGCGATCGGCTGGGTGAGGCCGAGCTGCTTGTTGACCAGGGCCAGCGTCTGCGCGCTCGCCGCATGGCCGGCCAGCTGCCGGGCGACCGTGTTCGCCGGCCGGGCGAAGAACAGCAGGAAGGCCGCCAGGCTCACGAACCAGAGCACCAGGATGCCGCTGAGCACCCGGCGGATCAGGAAGCGCACGAGACCCATCGCCGGTCACGCTCCCGTCTCGCCGGGCAGCGCCGGCGGCCGGTCACCGGCCGGCGTCCGCGCGGGTGACCTGACGCGCCGCAGCCGGCGTCGCCTGCCGCCCGCGACAATTCGTTCGGTCCGCGGGTCCATGGCGTCCCTGATGCCGTCGCCGAGCAGGTTGAACGCGAGCGTGGTGATAAGCAGCGCGACCGCGGGGAAGACCAGGTACCACCAGGCGACCGAGTAGTAGTTCTGCGCGCCCGCGAGAATGTTGCCCCAGCTCGGCGTCGGCGGCTGCACCCCGAGCCCGAGGTAGGACAGGGTCGCCTCGAAGATGATCGCGGATGGGATCGACAGGGTGGCCAGGACCAGCACCGGGGCCAGCAGGTTGGGCAGGATGTCGATGGCCATGATGCGCAGCGAGCTGGCCCCGATCGAGCGGGCCGCCTCGATGTACTCCCTCTCCTTGATCGACAGGGTCTGGCCCCGCACCACCCGGGCGATGACCGCCCAGGAGAAGAACGAGATCACCCCGATCACCACCGGCAGGCTCGGCCCGATCACCACGGCGAGGGCGAGCGCGGCCACGAGGTAGGGGAAGGCGAGCACGGTGTCGATGAACCAGGCGAGCACCGCGTCGGCCCAGCCGCCGAGATAGCCCGCGGCCAGGCCCACGCTCACCCCGGCCACGGTGGCCAGGGCCGTGGTCACGATCCCGACGAACAGCGAGATCCTCGCCCCGTACAGGATCCGCACGAACAGGTCACGTCCCTGCTCGTCGGCGCCGAGCCAGAACGTGTGCCCGGGCCCGGTCGGGATGCCGTTCGCGGAGATGCCGGTGTTCGGGAAGACCTGGGTGGGGCCGTGCCCGGTCAGGCTGGTGAACGCCGGCGCCGCGATGGCGAGCGCCACCATCACCAGGATGACGACCCCCGACGCGACGGCGATCTTGTCGCCGCGCAGCCGCCGCCAGGTCAGCTGCCACTGGCTGCGTCCCTCGATCGCCCGGACCGGGCCGGCCGCGGCCCCGTGCGCCTGGAACTCAAGCTCCGTGACGCTCAACGCAACTCCCTTCTGGCGGTTCCGCTCGCGCGCTCACGCCCAGCACTCCCTCACGCCGGGAAATAGTGCCCCGAGGGTATCGCCGCGCAGAAAGGAGATCTCAGGACAGCTGGACCCGGGGGTCGAGCACCGAGTAGAGGGCGTCCACGACGATGTTGGCCACCACGACGAACAGCGCGGCGACCAGGACGATGCCGAGAACGACGGGGGTATCGCCGTTGAAGATCGAGGTCACGGACTGCTGCCCGATCCCGCCCAGGCCGAACACCTGCTCGGTGACGACGGCCCCGCCGGCCAGCGTGCCGATGTCCACGCCGAGCTGGGAGACGACCGGGGTCAGCGCGGCCCGGACCGCGTGCCGGTAGAGCACCCGGCGTTCGGACAGCCCCTTGGCGCGGGCGGTGCGGATGTAGTCGTCGCCGAGCGTGTCCAGCAGCGAGCCGCGGGTGAGGCGGGTATAGGTGGCCGCCGACACCGCCGCAATCGTGATCCAGGGCAGGATCATGTGCCCGGCCCAGCCCACGATGCTCTGCGTGGGCCCCTCGTACCCGGTCTGGATCCAGTGCAGGCCCGCCCGGTTGAGCGGCAGGTACACGACGAACAGCAGCAGCAGCCCGACCACGAAAGTGGGGAAGGTGATGCCGATGAGCACGCCGGTGGTGGAGATCCGGTCCAGCAGGGACCGCGCCCGGGTGGCGCTGAGGATGCCCGCCGAGATCCCGACGATGAGCCAGAGCACCGCCCCGCCCGCCATCACCGACAGGGTGGGCGGCAGATCCTGCTTGAGGATGGTGTTGACCGAGGTGCCGGTGAAATAAGAGGTACCCAGGTCGAAGTGCGCGAGCCTGTCCAGGTAGTGCCAGTACTGCTCGATGAGCGGCTGGTCGAGGCCGAGCCTGCGCTTGATCTCGGCGATCGTCGCGGCACTCGGGCTCTTCCCGGCCAGCAGCGTGGCCGGGTCCTGCGGCGCGACGAAGAACAGCAGGAACGTGCCGATCGTGACCACCCACATGACAACGACGCCGAGCAGCAGCCTGCGGACGAGGAACGACGCGAAGCCCACGTCAGTTCGCCTCTGCCGCCGGCGGTGCGGGCTTGGCGCGCCTGCCGGCGCGCGCCCGCCTGGGCTGGGTCGCGAACAGCCGTTCGGTGCGCGGGTCCATGGCGTCCCTGATCCCGTCACCGAGCAGGTTGAACGCGAGCGTGGTGACAAGCAGGAACACCGCGGGAAAGACCAGGTACCACCAGGAGGTCTGGTAGAACTGCTGGGCCTGGCTGAGCAGGTTGCCCCAGCTCGAGGTGGGCGGCTGGACACCCACCTGGAGATAGGACAGGGTGGCCTCGAAGACGATCGCGGTCGGGATGGCCAGCGTGGCCAGCACGAGCACCGGGGCGATCAGGTTGGGCAGGATGTCGATGAACATGATCCGCGCCGAACTAGCCCCGATCGAGCGGGCCGCCTCGATGTACTCCTTCTCCTTGATGGACAGCGTCTGGCCCCGCACCACGCGGGCGATGGCCGCCCAGGAGAAGAACGCGATCACGCCGATGAGCTCGGGCAGGCTCGGCCCGAAGACGGCGGCGAGGGCGAGCGCGAGGACGATGTAGGGGAACGCGAGCACGCTGTTAACGAACCTGGCGAGCAGCGTGTCGATCCAGCCGCCGAAGTAGCCCGCGGTCATCCCGATGACCACCCCGGCGACCGTGCCGATGGCCGTGGAGACGATCCCGACGAGCAGCGAGACCTGCGCGCCGTAGATCACGCGGACGAACAGGTCACGGCCGAGAGAGTCGGTGCCGAAGAGGAAGCCGGCGCCTGGGCCGACTGGCAGGCCGGTGGCACTCAGGCCCGCGTTCGTGTACGGGGTATCCGGCGGGTGACCCACCCACGCCGAGATCACCGGCGCGAGCAGGGCGAGCACCGCGAGCACCAGGATGACGACGCCGGAGGCGACGGCCACCTTGTCGTGCCGGAGCCGGCGCCAGGCCAGCAGCCAGGGGCTGCGGCCCTCGATCGCCTGGGCAGGCAGGTCGCCTGCCGTCCCGGCCTGGAATTCGATCTGGCTGAGGCTCATATCGTGCCTCCGGAGGAGCTGGCGTCGCTGCCTGTCCCGGCGGCGGTCGGCGTGGTGGTGAGGTCTTCGCCGGGCTGAACCGGGAAGTGGCAGGCGGTTTTGTGGTCGGGGGGGTCGTCCTGCTTGGTCTCGAGCGGGGGATCCTGCCGGTGGCAGAGGTCCTGGGCTTTGGGGCAGCGGGGATGGAAGCGGCAGCCGGACGGGGGGTTGATGGGGGAGGGGATGTCGCCGGTCAGGATGATCCGCTGCCGCGCGGCGGCGGCGTCGGGGTCGGCTGTGGGGGCGGCGGACAGCAGGGCGGCGGTGTAGGGGTGGCGGGGGGTGTCGTAGACAGGGTCCTTGGGTCCTTGCTCGGCGATCCGGCCCAGGTACATAACGCTGACCTGGTCGCTGACGTGCCGGACGACTTCGAGGTCGTGGGCGATGAACAGGTAGGTCAGGCCGAAGTCGTGCTGCAGGTCGGCGAGCAGGTTGAGGATCTGGGCCTGGATGGAGACGTCGAGCGCCGAGACGGGCTCGTCGGCGATGATCAGCTTGGGCCGCAGCGAGAGGGCGCGGGCCAGCCCGATCCGCTGCCGCTGGCCGCCGGAGAATTCGGACGGGAAGCGGTTGTAGTGCTCGGGGTTGAGGCCGACCCGTTCCATCATCTCCTGGACGGCTTTCTTGCGCGCGGCGCCGCTGGCGGTGTTGTACACGGCGAACGGGTCGCCGATGATCGAGCCGACCCGGCGCCGCGGGTTCAGCGACCCGTACGGGTCCTGGAAGATCATCTGGATGTCGCGGCGGTAGGGCCGCATCGCCCGCCGCGAAAGCGAGCTGATCTCGTGCCCGTCGAACACCACCCGGCCGGAGGTGACAGGGATCAGCCCGGCGATGCACCGGGCCAGGGTGGACTTGCCGCTGCCGGTCTCGCCGACCAGGCCGAGGGTCTGGCCGCGGCGCAGGGTCAGCGACACCCCGTCGACCGCCTGGACGTGGCCGACGGTGCGGGCGATCAGCCCGGCGCCGCGGACCGGGAAGTACTTGACCAGGTTCTCCACCTGAACCAGCACGTCACCCTCGGCGGCGGCGGCCGCAGGGCCGGGCGGGCCTGGTTCTGGGCTGGTCATGCGATCACGCTTCCTTCTGCTTCGGGGCTGTCGGCGATGGCCTCGGCGACCTTGGCGGCGGCTTCGTGGCGGCCTGCCCCGACGGTGGCGCGGCGCTGCTGCTCGGCCTCGGCGGTCAGCCCCGCGGCGGTGGCCGGCAGCCAGCAGGCGGACTGGTGGAAGCCGTCCTGGCCGACCGGAGTCAGGGCCGGCTCGTCGGTCAGGCACTTGTCCATCACGTAGGCGCAGCGGGGATGGAATGCGCAGCCGGACGGCAGGTTGATCAGGCTCGGCGGCTGGCCGGTGATCGGCCGCAGCCGCCCGGCGCCCGCCGAGCTGTTCGGGATCGACTCCAGCAGCCCCTTGGTGTAGGGGTGATGCGGCCGGTAGAAGATGTCCCGCTTGCCGGCCACCTCCGCGGCCCGGCCGGCGTACATCACCAGCACGTCATCGGCGATGTCGGCCACCACCCCCAGGTCATGCGTGATCATGATCAGGGCGGTGCCGGAATCGGCCTGCAGCCGCAGCAGCAGATCCAGGATCTGCGCCTGCACGGTGGCATCCAGCGCCGTCGTCGGCTCATCGGCGATGATCAGCTTGGGTGACAGCGACAGCGCCATCGCGATCATCGCCCGCTGCCGCATCCCGCCGGAGAACTGGTGCGGGTAATCGCGGGCCCGCTGCCGCGGCTGCGGGATGCCCACCCGGGCCAGCAGCTCCACCGCCCGCTCGGCCGCGGCCGCCCTGGTCACCGACCGCTGATGCGCCCGGATCATCTCCGCGATCTGCCAGCCCACCCTGTACAGCGGATGCAGGCTGGTCAGCGGATCCTGGAAAATCACCGCGATCTGCGCGCCCCGCACCCGGCGCAGCTGCTCGTCGGTCAGCCCGATCAGGTCGGTCCCGTCAAACACCGCCTGGCCCGAGACCTGCCCGCCCGGCGTCAGCCCCAGCAGCGTCTGGGTCAGCACCGTCTTCCCGCTGCCCGACTCACCCACGATCCCGATCGTGCGGCCCGCATCAACGTCAAACGACACCCCCCGCACCGCCCGCACCACGCCATCAGCGGTCGGGAAACTCACCCGCAAATCCCGCACCTCAAGCAGGCTCACACCCACACTCCCTCACGCCACGACCACGCCACGCCGTTATGCAGGCACGACATCCGGCAGAACGGGCATCGTGCCCGTTCTACCGGATGGCGAGGACCTGGACTAGTGCACCCAGAGCTGGGTGACGTTGTACTGCTCAGCCAGCGGGTTATAGATCAGGTTGTGCACGTGCGTGCCCGCGAAGAGCACCACGTCCTGGGTGGTGAAGGGCACGATGACCGCGTCCTTCATCACCTGCTGGCCCGCCTTGGCCCACAACGGCGCGGCAGATGCCTCGTTGGGCGCGGCCAGGGCCTGGCTGATGTAGCCGTCGGTGATCTTGCTGCTGTAGCAGCCGTAGTTGGTCGTCGGGTTGACGCAGTTGGTCTGGAACAGCGGTACCACGTTCGACCGCGCGTTGTTGCCCAGCCAGTCCGGTACCCAGCCAGGCTCGCTGATGTCCCACTGGCCCGCCTTGGCGCTGTTGAGCGGGTTCTCGACGAACGCGTAGTAGGGCCCCTGCTGCTGCGGATTCCCCTTGACCGTGATGCCGCACGCCTTGAGGTCCGCCTGCACGGAGGTGTAGACCGCTGGGTGGTTGCCGGCGTTGCGGTACGCGTTGACGATCGTGAAGCCGTGCGGGTAGCCGGCCTGCGCGAGCAGCGTCTTGCACTTCGCCGGGTCACCGCTGTTGTTAGGGGTCGGGTAGTAGTTGTAGTTCGTGTAGCCCACGTTGCCGGGCGCGACGGCGCCGTTCAGCACCGGGTTCAGCTTGACCCCGCCGTAGATCTTCGCGATGGCCACCTTGTTGATCGCGTACTCGATCGCCTGCCGCACCTTGAGCTTGGACATCGCGTGGCCGGCGTCCGGGCTCAGCAGGTTGAAGACCAGGTACGGGTTCTCGCTGCCGGTGTTGGTGTAGATGTGCAGCCCCGGGTTCTTGCTGGCCTCCAGCTGGGGTATCGAGGCGGTGGGTACCGGCAGGTCCCACATGAGGTCGGCGGACCCGGCCTGGACGTTGGCCAGCGCGGTCTGGTTCGAGGCGGTTCCCTCGGTCACCACGATCTGGCTGACATAGTCGTGCCGCAGCGGGTCGGTCAACTGCTTCCACGCCGGGTTCCGGCTCAGTACGATCTTCTTGCCCGCGGTGTAGGACGTGATCGCGTACGGGCCGTCGGACAGCGTGTGCTGCCGGAGCGGGGCACCGTCCGGCAGGTAGCTGTCGTACTCGACCGGCCGCGCCGAGGCGAACGGCATGGCCAGGATGTTGAGGAAGTCGTTGGCCGGCTGGGTGAGCGTGAAGCTGATGGTCATCGGGTTGGGCGTGCTGATGCCCGAGATCGAGTGAGAGTTCTGGAAGCTGGCCATGGCCGCGGCCGTCGGCGCCTTGCCGCTTGGCGGGAAGGCGGCGGCGTAAGACGCGCAGTAGCTGGACATGCCCGCGATCACGGGTGTGTAGTACAGCGAGTTGCCCACGCCCAGCACCGGGTTGCACATCGCCTTGAACTCGCGCAGGAAGTCCGCGGAGGTCACCTGGCGGGGCTTGGCGCTGTTCCACATCACGCCCGGGCGGATGTGGAAGACATACGTCTTGCCGCTGTTGGTGATCCCGCCGTTCGCGGTGGTCGGGACCGTCGTGGCCACGTCAGCTGCGATCGTGGTCGCCATCGTGAGGTTGTTCGACGGGAAGTAGCTCACCAGCTGCCTGGTCCACGCTCCTTCCAGCTGGAAGGACGGCACGTAGTACGCGGACAGCGTGTCCACGTGATCGAAGTCGCCGCTGGCTACGAACTTCAGGATGCCGCCGCTCACCGGCTTGCCGCCGCTTGACGATGGGGCTGAGCCGCCGGACGAGCCGCACGCCGATATCGCGCCCGCGGCCAGTGCCGCGATGGCAAGCGCGGCGTAGCGCTTCGGTACGGGTTTCATGTGCATGCTCCTTCGAGTCCAGCGCGCGGCGCGGGCATAGCTGTAGCTCCCCCACGTGGCTTTCTCCTCACCTGAACATGTTGCCTGGTCGCCAGGTAGCAACTTGGAGAAACCGGTTATCTAACCGCAATCACACTGTGACTGAGCGAAAGGCGGGAGCTACGCGTCGGAGCCTTCCAGCGCGTCCTGCATCGGCCGGAACTTTGCTTGCGCCTCGGCGAGTTCCGCGGCCGGGTCAGAGCCCGCCACGATCCCGCCGCCCGCGAAAAGGCGCGCCCGGCGGCCGTCGATCTCGGCGCAGCGCAGGGCGATGCCCCACTCGCCGTTGCCGCGGGCATCCACCCATCCAACCGGCCCCGCATAGCGGCCCCGGTCCATGCCCTCGAGCTCGCGGATGAGTTCCATCGCGACATCGGTCGGCGTGCCGCAGACGGCCGCGGTCGGGTGCAGGGCGGCCGCGAGGGCAAGCGCGGAGGGCGCGGCGCCGCCGCGGCCGTGGGTTCCGGTGCGCCGCCCGGATCCGGCGGGGCCCTGTCCGGCGGGGCCGTGTCCGGCGGGGCCCTGTCCGGCGGGGCCGTGTCCGGCGGGGCCGTGTCCGGCGGGGCCCTGTCCGGCGGGGCCGTGTCCGGCGGCACCCGATCCGGCGGGATGCCCGTTGCCCGCCGCGGCGAGCGTACCGGTCACCGCCGTGGCCAGGTGCTGCACGTTCGCCAGCCGGAGCAGGAACGGGCTGGAATCAACGGCCAGCTGGTCGCAGAGCGGCGCTAGCGTCTCGCGCACGCCGGTGGCCGCGTACGCGTGCTCTTCGGTGTTCTTGGCCGATGCCAGCAGGGCGGCGCCAAGGGCCCCGTCCTCCGCGGCGTCCCGGCCCCGGGGGGTGGTGCCCGCCAGCACGAGCGCGCTTATCTCGGTGTCCTCCCGGCGGATGAGCAGCTCCGGGGTGGCGCCCACCATGCCGCCGCAGGCGAACGTGTAGCAGTCGGGGTAGCGGCCGGCCAGCCGGTGCAGCAGGGCGCGCACGTCGAGGTCCCGCGCAGCGGTGGCGTACAGGTCCCTGGCCAGCACCGCCTTGCGCAGCCGGCCTGCCTTGATGGCGGCGACCGCGGCCGCCACGGCCTGCTCCCACTGCGGCGCGGTCAGGCTGCCGTCGTGCCAGCGCACCCTCCCGGGTGCGGTCACCGGCGAGGACGCGTCCGGGTCACCGGCGCCGCCGATGGTGGTCAGCCAGGCCTGGCCATTCCTGCGGCCGAGGACCGCACGCGGCAGCACCAGCACGGATCCGTCGGAGGCTGGGTCGAAGGTGAAGCTGCCGAAAGCCACCGGACCCGATCCGGGCACGTTGACCTGGTCGTCGGTCGCCGCGGTGTCGAGCAGCGAGCGGAACCACTTCTCGGCGACGGTGAACCTGTCCTCGCCTGCGGGCAGCGTGACCCGGGCTGCCTCGCCCCAGCCGACCAGGCCCTCGCCTCGCCGCACCCAGGCCACCGCGGCGGGCTGCGGCAGCCGGCTGATCAGGTCGCCCGGATCCTCGATGGCGGTCGTTCGGACCACGAGCCGGTCGGTCGCTGCACCCTCGTCCAGGTCGGCCTTCACGCCTCCCAACTTTACGTTCGGGTCGGCAGTGACAGTTCCTGCCCCCGTCTCCTGTGCCCGTTTTGCCCCCGGCTCCCGTCCCCCCCCGGCTCCGGCTCCCGTCCTCCCCCCGGCTCCCGTGCCCGACCCGCCCCCGGGCAGCTTGACATGCCAGCTTGGTAGGTATCTATTATCTTAGGGTCCTAGATGAATAGAGGGAGTACTGAGGTGATCGACTTCCACCTGGACAGCCGGTCGGGCGTCGCGCCGTACCTGCAGCTGGTCCACCAGGTGCGGCAGGCCCTGCGGCTCGGCCTGCTCCGCAACGGCGACCAGCTGCCCACCGTCAAGGACGTCGTGGGGCGGCTGGCCATCAACCCCAACACGGTCCTCAAGGCCTACCGGGAACTCGAGCACGACGGCCTGGTCGCGGCCAGGCCGGGCGTGGGGACGTTCGTTACCAGGACCCTGAGCGACGCCTCGCTCGCCGCGCACGGGCCGCTGCGCCAGGACCTGCGGCGGTGGCTGGCCAGGGCGCGCAGCGCCGGGCTCGACGATGAGAGCATCGAGGCTCTCTTCCAGAACACCTTTCGGGCCGCCACCGCGGAGGACGTAGCATGACCGCCGTCGTGGAAGCCACCGGGCTCGGCAAGCGGTACCGGCGACGCTGGGCGCTGAGCGACTGCACGCTTTCGGTCCCGGCCGGACGGGTCGCCGGGCTGGTCGGCCCCAACGGAGCCGGCAAGACGACGCTGCTGCACATGTCCGCCGGCCTCCTGCAGCCGACAGCGGGCACGATCGAGGTTCTCGGCAGCAGGCAGGCCGAGAGCCCGGCACAGCTCGGGCGGGTCGGGTTCGTCGCCCAGGACACGCCGGTGTACCCGGCGCTCTCGGTCGCCGATCACCTCCGCCTCGGCAGCTGGCTCAACCCCCGCTGGGACAGCGTGCGGGCCGAGCGCCGGATCGATCAGCTCGGCCTCGACCCGCACCAGCGGGCCGGAAAACTGTCCGGCGGCCAGCGCGCCCAGCTCGCCCTCACCCTGGCGATCGCCAAGCGGCCCGCACTGCTGATCCTGGATGAGCCGGTCGCGAGCCTCGACCCGCTGGCCCGGCGCGAGTTCCTGCAGCACCTGATGGAGGCCGTTGCCGAGCAGGAGTTCAGCGTCCTGCTGTCCTCGCACCTGGTCGCCGACCTCGAGCGGATCTGCGACTACCTCATCGTGCTCGCCGCCGCACGCGTGCAGGTGACGGGAGAGGTCGAGACGCTCCTCGCGACCCATCACAGGCTCACCGGGGCCCGCCGCGATCCCGGCTCCCTGCCCGCGGACCAGCAGGTCATCGAAGCCAGTCACACCGACCGGCAGAGCACGCTCATCGTGCGCACCGACGGGCCGATCCACGACCCCGCCTGGACCGTCGGGCAGATCAGCATGGAGGACCTGGTGCTCGCTTACATGAGCCAGGCCGGCGCGGCCGACCGCGCTCGCCGTCCCCCGCTGGGCGTCCGATGATCCGGCTCACCTGGCTCCAGTTCCGCGTGCAGGCGCTGGTCTCCGCGGCCGCGCTGGCGCTGGTAGCCGTCGTACTGGCCGTCACCGGGCCGCACCTCGTGCACGTCTACGACACGACGGTCGCGACGTGCACGGCACATGGTGACTGCGGTACGGCCACGAGCGCGTTTCTCGGAAACGACCACTTTCTTCAGGCGGCGCTGAACTCGCTGGTGCTCGTGCTCCCCGCACTCATCGGAATCTTCTGGGGAGCGCCGCTGATCGCCCGCGAGCTGGAGGCCGGCACCTTCCGTCTCGCCTGGACGCAGAGCATCACCCGCCGGCGCTGGCTGGCGGTGAAGCTCGGCGTCGTCGGCTTGTCCAGCGTGGTCGTCGCCGGGCTGCTGAGCCTGATGGTGACCTGGTGGTCGAGCCCGTTCGACCGGGTGAACCTGAACCGGTTCACGCCCGCGATGTTCGGCGAGCGGAGCCTCGTACCGGTCGGCTACGCGGCCGCCGCGTTTGCCCTCGGAGTCACCGCCGGTGTGCTCATCCGCCGCACCGTGCCGGCCATGGCCGTCACGCTCGTCGCTTTCGTCGGCGCCCGCCTGGCCATGACCTACTGGGCGCGGGGCAGCTTCATGGCACCCCTCCGCATACTTTCGGGCCTGCATGTCAACCCCGGAAACGCGACGACGACATCGGCCGCCGACCCGACCAGGGCCGGCTGGATCCTCTCCGCTGGCCAGACGATCAATGCCGCCGGACGCGTGATCGGGCAGAACGGCGGGATCGGGCCGAGCGGCAACATAGGGTTCGACGTCCACGGCGCGACTTTGACCTTCGCGGGCGTGGGCCGCTGCCCGAACAGGATCCCGGGCGCGCAATGGGGAGCCAGGCGCGGGGCCGGGCAGCGTCAGGTGCAGGCAGCCATGCAGGCCTGCGCCGACAAGCTTCACATCCGGGAACTGCTGACCTATCAGCCCGCCGGCCGCTACTGGACCTTCCAGTGGCTGGAGATGGCGATCTTCCTCGGCCTCGCCCTGGCCCTGGCCGGGCTCTGCCTCTGGTGGGTCCGCCACCGCCTCACCTGACGGGTAGCAGGCGCGGGATCACCGGCGGGTCCGGCACTGCCGGGACACGCGGGGATCACGGTCAGATGCCAGCCCGGGCGGCACGCGCCGTGGTAGTGTCCCTGCGTACGTATTACAGATAAATACGATCGGATTACTAGGAAGTCTCGGGCCAGGGCGGACGAGGGCGGGGGCCTTCGCGCCGGGAGTCCGGGCCAGAGAGCAGGGGGAGGGCGATGACACTCATCAGCGACAGCCTGGAGACGCCGGGAACCGCGACAGGGGCCGGCTCCCGGGCCAGGCTGAGCCGGGCCGAGCTGAGCCAGATCGTGGCAGGCGCCGCCGCACGGGCCGATCGCTGGCGCGATCTCGTGCGCTACGATCCGGTGCGGCGCTGGTACCACCGGATGGAGCTGACAGGGGAGTACGAGGTGTGGCTGTTGAGCTGGCAGCCGGGGCAGGGAACGGGGTTCCACGATCACGGCGGGTCGGCAGGCGCGTTCGCCGTCGCCCTGGGGGAACTGCAGGAGCAGACGGTCGGCGGCAGCCGTCAGGCGCCCGCATTGGCGGTGCGCACGGTCAGCGCCGGCGCCGTCAGGTCCTTCGGCGCGCGGTTCGTGCACCAGGTGGTGAACAGCTCCGCCGGTCGCGCGGTCAGCGTGCACGCCTACTCCCCGCCGCTGCCGCAGATGCGGCGCTACGAGCTGACCCTGGACGGACTGCGGTACGTCAGCACGGAGCCAGCCGAGGTGAGCGCGTGACCGGAACAGCGCCGCCGGGCCGCCGCAGCATCGACCGGGTGCTGGCCGAGGCGCGGCGGCGGCTGCGGCGGCTGGACCCGCATCAGGCCGTTGCGGAGATTCGCGCCGGTGCGCTGCTCGTCGACATCAGGCCCCAGGCGCAGCGGGCCGCCGAGGGGGAGGTGCCCGGAGCGCTGCTGGTGGAGCGGAACGTCCTGGAGTGGCGGTTCGATCCGGCATCGGCCAGCCGGCTCCCGCAGGCCGGCGGCTATGACATCCGGGTGATCGTCATGTGCTCGGAGGGCTACACGTCGAGCCTGGCCGCCGCGTCCCTGCAGGATCTCGGCCTGGCGAACGCCACCGACCTGGCCGGCGGGTTCCGGGCGTGGGCGGCGGCAGGCCTGCCGGTCACCGGCTGACTCTTCGGGCGCGGCGGTCATGATGGAGCATTTGATAGGCCAGAGCAGCCCTTTTGCTCCATTATCACGGACGCCACCTTCCCGCGCCGCCACCAGAGCGAACAAAGTGATGCATGGGATTAGTGTGGTGGATGCGGCGGTGCCGGCCCTTGTGCCGGGCGGTGCCGGCCGTTGTGCGGGGCGGGGTCGGCTACAGCAGGGTCAGCTGGGCGCCGGGGTCGCCCCCGGCCGCGTCAGCCCCCGTGGCCAGGCCCGGCGCCGGCGCGCGGCGTATCGACCGCGCCTGGGCCGGGCTGGCCCGGCCGACGCCGTGCTTGCGGGCGAACTCCCTGACCTGCTCGGCGATCTGCTGCTGGTAACTGCGCGGCGCGTAGGCCCCGGACCGGTACAGGCCGCGGTAGCGCGCCACCAGGCCCGGGTGGTGCTCGCCGAGCCAGCCGTAGAACCACTCGCGCGCCCCGGGCCGCAGGTGCAGCACGATCGGGGAGACGTGCGTGGCCCCGGCCGCCGCGATCTCCTTGACCGTCGCCTCCAGCTGGGCGGGGGAGTCGGACAGGAACGGGACCACCGGCCCCATCAGCACCCCGCAGCGCAGCCCGTGCTCGGTGAGCGTCGCGCAGACCCCGAGCCTGCGGTCAGGCGCCGGGGTGCCGGGCTCGATAGAGCGCCAAAGCTCTTTGTCGACAAATCCGACGGACACGTTCAGCCCGACGTCGGTGACCTCGGCGGACTGTTCCAGCAGTTCCAGGTCGCGCAGGATCAGCGTGCCCTTGGTCAGGATGGAGTAGGGGTTGGCGTCGTCGCGGAGCGCGGTGAGGATGCCCGGCATCAGCCGGTAGCGCCCCTCGGCTCGCTGGTAGCAGTCCACGTTCGTGCCCATCGCGATGTGCTCGCCCTGCCACTTCCTGGCCGCGAGCTCCTTGCGGACCAGGTCGGGCGCGTTGACCTTCACGACGATCTTCGAGTTGAAGTCCAGCCCGGCGTCGAGGTCGAGGTAGGTATGGGTGTTCCGCGCGAAGCAGTTGTGGCTGACCACGCCGTCGGAGATGAAGTCGCCGGTCCCCGTGGTGATGTCGAACATCGGGAGCTCAAGGCCCAGCGGCTCGATCGCCGTGACCCGCAGCTTCGCGTCGCTCTTGAGCGCGATCCCCGCCATGCTCCGCTTGCGGGTGATCGCCGGGTCGGTGGTGTGAAAGAACCTGAGACGCTCCTTCAGGCCGCCCCGGAACCTGACGAAGCGCAGCCCGTTCGGCCTCGAGTCCCGGTCGATCCGGACGTCGAAACCGAGGGAGCGCAGCGAGGAGATGGTCCAGCCGATGATCTCCGGGTCGGTGTTCGAGATCCGCAGGATGTGCTCGCTGCAGCTGCCCTCGGCGTCGAAGATGCCGGCCAGGAAGCCCTTCCGCCAGTCCGCGGCCGGCGAAGAAGGCCACTCGATCAGCCACCGGATGAACCGGACCTGATCGCGCCTCCCCGTATGAATGGCCATCATCCGCCGCCTCCGGTCGCTGGCCTCGGCAAAGCAGAACTCCTTCACCTCAACTCCGACCTGCGCCAGATAAACCCCCGTTCTGTCCAGCGCCTCCTGATCAACCAGGGCAAGGCGGAACCTGTGCGGTTGCCCAGACGCCTTGTCTGGCTGGTCATGGATGTCGCCGGATAGATAAGCGTCGCCGCGGATCATGCCGCACAGGTAGCCGCGCCGGTAGTCGGCAGTCTGCTTGGGCGGCTCCGCGAAGCCGCCGGTGCCCAGGAGCTTGTTCTGCAGGGTCAGGTGCGGGCGCTGGAGCGGGCCGCCCCACTCGGTGCCGGTGACGTGCTTCCAGCCGCGGCCGGTCAGGAAGCGGTGGTCGCAGCTGGTGACCAGCGTCGTGCCGTCCTCCAGCGTGACCCGGTAGGCCGGCTTGACCGTCTGCCAGTGCGCCAGCACGTTGGTGATCACGTAGCGGCGGTAGTCGCCGTCCCGGATGGTCCCGTAGATCGCGTCCCCGGTCCTGACGTCGGCGAGCGGCTTCGTCCGGCCGTCGGCCATCAAGATCGGTGTCTCTCCCACTAGGCAGTAGGTGCAACTATGACTGCATCCCCTATAGGGGTTGATCGTCCAGCGGAAGGACATCCTGGACGACTCGGGCACCCGGTTGATGATCGACCGGGCCTGGATCTCGTAGAAGGTCATGCCCTGGAAGCCGGGCGTGTCGAAGGACCTCGTCACAGCGCCCCGCTCGAACAGGGCGGGAGCCGTGCCGCACCCGGCCCCGGGTGCCGCGGAGCCGTCCGGGGCGTCAGCAGAGGCGGTCCCGGCTTGCGCTGGGCCCTCCGGCTGGTCGGCGTATAGTTGCAAGCTTTCCCAGCGCATGCTATGTAAGTATAGAATGACTGTTCGACCACGTCAAATGTCTGTTCGATAACATCTGGAGCCAGCCCGCCGGGTGCACGTGCCTCACGTATTCCCTGGCGAGTTGACTGAATTTGAGCCATCGGGGATGAGGCTAAAAATCTTGCGTTGGGGGATAGTGAGAGTTATCCCACCCACGCGCAAGGCGGAGGTGGCGCCATGGCGCTGTCGATGGACGAGCAGCGCATGCTCGCCGAGATCGAGCGTCGGCTTGCCGACGACGATCCTGTGCTGGCTGCGCGCCTGACCTCGTTCAGGTTGCCGAGGCTGACGCTCGCGACCCGGTCGGCCCGGTCGCGGCTGATGACCTCGCTGCTCATGCTCGTCGTCGTCGGCGTGGTGGCGGTGTTCGTCTACGCGCTCATACCGTTCCGCAGCCAGGCCGGGCGGGTCGGCACCGCGCAGGTGACCGCCTCACATTCCGTCTCCCATTCCGCCGCCTCGGCGGGACCGCCGGCGGGCACCCCTGCACAGTCGCCGGCTCACCAGCTCGGGTCGGCGAGTGGCCGTTCGGGTGCATCGTCGGCCCAGCGCAAGTAAGCGGCATCCGCCGCGGCGGCGGCTCAGGACTCGTGCCACAGCTGGATGAGGTACTGCTCCAGGCACTCCAGGTCCTTCCTGGCGCGCTGGAACTCGTCGCCGAGCGGATCGCCGTAGCGGTCGAAGAGCTCGTGATACAGGCGGACTACCTGCTCGCGGTTCCTGGCGTAGACCCGCACCGAGTAGTCGCCCACGCCGCCGCCCAGCCGCAGCGCGGCGACGGCGGGCCCCACAGAGCCCATGTTGACCGACAGCAGGCCGCGCAGGTACAGCTTGCCCTTGCCTTCCTCATCCCAGCCGTCGCCGCAGGCCGTAGGCGCGCCCTGCCACTCCTCGAGAACGAGCTTGACCTCGACATGCTCCTGCAGGCTCCCCACCCACAGCTGCTCGCGGTTGAGGCTGACCAGGGCGCCGACCGGCGGCAGCGGGCCGCCGGGCGCGTCCGGGTCGACGCCCGCGTCATGGATCCGGAACATCCGGCGCTCCGGGAACACGGGAATCTCGAGCCGGAGCAGCCTGTAACTCACCCGCCCCCCACCGTTCCGCTCACCTACCCCCTCGGACGCCGGCACGACCGGCCAGCGCTCACTGCGTTGTGCGCTTAATGCCGGGTTCGCGTCTGATGCCCTAAGTCCTGCTATGGACCACAAATGTACCCAGGTGACAGCGGATATGCAGGCGATCCCGCACGATCAGGCTGGCGGCGGCGGGGTGGCAGGACGCCGAGGCCGCCGCGCGGGTGCCGTCCGCATCGGCTCGACCACGGTGACGGATCTCACCTGTGACCAGGAAATGACAACGGGTACTCCCCGTATTAATTAGTTGCAGAGCAGCAACAATGAAGGTCCCGACGTTTGCCGAGGTGTGCATTTGCCCGAGCTGAGCCGCCGCAGGCGGTACCTCGTTCTCGCCATCTGCTGCATGAGCCTGCTCATCGTCGGGCTGGACAACACGATCGTCAACGTGGCGCTGCCCTCCATCCAGCGTGAGCTGCACGCCTCGTTGTCGGGCCTGCAGTGGACGGTCGCCGCCTACACCGTCGTGCTCGCCTCGCTGCTGATGCTCTCGGGCTCGGCCGCCGACCGGCTCGGCCGCCGCCGTGTCTTCCAGGCCGGGCTGCTGACTTTCAGCGCCGGATCGCTGCTGTGCAGCCTAGCCCCGTCGCTCGGCTGGCTGATCGCGTTCCGCATGGTGCAGGCGGCGGGCGGGTCGATGCTCAACCCGGTGGCGATGTCCATCATCACCAACACGTTCAGTGACCGGACCGAGCGCGCCAGGGCCATCGGCGTCTGGGGCAGCGTGCTCGGCATCAGCCTGGCCCTGGGACCGGTGGCCGGCGGCGTCCTGGTAGCTTCGGTGGGCTGGCGGGGGATCTTCTGGGTCAACGTGCCGATCGGCCTGGCGGCCCTGGTCCTGGCCCGCCTGTTCGTGCCGGAGTCGCGGGCGCCGCATGCCCGCCGCATCGATCCGGTGGGCCAGGCCCTCGTCGTGGTCATCCTCGGCTCCCTCACCTACGGGATCATCGAGGGTCCCGGATCCGGGTGGACCTCCGGGAAGATCATCTTCTGCTTCGCCCTCACGCTCGCCGCGCTCGGATTGCTGCTGGTCTACGAGCCGCGCCGGGAAGAGCCGCTGCTCAACCTGCGGTTCTTCTCCAGCGCGCCATTCGCGGGCGCGACGGTGATCGCGGTGTGCGCGTTCGCGGCCCTGGGCGGGTTCCTGTTCATCAACACGCTGTACCTGCAGGACGTGCGCGGGTTCTCAGCGCTGCATGCCGGCCTGTACACGCTGCCGATGGCGGTGATGACCGTCGTCTTCAGCCCCCTGTCCGGCCGGATCGTCGGCAGCAGGGGAGCCCGGCTGCCGCTGCTGCTGGCCGGACTCGCGATGGCGGTGAGCTGCGGGATGCTCACCGGCCTGACCGATAACACCTCCGCCGGATGGCTATTTGTCGCCTACGTGATCTTCGGGATGGGCTTCGGCCTGGTGAACGCCCCGATCACCAATGCGGCGGTATCCGGCATGCCGGTCGCGCAGGCGGGCGTGGCGGCCGGCATCGCGTCGGCGAGCCGTCAGGTCGGCCAGTCGCTGGGCGTGGCGGTCGTCGGCTCGCTGGTGACCTCGGGCATTCACGGGCCGCTGCGGACCAGCTTCGCGGCGGCCACCCACGTGGGCTGGTGGACGCTGGCGGGCTGCGGCGCGGCCGTACTCCTGCTCGGTTTCGTCACGACCGGGCGGTGGGCGCTGTCCAGCGCGGCCAGGACCGCGGCAAGGCTGCAGCCCGACGATGTGGCGACACTGCCCGTGCACACCCCATAGAGCCCGTGCACACCCCGTAGAGCCCGTGCACACCCCGTAGAGGGGGATACAGATCAGTCGTGGCGACACTGCCCCGGGCGCACCCCGTAGACAGGGGGGCGGCTCAGCCGCGGCGCCGTTTCGCGTGGCCGCCCCGGTGACTGCCCTGCCCGGCCCGCCTGCGCGGGTGGTCGCCCGCCGGGCCGTGCTCCCCCGGGCGGGGAGCCGGCACCATGTGGTCGCTCGGCCGGCCTGCGGGTGCCGGGTATTCATCCGGCCAGGCGCCCGGGCCGGCCTGTTCGGCTGCGCGGCGCGCTGGCAGGGCGTACCCGTCGTCCGGGCCTGGCGGCGCGGCGTACTCGCCCGCGCGGTCATGCCCGGCCGGAAAATCGTCCAGCCCGTACCCGGCGTCTTCGTGACCGGCGGCGTTCTCGTACCCGCCGGCGTCTCCGTGCCCGGCCGCGTGCCCGTAAGCGGCGGCTCCGTGCCCGGCAGCGTCGTCGTACCTGGCGGGCTCGTCGTCGGCCTGGAAGGGGGCCAGCGCCGAGAACTCGGGATAATCGCCGCGGAAGTCCGCGTAGCCGTCGCGGTATGCCCCGGTCCCCGGCGGCTGGGTCGGCCACGGCAGCTTGATGGCCGGTATCACCGAGGTGAGCGCGTCGCTGGCGTCGTCCGCGGCCCGCCGCCGTTCCTGCTGCGCGCGTGCCTCGGCAGCCTCCCGGCGGGCAGCGTTCATGCGTTCACGGCGCTCGCGCGAGCGCGACCTGGCGATCCTGCTGCCGGCCACGAGCAGCGCGACGACGGCCAGGGCAGCGATGAGCAGCACGATCATGCGGATCCGCAATCAGATGAGGTGGGCCGAGGGGCAGGGTCCAATCGTACTGAAGCGGTGACGCTCCGGTGGTCATCTGCGCCAGGTCAGGCGCACAAGTCACGTGCGCCTCTGGGGTGATATATCGGAGGATCCGCCGGGGTGACGGCAGTCCGTCCTGCCGCTCGTGCCCATCCGTGCTGCCGCGCCGCTGCCGCCGCGCCGCTGTGCTGCCGCGCGGACGGTGGCTAGGCTCTGGCAGGTGAGCATGAACTGGGCGACCATCTCGTCGCTCGCCACGGCGGGCGGGACGCTGATACTGGCCGTGGCCACCTTCTCCTCGGTCCGCTCGGCCAACCGGACGGCGCGGGCCGCCGAACGATCGCTGCAGGTCGCGCTGCGCCCGCTGCTGGTGCCGTCGCGCCGCGATGATCCCCCGCAGAAGATCATGTTCGGCGACGAGCAGTGGGTCAAGCTGCCGGGCGGCAGGGGCGTCGGCGAGGTCCGCGGTGAGGACGGCGTCGAGGTGATCTACCTGGCCATGTCGCTGCACAACGCGGGCAGCGGCCTGGGCATCATCCACGGCTGGCGGTTCTACCCGGCCCGGGTGACCGGGCTGCAGGAGCATCCGGCGCCGGAGACGTTCCGGATGCAGACGCGGGATCTCTACATCCCGGTCAACGACACGGGATTCTGGCAGGCCGCGTTCCGGGACAGGGAAGACCCCGAATACGCTCCGGCGCTGGAGGCCATCAAGGCCAGGTCCCCGGTGACCATCGACCTGCTCTACGGCGATCATGAGGGCGGCCAGCGGGTGATCACCCGGTTCTCGTTCACGGCCCGCGAGGGAATAGCCCCGGGCACCCCGGCCGGAGCCGGCGCTGAGGACTGCACCTGGTTCCCGGCGGCGGTCAGGCACTGGAACGTGGACCGACCCGACCCGAGGTAACCGCGGCGCCGGAGGGGCCGCGCGCCGCCGATCGGCCGCGAATACGCACCGCCGGCCGCGATCGCCGGTTCGCCCGGCCCCCGTCCAGTAGGGTGCCGAAGATGGAGCAAATCGCCCCGGCGGTAACGCAATGGAGCGCGGCTGTCGAGGAAGCCGACTGGATAGCGGCGGCCCTCGCACCCTTCGAGCAGGGTCTCGTCGCCTCGGTGATCCCGCGGGGCTACCCGGCCTACGCGCGGCTGCTCCACCCGGTCCGCGCCTCCCTGGGCAAGGGAACCCGCCCCGTCCGCTGGGCCGAGATCGCGGAGTGGAGCGGCGTGCCGCTGCACCCGGACTCGCAGTTCCACTCGGTCGCGTTGCCGCCGGCCGGGGCCGCCGGCCCGGCCCCGTGGAACGGCCAGGGGCCCGAGCGGGGCAGCCTCGACCTGGCCGACGCGGAGACCCTCATCGAGCTGCTCAGGGAGCACACGAGCACGCCGGCCAGCTGCCTGTTCTGCATGTGGGACGGCTGGGGCTGGGACACCGCGATGTACGTCGCGCTGCCGGGCGAGCCGCCCATCCCGGTGCCCGACCCGGTGCCGCCCGAGGTCAGGTACGGCCCGAGGGTCCAGCTGCCCGGCCGTGACTACCTGCTCTACACCGGCCCGGTCGAAGCGGCGATGGCGTTCGCCGGCTCGCCGGGCCAGACGCCGAACCTCTGGTGGCCCGCCGACCGCGCCTGGTGCGTAGCCTCGGAAATCGACCTGGGCTGGAGTTACGTCGGCGGCTCAGCGGAGCTGATCGAGGAGCTGACCGAAGAGCCGCGGCTGGAGGCGGTTCCCGCCGTCACCGAGCACCTGCACTCGTGGGTCGAGGAGTACGTCATAGATTCCGCCGAACGGGCAGCGGCCGATCTCGTCAGCACCGGCAAGGCCAGCATCGAGACCGCGCGCGGGACGGTCCGGGCGACGCTACGCGGGCCGGGCAGGCTGGGACGCACCGGCTCGCTGCGGATCCACTGCGAGGGCCGGGGCGTCATGGGGGCCAGGGCCGAGCACCGGCTGGCCGCGTCGGGGCAGGGCGAGCTTCCCGCCGAGATCGCCGGCTACCTCACCATGGCCCTGACCGGGCTGGTAGAGAACTGAGCCTTCATCCTCGCTGAGACGGTGAGCATACCCACGACTTGCGGAGGATAAGGCTCACTGAGCCTGACCCGGGGTCAGAACGGCGTGCGCTCCAGCCAGTAGTCCAGCAGCTCCCGGTCGCCGAGGACCTCGACGGCGGGGTCGGCGGGCGGCAGCCGGCGCATCAGCACGAGGAACAGCGGGGCGGCAGGCCCGCGGACGGCAACGTCGGCCTTGGCGTGGCCCGGCTCGACGGCCAGCCCGTCCGCCGTGCGCGTGACCAGCCACTCGCCCGCGCCGTCCAGCGCGTCGCCGGTGACGTGCACGTGCAGGCTCTGCCCCTCGGCGGGCAGCGGCAGCTCACCACCGGGATTCCCGGCGGCGAAGCCGAGCCACTCGTCGATTCCGTCCGCGGCCAGGTCGGCAGCGATCCTGACGTCGCGTCCGACGGCGAGCTCGGCGTCGGCGAGATGGACAGCCGTCTCGTGCGCCATCCGGCGCGCCCAGAACCCGGCCGGCCCGGGGCCGGTGAGCGTCCACACCTGCCCGCCGCCCCCCGCCCTGACCGAGTCGATGAGCAGCGACGCCCCGGCGTTCAGCCAGTCCGGCCGCTGCGCCGGGTCGTCGGGGATCCTGCCGTCAGGGACGTCGCGGAACGCGATGGCCTCTGCGGAGCGGCGGGTCACGATCTCAGCCGCCCAGCGCTGCGCGCGGCCGACGTGGGTGGCCAGCTTGCGGAGTGTCCAGGCAGGACAGGTGGGAATGGGGAGCGTCTCGTCCTCGTCCGTCACGATGCCGGCCAGCCGCGCGGTGGACTCGCGGATCCCCGCGCACAGGCGTTCCTCGCCGATGAGGGACATGTCCCGGGCGCCGCCGTTCCGGGTCAGCCGCAGCCGCAGCTGCCGCCGCAGCAGCCGCCTGCCCTGCCCTGCGCCGGGCCGCCGACTCTGCCGGCAGACGGGGCGGCCCTGCCGCCGACGGCGACGGTGGACAGCAGCTTCACCGTGTCGTCGTGTCCCTCGGGACAGGCGCAGGGGTCAGCCGACTCACTCATCGGGCGGGTCAGCTCGAACGTGGCGCCGCATGCACGGCAGCGGTACTCGTATCGCGGCATGCCAGCAGCCTATGCCAGCCCGCGGGCGGCTGAACAGCCGCCGCTGCAGCCGCGCCAGGCGCCACTCGCCACCCGCACCACTGGCACCGCCGGGACAGGCGAGGACGCGCGGTGGCTGGCGGTAGCATCTGACGGACTGGATCGTGTTGGGGGTCCCTGGGCGCACTTGAGGCATCATGGCGGCATGGATCTTGCGCCTGAGCAGTTGCGGTCGATCGCGTCGTCGTACCGGCTGTCGCAGGTGGTGTATGCGCTCGCTTCGCTTGGGATCCCGGACGCGTTGCGGGCCGGTGCGCTGACGGCGCGCGAGGTGGCGGGCAGGGTCGATGCGGATCCGCCGCGGATGAGCCGACTACTGCGGGCCGCTGCTAGCGAGGGAATCATCCGCGCCGACGGCGAGAGTTACGCGCTGAACGATTTTTCCCGCCAGCTGTGCTCGGACGGCGATGCGTCGATGCATGGTTTCCTTCTGGGCTGGCTGGCGCTGCGGCCAGGGTACGTCGCCTTCGCCTACCTCGATGAGGTGGTCCGCGGCCGGGCCAGTGGTATGGAGGAGGCGTTCGGAGAACGCTTTCACGACTATATGCGGTCGCATCCGGCCGACGCCCAGCTCTACGCGCTAGCCATGGAGGAGACTGTCGATGGGTTCCGCGAGGCGGCAGCCGCCTACGACTTCGGGCGCTTCGAGCGAGTGGTCGATGTGGGCGGAGGCCAGGGATCGTTCCTGCTCGCGATCGCTGAGCAGTACCCGTCCGTGCGCGGGGTCTTGTTCGATTTCCCTGACGTGGTGGCCGGCGCTCAGGCCCGGCTCGCGCCATTTCCGGCGGCTGCGCGGATCTCGGTTGTCGGCGGCGACATGTTCGACGACGTCCCCGGGGGCGGCGACGCGTACGTGTTCTCCACCGTGCTGCGCTGCTTCGAGGACGACGAATGCGTCACCGTCCTGCGCCTGTGCGCGGACCGGATGACCGTCGGCGGCCGCGTCCTGGCGGTGGAGATGGTGATGCCTGACGGGACTCCAGACTCGCCGTCCGGCCTGGCTGATCTTCAGGCCATGGTCGTCTACGGCGGCAAGGACCGGACGCGGGGCGAGTGGTCCGGCTTGCTGCGTGAGGCGGGTTACCACCCGCCCGAATTCCACTCCGTCGACGAGCGGTTTTGGCTGATCACCGCAACCCGCCGCTAAAGCCCACGGATCGCCCCCGCCGCGTTTCTGTGGAGTGTCTCCACCGAACCGGGGACGTTCAGCCTGGCCGTCAAACTCTCGTGGTCATGACGCTGACGTCAGTGTTTACGTGACGCAGCAGACATCGGGGGCGGGCATGCGCGGTGGTGCGGTGCGGTTGCAGGCAGTGGCTTCCCCCGGAAGGGAACGGGGAGGCCCGACGAGCCGCCGAAGACACCCGGGACCGGGTGCCGGCCCCGACCCGCCGGACGCTGGCAGAGCTGACGCTCGCCGCCGCTGGTGAGCGTCACTGGAGGTGCTCGCAATGAAGATCAGCAGTAGGTTCATCCTGGACAACCTGTTCGTGATCGCCGCCGGGTTCCTGGTGGCCGCGGCGCTGGCGTTTTCCGCGCCGGTGGCCGGCTGGACCGGGTTCGGCGTGTTCACCGGCCTGACCGTGATCGCCGGGGTCAGCGCGGCGCTGGCCCGTAACCCGGGGCGCAAGGCCGGGCACGGGCTGGTCGCGGTGGCCGGGCTGTGGTCGCTGATCGCCGCGCTGGTGTTCTCCGGCACGGTGCTGATGTGGCTGGTGCTGGCCGACGCCATCCTGGTCGGCGTGCTCGCGCTGGCCGACCTGACCGCGCACGAGGTCACCACCGAGAAGGTCGTGCACCAGCTGGTCGTCACCGGCACCCCCGCCGCCAACGGCCACACCGCCGCCGCGCAGGAGCGGACCGCCGCCTGACGGGCCGACGCCTCCCGGCGCCGGACAAGGGCCGGATCTCCCCGACGGGAGTCCGGCCCTTCCGCATGCCCGGCCCCACGCATCCGAGTTCGCGGGGGATGGCAACCTCCGGCCTGCCATGATCGCACCCGGTCGCAGTCCGGTAAGGACGGAACCTCGGTCAGGACGGGACGGCCGCGGAGGCGTAGGCGGCGCGCAGCCGCGCCTGCGCCGCGGGGCTCGCGCCGGCCCGGTCGAGGCCGAGCAGCGCCGCGCCGGCGACCGGCGGCACGTCGATGATGCGAACCGCCGCGCCCGGCGCCTCCTCCGCGAGCCCGGCCTCGATCCCGCCGATGAGCAGCGGGTCCCTGGCCGTGAGCAGCCCGCCGCCGAGCACGACGGGGGTGGCCAGGCCGGTCAGGCCGAGACGGCGCATCGCGGTGAGGATCATCAGGCAGATCTCGCTGGCCTGCTGGCTGACGAGGTCCCGCGCCACGCGATCACCGCGGTGCGCGGCGGCGAGCAGCACCGGGGCGAGCCCCAGCAGCGCGTACTCGGCGATCTCGCCCTTGTGCACCCGGACGGTGACGTCCCGCACCGACCCGGCGCCGAAGTGAGCGGCCACGGCCTCGCGCAGCGCGGTCGCCGGGCCGCGGCCGTCCTCGGCCCTGACCGCCCACCACAGCGCGGCGCGGCCCAGGCCGAAGCCGCCGCCCCAGTCACCGCTGATGCTGCCGAGCGCGAGGTAGCGGGTGGACCGCCCGTCCGGGGCCAGCCCCACGCAGTTGATGCCTGCGCCGCAGGTGACGGCCACCCCCCAGTGGCTGCCCGCGTCCCGCCGCTCGCCCGGCCCGGCCGCGGCCAGGCCCGCCCGCAGCACGGCGAACGTGTCGTTGACCACCGAGGCGGTCTGGCTCCAGCCCTGCGCCTGCAGCGCCGCGCAGACCTCCTCTTCCTCCTCGGGCAGGTCGGCGTTGGCCACGCAGGCGGACAGGTGCACGGCGACAGGGCGTCCCGCGGCGGGCGACCCCGCCGCGGGAGAGCCTGGAGCGGGGGAGTGGCCGGCGGGTCCCAGGCCCGCACGGGCGGCGGCGGCCGCCACCAGGCCGCCGAGCACGCCGATGGTCTCCGCCACGCCATCGCGCTGCGCGTCCATGCCGGGGCCGCGGATGCTGGCCAGCAGCGACCCGTCGGCAGCCACCAGCGCCACGTCGGTCTTGCTGTTCCCGCCGTCCACGGCCAGCACCGCAGGCAGCCGGTCAGCCGCCATTAGCCCAGGGCAGGTACCGGGCGTTCGCCGCCAGCAGCAGGTTGGTCAGCCGCCGGGCCAGGTCCGCCTGGCCGATCAGCGGGTGTGCGAGCATGGCCGCTTCGACCCGGTCCCTGCCGCCGCGCAGCGCCGCGTTGACCGCGAGTTCCTCGTAGGCGCTGACGTGGGCGATCAGGCCCCGCTGCAGCGGCCCGACCGGATCGGCGGGCAGCGGTGCCGCGCCGCCGGCGCCTACCCGCGCCGGCATCTCGATCACCGCCTCGTCCGGCAGGAAGGGCAGGGTGCCCGCGTTGCGGACGTTGACGACCTGGACGTCGCCGGCGTCCCCGGCCAGCGAGGCGAGCAGCGCCACGGCCGCCTCGGAGTAGAACGCGCCGCCGCGACTGGCCAGCAGGTCCGGCTTGCGGTCCAGCGCCGGGTCGGCGTACATGCCGAGCAGCTCGTGCTCGATCCCGGCCACCTGCTCGGCGCGGGTGGGCTCGCCCCGCTCTTCGAGCACGACTGCGTCATGGTCGTAGAAGTACCGCAGGTAGTACGACGGCACCGCGCCGAGCCGGAGCATGACCGAGGCCGGGAGGCCGGTGCGTTCGGCGATCTCGTCGGCGCGGCTGGCCAGCAGGCCGGGCAGCCGGTCCTTCCCGTCCACCAGGACCTTGCGCTCCCAGGTCAGGTGGTTCAGCCCGACGTGGTCGAGTTGGACGCGGTCGGGCGGGACCTCGAGCATCGCGGCGAACTGGCGCTGGAAACCGATCGCGACGTTGCACAGGCCCACCGCGCGGTGGCCGGCGTCCAGCAGGGCGCGGGTGACGATGCCGACCGGGTTGGTGAAGTCGATGATCCAGGCCGAGCTGTCGGCCCGGCGGGACGCCCGTTCGGCAATATCGAGGACTACGGGGACCGTGCGGAGCGCCTTCGCCAGCCCGCCCGCTCCGGTCGTCTCCTGCCCGACGCAGCCGCACTCGCGCGGCCAGGTCTCGTCGCGCTGCCGGGCCGCCTGGCCGCCGACCCGCAGCTGCAGCAGCACGGCGCCCGCGCCGTCGAGGCCCTCATCCAGGCCGGTGGTCCAGCGGACGTGCCCGGGATGGCCCAGCGCCGCCATGATCCGCGCCGAGAACGGTCCGACCACCGAGAGCCGACGCTCGTCGGGGTCGACCAGCATGAGCTCGTCGACGCTGACCTCGCCGGCCAGCCGCGCCATGCCGTCCACCAGCTCCGGCGTGTAGGTCGAGCCCCCGCCGATGACCGCTATCTTCATTTCAACCGAACGCCTTCGTGAGGGTCTCGGCCGTGGCGACGTGGCAGGCCGCCTGGTGGTCGGGCAGCAGTTCCCGCAGCGGCGGGGTGACGCTGTGGCACTCGTCGATGGCGAGCGGGCAGCGCCACCGGAACCGGCAGCCCGGCTCCGGGTCGATCACCCGCGGCGGCTCGCCCCGGTCGGTCTCGGCGCCGATGCTGAGCGGCGCCCGCGGGTCGGGGACCGCCGACAGCAGCAGCTGGGTATAGGGGTGCCGGGGGCGGGCGAGCACGTCCTCGACCGGCCCGGACTCGGCGATCTGCCCCGCGTACATGACGATCAGCCGGTCGGCCACGTAGCGGGCGCTGGCGATGTCATGGGTGATGTAGAGGACCGAGACGCCCTGGTCGTCGCGCAGGCCGGCCATGAGGTTGAGCAGGCCGATGCGGATGGATACGTCCAGCATGGACACCGGCTCGTCGGCCAGGATCAGCTTCGGCCGCAGCGCGAGCGCCTGGGCGAAGCCGAGCCGTTGCCGCTGGCCGCCGCTCAGCTCGTGCGGGTACCGCTGCAGGACCTCGGCGGTCGGGGTCAGCCCCACCGTTTCCAGCGCCCGCACCGCCTCCTCGTGCCGCTGCCCGGCGGACAGTTCCGGCCGGTGCAGCTTCAGGGCGCGGAGCAGCCCGTGCGGGGCGCGGAACACCGGGTTGATCGAGCTGAACGGGTCCTGGAAGACCATGGGCACGTCGCCGCGGTAGCGGAGCAGGTCGCGGCGGGACCGGATCTGCGAGACCGGCCGCCCCTCGAAGTAGATCTCGCCCGCGGTCGGCCGGTAGATCTTGGCGAGCAGCCGGGCGATGGTGCTCTTGCCGCTGCCGCTCTCGCCCGCGAGCGCGACGATCTCGCGGGAGCCGATGGCCAGGCTCACGTCGTCCACGGCGTGCAGGGTGCGCCGGGACAGCGCATTGCCGATCTTGAAATGCCTGGTCAGGCCCTCGGTGCGCAGCAGGGGCTCGGTCCCGGTATCAGTCAACGCCGGCCTCCTCCGCTGTCTCGCCGGCATACAGCAGGCACCGCACCAGCACGCCGTCCCGCTGGTAGAGCGGCGGGCGGTCCTGCCGGCAGGCGTCCATGACCTTCGGGCAGCGGGCCGCGAACCAGCAGCCCTGCTGCGGCCGGGACAGGTCCGGCGGCCGGCCGGGGATGCCGGTCAGCGGGACCCGCTCGCCCCTGATGGAGGGGAAGGCCTCCAGCAGGCCGATGCTGTAGGGATGCCGCGGGTTGTCGAAGACCTGCCTGGTCGGCCCCCACTCGGCGACCTGGCCGGCGTACATCACCATGAGCCGCTGGGAGAAGTGGCTGACCAGCGACATGTCGTGGGTGACGAAGATGACCGCGAAGCCCAGCTCCTCCTGCAGCTTCCTGATCTGCACCATCAGCGAGCGCTGGGCGACCACGTCGAGCGCCGAGGTGGGCTCGTCCATGATCACGAGGTCCGGCGTGAACAGCAGCGCCATCGCGATCATGGACCGCTGCCGCATGCCGCCCGACAGCTGGTGCGGGTAGCTCTTCAGGTGCACCGGGTCGATGCCGACCATGCGCAGCACCTCGGCCGACCGGGCGGCGATCTCGGCCGCCGACCTCACCCCGTGCGCCCGCATCGCGTCCTTGAACTGCGCGCCGATCGACTTGACCGGGTTGAGCGCGTTCATCGCGCTCTGCATGACCACCGACAGGTCGCGCCAGCGGATGGCCGCCAGCTGCGTGTCGGTCATCCCCACCATGCTCACGCCCTTGAACGCGACGCTCCCGCCGGTGATGGCGGCGGGCGGGGCGAGCAGCCGGGCGATGGCGAACAGCAGGGTGGACTTGCCGCAGCCCGACTCGCCCACGATGCCCAGGAACTCGCCCGGGTACAGGTCGAAGCTCACCTGGTCGACTGCGGCGACGGCTCCCCGGTCCGCCGCGTAGGCGACCGAGAGGTCGCTGACCGTCAGCACCGGGCCCGCCGCCGCGCGGGAGCCGCGGGAACGGGGGTCGGCGTCAGCCTGCACGCTTGACACGGGTCCTCCGAACCGGGCGCAGCGCCGGGTTTCCGATCTCATCGAAAGCGTAGTTGAGCAGCGCGAACGCCGCCCCGAGCGCGGCGATGCACGCCCCGGGGGCGATGGCCCACAGCGGCTGGCCGGTCTGCAGCGCCGCGTTGTTCTGCGCCCAGTAGAGCATCGTCCCCCAGCTCTGCGTGCTGGGGTCGCCCAGGCCGATGTACTGCAGGCTGGAAGCGAACAGCACGGCGTACAGGGCGTTGGTCAGGAAGCTCGCCACGATCAGCGAGGTCATCGTGGGGATGACCTCCGCCACGATGATGTAGAGCCGCCGCTCGCCGCGGACCCGCGCCGCCTCGAGGAAATCCCTGTTGCGCAGCGACAGGGCCTGCGCGCGCAGCTGGCGCGCGGTGTAGGACCAGCTGGTGAACGTGATCACCAGGATGAGCACCAGCGTGCTCCCGCCGTGCGCATAGGCGGCGATGACGATCAGCAGCGGGAACAGCGGGATGACCAGCAGCACGTCGGTGAGGACGCTGAGCGAGCTGTCCCACAGGCCGCCGAGGTACGCGGCGGCGACGCCGACGAGGACCGCGATCCCGGTCGCGGCCAGGCCCACCACCAGAGCGATGATCAGCACGGCCCGGGTTCCCCACACGAGCTGGGCGAACATGTCCTGGCCGTACGCGGTGGTGCCGAGCAGGTGGGCGGTCGAGGGGCCGAGCCGGGGGGCGAAGGCGTCCGCGCTGGGGCTGTCGTGCGCGATCACGCCGGGGAAGATCGCGACCAGGGCGAAGACCGCCAGCAGCGCGGCGCCCGCGGTGGCCTTCCGGTTGGACCGCACCGCGCGGCCGATCCTCGCCAGCCCCTGGGTGGCAGGCAGCGCCGGGCCGGCCGCGGGGCCGGCGGCGAGTTCCTGGCCGGGGGCGGCTGTGCCGGAGACACCGGACAAGGGCATCGACATGGCGTTAGCCCGCCGTCCTGGTGCGCGGGTCAAGCAGGGCGGTGGCGATGTCGGACAGCAGGATCGCCACCAGCACCGCGAGGGTGATGAGCAGGAACAGCGCCTGCATCAGCGGGAAGTCCTCACCCTGCACCGCCTGCAGCAGCATGTAGCCGACCCCGGGGTAGTTGAACACGTACTCGATCAGGATCGCGCCGCTGACCACGAACCCGAGCGACATGGCGAAGCCGGTGAGGTTGGGCAGGATGGCGTTGCGGGCCGCGTAGTCGATCATGATGCGCCGGCCCGGCAGGCCCTTGGCGCGCGCCATCCGCACGTAGTCCTCGGCCAGGGTGGTGATCATCGTGTTGCGCATGGTCAGGATCCAGGTGCCGATGGTGGTGATCAGCAGCGCCCCGGCGGGCAGGACCGCGTGCGACAGCACGTCCTGGAAGAAGGTGAGCGAGAACCCGGGCGTGTCGGTGGAGACGTAATAGCCGCCCTGGGTGGGCAGCCAGTGCAGGCTCAGCCCGAAGATCAGCACGAGCACCATGCCGACCCAGAAGTACGGGATCGCGGAGGTGATCACGAACACCGGCGGCATGACGCTGTCCAGCCGCCCGCCGCGGCGCCACGCGGCGACGATGCCGAGACCGGTGCCGAGCGTGAAGGCCAGCACCGTGGTGATGCCCACCAGCCCGAGCGTCCACCAGATCGCGCCGCCGATGACGGAGCTGACCGGCGCCGGGTAGAAGTCCAGCGACGTGCCGAAGTTCCCCGTCACCACGTGGTGCAGGTAGATGACGTACTGCGAGGCCAGGCCCTGGTTCGTGTTGACCCCGAACAGGATGTCCAGGGCCCTGATCGTCCCCGGCCCGACCTGGCCGTGGAACTTGGACAGCATCGCCTCCGCGGGGTTGCCCGGCATCAGCCGCGGCAGCAGGAAGTTAAGGGTCAGCGCCGCCCACAGCGTGAACACGAAGAAGCCGAGGCGGCGCAGCGCGAACCTCAAGCTCGTCTCCTCGGGCTCATTGCTGGCTCCTCATAGTCGCCTCGTTACCGTCATGATGACCCGTACCGGCCCCCAGCAGGAGGGGTGCGCGCCAGGGGACCGGGGGAATCCCCGGGCGCGCACCGGCTCACTTCAGGTGCAGCAGCACCTGCTCCATGTCCGGGAACGCGTACGCCGACGGCTGGGCGTAGGGGTTGCCGGGGGTGGGCCAGCCGGAGTGGTTCTGGGTGCTGTACTGGAACCAGTCCACCGCTTCCACCACCGGGATGATCGGAAGCTGGGTCAGCATGACCTGCTGCAGCTGGTCGACGATGGCGTGCTGCTGCGTGCTGCTGGTGGTGGCGGCGTAGGACTGGATCAGCCTGTCGGTGGCCGGGTTGCTGAACCGCTCGTAGTTCGAGGCGGCCGTCTGCCCGATCGGCGCCGAGTTGGACGACAGCAGCCAGTTCCTGAGCTCGTAGTACGGGCCGGGGCCGAAGCTCTGCTGGTCGTAGTAGGCCAGCTGGTACCTGCCGGCGTACAGCGCCGCGGCGAAGGCGGTGTTGGTCAGGTTGTCGGGCGTCAGCGAGATGCCGACCGCCTTGAGGTTCTGCTGGATCACCTGCATCGAGGCGACCCAGTCGGAGTAGCCCCCGATGTTGATGACGGAGAAGGCGAGCTTCTGGCCCTTCGCGTTGGCCATGATGCCGTCGGAGCCCAGTTTGTAGCCGGCCGACGCCAGCAGCTGCTTGGCCTTCGCCGGGTTGTAGCCGTAGCTGTACTTGCTGGCCAGCGAGGTGTCGAGCCAGCTATTGAACGTCGGCGTGACGATGCCGGCCTGGTTGGCGGGCGGCTCGTAGCCGGATTCGCCGATCGAGGAGACCTTGCCGCGGTCGATCGCGTACGACATGGCCTGGCGGACCTTGACGTTGGCCAGCAGCGGGTTGGTCAGGTTCGGCACCAGCGAGACGTTGACCGTCGGCGGGAACCAGTAGTGGAAGCTGGGGTTCTTCGAGGTGTAGAACGCCTTGATGTTCGGGATGTACTGGGATCCCCACTGCGCCTGGCCGTTGGCCAGCTGGTCGTTGGCCGTGTTGTTCGAGGTGAACGCCGGGTACTCCACCTTCTTGATGTGCGGCAGGCCTGGCTGCCAGTAGCGCGGGTTGGCGGTGTAGGTGACGTTGGCGCTGATGCACGGGTTCACGACATACGGGCCGGTGCCGACCGGGTGGCCGTCGGAGTACGTCACGGGGTTCGCGATCTTCGACCAGACGTGCTGGGGCAGGATCGGGGTCTGGCCGGCGATGTAGTAGAAGTCCGGCACGGCCGGCGCCTTGAAGCTCATGGTGACCTGGTCCGGGCCCGCCTGGCTGACGCTCGACAGCACCGACCACACCCCGGGCAGGTCCAGCGCCGGGTATTTCTTCATCAGGTTGAAGGTAAACACCACGTCGGCGGGTGTCAGCGGCGTCCCGTCACTGAACTTGACGCCCTTGCGGATCGTGAACGTGAGCGTCTTGTTGCCCGCCCCCCACGCCCAGGACGTCGCGAGCATGGGCGTGGTCTTGCCGTTCTGCAGCGGGTTGACGTAGACGAGCGGCTCGTACACGAAGCCGAAGGACAGCAGCTGGTCCGGGCCGAGGAGCGGGTTGAAGCCGCAGGTCCACAGGGCGCCGTTCTCGTTCGAGATCGTCACCACGCTGCTGCTGCCGCCGCCCCCGGCCTTGGTGCTGCCGCCTGAGCCAGCGCTGCAGCTGGCCGCGAGCAGGCTGGCCGCGGCGATGAGCCCGAAACTGGCCCAGCGCCGGTACGCGTTAGTCCCTCTCATGGCATTCAGTCCCTTGTCGTGTGTGCGTTATTGAGCGGCCGCCCCGGCCCGGGCCTGCCGTCCAGGTGGGTGGTGACTGTACCGGGCCGGGCCTGCGCCGCCTCGGCGGCCAGCGCGACGGCTCCGATCAGGGGCGCGTCGAACGGGAACTCGGCGAGCACGAGCTGCGGCGGGAACGGGACGCCCGCCCGCAGCGCCCGCTCCAGGCCGGGGCGCAGCCGTTCCCACGAGCCGGTCATCCCGCCGCCGACGGCGATCCGCACGGGATCGATGCAATTGGCGAGGTTGACCAGGTGAAAGGCGAGTTCCGCGACGAACTCGTCGATGACGTCGTCCAGCGCCTGATGGCCGGCGCCGGACGCGAACACTTCAGCGGCGGACAGCTCCCGTCCGGAGCCCACCGCGCTGGTGGCCCGCTTGCCCAGGGCCCGGGCGCTGACCATCCCCTCCAGCGGCACCCGGTCCTCCAGCGCGAGCCCGACGTCGCTGAGATCGCGCAGGTTGTAGCCGATCTCGCCGGCCGCGCCGTTGCGGCCCAGGACCACCCGGCCGCCGATCACGATCGCGGCGGACAGCCCGGTACCGAGGTTGAGGTAGACGGCGGGATCGCAGCCGGCCAGCGCGCCCCAGGCGGCCTCGGCGCGGGCGGCCGCCTTGGCGTCGGTGGCCATCGCGACCTCCGCGCCCGGAAAGGCGGCCCGGAGCTCGCGGCCGAGCGCCAGCCGGTCCCAGCCGTCGATGGCGGGGGCGAGCTCGACCCGGTCGTCGAAGGGAATCCCGAACGTGGAGACGCCAACCGCGGCCAGGTGCGGATCGCCCGCCGCGGCGAGCAGGTCCCTCGCGGCCGTCACGCCGCGCCCGAAGGCCGCGCGGGCACCGAGTTCGCCCACGCTGTCCACCGTGACAGAGTCGAGCCGGCGGCCGCGGGGATCGGCCACGGCAACCGCGATCTTGGTGCCGCCGAAGTCGATCCCGAGCAGGACGGTGGCCTTCACGCTGGGAGATTCCTCCGCAAATGAGTTAGTTAGGACAGTATCCAAACTATGGTCGCGCCGGCAAGATTCTGCTGTGGCCGTGCTCATGCTGTCACCGGCCCCGCCGACGTGAGATAGTTAGGACAGTATCCTAACTATTGGGCCGAGACAAGGATGCGCGTGCCTGACTCGCGTGTCATCCTCAGGTGGACCAGATCATGGAGGGGGAGGTGGCCGTGGCGGTACCGTCACCTGGCGCACTGGCCGGCGGGGCTGCGGGCCCGGTGGCCAGGCGGTCTGCGGGGCCGCGCCAGGCGGCGCGATAGCTGAGCCGCCCGAAGCCGGCCCGGGGGTGCCGTCCGTCCGCCGCGGGGGAGCGGGCCGCGGCAGCCCGGGCGGCACCATCTCGGCCGCGCGGCCCCCGCTGATCCGGGCCATGAACGAGCAGCTGCTGCTCGAGCACATCCGCACGCTCGGCCCGTGCTCGCGCGCCGAGCTCGCCCGGGTTTCCGGGCTGTCCAAGCCGACGGTGTCGCTCGCGCTCGGCAACGTTGAGCGGGCGGGCCTGGTGCAGGCGGCGGGGCAGCGCACCGGAGTCCCCGGCCGGTCCGCCCTGCTGTACGAGATCCGCCCCGACGCGGGACTGGTGCTCGGCCTGGACATCGGCCACGAGTACGTGCGGGGCGCAGTCGCCGACCTGGGCGGGGATATCCGGGCCAGATCCACGCTGCGCGCCCGCGCCACCAGCGTCCGCGGCCGGGTGGCCGAGCTGGTGCGGCTCGCCGACGTGCTGTCCGGCGAGGCCGGCATCGCCCGGTCGGCCATCACCCAGACGGTGATCGGCAGCCCGGGAGTCTACGACCCGAGCAGGAACGCGATAGCGCTGACCGGAGGGCTGGCCGGGTGGGACCGGCCTGCGGCGCTCGCCGGGCTGCGCGCCGCCTTCGGCGAGTCGGTGCTGATCGAGAACGACGTGGACGCCGAGGCGCTCGCCGAGCGCGAGCTCGGTCACGGCCGGAACGTGGACGACTTCGCCTTCGTGCACGTGGGCACCGGCATCGGCATGGGCCTCGTGCTCGGCGGCCAGCTGCGCCGCGGCGTGCACGGGGTGGCCGGGGAGATCGCCTTCATGCCGCTGTCCGAGGGGTCCGGCGCCGACGAGAGCGATGCCCGCAAGCGCGGTGAGCTCGAGGCGGCCGCCGCGGCCGCCGCGGTCGTGCGGGCGGCCCGCAAGGCCGGAATCCGCGGGCCGGTCACCGCGCGCCGGGTCTTCGACGCCGCGGCGAGGGGGGACGAGCGCGCGGCGGCCGTGGTCGCCGGGGAGGCACGGCTGGTCGCGAAAGCGATCTGCGCCGTGATCACCGTCGTGGATCCCGAGTTGATCGTGCTGGGCGGCGGCATCGGCCAGGCGCCCGGGTTCGCCGACGCGGTCAGCGGCCAGCTGCAGACGCTGGCGCCGGTGCAGCCGGTCGTCCGGGTCAGCGCGCTCGGCTCCGATGCCGTGGTTGAACGGGTGCCTCGCGGCCGGCAGCGACCTGGCCTGGAAGCAGCTGATGGCCGCGCTGCCCACCGGCACGCTGTGACGTCCGGCATCCCCGGGCACGCGGAGGAGTCTGCTGGCATTCCTACAGTGGTCCGGTGGCCCTTACCGTGCCTTACCGTGTCTCGCGCGCGCTGGCGTGCGTGGTTCTGCTGTCGTGGCTGAGCGTGACGCTGGCTTCGTGCGATGCCGCTGGCGGGGCCAAGATCCGTGCGGGCTCACGCTGCCGTCCCGGCGGAGCCGTCGGCTGAACCCAAGCCCCGCAGCCTGGCCAGCGGTCCCGGCTCGCCGATGGCCCCGGGAGCGCTGGCGCCGTTCGCCGGCGGCAGCACCGCCGGGCAGGGCCGCTGGCGTGCCGTCGGCCGCCGGGTCCGCGGCTACGCGGCGGTCTATGAGACCAGGCTCGTCCCGCCGGGCGGCCGCCAGCCGGCAGGCATCGCCTGGATGGATACCCGCCTGCTGTCCGCCCGGCTGTACTCGGGGTCGCTCAGCCCGGGCGGCGGCCCCTACCGGTACACCGCGCCGGTCGGGCCGGCCGAGGCCGCCTCGCTGGTCGCCGCGTTCAATGGCGGCTTCAAGATGAAAGACGCACGCGGTGGCTACTACACCGAGGGCCGCATGATCGACCCGCTGCGGCCCGGGGCGGCTTCCCTGGTGATCTATGCCGATGGCAGCGCCGCCATCGGCGCCTGGGGCCGCGACGTCACCATGACCAGCCGTGTCGTCGCCGTCCGCCAGAACCTGGTACCGCTCGTGGCCGGCGGCCACCCCACGCGGGCCGCCGCGGGCAACTGGCGGGCGTGGGGATCGACGTGCGCAGCGACCTCGTGCGCCGCGTCGGTCCCGGGCATCAAGCATCAGTGGCGGTCCGGGCTCGGCATCACCGCCGACGGCGCCCTCGTCTACGCCGCCGGCCCCGCCCTGTCACCGCTCCAGCTGGCCCAGCTCCTCGCCCACGCCGGGGTCATCCGCGGCATGGAACTCGACATCAACCCCAACTGGCCGGTCTTCGTCAGCTACGACCCCTCGACCGCAGGCGGCCGTGCCACCGCGTCGAACGGACGCAAGCTGCTCGCCTCGACCGCGCAGGGCCCCGCCGCGTTCTTCACGCCCTCCTGGGCGCGTGACTTCGTCACGATGTCCGCGCGCCCCGCCCGCTGAGGCGGGCCACACGGCCAGGGGGCCGCACGGCCAGGGGCCTTGACGGCGGCGGCATAGTCTGGTCCGCTTGTTCGGAAACTATACAAACTAAGTCCAGTGACCCGAGTGACCACGGCTGGCGCCGATCTGCACGGCGCCACCCCCGTGGTCAGCCTGTCCGGCTGGAACGTAGCCGCCAGCACCATCCCCGCGCGTAAGGGGACTCAGACTGCCCCGGAAGGGAGCATCCCCGTGAGATTCCGCCACCCCCGAGCCCGCATCCTGATCCTGACGGCGGCCGCTGCGCTCGCCGTGCCGGCCTGGGCAGGTACCGCCGCGTCGGCCGCACCGGCTGACCGGGCTGCCGCGCCGGCCGCCTCCCCCCGGACCGCGATCCCGGCTCAGGTCTACGCGCCGTACTTCGAGGGCTACCTGCCCAGCAGCATCTCCCGGGTCGCCGCGCAGTCCGGCGCGCGCTACCTCACGCTCGCATTCATCCAGACGCCGAAGAAGGGATCCTGCACCGCCACCTGGAACGGCAACGCCAGGCAGCCGCTGTCGGCCGGGCGGTACCTGTCCCAGATCGCCACGCTGCGCCGCACCGGCGGCGACGTCATCCCGTCGTTCGGCGGCTACAGCGCCGACCACGGCGGCACCGAGCTCGCCGACTCGTGCACCAGCGTCAGCAGGATCGCCGCCGCCTACGAGCTGCTGGTCAGCAAGTACCACGTCAGCCGGCTGGACATGGACGTCGAGGACAGGTCGCTGAACAACACCGCGGGCATCACCCGCCGCGACCAGGCGATCGCCATGGCCCAGTCCTGGGCGGCCGCCCGCGGCATCACCCTGCAGGTCGACTTCACGATCCCGGTCGAGCCGTACGGCCTCGACCCGAACGGGCTGGCCGTGCTCAAGAACGCCATCGCCAACGGCGTCCACATCAGCGTGGTCAACATCATGACCTTCGACTACTACCTGACCCACGAGGGCCGGGTGCCCATGGGGGTCGCGGCGATGAGCGCCGCGCTCAACCTGCACAACCAGCTGGCCGGCCTCTTCCCCGGGGACACCGCGACGCAGCTGTGGCAGCTGGAGGGGATGACCATGATGCCCGGCATCGACGACCGGGGCACGATCGAGAGGACCTGGCTGAGCGACGCGGCCCAGGTGATGGCCTTTGCCAAGCAGGAGCACATGAGCCTGCTGTCGATCTGGGCCATCCAGCGCGACAACGGCGGCTGCCCGGGCACGGCAGGCAGCAACACGTGCTCAGGGATCCAGCAGTCAACCTGGGCCTTCAGCCACCTGCTCGAGCCCTTCACGGCGAGAGCCTGACAGTCTGCCGCGTTGCCGGCCGGAGCAGCGCGTCGAATCGACGACCCATTGCTGTGCAGCCAGATGGAGAGTGTGTAGGGGGCCGGCTGGGTTATGGTTCTCCGGGTTGGATGGCCGTCGTCAGGTGATCAGGTCTCTTATCGGCGGGGCGGGCTTCGTGGTGCTTCCTGCCGGCGGTGCGGCGCCCGGGTTGACCGGGAGACCCGATTTCGTGATGCTCCACAAGTCCCCGGTGTAGCTGGCCGGGTAGCAAGTCCGCGCGCCGCCCGTTTGGTAGCAGCGCCGGCCCGGCAGCACGATCGTGATCCTGGTGTAATGACGCACGTCATGGTGGCTGGGCAGCGGCTCCGGGCGCAGCAGCGTCACGATCGCGGGGAAGCTGTGGAATGTGCCCCGGGCGCAGTACGGCGTGCAGTCGTTGATCCGCCAGGTGCCGGACGCTCGGGCCACGGACTGCCAGGTGGCCCAGTGCAGGCCGGACAGGTAGGCACTGCCGTCAGCGCAGGCCAGGACGATCTGGGTCGGCCAGACCTGCTGCTTGCCCAGGCAGTTGAGCACGACCACGGCCGGCTGGCTGGCAGTCTGGGCCGAAGGCTGCGGCGCTGCGCCGGCCACGACGGCCGCCATCAGGCCGACCAGGATGGGCGTGAGCGCGGCGGCCCGTCGCCTGCGCGGGACAGTCACGAGTGCTCCCTAGTCCGGAGAGAGTCCCCAGCGAGCCGCCCGTGCCGGGCGGTTGCTTCCCGCTATCTGGTCTACCAGACGCTCTCCGGAGCCGGATGGTTGCAATCCGGCTTGGGCGATGCGGATCCCCCGGTCCGGCTAGCCATCCGGAGCAGCGGCGGCCAGACTACCCGGTGGCCGGCCTCGCCGGCCGCAATCGTTGCCCCGCCGGCCGTAATCTCCGGAATTCGCCTGAGCAAGCCCCGGCGGGGGGCGTAGCCTGACCGCCAGGCTGGCGCGATACCGGACGGCCGGGAGGTGTAGTCAGCGTGCGGATTCCGGTAGTACTGATCCTGATCCTGGTTTTAGGCTTCGCCCTCGGGCACGTTGCCGGGCTGATCGTGGCCGCCCTGCTCCTCGCCGTCGGGTACTGGAGGTCCGTGCGGCTCAACCCGCGGATCGCGCATCGGTCCTGCAAGGGCACCGGCAGGCCCGCCGGCTGGATCTACACCTGGACGCACCACCGGTGCGCGGGCTGCGGCGGCAGCGGGCGGGTCATCCGGTACGGCGCCAGCCGCTGGGGCACCCAGCCCATCCGCGACGAGGCCGAACGGGCGGCCAGCGCCCGGGCCGACGCCAAGCGCGCCAGCTCCTGGCGGTAGAGCCCTGGCGGTAAAGCCCCGGCGGTCAGGCGCCCGGGCGGTAACTGCTGCTCAGCCGCCCTAACCGCTGCTCAGCCGCCTTCCGCCGCAGGCGGATGACGCCCGGAATGCCCGGCGTCCGCGCGCCGCGCCGGCGCGTCGTGACCGTTCGGGATCATCTGGTCCGGGGCCGGCACGAGGGCAGCGGGAGCCTGCCGCGGCGCGGCACTCCCGGGACCCCCCGGGCCGTCGGGACCCCCCGGACCGTCGTAGTAGAACTGCTTGCCGCGCAGCAGCGAGATCACGGCGCCGATGACCGACATGACCGCGGCCGCGGTGAACACGATGATGAGGCCGTGGTGGAACGGCCCCGAGATCAGGTGCGGGAAGAACTGCTTGCCGGTGAGCACGGCGGCGTTGTGCCGCGGCAGCCTGGCGAGCGCGCCGCTGGGCGCGAGCAGGTGCCCCACCGGGTTGTAGCCGAGCAGCGCGGCGAACATGGTGCTCACCGGCGGCAGGTGGGCGACGTGCGCGGCGACGGCGGCGGGGACGCCCTGTGACCGCAGCCCGCTGGTCAGCGCCCGGGGGAGCGTCGCCGCCAGCCCGGCGATCATCAGCGAGAAGAAGATGCCGATGGACAGGGACATGCCGGAGTTCTGGAAGGTGGCCCGCATGCCCGAGGCCGAGCCGCGGTGCCGGGCCGGGACCGCGCTCATGATGGCGGAGGTGTTCGGCGAGGCGAACAGCCCGGAACCCACCCCGTTGAGGAAGATCAGCGCGGCGAACTGCCAGTAGCTGAAGTCCACCGGCAGCAGCATCAGGCCGGCGAACGCGGCGGCGGAGACCAGCAGGCCGGCGGTGGCGAACAGCCGCGGGCCGTACCGGTCGGACAGCCAGCCGGAGACCGGGCCGGCCAGGAGGAAGCCGAAGGTGAGCGGCAGCATGTAGATGCCGGCCCACAGCGGCGTGATCACGTAGTTGTAGCCGTGCAGCGGCAGCCAGATGCCGGCCAGCCAGATGACCAGCATGAACTGCAGCCCGCCGCGGGCGATGGCGCCGAGCAGGCTGGCGGCGTTGCCGGCCGCGAACGCCCGGATCTTGAACAGCCCCATCTGGAACATCGGCTCGGCGATCTTCGTCTCGATGACGCAGAACAGCGCCAGCATCGCCACCCCGCCGGCCAGCCCGGACAGCACCCACGGGTTCAGCCAGCCGGTCGCGTGCCCGCCGTAGGGCTGGATGCCGTAGGTGATCGCGACCAGCACCATGCTGGCACCGAGCGCGAACGTGACGTTGCCCGGCCAGTCGATCCTGGCCCGCCGCCTCGGCCCGGAGACCTCGCGCAGGCTGCGGTAGGACCAGATCGTGCCGAACACGCCGATCGGCACGTTCACCCAGAACACCGAGCGCCAGTCCCACGCGGCCAGCACCCCGCCGAGCAGCAGCCCGACGAACTGGCCGGAGATCCCGGCGATCTGGTTGATGCCCAGCGCCATCCCGCGCTGATTGGACGGGAACGCGTCGGTGAGGATCGCCGCCGCGTTGGCCATCAGCATCGCGCCGCCGAACGCCTGCCCGCACCGCCACAGGATCAGCCACAGCGCCCCGCCCGGGCCGAGCAGCGGGTCGAGCGAGAGCGCGACCGAGGCTAGGGTGAAGACGACGAAGCCCAGGTTGTAGATGCGGACCCGGCCGAACATGTCGCCCAGCCGGCCCAGCGTGACCACCAGCACGGACTGCACCAGCAGGTAGCCGATGATCATCCAGAGCAGGTAGCTCACGTTGCCGGGGGTGAGCGGGTCCAGGTGGATGCCGCGGAAAATGGCCGGCATCGCGATGATCACGATGGACGCGTCGATGGTCGCCATCGTCATGCTGAGGGTGGTGTTGGAGAGCGCTACCCACTTGTAGCGGTCGGCCCCGCTCTCCCGATCACCTCGCACGTCAGGACAGCTTACCGGCAACTAGTTGCTTGATGGCAACTAGTTATTTTTGCCGAACGGCTCCGACGGCGGCCCGTCAGCCGCGGCTGACCTTGTACTCCAGGCCCCGGTCGCCGGTGTACACCTGCAGCGGCCGGGTGATCTTCTGCTCCGGATCCCTGATCATCTCCAGCCACTGGGCGACCCAGCCGCTGGTCCTGGCCAGGGCGAACAGCACGGTGAACATCTCCTGCGGCAGGCCCAGCGCCTGGTAGATCAGCCCGGAGTAGAAGTCGACGTTCGGGTACAGCTTGCGGCTGACGAAGTAGTCGTCCTCGAGCGCCCGCTTCTCCAGCTCGAGCGCGATGCGCAGCAGCGGGCTGGTGCCCTTGGCCTCGAACACGTCGTCGGCGGCCTTCTTGATCAGGCGGGCCCGCGGGTCGTAGCTCTTGTATACCCGGTGGCCGAAGCCCATCAGCCGCTCCTTGCCGTTCTTCACCCCCTCGATGAAGCCCGGCACGTTCTCCATGTCGCCGATCCGGACGAGCATCTTGAGCACGGCCTCGTTGGCGCCGCCGTGCAGCGGGCCGTACAGGGCGGCGATGCCCGCGGCGACGCAGGAGTACGGGTCGGCGTGCGAGGAGCCGACCACCCGGACCGCCGTCGTCGAGCAGTTCTGCTCGTGGTCGGCGTGCAGGATGAACAGGGTCTCCAGCGCGCGCTCGACCCGCGGGTCAGGGTGGTAGGTGCGCTCGGACATCTTGAACAGCATGGACAGGAAGTTGGCCGTGTAGCTGAGCTCGTTGTCCGGGTAGACGTACGGCAGGCCGAGGTTGTGCCGGTGGGCGAACGCGGCCAGCGTGGGCACCTTGGCGATCAGCCGCCGGATGTGCAGCTCGATCGCGTCGGGATTGTCGAACACGTTCGCGTCGGGGTAGAAGGTGGACAGCGCGCCGACCGAGGCGAGCAGCATCCCCATCGGGTGCGCGTCGTACCGGAAGCCCTGCATGAAGTTCTTGATGTTCTCGTGCACGAAGGTGTGCATCGAGATGTCCTCGGTCCAGCTGGCCAGCTCGGTATCGGACGGCAGGTGGCCGTAGATGAGCAGGTAGGCGACCTCGAGGTAGGTGGCGCTGGTGGCCAGCTGCTCGATCGGGTAGCCGCGGTACTCCAGCACGCCGGCCTCGCCGTCCAGGAAGGTGACCTGGCTGCGCGCGACGGCGGTGTTGAACAGCCCGGGGTCGTAGCTGATCAGCCCGTGGTCGGCTTCCGACACCTTGATCTGGCGCAGGTCGGTTGACCGGACCGTTCCGTCGGTGATCGGGATCGTGTAATCCTGGCCGGTCCTGCTGTCCGTCACGGTCAAGAAATCCTGCTCGGTCATGAAGCCTCCGCGGCTGCCCGTGCGCTCGTGGTTCCCGACCACCGTAAGGCCCGCGGCCGAGAGCCGCGCGGTCAGGGGCCGGCGTCGAGATCCGCCTCTGGATCCGCCTCTAGATCGACCTCGTCGCGCAGCACGCTGTACAGCACCCCGTCGCGCCACCGGCCGTCCCGGAAGCCCGCGCCGCGCAGCACGCCCTCCCGGGTGAACCCGGCCTTCTCCAGCGCCCGCTGCTCGGCGATGTTGGTGATCTCGGTCCCGGCCTGGATCCTGTTGACCTGGGAGTACGCGAACAGGTAGCGGACGACGAGACGCTGGGCCCGCGTGCCGACTCCCTGGCCGCGGGCCTCCGGCGCGAGTGCGATACCGAGCTCCCAGCAGTGGGAGATCGGCCCGGTGATCACCTGCCGCCAGCTCACGAAGCCGGCCGGCTTCGGCCCGCGGACCACCATCAGCGTGCCGCCCGCGGAGCCGAGCAGGCCGTTCTCGGTCCACCGGTGCCGCCACAGGTGCGGGTCGGTCCAGCCGTGCCACTCGTGCGGCCCGGCGCCTTCGGGGCTGTTGGTCAGCCGCTCGAGCACGGCGAGGTCGTCCTCGCGCACCGGACGCAGCACCACCCGATCGTCCATGAGCGGACATGTTAGGACCCGGCAGCATGCTGTGCTCATCCGCCCCGCAGGCTCGCCAGGTCATTCCCGGGACGGCGCCGGCCCACTATCTTCGTCTCAGCGATCCTCATGCTGGTGGGGATCGGCCTCATTGGGGTGCTCACCGCCACCGTTGCCTCGGTGTTCATCAAGGAGCACACCGACGCGAACTCCGCAGAACTGAAGAGGGGCCACGCCGACCTGGGCCAGCAGCTGGCGGTGATCAGCGAGCGGCTGGCCGACGTCGAGCGCCGCCTCGGTGCCACGCCCGCCGAGCTGGCGGCCCTGGACGCGGCGGCGGGCGGGGTGGATGAGGCGGCGCCCGGCTCCTGACGCGGTCTCGCGGCTGCTACCCGTCACCAGGGGGTTGTCCTGCGGCTGACCAGGGCCTTGGTCAGCCAGGCTGGGCTTGCGCTTTGTCGATGAGGACGCCGAGCACCTTGTCCTGCGCTACGAGGTGTTCCTGGATCTTGACGGCTTCGTGGAGCACGGCGTCGGCGTCGTTGTACGTGGCCTCAGACCGCTTGTCGGCTGCGGCTGCCAGCACGTTCTGGCCGACGATGATCACCGATAGCAGGACCAGCTGGAGGAAGGTCTGGGAGATCCAGGACACCAGCGTGACGACGTTGTGCGACGAGATCGCGGACGGCAGGCTGACCAGGGCAAGCGCGCTGAAGGCGTAGGCGCACCACATGGTGCCGACCCCGGTGGTGACCTTGACGGCGAGCCATGCGTTGAACCGGGCCGGCTTGCTGCCGGCGGGGAGCTGGTCGGCGACTTTGACCGGGCGGGGAGCCTTTCCGGCAAGCCTCGCCTGGGTCCGGCGGTGCGGCACGTACTGGTAGATCGTTCGTTCGGCCATGGCGGCACTCCCTTTCGCGTGACTTCGCCTGAGCGGGGCACCGCGTGGGTGCGAGAGCCCCATCCAACCAGCCACGCCGCGAGGCGGGACTCGTGAATGAGGATGCCGGGAGGCGGCACGGCTGGTCAGGCAGCGCCTGCATGCGCGCGCAGTTGCCGGCCCCGGATTCGTAAGGTGGTGCCCTATGCTCGCAGTCCTGCTGGTCGCGGCGTCCCTGGGCCTGTCCAATTTCGCCGCGGCCATCGCGATCGGCGTCGGCGGCGTCGATGCCGTGACCCGGCTGCGCGTCGGGATAGTGTTCGGGCTGTTTGAGGCCGGGATGCCGCTGCTTGGCCTGCTGCTTGGCCATGGCCTGGCGGGCACGCTCGGGCATGCCGCACGCTGGATCGGCGCCGCCCTCCTGATCGTCACTGGCCTGTACGCGCTTATCAGCGCATTCCGCCGCCGCGGCGGCGACACCACCGGCGCGGCCGGTCAGGGCCTGGGCAAGCTCCTCATCTCCGGGCTTGCGCTCAGCATTGACAACCTTGCCGTCGGCTTCGCTCTCGGCACGTATCACGTGGCCCTGCTCACCGCGGCGGTTGTCATCGGTGCCGTCAGCGTCACGATGGCTCTCACGGGGCTGGAACTCGGCCGTCTGCTGGGCACCAGGATCGGTGAAAGGGGCGAGGCTCTCGGCGGCGTCGTGCTGGTCGGTGTCGGCATCGCCATAGCTACCGGGCTGCTCGTAGCGGGGCGGGGACGTGCGGTCGGTCCACCCGGTGATCGATGACGGGAGCCTATGGCACCCGTGCGCTGGCTCGCGGCGACGCTGTCCGCGCGGCGGCCTGCTCGCCGGAGCGCTGTCCAGCGGGCCCGTCTCCGTTCGTCGTAGTGCTGTCTGGGATGTCCGTTCGTCGTCTTGCCGCCGGAGAGGGGAGGGCCGCGATGACCGCTGACGTCGAGGCCGTGGTTGCCCAGGCGTTCCGGGACGAGTGGGGCCGGGTGGTGGCGACGCTGATCCGGGTCACCCGCGACTGGGATTTCGCCGAGGAGTGCGCGCAGGACGCCTTCGCCCTGGCCCTGCAGCGCTGGCCGCGGGACGGCATCCCGCACCGTCCCGGTGCCTGGCTGACCACGACCGCGCGCAACCGGGCCACCGACAGGCTGCGCCGCGCCGCGGTCGGCGCCGCCAAGCTGCGAGAGGTCGCTGCCGCCATGTCGTACCCGCCAGAGCCAGACGCCGGCGACGACGACGACGCCGTGCCCGACGACCGGCTGCGGCTGATGTTCACCTGCTGTCACCCGGCGCTGGCCCTGGACGCCCAGGTCGCGCTCACCCTGCGCACCCTGGCCGGGCTCACCACCCCGCAGATAGCCCGGGCATTCCTGGTCGGCGAGCCGGCGATGGCCAAGCGGCTGGCCCGGGCGAAGCAGAAGATCCGGCACGCGGGAATACCGTACCGGGTGCCCCCGGCGCACCTGCTGCCCGAGCGCACCCCCGCGGTGCTGGCCGTGCTGTACCTGCTGTTCAACGAGGGTTACTCGGCCTCGGCGGGGGCTGACCTGATCCGGCAGAACCTGACCGCCGAGGCCATCAGGCTGGCCCGGGTGCTGATCCGGCTGATGCCCGACGAGCCCGAGGCTGCGGGCCTGCTGGCGCTCATGCTGCTGCACGACGCGCGCCGCGCGACCCGGCTCGACGCAGCGGGTGACGTGGTGACCCTGGAGGCCCAGGACCGCGCGCGGTGGGACCGGGACGAGATCGCCGAGGGCACGGCCCTGCTGGACCGGACGCTGCGCCGAGGCCGGCCCGGCCCTATCAGGTGCAGGCGGCCATCGCCGCCTGCCACGCCACCGCGGCCACCGCCGCCGAGACCGACTGGCCTCAGATCGCGGCGCTCTACCGGCAGCTGGCGCCGTCGCCGGTGGTGCGGCTGAACACGGCTGTCGCGGTGGGGATGGCCGAGGGACCCGCGGCGGGACTGGAGCTGGTGACCGAGCTGCGGGCGTCGGGGGAGCTGGCCGGCTACCACCTGCTGCCCGCGACGCAGGCCGACCTGCTCCGCCGCCTCGGCCGCAGCGCCGAGGCCGCTGCCGCCTACCGCGAGGCGCTGGCGCTGGCGCCCACCGACGCCGAGCGCCGCTACCTGCGTCGCCGCCTCGCCGAGACCACCGCCGGGACCGCCTAGCGTCGTTTGCCGGTCATCCCGCTCCCAGTCAAGATCACCCCCGCTCCTTCTTGATCGATGCGGAGTTGCCTACCTCAGGTGGTAGGCGATTCCACATCGATCTTGATCCGGGGTGCCCAGGTGGCCAGCACCGGACCAACGGGCCGACGCCGGACCCGGCGGAAATCAGTTGCCCGGCCCGCGGCCTGTCTGCTGTACTCCCTGCAGCAGCCGAACTGCCAGGGAGCGAAAATGCGCGAAGCGTCCATGTCTATCCAGACGGGAGTTGCCGCCTATCCAGAGGACATGACGCTTCGTGAGCACGCTGAACCTTGGGATCCTTGCGCATGTAGACGCCGGTAAGACCAGCCTGACCGAGCGGCTGCTGTACGCGGCCGGCGTCATCGACGAGATCGGCAGCGTCGATGACGGCAGCACCCAGACTGATTCGCTGGAGCTGGAACGGCAGCGCGGCATCACGATCAAGTCCGCGGTCGTGTCGTTCGCCCTCGGCGACCTGACCGTCAACCTGATCGACACGCCCGGCCACCCGGATTTCATCGCCGAGGTGGAGCGGGTGCTGACCGTGCTCGACGGCGCCGTGCTGGTCATCTCCGCGGTCGAGGGCGTGCAGGCGCAGACCCGGGTGCTGATGCGGACGCTGCGCCGGCTACGCATCCCCACCCTCATCTTCGTGAACAAGATCGACCGCGGCGGCGCGGACGACGAGGCCGTGCTGCGAGCCATCGCGCGCAAGCTGTCCCCGGCGGTCATCGCGATGGGAACGGCGGCCGGCCTGGGCAACCGCGGCGCCCGCTACACGCCGTACACCGCCGCCGACTGCGGCTTCACCACCCGGCTGGCTGACCTGCTCGCCGATCATGATGACGCCCTGCTGGCCGCGTACGTCGGCGACGAGACGGCGGTCTCCTACCGCAGGCTCCGCGGCAGCCTCGCGGCGCAGACCAGGCAGGCGCTGGTCCACCCGGTGTTCTCCGGCTCGGCGATCACCGGCGCCGGCGTGGACGCGCTGATGGCCGGCATCGGGGAGCTGCTGCCCGCGGCCTGCGGCGACGCCGGCGGCGACGCCGGCGGCCCGGTGTCCGGCACCGTGTTCAAGGTCGAGCGCGGCCCGGCCGGCGAGAAGATCGCCTACGTCCGGATGTTCTCCGGAACGGCGCGCACCAGGGACCGGCTGCGCTTCGGCGGCAACGGCGGCGGCAAGATCACCGCGATCAGCGTCTTCGACCGCGGCACGGCCACCCGGCGGGACCGCGTCCTGGCGGGGCAGATCGGCAAACTCTGGGGGCTGGGCGATGTCCGGATCGGCGACGCGATCGGTGAACCGCGCCCGTCGGCCCCCAGGCACGGGCATTTCGCCCCGCCGACGCTGGAGACGGTCGTCGTCCCGCGCCGCCCCGCCGACAAGGGGCGGCTGCACGCCGCGCTCGCCCAGCTCGCCGAGCAGGATCCGCTCATCAACCTCCGCCAGGACGACATCAGGAACGAGATCTCCGTCTCGCTCTACGGCGAGGTGCAGAAGGAGGTCGTCGCGGCCACGCTGGCCAGTGACTTCGGCGTCGCCGTGAGCTTCCGCGAGAGCACGACCATCCACATCGAGCGGCCGGCCGGCACCGGCGCGGCCGCCGAGTGCATCGGCGCGCCAGGCAACCCGTTCCTGGCGGCCGTGGGGCTGCGCATCGAGCCGGGCGCCGCGGGTTCCGGGGTCAGGTACCAGGTGGCGGGCGACCGGCTCGGCTCCATGCCGGTCGCGTTCTTCACGGCGGTCGAGGAGACCGTGCACGAGACGCTGCGGCAGGGACTGCACGGCTGGCAGGTCACCGACGCCGTGGTCACGCTGACGCATACCGGCTACTACCCGCGGCAGAGCCACGCCCACGCCCGTTTCGACAAGAGCATGTCGAGCACCGCGGGGGACTTCCGCGGCCTGACGCCGCTGGTGCTGATGAGCGCGCTGCGCCACGCCGGGACGACGGTGTGCGAGCCGGTGCACCGGTTCCGGCTGGAGGCGCCGGCCGACACCGCCGGGCCGCTGCTGCCTGCCCTGGTCCGGCTGGGCGCCACCCCGCGGGCACCCGCCACGCTGGGCTCGTCGTGCCTGCTGGAAGGCGACATCCCGGCGGCTCAGGTGCACGAGCTGGAGCGGCGGCTGCCCGGCCTGACCCGCGGCGAGGGCGTGCTCGACTCCGCCTTCGGCCGCTACCGGCCGGTCCGCGGCGCGGCCCCGGCCCGGCCGCGGACCGACCGCAACCCGCTCGACCGCAGGGAGTACCTGCTGCAGGTGTCCCGGCGGGTATGACGGCCCGTCACGGGTGCGGCCTGGCGGCGGGGGCGGCCGGGCTCATCACCCCGGACAGCGCCATCCGCGCGGCGTAGCCGGCCACGTCGTCGATGCTCAGCCGGGATCCGGGGCCGCCGTACCACTCGGTGGTCCAGTTGCACATGCCCAGGATCAGCAGCGCCTGGGTGACGGGCGGGGCGTCGGTGAAGGTGCCGTCCCGCTGGCCGGCCTCGATCACGTCCGCGATGCGGCGCACGTACGCCGAGATGTCCCGCCGCAGCATGTCGGCGCGGTCGCCGGTGAGCTTCGCAAGCTCGGTGAACTGAATCCGGAAGACGTCGGCGTTGCGCAGCAGCTGGCGGACGTGGTTGCGGACAACCTCGGCGAGCGTGTCCGCGGGCGGCAGGCCAGCTTCCAGGGCCGGCTGCGCCCCCGCCACCATCGCCTGGCCGGCGCGGTCAATCAGCTCGTAGAGAATCTCGTCCTTGGACCGGAAGTAGTGGTAGACAGCCTGCCGCCGGAAGCCGAGCTGGTCCGCCACGTCGCTGAGGTTCGTCTCCCGGAAGCCCTGATCGGCGAACAGCTTCTGCGCGGCCTGCAGTATCTGCTCCCGCCTGGCGGCCCCGCCCCGGCCGGGCACCGTGCCGTCTGGGATGTTGGTTCGCGTACCACCGTGCTCGCCAGCAGCCATGCTTAGCCTTCGCCTTCATCTTGCCGGGCACGAAGCATTCTACTTGCGGGCAAGCAAAGGTTTGGGCGGGCGAGCGCGGCCACCGGCACCGGTCCTGCCGCCGGGCCCGGGCGGGGCGTGATCCGTCAGCTAGCGATGCCCACGATCTGCTTGATCGTGTCCGGCTCTCCGATGACGCGCAGCATGTACTGGGCGACGTCGGCGCGCGGGACAGACCATCCGCCGGGCAGGTTCTGCCCGTAGGCCGTTCGGTAAATCCCGGTGAGCGGCTTGTCGGTCAGCTTCGGCGGCCGGATGATGGTCCAGTCCAGGCCGCTGTCGCGCAGGAGGTCCTCCATCAGCGCGAGGTCGGCATAGTGCTCGCGGTAGAGGGCCTTCGCCACGTGGGCGAAAACGTGCCGCATCCAGAACGCGTCGCCCGGGTCGTGCTTCGGCGGGTTCGGGTGCCCGGGCGAGGGCACGGTGCCGACCGGCGCCGCGCTGACGACGACCAGGCGCCGTGCGCCGGCCGCCTGCATCGCCGCGACGATGGCCCGCGTGCCCCGCGAGGCGATCCCGGCGTCGGCTTTCGACCTCGGCCCGAGGCCGGAGAGCACCGCGTCGGCTCCCTCGACGGCGGACTCGAGCGCCGCAGGGTCGGGCGCCGCCAGGTCGGCGGTCACGGCGAGCGCCTGCCCGGGCAGCTTCCCCGGGTTCCGCGCGACGGCAGTGACCTCGTCGCCGGCCGCGAGTGCCTGGTCAAGCAGGTGCCGGCCGATTCCGCCGGTGGCCGCGAAGATCGTGAGCTTCATCTATTACCCCTGTGCTCGTCTGTTAACCCTGTGCTCGTCCCGTGTACGCTTACGTCTGATGTTCATACGACACGAGAAGCATATCATATGGATTCCGTAACATCTGAGGATGCTGGCCCGGCCCGGAGCCGGCGACGGCAGGCCACCGCGATCAAGGACTCGATGCGCGAGCTGAACAGCCAGCTCGCGATGCTCAACCGCCGGGTGAGCGCGCAGATTGACCTGCGGGACACCGACCTGGACTGCCTGGAACTGGTCGCCCGGCACGGCCCGCTCAGCCCCAGCGCCCTGGCCCGGCGCGCCGGGCTGCACCCGGCCACCATGACCGGGGTCCTGGACCGGCTGGAACGCGGCGGCTGGGTGACCCGCGAGCGCGACCCGGACGCCGCCGACCGCCGCGCCGTCACCATCCGGATCCGCCGCGACCGTGCCCCGGAGATCTTCCGCCTGTACTCGGGGATGAACAACCTGATGGATCAGATCCTCGCCGGGTACAGCGACAGCGAGCTGGAGTTGCTGGGCGATTTCCTGCGCCGCACCGCCAGCGCCGGGCGGGACGCCACCGAGCAGCTGGAAGAAGGACAGTGACGGACATGGTCAGGACGCGGCGGCGGCCTCGCGGAGGCGTTCCGCCAGCGCGCGTAGGACGGGGATGAGCTCGGGCGGCTCGAGGACCTGGAAGCCGAAGCCCTTGATGGCGACGTGCAGGGCAAGCTCGTCCAGCGAGTTGGACCCGGTGTGCAGCGTGCAGGCGTCAGGGCCGGCGGCTTCCAGCCTGCCCGCCGCGGGGGAGGTGCGCCGGGCGACCGCCTCGACGGGCGCGTGGATCCGGATGCGTGCCTGGTAGCGGTAGGGGGCCGACGAGATGGACTGCGAGACGTACGCCGCCACGTCACCGGCGGGCGGCTGGCGCGGGGTGAAGCGGGCACCGGGCGGGCCCAACGGTCCCTGGATGCGGTCCAGGCGGAACGTCCGCCAGTCATCGCGATCGGTGTCCCAGGCCAGCAGGTACCAGCGGCGCGTCGTGTGGACCAGGCGATGCGGCTCGACGCTGCGGATGCAGACGCCGTGCCGGCCGGGGTAGCGCAGCCGCAGCCGGCGCTGGTCCCGGCAGGCCGCCGCCACGTCGGTCAGCAGCCCGGGCTCCACGGTCTCCCCGGCGGATCCCGGCCCGGTCAGCGGGACCGTCGTCGCGCCGAAGGCGCTGATCCGGTGCCGGAGCCGGGACGGCAGCATCTGCTGCAGCTTGGTCAGGGCCCGCAGCGAGGTCTCCTCCAGCCCGGCCACGCTGCCGGTCGCGGCCGTGTGGAGGCTGATAGCCACCGCCACCGCCTCCTCGTCGTCCAGCAGCAGCGGCGGCAGGGCCGCGCCGGCGCCGAGCCGGCACCCGCCCGCGGCGCCCGGGGACGCGTCCACCGGATAGCCCAGGTCACGCAGCCGGTCGATGTCGCGCCGCACGGTCCGCAGGCTGACGCCGAGCCTGGCCAGTTCCGCGCCCCTCCGGTCGCGCCGGGACTGGAGCAGAGACAGCAGGCGGAGCAGGCGGGCCGAGGTTTCCAGCATGGCGTCATTCTGCCCGCTATTGGTGACAGAAGCTGACACCAATGATCCCTAGCGTGGGATACATGACAGACAACGTCCTCACCCCGCCGCAACAGACCGCCAACGCCAACGCCGGCACTGGCGCCAGCGCCGCCGGTGCCGGTATCCGGCCGTACCGCATCGACGTCCCGCAGGGCGACATCGACGACCTGCGCGAGCGGCTGGCCCGGACCCGCTGGACCCGCGACCTGCCGGGCGCCGGCTGGGAGCGCGGCGTCCCCACCGCCTACCTGCGTGAGCTCGCCGCCTACTGGGCGGGGGAGTACGACTGGCGCGCCCAGGAAGCGGCGCTGAACGCGTACCCCCAGTTCATCACCACGATCGACGGGACCGACGTTCACTTCCTGCACGTGCGCTCCGCCGAGCCGGGCGCCACGCCGCTGCTGCTGCTGCACGGCTGGCCGGGCTCGGTCGTGGAGTTCCTCGACCTGATCGGACCGCTCACCGACCCGGCCGCGCACGGCGGCGACCCGGCCGATGCGTTCGACCTGGTGATCCCGTCGCTGCCCGGCTACGGATTCTCCGGGCCGCTGACCGGGACCGGCTGGACGGACGGCCGCGCCGCCGCCGCGCTGGCCGAGCTGATGGCCCGGCTCGGCTACGGCCGCTACGGCGTGCAGGGCGGGGACGTGGGCGCCTTCATCGCGCCGCTGCTGGGCCGCGCGGCCCCGGACCGTGTCGTCGGCGTGCACCTCAACGCGCTGGTCACCTTCCCGTCCGGCGACCCGGCGGAGATGGCCGCGCTGACCGAGGCCGACCGCGGCAGGCTCGCCGCGATGAAGGATTGGCAGGAGCGGTCCAGCGCGTACCTGCAGGTCCAGGGCACGCGGCCGCAGACGATCGGGCAGTCGCTCACCGACTCCCCGGCCGGGCTGCTGGCCTGGATCGTGGAGAAGTTCCAGGAGTGGACCGACCCGGCCGCGGCCCTGCCCGAGGACGCCGTGGACCGCGACCGGATCCTCACCGACGTCAGCATCTACTGGTTCACCGCCACCGCGGGCTCGGCCGCGCACACCTACTACGAGCGGTTCAACGACCCGGCCATGTGGATGCCCCGGGAGCGCTCGACCGTGCCGACAGCGGTGGCGGTCTTCACCACCGACGTGACGGTCCGCGCGTTCGCCGAGAAGGCGCACAACGTCGTCCGCTGGTCGGAGTTCGGCCGCGGCGGCCACTTCGCCGCCCTCGAGGCTCCCGGCCTCCTCACCGCCGATGTGCGGGAGTTCTTCCGCGGGCTCACCTGACCAGCCTGCTCAGCCGGGGCCATCCGCGGCCGCGGATGGCCCCGGCTGGCGCTGCGGTCTAGCCTGGGCACCATGCCCGGCGAGCCTGTTCCCGACCGGGGCCGGCTCACCCTGCGCGCCGACTGCGAGCGCTGTTTCGGCCTGTGCTGTGTCGCGCCGGCCTTCTCCGCGTCCGCGGACTTCGCGATCGACAAGGCCGCCGGGGAGGCGTGTCCGCACCTGGGGCCGGACTTCCGCTGCGGCATCCACGACCGGCTCCGGCCGCGGGGATTCCCGGGGTGCGCCGTCTACGACTGCTTCGGTGCCGGGCAGAAGGTCGCCCAGGTCACCTTCGGCGGCCAGGACTGGCGCCGGGCGCCGCGCACCGCGCGGCAGATGTTCGACGTGTTCGCGGTCATGCGGCAGCTGCACGAGCTGCTCTGGTACCTGACCGAGGCGCTGACGCTGCCCGCGGCCGGGCCGCTGCACGGGGAGCTCCGCCGCGCGCTGGACGAGACCGAGCGGCTCACCCGCGGCGGTCCTGACGCGCTCACCGGGCTGGACGCGGGCGCGTGCCGGGGGCGGGTCAATGCGCTGCTGCTCCGGGCGAGCGAGCTCGCCCGGGCCGGCTCTTCGCGCCCGGAGACCGACCACAGGGGCGCCGACCTCACCGGGGCCGACCTCACCGGGGCCGATCTGCGCGGCGCCAGCCTGCGGGGGGCGTGCCTCATCGCGGCCGACCTCAGCGGCGCCGACCTCGCCGGGGCTGACCTCACCGGGGCAGACTTCAGGGGCGCCAGCCTGCGGGGAGCCGACCTGAGCGGGAGCATCTTCCTGGTCCAGTCCCAGCTCGACGCCGCGACGGGCGATGCGGGCACGAGGCTGCCGCCGTCGCTCACCCGGCCGGCGCACTGGCCGCGGGCTGGCGGCGGCGCCCGGTGAACCCCTGGATCACTCACCGGAGACCGGCGCTGGTCATCACGCCCGGCTGGCGGGTGCCAGGGCCAGGCGGTGCAGGATGTCATAGCTCAGGGTGGGGAAGACCCGTTCCCGTATGACCAGCAGCTCGCTCACGTCCATGTCGAGGCGGAAGTCGGCCGCGGCGAGCCAGCGCAGCAGTGACGCCGGGTCGCACAGCGGCCCGGGGTAGCGGAACAGGGTCATGTGGACCAGCCGGCCGGCGCTCAGGCTGGCGGGGACGCGCAGAACCGGCGTCAGTTCGCGCCGGAGGGCGCTGAGGCGGTTCGGTTCCTCGGCCACCGTGATGACCGCCGCGTTCGTTGCCACCAGGCGCCGGAAGCACAGCCGGAAGCTGCTGGTCCTGGCCGCGGCACCGGCCAGGGCCGCCATCCACTGCGGACCGTGGCGCTGCCAGAGTTCGTCTTTGGGGCGGCCGAAGTCCTGGTGCATGGGCAGCAGCCAGGCGAGGTTGGCGTGCAGCGCCCGGGCGGGAACGCGCAGCAGCGAGGGTTCTAGCCGCATCGCGCCGGCCTGAAGGGCGGCCAGCGCGGCGGCCGCAGCGGGGCCGGGCCGGATGCACACGTTGTAGGCGCGGCACGGCTGGCCCCAGCGGTGTTCCGCGAGCAGTTGGTTCGCGAGAACGGCCGGGGCGTGCTGGCGCTGCACGCTTGCGGCGGCCGGGTGGCCCATGGACGCAACCTACCGGCCAGCGGCCTACGCCTGGCTGGGCGGCTCGGGCGGTGTGCCGGGCAGGATCGGCCCGGTTACGGCGATCTCGTAGAACAGCCGCAGGCTGTGCGCGGACCCGCCGATGAGACGCTGGCCCACCCTGCCGTGCGGGAAGCACCGCTTCCTCGACGGCACATCGACGCCTGCCGCAGCTGCCCGGGCGTCATACGTCCACCGCCCGTCGGCGTTGCGCACGATCAGTTCACCCAGGTAGGAGCCCATGGCGAGGACCATGCTCTGGATCGCGTCGTCGCCGGGCCTGCTGGCCAGGAAGGCTTCGCACAGGCCGTCGAGCCGGTGCGCGCAGGCGGCGTCCCAGCCGAACTCCCGGCCCTCGGCGGCCGCGCCGTCCACGAAGATCTGGGCGAACGCGCGCATGTCCGCCGCTACGTCCTCGTCGCTGGGGACCTCATCTATGGTGTCCGATGACATGCCCGAACCATTCCACACCCCGGCGGCCGCGGCCAGCCCGGGGCACGCGGACGCTCCAGGCGTCGCAAGCGCGGCTGGGCCGCGGCCGTGAAAGCCCTGGCGCGAAGGCCAGCGGCGGTATAGAACGGTCGGCATGCCCGGGGATCAGCAGGAGGCACACCCGCCGATCGCCGCAGGGGACATCACCTTGCGCCCGGTCAGCGCCGCGGCCGCGGCCGCGCTGGTGGCCGGCGATTTCAGCCAGATCCAGCCGGGGGAGGGATGGCCGCACGAAGACAGCCTGGACGGGCTGCGGATGGTCGCCAGCGGGAGCGGCCTGGGCTGGCTGATAATGCTCGTTGACGTGGTCGTGGGGGAGTGCGGCACCCACGGGCCGCCGGACCGGGCCGGGGTGGTGGAGATCGGCTATGGGCTCGCGGCACCCTACCGCGGCAAGGGCTATGGCAGGCAGACGGTCCGCGCCCTCGCTCACTGGCTGCTCGGCCGGCCGGGCATCACCGGCGTGCTGGCGCACACCGACCCGGAGAACGTGCCGAGCCGGCGGTCCCTGGAGAGCGCCGGGTTCCGTCTCGACGGCGTCGTCCGCGGCCAATGCCGTTATGTCCTGGACTGAGGCCGTTATGTCCTGGGCTGAGGCCGTCCGGGCCGGGGCATGGCGGTACGCCCCGCCGCGTTCCGGCGGGGCGTACCTTGCCGCAGGTCAGAGCGGAGGGTCGTTGTAACGGCCCGGCGACTCGGTGTACCGGCGCTCCTCGTACACGTCGCCCGCCGGCCTGTCGGTGTACCGGCGCTGCTCGTACACGTCAGCCGGCGGCGCAGCCGGCCTGTCGGTGTAGCGGCGCTGCTCGTACACGTCAGCCGGCGGCGCGGCCGTCCTCCGCCTCCGCGCGAAGAGGAAGGACAGCGAGATGATCAGGCCGATGGCCCCGCCGATCATCAGGATCGCGCCGATGAGCGGCACGTTCACGTGGGAGGGGGACCAGCTGATGGCGTATCGCAAGATCGCACCGATCACTATGAGCGCGATGCTCCCGCCGATGGTCATGGACACAACCTCCTGTCACTTCGGGCGCAGCCCCTGGCCGGTCACGCGGCCCGGGACAAGGCAGACCATGCTGCCGGCCGGTGCGCCCGCCCGAAGTCCCTCTGCTTCCCCGAAATGACCGGCGTACACATGTGCTGGCGCAAGTCGTGCGGGACGGCGGAGGCCTGCCGGCTGGGGAGTTAGGGATCGGCTGACGGGGGAACACCGCAGTGGCGCCCCTACCGGAGGTGAGAGCCGTGGAGATCAAGATGGTGCTGTACCTGCCCCGCGATGCCGCGAGCGTGCCAGTCACCCGTCAGGTCCTCGATAGCTGCCTGGAAACCCTCGGCGTGGCGCCCGATACGCGGATGGACATCGCCCTCGCCCTGAGCGAGGCGTGCGCTAACGTCATCCTGCACGCCGGTCCCGGCGACGAGTATGAGGTCCTGGCGAGCGCCAGGGACGGGCGCTGCGTCATCGAGGTGGTGAATACCGGCAATGGAGCCGGAGCGGTAACTCCCGCCGGCCAGCCGGTGCCCCCGACGGCCGAGCACGGCCGCGGGCTGAAAATCATGGATGCGGTCGTCGATAACCTGCGCCTCACCGGCGGCCGGGAAGGGACGACCGTCCACTTCGAGAAGGCCCTGCGCTACGTGCCCGGGGCCGCGGGGGAACTCCTGTTCAGCGGCGACGGATAAGCTCCCGCGGGTCGCCCCGGAGATCCGCGGCAGGCCGCCGGCCGCGGCGCGGCTGAGTTCGGTTCCCAGCCGGGTGCGCGCGTAGCGAATCTCGTGACCGTGGCGGGTGCCGCTGATGAGCCCTGCGTCACGCATCGCGATCAGGTGCCTGGAGGTGCCGCTCGGGCTGAGCCCGTGCAGGGCAGCCAGCGTGCCCGTGGACGCTGGCTGGTCGAGCCGGGCGAGAAGCAGCGCGCGGGTCCGCCCCAGGAGCCGGACGAGGGCATCCGGCGGGGGAGCGGCCTCCTGCCAGAGGTCGGCGATGCCGCGCGCCGGGTAGCTGATCGTCGGCTGCCAGGGTTCGTCCACGATCGCGGTTACGACCGGCCAGATGTAGGCGCTCGGCAGCAGGACGAGCCCCCGGCCGCGGAGCTCGACCGTGACGTCCGTGCCGTCGTTAACCACCACGGTGCCGTCGCCCCAGGTGATCCGCGCGTCGATGCCCTCGAGCATCGGGCGGAGGCCGTGGTCGGTGAGCTGTCGCGACCGGTGGGCCACGTCGGCGTCGAGCACGGCCCGGATGCGCGGCCAGAACGGCGCTACCAGGCGCTCCCAGGCAGCCTGAACCTGGCCGGCCAGGAGGTCACGGGCGGTGGCGGGATCGGCGAGCATCGTGTCGAGTACGCCCTGCGCCCCGCCGGTCAGCGTCTCGCGGCATCGCCTCAGCTCCTCGGTTACCTGCCCGAGCGGTGTCGCCCGGATCTGGCTCAGCTGGTCGCGGAACCGGGGAGCCGGCACATGCGGCGGGGGAGTCAGGAAGTCCGGGACGGAGCCGCGCAGCGGGCTGACCGCGAATAGTTCCGTGAGGCGCAGGCGCGCGGCCTCCCCGGTCATCGCCGCGTGCCAGGTCCGGTGGTAAGGGCGCCCGCGCGGATCGATGAACACCCGGACGGCGAGGAGCGTCTCCCAGAGGGGCGACCAGGCGAACCGGACCGTGCTGAGGTCCTGCCGCTGTGCGGCGAACGTGGTCATCGCCATCAAGATACGCTCCTGAGCGAATCTTTTGCCCTGCCGTGCCGTGGGACGCACAGTCTGTTCCATGCGCAGAACCGGCCCGGGCGGCGCCTCCTATGCCGCGGCGCTCGCCGGGCCTGAATTCCGGGCGATCTTTGCCGCCTCCGCTATGACCATCACCGGGACGGTCGTCACGTCGGTCGTGCTGACCGTCCTGGTGTTCGAACGGACGAGATCCCCCTTTCTTTCCTCCCTGACATTCACGCTCGGGTTCGTGCCGTACGTTTTCGCGGGCACCTTGCTGTCCGGGATCGTTGACCGCGTCCCTCCCCGGCGGCTGCTCGCATCCTGCAGCCTCGGAGCCGCGGGACTCATGGCGGCCATGGCCGTGCCACGCATGCCCGTTGCGGCGCTGCTCATGCTGCTGGTGGGCACCGGCACCCTGGGAGGCATCGGGAGCGCCGCCCAGGGCGGGCTGGTGCGGTCGGTTGTGCCGGAAGCCTCTTACGTGCCTGCCCGGTCCCTGATCCGGATCGCCGCACAGGTGGCACAGGTCGGGGGCAACCCGGTCGGCGGCCTGCTGCTCATCGCGGTGTCACCCGGCGGCGCCTTCCTCATCAGCAGCGCCGCGCTGGCCACCGCCGCACTGCTGGCACGGTTCGGCCTGCGCCGGCACCCGGTCACCGGCGCGGCTGACGGGACCGCACTGGTGCGTGACTCCCTGCGCGGCGTACGGCGCGTGCTGTCGGACGTGCCGCTCCGCCGGCTGCTGCTCCTGGGCTGGCTTGTCCCGATGTTCTCGGTGGCGCCGGAGGCCCTCGCCGCTCCGTACGTCGCTGGCCGGGGCGGCTCCCCGGCGCTGGTCGGATGGTGGCTGGCCGCTCTTCCGGTGGGGCTCATCGTCGGTGACCTGCTCGGCGTCTGGTGCGTCAGCCCGCAGCGGCAGCGCCGGGTGGTAGGGCTCGCCGCGGCCGCCTCTTTCGTGCCATACCTTGCGTTCTTCGCCACGCCTCCCATCGCCGTGGCCCTGCCGCTGCTCGCCGGGGCAGGCACCGGCAGCATGTACGCGCTGGGCCTTGACTCGCTCGTCCGGCAGGCAGCCCCGGAGCATCTCTTCGCGCGGGCGATGGCGGTCAACACGGCCGGCTTGCTCGCGCTGGAAGGGCTCGGTTTCACGCTGGCCGGCGCGGTTGCCGGGATCGTGGGGCTGGCCAGGGCGATCGCCCTGGCCGGCATCTGCGGCATCGTCGTCGTGATCTTCTTCCGCCCGCGAAAGCGTGCGATGCGCAGCGGACACGTTCAGCCAGAGGCTAACCGGCCGGATAATGTGCTGCCGTCGGCTGATATCGGATTATGACGTTCCGGGCCCATTCACTGGCTGATCACATGGGAGCGGGCTGACGAGTGGGCGCGATGCGCCGCCTCTGCCGGGGGGTTGATGTAGAGCAGCGCGATGGATCGCGGCCTTTCGCCGGATCAACACCTTCAGAAGCGGCGACTGGGCTCGCCGGGCAATGATGACCACAGGAGGAGCTATGACAATCGCCGACAAGGTAATTCTCGTGACCGGCGCCAGTCGCGGCATCGGGCAAGCGCTGGTTGACGAAGCCCTCAGGCGGGGCGCGAAGCGGGTATACGCCGGCACGCGCCAGCCGCTGGCCCACCCGGACGGGCGCGTCACGCCGGTGACCCTGGACGTGACCAGTGCGGCGCAGATTCAGGCAGCTGTCGAGAAAGTCGAGTCGCTCGATATCCTCATCAACAACGCTGGCCTGGCGCTTTACGATGACCTCACCGATCGTGCTGCACTCGACCAGCAGCTCGCCGTCAACCTGTTCGGCACCTACGGCGTGACCCAGGCCTTCCTGCCGTTGCTGACTGGCTCCCGGGGAGCCATCGTCAACAATCTGTCGCTGAACGCTTTCGCCCCCATGCCGATCATTCCGGCCTACTCGGTCTCGAAGGCTGCCGCGTTCAACCTGACGCAATCGCTGCGCGCTCTGCTGGCCGGGCGGGGCGTGCGGGTTCATGCCGTCCTGACCGGCCCCACGGACACCGATATGACCCGGGGCGTAGACATACCGAAGGCCTCTGCGGAGTCCGTCGCGCGAGCCATCTTCGACGGAGTGGAGAACGGCGAGGAGGACATCTTCCCCGATCCTCTGTCGCAGTCCGTGGCGGAGAGCTGGCGCAGTGGTGCGGCCAAGGCGCTTGAGCACCAGCTCGCGGCGTTCGTACCAGCGGAGCCCGCCGCAGCATGAGCAAAGTGAAGGCCGGGAGGTGAGACGGCCACCGCTGTGTTGCCCATCCGGCTCGGTTGTGTTCTGTGCCGCCTGCGGGCGCCGATGATGGCCGCGATGATGCTGGTGGCGATGGATTCCGGCCCGAGCGCGGGTCATAAGGAAGATGACCATGCATATGTCCAGTCCCGGGCTCGTCGTTCACCTGGAGCTCCACACCGGTGATCAGGCACGGGCGAGCGCGTTCTACGCGAAACTCCTGTGCTGGCGCCCGCAGCTGGTCGAGGCCGGGTCCGGCTCCTACCTTGCCCTGGACCTGGGCGGGGGCCTGGGCCTGGGCGGCGGCATCGTCGAATGCGGTACCGCGCGCCCGCTGTGGCTGCCCTACGTCGAGGTTGACCAGATTGAAGAGTCCACCGACCACGCGCGCCGGCTCGGCGCGTCGGTGCTGCTGGCGCCGCGCGAGGGGCCAGCCGGCTGGCGCAGTGTCATTTCGGCGCCACAGTGCGGCGAGCTCGCTATCTGGCAGCCAAAACGATGACGACGGGGCCTGGACGCGGGACGAGAACGGGGCTCACGGCGATGACAGCGAATGAGAGCGAGCTGCTCGAGGCCGCCCGGCGGGGCGACGATGACGCCTTCGGCCGGCTCGCCGGGCCCTACCGCGGCGAGCTGCACGCCCACTGCTACCGGATGCTGGGCTCGGCCGCGGACGCGGAAGACGCGCTGCAGGAGACGCTGCTGCGCGCCTGGCGCGCACTGCCGCGGTTCGAGGGCCGGAGCTCGCTCCGCTCCTGGCTCTACAAGATCGCGACAAACGCCTGCCTCAGGGCGATCGAACGGCGGCCCAGACGCGTGCTTCCGGTCAACTACGGGCCCGCCGCCGACCCCCACGACGGCCCCGGCGAGCCAGTGACCGAGGCGGTGTGGCTCGAACCCTACCCGGATGAGCGGCTCGGGCTCGCGACCGGCCTGGCCAGTCCGGAGGCCCGCTATGAACAGCGCGAGGGCGTCGAGCTCGCCTTCATCGCGGCACTCCAGCACCTGCCTGCGCGACAGCGCGCCGTGCTGATACTCCGCGACGTACTCGGCTTCTCGGCCCGGGAAACGGCCACGGCGCTCGAAACGACACCCGTCTCGGTCAACAGCGCCCTGCAGCGCGCCCACAAGACGGTGGACCAGCGACTGCCGGAACAAAGCCAGCAGGCGACGCTGCGCTCACTGAGCGACGGCGCGCTGAGACAGGTCGTGCAGCGCTACGTCGCAGCCTGGGAGCGGAACGACGTTGACGCGGTCGTCGCCATGCTGGCCGAGGACGCGAGGCTGACGATGCCGCCCCTGCCAACCTGGTACCGCGGCAGCGAACAGGTCGCCGGCTTCCTCGGCGGCGGGCTGCTGGCCGGGGCGATGCGGTGGCGTCTCATCCCCACTCGCGCGAACGGCCAGCTCGCCTTCGGCGGCTACGTCTGGGATGACCAGGCACAGAACTTCATGCCGCGCGTTATCGATGTGCTGACGCTGCGGGGCACGCAGATCCAGGAGATCACTGCCTTCCTCGGCCCGGAAGCCTTCCGCGGCTTCGACCTCCCGGTCAGCCTCCCTGAGCCGGGAAGCCGCTCGTAGCAGCCACGCACATGACATTATTCGTGCGCCGGGAGCATGCTCGCACCTGGTCGGCGCGGCCGCGCGGACGGAAGGTGGCCGCCGGGCCATAAACCTGTCCGGGGCACTCGGCTCCCCCCCGATGCCCTCCGCGCAGCAGGCCAACGCTCTAATTGGTCGATGGGCCCTGATGAGAGCGCGCTGGACGGGCGAGGCGGCGGGCGTCGCCCTGCGGCACGGGCCGCCGCGGCGCTGCCCGTGCCCGGCAGCCTGCCCCGCGCGATCCAGGTACGCGGCGCCCGGCACAACAACCTGCGGGACCTGGACGTAGACGTTCCGCTGTGGCGGACCGTCGCCGTCGTCGGCGTATCCGGATCCGGGAAGACTTCGCTGGCCATCGGCACCCTCTACGCCGAGGGCATGCACCGCTTCCTGGAGGCCCTGAGCACCTACAGCCGCCGCAGGCTGGCCCAGGCCCAGCGCCCAGCCGTGGACCGGATCGACCACCTGCCGCCCGCGCTGGCGCTCCGCCAGCGCCCGCCGGTGCCCGGTCCGCGCAGCACGGTCGGGACCATGACCGAGGTCCTCAACATCCTGCGCCTGATGATGTCGCGGCTGGGATCGCATCTGTGCCCGAACGGCCACCGCGTCCAGCCATCGATCGCGACGCAGGACATGGAGATCGTGTGCCCGGTGTGCGGAGCGCGCTTCGAGGCTCCTAGCGCCGAGTCCTTCTCCTTCAACTCCTACGGCGCGTGCCCCGCCTGCAACGGCCTGGGGGTGCGGACCGAGGTTGACGCCGGCACCCTCGTCCCCGACCCGGACAAGAGCATTGACGATGGCGCGGTCCTGCCGTGGAACCTGGGCGCCCGGCGGCTCTACCGCTACGCCGCCGCGGAGCTCGGGGTGCGGACCGACGTCCCGTACCGGTCACTCACCCCGCGAGAACGCGACATCGTGCTGCACGGCGAGCAGGTCCAGCGGCGGGTCGCCTTTCCGTCGGGGCGGTCAGGGCGGACGGTCCGTCTCAACGTGAACTACGAGAACGCCATCTCCACCGTCGAACGCGCGCTGGGCAGCGACAACGAGCGCACCCGCGCCCAGGTGCGGCGTTTCCTGATCGTCGCGACCTGCTCGGTCTGCCACGGAGCAAGGCTGCGCCCCGAGGCGCTGCGATCGCTGCTGGGCGGCCGGAACATCGCCGAAATCAGCGCGCTCAGGCTGGACGAGCTCAGGTCGTTCGCGGCGGGCCTGCCCGGCGGGCTGCCGGACGAACTGGCTCCCCTCACCGCAGGCCTGATCGGTGAGCTGGACAGCGGGCTCGCGCCGCTACTGGACGTCGGGCTCGGCTATCTGCAGCTGGACCGGCCCGGCGCGACCCTGTCGGCGGGGGAGCGGCAGCGCATCGAGCTGACCTCCACGGTGCGCGCCAGCACGACCGGCATGCTCTATGTGCTCGACGAGCCGTCTGTGGGGCTGCACCCGAGCAATGTCGAGGGGCTGCGCCAGACGATCGCTGCCCTGGCCGCGAACGGCAATTCCGTCGTCGTCGTCGAACACGAGCGGGAACTCATCACCGCCGCGGACTGGATCATCGAGCTCGGGCCGGCCGCTGGGGCGCACGGCGGGACCATCATCGCCGAGGGCACCCCGGGAGAGCTGACCGCAGACCCGCGCTCCATCATCGGCCCGTTCCTGGCGGGCACGGCCACCCGTGCAGCGAGACCATGCCGCGCCGCCCGGCCCCGGCAGCCAGATCACGATCGAGGTCGGTGACCTGTACAACCTGCACGGGGTCACCGCCGCCTTCCCGCTGCACCGCCTCACCGCGCTGGCCGGGCCGTCTGGAGCCGGGAAGACCGCCCTGGCCCTGGATAGCCTGGTCCCCGCCGCGCAAGCGCTGCTCAGCGAATTGCCGCTGCCCCGCCATGTCCGCGCGCTCGATCTGGGCGGCATCCACCAGGTGGTCCAGATCGACGCCTCGCCCATCGGGCAGAACGCGCGATCGACGCCGGCAACCTACTCCGGGGCCTTCGACCCCATTCGCCGTCTGTACGCCGGCTCGCCCGGCGCCCGGCGCCGGAAGTGGAAGCCCGGTCACTTCTCCTTCAACACCCGCGAGGGCCAGTGCCCGACCTGCCGGGGCCTCGGCGACATCGACCTCGACGTGCAGTACCTGCCCGACATCAACGTCGAGTGCCCGACCTGTCACGGCGCCCGGTTCAACGACGCGACCCTGGACGTCCGCGTTCAACGGCTTCACCATCTCTGATGTTCTCGGCCTGACCGTGCACGACGCGCTGGGCCGGTTCGCGGAGCAGAAACCGATCGCCGCAGCGCTGCGGCCCGTCGACGAGGTGGGCCTGGGCTACCTGCGGCTGGGCGAGCCCACGCCGTCCCTGTCCGGCGGCGAGGCCCAACGGCTGCGGATCGCATCCCGCCTGCGCAGCAGCCAGCGCGGCGTGCTGTACATCTTCGACGAGCCCTCGACGGGGCTGCACCCGCTCGACGTGGGCACGCTCGTCGGCGTCTTCGACCGGCTGCTCGATGCCGGGGCCACCATCATCGTCATCGATCATGATCTCGACCTGCTTGCCACGGCCGACTACCTCATCGACATGGGACCCGGGGGAGGGCCCGACGGCGGCCGTATCGTCGCCCAGGGCACACCGTGGGACGTCGCGCGTGATCCGGGCAGCGTCACCGCGCCCTGGCTGGCCGCTCAGCTCGGCGTAGCGGGTGCGGGGGAGCGGGTCGCCGGGCGGTAGCTGGAGCACGACGACGTCAGCGCTGGACGCCGCATTCCGCCGCCGGCAGGGCAACCTCGGCCGGACCGGCCACCCGCCGGCCCGTCGTCACCGGGTGTGGATATCGCGGGCGGCCGCTGCCAGATTGATGTCCGGTCGCTCCAGCTCTCGCCGTCGCCACTGACCGGGGGGCTGGCCGTGGTGGCGGCGGAACGCCGCGGCAAAGGCGTAGGGCGAGGCGTAGCCGGTGCGCGCGGCGATCTGCGCGAGCGTCAACTCGCCGGTGCGCAGGTGATCTCGGGCCAGCGTCATGCGCCAGTCGGTCAGGTACTGCACGGGTGCCTGGCCGAGTGCCTGCTGGAAGCTTCGCGCAAAAGCTGCCCGTGACAGCCCGCTGACGGCGGCCAGTTCCGGCACCGTCCACGGGTGGGCGGCGTCCGCGTGCATGGCGGTCAATGCCGGGCTGAGCCTCGGATCGGCCGATGCCCGATACCAGCGGGGCGCATTGGCGCTCCGCTGGAAACACGCGCGCATGGCGAGCACCAGAAGGACGTCCAGGAGCCGGTCGAGCACCGTTTGCTGGCCGGGAGCGCAGGCGGCGAGCTCACGGGACAACAGGGCGATGACGTCGTGCAGGGGGTCGTCGGCGGCCGCGGAGAGAGGAAGGATCGGCGGAAGCGCCTCGAGCAGGCCTCGGCCGACGTCGCCCGAGAACCGGTATGCGCCGCACAGGAACACGCTCGCGCGCCGGTCGCCAGAGCGCTCATCGCCGGCATGGCGTGCCCGGAACTGCTCTGGTGACAGGCAGGTCGCGGCGGGTTCGTGAGCGATGTGGTGGTCGGGGCCGCCACGGACGAGCGCCACGTCGCCGGGGGCGAGTTCGAGCGGGGCATGCGGATCGTCGAGCCACAGCCACGCCCGTCCCTGGATGACGGCATGCACCGCCAGCTGGATGGTGCCGGGCAGCCGCAGCCCCCACGGAGGCTGGGCCACCGACCGGGCAAAGACGCCGCCGGAGGCGCGAGCCCTGGCAAGATGATCCTGCAGAACGTCCACGACATGAGCGTCTCGCGTAATGAATCAAGCGTCAAGCACATTGCTTCACTCAGTAATCGCTCGCAAGATCGAGTCATGGCTAATACACCTTCCACCACGCTCGTGCTCGCCGGCACCGGAAAGACCGGCTCCCGAGTCGCCGCCAAACTGGCGAGGCTCGGTCTCAGCGTCCGCACAGCGGCACGCAATGGCGCCGATGTGCGCTTCGACTGGGACGACCCGGCCACGCACAGCCGCGCCCTCGAGGACGTTGACCGCGTCTACCTCGTGGCACCGGTCATGAGAACGGACTTCGCCGGCCAGGTGTCGGGCTTCCTGGATCTCGCGGAGGCCGCCGGAGTGCGTCACGTCACCTACCTCAGCGCCTTCGGCATCGACCAGGCCCCGCCACAGGTCGCCCACCGGGCCGTGGAGCTCGATCTCATGGGCCGCCGCGCCGTCACGCACTCGATCCTGCGTCCCGCCTGGTTCATGCAGAATTTCAGCGAGACATTCCTGAAGCCCGTTGACGGCGTGATCATGGTGCCCACCGGTGACGGCGCCGAGGCCTTCGTCGACGCCGAGGACATCGCCGCGGTCGCCGCCGCGACACTCGCGAGCCCCGGCACCCACGCCGGCGCCCAGTATGCGCCGACCGGCCCCGAGGCACTCACGGTGAGCGCCGCCGCCGCCGTCATCGCCGACGTCACCGGCCAGCCAGCAAAGCACAGCGACATCGACCGCAATGCATGGATCGACGGCAGCATCGCCGCCGGCGTGCCCGCCGAGTACGGCGAGACGCTCCGCATGCTGACCGAAACCATCGCCTCCGGCCATGGCTCCCGGCCCAACAACGACGTCCAGAACGTCACCGGAGCGCCGCCGGTCAGCTTCGCCGACTTCGCCCGGCGAACCGCACGGGCGTGGGCCGGGTAGGCGGCGTGATGACCACGATCAACGACCTCGACGACTTCAAGGCGCTGGAGCCGTTCTTCCGGATCATCGAGGAGGGGCTCGACGGCCTCGCCGACGGCGGGCACTTCTTCGACCTGCTGGCCGAAGACGTCATCTTCGACTACATCATCACGGTCCCCGGCTACCCGCGCCATATCGAAGGACGCCAGGCAGTAGCCGAACTTTACCGTCCGTACGGCACCACATTCTTCCTCGACCGCTGCTATGACCTCGCCGTCCACCACGACCCTGCTACGGGCGTCGTCGTGCTCGAGTACGCCTCACAAGGCCGGGTCGTTCCGACTGGAACTCCCTACGCCAACCGGTACATCTCGGTGCTCACGATCGCGGACCGCAAGGTCAGTCGCTGGCGTGACTACCTCGACCCCGTGGCGGTCTTCGACGCTATCGGGTGGCCTTCGCACTAGAGACCGGAGGAGGCCTGTCCCGTCTCTGAAAGCACCGGTTCAGCTGCGCAGGATGGCGCACCCCGGCGCGCCCCACACTGATGGCATGGGTCTCGTCGATGCACACCGCCGCCGATGTCCGCAACTGGTTGATCGAGCTCCAAGACCAGGCGGTGGCGGCGGCCAAACGCGGCGACGAGCCATTCCTGCGTGGTTAAGCCGGAGGACAAAACCATGAACACACTGAGCTCACACGACGGCACGACGATCGCTTACGACAAGCAGGGCGAGGGACCGGCCCTGATCCTGGTCAACGGCGCGCTGACCGTCCATTCGTCCGGCTCCGGGTCGGAGCTGGCCAAGCTGCTCGCGCCGCACTTCACGGTCTACGGCTTTGATCGCCGCGGCCGCGGCGAAAGCGGGGACACGCTGCCCTACGCGGTCAACCGGGAGATCGACGACATCCAGGCACTGATCGACCGCGCCGGCGGCTCGGCGTTCCTCTACGGCCACTCGTCCGGCGGGCCCCTGGCCATGCGGGCGGCCATAAGGCTCGGCAGCAAGGTCAGCAAGATAGCCATGTACGAGCCCCCCTACAACAATGACCCGGGCGCGCAGGAGTCCTGGAGCCAGTACCTCAGGCAGCTGAGAGAAGCCCTGGCCGAAGGCCGTCGGGGCGACGCGGTGGCCCTGTTCATGCGGTTTGTCGGCACGCCCGCTGAGCAGATCGACGGCATGCGCCGCGCGCCGGTCTGGGCGGGCATGGAAGCCGTCGCGCCGACGCTGGCCTACGACCACGCCGCCATCCTGGGCGAGCCCTGGTCAGTGCCGACCGAGCTGGCCGTGCGTGTCTCGGTGCCCGCGCTCGTGATGGCGGGCGACGCGGGCCTTCCGTTCATGCCCGACGCGGCGCGGGTGCTGAGCCAGGCGATCCCGCAGGGCCAGCTGCGGATGCTGGAGGGCCAGACGCATGAGGTGAACCCGGCCGTGCTCGCCCCGATTCTGGTGGAGTTCTTCAGCTGATTGGGTCTGGCTCGATGGCGTGCCAGCTGGCAGTGCCGCCGCCGCGCCTGGCCTTCTACGCTGTGTGGGTGGAGACCCTCACGTTCTTGTTCACCGACATCGAGGGCTCGACGGCGCTGCTGCAGCGCGTGGGAGAAGACGTCTACGCGCATGTGCTGGCCGGTCATCACGCGCTGATCCGGTCAGCGCTGGCTGCGCATGAGGGCAGCGAAATTGATACGCAGGGGGATGCGTTCTTCGCCGTGTTCTCCTCGCCGCGGGCGTGCGTGGCGGCGGTGCTGGAGATGCAGCAGGCTCTTCAGGCCCATGCCTGGCCGGGCGGGGAGCAGGTGCGCGTGCGGATGGGGGTGCATTGCGGTGAGGCGGCGCGGACGGCTACCGGGCTGGTGGGCCTGGAGGTGCACCGGGCCGCCCGGGTGGCGGCGGTCGCGTACGGGGGGCAGGTGCTGGTGTCGGAGGCGGCGGCAGTGCTGGTGCGGGACGCGCTGCCGCCGGGCGCCGCGCTGTCCGATCTGGGCATGCACCGGCTGAAGGACCTGGGCCGCCCGGAACATATCTTCCAGCTCCAGGCGGCGGGCCTGCCTGCGGAGTTCGCGCCGTTGCGATCGCTGGGTAACCCGGCCCTGGCGAACAATCTGCCTGCCCAGCTGTCGTCGTTTATCGGCCGGGAGCGGGAGGTGGCCGAGGTCCGGGGGCTGGTGGAGTCCTGCCGCCTGGTGACCTTGACCGGGCCGGCGGGGGCGGGAAGACCAGGCTGGGCCTGCAGGTGGCCGCCGAGCTGCTGGATGGGTCCGCGGATGGGGTCTGGCTGGTGGAGCTGGCCGCGGTCACGAACGAGGACGTGGTGGCTCCGGCCATTTCCGAGGCGCTGCGGCTTGCCGGGCAGCCGGGGCGGCCCGTCCTCGAGGCGCTGCTCGATGCCCTGGCCCCGCAGGATGTGCTGATCGTCCTGGACAACTGTGAGCATCTGATCGGCGGCTGCGCCAAGACCGCAGAGGCGATCCTGCGACGGTGCCCGCGGGTGCATCTGCTGGCCACCAGCCGGGAGCCGCTGGGCATCAGCGGTGAGACCATCTACCGGGTGCCGTCGATGTCGCTTCCCGGACCCGGTGATCCTGGCTCCTGGACGCCAGGGTCCTCCGATGCGGTCGCGCTGTTCGTGGACCGGGCCAGAGCGCAGGGCGTCGGCCTGGCCATGGACGAGCAGAACGGCCCGCTGGTGGTGTCGATCTGCCGGCGGCTGGACGGGCTGCCGCTGGCCATCGAGCTGGCCGCCGCCCGGCTGCGCTCACTGCCGCTCAGCGGCCTTCACGACCGTCTCGACCAGCGCTTTCGTCTTCTCACCGGGGGCAGCCGCACCGCCCTGGAACGCCAGCAGACCCTGCGGGCGACCGTCGGCTGGTCCTATTCGCTGCTCCACGCCGCCGAGCAGTCGCTGCTGGGCCGCCTGTCAGTGTTCGCCGAGAGCTTCGATCTGGACGCCGCCGAGGCGGTGTGCGGCTTCGGCGATATCGAGGCGCTCGACGTCACTGACCTGCTCGGCTCGCTGGTGGACAAGAGCCTGGTCGTGACCGAGCCAGGCCGATCCCTGCGCTACCGGCTGCTGGAAACCATCCGCCAGTTCGCCGCTGAACAACTCGTCGAGGTCGGCGACGGCGAGGCTGCCGCCGTCGCATCGGCACATTGCGAGCACTTCCTGTCTGTCGCCGAGACGGCGGCCCCTCACCTGACCGGGCCGGACCAGGGCAGGTGGCTGGCGCGGCTGGACGCCGATCAGGCGAACCTGCGACGCGCCGCCGGGCACGCGGCCGGCGACCGGGACGGGACCACGCGGGTGCTGCGCTTTGGCGTGGCCCTGCGGCGCTACTGGATGACGCGGTCCCGGGAAGGAGAAGCCCTCGCGCTGCTCGCCCCGGTGCTGGAGCGGCCTGGCGCCCGCGCGGACCCCGAGCTGTTCGCAGCGGCGCTGATCACTGGCGAGATCGTCGCGGAGCGGTATGACCTGGCGGCGGCACGGCAGTGGGGGGAACAGGCGGTGGAGATCGCTCGCCAGCTCGGCGATGACCGGTTGCTTACTGAAGCCCTCACCTCACTCTGCTTCGCTTACTACTGGTCCGGCGACCCGGGCGGGGGGCTGCCCTTCGGAGAGGAATCCGTCGGACGCGCCCGGCAGCTTGGCGATGATTTCGTGCTGGGCCGGAGCCTCACGGGGTACCTGCTGTCCAGTCACGAAATCGACCCATCTCGCTGCGAGCGGCTGTATCCCGAGGCCATCGCCTGTACCGAACGATCCGGCGACCGGTTCATGAACTCCACCCTGCACAACAACGCCGGCTGTCATGCATTGACGGCAGGGGATGTCCCCGCGGCCCGGGCTCACCTGGAACGAGCGGCAAAGGCCGGACAGGCGATCGGGCATAGTGACCACCACGTAGCGGTCAACCTGGGCTGGGTGATGCGCCAGGAGAGCGACCCGGACGGTGCGCGGTCCATGTTCGAGGCGGGCCTGCGGATAGCCCGCCGGAACGGGGACCGCTCAGGCCTGGCCTACGCGAGCCTCGGCCTGGCGTGCCTGGCCGCGGACCGGGGCGACTGGCACCGGGCCGGTGAGCTGCACGGCACCGCGCAGGCCTTCCTTGACCGAACAGCGGAACGGTGGGAAGAACCCGAGGTGCGCTACCGCCAGGAGAGCCTGGTCAAAGTGCGTGCGCAGCTGGGCGAGGAGCAGTTTGACCGGGTCTACGCCCAGGGCAGCACGCTCAACCTCGAGGAGGCCCTTGACGTGGCTCTCGGAAGAGCCGCCCCCGCCTGATCGCTACCGTCGTCTGATCCCAGGGCGGTCATAGTAGGATAATTCGGGCATCATTGACATCCCATGCCCCAGCCCGCGGACACTCTCACGCCGCTTGGCACCCACTGCGGTGCGGCTGCGGGTGAGGGCCTGGCGGCAGGGCACTCAGGCTCGCCGCAGAAGAGGCGCCCCGGATGTCTAACTTAACATAATGTACATTATCGGCACTACGCCGGGACGGGTCGAACCTCAGGCATGTGGCTCGCCCTGGCCGGCGACGAGCTGCACGCGGCCCTGGCGGACCAGGAGACCCAGCTCGCCCGCGGCGGCGGGCCGGGCGACGTCCGCCTCGGCGCCGACGGAGAGCTGATCATCCCGCACCTGACCGCCGAGGACGTTCCGGCCGAGGCCGAGGCGCTGTGCGCCGAGCTCGACGCCCTGCTGCCCCGCGTCCCGATCGGGGCGGTAATGGTTCAAGTTTTTTCCGGCTCCGCGCCGCGGGGGTGTCCTCTCCGGGCGGGCGCGTCCGTCCTTCCCACGGGTGGCGCTCGCCACCACGCGGAGAAACGAGGAGACCGATGACCAGCACGACCACCACGGCGGGGTCCGACGCCGACCGGCAGGCCGTTCTCGACGTGCTCGCGGCCTCAGCCCGGTGCAGCACTGAACGGAAAAACTTAACATGTCCCAGATATGCGCACTCGCGCCGCCGGCGTGCTAGCGTCTTGGCGATCGTGACCCGTTGGCAGGAGGTGAGACCCATGAACGCAGTATCCGCACTGGGTGCTCCCCCGCAGTCCACGATCGCGCGACTGAGTTAGTCGCCACCGGGAGCGCCCAACAGGCTCGCGAAAGGCGACTCCCATGAACACAACACCTTCTTCAACTCTGCACTTCACCTCGACGACGGCCTCCGACCGGCCGAGGTCCGACCAAGATCAGCCGCAGGTCAACGCCACAAAGCGGGTGCGCGCCGCGGGTGAGCGAGCGTTGGTCCTCGGCGGTGCCGGATCGGTAGGCAACGCGTGGGAGATCGGCGTCATCGCCGGCCTATTTGAGGCCGGGTTGGATGTGACCGAGGCCGACCTGACCATCGGGACGTCGGCCGGCTCGACCGCCGCGGCCCAGATAACCAGCGGGATCCAACCGACCGAACTGCTTGCCGACATCCTTGCCGCTGCGCCCCAGCCACCGACTGGTCCGGTCGGATCCGACCGTGGACGTGCTCCGATTGGGCCGGCGCCGGATCATATGGAGAGAACGAGCGCAGTCATCGGTGCCGCTGAGGATGCGGCCGACATGCGCCGCAGAATGGGCGCGGCCGCCCTCGAGACGGACGCGGCGTCGCACAGTTCTGTGCAAACGCAGTGGCGGGCCGTTGTCGCCGCTCGGCTGCCTAGCCAGCACTGGCCGCAACGGCCGTTGCTCATCCCGGCGGTCGATGCCCACACTGGTGAACCGGTCGTGTTCGACCGCCACAGCGGAGTCGACCTCGTGGACGCCGTCGCCGCCAGCACTTCGAACGGCTTCGGTATCCCTCCGTACAGTATCGGTGGCAACCGATACATCAACGGCGGCTACCGACGCAACGAGAATGCCGATCTGGCAGCCGGATACGCACGGGTGCTGGTGCTGTCACCATTCGGCGGCAGATCACGGCATCCGCTGGACTGGGGCATGCATCTCACAACACAGGTCGGCGAACTACGCGCACGCGGCAGCAGAGTCGAAACGATCTCCCCGGACAGCAACTCCGAGCACATGTTCGGCGCCAATGCGATGGATCTGTCGCTGCGTCCGGCCGCTGCTCGAGCTGGTTACAACCAAGGCAGAGCCGTTGCCGAGCAGCTCACCGAATTCTGGCGCTGACGCCCACGGACCAGTCAACTCGGTAGGCGTGACGCCGACCATGACCAGCCCGCAGCGAACAGGCCCGTTACCCGGCCGTGATCCTAATCGTTGGTTTTTCGCTGGATGATACGGCGACCCCAGCAGGCTCGCGTCAGCCGATCTGTTCGGCCAGGGCGACGATGATGCCCGCGGGGCCGCGGAGGTAGCAGAGCCGGAAGATGCTCTCGAACTGCGCCACCTCGCCGAGGAGTTCGGCGCCGTGGGCGCGCAGGCGGGCGACGGTGTCGTCGATGTCGTCGACGGCGAACATGACGCGATGCAGGCCCAGCGTGTTGGGCGGCGGGTTCTCCGGCTCGGCGCCGACCGCCGCGGGGGTGTGGTACTTCGTCAGCTCCAGCTTGCTGTGCCCGTCCGGAGTCCGCATCATCGCGATGTCGCTCCGGACGCCGTCGAGTCCGACGGTGCGGTCCGCAAAAAGGCCTTCGACCTGCCCCTTGCCTTCCAGCTCCATGCCGAGCTCGGTGAAGAACGCGACGGCGGCATCCAGGTCTTCGACGACGATGGCGACGTTGTCCATCCGCTGAATGGTCACGTCGCCCAGCATAAACAGCGGCGAGATGCCGTAGGTGCCGGTCGCGTCGATGGCGGCGTTGCCGAACGTCGTGCCGGTGATGGTCTGCTCGCAGTTGACGGCGAGGATGGTGACCGCAATGGCCAGATCGGCTGCGGGACCCAGCTTGGGCAGGGCGGGGACACGAGGAGTCTGCCAGCCACGCCAGCAAGCGGCCCTGCGACCAGCAGCGGCCAATGGCCGTCGCGCCGCGAAGCATCTGGCAGGATGTCGGCAGCTACCCGAGCGGCCTGGGGAGGAAACCGGTGCCTGTCCGCTTTCAGTTCGTCATCGACTGTGCCGACCCGGACCGGCTGGCTCGGTTCTGGGCCGCCGCGCTGGGCTATGAGCTCGCGCCGGTCCCGGATGGATTCGCTACCTGGAACGACTTCTACCGCCAGCTGGGGGTGCCCGAGGAGGAGCTGGTCGACGGGGCGGACAGGATCAGCGACCCGGAGGGCCACGGGCCGAGCATCTGGTTCCATATCGTCCCGGATGCCAAGGTGGTCAAGAACCGGCTGCACCTCGACATCCACGCCAGTGGCGAGCGGACGGACCCGATCGAGACTCGCAGGAAGCGAGTCGAACGCGGAGGCCAGCCGGCTGGCCGGCCTGGGCGCCACCATCACTGGCGCATTGTCCGAGGAAGGGCTGGACCACTACGCGGTCGGGATGAAGGACCCGGAAGGCAACGAGTTCGATATCAACTGACCGCAGCAGCCGAGGCGTCATGCCGAAA
>CAVOOC010000015.1:0-68880 GCA_963697445.1 uncultured Actinomycetes bacterium
CCACGGGTGCTACCGGCGCGACGCCGGGGTGCGCGGCGCGGGCGGGGTGCGCGGGTGGCGGCCCAGCGTCTGCAGGCTCGACGGCAGCAGCAGCGCCACGAACGCCGCGACGGCGAGCACCACGGCCGGCGCGCCCCACTCGACCCGGTGCCCCTGCAGCAGGATGACACCCGCGACGAGGGTGAAGAGCTGGCTGAGCAGGGCGGGTGTCCTGCTCCACGGCCGCACCCGGGCCAGCCCCGCGGCGACCAGGGCGAGGCACCCGGCGGTCACGAACCCGATCACGGTCAGCGCGATGCCGCTGCTGAGCTGGTACGACTTGCCCGATGCGGTGTCCATGGCGGACAGCACGGACGCGATGAGTACCCCGGCCGCCTCGGCCGCCTGTGCCCCCGCCGCGCCGAGCAGGACGACGTGACGATCCTGCATGTTCGCCTCTCCTCCGGCATGGCTACCCTGAGCCCGTGCGCGCGCTGCTGATCGCTAACCCACGGGCTACCTCCACGAACCCGTTCCGCCAGGACGTGATCGTGCGGGCGCTGGCGTCCGAGATCGACCTGGAGGTCGTGGAAACACGCTACCGGGGCCACGCGGAGGCGCTCGCGGCGGGCGCGGTCACCGCCGGCCAGGACCTGGTGATCACGCTCGGCGGTGACGGCACCGTGAACGAGGCGGTCAACGGGCTGGTCCGGCCGACCGGCGGAAGGCCGGCCGCCGGCGCGGCCGACGAACTGCCCGCGCTCGCCCCCATCCCCGGCGGGAATGCGAACGTGTTCGCCCGGGCGGTGGGCCTTCCCGCGGACCCGATCGACGCGACTGGTCATGTCCTGGCCGCCATTTCGCACAAGACCACCCGCACGGTGGGACTCGGCCTGGCGGGCGACCGGTATTTCACCTGCAGCGCAGGCCTCGGGGTCGACGCCGAGGTGGTCCGGGCGATGGAAGGGCTGCGCGCAACCGGCAGGAAAGCCTCGGACGCGCTCTACCTGTGGACCACCGTCCGGCAGTATTACGCCGTCACCGACCGGCGGCATCCCGCGCTCGTGCTGGAGCGAAACGGCCATCCCGCGGTCAGGCACGTCTTCTTCTGCGTGGTCTCCAATACCGCGCCGTGGACCTACCTGGGCAGCCGCCCGGTCAACCCGAGCCCGCAGGCGAGCTTCGGCTGCGGGCTTGACGTATTCGCGCTTCGCCGGCTGAGGACCGTTTCCACGCTGAACGTGATACGCCAGATGCTGTCCGGCAGGAATTCCCCGCCGAACGGCCGGCACGTACTGAGCTTGCATGATGTGCCGGAAGTCACGCTGCGTTCCGAGCGCCCGATAGCGTTCCAGGTAGACGGAGAGTACATGGGCGAACATGAATGCGTGGCATTCCGCGCGGTGCCGCACGCGCTGCGGGTGACCACCCTGAACGGTAACGCCGGCGTTTCGGCGCTGTGACGCATCTGACATCGAATTCGGCCCCGAACCTTGACCGGATCTCTTGCGCCTGCTACACCGGCTTTGACAGAGTAGAAGCGATGCATCGCGAAGCGGAAGCTGCGGCGGGAAACTAGCGCCGGACGCGGTGCATCAAGTCGGGAACCTCACATGTCCCGACATACGGCCTAGCTCGTGAATTCGTTCACAAGACCGGAACGAGACGTCAGGTCCCAACCAGACCCGGCGACGAAGAGGAGTGGACCACATGGACTGGCGCCACCACGCCGCCTGCCAAGACGTGGATCCTGAGCTGTTCTTCCCCATAGGCAACACCGGTCCCGCGCTGCTCCAGATAGATGAGGCCAAGCAGGTGTGCCGGCGCTGCCCGGTGATGGAACCGTGCCTGCAGTGGGCAATTGAGAGCGGCCAGGACGCGGGCGTCTGGGGCGGGATGAGCGAGGACGAGCGTCGCGCGCTCAAGCGGCGTACCAGCAGGATCCGGGCTCGCGCCCACGTCTGACCGGTCAGCCGGCACTCGCCGCGTCGGGCGGCCCCAGGCCGTCCGCGGGCGACCGCAGCGGGGAGGCGGTCTCCACCGGCAGGTCGATCACGACCAGGGTGCCCCCGGCCGGGCGGCCGGTGATCTCCAGGTTGCCGCCCAGTTCCGAGACCACGAGCGTGCGCACGATCTGCAGGCCGAGGCTGGCCGACGCGCTCAGGTCGAATCCCTCCGGCAGGCCGGCGCCGTTATCGGCGACCATGACCGTGAGCTTGCCCGGCCGCCGCCGCGCCGTCACTTCGAGCCGCTCCGCAGGGCGGCCATCCGGCACCCCGCGGGCCGGCTCGAACCCGTGCTGGAGGGCGTTCTGCAGCAGCTCGGTCAGGACCATAGCGAGCGGCGTGGCGAGCGCGGCGGGCAGCCTGCCGAACGTGCCGGTGAGCTGCGGCGTGATGCCCAGCTCGGGCGCTGACACCTCGACGGCCATCGTGACGACCCGGTCGGCGACGTCGTCGAAGTCAACGATCTCGTCGGGGGTGAGCGAGAGCGTCTCGTGCACGACCGCGATCGAGCCCACCCGCCGCACCGCCTCCTCGAGCGCCGCCACGGCTTCCGGCTCGGAGAGCCTGCGCGCCTGCAGCCGCAGCAGCGCCGCCACGGTCTGCAGGTTGTTCTTCACCCGGTGGTGGATCTCCTTGATGGTCGCGTCCTTGGAGAGCAGCTCGCGCTCACGCCGGCGCAGCTCGGTCACGTCCCGCACCAGGATCAGCGCCCCGGTCCGGGAACCGCCGACCACCAGCGGGATGGCGCGCAGCTGGACGACCGAGCCGTTGGCCTCCACCTCGGTCTCCCGCGGCCTGCGGCCGCCGGCGACGACCATCAGCGAGTCGTCCACCGGCTGGCCCGGGGCGTACAGCCGCGCCGTCACCGGCCCGAGATCGGCTCCCACCAGGTCCGCGGTGAGGCCGAGCCGCCGGTACGCGGACAGCGCGTTGGGGCTGGCGTAGACGACCCGCCCGGCGCGGCCGAGCCGGAGCAGCCCGTCGCCGACCCGCGGCGACCTGACCAGGATGGGCTCCTCGCCCGGGAACGGGAAGGTTCCCTCGGCCACCATCCTGGCGAGGTCGTCCGCGCCGCGCAGGTAGGTCATCTCGAGCCTGCTCGGGGTGCGGGCGGAGTTGAGGTTGGTGCTCCGCTCGATCACGGCGATGACCCGGTCGCCGCGGGTGACCGGGATGGTTTCCGCGCGCACCGGCACGCCGCTGGTCCAGTCCGGGTCGCCCTCACGGCAGATCCGCCGCTGCGCCATGGCCGCGTCGAGCAGGGGGCGCTGCGCCGTCCTGATCCTGAGGCCGACCACGTCGTCATGAACCGCCGTCGGCCCGGTGGTCGGCCGCATCTGCGCCATCGCGAGCCAGCCGCCCCCGAAGCGGACCGGCGCCCAGAGGATCAGGTCGGCGAACGACAGGTCGGCGATCAGCTGCCAGTCGGACACGAGCGCGTGCAGCCACTCCACGTCACCCGCGGTGAGCACGGTGTCGCGCCGGGCCAGGTCGGAGAGGGAGGGCACGCCTTATCATGCCATCCGCCGCGCACCGGCCAGGCCGCCGCGACGCGGCATGACCCATCCCACGGGGGACTGCGCCCGGCGAGCCTGGCAAGATGCGGACATGTACGCCGTAAGGAAGGCCCGGTGACCGCCTCCCCGGTCATCGACGCCCCGGCGGAAGAGCCGGGGCGCCCGCTGCCCAAGTACTACACGGTGAAGCAGCGGCTGCTCGAGCTGACCGCCGCGATGGGCCCGGGATCGCCGGTCCCGCCGGAGCGGGAGCTCGCCCGGCAGTACGGGACCTCCAGGACCACCGTGCGGCAGGCGCTGTCCGAGCTGGTCATCGAAGGCCGCCTGCTGCGCGTGCAGGGCAGGGGAACGTTCGTCGCCAAGCCCAAGGTCGCCCAGGTGCTCGAGCTCGCCAGCTACACCGAGGGGATGCGGGCGCACGGCCTGCACCCGCGCACGACCATCCTGGAGATCGGCTACGTCACCGCGGACCAGCAGATGGCCGGGCTGCTCGGCATCAAGACGGGCGGCCGCGCGGTGCGGGTGCACCGGCTCAGGCTGGCCGACGGCGAGCCGATGTCCATCGACACCTCGCACCTGCCGGCCCGCCGGTTTCCCGGGCTGCGCAGGCAGCTGGACCGGCACCCGTCGCTGTACGAGACGCTGGCCGCCGTCTACGGCGTACAGCTGGCCGAGGCCGAGGAGACGATCGAGACCGTGCTGGCCGGCCCCGAGGACGCGCGGCTGCTCGGCGTGGACGTGGGCCTGCCGCTGCTGCTGCTGTCGCGGCACGCGCTCGACACCGGCGGCCAGCCGGTCGAATGGGCGCAGTCCTGGTACCGCGGCGACCGGTACAAGTTCGTGACGAGGCTGCGCCGCCCGCCCGAGGCTGCGCCGCCCGCCCGAGACCCTGGAGGACCCACGTGACCGGTGACATCCTTGACCATGCCCGGCGGCAGGTGCTCGCCGGCGGGCACGGCCTCGGCGAGGAGCAGGTGCTCGCCTGCCTGGAGCTGCCCGGCGAGCGGCTCGGCGAGCTGCTCGCGCTGGCGCACGAGGTGCGGATGCGGTGGTGCGGGCCCGAGGTGGAGGTCGAGGGCATCGTTTCCGTCAAGACCGGCGGGTGCCCGGAAGACTGCCACTTCTGCTCGCAGTCCGGGCGCTTCGACACCCCGGTGCGTTCGGTATGGCTGGATATCCCCGAGCTCGTGGCCGCGGCCGAGTCAACCGCGGCAGCCGGCGCGACGGAATTCTGCATCGTCGCGGCGGTGCGCGGCCCGGACGAGCGGCTGATGTCGCAGGTCGCGGACGCGATCGCGGCGATCAGGGCTGCCGTGGAGATCAACATCGCGTGCTCGCTCGGCATCCTTGAGCCCGGGCAGGCCGGCCAGCTGGCGGCGCTGGGGGTGCACCGCTACAACCACAACCTGGAGACCGCCCGGTCGTTCTTCGGCCAGGTGGTGACCACGCACAGCTGGCAGGAGCGGCACGACACCTGCCGCCTGGTCCGTTCGGCCGGGATGGAGCTGTGCTGCGGCGGGATCATCGGCATGGGCGAGAGCACCCGGCAGCGGGCCGAGCTCGCCGGGCAGCTCGCCGCGCTCGGGCCGCACGAGGTGCCGCTCAACTTCCTGAACCCGCGGCCAGGCACGCCGCTGGCCGGCCGGCCGCGGGTGACCGGCACGGACGCGCTGCGGACGATCGCGGCGTTCCGGCTGGCGCTGCCCGCCACGGTGCTGCGCTACGCCGGCGGGCGCGAGCTGACCCTGGGCGACCTCGGTACCGAGGCGGGGATGCTCGGCGGCATCAACGCCATCATCGTGGGCAACTACCTCACCACGCTCGGCCGGTCGGCCCAGGACGACATCGACATGCTGGCCAAGCTGCGGATGCCGGTCAAGGCCCTGTCTCAGACCCTCTGACAAGCACTGTCGCGGACGCTCTGACAAGCACTGTCGCAGACGCTCTGAGGAGTTTGCGGGCTCGCGCGGCGGGCAGTGACGCTCGTCCGTTGCCGATGACGCGATCACGGGGGCAGTGAAGAGGTTCGCCGATGAGCCAGCCGAACTCCCGAGGTCACAGCCCCGTCAGGTGGGCAGTCATCACCGTGCTGCTGCTCGCCTCCCTGGTGGGAATGCTCTGGGTCCCGTTCTACGCGCGCAGCACGCCGAAACTCGGTGCCTTCCCGTTCTTCTACTGGTACCAGCTGATGTGGGTGCCGTTCGTGGCCATCGGTTCCTGGGCCGCCTACCTGCTGATCAGGCCCCGGCGGGCCTCCGGCGACGGCGACAGCGGGGAGGCGTGATGAGCCACGTCAACGCGGTCTCGTTCACCATCCTGATCATCTTGTTCCTGGTCGTCACGCTGACCGGCTTCGCCGCGGCCCGCTGGCGGCGGGCTGAGAACCTGCTGCACCTGAACGAGTGGGGGCTCGGCGGGCGCGGGTTCGGGACGTTCGTCAGCTGGTTCCTGTTCGGCGGCGACCTCTACACCGCCTATACGTTCATCGCGGTGCCCGCGCTGATCTACGGCACCGGCGCGGCCGGGTTCTTCGCCGTGCCCTACACCGTGATCGTGTTCCCCATCGTGTTCGTCTTCGCGCCGCGGCTGTGGTCGGTCTGCCGGGTGCACGACTACGTGACGCCGGCCGACTTCGTCCGGGGCAGGTACGGCTCGCGCGGCCTGTCGCTGGCGATCGCGGTCACCGGGATCCTCGCCACCATGCCGTACATCGCGCTGCAGCTCGTCGGCATCCAGGCGGTGCTGACCGTGATGGGCGTCGGCAGCAGCTCGAACGCGTTCCTGCGGGACCTGCCGCTGCTGATCGCCTTCGTCATCCTGGCCGCCTACACGTTCGTCTCCGGGCTGCGCGCGCCGGCGCTGACCGCCTTCATCAAGGACCTGCTCGTCTACGTGATGGTGATCGTCGCGATCATTTACATCCCCGCCAGGCTGGGCGGCTGGGGGCACATCTTCGGCACGTCCGCCGCCCACCTCAAGACGGTGAATCCGAAGACGCACAAGCCGTTCGGCTCGCTGGTGGTCGGCCCCGCCGGGGAGTGGGCGTACGCGTCGCTGGCGCTGGGCTCGGCGCTGGCCCTGTTCATGTACCCGCACGCGATCACCGGCGTGCTCGCCACCAGGCGCCGCGACGTGATCAGGCGCAACATGGCGATCCTGCCGGCCTACTCGCTGGTGCTCGGGTTCGTCGCGCTGCTCGGCTACATGGCGCTGGCATCGCCGGCCGTGCGGGCCGGGGTGAAGGCGCAGGGCGGTAACGCGCAGCTCTCGGTGCCGCTGCTGTTCGCGCGCATGTTCCCGAGCTGGTTCGCCGGGGTCGGGTTCTCCGCCATCGTGATCGGCGCCCTGGTGCCCGCGGCGATCATGTCGATCGCGGCGGCGAACCTGTTCACCCGGAACATCTACCGGGATTTCTTCCGTCCCGGCGCCAGCGCTGAGCACGAGACCCGGGTGGCGCAGTTCGTGTCCCTGGTCGTGAAAGGCGGCGCGCTGGTGTTCGCGCTGGCGCTGAGCAAGACGTTCTCCATCAACCTGCAGCTGCTCGGCGGGATCTCGGATCCTGCAGACGTTCCCGGCGATCGTCTTCGGCCTGTACACCCGGTGGTTCCACCGCTGGGCGCTGGTCGCCGGATGGGCGGTTGCGATGGTGTACGGGACCATCCAGGCCTACCGGGTGCCGGTCCCGGGTCAGCCGGGCTCGCATTTCGGCGGGTCGGTGGCACCGCTCTTCGGCCACACCTTGTACATCGCGGTGGTCGCGTTCGTGCTCAACGTGGTGGTGGCGGCCGCGGCGACGGTCGTGTTCCGCGCGGTGCGGCTGCCCGACGGGACGGACGAGACGCAGCCCGGCCACTACACGGCCGATCCCGTGCAGGGCCCGGCCGGGGCGGTTCCGGTGACGGCGGACACCACTTGACCGTCACCGCTATCAGCCGGGCTGTCTCCGGGCGTCTGCCCGGCCAAGGTGACTCGCTGGTAACGTCGCGGCATGAACGAAGGCCCCCAGACGCCGGCGCCGCATGGTGGCGCGCTTGCCGTCGCCGCCGCCCGCCGCCACGGCGTGACCACGATGTTCACCCTGTCCGGCGGGCACGTGTTCCCGCTGTATGACGGCGCGGTGAAGGCGGACCCGCCGCTGCGGCTCGTGGACGTCAGGCACGAGCAGACCGCCGTGTTCGCCGCCGAGGCCACCGCGCGGCTGACCCGGACCCCCGGGCTGGCGGTGCTGACCGCGGGCCCCGGGGTCACCAACGGGGTGAGCGCGATCACCACCGCGTACTTCAACGGCTCCCCCTTGGTGGTGCTGGCCGGCCGCGCACCGGATTACCGCTGGGGCTCGGGCAGCCTGCAGGAGATAGACCATCCGCGGCTGGTCGCTCCGGTCACCAAGCGGGCCTGGACGGAACACGAGACCAAGAACATCCCGGCGGCGGTGGACGAGGCCTTCGGCCTGGCGGCTGCCCCGCACCGCGGCCCGGTCTTCCTGGACGTCTCGCTCGAGGCGCTGTTCGGCACGGGCGAGGCGGAGCCCGGCCCGGGAGGCGGCGCGGAGTCATCGGCCGGCGGGACGGCGGCCGCCGCGGTGACCGACGCCGAGGCGGTCGGCCGGATCGCCGCCCTGGTTGCCGCGGCGCAGCGCCCGGTGCTCATCCTCGGCTCGGACGTATGGCTGGACGGCGCGGAAACCGAGGCACGGCTGGCCGCCGAAGAGCTGCGGCTGCCCGTCATCGCCAACGGCCAGGGACGGGGCATCCTCCCGCCCGGCCACGAACTGCTGGTGACGCGGGCCAGGTCCACCGCGCTGCGGGAGGCGGACCTGGTTCTGGTGGCGGGCGCGCCGCTGGACTTCCGGCTGGGCTACGGCGAGTTCGGCGCCGGCGGCGGCACGCCGGCGCAGGTCGTGCACGTGGCGGACGCGCCGGGTCAGATCGCGACGCACCGCGCGCTCGCCGCCTCCGCGGCCGGGGACCTCAGCGCCTTCTTCGCCGGACTCGCCGGCGCCCGGGTCGGCGGCACGCGGCTGCTCGAGGCGCGGGCGAGCGCGCGGCAGGCAGGCGCCTGGCTGGCCCGGCTCACCGAGGCGGTGACGGCGGCCACGGCGGCCGACCGGGAGCTGCTGTCCAGCGACGCCAGCCCCATTCATCCCATGCGGGTCTACGGCGAGCTCAACCGGCTGCTCGACGACGACGCGGTGGTGATCGGCGACGGCGGGGACTTCGTCTCGTACGCGGGGAAGTACGTCGAGCCGAGCCGGCCCGGCGGATGGCTCGACCCGGGGCCCTACGGATGCCTGGGCACCGGGCTCGGCTATGCCATCGCCGCGCGGATCGCCCGGCCGTCGTCGCAGGTGGCCTTGCTGCTCGGCGACGGCGCGGCCGGGTTCTCGCTGATGGACGCGGACACGCTGGTCCGGCACCGGCTGCCGGTGGTCATGATCTGCGGGAACAACGGGATCTGGGGGCTGGAAAAGCACCCGATGCAGGCGCTCTACGGCTATGACGTCGCCGCCGACCTGCAGCCGATGTGCCGGTACGACGACGTGGTGCGCGCGCTCGGCGGCGCGGGAGAGCTGGTCACCGAGCCGGGCCAGATCGCGCCCGCGCTGCGCCGGGCGTTCGACGCGGGCGTCCCCTACCTGGTCAACGTGATCACCGATCCCGCCGTCGCCTATCCGCGGTCCACCACCGGCATCTGAACGTGGATCCGGCCTACTGCGCGCACTGCGGCCAGCGCGAGGACTCGCGGGACCACGAGGCATGCCCGGCGCGCCGGGGTTCTCGACCCGCCGCGCTACTGCGCGAGATGCGGCCGCCGGATGATCGTCAAGGTCACCCCGGACCGGTGGACCGCCCGGTGCTCCCGGCACGGCCAGACGGACGATGCCAACCGGCCCGGCGACGTCAGCCGATGACGGCGATCAGGTCGCCTTCCTGCACGACGTCGCCCTCGGCGACCGCCAGCTTCGTCACGGTGCCGCGGGTTTCCGTGAGGACCGGGATCTCCATCTTCATCGACTCGAGGATGACGAGCGTGTCACCGTCATCGACCTCGGCGCCCTCGCTGGTGACGACCTGCCACACGTTCGCGACCATCTCCGCGCGGACTTCGGCCACCCGCGTCTCCCTTCCGTGCCCGGCCCTCATGCCCGGCTGAGGGCACGCCTGCCGACCACCTTACTGAGCGCCTCGATGACTCCCGGATCGTACTCGGCTGACGTATCAAGCCGCAGCCGCTCGAGGGCGGCGGAGGCCCGGTCCCGGTCGGCGGAACTGCCGACCAGGTCGTCGAACGCGTTGGCTGCCCGGATGATCCGGCTGGCCACCGGGGGCCCGGGCTCCGGTCCTCGCGCGGGCTCACTCTGCCGTCTCACGATATCCGCGACCTGATCGAGAACGCCGGCCTGGCGTATCACGTCGGCGCCGAGCTCGGCGATCCGCCGCTGGTCGGCCGGGGAGACCAGCACGGTCGCGCCGCCGGGGATCGGGTCCCGCAGCGAGAGCTGGCCGATGTCGTGCATGAGCGCCGCGTACTCGAGTTCGTCCAGGTCAACCTCGCTCATCCCCAGCTCGCGGCCGACCGCCACGGCGAGCCTGCTGACCCGGCGCGAGTGCCCGCCCTCCACGTACCCGCCGACCTCGGTCATCCTCGACAGGGCCCGCACCGTCTCCAGGTAGGTGGTGCGGATTCCGACGTAGCGGCGGAACGCGACTTGCGAGACCAGCAGCGGCCCGATGAACACCCACACCGCGGCGAGGCCCATCACCTTCGAGGAGAACGCGAGCAGCAGCGCCGACGCGCCGACCGCGGTGCCGAGCGGCAGCTGCACCCGCAGCTCGTCCCAGAGCGCCACGCTGAATCTCGCGCGCAGCTCCTCGGCCCGGATCAGGGCGCCGAGAACCGCGTCCACAAACCAGGCGAGCACGACCAGCAGGGTCATCACCGCGAGCGCGAGCCACCAGTGGCGCTGGATCAGCGCGGTCGGAGCGAGCGGCCGGAACACGAATGCGACGCAGGCGACCGCGAGCAGCCGCGAGGCCATCCCGGCGAGCTTGGCCGGACGGCCGGCGGCGAGGTGCGGCAGCGCGCCGACGATCATCCCGCCCGCGGTGATCACGATCACCTGCAGCGCGGACTGGACGGCCGGCCGGTTGCCGATGCCCAGCAGCAGCGCGTAGCCGAGCGCTCCCCCGGCGGCGATCGGGGCCGACTCGCGGTTCCCCGGCAGCGTGATCCGCAGCAGCTCGCCGAGGGCGACCAGGGATCCGAACGCCACGGCGTCCCCGACCTGCACGAAGCTGACGGCCGCCGTCTGCGCGATGGCGGCGACAGCGAGCATCCCCGCCGCCGCGATGAGCAGCATCTCGCCGGAGTCCATGGCCTGCCACGAGGTGCCGCGAGGCCCGGGCCGCTGGGCGATCACCGGCGGCTCAGCGGCTTTCGACGATCCGCAGCGGCGCGGTCGGGTCGTCGTGATCCTGGGCGGTGACCCCGTCGGCGCGCTCGGCCGGCGGCGTGACCGGCGCGGGCCGCTCCCAGCCGTCCCGCTGCAAAGCCGTCACGAACGCGTCCACCAGCGCCGGATCGAACTGGGTGCCTGACCACTTGCGCAGCTCCGCGATGGCCTCGTCGATGCGCCGAGCGCCCCGGTAGGAGCGGGTGGAGGTCATGGAGTCGAACGCATCGGCCACCGCGATGACCCTGGCGAACTCGGGAATCTCGTCACCCGCCAGCCCCAGCGGGTAGCCCCGGCCGTCGATCCGCTCGTGGTGATGCATGATGCCGGCCAGCGCCTCGTCCAGGAAGCCGATTTCCCTGACGATCTCCAGTCCGCGCATGGGGTGCAGCTGGATCGCCGCGTATTCTTCCTCCGACAGCGATCCGGTCTTCTGCAGCACCTTCGTGGGCACGCCCAGCTTGCCGACGTCGTGCAGCATGCCCGCGTAGGTAATCGCTTCCAGCCGGTCCGGCCGCATGCCGATCTCGCGGGCGAGCATGGACGACCCCTTGGAGACGCGCTCGCTGTGGCCCCGGGTGTAGAAGTCCTTGGTCTCGACCGCCTTGCACAGCGCCGCCATGGTGGCCTCGTAGGCCTGCCGCTGCGCGGCGGTCTGGCCGATCGCCCACCTGGCCACGAACAGGGGGATCAGGACCAGGATGGCCGCGAACGCACCCACCACGCTCCACAGCGCGGCGATCAGCAGCCCGAACGTGGCGTAGCCCAGGTCAGACAGGACCAGGGAGAGGTTCACGCCGCCCAGGCGCTGCCCGGCGGCTTCATCCGTGCGCCGGAACAGCCACAGCAGGCCGGTGATCAGGCCGTTGTTGGTCACCACGTGCGCGGCTGCCGCGGCGGCAAACGGGCCGATGATCCCCGGGAAAGAGCCGCGGTCCGGCAGGCCGACGTGGCCGCCCAGGGCGAGGAACACGCGGCCGGCCGCGTAGGCGCTGACGGCGTACATGCCGCTGTTGAACACGCGCTGAACGGGACGCAGGCCGCGGCGCAGGGTAAAGGCCGTCATCGTCCCGACGAGCGCTGCCCCGACGGGGCCGAGCAGCACCACGGACGCCAGGGTCGCGGACGTGCTCGGCGTCCAGGAAACCCGCTGGGGTGTCAGGATGGCGGGCGCAGACTCGCAGATCAGGAACAGGAGCGCCAGAACGCCGAGGGTGGGCCAGGAGATACCCCGCAGCGGGCCTGCTGCGATGACCGCAACGCCAGTGGCGACGACCGCGCAGACATAGAGGCGGGCAGGCCACGAAAGCGTTTTCAACGCCTACCCCCCGTCAGCTACGGCACATAGCTCGGCTGCCTATGGGCATCAGCCCCATACGGTGCCCCGCGGTTGCACCCGCGCGTCGTCCGTCACTGACTTCATGCGCGGCCACCTCCTGAACCAACTTGAGCAGGCGTCAGCCCACCATGGTTGCGGCCTGCCACATAGGGTAACCCGGACTCCGCAATGAGCGCAGGCCCAATCGTTATCGTACGCAAATCGTGACTCATGACGTACGCATAGTGATCACAGCTCCCCCGGGACCCCCTGGGCCAGCCGCATCCAGTCCAGCGTGGCGGCGATGCCATCGCGCAGGCTGGTCGAGGGCGTCCAGCCGAGCATGTCCTCCGTCAGCCCGGGATCGAGGGCCATTTCCGGCAGGTCACCGGGCCTGACGGGCGCGTGGTCCGGCTCGCGCTGGCGCCCGGCCGCCGCTGCTATCGCGGCATGCAGCTCCAGGTCGGTGGTGCGGATGCCGGTGCCGACGTTGAGGCGCGCGCCGCTGCCCCGGCTGCCGCAAGCCAGCAGGTAGGCGTCCACGACATCCCCGACGTAGACGTAGTCCCGCGCCTGCTTGCCGTCGCCGTAGACGTGCGTCGGAGCACCGCGCAGCAGCGCGTCGGAGAAGATCGCCACAACGCCCGCCTCGCCGTCGGGGCGCTGCCGCGGGCCGTACACGTTGGACAAGGCCAGCGTGGTGAAGTCGAGCCCGTGCAGCACCCGGTAGGCGCCGAGGTACACCTCGCCGCACACCTTGGACGCCGCATAGGGCGAGCGGGGCGCCAGCCCGGCCTCAGCCGGGACCGGCATCGCCACCGGGATGCCGTACACCGCGGCCGACGACGTGAAGACCACCTTGCGGGCACCCGCCGCGCGCGCCGCCTCCAGCGCGTTGACCGTCCCGAGCACGTTCACCAGGGCATCTTGTACCGGGTCATCGACGCTCGCCCGGACGCTGACCTGGGCCGCCAGGTGGCACACCACCTCTGGCCGCCAGCCGACGGCGAGCTCGATGAGCTCGGGCGCGGTCACGTCCATCCGGTGGTAAGCCGCGCCCGAGCGGACGGCGTCGGCGATGTTCTGCGCCTGGCCCGACGAGAGATCGTCCACCCCCGCCACCTGGTGGCCGTCCCGGACCAGGCGGTCAACGAGATGCGATCCGATGAACCCGGCCGCGCCGGTGACTAGTACCCGCATCAGGTCATGATCGCACCGGCGCGGCAGCGCCGGATCAGCAGCCCGCTAACGGCCGGTAACGAAGAGTAAGTTCAGTCCGTCCGAAACTCGGTGACCTCAAGCTCCACGCGCACCTGCTGTATCCGGGTGAGCACCCGGGACCGCAGGTCACCGGGCACCAGGTCGCTGCCACAGTGCTTGTGGACGAGCTTCTTCACGACCTCTTCGAGGCCGTACTCCCGCAGGCACGGCCCGCACTCGTCCAGGTGCTGGCGGACCTGGGCGCAGTCGGAGCTGTCGAGCTCGCCATCGAGGTAGCCGTAGACGCGCGCGAGTACCTCGCTGCACGGGGTCTCGTGCGGATTCCCGCAGCTCATGCCTCGTCCTCCTCTGGCTCACCCGCCGCGGAGGAAGACGCCCCGGACTGAGACCTCACCAGGCCTCGCTCCTCCGCGTAGTCCTGGAGAAGCTCGCGCAACTGCCGCCGGCCGCGATGCAGCCGCGACATGACCGTTCCGATCGGCGTCCCCATGATCTCCGCGATCTCGCGGTAGGCGAAGCCTTCGACGTCGGCCAAGTAGACCGCGATCCTGAATTCCTCGGGCAGCGACTGCAGCGCGCTCTTGACGTCGGAGTCAGGCAGCCGCTCCAGCGCCTCGCTCTCCGCCGACTTCAGCCCGGAGGACGTGTGCTCGGCCGCCCTGGCCAGCTGCCAGTCCTCGATGTCCTCGGTGCCCGCCCGCTGCGGCTCGCGCTGCCTCTTGCGGTACGTGTTGATGAAGGTGTTGGTCAGGATCCGGAACAGCCACGCCTTCAGGTTCGTACCCGGCTGGAACTGGTGGAAGGACGCGTACGCCTTGGCGAACGTCTCCTGGACCAGGTCCTGCGCGTCCGAGGGGTTGCGGGTCATCCGCATAGCAGCGGAGTACAGCTGATCGAGGTAGGGCAGGACGTCCTGCTCGAAGCGCTGGCTCCGCTCGGTGAGAGTCTCCGGGACCGGACTCACCCCCCCACCGATCGCTGTCGCTGTCCGCCACGTGCCGAGACGATTCTTGTCAAGACCATATGGGCGGGAGGATACATCCTCGGGGCGCGCGCTCTTGAAGCGAGGCGCTGCCGGAGGGGTGTCTGACGGCCTGGAGCCGACTGCAAGCATGCTCGGTCAAACGCAGCCATCGACGTCTTCATTCCTGCTCGTGAGCGAGTGAAGGACCCGAGGCGGGGAAGGCTGTCATCGGGGGGGATATGCGTGCGCCAGCTCGTGGGGGCGCGCGCGCCGGTGCCTGGCCGCGCGGCGCGCGGTCCGGTCCTGCGGCCAGAGGATCATCGGTAACGGACAGGGGTGACGGTGGCAGCTCCGGCTAGCCCTCTCGCCGTGGCCGGGGACGCCTCACTGGCGGACTACTGGCGCTTCCACCGGGCCGTCGCGACCGCTCAGCTGGCCGCCTGGCTGCCGCTGGACCCGCAGTTCCTCGTGGACATCTCCGGCCCGCACGGGCGGTGCGCCGCGCAGGCGGCCAGGGCAGGGCACAACGTGCTGCGGGTTGACGCCGGACCGCCGCCTGCCTGCGCCAGGCGGCCGCCCGGGCCCGGCACCGGCGTGGTGACCATCTCCGCTGATCCGGGAAACCTGCGCTTCCTCGCCGACGGCTGCGCGGACGGGGTGATCGCCGACGACCGGACCCTGTCCCGCTACATCGCGGCGGAATACCTGGCGGCCGAGATCGCCCGGGTGCTCAGGCCCGGCGGGCGGCTGCTGGCCAGCGTGGACTCGCTGGTGCTGGGCATGGCGATCCTGGCCGAGCAGCGCCACTGGGCGGAGCTGACCGACCTGCCGAGCGCGGAGGTCCTGCTCATCCCGTGGCCGGACGGCACCTTCACCCGCTGCTACGGCGACCAGCACCTGCGGGACCTCTGCACCGAGGCGGGCCTGAAACCGGGCGTGATCCGGCCGCGGACCGTGCTGTCTCCGTCTATGGTCACCCGCGTGCTGCACCGGGACCCCAAGGCGATGGCCCGCCTGGTCCAGGCGGAACTCACCGCGGAGGCCGACGAGTCCGTCGGCATCCAGCTCGTCGTCATGGCCCGCAAGCCCGCCTGACGGCGGCACGCAGGCCGGCCTGACCAGAGCAGGGGTCAGTGCCGCGCCCGGTCGCGCTTGGCCTGGCAGCGGACGCACCGGGCCGCCTCAGGGCGCGCTTCGAGCCGTCCGTCCGGAACGTGATCGCCGCAGTCAACGCAGGTACCGTAGCCGCCGTTCTCCAGGCGGCGCAGCGCATCCAGCACCCGGGCGCGCTGCTGCCGCGCCGCCTCGAGTATCGCCTCGCTGCGGTCGGCCTCGGAGAGGTTGGCACCGGCGTCCGCGGCGTCCTGCGGATAACCAGCTGCTCCGTTCTCCGTGTGGTTCTCCCCCTGCAGCACCGCGATGGACCTGTCGAGGTCGTCGCGGATCTCCTCGAGGCGCTGGCGCGCTGTGATGGTATCCACGGATTCTTACCTCCTGTCCGCATGGGCCCGGCAGCGCGGGACTTCGGGATGCACTGCCCAGCCGGTACGGGATTCAGAACAATGTCTCGCCGGACCCGGCAGGTTCACCGTCCGGCGGGTGTGCGCCGGACGGCCCCGACCTGGGCAGCGAGCTGGGCGAGGCTGAGGCAGGCCCGGCATCCGGCATGACATCGGTCAGCTCGGGCCCGTTGTTGCGCACGTTGTTCACCGCGGTCGAGACCGGATGCGACGTCAGGCCGCCCGACGCCGCGGGTACCAGGAGCCGGCCCAGGTCGGCGGCGTCGGTGTTGCCGGGATCGAGCCAGTCCTGCCAGGCGGAGGGCTCGATCACCATCGGCATCCGGTCGTGGATCCGGCCCACCTCGTCCTGCGCCCGGGTGGTGATGATCGTCGCCGTCCAGAGCCAGCCGCCGTCGTGATCGGAGGGGACGGACGGATCCCGCCACAGCTCGTAGAGGCCGGCGAAGGCCAGCACGCCGCCGTCGGCGCGGTAGATGTAATACGGCTGCTTGCGCTTCCCGCCGCCTTCGCCGATCTGCTGCCACTCGTAAAAGCCGTCCGCGGGCAGCAGGCACCTGCGCTTAGCGAAAGCTCGCCGGAAGGCCGGCTTCTCCGCCACCGTCTCCGCCCGGGCGTTGATCATCCGGCTGCCGATGGCGGGGTCCTTCGCCCAGTAGGGGACCAGGCCCCAGCGCACGACGCGGAGCTGGCGCTCGGCGGCCGCGTCCGGCCCGGCAGCGGGGCCGCCAGCGGGGCCGCCAGCCGCGTCCGTGTCCTCCGCGGGAGCCGGGCGGCGGGTGAGCACGGCGTAGACCGGCTTGGTCGGGGCCACGTTGTAGTCCGGTTCCAGGTCGGCGCCGGTGCGATCGCGCTGCACACCGAACTCCTCGAGGAGTTCCATGCGCTTGCGCGCAGACGCGAACCGACCGCACATGCCCTGTCCCCCTGACCCGGTCTCGTGGATACACAGCTACTGTCTGCACATCTGCCCGGAATCTGATTGTTTACCCTATCTCTTCGATCTGGCCAACCCCTGGCTACTCAGGCTCTTCTTATCGGCCCCGCCGCGAGCCCAGTACGCTCGCACCATGCAGCAAGCCGCACCCCAGCCCGCCGACGCCGGTCCCTGGCACGCGCCTGCCGCCGGCGGCCCGGTCCGGGCGCTGCTGCGGCTGCCGGGCTCGAAGTCGATGACCAACCGGGCGCTCGTCCTGGCCGCCCTGGCCGACGGGCCGACGGTGATCGCGAACCCGCTGCAGGCCCGGGACACCCTGCTGATGGCCGGCGCCGTGCAGGCGCTGTGCGGCACCATCGAGGCGGACCCCGAGGGCTGGAAGTTCTGGCCGACGAGGATGGACCACGGCGGCCGGGTGGGCGTGGGCAACGCGGGGACGGTGATGCGGTTCGTGCCGCCGGTGGCCCCGCTGGCTACCGGTGACGTCGCGTTCAGCGGCGATCCGCAAGCCTCGCGGCGCCCGGTCGGCCCGCTCATCGGCGCGCTGCGCTCGCTCGGAGTGGTCGTTGACGACGGCGGGCGCGGGGCCGTGCCGTTCACCGTGCGCGGGACCGGCCACCTGAGCGGCGGCGCCGTCACCCTGGACGCGTCGGCCTCGTCCCAGCTGGTGTCGGGGCTCCTGCTCGCCGGCAGCAGATACGACAAGGGGCTGGAGATCCGGCACCAGGGGCCGCCCGTCCCGTCCGCGCCGCACATCGCGATGACGGTCGGGATGCTGCGGGACGCGGGCGCCGAGGTCGAGGCCGGGGAGCAGGCGAGCGGGACCGGGCGGCCCGATGCGTGGCGGGTCTACCCGTCCCGGCTGCAGCCGGGACGCATCGGTGTCGAGCCGGACCTGGTCAACTCCGTCCCGTTCCTGGCGGCTGCGCTGGTCACCGCAGGCACCGTGACGATCGCCGGGTGGCCGGCCCGGACCCTGCAGCCGGCCGGGCACATCATCGACCTGCTCGCCCGGATGGGCGCGGCGTGCACCGCAGGCGCCGACGGGCTGACCGTGACGGGAACCGGCACCATCACCGGCATCACCGCGGACCTGCGGGATTCCAACGAGCTCGCGCCGGTGCTCACCGCGGTCGCGGCGCTGGCCTCCTCCCCCTCGGTGTTCACCGGCATCGGCCACATGCGCACGCACGAGACCGACCGGCTGGCCGCGCTCGCCACGCAGATCAACGCCCTCGGCGGGCAGGTGACCGAGCTGGCCGACGGGCTGGAGATCCGGCCCCGCCCGCTCGCCGCCGGCGACGGCGCCTTCGCCAGCTACGACGATCACCGGATGGTCATGACCGCCGCCGTGCTCGGCCTCGCCGTCCCCGGCATCCGGGTGCAGAACGCCGGCACCGTCGCCAAGACCTTCCCCGGCTTCACCGCGCTCTGGAGCCAGATGCTGGGACAGCCGGCGGAGGCAGGACAGGAATTTCCGCCGAACGGCTCCGCAGCCGGACCAGCGCAAGAGCGCTGGTCCAGGCCGGAGCGTCCGTCCTGACCCGGCGGCCTGGTCATGCTGGCCTGGATGAAGACGACATCAGGGTCAGGCCGGGCCGCGGCTCGCGGCCCAGGACGCGCCGGCGGCCCGCGCACGAGGACGCCGCCGAGGCTTTCGTGGCCAGCGTCGACCGGGGCAGGTACGGCTGCCTGATCGGCGACAAGCCGGTCATCGCGATGAAAGCACGGGAGCTCGGCCACCGCAGCGTCGTCGTCGGGGACCGGGTGGCGCTCGCCGGGGATGCCTCCGGTGCACGGGACACGCTGGCCAGGATCGTCCGGGTGCGGCCGCGGACATCGGTGCTGCGCCGCTCGGCCGATGACACCGACCCGGTCGAGCGGGTGATCGTCGCCAACGCCGACCAGATGGTGATCGTCAGCTCGCTGGCGAACCCGCCGCCGGGGGTCAGGTTCATCGACCGCTGCCTGGTCGCCGCCTACGACGCCGGCCTGGAGCCGCTGCTCTGCCTGACCAAGGCGGACCTGGCGCCGCCGGACGACGTGCTCGCCGCCTACGAGCCGCTCGGGATCGACTGCGTCGTGACCAGCAGGCCGCTGCGCGACGAGGTACTCGATGACCTGCACTCCCGGCTGGCCGGCCGCGAGAGCGTCCTCATCGGCCACTCGGGGGTGGGCAAGTCCACGCTGGTCAACGCCCTGATACCGGAGGCAGGCCGGGCGGTCGGCGTGGTCAACCCGGTCACCGGGCGCGGCCGGCACACGTCCTCGTCGGCGGTCGCGCTGCGGCTGGACGGGCCGGCCTGCCGGGGCTGGGTGATCGACACGCCAGGCCTGCGCAGCTTCGGGCTCGGGCACGTCTCGGCCGACCGCGTGCTGCAGGCCTTCCCCGACCTGGCCGAGGGCACCGCCGACTGCCCGCCCGGCTGCACGCACCTGGACGAAAACTGCGCACTGGACGACTGGGTCCGCGAGCACGGCGGCGCGGCCCGGCTCGACTCGCTGCGCCGCATCCTGCGCAGCCGCGAAGGCGCCGACGCCTGAAGTTTGTATGCTATAGCCAATGGATGCGTCGATGCGTACCGTCGTGGCGAACTCCCTGGTCGATCAAGTGACGACCGAGATTCGCCGTTCGATCACGTTCGGCACCTTGCCGCCGGGCGAGCAGTTCTCCGTCACGATGCTGGCCGAGCAGCTCGGCGTCAGCCACATCCCGGTCCGGGAGGCGCTCCGGCGGCTGGAGAGCGAAGGCCTGGTAATGATGCGTCCGGCCCGGCGCGCCATCGTCCGCGCGATGAACCGGCAGGACGTGGAGGGCATCTACCGGCTGCGCAAGCTGATCGAGCCGGCTCTCGCCAGGATGAACTGCGAGTTCCTGACGGCCGAGGATCTCACCCGGCTCAAGGATTCTGCTGGCCGTCTGCGACGGCCCGGAGACGACCCTCGAGGAAGTGATCACCGCACACGAGGACTTCCATCTCCAGCTCATCACCCCGGCTGCCTCCGACTGGGACCGCCGGGTGCTGGCCTACGTGTGGAGCGCCAACCGGCGCTACGGACGGCTCCTGTTCAACCCCGCCGACCGTCAGGTCCGCGAGCGGCACGGCCGCAAGCACCGCGAGCTCCTGTCGGCGGCAAGGTCCCGGCCGCCCGAGCGGCTGGGAACGGCTCTGCTCCGGCACCTGGAAGACAGCGAGAAGGCACTGCTGAAGGCCCTCGTTGACAACGCGTCAGGCGAGTTAGTGCCAACGCGGCGTCGTAGCCGGTCAGGACTGGTCCCCCGCCATACCCCGGCTTATCGTGGTAAACAAGGTCATCATCGGGCTGCGCGCCGGTCTGAGAGACTGCGGGCGCTTATCACCTGCGCGCCCACGGTCCCGGACCGTGAGCAGCCGTTTCCAGGCAGGGGAATCAGGAGGGTCAGTGAAGACCAGGGCTGCGGTGCTGCGTGGAGTAGGACAGGACTTCGAGATCACCGAACTCGACCTGGATCCCCCCAAGGCCGGTGAGGTGCTCATCCGGTATGTGGGCGGCCTGTGCCATTCCGACGAGCACCTCCGGCACGGCGACCTCGTGCCGCGCTTCCCGATCGTCGGCGGCCATGAGGGTGCCGGGATCATCGAGGAAGTCGGCGAAGGCGTCACCCGGCTGAGTCCCGGTGATCACGTCATCTGCTCGTTCCTGCCTGTCTGCGGCCATTGCCGGTGGTGCTCGACCGGCAAGTCCAACCTGTGTGACATGGGCGCCACCATCCTGGATGGATCCCTGCCCGACGGCACCTACCGGTTCCACGCCGGCGGCGAGGACTTCGGCGGCATGTGCATGCTGGGCACCTTCGCCGAGCGCTCGACCATCTCGGAGAACTCCTGCATCAAGGTGGACCCGGACCTGCCGCTGGACAAGGTCGTGCTCATCGGCTGCGGCGTTCCGACGGGCTTCGGCTCCGCCGTGCACGCCGCGGCGACCGAGCCGGGTGACACCATCGCCATCTACGGCATCGGCGGTATCGGCATCAACGCGGTCCAGGGGGCCGCGCTGGCCGGTGCCCGGAACGTCGTGGCGATCGACCCGCTCGCCAACAAGCGGGAGGCGGCCGAGCAGTTCGGGGCCACGCACAGCTGCGAGAACGCCGAGCAGGCACAAGAGCTGATCACTGAGCTGACCCGGGGCGTGGGCGCCGACAAGGCGATCGTCACGGTAGGCGTGGTGACCTCGGAAGTCGTCTCGCAGGCATTCAATGCGATCCGCAAGGGCGGCACGGTCGTGGTGACAGGGCTGGCGGACCCGACCAAGAACACCATCGAGATACCCGGCGCGATACTGACCCTCTTCGAGAAGCGCATCCAGGGCAGCCTGTTCGGTTCCGGTGACCCGTTCCACGACATCCCCCGGATGGTGGAGCTCTACCAGTCGGGTGACCTGAAGCTGGACGAGCTGATCACCGCCACGTACTCCCTCGACCAGGTCAACCAGGGATACCAGGACCTGCTGGACGGCAAGAATATCCGCGGCGTGATCCTGCATGCCGGCTCCTGAGCCGGCCTGGTCATCCGCGCTGCGGGGCCGCGCTCCGCCCATCGTGGGGCTGCGGCGCGAGCGCGAAGTGCTCACTGTCGCGCTGCAGACGGGCCGGCACGTGGTGATCGAGGGCCCGCCGGGTACCGGCAAGTCAACTCTGCTGCGGGATATCGCCCGCACGGCCGGCAAGGCAGTGGTCTTCGCCGAAGGCAACGCCGAGCTCACCCCGGCCAGGCTGATCGGGCAGTACGACCCCGCGCAGGTACTGGCCGAAGGGTACGTGCCGGCCAGCTTCACCGACGGCCCGCTGCTGCAGGCGATGCGGTCCGGCGCCCTGCTTTACCTGGAGGAGTTCAACCGGGTTCCGGAGGAGACACTCAACGTCCTGATCACCGTGCTCGCCGAAGGCGAGATCGCGGTGCCCAGGCTGGGCACGGTGCGGGCCGACGCGGGGTTCCGGCTGGTCGCCGCCATGAACCCGTTCGACGCGATCGGGACCGCCCGGGTGAGCCACGCCATCGCCGACCGGATCTGCCGGGTCGTTCTCGGCTACCAGGACGACGCCGCCGAACGGGCGATCACCACCGCGATCACGGGCGAGAACGGCCAGGTCGTGGACTTCGCGGTAGCGCTCACCCGGGCCACCCGGGAGCACCGGGACGTGCGTATGGGCTCATCCGTCCGGGGCGCCGTCGACCTCGTGCTGCTGCTTACCGGCCTGACCCGGCTGCGCGGCGAGAACGGCACGGTACGGGCGACAGCCCGCGACGCCGCGCATGCTGCCCTTTCCGGGCGGATCCGGATCACCGACGGGTGCGAGCGGACCCCGGAGTCGGTGCTCGACGAACTGCTGGGCTGGCTCTGGCCGGCGGACTCGCCGCTGCCCCTCCCCTCGGGCGGTCACCCGGTCCCCTCGGGCAGTCACCCGGGCGCCGCTCACGGCGGCACGCTGGACGGCCGGGGAAAAGCTGACTGCCTGCCGCCGGCCGCGGCAGGCAGCGACCAGCGCTCCGCATCGGCCTCGGCGGCGCGCCGCGACCGCGGCCGCCACACCGCCCGGCGGACCATCAGCCGCGCCGAGCTGGCCGCCAGGCACCCATCATTCCTCGCCGTGTCACCCGAGGTCGGCCGGCTCGATGAGGATGCGTTCGCCCAGCTGCTGGCCGCCGACCCGGACTCCACGGTGACCTTCCTGGCCGACCTCGCGCGCGCCACCGACCGCGACCTGCGCGCCGCCGCGAGGCGGCTGGCGACACGGGTCTTCTTCCGGCTGAGCAGGGCCTGCGAGAAGCCGGCCCGGGGTACTCGCCGGCTCAGCACCAGCCGCGCGGAAGGAGATCTCGACCTGGACCGGACCCTCGACCGCTGGTCAGGGCCCTGGCCTCCGGAATCCGACGAGCTGGTGACCCGGTCCTGGCGCGCTCACCACCGAGCGCTGTGCCTGCTCATTGATAACAGCGGCTCGATGTCGGGTTCCGCGGTAGCGATCGCCGCCGTAACGGCCGCCAGCGTGGTCCTTGCGGCTGACGGGCGGCTGACGCCGGGGATCATCGCGTTCAGCGGCAACGTCACCGTGCTGCAGACGCAGGGCACCCGCCGCGCGCCCGGCGAACTCGTCGGCGATCTGGTCGCGCTGCGCGGGCACGGGATGACCGACGTGGCGGCTGCGCTCCGCGCCGCTGCCGCCCAGCTGGCCAGCGCCGCTGCTGAGGAGCGGGTGGCGGTGCTGCTGTCCGACTGCTTGCGGACCACTGGCGGCGACCCGGCGCTGGCACTGTCCGGGATCGGCCGGCTGCATGTGCTCTGCCCGCTGCCCACAGAGGAATCGGAGCTGGCCGCCGCCACCCTGGCTCGCAAGGGCGGCGGAGCGAGCCGGCCGCTCAGAAGGCTCGCCGACGTGGCGCCAGCGCTGACTCACGTGCTCTCCTGAGGGGATTGCCTGCGCAGTCCCTCGAATGATTTCCAGGCGATGGCTGGCAGCACCGGCGAGATGACTTGCTCACGCAGGCAGCCAGCGTAGACGCCGGCGCCGTAGCAGGCCGCGTCAGCGAGGGCGGCGGCGGTGAAACGCAGGGGCCCGCCGTCGCGGTGACGTGCCCAGTCGGCCAGCGGTGGCCCGGCAAGCAGCGAGGCTGCCGCCAGGCGGCGCCCGCGCCGGGTACCCGGGGTCCGCCCGCCCGGGCGGGCTATCAGCAGCGCGAGCACCGGCGCCGCAAACTGCCCGCACCAGCGCCCGGTGCCGAGCCAGGTCTGCCACACACCGTTTGCCATGGGCCGGATCACGCTCCGGGACGGCAGGTCACTGGCGCGCAGCCGGTAGGTGAGCAGGGCGGTTGCGGCGGTGAACGTGACACCTGCGGCCAGCGGCCGCCGGGCCAGCAACGCCGTCATAGTGATCGCCGGTCCTGGCTGCAGGACCAGTGGTGCCACCAGGCCCGGGTGCCGGCGGCTCAGCGGCGCGGCTGAGCCGCCATAGCGGAACCGGCGGCGCAGCAGCGCGGGCAGTGACCCGGGCTCGGTGTGGGCGACCCGCACCGTGGGCTCGTAGCGCACCAGCCAGCCCGCCTCGATCAGCCGCCAGACCAGGTCGAACATCCTCCCCGTAGCGCAGCGCCTCGTCGAAGCCGTCGCCGAGCGCCGCCCGGCGGACCAGGAGCGCGGCCGTCGGCACGTACGCCACGCGGGTCAGCGGCGCGACCCGGGCCGGGCGCTCCCCCAGGTCAAGCGGTGAACCGCCAGGCCACGCCGCTGCGGCGACAATTCGCGGTGCCACGGCGGCGACCAGCGGGTCGCCGAAGTGGCAGGCCAGCCGGGCGACCCAATCCGGCGGCGGGACGCAGTCGCTGTCGAGGAACGCGACGAATTCGGTGCCGATCATGCGCAGCGCAGTGTTGCGCGCCGGGCCCGGGCCGCCGTTGACGTCGCGGCGTACCAGCCGCGCCCCGCGGGCCGCGCACACCGCGGCCACAGCAGACGGATCGGCGGAGCCGTCGTCAACGACCACTACGGGATCACGGGTGCCGGTGGCTGCCAGGCACCGATCCAGCTCGGCGGAACGGTCTCGGACGGGCACCACCACGGTCACGTCCAGCGTGTACAGCTCACGCCCGGGGCGGGGATGGGCCAGGCCCGTGTCGGTGAGCCGACGCGCGAGAGCGGCCCCGGCCGCAGACGCCACGGCGCCCCCTCGCAACTCGGCCAGCGCGCGCACCCCGGTGGCGTTCAGCCGCAGCATCCGGGCCGGGGATCCGCCGAACAGCACGTCGGGGGCGATCTGCCTGGTATCTGGGTCGATGTCGATCGCGATGCCCGGCGGCAGGCCGACGCCGGCCCGGATGCCCAGCTCGTCCGGCCGCGTGACCCTGAGCCCAGTCACCCGGTTAACTGAGCTTGGTCGCGGGGTCGGCGGAACCGAGCGCGCGCGCGAAACCAGCCGGGATCACGAGGTCGTCCGGCGTCAGGTCATGTACGGAGGCGCAGCCGAGCGCCAGGAGCGCGGAATCCACGCCGGCCCGCAGGATGTCAAGCACGTTCTCGACCCCTGCCTGGCCATTGGCTGCCAGGCCCCACAGATATGCCCGCCCGATCATGACGGCCCGCGCGCCGAGCGCGAGCGCCTTCACGACGTCGCTGCCCCGGCGGATGCCCCCGTCGAGCACGACTTCGATCTGCTCACCCACCGCTTCGGCGACGGGCGGCAGCGCACGGATCGCGGCGGGCGTGCCATCCAGGTTGTTGCCGCCGTGGTTGGACACGGAGATCGCAGTCACTCCGGCGTCAACAGCGCGCCTGGCATCGTCGATCCGGGTAATGCCCTTGAGCATGAAAGGACCGTCCCACTGCTCACGCAGCCACCGCACGTCTTCCCATCCGGGCGGGGGGGTCTGCATCCATTCGCCGTAGGCGCTGAAGAAGGTGGGCGCGGGACCGCCCGGCGCTGCCATGTTCGGCACCGTCAGGCCGGGTAGCCGGCGCGTCCTGGCGAATGCGGCCAGCCAGCGCGGACGCGCGAGGGCCTCGGGCGCATGCTGGGCCATCGCCTTAAGGTCGAGGCGCTCCGGGATGGTCGGGCTTCCCCAGTCCCGGCTGTGCACGAACGACCAGTCGAGGGTGAGGATCAGGCCGACCACGCCCGCGGCGCGGGCCCGCTCCACCCGCTGCAGCAGCTGATCGCGGGTTCCGGACCAGTAGATCTGGAAGAAGGTCTGCGGGTTCGCTGCGACCACGTCCTCCACCGGCTTGCTGGCGAAAGAGCTGAGCCCGACCGCCGTCCCGCGCGCCGCGGCGGCGCGCGCGACTGCCACCTCGCCATCGGGGTGAACGGCCTGGACTCCTGTCGGCGAGATGATCACCGGAAGCGCGATCGGCTGGCCCATCAGGGTAGTCGCCAGATCCCGGTGCGCCGGCAGTCCTGCAACGTGCGGCGCGAAGCCAAGCTCGCCGAAAGCCCCGACGTTGTCATGCAGCGTCAGTCCCCGTTCGGCGCCGGCGATCAGGGCCGCGTATACCGATTTCGGCAGCCGCCTTTTGGCGCGGCGCTGCGCTTCTGCGACTGACTCGAACCAAACGTTGCCCATCAGGCGAACTCTTTTCGTGTCGGCGGCGACCTCATCACACAGTCCTGTGGACCGGGGCAGCACAAGCCCGCGGGCAGTTGCGTCCTCATAGCGACATTCCCCCATCGACCGGCACCACGGCACCCGTCATTGCTCCGCTCGCCGGGCCGGCCAGGAACGCCAGCACCGCGGCGACCTCGGCAGGGTCGAGCAACCGGTTCACCGGCTGCTGGGCGGCGAACGACTCCACGCCCGGAAGCTGGTACAGCCGCGCACTCTCCTGGAGCATGCGGGTGTCGGTCGAACCGGGGCTGACCGCATTCGCGGTGACACCCGTGTCCGCCAGCTCACTGCCCAGCGCACGGATCAGCCCGGCGACGCCAGCCTTTGCCGCGCAGTAGGCCGCGAGCATCGGCAATCCCCGGGTGGCCGCGGCCGACGCCACGGCCAGGAACCGGCCGTTTCGCGGCTGCGGCCGGCGCAGTAGCGCCGGGATCGCGGCCCTGGCCAGGTTGAGCACGCCGCCGAGATCAACATCAAGGACGGCCTGCTGCTGCTCGGCCGGAACCTGCCACAGCGGCGCTCCCCCGGTAATGACCCCGGCGCAGGCGATCGCGGCGTCCAGGCCGCCCCAGCACGCCTCAGCCTCGGCCACCACCGACTCCATCGCCGAGAGGTCACGTACGTCGGCCACGAACGGCCGCACCCGGTCCGTCGAGCCTGCCTGCTGGTTCGCTTCTTCGACCACGCCGGACAGGTCAGCGCGCGACGCTAGCGAGTACGGGAGGACAGGGTCGTCCGCGGCCCGGTCGACCGCGAGGACCGACCAGCCTTGCGATACAAGCGTCAGGACGGTGGCGGCGCCAATGCCCCGCGCCGCCCCGGTGACCGCGGCAGCGCGCGTCCCGCCGGTCACCGCTGAGCCGCCGGTGGTTCCGGATGCCAGGCAGCCGCGCAGGGACCGGGTCGTTCGCGCACCGCGCTAACTGCCCGCCGCTGCCGTGATCCCGGCGAGCGGGTTCTCGTCGCACGCCCGGTAGGGCACGCCAGGCGGGGCGGGGCGGGGCCCGATCGACACCGCAACAGGTCCCGGCCCGGAGCGCCGGCGGTGTGAGTGATCTGCTGAAGCACGCGGCGGCGGCGCGTTGCCTCTGGCGGCGAGCTCCGCCGCCCCGAAGCCCTTCACACACTCCGGGTCCGGCCCGTCCAGTGGCAGGCCGGTGAAAAACTTGGCCGCCATGCACCCGCCGCGGCACGAGTCGAACGCGGAGCAGGACTGGCACGCTCCGCCGGACTGCGGGCGGCGCAGCTCGGCGAACAGCTCCGAGTGCTGCCACACGCGGCGGAAGCCGCCCGGGGAGCGCACGTTGCCGGCCAGGAAAGAGTCGTGGATCGCGAACGGGCAGGCGTACACGTCGCCGACCGGGTCGATCAGGCAGACCACCCGCCCGGCACCGCACAGGTTCAGCCCGGGCAGGGGCTCGCCGTAACCGGCGAGGTGGAAGAACGAGTCGCCGGTCAGCACGGTGCTGCCATGCGCCAGCAGCCAGTCGTAGAGCCCGCGCTGCTGCTCCGCCGTCGGGTGCAGCTCGTCCCAGACGTCCGCCCCGCGGCCGGAAGGGCGCAGCCGGGTGAGGCGAAGCTGCGCGCCGAAGCGGTCAGCGAGGGCCTTGAACGCGTCGAGCTGCCCGGCGTTGTGCCGGGTGACCACCACTGAGATCTTGAACCCGGTGAAGGAGGCGTCGGCGAGGTGGCGCATCGCGCGCAGTGCGGTCGCGTGCGAGCCGGCGCCGCGCACAGCGTCGTTGATCTCGGCCGTCGCGCCGTCCAGCGAGATCTGCACGTCAACGTAGTCATTAGCTGCGAGCCGCCGCGCGATCCCCGGCGTGATCTTGACGCCGTTAGTGGAGAACTTCACTCCCACCCGATGGGCGGTCGCGTAGTCCAGGAGTTCCCAGAAATCCGGGCGCACGGTGGGCTCGCCACCGCCGATGTTGACGTAGAAGACCTGCATCCGCTCCAGTTCGTCAATGACCGTCTTGCACTCGGCGGTGCCCAGCTCGCGCGGATCACGGCGCCCGGAGCTGGACAGGCAGTGAACGCAGGCCAGGTTGCAGCCGTACGTCAGCTCCCACGTCAGGCAGATCGGCGCGTCGAGCCCGTACTGGAACTGCTCCACCAGGGATCCGGCCCGGCCCGGGGCGGCGGCGGCGGTGACCGGTGTCATGGCGTTTCCCTCGGGCAGATCATCGCCGAGGATGCCAGCGTGGCGAGCGCGCTCGCGTAGCGGGGCAGGTCTTCCTCTGGCACGCCGGCCGAGGTGCAAGCACTGCGCGCGCTGCGCTGCGACGACAGCGCCTCGACGACCGCCAGCAGCGCGGAGCTCTTCAGGAACGACAGCCGCCGCGTCCCGAAGTGATACAGCAGCGCGCCGAAACGCTCGGGCCGGACCGACACCTGCGGGTGCAGCCGCCAGGCGGCATCCAGATCAAAGCCCGCCGCAGCGCCGCCTGCTCGCTTAGTAGACACCGCACATACCGTCGATCGAGACCTCTTCGACGAGTACGTCCGCGTCGAGAACCTCGACGGCATCCGGCGCCGCCGGCTCGTCGGCCTGCTCGGTCGGGGCGGTCAGGACGGTCGCATTGTCGGGCATCTCGGCTCCTTCCGGGGCGCGAATTCGCCAAACGCAAATTCGGCACTGGGTGACGAATATCTGGTAGATTAGCGCCACTGCGTGACGAAATCAAGAGCCAGAGCGGAACGAGCACGCTGATGACTGCACCCGGGCGCCACGCCGGCAGCGGCCGCCGCGGACGGCCACCCGGGACCAGCAGGCGAGCCCTCGAGCTCATCGCGCTGCGGCTGTACACCGAGCAGGGATTCGAAGAGACCACCGTCGAGCAGGTCGCCGCGGCAGCAGGCGTCAGCCGGCGCGCCTTCTTCCGCTACTTCGACTCCAAGGCAGCCGTGCTCTGGCACGAGTTCGACGGCGAGGTCGAAGCCCTGCGCGCGGCCTTCAGCCGGATCCCCGACGACGTGCCCATGATGAGCGCGATCCGGCAGGCGGTCGTCGGCGTCAACCGCTACCGGGCCGAGGACCTGCCGGAACTTCGCACCCGGATCAACCTCATCAGTTCCGTGCCCGCACTCCAGGCCAGCGCCGCACCGCACTACAACGCGTGGGAACAGGCCGTCAGCGACTTCGCCGCAGCCCGTCTCCACCAGCCCGCCGACTCCCTTTACGCGCTCGCGATCGGCCGCACCACGCTCGCCGCATGCCGCGCCGCCTACGACCGCTGGGTCATCCGCGCCGACGCGGACCTGCCCGTTTACCTCGACGCGGCACTCGCCGCGTTGGCCTCAGGTTTTGCGCCGGGAAACCTATCGGAGCAGTGATAAGCGGTACCGTCACTGGTCATGGCGGGTTACGACGACGATCTGCGCTTCGCGCATGTCCTCGCCGACGCGGCGGATGACATCACCACCCGGCGGTTCCGCGCGCTCGATCTCCGGGTGGAGACCAAGCCGGACCTGACCCCGGTGACCGATGCCGACCGCGCGGTCGAGGAACAGGTGCGGCACGTGCTGCGCCGGGCCCGGCCGCGGGACGCCGTGCACGGCGAGGAACTGGGCAAGACCGGCATCGGGCCCCGGTGCTGGGTGGTGGACCCCATCGACGGGACGAAGAGCTACGTCCGCGGCGTGCCGGTATGGGCCACCCTCATCGCGCTGATGATGGGCGACGAGCCGGTCGCCGGGGTCGCGTCGGCGCCCGCGCTCGGCCGCCGGTGGTGGGCCGCGCGGGGCGGCGGGGCCTGGACCGGGCGCAGCCTGACCAAGGCCAGCCGCTGCCAGGTGTCGGGGGTGAGCCGGCTCAAGGACGCGTCGCTGTCCTACTCCAGCATCTCCGGCTGGGAGGACAGGGGCGCGCTCGACGGCTTCCTCGGCCTGGCCCGCTCGGTCTGGCGGACCCGGGCCTACGGGGATTTCTGGTCCTACGTGCTGGTGGCCGAAGGCGCGGTCAACGTGGCGGCCGAGCCCGAGGTGTCGCTGTGGGACCTGGCGGCGCTGCAGGTGATCGTGGAGGAGGCGGGCGGCCGGTTCACCGACCTGACGGGCGCGGCCAGGCCCGACGGCGGCAGCGCCGTCGCGACCAACGGGCACCTGCACGACGAGGTTCTGGGACTGCTCCGCGGGGTAGACTGATTTTCGGTGTCACAAGTTCACAAGCCCTCCACGCCTCCGGTGGCGAGCCCCGATCCAGGGGAGTGTGATGACATGAACGTCCGGGACGGCATGACCCAGCTGGTGCTCACCATCGGGCCAACCCACACGCTGCGGGAGGCTGCCGGGCTGATGTCCCGGCGCCGGGTAGGCGCCGCCGTGGTCATCGACCCCGAGGCCGCCGGGGTGGGGATTCTCACCGAGCGGGACGTCCTCGACTCCCTCGCCGCCGGGCAGGACCCGGACAGCGAGCTGGTCGGCCAGCACCGCACGCACGAGATCGTGTTCGCCTCCCCCGACTGGACCCTGGACCAGGCGGCGGCGGCGATGGTCCGCGGCGGGTTCCGCCACCTCGTCGTGGTGGAGGGGCAGGAGGTCACCGGCCTGCTGTCGATGCGCGACATCGTGCGCTGCTGGTCGCGCCCGGAGGCCCGCGCCACCGCTTCCGCCACGGCCTGATCCGGCCGGCGCTGGTCCGCCCCGCGCCTGACTGCGGCGTCAGCCGCGCCGCGCGCCCGCCGCACGGCGCGAGTAAGATCACGCCCAGGAGGGAGACGCTGACCATGCGATTCCAACCCCTGATCCGCCGGGCCTCGCTGGTCCCTGCGGCCGCCGCGGCCGCCGGCATCCTGCTGGCCGGATGCGGCAGCAGCGGCTCCTCGACCCCCAAGACCACCCCGTCGCCGTCCACGGCCAGCCCGGGCGGAGGCGCCGGCTCCAGCGGCGCCGCCGCCACGATCAAGGCCGACTGGGAGGCCTTCTTCTCGGCGAGCACGCCGCTCGCCAGGCGGGTGGCGCTGCTGCAGAACGGGCAGCTGTTCCAGTCGCTGATCGCCGCGCAGTCCAAGTCGACGATCGCGTCCTCGGCGGCGGCCAAGGTGACCAGCGTCTCGAACGTGACCTCCTCGCAGGCCGCGGTGACCTACTCGATCACCCTCGGCGGGCAGAGCGTGCTGAGCGGCCAGAAGGGCGTCGCCGTGAACGAGGGCGGGACCTGGAAGGTCGGCGACGCCAGCTTCTGCGGCCTGCTCGGCCTGGAGAAGTCCTCCGGGTTCGTCAAGCTCTCCCGGCTGCCGGCGGCCTGTACGTCAGCTGGCTAGCGGCGGGTCATCGTGGCGACGACGACCGAAGTGGCGGCCACTGCCCGTCACGGCGGCCGACCCGTCGCGCTGGCGGCCCTGTGCACGCTGCTGTTCCTGACGTTCCTGGACAACACGATCGTCAGCGTGGCGCTCGGCAGCATCCAGACCCAGTTGCAGGCGAGCGTCACGTCGCTGCAGTGGGTGGTGAGCGCCTACGCGCTCACGTTCGCCAGCCTCATGCTCGCCTGCGGGATGATCGGTGACGAGCTCGGCCGCAAGATCGTCATGCTGGTCGGCGCGGGGGTGTTCTGCGGCGGCGCGCTGATGTGCGCGCTCGCCCCGAACGTCAACGTGCTGATCGCCGGCCGCGCCGTCATGGGGATGGGCGCGGCGGCCAGCGAGCCCGGCACGCTGTCCATGCTCCGGCACATCTACACCGAGCAGCGCGCCAGGGACCGCGCGGTCGGCGTGTGGGCGGCGGTGTCCGGGCTGGCGCTCGCCGTCGGCCCGGTGGTCGGCGGCGCGCTGGTGAGCTGGTTCAGCTGGCGCGCGATCTTCTGGTTCAGCCTGATCTTCGGCCTGGCCGCGCTCGTCGTCGCCGCGATCGTCGTGCCGGAGAGCGCAGACCCGAACGCGCACCGGGTAGACACCGCGGGCACGCTGCTCGGCGCCGCCGCGCTGTCGGCCCTGCTGTTCGGCGTCATCCACGGGGAGAGCGCCGGCTACACCGCGCCCGAGGAGATCGCGCTGTTCTGCGTCGGCGCGGCCGCCGCGGTCGCGTTCTTCTGGTGGGAGAGCCGCGCCCCGAACCCGATCCTGGACCTGCGGTTCCTGCGCGTCCCCGCGTTCACGATCGCCAACATCGCGGCGTTCTGCACGTACTTCGCCACCTTCGCGATCTTCTTCTTCACCGCGCTCTACCTGGAGGAGGTCGTCGGCGACTCCGGCGGCAAGATCGCGCTGGTCTTCCTGCCGATGACCGTGCTGATGATCATCACCGCGCTGCTGGCCGGCCGGTGGACCACCTCGGTCGGGCCGTACTGGTCGCTGTTCGCCGGCTGCGTGCTGTTCGGCGCCGGGCTGCTGCTGGCCAACCTCAGCATCAACCCGCATCCCGGCTACTGGGCGCTGGCGTCCTCGCTCGGCCTGACCGGGATCGGCATCGGCGCGACCGTGGTGCCGATCACCTCGTCGGCCCTCACCGCTGTGCCGGCCGAACGCTCCGGGATGGCCGCGTCGGCGACCAACACCAGCCGCGAGATCGGCGCGGTGACCGGGGTCGCCGTGCTCGGGGCGCTGGTCAATGCCCAGCTGAGCTCCGGCCTCACCAGCCAGCTCAGGCACCTCGGCATCCCGGCCAACTTCCAGGCGATCGTCATCCGCGCGGTGGAGACCGGCGCCGTCCCGTCCAGCGGCAACGCCTCGGGCGCGGGCGGCGCGGCGGGAGCGGGGAACGCCAAGCTGGTGCAGGAGGTGATCCACGCCGCGTACACGGCGTTCCAGGACGGCCTGCGCGCCGCGCTCTACCTGTCGGCCGCGCTGGTGTTCCTGGCCGGCCTGCTGGCCCTGTGGGCAGGCCTGCGGTCGCGACGGGGCCGGCTGGGGTGGCGCCCTGACCGGCAGGGGCGTGCCTGCCGGGCTGTCCGGCCGCATCACGCTCGCCGCCGTCCTGCTCACGGCCGGCACCGGCGCGACGGACGTGGCGAGCTTCACCCGGCTCGGCGGCGTGTTCACCAGCGTCATCACCGGCAACCTCGTGCTGTTCGGGCTGGCCGCGGCGCGGGCGTCGGCCGGGCTCGCCGAGCACACCGCGGTCTCGGTCGGCGGCTACGTGCTCGGGGCGGCTATCGGCGCGCGGGTGATCGCGCTGGCGCCGCGGCGCGGCGGGGGGGCGGCGGCAGCCGGCGAGGACTGGCCGCCTGCGGTCACGATGGCGTTCGGCATCGAACTCGCCCTGCTGGCCGTGCTCGGCGCCGGCTGGGAGCTGGCCGGACCCGGCCTGCCGGCGCGGACCAGTACCTGCTGCTGGCCGCCGCCGCCGCCGCCATGGGCGTGCAGAGCGCGGCCGTGCGCGACCTGGGCCGGGGCGACTTCTCGACTACCTACCTGACCGGGCAGCTGACCGGGCTGATCGCCGCGCTCGTCACCCCGGGCAAGCGGGACTGGCCGGGATGGCGGCAGCCCGGGCCGCTGCTCGCGCTCGCGGCGGGCGGGCTGATCAGCGGCGTGCTGATCGCCAACGCGCCCGCCGCGGTCCCGGTGATCATCCTCACGCCGCTCGGCCTGGTCCTGGTGCTCTACCTGACGGCACGCGGGGGCGGCCGCGCGGGAAACGGGCGCTGACCCCGTAGAGTGTGCAGGCATGCCAAGCCGGACGGCCCTGAGCTCCGCATGGCGGGTCCTCGTCGGCAGGCCGCTGCGCGCGTCTGAGCTGCGCAAGGAGCAGATCACGCCGCTGGAGGGACTGCCCGCGCTGTCCCTGGACGCGCTCACCTCGGTCGCCTACGGACCCGAAGCCATCGTCGTCGCGCTCGCGGCGGCGGGCGCCGGGGCGCTGCACCTGGTGCTGCCGATCACCCTGGCCATCGTGGCGCTGCTCGCCATCCTGGTGTTCTCCTACCGGCAGGTGATCGACGCGTACCCGCACGGCGGCGGCGCGTACGCGGTGTCCAAGGACAACTTCGGCGCGGCGGCGAGCCTGCTCGCCGCCGCGGCGCTCATCGTTGACTACACGCTAACCGTGGCCGTGTCGATCGCGGCCGGCGTGGCCACGCTGGTGTCGGCCTTCCCCCGGCTGACCCCCGACATCGTGCCGATCTGCCTGCTGATCCTCGCCGTCATCACCGTGCTCAACCTGCGCGGGCTGGGCGAGGCGGCCCGCGCGTTCCTGCTGCCTACGGCCGTGTTCATCATCGGCCTGCTGGCGATCATCGCGATCGGGCTCATCCACCCGCTCGCGCTGCACGCGCCGCAGCCCGGGCGGTCGCTGCTCCCGTCGCACAGCCTGCAGACGGTGGGCGTGCTGCTCATCCTCAAGGCGTTCTCGGCCGGCTGCAGCGCGCTCACCGGCGTCGAGGCCATCGCCAACGGGGTGCCGCTGTTCAAGGAGCCTAGGGTCAAGCGGGCCAAGCGGACCGAGATGCTGCTCGGCTTCATCCTCGGCGCCATGCTGCTCGGCCTGGCGGTGCTGACCGCGCGCTGGCACGTCGGGCCCCGGTCCGGTCAGACGGTACTCAGCCAGATCATGGCCATGGCCGTCGGCAGGAACTGGGCGTTCTACACGGTGTCGCTCACGATCACGCTGGTCCTGGCGCTGGCCGCCAACACGTCTTTCGGCGGGCTCCCGGTGCTGGCCAGCCTGCTGGCCCGCGACCACTACCTGCCGCACCTGTTCTCGCTGCGCGGGGACCGGCAGACCTTCGCCAACGGCATCTGGGCGCTGGCCATCCTGTCCGCCGCGCTGCTGATCGCGGTGAACGGGAACACCCAGTCGATGATCCCGCTGTACGCCATCGGGGTCTTCACCGGCTTCACGCTGGCGCAGAGCGGGCTGGTCATTCACTGGCGGCGGACCAGGCCCCCCGGCTGGCGCAGCCGCGCCGCCGTCAACGGGCTCGGCGCCGTCGTCACCGCGGCGGCTACCGTCATCTTCCTGTTCTCCAAGTTCACCCAGGGCGCCTGGGTCGTGGTGGTGGCCATCCCCACGTTCATCTTCCTGTTCACCCGGATCCGCGCCTACTACCGCCGGGTCGCCGAGGCGCTCGGGCTGGACAAGGTGCCCCCCAAGCCGACGGGCAAGCGCACGAAGGTGATCGTCCCGGTGACCACGGTGTCGCGGCTCACCCGCTACGCGCTGTCCGAGGCGCTGTCGCTGAGCCCGGATGTGACGGCGGTCAGGGTCGTGCTTGAGGAAGGCGACCAGGGCGACGAGGATGCCAGGCGGATGCGGGAGGAATGGTCGCAGTGGGACCCGGGCGTCCCGCTGGTCGTGCTGCGCACGGAGTACGCCTCCGTGGTGGAGCCGATCGTCCGTTACATCGACGCTGTCTGCGCCGTCGCTTCCGAGCAGGTCGTCGTGCTGATCCCGGTGATCGTCCCGTCGAAGCTCCGCTACAGCTTCCTGCACAACCACCTCGACGTGGTGCTCTCCAATGCGCTGCGGGAACGCCCCTACGTCGTGTCGGCGCGCGTCAGCATGCCGCTCGAGTCACTGCCGGCCTGCCCGGCCGAAGTCGCGCCGACGGCGGGCAGCGCGCCCAGGGGAACCACAGGCTGACCGCGGGGACCCGCGTCTCGGCAGCGCGGGCGTGACTGGAACCTGGACAGGTCGGCGGACACGCCCTGCCTGACTGGCGTGGCGGGGACGGGAGCCTGGCCTATTCGTTCGGGATAATGGCTTTTGAACTTTGGTACATTGGTACCATGGTAACAACAGTGGACAGGACACAGACGGGCATCCGGATGGAGCGGCGGCTGCTGAAGGTGCTCAAGGGCCTCGCCGAGTACCTCGACATATCCCTCGGTGACCTGCTGGAAGGGATCGTGCTGCACGCTTTCGAGCGCAGGCAGCCGTTCGGCGACGAGACCGTCGCGGTCATCGGTCAGCTCAGCGCGGTCTACGGGCTGGACCTGACCGCCGCCGACAGCCACCGGCTGCCCGACCGCGGCGCGGAGTTGCCCGACCGCGGCGCGGAGGAGCACAGTTGACCGCGTGCACCCGGGTCAGGCTCAGCGGCAGCATCGGCGTGAGCCTGCCGCCGGCACAGGCATTCACGTTGTTCACGCCGGCCGGCGAGCGCGTATGGGCGCACGGCTGGGACCCGGAGTTCCCCAGCCCGGCCACCGACGACACCGAGCCGGGCGTGGTCTTCCGTACCAGGCACGGCGAGCGCCTGACAACCTGGACGGTGATCGCCAGCGAGCCCCCGGAGACGATCCGTTACGCGCAGGCCACGCCGGATTACCGGGCCGGCATCGTCGCGGTCCGCTGCCAGCCGTCCGCAGCCGGGACGAGGGTGACGGTCGGCTATGACCTCACCGCCCTGACCCCGGGGGCCTGCCCGGGCCTGGACCGGTTCGCCGCGGGCTATCCGGACTTCCTCGCCAGCTGGGAGCGCGCAATCGCGTCAGCGCTGGCACACTGACCAGCCCGCGGGATTGTCTCAGCCGGCCAGGATGAGCTTGTCCATGAGGTCTATGACGTGGGCCTGCAGGTCGGTGGCGGCTTCGGCACTGCCGGACAGGTGCTTGAGCAGGCTCTGCTGGAACAGCCCGTCGAAGATCGCGTACGCCACCTCGGAGGAGACGGCGGGCGGTGACCCGGCGAGCTCGGCGAACTGGCTCACGATCCGCCAGATCATCCGCTCCAGGCTCTTGTCGATCTGCGCGACGTCGGCCTGGAACGACCGCTCGAACAGGCTCTGCGTGCGCAGGTCGTACCACAGCCGGTGCATCGCCGTGTCCTCGGTCAGCGTCTTGGCGAGGCCGGCGGCGAAGTCCCGCTTCAGCTCGTCCGCGGTCCGCGACGTGGCGACCACCTGGTCGTAGCGGGTGACGCAGTACTCGTTGTACTGGCGCACGCACTGGGTGATCAGGTCGGCCTTGTCGGTGAAGTAGTAGTGCAGGACGCCGTGCGAGAACTCGGAGTTCTGGGCGATCTCGCGCAGGCTGGTACGGGCATAGCCGAGCTCGGCCAGGGTCACCAGCGCGGCGTCGGCGAGCTGGGCCCGCCGCTCGGCGAACTTGTTGACCTGGCGGCGCGAGATCCTGTCGCGATTCTTGTCCGCAACCTGCGTCACAGCGATCGTCGTCCGCCTTCCGCGTTCTCCCTGCGTGCCGCCTTCGAGTCTAGCGTCCGGCCTCCGGCGGGCAGCCCGAAGGTCTTGACAACTGTCCAAGAAACTCTTGACAAGCGTCCAATGAAGGTTTGACGATTGTCAAGCGCGGCAGGCCTCCGTCTCCCTCCCCCACCCCTCGAGGCGGCGGCCTCCCGCTCGAGGCCAACGGCGACCCGAGGAGTTCTGAATGAGCGTGTATGACCTGACTGGACGCAAGGCACTGGTCACCGGCGGAGCGCGGGGGCTGGGCGAGGGTATGACGGAGGCGCTCGCCCGCGCCGGAGCCTCGGTGATGATCGGCGACATTCTCGAGGGCGACGGCGAGAAGACCGCCGCGGGGCTGCGCGAGTCCGGCGCGACGGCGGGCTTCGTCAGGCTGGACGTGACCGACGACGCCAGCTGGGAGAGCGCGGTCACCCGGACGGTCGTCGAGCTGGGCGGCTTCGACATCCTGATCAACAACGCCGGCGTCGAGATCTCCGCGCTGGTGATCGACATCGACCCGGCCGAGCTTCGGCAGATGCTGGACGTCAACATCGTCGGCACGGCGCTGGGCATCAAGCATGCCTTCCGCGCCATGCGGCCGGACGGCGCGGCCGGCCAGGGCGGCGCCATCGTCAACATCTCCTCGGTGGCCGCGACGATCCCGTTCCCCGGTATCGCGGGCTACTCGGCGACGAAGTCGGCGGTGGACCGGCTGACCCGGGTGGCCGCGCAGGAGTCCGGGAAGCTGGGCTACGGCGTGCGGGTGAACTGCGTTTACCCGGGACTCGTGGCCACCCAGATGGGCCTGAAGCTGGCTAGCGACATGGTGACCCTGGGCCTGTGGCCCAGCGCCGAGGCCGCGGTCGGCGACGTGATCGGCCTGACCCCGCTCGGCCGGCTCGGCGAGGTCAACGACATGGCCGACGCCGTGGTGTTCCTCGCCTCCGACGGCGCCCGCTTCGTCACCGGGGCCGGCCTGCCGGTTAACGGCGGCATGGGCATGTGACCGGGCCATCCCACGAAACCCGAAAGGCAGCATCCATGAGCGCGAGCAAGCCCGTCGTCGTCTACGGCGCCTCCGGCTACACCGGCCGTCTGGTCTGCGAGTACCTGCGCGAATTCCACGTCCCCTTCATCGCGGCCGGCCGGGACAAGGCCCGGCTGCAGGAGGTGATCGAGAAGATCCCCGGCATCGAGACCGCGGAGCACGAGGTCGTCGAAGTCAGCCACGAGGTGGGCCCGCTGACCGAGCTGTTCGACGGGGCCAGCGTGGTGTGCAACATCGTCGGCCCGTTCATCAAGCACGGGCCCGCGGTGGTAGAGGCGAGCCTCGCGGCCGGCTGCCACTACCTGGACACCACGGGCGAGCAGGACTGGGTCATGGCCGCGCAGTCGGACTGGGGCGACCACTTCGCCGGCCGCGGCCTGCTGCTGTCGCCGGGCGTCGCGCAGATGTACACCACCGGCGAGATCGCCGCGAACATCTGCCTGGAGACGCCGGGCGTGGACACGCTCGACATCCTCGTGCTGTGGAAGGGATTCCCGACCCAGGCCTCGACGCAGACGATCTTCACGATCCTCAAGGCGGACTGGTACTACCTCGAGCACAACCAGTACCAGAAGTGGAACCCCGAGGCGAAGTTCGAGGTCGTCATCCCCGGCCAGCACGAGACCGGCCTGGCGCTGCCCTGGGGCGGCACCTCCCACCCGGTGTGGTTCAAGAACGACCCGCGGGTGGCCTCGTGCAAGGCCATCGGCGGCGTCTTCGACCGGACGGTGATGGAGGGCGTCGTCGCCACGGTCAAGCTGGTCGAGGAGCAGATCAAGACGCTGCCGGCCGACCAGCAGGAGGAGGCGCTGGCCAACGTCGCCAGCTCCGTCCAGTCCGGCATGCCGCCGCGGGAGAACCCCCGGGTCAACACGTCGCTGGACTCGGTCTACGCGTCCGGCCCGCTGGGCCGCGTGCACTGCGTGATCCACGGCAACAGCAACTACAAGCAGACCGGGCTGCTGCAGGCGCACGCGGCGTACTCGCTGCTGCAGCAGCCGCCGCGGCGGGCCGGGTTCGCGTCGGCCTGCCAGGCGTTCGGGCACCGGGAGCTGCTCGGCGTGCTGCGCAGCTTCGGGCTGGTGATGGAGCCCGTCGTCACCGCGCACGGGTGATGGCGCCGGACCGGCCATGCAGCTGACCGGCTACCTCGACAAGGGCGCCTCGCTCGGGGCCGCCGCTCCGTGCCTGACCATGAGGGACGCCACGCTCTCCTATGGCCAGGTGCAGGAGCTGTCCTGGCGGGTCGCCAGCGCGCTGGCGGCCTCGGGCGTGCGGCCCGGCGACAAGGTGGCGATCCTGTCGGCGAACGACCCGGTGGCGTTCTCCTGCGTGTTCGGGATCGCGCGGGCGGGCGCGGTCTGGTGCCCGGTCAACCCGCGCAACGAGGCCGCCGAGAACCGCGAGCTGCTCGACCTGTTCGACTGCACCTGCCTGATCTTCCAGGGCGCGTTCGAGCCGCTCGTCACGCAGATGCTGCCCGGCCTGCCCAAGCTGACCACGCTGGTCTGCCTCGACCGGGAGTGCGGCGGCGCGGTTTCCTTCGAGGCATGGCTGGCCGGCGCCCCGGCCGAGCCCTGGTCGGCGGAGACCCCCGACGATGTCGCGGCGATCGTGGGCACCGGCGGGACGACCGGCCGGCCGAAGGGCGTGATGCTCACCGGCCGGAACCTGGAGACGATGTCCGCGCAGACGCTGATGGGGTACCCGTTCACCGGACGGCCCAGGTACCTGGCGCTCGCGCCGCTCACCCACGCGGCCGGCGTCCTGTGCTTCCCGATCATGGCACTGGGCGGCGAGATCGTCGTCATGCCGAAGCCGGACCTGACCGAGTACCTGGCGCTGATCGAGCGGCACCGGATCACGCACACCTTCCTGCCGCCGACGCTCATCTACATGCTGCTCGGGCACGAGAAGCTCGCCGCCACGGACCTGTCGTCGCTGCAGTGCCTGTGGTACGGGGCGGCGCCCATGTCGGCGGCCCGGCTCGAGGAGGCCATCGGCGCCATCGGCCCGGTCATGGCCCAGCTGTTCGGCCAGACCGAGGCGCCGATGATGATCTCCATGATGGCGCCGGCCGAGCACTTCCGCCCCGACGGGTCGATCGCGCGGGAGCGGCTGTCCTCGGCGGGGCGCCCGTCCCCGCTGGTGATCGTCGCGATCATGGACGAAGACGGCCGGCTGCTGCCGGCCGGGGAGCGCGGCGAGATCGTGATCCGCAGCTCGCTGGTGATGGCCGGCTACTACAAGAACCCGGCCGCCACCCAGGAGGCGTCCCGGCACGGCTGGCACCACACCGGCGACATCGGCTACCTGGACGCCGACAACTTCCTCTACATCGTGGACCGCGCGAAAGACATGATCATCACGGGCGGGTTCAACGTCTACTCCGCGGAGGTCGAGCAGGCGCTGATGGAGCACCCGGCCGTCCGGGACTGCGCGGTCATCGGCCTGCCGGACGACAAGTGGGGCGAGCGGGTCACCGCCGTGCTGCAGCTGCAGCCCGGGCAGTCCGCGGCGCCCGGCGCGGTGAAGGAGTTCGTCAAGGGCCGGCTCGGCAGCGTCAAGACCCCGAAGCAGGTCGAGATCTGGCCGGATCTGCCCCGCTCCAGGCTGGGCAAGGTCCTCAAGGCCGACATCAAGGCGCAGATGCTCGCCGGCGAGGGCCAGCACCAGTAGCCGGCCCCGGCTGACTGGACAGGCCCGGCCGCCCAGGCAGTAGGCTGCTGGGCCATGATGCCCGAGGTCAGCCTCATCGTTCAGCTGCCGCGCTACGGCCCGGCCGCCCGCCAGCTCCGCGCCGATCCGCCGATGAGCATCGCGAACGGCCACGCCGTCGTCGAGCACTTCCCCGTCGATGCCGACGGCCGGCTGGAGGCGCCGGAGGCTGGTGAGGTCGTCCTGTCGGTGCTGTCACCGGAAGCGCTCGCCCGGGAGAGTGAGCAGGTCCGGGACGTGATCCGCCGCACCGACACCGGTGACGAGCCGCCCGTGATCATCGTGGAGGCCGCCGAGGAGCTCCGCGAGGATGAGATAGCCGTGGTGCTGAACGCGGCTGCCGACGCGCACCGTGTGGTGATCCTGCGGGTCATGGCCGATGCCTAACGGTGGCAGGCCGGCCCGCTCAGGCAGTTAATCCAGCGCGGCGAGACCTCGCAGATCGACGCAGGTGATGCCGTGTGCCTGCACGAACACCATGAGCACGCTGTCGCACACCGGGCAGCGGACCACGGTGCCCGGCGCGCGCAGGTACACGGCGAGCTCGGCCACCTGCCCGGTTGCCCCGCAGTTGAGGCAGGTGCCCCGGGCAGTGGTCATCTCGGCGCCGAAGACCTCGAGCAGCAGGCCGCCGATCGCGTTGCCGTCCAGTTGCTCGATCATGGGCCTCCCGTCGCGCCGAACCGCTCCGTCTTGACCCGCTGCGGCGGGTAGCCGAGGCCGACCAGGCCGGCGCTGACGGTCTCGACGAAGCTGGTGGGCCCGCAGACGTAGGCGAGGGGCGCCTCGTCCGCGGGCCAGGAGACCTCGGCGATCATCTGCGCGTCGGCCCGCCGCGCGTAGCCCGTCCAGCCCGGCGGCTGCTCCCGGGTCAGCGTGTGGATCACCTCGACGCCGTCGGCAAGCTCGGCGAGCTCGTCGAGCTCGGCGCGGTAGATCACGTCCGGCCAGGAGCGGGAGGAGTAGAACAGGCGGACCGGGACTGCGCTGCCGGCGCGTTCCCGGTGTCGCAGGATCGCCCGGAGCGGGACGATCCCCGAGCCGCCGGCCAGCAGCATCAGCGGGCCGCCGGCCGAGGTCTCCCAGACGAAGTAGCCGCCGATCGGGCCGCGCAGCTCGAGGTCGTCACCCGGCCTCAGCTCCTCGGTGAGGTACGGCGAGACCTCGCCGTCGTCCAGCCGCATCACCGTGATCGCCACCGGCTCGCCCGGAGCGGAGGCGATCGAGTAGGAGCGCTCGGCGCGGTAACCGTCCTCGGCGGTCAGCCGGACGTCCAGGTGCTGCCCGGCCCGGTGGCCCGGCCAGTCCGGCACGTCCAGCGCGATGGTGCGCACCCCGGGCGTCTCGTCGATGACCGAGCCGACGGTCGCGACCTGCCAGGTCAGTCGCCCGCGTACCGCTGTTCCAGCCATGGATCCCCGTACATGTGGTACCCGTAGGTCTCCCAGAAGCCCGGCTCGTCGGTCTCGCGGAGCCGCAGGCCGCGCACCCACTTGGCGCTCTTCCAGAAGTACAGGTGCGGGACGAGCAGCCGCGCGGGGCCGCCGTGCTCCGCCGGGAGCGGCTCGCCGCCGTAGCCGTAGGCCACCCAGGCCTGACCGCCGGTCACGTCCGCCAGCGGCAGGTTGGTGGTGTAGCCGCCGTCGCTGAAGGCGAGCACGTACTCGGCGTCGTGCCCGACCTGGTCCAGCAGCGTGTCAACCGACACGCCCTCCCACGTCGTATCCAGCTTTGACCAGCGGGTCACGCAGTGGATGTCCGTCGTGACGTCCTCGGCCGGCAGCGCGCGGAATTCCTCCCACGTCCAGCTCTTCGGCTCGTCGCCGCCGGCGATCGAGAATGTCCAGTTGGCCAGCGCCGTGTGCGGCGTCGGGCCGGCCGACAGAACCGGGAAGTCGTCGGTCACGTACTGGCCCGGCGGGACGCGGCCTTCGGGCGCGGGGCGGCGCCTGCCGTGGAAACCTCGTGAAACAGGACTCATGCCGGTTACCCCCTTCCCGCCATTCTGCTTCATGTCAGTACCTGTCGGGTGCGCATCGGGTAGCTCGGCATGCGCGCATCCGGTTCATCCCTGGCACCTGTCATCAACGCCGGCGGAAGATCAGGCTGGCCGCCGCCACTGCGGCGAGAACGGCGATCACCCCGCAGTAGGCCAGGGCGGTCCGGTGCAGGCCGACATGCGTGGTGGTCACCCCGGCGACCACGACGGGGACGCTGAACGCCAGGTAGGACGCGATGAAGTACGCGGCGATCAGGCTGGCCCGCTGGCCGGGAGCCGCCAGGGCGCTGATGGTGCGGAAGGCACCCAGCATGGCCGTCCCGAAGCCCGCGCCCCCCACCGCGGTACCGGTGAGGAAGGCGGCAGCCGACGCCGTCTCGATCGCCCCGAGGGTCACTCCGGTTCCCGCGAGCAGGACCAGGCAGCCGGCCAGCATGGCCGCGGGCCCGGTGGCATGACGGAACACGACCGGGGCCGCGGACCCCGTCCCGGCGACCAGGAAGATCACCAGGCCGCCCCACAGCAGGTCATGCGAATGAAGCACCTGCGCGGCCAGCGACGGACCCAGGGACAGGTAGAACCCGCTGAGCATCCACACCGCGATCAGGCACGGCAGGGCCATCGCGAACGTCCCCCGCGCCTGCCGCGGCACCGCCACCCGCGGCCGCAGCGAGGCCAGCACCCCAGGCCGCCATAGCACGGTCTCCGGCATCGCCAGCACGGCGACAGCACCGGCCAGGTCAGCGCCGAGCAGCAGCCACCAGATCAGCTGGGTGCGCGCCGGCCCGTACTGGACCAGCGCGCTGGTGGCCAGCCCGCCCGACCCCAGGCCCAGCAGGCTGGCAGCGGTCGTGACCACCGGCGCGATCCCGCCGCCCTCGGGCTGCAGGTCGATCAGCGCGGCGCCGAGCGCGCTGCTCGCGGTGCCGACGGCGGCGCCGTGCAGCGCCCGCGCGGCCAACAGCATCCCCACGCCGTGCGCTGCCAGGAACAACCCGCAGGCGCCCGCGGCCATCGCCAGCGCGGCGAGGATCACGCGGCGGCGGCCCAGGTAGTCCGACACCGATCCGAACACCAGCAAGGTGACCAGGAGCAGGAGAGCATACGCGGCGAAGACGGCGGTCAGCGTGGTCGCCGAGAACCGCCACTGCGCCTGGTAGACGCCATACAGCGGCGACGGGGCAGCCGCCGCGAAGAACAACAGGAAGAACAGGCCGGCGACCAGCCAGAACGCGCCCGCCCGCGGCAGCGCCGCCCGCCCCGCGATCCCCCTGGCCGCCCTGCTCATGCGCCAGCGACCTGTTCCTGCGTCACTTCCCGCGCGTTCGCGGCCGGTGTGAGTGCCGGGGACGGTCATCGTGATCCTTGTCGATAGTGCTCGCAGTGGTCATGGCCGGGCCAGTCCTCACTGTGGCTCGGGCCAGGCACACTCGGGTATCCGCCGGGTGACTGCACTTTCGGCTCGCTTACTTTCCGCTCGCTGCTGGCATGCCCCGGCCGCGATCGGTGTTGAGCCAGGAGACGGCGTTGATGAATGGAATGCCGGAGAGGACAGGCAGATGCCAGGCCCCGGTGAACTCACGTCTGCGCAGTCCGCGCGCATCATTGGCCGGGAAACCGCGCTGGCCAGGCTGCGCGGGCTCGTGGATCCGGTGCCGCAGGCAAGCCAGATGCTGCTCGTCACCGGTGAGGCGGGCATGGGCAAGACCGTGCTGCTAGCCGACGCGGCCGAGCGGGCACGGTCGGCTGGGATGCAGGTGCTGTCGGTCACCGGCCGCGAATCGGAGTCGAAACTCGCGTTCGCCGGCCTGCATCAGCTGCTGCGGCCGGTGCTGTCCAGCACGACCGGCCTTCCCGGCCGGCAGGCACAGGCGCTGCAGGGGGCCCTGGGCCTTTCTGCGGACCCGGTTGCCCCCGACCCGCTCCTGACTGCGGTGGCCGTGCTCACCTTGCTCTCGGATTTTTCCGAACGTGCCCCCCTTCTCGTCGTCGTCAACGACGCCCACTGGCTCGACCGGAATTCGCTGGACGCGCTGGCCTTCGTCAGCACCCGCCTGGACGCCGAACGGATCGTCGTGCTCCTGGGCGCCCGCGGACAGGCCCCGCCCCCCGGCTTTGACCGGGGATTCCCCGACCTGCAGCTGGAGCCGCTGCCGGCGGCAGACGCCGGCCGGCTGCTGGACGCGCAGCCCGTCCCGCCGCGCGGGCGGGCCCGGGCGCAGGTGCTCGCGCAGGCAGGGGGTAATCCGATGGCGCTGATCGAGCTGGCGAAAGTGATAGCCGCCGATCCGGCCGCCAGCCGCCGGTGGGCCGCCGAGCCGCTGCCGCTGACCGACCGGCTCAGCGCCGTCATCACCGCCCGGTTCGCCGCCCTGCCCGAGCCCGCCCAGGCGGCGCTGCTGCTGGCCGCGGTGGCCGACGGCCCGGACCTGACCGCGGCAGCCGGGCATGGCGCCGGGCCCGATACGCGGGCCCTCGCGCCGGCCGAGCAGGTGGACCTGGTCAAGGTGGACCGGACCGGCCTGCAGTTCTCCCACCCCCTGGTCCGGTCGGCGATCTACCACTCCGCGCCGTTCGCGCGACGCGCGGCGGCACACCGCCAGCTCGCCGAGGTCCTAGGCGACGAGCCGGACCGGCGCGCCTGGCACCTGGCCGCCGCCGCCCTGCAACCGGACGAGCAGGTGGCATCGCTGCTGGAAGCCACCGCTCAGCAGGCGCAGCACCGCGGCGGCGCTGCCGCCGCCGCGCTGGCGATGGAGCGCGCCGCCGAACTCAGCCCCGACCGAGCAGACCAGGCACGGCGGCTGGTAGCCGCCGCGTCGGCCGCCGTTCCGACCGGCCAGGCGGACTGGGTCCAGGATCTCGCCGCCCGCGCGCTGGCGGTCACATCCGACCCGGAACTGCGGCTGACCGCCCGCCACCACGCCGGGTGGGCGCTGGCCTGGTCGGGCCAGCGCACCGCCGCGCTGTCGGCGCTTCTCTCCGTCGCCGAAGAGGCATCGCGTGACTTGCCCGCCCTGGCCTGGGACGCACTGGCGAGCGCGGCCACCGTCGCCTATCAGTCCGGCCTGCCCGCCAGCCGCGAGGCCGTCAGCCGCGCTCTCGGCCTGCTGGAACGCCAGGGACCGCCGCCCCCCGGCCGGGGCCCGCGCATCGATGTCAACGCGCTGAAACTGTGGATACGCGCCTCCACCGACCCGATCGGCAGCAGAAACCAGCTCGTCCCGCACCTGCGCGAGATCGCCCGCTCGCCCCTGGACGAGCCGTCGTTGTGGGGAACAGGTTCCGCCGCGTGGATCCTGGACGAATCGGACCTGGCGGTCCGGTTGCTGGAAGACGCTCTGCACCGGCTCCGGGCTCCCGGCGTGCGCGGCATCAGCGGCGCAGCACTGACCGCGCTCGGGTGGGCCTACATCGACACCGGGCGCTGGGACGAGGCGCTGGAGGTTGCCGCCGAGGCCGCCGGCATGGCCGAGGCGAACCACATGGAACTCGTCGCCGCGTCCGCTGAAGTGATCACCGCCACCGTCCTCGCCCTGCGCGCCGGCTCCGGTGCGGCGCGCACCCATGTGGCCAGGGCGCTCACCAGTGTCGATCCGGCCGAATGCGGCCTGGTGGCCGCCCGGGCCCGGCGGGCCCTCGGCGTCGCGGCGCTCGCCGACGGCAGCTACCTCCAGGCGTTCACCCAGCTGCGCGGCCTGTTCAGCGATGATGGCACGCCGTTGCACAACTACGCGTCCTACCTGGGAGTGGCCGATCTCGCCGCCGCCGCGGTCCGCGCCGAACGGCGGATGGAAGGCTGCGAGGTCATCGAGCAAGCACTCAGCCGCCTGGACGCACGGCCCTCTGCCCGGCTCGAGCAGCTGATCGCCCGGGCCCGCGGCCTCCTCGCCGACCCAGCCGCGTCAGAGGCCTCTTTCGGCAAGGCGCTGTCGGATCCCGCCGGGGACGAGTGGCCCTTCGAACGGGCACAGCTTCGCCTCGACTACGCCGAATGGCTGCGGCGGCGGCGCCGGATCAACGACGCCAAGCCCCTCCTGACCGAGGCTGTGGGCACTTTCCGGCGGCTCGGGGCCCAGCCATGGGCGCAGCGGGCCGAGGCAGAGCTCAGAGCGTGCGGGGTGGCTGTCGCCGACGCACCCGGCGACCGCGACGCCCTGTGGGAGCTGACTCCCCAGCAGCGCCAGATCGTCCGGCTGGCCAGCGAAGGCCTGACCAACCGCCAGATCGGCGACCGGCTCTTCCTGTCACCGCGCACGGTCAGCTCCCATCTGCACCGGTCCTATCCCAAGCTCGGGGTAGCCAGCCGCAACCAGCTCCGCAACGTGATCGCCCGCGCCAGCACGCCGGCGCCAGCGGACCAAAGCAGCGGAAGCGAGACTGCTCTTTAAGCCGGGCCACGTGGCAGGTGGGTCTGGAGGAAGGCGCGCACCGCCGTCACCGCCTGCGCGACATGCTGCGGGGAGTCCTTCCAGGGCTCGAACACGCGCCCGGCGGGGGCAAGGTCGGCGATCTCGCGGCCGGTGCCGCCGGGGTGATAGCGGTCGGTGCCAGGAAGAACAAGCAGCGGTGTGGCGCAGGTGCGGACGAAGTCGCGTGAGACGCTGACGACGAAGTCGTCGCGCCACATGCTGGTGCCGAATTTCTCGATGTCTTCCTGACTGAGGTCGTGCCGGTCCGAGAGCCCGGTGCCCCAGGAACGCCACATCTGCTCGTACAGCGGCCCGTTGCCGTCGGTGATCCCGACCGGCTGCTGGAGGACTGCCGCCACCACCCGGCCGGGCGCTTGCTGGATCAGCTTGAGCGCGAACGACCCGCCGATACAGCAGCCCATGACGTGGAACCGGTCGATGCCCAGATGGTCGAGCAGCGCCAGCTGGTCCCGCGCGTAGGCGCCCCAGGGGTCGGCGGGCTCGAGCGGCCCGGACGACCGGCCAGCGTTGCGCTGGTCCATGGCGATCAGGTGAAAAGAGTCCTCGTAGAGGGCTAGCGGGTTGATCGTGGCACCGTCCCACATCTCGATCACCGAGTTCATCGCCCCTGGCGCGATCAGCAGGAGCGGGAAGCCGCTGCCGTGCTCCTCGAAGTAGATCGAGGTCGAGTCGTACTCAAACTGGGGCATCGCTCACGTCTTTCCGGTAGATGACAGGCTGCTCACTGGTCAGCTCCGATCGCGAGGGCGGTCACAGCGGCTGGGAGAAGTCCAGCACGAGCCGCCGCGGACGCCGCCCGCGGCGAGCCGGCGGTGTGCTTCGGCGGCCTCTTTGGCCGGCAGGACCTCGGCCACGCGCAGCGTGAGGACGCCCTCTTCGGCCTGGCTCCGGAGCCGGTCGAAGAGGGCGGTGTCGGCCGCTGAGTCAAGACCCGGCCGCGCCTCTGCCATTCGCGTCAAGCGCCCGCCGCGCCTCGGCTGCGCGGGCCGAGCGTACGAAAGCGGTGACGGCCGGCCGGGACGCCCCCTCGGGCCACGCTAGGGCGAGGCGGGTGGGCGGCAGGTCCGACACCGGAACCGCGGTCACCTCGGGCGAGATCCGTTCGGCGGCCCCAGAACCCACGACGGTGACAAGGCGCCCGAGCACGACCCGGTTGACGATCTCGTCGAGCCCGAGCGGCGGGCATTCGGGCTCGAAGTTCGCGTCCTGGCCGAGCTCGGCTACCGTCACCGCAGGGCGCCGGGCCAGCGTGTGGCCACGCGGCACCAGCGCGAAGGGCGCCTCCTCCGTCAGGTCGGCGGTCCGCAGCCCGGTGAGGTCGTCGGTGCCGAGGCACAGCAGCGCGATGTCGGCCCGGCCGTCTCTGAGGGCGGCCGGGCGGTCATGCGTGAAGACGACGTCGTGGCTGCCGACCTCGGGGGAGCGGATCAGGTCGGCGATCAGCCCGGACGCAGTTCCGGGCCGTACCGCCATCACCAGCAGGCCCGGCTGCTGCGCACGCTGGGCCCGCCGCACCGCCGCGTCGAGCGAGTCGAGCACCCGGCGGCTGTCGGCCAGGAACATGGCCCCGGCGTCGGTGAGCGCAACACGGCGGCTGCTGCGCTCCAGCAGTCGCACCCCAATTCGGCGCTCCAGACGGCTGATCGCGCGCGACAGCGGGGGCTGGGCCATGCCCAGGCGCTCCGCGGCCTTTCCGAAGTGCAGCTCCTCGGCGACCGCGACGAAGTAGTCGAGCACACGGGTCTCCAGACGATCCATACCTTCAGGGTATCCACCGTTGCCGGAATGCTCATAGCTCTAGCCCGTTCTCGGTGGTCCACTCGAATCAGGAACTCGAATCAGGAACACGAAAGGAACGTGCGAACCATGAGCAACGAGCGGAAGGTCGAGGAGGTCCTGGCACGCTATGTCCGCGCCACCGACCGGCGTGACGGCAAGACGCAGGGCGCCCTCTTCACCGACGACGCGACCGTGCAGATCTACATCAAGACCGGGCCCGACGCCTACGAGCCGTTCGGCGAGCCGATCATCGGCGGTTCGGGCGTGGAGTACGCGGTCGACAACTTCATGGCGCCGCACCCCGAGGGTGGCTCCAGTCACCACACCACGCGGGACCACATCATCGAGGTCAACGGCGACCGGGCGCACATGAACGCCCAGTTCGTGGTCTTCGAGGTCCGCGCCACCTCCCGCCCCGAAGGCGGCTGGCCCGAGGGCGCCTTCGGCGCCCAGGGCACCGTCCGGCCCATCGAGTCCGGCTACTACGACACCGACCTGCGCCGCGTTGACGGCGATTGGAAGATCATCCGGCACCGCGTCCTGCATGACATGCCGTATGCGATCCCGGAGGCCTGAGCGATGAAAGCCATCGTGTACCGCCGTTACGGCGGACCGGAAGTCCTTGAGCTCACTGAGCTGCCCGAGCCGAAGACCCACGTGGACTCGGTGCTGATCCGGGTCAAGGCCGCCGGGCTGAACCGCGCGGACGCAGCCATGCAAGCCGGGGCGCTGGACAGCGCCGTGGAGACGTTCTTCCCGGTGGTGCCCGGCTGGGACATCGCCGGCGTGGTGGAGCGCTCAGGGCCCGGGGCGCCGGAGTTCGCGGAGGGCGACGAGGTGATCGCGTACATCCGCGGTGACGTGCAGCGTGCGCACGGTGGCTTCGCCGAACTGGTCTCCGCGGACGTGCGCACCGTCGCGCACAAGCCGAGCACCATGTCCTTCACCGAAGCCGCGGGACTGCCGCTGGCCGCGCTCACCGCCTACCAGGGCGTGGTACACGCACTCGCGGTGCAGCCGGGCGATACCGTCCTCGTGCTCGGGGCTGCCGGCGGCGTGGGATCCGTTGCCGTGCAGATCGCCCTGGCCCAGGGCGCCCGCGTCATCGGCGCCGGCTCACCTGACAATCACGACTACCTGCGCACGCTCGGCGCCGAAGTCGTCGCGTACGGCGAGAGCCTGACCGGCCAGGTGCTCAGCCTTGTCCCGAATGGTGTGGACGCCGTGTTCGACACGATCGGCGGCGGTACCCTCGCCGCGTCGGCGGGGGCCGCACGGTCCGGTGGCAGGCTGGCGTCCATTGCCGAACCCGGCGTCCCCGGTTCCACGGCCGTCTTCGCCCGCATGGACCGGGGCGACCTCACCGCGGTCACCGCACTGGCCGAGGCCGGCCTGCTCACTGTGCGCGTCGGCGCCGTCTTCCCCCTGGAGAAGGCCGCCGAGGCACAGCGCGCCTTCGCCACCGGGAACATCACCGGCAAGGTCGTGCTCGAGATCGGCTGAGCCACCGGCCCTGGTCCCGTCCCGATCGCACCTTGCCTTCCCCCGCTTTGGCGCAGCTCCTCTTCGACGACCGGCGCCGCGGGCGCCGCATTTGGCGTGCCCAGGCGCGTGGTCGATCAGCACCCATCAACCTGACCGCAGCACGTGGTCACTGTCCTTTGAACCCGCCGTTGACCCAGTCGGTGAGGACGCCGGCATAGCGGCCAGGCTCTTCTTCCCACGCGTTGTGCCCGCAGTCGAAGATATCGAGGCGGCTGTGCGGCAGTTGCTCGTGCAGCAGCTTCGCGTCGGCGGCCAGCCCGTACGGATCATCGCGTCCGACGATGATCTGCACCGGCACCGAGAGGCCGGCCAGCAAGGGTGAGAGGCCTGCCAGATCGGTGGGATAGTGGCGCACGTACGCGATCGAGTCGAGAAACCGTTCGCCGGAATAGGACGCGACGTAGTCGTCGCGCACGTCGTCCGGGACGTCGTAGTTGCGGATCGAGCTGACCGCGCCTCGGATGATCGTGGCCGGGTCGGCGCCGCGGAAGTCCTCGACGCTCGCTGCGTCAATGAAAGCCCTGAGCGCCCCATCCACGTGCAGCGGGAAGGTGGCCGCCCCTGCCCCCACGATGATGCTCCGAAATGCCCGCGGGTGTGTTGCGGCCGCGAACAGCAGCGCGCCGGTGCCGATATCGGGACCCACCGCGTGCGGCTGGCCAAGGCCCAGCTCAGCCGCGATGTCCGCCACGAACTCGCCCATCCGGCGCGGCGACATCAAATCCGGGCGCCCGTCGGACTGGCCGAAGCCCGGCAGGTCCACCGCGGTGAGCGAGAACCGCCCCGCCAGCTGCGGCCACATCCGGATGAAGGCGTAGATGCTCTCTGGCCAGGGACTGAGCAGCAGTACCGACTCGGCCGCAGGCCTGGGACTCGACGCGTAGCGAATCCTCAGGCCTTCGTACAGGGTGAACTGAGGTTCAAACGAGACGTCTCTGGGATCCATGGTGAGACCTAGCCCTTCATGTCGGTGTCCTCCATGTCGGCCATGCTGGAGTGATTCTTTTCCATTTCCGTTCCTTCCTGGTTCAGGGGCATAGGTGCTCCTCGAGGGACAGGAACATCCCCTGGCGGCACGCTTCTAGCCTGCGAGGCGGACGGCGCAGCGGGTATCCACAGATTGACTGCACTTCCTCCGGCGCCGCGGCGCCACGCGCGCCGGGTGCAGTCATGTTGTGGATACCCGGCTGCCGCCTGGCACCGCAGGATGGTGACGAGGTGAATCGCCGCCCCGCCCAGGAGGTCCCGCTGTGAGGAACAGGCTGGCGAAACTCTCGCCGTGGCGTCAGCTGATCGTCGTCTCGGTGGTGCTGCCGCTGATCGTCGTGCTAGGGATACTGGCGTTCGCATGGCCCGCGGCCCGCGTTGGGCCGCGAGACCTGCCGGTCGGCGTCGTTGGCGCCAGCCCGGCCACAAAGCAGGCCGTAGAGGGTCTGAAGCGCAGCGAGCCGGGCGGCTTCAGTATCCAGCGGTATGCCGGCGAGGCGTCGGCGCGGTCGGCGATCGAGCACCGCGACATCTATGGTGCTTTCGTCATTTCGCCGGGCCGCATCACGGTGCTCGAAGCCAGCGCGGCGAGCCCTACCGTCGCCCAGTTGCTCACCGCTGTCGGCCAGCAACTCGCGAGCCATCCTCCCGTGCACGCCGCAGCGAGCGCTCAGCCCGGGCCGGCCATCCAGGTTAAGCCCGTCGAAGTTGTCGCCACCTCGGCCAGCGACCCCCGAGGCCTGGTACTCGGTGCAGCACTGCTGCCGCTGACCATCTTCGGCGTCTTGATGGCCGCGGCCGTCATGCTTCTAGCACGGTTCGGATCCGCCTGGCGGCAGCTCGTGGCCCTGGCCGTCCTCTCCGCCGCTGCGGGCCTGGCCGCCTACCTGATCGTCCAGGGCTTCCTCGGCGCGCTACCCCACGAGCACGCAGCCACCTGGGCTTCCCTCTCCCTTACCCTGCTTGCCGTCAGCGCCGCTACCGCCGGGCTGATCGCCTGCATCGGCCCGGCCGGCCTTGCAGTGGCTGCCGCCCTCATGATCTTCATCGGCAACTCGTTCTCCGCGGCCACCTCCGCGCCGCAGCTGCTACCCACCGCGGTTGACCGCATCGGGCAGTGGCTCCCTCCCGGTGCGGGCGCCAACCTGCTCCGCAGCACCGCCTACTTCAACGGGAATGGCGCTGCTGGCCACCTCAGCGTCCTCGTCATCTGGAGTGTGCTCGGACTAGCCGCCGTCGTCACAGGCCGCTACTTCCGGTTCCGGTCCGCCGCCGCCCCTGCCCGGAACAGACCAGAGCCAATCTCGCCGCCGGCCGGCGATCCGAGGTGCCGGGCCGCGTGATGCCGGTCAGCATCAAGGCGGCCGGCCCGACGGACGCCAGCCGTTACAGGGGAGGAGGGGAATGGCGCTTTCGGAGCATGACATGCAAGCACTGTGCGAGATAGAACGCCATCTCGGCCCGCTATCCATGCGGACGCGCGCCTGCCTTCGCGCATTGCGGTCTCGCTGGGCCGGACTGCTGTTGCGCAGCTGGGCGAAGATACGCCGGGTGTACTCCCCGCGCGGAGGCAGCCCTTGCACGCAACCGCATACCTGACAACCGGGGGATCATCACGGAGGCCGGCCTCGCCCGGGCGGTAGCGCTGGCGAGGACCTGAACAACGTCCGGATCCACGATCTATCTCGCGTGAGCGAGAAGGAGCAGGCGCCACCCGCCGCGCTCAGCCCTGCGTGACGACCTGGAGATTCTCGCGGATCGCCTGGGTCAGGGGATGGCCGGGCGGCAGTGTCCGCTCGCAGTCGGCGAGTGTCTGCTTGAGGCTGGCTATCGCGTCGGTCAGCCTGCCCACCGTGTGATACGCCGAGGCGAGGTTGGCCCGTGATGTCAGGGTGTCCGGGTGATCCGGGCCCGCAACCCGTTCGTAGTCGGCAAGAGTCTGCTCGTAGAGCGGGATCGCGAGCAGCATCCGCCCCGCCGAGTGGTAGGCGGAGGCCATGTTGCCTCGTGCCGTGAGGGTCTCCGGATGATCCGCCCCTTGTATCCGCTCCCGGCCCTCAAGGGTCTGCTCGTACAGGGGGATGGCTTCCTTCAGCTTGCGCGCCGTGTGATACGCGGACGCCAGGTTGCCGCGCGTGGCCAGGGTGTCGGGGTGGTCTGGGCCCAGTATCCGCTCGCGGTCCGACAGCGTCTGCTTGTAGAGAGACACGGCGTCCTTCAGCCGCCCGGCCGAGCGGTAGGCATACGCCAGGCTGGCGCGCGCGGCCACGGTGTCCTCGTGGTCCGCGCCCTGGCGGCGCTGGCGCTCGCCGGCTACCTGCTCGTACTGCGCGATCGCTTCCTTGATCCGTCCCGCCGCCTGCAGGGCCGAGGCCAGGCCTGCCGGGTGGCGAGCGTGTCGGGATGACCGGCACCCAGGGCTTTCTCGCGGGCGCTGGCCGCGCTCCGAAAGGTGGCGACCGCGTCGTCCAGCCGCCCCGCAGCCCGATAGGCGGCGGCCAGGTCGGCACGGGAAGCCAGGGTGTCCGGGTGGTCCTGGCCCAGCGCCCAGTCCCGGCCCGACAGCGTGCTCTCGTACAGCCAGATGGCTTCGGGGTACTGCTTGGCCGCCAGGCACGCGCCGGCGAGGTTGCTGCGCGCCGTCAGGGAATCGGCGTGCCGCGGCCCGAGCATCCGCTCCCGCTCCGCGAGATCGTGCCGGAACACGCTGATGGCGTCGTCGGGCCTGCCGGCTGCCTCCAGGGACGCGGCGAGCTGGTCGCGTATCGAAAGCGTGCAGGAGTGAGCCAGGCCGAGGATCCGGGTGCTGGTGCCCGCCAGCTCCCGCCAGTAGCCGGTCGCCGGGCCGGCCAGCCTCGCGGCTTCCAGGCTCTGGCCGACCCGCAGCAGCAGGGGATGCGCCTGGGGGGACCAGAGCAGCTCGCCAGCCGACTGGTGCAGCGCCGACGCGCACGCGCGCATGGCCCGTGCCAGCAGCGGCGGGAGGTCGGCCTGCGGCCACGCCTGGAGCAGCGCATCTGCCGCGGCCCTCGCCGCCTGGTCCAGCGCGGCCGGGGAGATCACTTGGCGGATCACAGCCTGGACCAGTGCGTGCATGCGGACCATGCGTGCCGGGCTGTCGGCATCGATGCTGACCAGGCCGACCCGGGCAAGGTTGCCCAGCACGCCGCGCACGTGACTCTCCGCCACCGCGGGCGGGACCTGACTGCCGCAGACGTAGCCGCATGCGGCCCGGCTGGTCAGCACGGCTTCGGGGATGCCGTTGGCATCGAGCAGCGCGACCAGGGCGAGCACCAGCGCGGCCAGGCCGTCAGCGGATAGCTCCTCGGCCCGGTCAAGGGAAAGCGACCAGGTGGCCGACACGATCGCCGCGTGGCTGCCGGCGTCTGCCGCGGCCATCTGCGGTCTCCTGTCGGTGAAACTCCGCCAGTACTCGCGGCAGTTAATCCCGGTGTCTTCGATCAGTGCGGCGGCCTGCGCGAGCGCGACCGGCAGGCAGCCGAGGTCTCCCGCGAGGTTGACCATCCCGATCCGCTGGTCGGTGTCCTGATAGAGCCGCGCCGCCAGGTAAGTCAGCGCCTCGCGCGAGCTGAACTCGCCGACCTGGACGACCGTGCTGTTCTTCGCGCCCAGCGAGCCGGCCGGCAGCCGGGTGGTGACGAGGACCCGCCCGGCTGCTCCCGCAGGCCACAGCCCTTCCATGTCGGCCAGCTCGGCGAGATCGTCGATCACGACCAGCCACGGCCGGCTGGTCCCGGCCAGCCATGCCAGGAACCTGGTAGCAGTGGTCTCGGCGTCATCGCGCGGGTAGCGGATGGCGATGTCGTCCCCCGCCTGCGCGTAGCCCGTCAGTATCGCGTCCCGGCTGGAGGCCGGCACCCAGACGAGCAGCTCCGCCTCACCGGACCTCCAGAGGGAGCGTGCGGACGCGACAGCGAGCTGCGTCTTGCCGGTCCCGCCCATTCCGGCCAGCGGCTGGCTCATGGCCCAGTCCGGAGGGGTCAGCACCGCTGTCTGTCCCGGGGGCATATCCATCAGGTGGCCGCCCCCGGTCTCCGGCCGCGTGCTGAACGCCTCGGCCAGCGGCGGGACGTCTCCCGACCGGACCGGCCAGGTCACGCGCACCGTCCCGCCCGCTGGCCCGCTCATGCCGCTGGCCGTCCGTGCCCACGCAGTCGTTAGCTGCCACGCACACACCTCTGAGATCACACGCCGATCCGCGCAACATCGCCACCAGCAGATTTGCGGCAATTTATCAGGTTACGACAATGTACGGGACATTGTACGAGGATTCCAGAGAGTAACTGAACACTTGGCCTTGGTAACACGCAGTAACCTAGCGGAGGGCGCTGATCGGGCCCTGGCCGGCTGTTAGGCCAGTCCCGCCACGTTACCGTCCGCATCGATGTCGATGCGCTCCGCAGCGGAGTTCGACGCCAGGCCGGGCATGGTCCGCATCTCAGCCGCATTCCGCCTCCTGTGAGGTGACCCGGTCGGCCGGGTCACCGCGGCCCTGGCGGCGGCGGTCCCGCCGCCGCCGCGCAGAGCCTGCCGAGCTCGTCGAGCGTCTCCGGCTTCATCCGGTAGGCGGGGCCCGATACCGACAGCGCGGCCACGCAGGCGCGCGTCCCGTCGAACACCGGCGACGCGACCGCGACCAGCCCCTCTTCCAGCTCGGCGACCGCCGCTGCGTAGCCACGGCGGCGGACGGCCGCGAGCTCGGCCTCCAGCGCATCGGGCTCGGTGATCGTCTGGGCGGTGTACCGCTCCAGGCGCTCGGGGACGTCTATGGCGCCGTATGCCATGAGCACCTTGCCGTTGGCGACCGTGTGCGGCGTGGTCCGGCGGCCGATCCACCCGCCCGACGAGCTCAGGATGTAGGTGCTCGGCACCTCGGCGACGTTGAGGATGTCGGACCTGTCGGGCACCGCGAGGTTCACCGTCTCCCCGGTCTCCTGCGCCAGCCAGTCCATCGCCGGCTGCATGGCGGCCACCAGGTCGAAACCGCGCAGCGCCAGCGACCCGAGGCGGATCACCTCGATGCCGAGCCGGTACCGCCGTCCCGACCGGGCCAGCAGGCCTGCCCGCTCCAGCGCTGAGGCCAGCCGGGAGGCGGTGGACTTGTGCACCCCGATGAGCGCCGCCATCTCGGTGACGCCGAGCTCAGCCCTGGAGTCGTCGAAGCTGGTCAGCAGGGCCAGCACCCGCTCTGCCGACTGATAGGTTGCACCGACCGCAACTTCAGGCCGCTCCATGCAACAAGAATGGCCGGGGGGTCAGCTCAAAGTCAACGGTGAGCGGCGCTGCGATCCGCTGCGTTTCGGATCTTCGCCACATTGCGGGCGGTCGCGGTATGGTGCCGGTGGCGGGCCGTTCCCGGCTCGCCACGTAGTCCACGAGCGTGGTACGGCGCGATCGCTGCGCCCCACGCTACCGCCAGCATCGGTGAGGAAATACAGGTGGCGGCAGAGACACCTGGCGAGGCAGCCCCGGCCGCGCGCGCAGACGACCCGCTCGAGGAGGCGATCGTGCTCGCGAGCGGTGCGGCCGACGCCGGGCTCGGACTGAAACTGCTCGGCGGCCTGGCCATCCGGGTGCTCTGCCCGGCCTTCCCGCCGCGGCTGCGGGCCGGGCAGGACATGGACTTTGCCTGCCTTTCGAAGGGCCGCAAGGACGTGGTCGCCTATCTGGAGCAGAGTGGCTGCGAGCCCGACCGGCGGTTCAACAACCTGAACGGCGACCGGCAGATGTACTTCACATCCCCCGCGGGCCGTCCGGTCAACGTCATGGTTGACCGGCTGGCCATGTGTCACACGCTGGATCTCCGGCCGTCCTTCGGCGCTCTCCCGCTGACCATCGACGCCGTTGACCTCCTGCTGTCCAAGCTGCAGATCGTCGAGCTCAACGAGAAGGACGCCAGGGACATCCTGCAGCTGCTCAGCGGGGTGCCGGTGCGGGAGGGCGCGAAGCCGGCCGGACGGCATGCGGGGGCGGCCGCGGCCGGCGGGGCCTGGATCGACGCCGAGCGGTTCAGGAAGCTGCTCGGCGCGGACTGGGGATGGTGGCGGACCGTCACCGGGAACCTGACCAAGCTGCCCGCGCTGGTCGCCGAGCACCCGGAACTGGTGCCCCCTGCCCCGCTGCTGGACCCGCTGGCGCAGGCCCGGCAGCTGCTCGAGCTGGCCGAGTCCGCTCCCAAGGGGATGAAGTGGAAGCTGCGGGCGAACGTCGGCGACCGGGTCCGCTGGTATGAGCTGCCCGAAGAAGTGGGTCATTGACCGTACGCCAGCCGTCCCGGCTCTTGCGCTTCGTTGCAGGTGATGCTACACCGTTGCACAGGAAGCGCATCCTAGGTCTGGTGGTCGCATGAGGGTCTTTTTCGCCACCGACATTCATGGCTCCGAGATCTGCTGGCGGAAATTCCTGAACGCCGCCGAGTTCTACAAGGCGGATCTGGTGGTGCTCGGTGGCGATGTCACCGGCAAGGTCATGGTGCCGATCACGTCTCATCAGGGCTACTGGGAAGTCACGGTCCGCGGGCAGAAGCACCGGCTGGAAACCCAGCAGGAGCTAGAGGATATTCAGCGCCAGATCCGCAATACGGGGTCCTACCCGGCGATGGTCACTCCCGACGAGCTCAGGCATCTCAGCGACACCGAGGGCGCGGTTGACCAGCGGTTCACCGTCGAGATGACCAGGTCGCTGGACCGGTGGCTCGACATGGCGGACGGGAAGCTGCGCGGCGGGGAGATTCCCTGCATCCTGAACGGCGGCAACGACGACATCTGGGAGATCGACGACATCATCGAGTCGTCCCCGTGCGTCCAGTTCGGCGAGGGCAAGATGATCGACCTGGACGGCTTTCCGCTGATCTCGATGGGCTGGACCAACCCCACTCCCTGGGACACGTTCCGCGAGGCGCCCGAGCCGGAGCTGGCCAGGAAGATCGACGAGGTGGCCGCCAAGGTGCCCGACATGGAGCGGGCGATCTTCAACTTCCACGCGCCGCCCTACGGCACCGGCCTGGACGAGGCCCCGGCGCTCGACGGCAACCTGCGCCCGACGCACGGCGGCGCGGTGATGAAGGCGGTCGGCTCGACGGCCGTCCGGGACGCGATCCTGAAGCATCAGCCGATGCTGTCGGTGCACGGGCACATCCACGAGAGCCGCGGGGTCAAGCGGATGCGCCGCACGCTGGCCATCAACCCGGGCAGTGTGTACGGTGACGGCGTGCTGCAGGGCGCGGTCCTGGAGCTGAACCCCAAAAAGGGAAAAGTCACGAAATACCTCCTGATTAACGGCTGATTGCCTGGTGCTGGCGGTGCGAGTGCGTCAGGGTATGTGTGACGGGGGGCCGCGACGACGGCCCCTGTTGAGCACATGAGTGGAGGCTTAAATGGCAACAGAGGCTGTTAGCGGCGAGACGCCGACCCTCTTCCTCAGGAAAGCCACTGGCCTGGTCCGCGGCTGGTCGGTCCGGGACTCGATCATCTACGCCTGCCTGGCGACGAACTTCGTCACGCTCGGGATCTACGAGTTCACGTTCGCCGGGCCTGCATTCCCCAAGGGCCAGTTCCTGACCGCGGTGATCATCTCGGGCATCTGGGTGACGTTCCTGGTGATCGCCTACGCCGGGCTGATCGTCACGATCCCGCGGGCCGGCGGTGACTACGTCTGGCAGACCCGGATCCTGGGCAGTGGCCTCGGCTTCGTCATGGCGGCGACCGGCTGGTGGTTCATCCTCTGGCTGTGGGCGCCGATCTACGGCAACATCCTGTCCGTCCAGCTGTTCCAGCCGCTGTGGGCGACGCTCAAGTGGACCTGGCCGGGCGGCGGCGCCGCGTGGTTCGGCACGAAGAACGGGATCTTCATCGTCACGCTGATCACGATCGCCCTGGCCGGCGTGCTCGTCTCGCTGGGGATGGCCGGCTGACGCCCGGATCCAGAAGTGGTGCTTCGTCGGCGGCCTGGTCGGGTTCGCCGTCGTCGTGGTGCTGCTGCTGGTCAACTCGCACGCCAGCTTCGTCAGCTCGTTCAACCTCGAGGCGCACAAGCTCTTCGGCGCGAATAACGCCTATGCGGCCACCAACCACCAGGCCGCGAAGCTCGGGTACACCACGTCGGCCTTTGGCTTCGGCCCGCTTGGCCCGACGATGCTGCTCGTTCCCGCATTCATGTTCTTCCTCCTGTGGCCGAACTGGGGTGCCACCCTGTACGGCGAGATCCGCGGGGCGAGCGACTTCAAGCGAGTGTTCACCGGCATGTTCGTCGGCCTGTGGGCCACCGTCGCGCTGACCGTGGTCTTCCTGCTGCTGGTGGCCAAAACGATCGGGTGGGGCTTCTACCAGAATCTCAACTCGCTGGACTACAACCTGACGCCGAAGTTCGGCATCTGGCCGTACCCGTTCATGTTCGCCGGCTGGCTGGTGCACAACACCGCGTTCCAGGTGATCCTGATCCTGGTACTGAGCCTGTGGTTCTTCGGCTGGGTGGGGACGCTGTTCCTGTCCTCGACCCGAGTCATCTTCGCCGCCGCCTTCGACCGCGTGCTCCCTGACCGGGCGGCCGAGGTCTCGGAGAAGCGGAAGGTCCCCGTCTACTCGCTGGTCCTGATGCTGCTCCCGGCGGCCGGCCTCGCAGCGGTGTACGCGTATAGCACGACGTTCCGGACGTACACGCTGGATGCCACCCTGGTCATCGCCGTGACCTACCTGTTCAGTGCCATCGCCGTGGTCGTCCTGCCCTGGCGGAAGCCAGAGCTGTGGCGGGCCTCGCCGGCCAGCCGGATCAAGCTCTTCGGCGTCCAGATCGTGCCGGTGGCCGGGCTGATCACCATCGGGCTGCTCGGCTTCAATCTCTACGAGTGGTTCACGAACAACAACTATTTCGTGAACAACAACGACTCGCTGATCTACATGGGCGCGATGTACGTGCTGGCGATCGTGATCTACGTCGGCGCGCGGATCGTGCGCAACAGGCAGGGCATCGACCTCAGCCTGATCAACAAGGAGATCCCGGTCGAGTAGGGGGCACGTCTGGAACACAGCGGGTTCGGCCGGCCCCGCTGCCCCCGGGTGGCGGGGCCGGCCCATCGGTACCGGACCGGCCGGCAGCGGAAGGGATTGCATGAACGACACTCCCACCAGGGCGACCGCGGTCATCATCGGCGCGGGCATCGTCGGCAACAGTCTCGCCTGCCATCTCGCCAGGCTCGGCTGGCGGGATCTCGTCCTCGTCGACAAGGGCCCGATGCCGAACCCGGGCGGCTCCACCGGCCACGCGTCGAACTTCATCTTCCCGATCGAGTACTCGAAGATGATGATGGAGCTGACCGCCGACAGCTCCGAGCAGTACAAGGCGCTCGGCGTGTTCACGGAGAGCGGCGGCATCGAGGTCGCGCGCACCGAGGCGCGGATGCACGAGCTGCGCAGGCGCTGCTCGGCGGCCAAGGCCTGGGGGATACCGGCCGAGATCCTGTCACCGGGCGGGGTGGCCAAGCTCGTGCCGTACCTGGACGAGCAGGTAATCCTCGGCGGCGCTTACTTCCCGACGGTGGGCGTGGTGGACTCGCTGCGCGCCGGGACGCTGATGCGCGAGGAAGCAGTCAGCGGCGGCGCGCTGCGGGTGCTGGCCGGCGCCGAGGTGCTCGGCATCGGCAAATCCCCGGCCGGCCGGGTGAGTGCGGTGCGCACCACCGCGGGCGACATCGAGACGGAGGTGTGCGCGATCTGCTGCGGGGTCTGGTCGCCCAGGATCGCCCGGATGGCCGGCGCGCGCATCCCGCTCACCCCGATCGTGCACCAGATGATCAGCGTCGGGCCGATAGCCCTGTTCGCCGACACCACCGGCGAGATCGCCTACCCGATCGTCCGGGACGTGGACACGAACATGTACGAGCGCCAGCACGGCGGCGACATGGAGGTAGGGTCCTACGCGCACCGGCCGATCATCGTGCGCCCGGACGACATCCCGTCGATCGAGGAAGCGGTGCTGTCCCCGACCGAGATGCCGTTCACCGAGGACGACTTCGACCCGCAGCTGGCCGAGGCGCTGGAGCTGATGCCGGAGCTGCTCGGCGACGAGCGGGCCGGCATCCGGTATGCCATCAACGGCCTGATCTCGATGACCCCCGACGGGCATCCGGTCCTCGGCGAGACCCCCGAGGTCGCGGGCCTGTGGTCGGTCGCCGCGAGCTGGATCAAGGAAGGTCCCGGCATCGGGCGCGCCGTGGCGGAACAGATGACCGGCGCGGTGCCGGAGATCGACATCCACGAGGCGGACATCTCGCGCTTCTATGGTCACCATCGCACCACGGCGCTGGTGACCGCACGGGCGCACGAGGGATTCAACAAGATGTACGGGATCGTCCACCCGGCCGAGCAGTGGCAGTCGCAGCGGGAACTGCGGCTCAGCCCGGTCTACCACCGCGAGACCGAGCTCGGCGCGGTGTTCATGGAGACCGCGGGGTGGGAGCGGCCGAACTGGTACGGCTGCAACGAAGAGCTGCTCGAGCGGTACGCAGGGCGGCTGATGGAGCGCACCGCCGAGTGGGAGGCGCGCTGGTGGTCGCCGGTCATCAACGCCGAGCACCTGGCCATGCGGGACGCCTGCGGGCTGGTCAACCTGTCCGCGTTCGCCGTCTTCGACGTCACCGGGCCCGGCGCGCTCGATGCGCTGCAGTCGGTCGCCGTCGCCCAGATGGACGTCAAGGTCGGGCGGGTGGTGTACACCTCGCTGCTCGACTCCGACGGCGGCTTCCGGGCCGACCTTACGATCATGCGGCTCGGGCCGCGGCGGTTCCGCGTGGTGACCGGCGGGGCGACCGGGATGATGGACCTCAAGTGGTTCACCGATCATCTGCCGCCCGACGGGCGGGCCTCGATCGCCGACCTGACCTCGGCGTGGACCACGCTCGGGCTGTGGGGCCCGCGGGCCAGGGATGTGCTCGGGTCGGTGACCGCCGACGACGTCTCGCACGCCGGCTTCCCGTTCGGCACCTGCCGGGAGATCGAGCTCGGCGGCGTTACCGTGCTGGCGTCGCGCATCTCCTACGTGGGGGAGCTGGGCTGGGAACTGCACGTGCCGTTCGAGCAGGGCGCCAGGGTCTGGGACACGATCTGGGAGGCCGGGCGGCCGGCGGCCTGGTGCCGGTGGGGATCGGCGTCTACGGGACCACCGGCAGGCTGGAGAAGGGGTACCGCGCCTTCGGCGCCGAGCTCGACGCCAGCTACAACCTGGTCGAGGCCGGGATGGCCCGGCCCTCGGTCAAGCCGCAGTCGTTCACCGGGCGGGACGCCTACCTGGCGCAGCGGGAATCCCCGCCGTGCGCGCTGCTGTGCACCCTGACGGTGGATGATCACCGGTCGGCGGCCGGCGAGCCGCGGTACATGCTCGGCGGCGAGCCGGTCCAGACCCAGGCCGGCGAACCGCTGGTCGACGCCAGGGGCCGGCCCTCCTACGTGACCAGCGCGGGCTCCGGGCCCTCGGTGGGCAGGCACCTGCTGATGGCCTACCTGCCCGCGGCGCAGGCCGTGGCGGGCACCCGGCTCTCGGTGGAGTACATCGGCGAGCCGTACCCGGTCACCGTGGCGGTGGCGGGCTCCACCCCGCTGTTCGACCCGGAGAACCAGCGGGTCAGGAGCTGACCGCTGTGGACATCCTGGTCTGCGTGAAGCGGGTGCCGATGGTCGGCGGAAAAATCTTGATTACCCCGAACGGCCAGGAGCTGGACACCCGCATGTCAGGTTTCACCGTCAGCCCGCACGAGGAGTGCGCGGTCGAGGAGGCGGTACGGCTGACCGAGCGGTACGGCGGCGGCGTCACGGTCCTCACGCTGGGTCCGCCGGCCGCCGCCGATCAGCTGCGCGCGATGCTGGCGCTCGGCGCGTCACGAGCCGTGCTGCTCGAGACCGACGGCCGAGAGTGGGGACCGGTGGCGACCACCGCGGCGATCGTGGACGCGATCGGCCGGCGGCCAGCGAGAGGCGGCCGGCTGCCCGTACGACCTGCTGCTGTTCGGCAACGAGTCGGCCGACACCGGCGGCTACCAGGTGGGCGTGCGGGTCGCCCACGCGCTCGGCCTGCCCTGCGTGACCGGCGTCAAGGGCCTCGAGATCGCCCGGGACGGCGACGGCCCCGACGGCGGCGGGCAGGCCGGTGCGGCCAGGGCCAGGCGGGAGTACGGCGGCATCGAGGAGATCTTCGACATCCCCCTGCCCGCGGTGATCAGCGTGAAGGAGGGCATCAATCTGCCCAGGTACCCCTCGCTTCCCGGCCGGCTGCGCGCGAAGCGGGCGGACATCGGCCGGTTCACGCCGGACTGGCAGCCGGAAGGCCTCAGCAAGCTGGGGTTGCGGGTGCCGGAGACCGAGCGCCACCGGGCCGACATCCTCGGCACCGGAACCGACGCCGTGCCCGCGCTGGTCACACTGCTCGGCGAGCTGGGGGTGCTGACGTGACGGTCCCGTGCCTGGTGAGCACGGCGGCGAGCCGGGGGGTGCTGACATGACGGTCCCGTGCCTGGTGAGCACGGCGGCGAGCCGGGGTGCGCTGACGTGACGGTCCTGTGCCTGGTCGAGCATCGCGGCGGCGAGGTCGCCGACGCGTCGCTGCGCGCCCTGGCCTTCGCCCGGCAGCTGGCCGGGTCCTCGGCCGAGACCGTGGCCGCGGCAGCGTTCGGGGGTATTGACGGCGGCCTGGCGAAGATGCTGGCTGACTATGGCGTCGCCGACGGCTACGCGATCAGGTCGCCGCAGCTGACCTGCTACGCACCGCTGGCCTGGGCTCGGGCGCTGGCCGAGCTGAGCGCCGACCTGCCGGTGACCGCGGTGGTCGCCGCCGGGACCGACCGGGGTAACGAGGTGCTGGCGCACCTCGGCGCGATCACCGGTCTGCCGATGGCGGCGAATTGCGCGTCGGCGGCCCGCGCCGCGGAGGGTGGCTGGCGGCTCGTCCGCCATCGCTGGGCGGGCAGCCTGCTGGAGGACGCGGCGCTCGAAGCCCCCGTCGCGCTGCTCACCGTGGCCCTGGACGCGGTCGCCGCCGAGCCCTCGGGTACGCCCGCGGCCACCAGCGTTCACCCGTACGAGCCCGCGCTGTCCGAGGCTGATCTCGCGGTCAGCGCGGCCGAGTCGGCGGGGCAGAGCTCCGGAGCCTCGCTGGCTACCGCCCGCGTCGTGGTCGGTGGCGGGCGCGGCGTCGGCGGCCCGGAAGGGTTCGGCGCGCTCGAGGAGCTGGCTGGGCTGCTGGGCGGCGTGGTCGGCGTTTCCCGCGTCGTCACCAGCGAGGGCTGGCGCCCGCACAAGCAGCAGGTGGGCCAGACCGGAACCCGCATCTCGCCCGAGCTGTACCTCGCCTGCGGGATCAGCGGGGCGATCCAGCACATGGCCGGGTGCCTGTCCGCCAAGCACATCGTGGCCGTCAACACCGACGCCGAGGCGCCGATCATCTCGCACGCCGACTACGCCGTGATCGGTGACCTGAACGAGGTGATCCCGGCCCTGATCACGGCCATCCGGGCCCGGCACGGCTCGTCGTGACCCGTGGTGCGTGGGAGGCTATGCGGCGGCTGGGTCAAGGAGGGTGACGCTGTCGGCCTCGGCCGGTTCGGGCACGGGCTCACCGGCGTCCCGGAGCAGGGCGAGGTGTTCGGCCATTGCCTCCAGCATCAGCTGCTCACACGGCGCCGTGAAAGTGTGCCGGCGTGACGAGGTCGTCGCGTTGTCAAGCCGCTTCCCAAGTCCAGGCAGGTCCTGGAACGCTGTCAGCAGCGACGGGTCTGGTAGGGCACGGGCGCGGGTGCCGGTTCGGGCGGTGTCGGGCACCGGCTCAAGGCGAAGAGGAAGGTCAGCACGATTCCGCCTGCCACGACGAAGAGCGTGGTGCTGATCCCGTCGGCGGTGGCGATTCGAAGCTGTTCACCGGAGAGGTCATTGAGGCCGGCAGTCGCTACCAGAACGAGGATTGCGAGGCCGACAGCTGCGCCCGCGCCTGAGCCGGTGGAGGCAATGCCGGAGGCGATGCCTTGTTGCCGGTCGGAGATTCCGGTGGCGGCGGCGATGAACATGGTGGTGAAGACCACCCCGTCGCCGATGCTGAGCGCCACGAGGCCGGGGATGAGTTCGATGTATGTGCCGTTCGGCGAGATCGCGATGCCGAGTGCGACCGCACCGAGCGCACCGATGGCGAGGGCTGCGGCCAACGTGCGCCTGAGACCGAACCGCGTCACGAGCTGGCCTGCGGTTGCCGAACCGGCCACTACCACAGCTGTGGGGATGAGAAAGCCGGCGCCGGTCTGCAAAGCGTCGTAGCCCAGACTCCCCTGGAAGTAAATGGACAGGAAGTAGAGCACCGAGCCGAAGGTCGCCATGAACATGAACGCGATGACGACGCCGGTGATCAGGTTGGGGTTGGAGAGCACCCGGGGTGGCACGAGCGGGTCATAGCTGCGCCGCTCGATGATGACGAAAACTCCGATCAGCAATAGGCCCGCCGCTGCGCTAACCAGGATGCCCGGCGAAAGCCAGCCCAGTGCGGGGCCCTGCACCAGGGCGAACACGATGAGTGTGACACCGACAGTGACGCTGAGCGCACCGGGTAGGTCGAACTTGCGGCCTTTTTCGAGTTCACCGTCCCGGGGGATCACCACGAAGGCAAGCAGCAGCGCCGGGCCGGCCAGGGCGACGTTAACGAAGAAGACCGCTTCCCAGCCGAACGCCTGCGTCAGAAGTCCGCCGGCCAGCACACCGATGACGAGTCCTGCCGCGCCTGACCCGCCCCAGATTCCCAGTGCGCGGTTGCGGGCACGGCCTTCGACGAAGGTCGTGTTGATGAGTGCCAGGGTGGTGGGGAAGACGAGGGCTCCGCCGAGACCTTGGAGTGCGCGGGCGGCGAGGAGCATTCCGGGACCGGTCGCGAGTCCTCCCCCAAGCGCTGCCCCGGCATAGAGCGCGAGCCCGGTGGCCAGGATGCGGCGTCGTCCGAGCAGGTCGGCGGCACGCCCGCCGAACAGTAGGAAGCCGGCCGAGGCTACTGCATAGGCGCTGATGACCGACTGGAGCGTCCGCGCGGAATAGCCAAGGTCGCGTGCGATGTCGGGGAGTGCAACGACCACGATGTACTGGTCGAGCGAAACGATCAGCATAGCGAAAGCCAGGAGCGCCAGCGTCGCTGTCTCACGGTTCCAGCCGAGGCCGCCGGGCGCAGATGGTGTCTCCATAGGTCGCACGGCAGCACTCCTGATGATCGGTCAAGTCTGCTGGAACCGCTGCTGGCCGCCGATCCCGGCTACCGCGGCCCGCGGGTGCCGTGCGGCCACAGGCATCAGGCGGAGTTCGTGTCCAGCGGGGCGGCTGCACGCCGTCCGGCTCGGGGTAGCACGTGGCGACACTACGAGACGCCAACCGCAAAGATCCAGATCATTTCCGCGATACCGTCACACGCTGGAAGTGGTTCCGCTCCCGCCGGTTCACCGGCTCCGGCGCCGTCGAGGCAGGCTTCAGGGCCATCATCGGCCAGTGCCTGAAACTGTCCGGCACGAGATGGAACCTCGCCGGCGCCCACGCCACCATCGCCCTGCACTGCCGCGAGGCCAGCAGCCGCCACCGGAACCGCCTGGCCGGGCCACACCCGAAGATGATCTTGTCTAGCTACAAAATTGACGTGCACCCGGATGGTCAGGCCACAGCCGCCGTGCGGCCTGGCTAAGCGGGCTGCGGGGCGGCCGGTCCTGCTGCCGGGTGATGGCGGTAGAACTCCAGCGGCTCGGGCGGCAGGGGGGTGTTGCCGAGGATCACGTCGGCCGCCTTCTCGGCCATCATCATCACCGGCGCGTAGATGTTGCCGTTGGTGATGTACGGCATCGACGAGGCGTCAACCACGCGCAGTCCGTCCAGGCCGTGGACGCCCATGCTCGCCGGATCCACGACCGAGCCTGCGGCGCCGGCTGCTCCCATCCGGCACGTACACGAGGGATGCAGGGCCGTCTCGGCGTCCGTGGCGACCCACTTCAGGATCTGCTCGTCGCTCTCGACGCCCGTGCCCGGGGACAGCTCGCCGGCGTTGTAGGGGTCGAAGGCCTGCTGGTTCAGGATGTTCCGCGCGACGTGGATCGCCTCTGCCCATTCCCTGCGGTCCTGGTCGGTGGACAGGTAGTTGAACCGGAGCGCCGGGTGCACCCGCGGGTCGGCGGACTTGATTTTCACCGAGCCGCGGGCGTCGGAATACATCGGGCCGATGTGGACCTGATAGCCGTGGCCGCCGGCCGGGACAGAACCGTCGTACCTGATCGCGATCGGGAGGAAGTGGAACATCAGGTTGGGGTAGGCCACGTCCTCGTTGCTGCGCGCGAAGCCGCCGCCCTCGAAGTGGTTGGTCGCGCCCGGGCCGTTGCGGAAGAACAGCCAGTTCGCGCCGATCCACGGACGGTTCTGCCATTTCAGCGCCGGCTGGACCGAGACCGGCAGCTTGCACCCGTACTGGATGTACACCTCGAGATGATCCTGCAGGTTCTCGCCCACGCCAGGCAGGTCCGCCACCACGCCGATCCCGAGGCTCTCGAGGTCATCAGCGCTGCCGACCCCGGAGAGCTGGAGCAGCTGCGGTGAGTTGATGGCGCCGCCGCAGAGGATCACCTCTCCGCCGAGGGCGCGCCGGGCCTGCCTCGCGTTCTGATATTCAACTCCGGTCGCCCGGTTGCCCTCGAACAGGATCCGAGTGACAAACGCCCGGGTCTGCACCGTCAGGTTCGGCAGGCTCATGACCGGATGCAGGTAGGCGCGGGCGGCGCTGAGCCGCCTGCCGCGGTGCACGTTGCGGTCGAAGGGCGCGAAGCCCTCCTGCCGGTAGCCGTTGACGTCATCGGTCAGCTGGTATCCGGCCTGCTGCACCGCCTCGAAGAAGGCCTGGAACAGCGGGCTGGTCGCCGGCCCGCGTTCCAGCACGAGCGGCCCCTCGTGGCCGCGCCATCTGCCGCCCCCGGCGAGGCAGGTCTCCATCTTCTTGAAGTACGGCAGGCAGTGCGCGTAGTCCCAGGCTTTCATCCCCGGGTCGGCCGCCCAGCGCTCGTAATCCAGCGGGTTGCCGCGCTGGAAGATCATCCCGTTGATGCTGCTCGAGCCGCCCAGCACCTTCCCGCGCGCGTGATAAATCTTGCGCCCGTTCATGAACGGCTCCGGTTCCGACTCGTACTCCAGTCGTAGAGCCTGTTCCCGATGGGATAGGTCAGGGCGGCGGGCATGTGGATGAAGACCGC
>CAVOOC010000016.1:0-218650 GCA_963697445.1 uncultured Actinomycetes bacterium
GCGATGAGCGGGCCCGGGCCGCGCTTGACGACGGGGGGGCGGGGCACCGCGGCCCGGCCGCCGCCGAAGTGCAGCGCGGCCGCCAGCCCGGCCGCGGCGGGCTGGCCGCCGCTGAGCCGCCCGGCCGCCGCCAGGGCCGCGGCCGCGTCCACGATCCCGAACCCGACGTCCTGGTCGTATCCGCCGCGAGGGTGATTGCTGGTGCTTGTCGTCAGCGCGGTCGCGACCAGCGCGGCAGGCAGCTTCGGGTATCTGGCCCTGATCAGCGCGGCCACGCCCGCGGTGAGCGCGCACGCCGGGCTGGTGCCGTTAACCAGCCAGTACTGCCCGTCCTTGCCCTGCACCGGCACGAGGACGCCCGGCGCCGCCAGCTGCACGGACAGGTTGTCGCTGGAGAAGCCCGCGCGCGTGCCGTCCTGGCGGACGGCCGCGACCGAGATCACGCCGGGATAGTCGGCGGGGAACGTGTAAGGTGCCTCCGCGCGCGGCCGCCCCGAGTTACCCGCCGATGCGAGCACCACGACGTTGTGGTCGTAGGCGTACTGCAGGGCGGACCGGACCGGGCGGCTCGGCCCGCCGTAGCCGATCGACATGCTGATCACCCCGGCCTTGTGCCGGACCGCGTACAGGATGGCGTTGGCCAGGGACTGCTCGGTGACCGCGGACGACTCATGCTGGTACCGGGAGTAGCCCGGGTCGCCCTTATCGGCGATCACCCGGATCGAGAGGACCTTCGACTGCGGGGCGGTGCCGACGATGCCGCTGCCGATACCGTGGCCGTGGCCGGCGATGAGCGAGGCCATCCAGGTGCCGTGCTGGCCCCAGCGCGGGTTGGACGGCGCCGTGCGGACGCCCGTGTAGTCAGGGCCGGGGATGACCGAGCCGGCCAGGTCGGACACGGTGCCGTTGACCCCGCTGTCGAGGACGGCGACGGTCACCCCGGCGCCCTGGGTCACGTTCCAGGCGGCCTGGACGTTGAGCATGCCGAGGACCCACTGCTCGTTGCTCCTGACCTGATCGAGCGGGGCCGCGCTCGCCGGGGCCGCAGGCCCGGCCGCGATCGTCAGCCCGGCCGGCACCAGCATCGCCAGGGCCAGCAGTCCGGTCGCCCCGGTGCGTGCGCGCGGGCGCCCGGTCAGCATCCGGGCGCCCCGGGGCAGCGGGGCACCGGGGGCAGCGCGCCCAGCACCTTGCCGAGGCTGCGCGCCAGGCCTGACCCCAGAACCTTCAGCTCGCTGTCGGCATACGGGTTCATGGACACCCGCTCCCGCCGCCGGCCATCGGTGTAGCCCGCCGCATACAAGATGAGGTAGGGCCCGTAGCCGAGCGCCCCGGACATCTGCCGCTGGTGGTTGCCGAACCGGGCGGCAAGGGTGCCTGGGAACGGCACCGGCCGCACTCCGGGGGCGAGGCCGTGGCCGGGCGGAAGGCTGCGAGCGGCGGGGCCGCTGCCCCGCATGACCGCGACTCCCACCGTGACGACGAAGCTCCCCGTGGAGTCGGCGTAGGTGGCGCGCAGCACTGCCTCGCAGCCGCGCTTGCCGAGCACGCGGGCCAGCGCGGGATCGACGGCCGTCGCGCACCGCGACTGCGGGGCGATCCCCGCCCTGCGCGCGGACAGGGTCAGGCCCGCGTTGCTCCCGAAGAGCGTCCACGGCAGCTGGTAGCTGACCGATGCCGGGAAGATCTTCCCGGCGGGCCAGGTCCGCCAGCGGCTGCCGATCTCCCAGGACATGATCTGCTGCTGCTGTGCCGCGCTGAACCTGCGCGGCAGCACCTGGGTGGCCACGCCGAGCAGGGATATGACGAGTCCCGCGACGCCGAGCAGCGCCGCGGCGATCGTCAGCCACAGCCGCAGCGACGGGGCCGGCGGGTGCTGTCCGGGCGGATGCTGGCCGGGCGGGTGGCCTGCCGCGGCGGGCGGCGGCCCGGACGCTCCGGCGGGCAGGTGCAGGACCGGGCCTGCCGGCGGCGAACCGAACGGCTCCCCGGCGGCCGGCCAGGCGACGGGCCAGGCGGACCCGTTCACGGGCGGCGGGGGCGCGGGCTCCGCGGGCACCCATGCGGACGGGAGCAGGACCGGGGGTGGCGGGGGCTCCGCCGCCGGCGTGGCGGAGCCGGTCGCGGCCGGCAGTCCGAGCGGGTCGGTGGCGGGCCCGGCGGTCCCATCCTCGGTCTGCGGGCCCTGCGTGTCCTCCGCCTCCGGGCCCTGCCTGTGCTCCGTGTCCGGGCCCAGCATGTGCTCCGCGTCCGGGCCCTGCATGTGCTCCGCGTCCGGGGCCTTCACGGCCGCCAGTGCAAGCGGATCCGCGGCGGGCCCGGCAGGCTCATCCGCCGCCTCCGGGCCGGCTGGAATGTCCGGCTGCTTCACCACAACGGCATGCTACGACCTAGATGGGTCACGTCGTCCCCCCAGCGGCATCTCTCCTACGCTTACCCACCCGGCTGGCCGCCAGAACACCTGCTGACAGGCATCTGCGCCGCGCGGAGTATTGCGTCCGGCGCTCATGACTTGGCCGGATGGAGTCCTATTTTGATTAGCAGCAATTTCATCCAAGATAGGTGCGTAAGCGTCCATTGATGCATCAACATGGTCCGAATGGACCGGGCGGCGAACCTCGGCGCGGGCCGCGGGACAGAACTCGCCGGGCCGCGCGGCAGCCGGCCTGCTGCCGCGAACCCGGCCCGGGTACCCGCCGCGGACCTCAGCGACGCGGTGCGGCAGGCACAAGAAGGGGACGAAAATGCCTTCCGCGTGCTCTACCGCGACCTGCAGCCGAGGTTCCTGCGCTACCTACGGGTGATCGTCGGTGACGACGCGGACGACGTGGCGTCGGAAACGTGGCTGCACATCGCCCGCGGGCTGAAGACCTTCCAGGGTGATTCCGAGGGATTCCGCGGCTGGACCGCGACCATCGCCAGGAACCGGGCCACTGATCATCTCAGGCAGCGTCAGCGCAGGCCCCGCACCGTCTCCGTACCTGTCGAGGAGCTCGCCCCGCTCTCGGGGCCGGACGACACGGCGGACAGGGCACTGGAAGGGATCTCAACGGGCGCCGCGATCGCGCTGATCGCCAGGCTGCCGCGGGATCAGGCAGAAGCGGTCCTGCTGCGGACCGTGCTGGGCCTGGACGCGCCTGCCGCGGCCGCAGTGCTCGGGAAGCGGCCCGGGGCGGTACGCACCGCGACACACCGCGGCCTGCGCAAACTTGCCGGATTCCTCGGGGAGTGACACAAATGGGCCTCTTGACGCTGAAAGACATGAGATGAGCAGCCTCCGTCCTCGCCGGTTCGGCCGGCGCGCCGCCGAGCAGATGCTCGACGGCGTGCCCGGCAGCCGGGGCGCGGGCCGTGACCGGCTGGCCAGCGCGCTGGCCGCGGCGGCCGCGCCGCCCCGCGATTGTGAGCGGGCAGGCGAGGACGCTGCGGTGACCGCGTTCCTGGCGGAGCATCTCGTTCCTGTCAATCAGCCTCGGAGAGGACAGATGATCAAGTCCCCGCTTGCCAAGCTCCTCACAATCAAGGCCGGCGCGCTCGCGCTGGCTGTAGGCGCCGGAGGAGTTGCCCTCGCCGCGAGCACCGGCGCCTTTACCCCCGCAACGCACGCGCATGCCCACGGTGCCGCATCGGCCAGTGCGGCCGGGGCCAAGGCCGGCGGCCACGCCGCGGCCAGGGGCGCCGGCCTGCATGGTCACGCACGCGCCGCCGGCGGTGCGCACGCCGCGCCCATGCTGCGGGTCCTGTCGGCTGGCGAGGCGGTCAAGGCCTGCAGCACCCTCGCCACCGCGGTGCACGCGACGGTCACCGGCGCCGACGCGCGTACCGTCCAGGTGCTGACCGCTACGGGCGTGCAGCAGGCGCTGGAGAGCACGGCACTCAAGCAGGTCCTCATCAATAACCCGCAGTTCGACTCCCTGGCGGCAACCGCGATGGGCCAGTCCAACGTGGCGGACTACTGCGGCCTGCTGCTGCACCTGCCGAAGCTGCCGGTCCCCGCCGCCCTGGTCAAGCTGCCGGCCTCGGTGCTGGCCGCGCTGCCGGCCTGCGTGGTGGCCAAGATTCCCGCGACGGCGCTGAGTGCCGTGCCGGTCACCGACCTGTCCCGGCTTCCGGTCGGCTTCCTGTCCCGGCTGCCCGGTCCGGTGCTGTCCGCGCTGCCCGCGGTCGTGCTGGTCAAGCTGCCGGCCACGGCGCTGGCCAGCCTGCAGGTGAGCGTGCTCGCCAAGCTGCCCGCGGCGACGCTGACCGCGGTGGTGCCCAGGCTGCCCGTCGCGACGCTGACTGCGCTGCTGCCCAAGCTCCCGAAGGCGACGCTGACCAAGCTGCCTGCCGGGACGCTGGCCCGGCTACTGAGCGGCATGCCCGCCACGTCGGTGACCGGGATCCTGGCGAAGCTGTCCGCCTCGTCGCTCACCGGCATACTGCCGAAGCTCCCGGCCTCGCTCGTGTCCGGGCTGCCCAGGTCACTGCTGGCCGGCCTGCCCTCGTCGGTGCTGTCCCGGCTGCCGTGACCGGGTAACGACGTCCGGCCGCCTGGGCGGCCGGAGCATAGCGTCAGGCACGCGGCCGGAGCATTTCCCCGAGCGACCCCCCGTCCCGGCCGCGTGCCTGACTTCGTTTGTAGCCGTCGCTGCGCTTAGTAGGTCGGCAGCGAGGGATCCACCTGGCTGATCCAGGCGAGCACACCGCCGCCCACGTGCACGGCGTCGGAGAAGCCGGCGTTCTTCACGACGGCCAGGGCCTCAGCCGAGCGCGCGCCGCTCTTGCAGTGCAGCACGATCTTCTTGTCCTGCGGCAGCCGCTCAAGCGCCGCGCCGGACAGGAACTCACCCTTGGGGATGAGCGTGGCGCCGGGGATCGAGACGATCTCGTACTCGTTCGGCTCCCGCACGTCCACCAGGTAGATGTCGTCGCCGCGGTCCTGCATGGCCTTCAGGTCACGAGCGGTGATCGTCGAGCCCGCCGCGGCCTGCTGAGCGTCCTCGGACACCGTGCCGCAGAACTCCTCGTAGTCGATCAGTTCGGTGATCGTCGGCTCCTTGCCGCACACCGGGCACTCGGGGTCCTTGCGCACCTGCACGGTGCGGTAAGTCATCTCCAGCGCGTCGTAGATCATCAGCCGCCCGGCGAGCGGCTCGCCGATCCCGGTGATGAGCTTGATCGCCTCGTTGACCTGGATGGAGCCGATGGAGGCGCACAGCACGCCGAGCACGCCGCCCTCGGCGCAGGACGGCACCATGCCGGGCGGCGGCGGCTCCGGGTACAGGCACCGGTAGCACGGCCCGTGCTCGGCCCAGAACACGCTGGCCTGGCCGTCGAAACGGTAGATCGAGCCCCAGACGTACGGCTTGCCGAGCAGCACGCACGCGTCGTTGACCAGGTAGCGGGTGGCGAAGTTGTCCGTGCCGTCCACGATGAGGTCGTAGGGCTCGAAGATCCGCATCGCGTTGTCCGAGTCCAGCCGCTCTTCGTGCAGGATGACGTTCACCAGGGGATTGATCTCCTGGATGGAGTCCCGCGCGGACTGCGCCTTGGACCGGCCCACGTCCGACTGGCCGTGGATGATCTGGCGCTGCAGGTTCGACTCGTCAACCACGTCGAAGTCGATGACACCGAGCGTGCCGACGCCCGCGGCCGCGAGGTACAGCAGGACAGGCGAGCCGAGGCCGCCCGCACCCACAGCGAGGACACGGGCATTCTTCAGCCGCTTCTGGCCTGTCATCCCTATGTCGGGGATGATCAGGTGGCGCGAGTAACGCCGCACCTCCTCCACGGTCAGTTCGGCGGCCGGTGATACCAGCGGTGGCAAGGACACGGTGCTCTCCCGATCGGTAAGGCTTCCTCCTGGAGAACCTACGGCGGCGAGCGGGAATTCCCTAGGCCTGACCGGCTCGCAATAGCCCGGGGCGGGCCGCGGAAGCACGGAAATGTCACAGGACGCCGGTACAACGCTTGTGTGCGGCCGAACTTTACGCCGGCCGCTGCCGGAATTCCACTACCAGCGGCGCGTGTCGCGGAAATCGCACCCGCTGTTTACCCCGGGAGACCCTAGATGCGAGGACAGCCTCAGGCTCCACCCGCCCGATCCGCCGCGGCCAGGCCGCGGCGCGCGGCTGCGGCCCCCCGCGGGCCGGGTGACATCTGGCGCGTGCCAGGCGACATCTGGCGCGGGCCGGGTGACGCCCGGCGCCAGGACATCGCGCGCCCGCTGCCGGATCCGGTCGCCATCCGGCTCTCCCGGGTTCCTGAGACCGCGCCACCGTACGACGACGAGGAACCGGGGGAGACGGGGCCGGCCAGGGCGGACGCGTTCGCGGCGGCGATCACGGCCGCGCTGGAGGCCGACGGCCGGGCCGGCCGCCAGGCGGGCGTCCGGGCAGCCGCTGGCCCGCGGGCCAGCAGCAGGCAGCCGCGGGCGCCGCGGGCCCCCAGTCCGGCCGGGCAAGCGGGCACCGCCGGGCAAGCGGGCACCGCCAGCCGGGCTGACGGCGCCGGGCTGCCCGGCACGCCGCGACAGGCGGGGGCGGCAGGCGCCGGGCCCGGCGCCTGGCCCAGCAAGTTCGCGCAGGTGCTGGCGGAAACGCTGGCCGGATCCCGGCCGCCGGCCCAGATCACGCCGTGGACGACCGAGCGCGCGCGCTCTCACATCCGCAGGCTCGGGCCTATGCTCACGGCCGGGCAGCAGCCGCTGGTCCAGCGCGTCGTCACCTCGCTGCCGGCGGCGGATGTGATGGAGATGTCCATGGTGGTGGTGTTCGGGCCACGGGTCCGCGCGGTCGCCGTCAGGCTGGAGCGGACGGCACCGCGGCCCGCGGCCCCAGGGGCCGCGGGCACGGGGCCGCGGTGGGTCTGCACCGCCGTGGAGGCTGCTTAGGTCGGCCGTGGCTGCCCGGGCGGACGCCGCCGCCCGGGTGTCAGGCTCCGCGCGTGCGCGGGTCGCCGTGGCAGCGCTTGTACTTGCGTCCGGAGCCGCACGGGCACAAGTCATTCCTGCCGACGCGGGCGAAGTCCTCGCCGCCGGCCGAATCGGTGCGGTGCTGGACGCCCGCCTCGCCGTCGATGGTGGGCGAGGAGTACTCAAGCCGGGACGGCCTGCGCTGCTCACCCGCTGCGACGTTCCCGCGGGCCAGCCCGGCGGGTACGGCCGGACGAGCCTCGCCGCCCGCCTCTGCGCGGGCCCGCTGGCCTGCCCCGCCTCGGCCCGTCTGGGCGTGCCGTCCGCGGCGGCCCTGCGGCGGAGCGGCGGCCGGGGCTGTGGCGGCCGGGGCCTCCGCGGCGGCGGGCACCGCTGGCTGCGCCTGGCCGGCGGGGGCACCGCAGGCACGACCGGGTCCTCCTGCACCTCGACCCGCGCGTTGAAGAGCGTGCCGACGGATTCTTCCTTGATGCCGTCCATCATCGAGCTGAACATGTCGTAGCCCTCGCGCTGATACTCGATCAGCGGGTCGCGCTGGGCCATGGCGCGCAGCCCGATGCCCTCCCTGAGGTAGTCCATCTCGTACAGGTGCTCGCGCCACTTGCGGTCGAGCACCGACAGCACGACCCGGCGCTCCAGCTCGCGGGCCATCTCGGTGCCGAACTCCTCCTCGCGCCGCTGGTAGGCGGCCAGCGCGTCGGCGCGGACGGTCTCCGTGATGAACTCGGTGGACAGCCCGGCGACCTCACCGCCAGCTTCCTCGACCAGTTCTTCGATGCTGATGCCGACCGGGTACAGACCGCGGAAGGCCGTCCACAGCTTCTCCAGGTCCCACTCCTCGGGGAATCCCTCGCTGGTGGCCGCGACGACGTAACCGTCGATCACCTCGTTGATCATGTCGCGAATCTGGTCGGTCAGGTCAACGCCCTCGAGTACCTGGTGCCGCTCGCCGTAGACGACCTTGCGCTGGCGGTTGAGCACGTCGTCGTACTTCAGGACGTCCTTGCGGATCTCGAAGTTCTGCTGCTCGACCTGGGTCTGGGCGGATCTGATCGCGCGGGTGACGGTCTTCGACTCGATGGGCACGTCCGGGGGCGTCTTGAGGAACTCCATGAAGTGCGCGACCTTGTCGGCGTTGAACATCCGCATCAGGTCGTCTTCGAGCGAGAGGTAGAAACGCGACAGCCCCGGGTCGCCCTGGCGGCCCGACCGGCCGCGCAGCTGGTTGTCGATGCGCCGCGACTCGTGTCGCTCGGTGCCGAGCACGTACAGGCCGCCCGCGGCGACGACCTGCTCGTGCTCCTCGGTGCCCGCCCGCTTGGCCTTTTCCAGCGCCTCCGGCCAGGCGGCCTCGTAGTCCTCGGGGGTCTCCAGCGGCGACAGCCCGCGCTGATGCAGTTCCAGGTCCGCCATGAACTCGGGGTTCCCGCCGAGCATGATGTCGGTGCCGCGGCCAGCCATGTTCGTGGCCACGGTGACCGCGCCGCTGCGGCCTGCCTGAGCGATGATCGCCGCCTCACGCTCGTGGTACTTGGCGTTCAGCACCTCGTGCGGCACGCCGCGCCGTTTCAGCATCTTTGACACGATCTCGGATTTCTCGACGCTGATCGTGCCGACGAGTACGGGCTGGCCTGCCTGGTGCCGCTCGACGATGTCCTCGACGCACGCGTCGAACTTGGCCTGCGCGGTCTGGTAGATCAGGTCCGACTCGTCGCGCCGGACCATCGGCTGGTTCGTGGGAATCTGCACGACACCCAGGTCGTAGGTCTTCTGGAACTCGTTGGCCTCGGTCATCGCCGTGCCGGTCATCCCGGCGAGCTTCTCGTAGAGGCGGAAGTAGTTCTGCAGGGTGATCGTGGCGAGCGTCTGGTTCTCGTCCTTGATCTGGACGCCTTCCTTGGCCTCGATCGCCTGGTGCATGCCCTCGTTGAAGCGGCGGCCGTGCAGGATGCGGCCGGTGAACTCGTCCACGATCAGGACCTCGCCGTTCATCACGACGTATTCCTTGTCCCGCTTGTAGAGCTCCTTGGCCTTGAGCGCGTTCTGCAGGAAGCTGACGAGTGGCGTGTTCACCGACTCGTACAGGTTGTCGATGCCCAGCCAGTCCTCGACCTTCTCCACGCCGCTCTCGAGGATGCCGACGGTCTTCTTCTTCTCGTCAACCTCGTAGTCACCCTCGCCGTCCTCGCCACGGCGCAGCCGCGGCGCGAGCTTGGCGAACTCCTGGAACCAGCGCGAGTTCTGCTCAGCCGGCCCGCTGATGATCAGCGGCGTCCGCGCCTCGTCGATGAGGATCGAGTCCACCTCGTCCACGATGGCGAGGTGATGCCCCCGCTGGACGCACTCGTCCAGGCTCCAGGCCATGTTGTCGCGCAGGTAGTCGAAGCCGAACTCGTTGTTGGTCCCGTAGGTCACGTCGGCGTTGTACTGCTTGCGGCGTTCCTCCGGCGTCATGTCCGAGAGGATCACGCCCACGTCCAGGCCGAGGAAGTGGTGGATCCGGCCCATCCACTCGGCGTCGCGCTTGGCCAGGTAGTCGTTGACCGTGACGACATGCACGCCCTTGCCCGCGAGCGCGTTGAGGTAGGCAGGCAGCACGGCGGTGAGGGTCTTGCCCTCACCGGTCCTCATCTCCGCGATGTTGCCCCCGTGCAGCGCGGCACCGCCCATGATCTGCACGTCGAAGTGCCGCTGCCCGAGGGTGCGGGTCGCGGCCTCGCGTACGGCGGCGAAGGCCTCGGGCAGCAGATCGTCGAGCGTCTCCCCCTCGGCGTACCGCTGCTTGAACTGCTCGGTCATGCCGCGGAGCTCGGCATCACTCAGCGCGGAGAACTCATCTTCGATCGAGTTGACCTGGTCGGCGATACGCTTGAGCCTGCGCAGGATCCTGCCCTCGCCTGCGCGCAGGACCTTATCAATGACAACTGGCACTTCTCGTCGCGCTCCTCGTCGGTCGCCACACTGGGCCGAGCCGACGCCCTGCGCACCGGGGCCCAGGCCACGGCGGAAGGCGCCGGACGGTGGCGTGCAGATGCCACCGTAACCAATGTCATCGTAGGCGAGATGGGCGAGGAAACCGAGCCACCGGCGAACCTGGTGCGCTGGCGGGGGGCCGGCGCGCGCCGCGCGCCGGGCCCGGCCACAATGGTGAGCGCGGCGCGTTCGCGGACGAGAGGAGCAGCCGCATGGCTGACCAGGTGAGATCGGGCACCGTTCAGGGTGCCAGGGCGCAATCGTCAGGGCATGGGCCGCAGGGATCGGACCTGGCGCCGGCCGAGGCTGCGGGCGCGCCTGGCCAGCACGAGTCCTTCCACGGGCGGCCGGTGTCGTGGGTGGCGGTCAGCATCATCATCACTGGTTTCATCGTCGGGGGGATCGGGCTGGTCGTCGGCCCGACCTGGTGGCTGGTCTGGACCGGCGGCGCGGTGGCCGCGGTCGGCGGCATTCTTGCCCTCGCCACCGGCATCGTCAACGACTGGTACTGAGAGGCTTGTTCAAAACCGCCGCGCCCATCCTGATGCTTGGCTCCTGGCCTCCCGGAGACTGAGTTCGGCCGCTGCCGGCATCCGCGCCCGGCCTGGTCCGGCGGGCGCGCCGCGGGCCGGCACAATGTCAGACCCGGGCGCTACGCTCTCGGCGTGTGGCCCGCCTCTCGCCCGCTGACCCTCAGCTGACCCTCACCGCGGACGACGTACGCCGGATCACGCTGCGCGCGCAGGGCTTCCTCGGGTCGCAGGGACGTCACGGCGGAGTCACCGCGATGATGCAGCGGCTGGGCGCGGTCCAGCTCGACACGATCAGCGTTCTGGCCCGGTCGCACGAGCTTGTCGCCTATTCCAGGCTGGGCCCGCTGCCGCGGGACAAGGTCGAGCTCGCCTACTGGCACCTGCGCAAGCCGGCCGCCTTCGAGTACTGGGCGCACGCAGCCTGCATCCTGCCGCTGCAGCAATGGCCCTGCTTCGCGTTCCGGCGGCGGGCTTTCCGCGCGCGCGGCCTCCGCTGGCACGAGGTGCCCGAGCACGCCTGCGCGGAGGTGCTCGCCCGGCTGCGCGGCGAGGGCCCGCTGACCGCCACCCAGCTCGGCGGCGCCAAGAGCGGCGGTGAGTGGTGGGACTGGTCCGAGGTAAAGATTGCTGTCGAGTGGCTGCTCGACATCGGCGAGGTCGCCTGCGTCCGCCGGACCGGCTGGCGCAGGGTGTATGACCTGCCCGAGCGGGTCGTCCCGGCCGAGTACCTCGGCGTCGAACTATCCGACGAGGAATGCCTGGCCCGCCTGGCAGCCGTCGCCGCCCGGTCGCTCGGCGTCGTCACCCGGGCCGACCTGGTCGATTTCCACCGCCTGCAGAACCTGTCTCGGGCCGGGAAGGACAAGGCGGACCTCATCGACAAGGCCGCTGCCGCCGGCGGCCTCATCCCGGTCACGCTCGAGCGGGACGGGCGCGGGGCGCCGGCCGGGACCGGCTGGGCCGATCCTGCCGCGCTCGAGCAGGCGCCCCGCGGCAGGCACCGGACCACCCTGCTGTCGCCGTTCGACTCGCTGGTGTGGGACCGCAAGCGGACGCAGCGGATGTTCGGGTTCAGCCACAGCCTGGAGGCGTACGTGCCGGCCCACAAGCGCGTGCACGGCTACTTCGCCATGCCGCTGCTGGCCGGCGGGCACCTGGCCGGGCGGGTTGACCCCGCACGCAGCGGCCGGACGCTCCTGGCCCGCCGGGTCTCGCTCGAGCGCGGGTCGGCGGCTCCGGCCATGGCACAGGCGCTGCGCGAGGCGGCCTCCTGGGTGGGCTGCGACGAGGTCAGCCTGGGGGTGGTCGAGCCGGCCGAGCACGCCGCCCGGCTGCGCTCGGCCCTCGCGGCCACCTGACGCCGCCCCTGGCGGCGGCCCGGCCCTCGATGAATGGGGAGTTGCCTACATCAGGTGGTAGGCAATTTCACTTCGATGTTGATCGGATGACGCCGGGGCAGGAACCATTGTGACTGCTGAGGCTTGTGTTGCGGAGGTGGTACTAGAGGTGCGTGGGTAGCGGGTCCGGGAGGCGCCGAGCGGCCGGGGCGCAGCGCGGGCGGGCCGAGCGGCGGGGGCGCAGCGTGGGCGGGCCGAGCGGCCGGGGCGCAGCGTGAGCAGGCCGCGCGCGGCGCGGGGGGCCGGGCTCCGGTCGCCGGCTGGCTAGCCGATGTCGATGAGCTTGTCGCGCAGGGCGATCATCACGGCTTCCATCCTGGAGTGGATTTGCAGCTTCTCCAGGATGTTGCGGACGTGATTCTTCACGGTGTTCTCTGAGATGAACAACTCCCTGGCGATGTCGCGGTTGTTCATGCCCTTGGCGACGAGCTTGAGCACTTCCATCTCGCGGTCGGTGAGCTTGGGCGGCGGGACCTGCTGGACGCGTTCTTCCTCGGCAGGCGGGCCAGGGTCGCGAACTCGGTCAGGAGCTTGCCCGCCATGGCAGGGCTGATGAGGGACTGGCCGCCGTGCACCGCGCGAACCGACCCGGCGACCTCGTCCAGCGGGATGTCCTTGAGCAGGTAACCGCTCGCGCCCGCCCGGATCGCCTCGAACAGGTCCTCCTCCTCGTCGCTGATCGTCAGCATGACGATCTTCGTGCTCGGCGCGGCCTCCTTCATGACCCGGCAGGCCTCGATGCCGCTGCTCTTGGGCATCCGGACGTCCATGAGCACGACATCGGGCAGCGACTCGCCGGCCTTCTCGCGTGCCTCGGTGCCGTCGCTCGCCTGGCCGACGAGCTCGATGTCCTCCTCCTCCTCGAGGACCATCTCGAGCCCGCGACGGAACAGCGCGTGATCATCAACGATCAGCACGCGGATAGGCTCCGGACGCCGTGCCGCGCTCACAGCCTGGCCGGCGGTCCCGAGACCTGTGCTCAACCTGAACTCCTCCCAAGACACGGCGGTTCCCGCCGTTATCCTCGCAGTGGCCGACAGCGCCAGCCCCGCACACCAGGCTAGGCAACGGGCGCGCCGCGCCGTCCCGGTAAAGGCCGCACGATCAGACTCTGGCCGACCGGGCCAGGCGATGCAAGAGCGGACCCGGGCCGGAGACGACGCCCCGGCCCCAGCCGAAGGCCGCTAGGAAGCGACCAGGTGCTCCGATTGCTCGGATACCTCCGTCTCCACCAGGCGGATGACACCATACCGGTAGCCGCAGCGCCGGTAGACCACGCTGGAACAGCCGGACTCCTTGTCGCGGAACAGGTAGAAGTCGTGCCCCACCAGTTCCATCTCGAACAGCGCCTGGTCGATCGTCATCGGCGCTGCGGCGTGAACCTTCTGCCGGACCACGAGGGGGCCGTCGCCCTCCATCTCGATGGGAACCACGCCGTCGCCCGAGGCCGCGGCGTCGTCCGCCGGCTCTGGCCGCAAGGCCATCTGATCGGACCGGCGGTTGTCCACGACATCCGGCGTCAGGACAACCTGCCCGGGCACGACGATCCCGTTGGCGATCTCCGACGCGCGGACCGGGCCATGGCTGGCGTGCCGCGCCTTCCGCCGGTCGCATGCTCGCCTCAGCCGTGAGTCGAGCTTGCCCAGGGCCAGGTCAAGGGCCGCATACCTGTCATCGGCGGCAGCCTCGGCCCGGATCGCCGGCCCGCGGGACGTGATGGTGAGCTCTACTCGCTCGCGTCGTCCGTACTGGCGTGGATTGTGCTCCTGCGACACCTCCACGTCGATCCGGATCACCTTCTGGTCCAGCTTCTCGAGTTTCGCGAGCTTGACGGTCGCATGCTCTCGGAACCGTCCCTGCACGCTGGTGTGCCGACCCTTGAACACGATGTCCACTCGGTTACCCCCTTCCGCTCGATCCGCCTAGCGGCACCCGCCCGGCCGACCTGGTCTTCGTCCCCACATCCGCCTGCAGAGGGGTTCGCAGCCAAAGAGCCACTACTACCCTTCTCCCGGTCCGGGGGACGCCGGATCCCCCGGTGAGGCAGGTCTTACTTCTAAGCCGCACCGTGATCGGTCGACGAGAAGTCGCCTTACGTGGGCCGTTTCGCCTGCGGCTGGCATCGGCTTGCCTGGGCGGGCGTCCCGTCTCCGGGAAACCCTGCCCGGCGCAACCACGGACCCGGGCGGGTGCCATGACAGGAACGCTAACCCGATCCGGACCGAATGTCAGGAGGGAATTGTCTGTGATCTGTCACGCATAGTTAAAAAACCCGTCCTGACCTGTACCGTAACCTCCCAGATACTGGCCACGTTCCGTCACGAGAAGGCCGGGCGCCAGGGGTGCGCGGGGCAGCGGGGGCGCACGGGGCAGCCGGGTCAGCCGGGCCGGCCGGACGCGAGGGAGGCCAGACAGCCGGGCCGGCCCCGGGCGTCAGCCCGGGTACGCGAGGGAGGCCAGACGGCCGGGCCGGCCCGGGGCGTCAGCCCGGGTACGTGGGAGACAGACCGGGACCCTGCTGCGTCATCCAGGTGCCGTTGAGGCTGGGAGTCAGCGCCAGCTGGCGGCTGGCCAGTCCAGCGGCCAGCGGGTTAGCCGGGCTGGCCGCCGAGACGGACTGCGTTCCCGGGACGGTGTTCAGGGTCGTCGAGGAACTGCCGTTGACCGGGACCTTGTACAGCTGCAGGCCGGTCGGTGACGGGGACAGGACGATGAGATTGTCCGCGTCGTACCAGGTCAGCCGCACCGGATGGGACACGTCGTCCCCAGCGGCCACGCTGGGACCCAGGGTCACGGCGCCGCTGGCGCTGTGCCCGAGCGCCGCGAGCAGCAGGTGGGTGCCGTTCACGCCCGGGCTGTGGATGATCATCGCCACCCGCACCCCGTCCGGGGCGACCCGCAGCTGGCTGACCACGGACCCGGCAGGCAGGCCGGCAACCCGGACCGCGGTACCGCCGGGCCGCAGCATCCAGACCCCGCTCGATCCGGCCACCCACAGGTTGCCGCTGGTGTCCCAGCTGAGCGACGTGAAAATCTGCCCTCGGGGCTGCCACTGGTAAAGCCTGGCGCCGCGCCGGAGGGCGCCGTAATAGACCCCGCGGCCCGACCGGGTGAGCCCGGCAACGTAGTGCCCACCGGGCGAGACCGCGATCGTGCCCAGGTGCGTGCGTCCCTGGCCTGCCTCGCCGGGCACGCTCCGGGCCGACAGCGGCGAGCCGGTCAGCTCCTGCACCGCGCCGCTGCTGTTGACCGCGTAGAGCGGGGCACCGGGCGCCGCGTCCGGGACGGACAGGCCGTGACGGCCGCTCTGGGTGCGGGTCAGGCTGAGTGACTGGCTCAGATGCCCGTTGATCTCCAGGTTGACGGACTGGACGGCGGACTGTCCGTACGACGGCCCGGCCAGGGTCCACACCAGCTGGTGGGTCATCTGACTGAGCGCGGCCTTGCTCGCGCCGACGGCCGGCCCGCCGAGGTCGATCGTGGCCGCGCCGTCGTTGAGCGTCACTTGCCTCAGCAACCTGGTGCCGTGCGGGAAGGCCGTGCTCACCGCGCTCGCCAGCCATCCCTGCGGCCTGTTCAGCAGGGCCGTGACCAGCTTGTTCGCCAGGTCCACATTGGTCGCCTGCAGCGGCACGTAGACCGGGTCGGGCACGAGCACAGGGGAGGGGTCTGCGAGGTAGTACAGGTTCCGCGGCGCGTACACGCGCTTGAAATCGGGCTGGGTCAGCAGCAGCTGGCGGGGCGGGTTCTGGATCCGCCACTGGCCGCGAATCTTGGCCAGCTGGAACTGGTAGGTGCTCGACCCCTGGCTACCCACGTACTGGCCGGTCGCGGTCAGGGTGGCGAGCTTTTCGCCGGTGGCGTTCACCGTATTCACCAGGGTATAGAGCCCGGCCTGATGCCCGTAGGCGACCGCCTGGCTCAGGCTCGGAGTCGTTCCCACCACCGTGATGGCCCACCCCGGCCGCCACGCGTTCTGGGCCGTCGGGACCAGGTACTGCCGGGCGACCGCGTGGTTGCCGGCGAAGCTGGCGGACGCCGCCAGGAACCCCCGGACGATTGCCACCGGCCCCCACCCTGGCCGCGGTGCCTCCGGGATCAGCTGGAAATAGTCCTGGCCCTGGCCGCCGGCGGTCAGCTCGACGCTGCCCGCCTGCGCCGGACCGCCGTCAGGCACGGCGGCGCACGAGGAGAGCGCGAGCGCCGTCAGGGCCGCCGCTGCGGCCAGCCGCCAGCGCTTAAGCCCCGTCATGCTCACCGCCCACCGTCTCGATGCCCGCGGTCGTGACCAGGGTGACGGACAGTCCGGACGCCAGAACCTGCAGCCGGGCGACCACCTCGGCCTCGTCGGGGCCGAGCGGCAGCGGCGAGCCCTCGAGCCGGCCGCCCGCGACCCGGGGCAGGGTGAGCCGGAACACCGAGCCCCGGCCGCACTCACCCCACGCCTCCAGCCACCCCCCGTGCAGCCTGGCATCCTCCTGCGCGATCGACAGGCCGAGGCCGGTGCCGCCGCTGGTCCGGGCGCGCGCCGGGTCCGCCCGCCAGAACCGGTCGAATACCAGCTGCTCCTCGCCGGGCTTCAGGCCCACGCCGTGGTCCCTGACGGCGACGGCCACCGCGTCGCGATCGGCCGCCACCGTGACGACCGTTTCCCGGCCCTCGCCATGCTCGACGGCGTTGACCAGGAGGTTGCGGAGGATGCGCTCGACCCTGCGCCGGTCCGCCTCCGCCACGCACGGCTGCGCGGGCAGCCGGAACTCGATCCTGGCCCCGCGGCGCTCGGCGAGCTGCTGCGCCACGTCGGCGGACCGCCTGACCAGGTCACAGATGTCGACCGGCTCGGCGTCCAGCGTCGCGGCATTGGCGTCGTACCTGCTGATCTCCAGCAGGTCGGCGAGGAGCGACTCGAACCGCTCCAGCTGTCCCTGCAGCAGCTCGGCCGACCTGGCGGCGGATCGGTCCAGCTGGTCCCTCGACGCGTACAGCACGTCCGCCGCGATCCTGATCGTGGTCAGCGGTGTGCGCAGCTCGTGCGACACGTCGGACACGAACTGCCGCTGCACCTGGGACAGGCCCTGCAGTTCGCCGAGCTTGTCCTGGAGGCTGGCGGCCATCTCGTTGAACGAGGTGGCCAGGGCGGCCAGGTCGTCGCTGCCGAGCACCTGCATGCGCTCGTCGAGGTCGCCCGCGGACACCCGCTGCGCCGCCTCGGCGGCCCGCCGGACCGGGACCACGACCCACCGGGTGACGAGCGAGGCGATGAGCGCGAGCAGCACGACGAGGGCAAGGCCGCCGCCGACGAGGGTGCGCTGGACCAGCTGCAGCGGCGCCAGGATCCTGGTCAGCGGGAAGACGTAGTACAGCTGGTAATAGTTGCCCAGCGGAACGCCGACGGCGAGGGCGGGCACCGACGGCGAGCCGTCGGAGTAGGCGAGCCTGGTGGGCTGCTGGTACGTCTGCGTGATGTTGCCCCTGGCCTGCGCGTGCGCCACGTCCTGGCTGAGCGTCGCGGAGATGCTGTTCAGCGCGTCTCCTTCGGTCCAGCCACGCGAATACAGCTGCGCGCGTATCCGGTTCTGCGACGCCAGGATGACGATGTTGTAGGCGCTGCCGGGACCGCTGCCCGCCTGCAAATCGTGCGCGACCGTGTACATCACCGACTCGGCCTGGTCGGTGCTGCCGGGCGGCGTGGTCAGGCCGGACTGCTGCCTGAGCGCCTGCTGCATGCCCTCGATGATCTGCGCGTTGGCCTGCTTCTCGGTGTTCGCCAGCAGGCCGCTGGCGATCTGCTGCATGAGGAAGAAGCCGAGGACAGCCACCACGAGCGCCGATACCGCCAGCGTGGTGCCGACGACGCGCAGCTGCAGCGACCGGTGCCACCGGTCGCGCAGCGTCCCGGTCGCGGCGCTGCCCCAGATGCCCCAGCTGCCCGGGCTGGCAGCCGGCCGCGGCCGCCACCGGAAGCGGTCACGTGCCTGCCGGAGCGCGGTCACCGGCGCCACCGAACGCGCGCCGTCCTGACCGGTCCCGCCCGCCGCGGCTCCTTCCATGACCTCATTCCGCCAGTCGCGTTTCCTTGCCCGCTAGGCGCTCAGCCCGGGCCTGCCCGGTAGCCGACGCCGCGCACCGTCACCACGATCTCCGGGTGCTCGGGATCCTTCTCTATCTTCGCGCGCAGCCGCTGCACGTGCACGTTGACCAGCCGGGTATCGGCGGCGTGCCGGTAGCCCCAGACCTGCTCGAGCAGCACCTCCCGGGTGAAGACCTGACGTGGCTTGCGGGCCAGCGCGACGAGCAGGTCGAACTCGAGCGGCGTCAGGCTGACCGGGACGTCGTCCCGCTTCACCGAGTGGCCGGCCACGTCGATCGTCACGTTCTGGATCTGCAGCATCTCCGGCGCCGGCTCGTCGGTCCGGCGCAGCCGGGCGCGGACGCGCGCGATGAGCTCCTTCGACTTGAACGGCTTGACGATGTAGTCGTCGGCGCCCGACTCCAGGCCGAGCACCACGTCCACGGTGTCGGTCTTTGCGGTCAGCATCACGATCGGCACGCCCGACTCGGCCCGGATCTCCAGGCACACGTCGATGCCGTCAACCGACGGCAGCATGAGGTCAAGCAGCACCAGGTCGGGGTGGCTGTCGCGGAAAACCTCCAGCGCCTTGTCACCATCGGCGACGAATGTCGGCTCGAACCCCTCGCCGCGAAGCACGATCCCGAGCATCTCGGCGAGGGCCGCATCGTCGTCAACGACAAGCACACGTCCTCTCATGGGCCTCATCGTTCCACGTAAGCAGCGTCAACGACACCGCCGGCGGCGCCGTGTCGGTTACCGGCGGCACCGCTGCGGGTCTCCAGATCACGGAGGGTACCTGCACTGACGGGCCGCGCGATGCCCCGTTCGGTGACCAGCGCGGTGATCAGCGCCGGCGGCGTGACGTCGAAAGCGGGGTTGTAGGCGGCGCTCCCGGCCGCCGCGACCGGCACCCCGGCGTAGCTGGTCACCTCCTCGGCCGGCCGGTGCTCGACCACGATCGCCGCGCCGGCCGGGGCGGCGAAATCAATCGTGGACACCGGTGCCGCCACCACGAACGGCACCCCGTGGTGCCGGGCGAGCACGGCGAGCGCATAGGTGCCGACCTTGTTGGCCACGCTGCCATCGGCCGCGATCCTGTCCGCGCCGACCAGCACCATGTCCACCTCCCCGGCCGCCATCAGCGAGGCCGCGGCGGCATCCGGCAGCACCGCGTACGGCAGGCCGGCCTGCTGCGCCTCGTACGAGGTCAGCCTCGCGCCCTGCAGCAGCGGCCTGGTCTCATCCACCCAGAGCATGCTGAGCCTGCCCGCCCGGTACGCGGCGAGGATCACCGCGAACGCCGTCCCGGCGCCCGCCGAGACCAGCGCTCCGGTGTTGCAGTGGGTGAGAATGCGCGCTCCGGCGGGGACGAGCGCCAGGCCGTGGTCGGCGATGGCGGTGCTGGCAGCCGCGTCTTCGGCTGCGACGGCCCGCGCCTCGGCGAGTGCGGCACCGGCCGCCAGCCGTTCGGGATCCAGACCGGGGTCAGCCAGCGCGCGGCGGTAAGCGCCCAGCGCCCGCCGCACCCCCCAGCCCAGGTTCACCGCGGTCGGCCTGGCTGCGGCGATCGCGTCGGCCGCGGCGGCCACGTCATCCCGCCGGTGCGCGGCGAGCGCGACGCCGAACGCCCCCGCCACCCCGAGCAGGGGTGCGCCGCGGACCGCGAGCCGGCCGATCGCGTCGATCAGGGAGTCCACGTCACGGCAGGTCAGCACCGTCTCGGTGGCCGGCAGCCTGGTCTGGTCCAGCAGTTCGATGGCCGGCCCGTCCGGCGGGTCGAGCCAGCGAAGCGGCGGAATGCGCATAGGACGTATTGTGCGCCAGGAATCCATTACCTGGTAAGACCTGGAGCTTCCGGGGCGCGCCGGCCACGCTACGAGCCCTGGCGCCAGGACGCCAGGTAGTCACGCTGGTCGGGGGTGAGCGTGTCGATCTGCGCGCCGAGCGAGGCGAGCTTGAGCATGGCGACCTCGGCGTCGAGGGATCCGGGGACCTCGTGCACGCGGTGAGCCACCGGTCCGGCGGCCGACGCCAGCCAGGCCAGCGCGAGCGCCTGGATGCCGAACGAGACGTCCATGACCGCCGCCGGGTGGCCTTCGGCTGCCACCAGGTTCACCACGCGCCCTTCGGCGAGCAGCAGCAGCCGCCGGCCGTCGGCGAGGACGAACTCGTCAGCGTGCGGGCGCACCTCGCGGCGGACATCCGCGGCCAGGCCGTCCAGGGCCCGGACGTCGATCTCCACGTCGAAATGGCCCGCGTTCGCCAGCAGCGCGCCGTCCCGCATGACCGCCAGGTGCTCCCCGGTGATCACGTCGCGGGAGCCGGTCGCGGTCACGAATATCTCGCCGAGCGCCGCCGCGGACAGCATGGGCAGCACGCGGAACCCCTGCAGCACCGCGTCGAGCGCGCGCACCGGGTCGATCTCGGTGACGATCACCTGCGCGCCGAGCCCGCGGACCCGGCTGGCGATCCCCTGACCGCAGGCGCCGAACCCGGCGACCACGACAGTCTTGCCCGCCAGCAGGGTGTTCGTGGCGCGCAGGATGCCGTCGATGACCGACTGGCCGGTACCGCAGCCGTTGTCCACCATGCGCCTGGCGGGGGTGTCGTTCGCCGCCACCACGGGGAAGGCGAGCGCGCCGGCGGCGGCCATCTGCCGCAGCCTGATCACCCCGGTCGTGGTGGACTCGCAGCCGCCGCGCACCGTCGCCAGCAGGCCGGGGCGCTCGGTGTGCAGCGTGTTGACCAGGTCGCCGCCGTCGTCGATGACCAGGTCGGGACCGGACTCCACCGCGCTGCGGATGTGCGCGTAGTAGGTTGCCCGGTCCACCCCGGCCCGGGCGAACACGCTGATTCCGGTGCCGCCCGCGGCCAGCGCGGCCGCCGTGTCGTCCTGGGTCGACAGCGGGTTGGAGGCGGCCAGCAGCACCCGCGCCCCGCCGTCGCGCAGCGCCCTGATCAGGACGGCAGTCTCCGCCGTGACGTGCAGGCAGGCGGCGACGGTGAGGCCGCTCAGCGGCTGCTCGGCGGCGAACCGCTCGCCGATGAGGCCGAGCACGGGCATCGCGCGCCGGGCCCAGTCGATGCGGGCGTTCCCCGCCTCGGCCAGGCCGGGCGCGGCGATGTCCGACCCAGGCGCTTGGCTAGTGCCGGATCGCGGCACTGGCTCAGTAGCGGTAGGTGTCGGGCTTGTACGGCCCGTCCACCGGGACGCCGATGTAGTCGGCCTGGGCCTTGGTCAGCTGGGTGAGCCGGACGCCGAGGGCGTCCAGGTGCAGCCGGGCGACCTTCTCGTCCAGGTGCTTGGGCAGCGTGTGCACGCCCACCGCGTACTCGCCGGTCTTGGTGAACAGCTCGACCTGGGCGATGACCTGGTTGGTGAAGCTGTTGGACATCACGAAGCTCGGGTGGCCGGTGGCATTTCCGAGGTTCAGCAGCCGCCCCTCGGACAGCACGATCACCGCGTGGCCGTCGGCGAACAGCCACTCGTCCACCTGCGGCTTGATGTTCACCCGGCGGATGCCCGGCATCCTGGCCAGGCCGGCCATGTCGATCTCGTTGTCGAAGTGGCCGATGTTGCCCACGATCGCCTGGTGCTTCATCTGGCCCATGTGCCCGGCGGTGATGACGTCGCGGTTCCCGGTCGCGCTGACGAAGATGTCGGCAGACGACACCACGTCGTCGAGGGTGGCCACCTGGTACCCGTCCATGGCCGCCTGCAGCGCGCAGATCGGGTCGATCTCGGTGACGATCACCCGGGCGCCCTGGCCGCGCAGCGACTCCGCGCAGCCCTTGCCCACGTCCCCGTAACCGCAGACCACGGCCACCTTGCCGCCGATCAGCACGTCGGTGGCCCGGTTGATGCCGTCGATCAGCGAGTGCCGGCAGCCGTACTTGTTGTCGAACTTGGACTTGGTCACCGAGTCGTTGACGTTGATCGCCGGGAACAGCAGCGTGCCGGCCTGGGCCATCTCGTACAGCCGGTGCACCCCGGTCGTGGTCTCCTCGCTGACGCCGCGGATCCCCTCGGCCATGGCGGTCCACACGCCCGGCTGCGCCGCGATCGAGTCACGCAGCACGCCGAGGATGACCTTCCACTCGTCGGCGTCCTCGTCGGCGGCGGACGGGACAGCGCCCGCCTTCTCGTACTCGGCGCCCTTGTGCACCAGCAGGGTGGCGTCGCCGCCGTCGTCGAGGATCAGGCTCGGGCCGGTCTCGCCGGGCCAGGTGAGGGCCTGCTGGGTGCTCCACCAGTACTCCTCCAGCGTCTCGCCCTTCCAGGCGAAGATGGGGATGCCGCGCGGCTCCTCCGGCGTGCCCTCCGGCCCCACCGCCACCGCCGCGGCGGCGTGGTCCTGGGTGGAGAAGATGTTGCAGCTGGCCCAGCGCACCTGGGCGCCCAGGGCGGCCAGCGTCTCGATCAGCACGGCCGTCTGGATCGTCATGTGCAGCGAGCCGGTGATCCGCGCCCCGCGCAGCGGCTGGGTGGCCGCGTACTCGCCGCGAACCGACATCAGCCCCGGCATCTCGTGCTCGGCAAGCTGGATCTCCTTCCTGCCGAACGCGGCAAGCGAGAGGTCAGCGACCTTGAACGGGACCGTCTCCACGGGCATGAGCTCCTCCTCGGCTGATGTCGCGGCAAATCGGCTGCACCGCCGCGTCCACCCCCGACGGTAGGGCATGCGCCGGTCCAGTTGCACGCCGGAGGCGGCATTCTTGACACAAGAATGTTAGAATAAGCGTTCATGCGCATCACCGAGGCCGCGCAGCGGCTGGGCATGTCGCCGCGGATGCTGAGGTACCGCGATTCGCTCGGGCTGCTGCCCCGGGTGCGCGAGGGCGCGGCGGGCGGCGGGCACCGGCACCGGAGGTTCGGCGCCCCGGAGCTTGACGCCGTGACGGCGGCGCTGCGGCTCGAGCAGCGCTACGACATCAGCCCCGCGGCGCTGGCGTTCGGCCTGCGGGTGCTGGCCGAGCCGCCGGTCCGGGCCGCGGTGGCCGACCTGGGACGGCGGGTGGGGCGGCTGCCGGAGGCACCAGGGCGGGCGCTGGACTTCGAGAAGGAACGCGCGCTGCGGCTGCTGTCCGGGCCGTCGGCTCCGGCCGCCGGCTTCACTACGGGGGCTCCTCGGCGCGCCGGGCCGCCCGGACGGCCGGATCGGTAGTGTCCTGCATGGCCGCCCGGTACAAGTCGGGTTCCAGGTAGATCATCTGGGCAATGGGCACGGCAGTCCGCACCCGTCGTTCGGCGGTATTGATGCCTGCCGCGAGCTGAGCCGCCGTCAGGTCGGCGCGGACCGCGATCTTGGCGGCTACCAGCAGCGTCTCCGGCCCCAGGTGCACGGTACGCAGGTGAATGACGCACTCGAGCTCGGGGCCGTCCTCCAGCGCGGCGACGATAGCGCGCTCCGTCCCCTCGTCCGCCGCTTCGCCGATCAGCAGGCTCTTCATCTCGATGGCCAGGACCACCGCGACCCAGCCGAGCAACGCGCCGATCGCGAGCGAGCGGCCCCGTCCCAGGCTCCGTTCCCGGTCACGACGGCGAGGGTGATGCCGATCAGCGCGAACGTCAGCCCGGTCAGGGCGGCGGTGTCCTCGAGCAGCACGACGGGCAGCTCGGGCACCTTGGTCCGGCGGATGAAGGCGCTCCAGCTCTGCCCGCCGCGCACGGCGTTGGAGCGGGACACCGCGGTGCGCAGCGAGAAGCCCTCCAGGCAGATGCTGACGCCCAGCACGATGAACGCGATGAGCGGCGACTTTACCGGCTCCGGGTGCAGGATCTTGCTCACGCCGTCGTAGATCGAGAACCCGCCGCCGATCGTGAACAGCATCACCGCGACGACGAACCCGTAGAAGTACCGCTCCCGGGCGAACCCGAACGGGTGCTCCGCCGTGCCGCGCCGGCCCGGCGCCGCCCCACCAGCAGCAGCAGCTCGTTGCAGCTGTCGGCCGCCGAATGCACCGTCTCGGCCAGCATCGAGGCCGAGCCGGTGACCAGGAACGCGGCCAGCTTCGTCGCCGCGATGCCCAGGTTGGCGCCGAGCGCGGCGAGGACCGCGAGGGCACTGCCTTCCTCGGCAGCGCTGGCCTCGCCGGCCTGGCTGGCCTGCGCGGCGCCGGCCTTCGGCTGGCCTCGCCTCCGGGCTGGCCTCGCCGGCCTTCGGGCTGGCCTCGCCGGCCTTCGGGCTGGCCTCGGCCGCTCCGGCCTCCGGGCTGGGCTTGGCTTCCTCGCTGATGCCGGGCCTCCTCACGCGCCGCGGCCGCCTAGGCGATGCTGGCCTTGAGGTCCTGGATGGCATTGATCGGCGACGGGTCGTATCCCAGCGCGATGCCCAGGTAGACGGTTGCATAGTCGATGAGCTGGATCAGGCTGGCCAGCCGCTCCAGGGGATGATCCCCCGTAGCGGCCAGCTCAGTCACGCCGATGCCGCGCTCGCCGGCCAGCCGGGCCGATGCCTCCCGGCGCCTGGCCACCTGCGGGTGCACCCTGACGTCGGTGAGCGTGACCAGGCGCAGCGGCACCGCCGGGTCCCCTCCGCCGGGATCGCGCGCGAACGGCCCGTCGAAGGCGACCACCTGGTTGTGGTTCGCCTCCGGCAGCACCCCGTGGATCGCTGGGTACTTGGCGTTCTCGTTCAGCTGGCAGGCGAACCGGTAGGCAGCCACGCCGGCCAGCGGCGAGGTGCCCCAGATCATCGGCAGCGTGCCCGCCAGCTCGAGCGCCAGCCCCTTGGCCGGGTTGACGAAGGAGTCGCTGTCCGGCCGGCACCGCTGGGAGATGCCCTCGAGCACCGCGGCCGTCGCCTCGTGTGCCTCCGGGCTCGCGTCGCACAGGCCGAACCTGGCCGCGACCCCGATCAGCGGGATGGACAGGCCCCACAGCGTGGACCGGGGCATGCCGGCCGACTGGACCGGCACGAACGGGGCGCGGGCCTGCTCGGCCAGGCCGGCCAGCGGTGACCCGGCGCCGCCGACGCCCATCAGCCGGCAGCCTCGGCGCACGGCGTCCTCGGCCGCGGCGAGGGTTTCCTCGGTGGATCCCGAACAGGACACCGCGATGACCAGATCCGATGCGCTCACCCAGCCGGGCAGCTGGTAGCCGTGCACCGGCAGGATCTGGACGGCGCTGCCGGTGCCGCAGGCGGCGGCGAGGACGTCGCCGGCGATGCCGGAGCCGCCCATGCCGGCCACCACGATCGCGCGCGGCCTGCCCGCCGCGACCAGCTCCTCGAGGTCGGTCTCCTGGGTCGCCTGCAGCGCGGAGCGAACCTGCGCCGCGGACGAGGCGACCTGCCTGAGCATGCCGCCCGGGTCCGCCGCCTCGATCTCGCCGGGGTCGTCAAGACGCCATTCGTTGACTTCTGCCATCAGCTGGCCTCCGCACCCGGGCGCCGCGCCTCGTCCACCAGCAGCACCGGGATGTCGTCGCGCACCGGGTAGGCCAGCCCGCAGTCCGTCCCGGTGCAGACCAGCTCGCTTGCCTCGTCGTCGGCGCGCAGCGGCGCATGGCACTGCGGGCAGGCGAGGATTTCCAGCAGCCAGCCGTCGATCTTCATGCGGTATCTCCCGTCGCTTCGTCGTCCCTAACGATCCGCAGCACCTCGTCGCGGAGCGCGGCCATCCCGCCTTCGTCCGCCGCCTCGACGTTGAGGCGAAGCAGAGGCTCGGTGTTGGACGGCCGGAGGTTGAACCACCCGTCCGGCATGGCGACGGTCAGCCCGTCGAGCTCGTCGATCGTGACCCCGGGCCGGCCGGCGAACGCCTCGCGGACCCTGGCGGTCACCGCCGCCTGGTCGGTCACCTCGCTGTTGATCTCCCCGGACGCCGAGTACCTGGAGTACTGCGCGAGCAGTCCCGACAGCGGTCCGTCCTGGCTGCCGAGCGCGGCCAGCGCGTGCAGCGCGGCCAGCATGCCCGAGTCCGCGTACCAGAAGTCGCGGAAGTAGAAGTGGCCGGAGTGCTCGCCGCCGAACACCGCTCCCTCGGCGGCCATTTCCGCCTTGATGAACGAGTGCCCGACCCTGGTCCGGACCGGGCGGCCGCCGTGCTCGCTGATGATCTCGGGGACGGCGCGGGAGGTGATCAGGTTGTGGATGATGGCCGCGCCCGGCTCATGCTCGAGCTCGCGCGTGGCGATGAGCGCGGCGAGCACCGACGGGGAGACGATCTCGCCCCGCTCGTTGACGATGAAGCAGCGGTCGGCGTCGCCGTCGAAGGCCAGCCCGATGTCCGCGCCGTGCTCGGTGACCGCGCGCTGCAGGTCCCGCAGGTTGCGCGGGTCGATCGGGTTCGCCTCGTGGTTAGGGAAGGTGCCGTCGAGCTCGAAGTACAGCGGGATCAGCTCGATCGGCAGCCCGCGGAACACGGTGGGCACGGTGTGCCCGGCCATCCCGTTGCCGGCGTCCACGGCCACCTTCAGCGGCCGGATGCCGGACAGGTCCACCAGCGTCTTCAGGTAGTCGGCATACCCGCTGAGCAGGTCCTTCTCGGTGACCTTGCCGCGCGTTCCCGGGCCGGCCGGGACGCCGGCGGCCACCATGTCGCGCAGCTCGGCCAGACCGGTGTCCTGGCCGACCGGCTTGGCCCCCTCGCGGCACAGCTTGATGCCGTTGTACTTGGGCGGGTTGTGACTCGCGGTGATCATCGCGCCCGGCAGCCCGAGGCTGCCGCTGGCGTAGTAGAGCATGTCGGTGGAGCCGAGGCCGCCGGCCACCACGTCGGCGCCCTGCCCGGTCACGCCGCGGGCGAGGGCGTCGGCCAGCGGCCCGGACGAGGTGCGCATGTCGTGCACGGTCACGATGGCCCGGGCCCCGGTCAGCCTGGCGAAGGCGGCGCCGACCGCCTCGGCAAGGTCCTCGTCCAGCTCATCGGGCACGACACCGCGGATGTCGTATGCCTTGAAAATCTTCGCGAAATCGTTCACTGCGGCGAGGCCTCCTGAGCGCGCTTGCACATCTGCCGTCGCGGCTCGCGACGGCAGACGCCGCCGCGAGGCACGGATTCAGAGCCTACCGGGATCAGTCGGCGGGCCGCCCGGCCCGCGGGTCAGCCGGGGGATCCGGTGTCGTTCGGATCCGAGCGCAGCACGCGCAGGTGACCCCGCCGCCCGACCTCTGTGCCCTGGCCGACCGGCTCCGCTGCCCCCGCCGGGACGGCCGGGATGGCGGCCTCCCGGACGGCGTTGGCCAGCGCCTCCAGGTCATCGATCTGCTGCGCCGCGGGATCGCCGGGCAGCCGCACCACGTCCCAGCCGCGGGGCGCGGTGAGCCGGCCCGCGTGCGCGTCGCACAGGTCGTAGCAGTGCGGCTCGGTGTAGGCGGCCAGCGGCCCGAGAACGGCGGTCGACTCCCGGTACACGTAGGTGAGGGTGTAGAGCGCGGGCCGTTTGCAGCCGGTCCGGGAGCAGCGGCGAGAACTCACCAGCTCACCTCGCTCACCGTTTCGTCGGGGTCGTGTGAGCCGCGCCGCCTTCCACCGCCCGGCTGGCGTCGCTCACAACGGCAGACGGTATCTGCCCGGGGGCGGTAACGCCACCACCCGGGGCACTCTGCGCGATCGTGTCTTCGGCCTGCGGCTGGCGGCCGGCGGCCGCGGCCGGTGCCGCCGCGCCCGGGCGGCCCGCCTGCTGCCCCCGTTCCCGGCGCGCGCCCGGCCCCCGGCGGCAGCCGCGTGCCTTTTCCTGCCGAACGGAGCTACGCTCGGTGCCTGTGCAGAACGGTGACGCGAGCCCCCCGCCGGCATCGGCCCGGATCAGGCGCAGGGACCGCCATGGCCGCGGGATGCGCGGCCTGCTCGCCCCGCCCGGGGTGCCGCTGCATCGCAGCAGGGCGCAGCAGTTCGGTGACCTCGTGCTCGAGGCGGTCGCCAGGCTGGAGCCGCGGTGGCAGGCCGAGCTGGCCCAGATCGAGTTCGCCGTGCAAGAGGTCCCCGACCGCGATCCCCCTGACGACGCGCAGGACGCGGTGCCGCTGGCCAGGCTGGAGCCCGGCTCGGGAGAGCCCGGGGATATGGACCAGGGCCCGCGCATCATCCTCTACCGGCGCGCGCTGCTCGCCCGAGCGGACGGCGAGGAGGAGCTGGCGGAGCTCGTCCTCGAGGTGGTGGTGGAGGAATTCGCCACCCTGATGGGCATCGACCCAGAAACCGTAGACCCCGGCTATGACGAGGACGACTGACCCGCTCCCGCTCCTGCTCCCGCTCCTGCCAGGAGCGTCGGTGGCACGTTGATGTCCATAGGTGGGCCCCAAAGTGCCACCGATGACATTGCCGGGTACGGCTCAGGGAGCGGCGGTCGCCAGGGAGCTGCGGACCTGGGGCAGCGGGATCCAGGTCAGGGCGCTTGCCACCGGCAGGATGCCGAGCACGCTGCCGCCCGGCTGAGCGAGTACCCGCCCGGCGTACACCGGGCCGGAGCCGGGCAGCGGGGTCACCACCAGCCCGAAGCCGGCGCTCTCATGGGCGCCCCGCACAGCGGCCACGCTCACCGTGACACTGTGCCGGGCCGGAACCGAGACCACCCGGCTGGCGCTGCTGCCGCCGGATGTCAGGCCGGTCACTCCGGTGCGCAGACTGACCCGGGCCGCCGCCCCGGGAGCCGACAGCACCAGGGTGGTGGTGTCCGGGTGCTGGCCGACCTCGGCGAGCACCCCTTGTTCCTGCAGGGCAGGCGCCGCCGCGGTCATCGCGCCCGGCGCCCCGGCCTGCCCGCCGGGGACGACGACTGCCGCGCTGACCGGCACGGTGGATGTCACCACCAGCGCGCCCGCTACCCCGGACAGTGACGGCAGGTCGATCCGGTTGGCAGAGCCAGCCGGGATGGCGATCGCTCCCGCGCCGGTCGGCTCGTAGCTTCCGCCCGGGGAGACCACGGTGAGCCTGACCTGCGCGTCGCTGCCCGAGGCGTCGGCCACGTACAGCGCGCGCGAGCCCTTCGATGCGGGCATGCCGGGTATCACCAGGTGCGTGGACGGCGGCTGCGCGGGCGGCAGCCACTGCCCGGGATCGCCCAGCCGCGCGCTCTCCCGCAGCGCGGCCACGACGCGGCCGACGCTGGTGCGGACGTGCAGGGCGACGGCCCGCGAGCCATGCACCAGACCGGCCAGGGACTGGACCACCAGGCTGTGCGCGGGAACGCTGAGCCCGGTGTCCACGCCGGTCTGGAGCGGCCCGGCGTCGGTGTAGATGTCCACGTCAACGGTGCTGGCCTGGCTGTCGACGTTCATGAGATTCAGCTCGATGGTGCCGGCCGACTGCTGGCCGGGCACGGCGAACCAGAAGTCGGTCCCCGGGCTTCCGCAGCCCGCCGTGACCACCCCGCCCGCCGAGGTCTGCTCAGCTTCCAGGCCCTGCGCCATCGAGCCGGTCGCCTGGATCATCACCCCGCCCTGCCGGACGATTGCGGCGTTCTTCCCGCCCGCGGCGGTTGCGCCGGGACTGGCCGAGCCGGGCGCCGCAGCCGGCACGACGGACACCGACGGCGCCCCGGGCTGCGACAGGGTCCGGAGCGGGCTGGCCGCGCCGCCGGCTGCGGAGAGCCTGCTGATCGTGGCCCGGCCCGCGCCGGGACGTCCGGCCGCGGCAAGCACCGCAACGCCCGTGCCGCTGCTGCCAGGCGCGCCTGGCGCCGGGCAGGCGAGCGCGCCGATGCTCACCGGGGCGTTGGGGGGCGCGGCTGCCTGCTGGCCGGCCGAGACGGTGACGGGCTTGCTCAGCCAGGCCACGCCCGCCAGCGCGATGAGCGCGAGCACCACCAGACCGAGCACGGTGAACCTATTGGCCGCTGGGATCTTCACCAGTCAGCCTCCTGGGCGCGGCTGACCGGCCCGCCGGGCCCCCACCGCGTCCCGGCCGGGTCGTCCTGCGGCCCCGCCGCATCCTGGGCCGCGCCGTCGTCACCGTCCGCTCGGTCGGGCGGAATGCGGTCGGCGCGCACCGGGCGATACCCGGCCGCCTGGCCGCCCGGCAGATCGGACGGCACGCCGCCCTGCGCCAGGAGGCGCCCGGCGGCGCCCAGGTCTGGCGGCAGATCGGACGCGCCGTCAGCCTGCGCCCCGAAGCGCCCGGCGGCGCCCAGGTCTGGCGGCAGATCGGACGCGCCGTCGGCCTGCGCCCCGAAGCGCCCCGCAGCGGGCAGGTCCGGAGGCAGGTCAGCTTGCGCCCCGAAGCGCCCCGCAGCGGTCACGTCCGGCGGGCCGCCCCTGGCCCGTGCCGGACGGTTCCCGGCGGCCGCCAGGATGCGGCGCGGCCCCGTGCCGTCCGCGCCGTCGCCGGCGGGACGACGCCGTCGCCCTGGTGACCGGGTCACGCGGCTGCCGCGCTGTGCGCCCGGGGGCCTGTCCCGGCCGCGGGCGCTGCGGCCGCTTCCCGCGGTCGTGTGGCTGGCGCGACGGGTGCGGCCCCCGGCGCCTCCCTCATCCTCGTCCGGGGCCGAGTCCCTCGCTCCCGGCAGCGCGAGGGCTCCCACCACCACCAGGATCACGGCTTCGAGGGCAGTCATGACCCCCCGCCCCGTCTCGTCCCGGCTGATATCGAGCCTGCCGCCGCCGGCGGGAAGCCGGAATCCCTGCGCCCAGCCGGAGACAGGACCCGGCAGCGGCGTCAGCGGGCGGCCGTTCAGCGCGGCATGCCAGCTGCCGCTGGCCGGCTCGGCGAGCACGAGCGTGCCGCCGGCGGCCGGGGCGGCCGCGCCGGCGACGTTCACCGTGCCCGACGGCAGCGCGACCCGGGCTCCGCTGGGCTCGATCACGCTGACGCGCGCCGTGGGCTCGGCGACCCGCCACAGCTCGAAGGACGGCGTCTGGCTCTCCGGCCGCAGCCCCACCACCCCGTCCAGCAGGCGCGCGAGTCCCTGGTTCACCGGGGCAGGCAGCAGGACGTACCCGACGGCGAACTGCGCGAGCGCCTCGCCGACGTTGCCCGCGTTGCTTCCGTGCGGCGCGGTCAGGTCGGCGACGGCCCGGTCCAGCGCTCGCCCGGCGGCAGCCGGCACGGTGAGCGCCTCTGCGCCGACCGGCGGGTCACCGTCGCGCAGCAGCGTGTAGCCGACGGATGTTCGCCCGGGGCGGAGCACCAGCGTGCGCAGCTGCAGGCCGCTGGCTGACGACACGGACACGAACGCGGGCAGGACAGGCCCGGCGACGTTCCTGACCGGGCCTGGCGACGCCGGTAACTATCCAGTACCCGGCGGTCAGCAGCGGCGGCGCGCAGGCGGCGATCGCCATCGCCGAGACGCCCAGCCTGGTCAGGCCGCCCGAGGCGAACAGGGCAGGCAGGTCGTCGCCGACGGCCGCGACGGCGAGCAGCAGGCCGAGGGCCGCGACGATGAGGGCGACACCGGGCCATGCCGGCAGCACGGGGCCGCCGCCCGGCGGGCTGACCAGGAACCGGCTCACCACGATCGCGGCCAGCAGGCCGGACAGCGCCATGCCCCAGGACGCCGCGACAGCGAACCCGCGGCGGCGCAGCAGCAGCGCGGCGAGCGCCGCGAGCACCAGTCCGGCGGCCACCCAGACCGGCGGCGTCCCAGGACCGCCGGGACTGAGCAGCAGCAGCGAGGCCGGCGGCAGGTGCCGGCTGGCCAGCCCGGGCTGCTGCAGGCCGGCCTCGAGCAGCAGCACCGACGGGTGCTGGGCGACGTCAAGCGTCCACGGTGCCAGCAGGACGGGAGGGACGAGGGCGACGATGGCGAAGTTGGCGGCCATCGCCCGGCTGGTCCTGGCGAACGCCAGCCCCGCGAGGGCGGCGATGATGACCGCCATCACCCACACCAGCGGCACGAACGCAGCGGCAACGGCGATGAGCAGGCCGGTCGCCCACGCCGCCCGGCGGGCCCGCCGCTTCTGCTGGGTGAGCATCCGGCCGGCGGTGGCGGCGATGACCGGCACGAGCATGAAGACGACCGCGGTCCCGAACCTTCCCGCCGCCACCACGCCGGTAGCCACCGGCAGCAGGGCGTAGGAGACAGCCAGCCACACCCGGACCCCGGTCTGCGCGGCGACCCGACGCGACGCGAGGTAGGCGACCACCCCGGAGACCGGTACGCAGCCGAGCAGGATCACCGTCACGGCCAGCCAGGGTTTTCCGCCGAAGACAGTCGACAGGGCCGCGATGACCGCGACGTAGGGCGGCGTGCTGGCGGCCGAACCGGCGCCGACCGCGTGGAACCCGGCCAGGTACTCGCCCCACAGGCCCGACGCGCCGCCCCAGGCAGGCAGCAGCGCCCCGCCGCCGAGCGGGCCCGAGCCGAGCAGCGACCGCTCGGCCACCAGGGCGATCACCGTCAGTGCGGTGAACAGCAAGATCCCGGGGTTGGTGAGGATGCGCTGGGCGACCCCGGAGTCGATGAGCAGCGAGTCGTCATCCGACGGGTCGTCGGATGCGTGATGGGTGCCGACGGCCTCGGCCCGGGACGACGGGGACAGCGTGCTCGCCGCGAACTCGGCCAGCTTGCGCAGCGACTGGCCGCGGGGCACCTGTGATCGCAGCGCGCCGTAAGCCCTGCGGCCGCCGCGCCCGCGGCGCCGCCGGCGCGCGGTGTAGATCAGTCCGGGATGGGCCAGCAGGTAACCGAACGCGGCCGCTTCGTCCCGGGCGGCCACCGGGCGCTTGGCGAGCAGGAAGAAGAGGATCCGGGCCGCGGACAGCGCCGCGTTCCCGGCCAGTGCCGTGAGCATCGCGGGCACCGGCAGGTTGGCCAGGAGCACGATCAGCGCGTTGCGCCGGTCGGCTTGCCTGGGGTGCGGGGCCGCAGAGGTCTGCCTGCGCCCCCGGGACGAGGCCTCGAGGTGATAGACGACCGCGTCGGTGATGACCCGCACCCGGTACCCCGCGGCGTGCACCCGCCAGCAGAAGTCGACGTCGTCCCTGAACAGGGCGAGCCCGGTGTCAAAGCCGCCGACCTGGTCCCAGACGTCCCGGCGGGCGAGCATGCCCGCGCTGCTGACCGCGAGCACGTCCCGGTCGCCGTCGTGCTGGCCCTGGTCGATTTCCCGTGGCTCGGTGCCGCTGATCCGGCGGCCCGCCGTGTCGATCGCGAGGCCGGCCTCGAGGATCACCCGCCGGTCTGACCAGTCGAGGACCTTGGGGCCGAGTACCGCCACCCCGGGCGTCTCAGCGGCGCCGCGCAGCAGTTCGGCCAAGGCGCCGGGGTCTGGCTCGCAGTCGTCGTGCAGCAGCCAGATCCACTCGGCCGGCCCGTCGCCGGGGGTGCGGCCAGGCTGATAGCCGCCCATCCCGGCCCGACCGGCCCAGTCGTCCGGTCCCTGGTCGCCCCAGTTCCGCCGGTCCTGCCCGCCGGCCTGGTGGCTCGGCTGCACGGGGGCGGTCGCCGCCCGGTGCTGAAGGGCGCGGGCGACCGCGGCGCTGTAACCGGTGTTGCGCTCCATCCCGAACACGGCTCCGGGCCCGAGCAGGTCGGCGAGCACCGCCCCGCTCCGGTCGTGGCTGCCGGTGTCCACGGCGACGATGCGCTGGACCGGCTGGGTCTGCCCGATGACGGCGTCGGTGACACGCGGAAGCCACTCGGCTCCGTCGTGGGCGACGATGACGGCCGTGACTATGTGCTCGGGATGAGTATCGTTGGGCGACAAGGGTCCGTTTGACTGGTGGAAGGTGCCCCCGCCGTCCGGACCGCAACGCGCCGCTCCGGACCGGCTTGGCGGGCTGGTACGCGTGAACAATACGCGAACCGGGCGGCCCTCGTCTGGGAAAGCCTGCTGCTCGTCAGCCCTGGCCAGGCGAGGTCAGGGCGTGCGCCCGGGATGCGGGACCGTGGTCAGCGGGCCGCGGTCAGCCCGCGGCCCGCTATCCTGCCTGCCGCTTCAGGCGGCGGCGTTCGCGTTCGGAAAGGCCGCCCCAGATGCCGAACCGCTCATCGTGCTCAAGGGCGTACCCCAGGCACTCGGACCGGACCTCACAGCCCCCGCAGACGCGCTTTGCCTCGCGGGTCGAGCCGCCCTTCTCAGGGAAGAACGCCTCGGGATCCGTCTGCGCGCAGAGCGCGCGTTCCTGCCATCCGAGTTCCTCGGCCTCATCCTCTGTGAAACCGAAGATGCCAGGCGCTGATACGGCTATAGCTTCAGTCACGGCGCACCTCCTACCCCCTCCCGGAGCACCCGTCGTTTCGCGTCCCGTCCCCGGGCGCGAAAACTACATTAGTGGAATTACACGCGCGTGTCTTCCGCCCCGTCAAGGTGGGGAGGTGATAATGACAGCGCGTTGCCCCGGGATGACGGAAAAGTCTGCTCGTGACACCCGGCGAGGGTGGCGCGGCGCGCCTCCCCCGAGCGCGCATGGCCGCGAGGCCAACCTGGGCTGATGCGCCGGCGCCCGCTAGCTGTACCGGCCTGCGGGCACCCGCGACTGCCCCGCGGGTACCCGGGCGGCTGGACTAGACGGGATCCTCATCCTCGGCCGCCGGACGGTGGTCACCGTCGTCGGCTTGCTGGGCTGGTGAGCCGGCCTGCTGGCCGGCCGGGCCCGCTGCGGTCCTGCCCGGCTGCTGGCCGTATGCATGCTGCGGCCGCGCCTGCTGACCGTACGAGGGCTGGGCATACCCCTGCTGGCCGGGCTGGCCGTAGCCAGGCTGGGCCTGCGGCCGCTGCCCCTGTGCCTGCTGCCCCGGCGGCTGCTGCCCTTGCGGCTGCTGCCCCGACGGCTGCTGCCCCTGTGCCTGCGGCGCCTGCGGGACCCGGCCCGCCTGCTGCCCGGGACCCTGCTGCCCGGGACCCTGCTGCCCGGGACCCTGCTGCCCGGGACCCTGCTGCCCGTAACCCTGCCGGGCGTACCCCTGCTGGCCGGGCTGGCCGTAGCCAGGCTGGGCGTGCGCCTGCGGCATCCGGCCGGGCTGCTGCCCGTAGCCGGGCTGGCCGTAGCCAGGCTGCCCGTAGCCGGGCTGGCCGTAGCCGGGCTGGCCAGGCAGCTGCTGAGTGGCGGCAGCCGGCTGCCCGGCGGGCGCCTTCGGGGCGCCTTGCATCTCGGCCGCGCGCAGGACCGCGAGGGTGAACATCAGGCCGGCGACCGCCACCACGATGAACACGAGATCGGTGAAGAAGTTCTGAACCTTGCCCGCCGTCGTGAGGTCCGAGCCGAATGCGGCAAGCCAGCAGATCACGCTGAGGACGAGCGCAGCGGCCTGCAGCACGGCCGCGGCCAGCGTCACCTGCCTGGCGCGGCTCACCTTCGGGCCGGTGAGCGTCGCGAGCGCGACGGCGACCGCCGGCAGCGCCGTCACGTAAATCGCGCCGAAATAACCGAAAGCCTGGACTCCGCGGTCGCCGAAGTTCAGGATGGCGCCGGGCTGGGAGGTGATGATCCGGTCTACCAGCGTGGCCTGAGCACTTAGCAGGGTCCAGACTCCGACGACGACGCTGAGCGCCATGGCTGCCAGCAGCAGCAACGCGGCGGGCTGGCGAACCCGCTGTGCTTCGTTGCGTATCACTTGGAACTCCCTGAAGTGTCTGTGATGGCTGGCAGCCTTCGGTCAGCCGGCCTGCGATGTCGCCACCGCACGCGGCGGCACGCGGCGGAACGCCCGACGGCGGAACCTGCGAGACTGTCCGCCATGCGCATCACCGTGCTCGCCGGCGGCGTGGGAGCCGCCCGGTTTCTCCGCGGCCTCAAGGCTGCCGCCCCGGACGCCGAGATCACCGTCGTCGGCAACACCGGGGACGATATCACTCTGCACGGCCTGCAGGTATGCCCAGACCTTGACACCGTGATGTACACGCTCGGCGGCGGCATCAGCGAAGAACGGGGCTGGGGCCGCGAGGATGAGTCCTTTACAGTCCAGCGGGAACTGGCCGCCTACGACGCGGGCGCGGACTGGTTCGCGCTGGGCGACCGGGATCTCGCCACCCACATCGTGCGGACCCATCTGCTCGCCGCAGGCCTGCCGCTGTCCGAGGTCACCACGGGACTCTGCCTGAGGTGGCAGCCGGGAGTGCGGCTGCTGCCGATGTCCGACGACCCGGTGGAGACGCACGTTGTCATCGAGGAGGACGGCAGCCGCCGCACCATCCACTTCCAGGAGTGGTGGGTGCGGCTGCACGCCGCCGTCCCGGCCGTGGCGATCACCCCCACCGGGGCCGCCGAAGCCGCCCCCGCGCCCGGCGTGCTCGAGGCCATCGCCGCCGCGGACTTCGTCCTCTTCCCCCCGTCCAACCCGGTGGTGAGCATCGGCCCCATCCTGGCCGTTCCCGGCATCAGCCAGGCGGTCCGGGCCAAGACCGTCGTCGGGGTCTCCCCGATCATCGGCGGGGCGCCGGTCCGGGGCATGGCGGACGCCTGCCTGGCCGCGATCGGCGTGCAGACCAGCGCGGCCGCCGTCGCCGCCCACTTCGGGCCGGACTTGCTCGACGGCTGGCTGGTGGACGAGCGGGACAAGGCCGCCGTCGACGACCCGCGGCTGGCCGGCATCGCGGTCCGCGCGGTGCCGCTCTACATGCGCGACCCGGCGACCACGGCCGAGCTCGCCAGGGCCGCGCTTGACCTGGCGGCGGAGCTGCTGCGGTGAACCCTTTTCATCCTCACCAAGACCGCCCGCATCACGTGAGAGCGGAACGGGCGGACGACAAGGGTCCAGTGGCCAGCGTCACCATCACGCCGGTCAGCGGGCTGCCGGAGATCACGCCGGGCACGGACCTGGCCGCGCTCATCGAGACCGCCGCCCCCGCCCTGCGCGACGGCGACATCCTCGTCATCACCTCGAAGGTCATCAGCAAGGCAGAGGGACGCCTGGTCCGTACCGGCCGGGAGCAGGCGATCGACGCCGAGACGGTCCGGCTGGTCGCCCGCCGCGGCCAGACCAGGATCGTCGAGACCCGGCACGGCCTGGTGCTCGCCGCGGCCGGCGTGGACAACTCCAACACCCCGCCGGGAACCGTGGCCCTGCTCCCCGAAGACCCGGACGCGTCGGCTCGGCGGCTGCGCAAGGACCTGGCCAGGCTGGGCATCGCCGTCGCGGTCATCGTCACCGACACCCTCGGCCGCCCGTGGCGGACCGGGCAGACCGACGCGGCGATCGGCGCCGCCGGCATCGTCCCGCTCCGCGACGACCGGGGCCGCACCGACTCGTTCGGCAACCTGCTCGAGGTCACGGTCGCTGCGGTCGCCGACGAGATCGCCGCCGCCGCCGACCTGGTCAAGGGCAAGACGGCCGGCGTCCCCGCCGCGGTCGTGCGCGGCCTCGGCGCGCTCGTCACCGCCGACGACGGCCCGGGCGCCGCCGCCCTGATCCGCCCGGCCAGCGAGGACATGTTCCTGTTCGGCTCCGCTGACGTGCCCCTCGCCCGCCGCACCGTCCGCGAGTTCTCCGACCGTCCGGTCGACGCGGCCGCGGCCCGCCGCGCCATCGACGCCGCCTTCACCGCCCCTGCCCCCCACCACAGCATCCCGTGGCGCTTCGCGATCATCGATTCCGAACGCGCTCAGCTCCAACTCCTCGACGCCATGCTCGACGCCTGGAAGGCAGACCTCCGCGCCGACGGCATGACCGATGACCAGATCGCCCGCCGGACCCGCCGCGGCGAGCCCCTGAGACGCGCCCCCCTGCTCATCGTCCCCTGCCTCGTCACCGACGCGGCCCACCCCTACCCCGACCCGCGCCGCTCGGACGCCGAACGCTCGATGTTCCTGCTCGCCATGGGCGCCGGCATCCAGAACCTCCTGGTCTCCCTGGCCGCCCAGGGCCTGGCCTCCTGCTGGGTCTCCAGCACCCTCTTCTGCCCCCAGGTCGCCGTCCGTGCGCTCGGGCTGCCGGAAGACTGGCACCCCATGGGCGCCGTAGGCGTAGGACACCCGGCATCCCCGCCACCACCCCGCCCGGACCGCGACGTCTCTGCTTTTGTCCGTTACATCTGACGGGTTCCAGCTGGGGCATGTGCTCGGACTGGCAGCGTTCGGCGAAGCCGACAGCTGGCAGGCCGAGTGCGTGCCTCAGCCAATCAAGGGCAAAGGGTTTCGGACGGAAGAGCAGACGCCATCAGAAGCCGCGGCGGCTGCCTGGCGCTCGGCCGGGACGGGGCCGTAGGTGGTGCTGCGCTGGCGGAGCGGGCGCCCGGAACCGGCCACCATCGAGGTGAGCTGGCTGATCGTCTTGTAGGAGCCGTTCTGCGAGCCGGCCATCCTGCTGATGGTCTCCTCCATCAGCGTGCCGCCCAGGTCGTTGACGCCGCCGCGCAGCACGTCCAGGCAGAGGTCGTTGCCGAGCTTGACCCAGGAGCACTGGATGGAGCCGATCGCGCCGTGCAGCAGCAGCCTGGACACGGCGTGCACGGCGCGGTTCTCCCGCCGGGTCGGGCCCGTGCGGGCCAGGCCGGCCAGGTAGATCGGCGCGTTCTGGTGCACGAACGGGAGCAGCACGAACTCGGTGAAGCCGCCGGTGCGCTCCTGGATGCCGCGGATCACCCGCAGGTGCCCGACCCAGTGCGCCGGGGTGTCCACGTGCCCGTACATCATGGTCGCCGAGGTCGGGATGCCGAGCTCGTGCGCGGTGGTGATCACCTCGATCCAGGTGGCGGCCGGCAGCTTGCCCTTGGTCAGCACCCAGCGCACGTCGTCGTCCAGGATTTCCGCGGCGGTGCCGGGCAGCGAGCCGACGCCGGCCTCGCGGGCGCGCACCAGCCACTCGCGGACCGGCAGCCCGGTCCGGGAGGCGCCGTTGACGACCTCCATCGGCGAGAACGCGTGCACGTGCATGTCCGGGCAGCGCCGCTTGACCGCGGCGGCGATGTCGAAGTACGCGGTGCCGGGCAGGTCCGGGTGGATGCCGCCCTGCATGCACACCTCGGTCGCGCCCGCCGCCCAGGCCTCGGCGGCGCGGTCGGCGATCTGGTCCAGGGACAGCGTGTAGGCGTCGGCGTCGGTGCGGCGCTGCGCGAAGGCGCAGAACCGGCAGCCGGTGTAGCAGACGTTGGTGAAGTTGATGTTGCGGTTGACGACATAGGTCACGTCGTCGCCGGACACGTCGGCGCGGACGGCGTCGGCCAGCGCGGCCAGCGCGTCAAGCTCGGGGCCGTCGGCGTCCAGCAGGGCGAGCGCCTCGTCGTCGGTGAGCGCGGCGGGATCGGCTTCGGCGTGGCGCAGGGCCGCGGCCACGTCGGACCGCAGCCGCTGCGGGCCTCGGGCGGTGATCCTGGTGCCGACCTCGGCCCAGTCGCCGTACACCTCGGCGAAGTCGTCCCTTCGGTCGGCGGTGCGGCCGGTGATGTCGATCGTCACGTGCAGGTCGGTCCGCCCGGCCGACTCGCCCCAGCCGCCGTCCGGCTCCTGCCAGGGCAGGCCGCCCGGTACCGCCTGCTCGTCGGCCAGCCCGGTGGCCGGGTCGGCCAGCCGGGTCACGTGCCCGGCCAGCCGCGGATCCAGCCACGGCTCGCGGATGTAGCCGGGATAGATGGTCAGCCGCTCGCGCAGGTCGAACCCGGCGGCGCGGGTGCGCTCCGCCAGCTCCTCCACCTGCGGCCAGGGGCGTTCCGGGTTGACGTGGTCGGGGGTCAGCGGCGAGACGCCGCCCCAGTCGTCGATGCCGGCCGCCAGGATCAGCGCGTACTGGTCCCCGATCAGGTTGGGCGGCGCCTGGATCCGCATGCCCGGGCCGAGGACCAGCCGGGCCACGGCGATCGTCGCGGCGAGATCCTCGAGGTCGGCGTCGGGCACGCCGCGCATCTTGGTGTCCGGCTTGGCCCGGAAGTTCTGCACGATCACTTCCTGGATGCCGCCGTACTCCCGGGCGATCTTCCTGATCGCGAGGATCGAGTCGGCCCGCTCGGCCAGCGTCTCGCCGATGCCGATCAGGATGCCGGTGGTGAACGGGACCGAGCTGCGGCCGGCGTCCTCGAGCACGCGCAGCCGCACGGCCGGGTCCTTGTCCGGGCTGCCGAAATGCGGTCCGCCGCGGTCGGTGAACAGCCGGGTCGCCGTGGTCTCGAGCATCATTCCCATCGACGGGGCGACCGGCTTGAGCCGCTGGAAGTCCTGCCAGGACAGCACGCCCGGATTGAGGTGCGGCAGCAGGCCGGTCTCCTCCAGCACCCGGATGGCCATCGCCCGGACGTAGGACAGGGTGTCGTCGTAGCCGCGCTCGTCCAGCCACGCGCGGGCCTGCGGCCAGCGGTCCTCCGGGCGGTCGCCGAGGGTGAAGAGCGCTTCCTTGCAGCCCAGCTCCGCGCCGCGCCGCGCGATGTCGATCACCTCGTCGGGGGACAGGTAAGGCGCCGGCAGCCTGCCCGGGACGGTGGCGAACGTGCAGTACCCGCACCGGTCCCGGCAGAGCCTGGTCAGCGGGATGAAGACCTTGCGCGAATAGGTGATCACGTGCGGCCTGCCCGCGGCCACGAGGCCGGCGTCCCGGACCCGGCCGGCGTGGCCGAGAAGCGCCGACAGCTGCTCGCCGCGAGCGTGCAGCGCGACCTCCGCCTCGGCCCTGTCGAGGGGCTTGCCGTCCCTGGCCCTGGCCAGCACCCGCCGCAGCGCGCTGTCGGTTACGCCCATGGCCGCACCCTATGCGACCGGCTGCCGCGCGCCGCGGCCGAGGGCCGGCACGGGCCCGCGCCCGGGTGACGGGGGTGGCTGCGGAGCCGTTCGGGAAAAGCCGGGTCCTGACGCAGGCCCGGCGCGGCCGTGCCGTGGCGCGGCTACGCGTCAGTGGAGAACCTGACGGAGACGGGCGCCAGCTCCACGCCGGGCCAGACCCGCACACCGTGCCGCAGCTCGTTGCCCGCGGCGATGCTCGCCTCGTCGCCGATCATGGCGCCGTCGAGCACGGCGCCGCTGTCCACCCGCGCGCCGCGGCCGAGGACGCTGCCGCTGACCTGCGCGCCCGCGGCGACGGTCGCGCCGTCGAATAGCACGCTGCCGGCCACGGTGGCACCCGGGCCGACCGTGGCGCCGGCTCCCACGGTGGTGCCGCCGGTGACGCTGGCGCTGGCGTCGACGCTGGCGCCGGGCAGCACCAGGGCCTGGCCGGCGGGACCGGGCACCGCTGGCGACGCCAGGCGGCCGAGCACCAGGTCGCACGACCCGCGCACGAAGGTCTCGGGCGTGCCCACGTCCAGCCAGTACGAGGTGTCCACGTACCCCATCACGACCTGGCCCGAATCGATCAGGGCGGGGAACGTCTCGCGCTCGACCGATACCACCAGGCCCGGCGGAATCTCGTCGATGACGCGCCGGGCGAACACGTAGCAGCCGGCGTTGACCCGGTTGGTCACCGGGTGCGGGGTCTTCTCCAGGAACGCGGTCACCCGGCCGGTGTCATCGGTCGGGACGCAGCCGAACCTGGCCGGATCCGCCACCTCCACCAGGTGCAGCGTGACCGCGGCATCGGCCTTGCGGTGCATGTCGAGCTGGGCCGGCAGGTCATGACCGGACAGCACGTCGCCGTTGAGCACCACGACCGGGTCGTCCGGGCCGCTGCGCAGCCGGGACGCCGCGTTGCGGATCCCGCCGCCGGTGCCGAGCGGCTCCTCCTCGTGCACGTAGTCGATCTCCAGGCCCAGCCCGGAGCCGTCACCGAAGCTCTCGGCGAACATCTCCGACCGGTACGAGGTGGCGAGTACCACCCTGGTCACCCCGCAGGACGCCGCCCGGGCGAGCATGTGGGCGAGGAACGGGACGCCGGCCGTGGGCAGCAGCGGCTTGGGGACCGAGACGGTCAGCGGCCGCAGCCTGGTGCCCCGGCCGCCGACCAGGAGGATGGCCTCGAACGGCTCGCCGCTGCCGCCTGGCGCGCGTGAATCGGCAGACATGAGCAGGGAGGTTACTCTGCTCGCTGCTCGGCCGCACGCTGGTAAGAGACGAGATGCGCCTCCGCCGATGCCGCCCAGGTGAATTCCTGGGCCCTGGCCTCGCCCGCGGCGCCCAGCGCGTCCCGCCGGGCGAGATCGGAGATCAGCGCCCGCAGCGCGTCCCTGATGCTGTTGACGTCCGGCTCGGTGTAAGCGACCGCGTCGCCGCCCACCTCGGGAAGCGATGTCCGGTGCGTGGTCAGCACCGGCGCGCCGCACGCCATCGCCTCGAGCACCGGCAGGCCGAACCCCTCGCCGCGGCTGGGGAAGGCCACCACCAGCGCACCGCCGAGATAGCCGGGAAGGTCGGTGAAGCGCAGGTAACCGGGTCGCACCAGGCGCAGGTGGGCGGGCACCGCGGCGACCGCCGAATCCACCTCTTCGCTCCAGCCGCTGCCGCCGCCGAGCACCAGGGCCGGCGGGTTCTCCAGGTCGGCCACCGCATCGGCCCAGCCCCGGATGAGCGCGGGGACGTTCTTGCGCGGTTCCAGCGCGCCGAGGTAGGCGATGTAGGGCTTGCCGTGCAGGCCGAGCCGGTCGGAGACCTGCCGTACCCGGTCCGGGTCGGGCCGGTGGAACAGCACGCGATCCACGCCGTGGTAGGCCACGTCGATCCGGGTCGGGTCCGCTCCGAGCACCCGGACCAGCTCGTCTCTGGTCGCCTTGGACGGCACGATCAGCCTGCTCGCGCGGCGGACGGCGGTGCGGATCGCCGACTTGAAGAAGGCGGCGGTGACGGCGCTGTGCAGGGCGGGCTCGGTGAAGTAGGTCAGGTCGTGGATCGTGACCACGGTCGGCGCCGGCGGCCGCAGCGGCATCGAGTAGTGCGGCGCGTGGATCACGTCCGCGCTCACCTGCTGCGCGACCAGCGGCAGGCCGGTCTGCTCCCAGGCCAGCCTGGCCGCGCGGTGCGCGATCGCGGTCGGGCCCGCCACGACGTTGGCGCCGGGCACGAGCCTGGTGTATCTCTCCTCGTCGGCGCGCTGACAGGCAATCGCGAGGTCGGCACCCGCGGCCGCGAGCGCGGCGATAAGCCCATCGACGTAGCGGCCGAGCGCGCCGCGGTCGGCCGGAACGGTGGTCGCGTCAATAAGAACACGAGGCGACACAACCGATCTTGCTCCTCTCCTGTGGCTGCGGCCTTGCGGGCAGGCGAGTAGCTGCGGATAACAGCACTGCTGAAGGTTTTCCCGTCAGAATCGAAGCGTACGCCCACTGCGAACCTGGTGTGTGCAGTGACGGCCAGCGACGACACTACCGGCCGGACGGGGCGCTGACGGGCCGCCCCGCGGCCGCCTGCTGCGCCTGATCGAGCGCGGCCTTCATCTTGGTCATGTCCTGGCCGTACGCGGCGAAGTTGCCGCTCCGCAGCGCCGCCTGGCCCTGCCCGTAATAGTTCTGCGCCTGCTTGAGGTAGCCGAGGGCTGCCGCGTTCGCCCCGCCGCTGCCGCCGGCACCCTGGACGGGCGGCTGCCCGGGCCGCTGCCGGGCTGGCCCGCGGCGAGGCCGAACAGCTGGCTGAGCGCGTCGGTCAGCGTCTGGCCGTACCCGACGTTCCCGCCGTACGACGCGAACACCCGCTGGACGGTGGGATACGACCCGGTGCTCCCGGCCGCCGACGCCTCGACATAGACCGGCTCGATGTACAGGAAGCCGCCGCCGACCGGCAGGGTGATCAGGTTGCCCAGGATCACCTTCGAACCGCCGCGGCGCAGCTGGGACAGCTGGATGGACGGCGTCGGGTCGGTCTCGAACGCGTTCTGCACCTGCTCGGGGCCGGGGATGGCCCCGTCCTGCGGCAGGTCGAGGATCCTGATCGTGCCGTAGTCCGGCGACCGCGGGCTGCTGTCCACCGTCATGAACGCCGCCATGTTGGGCCGGCCCCGCTGCACGAACGAGGTGCTGAGGGAGAACTCGGGAACCGGGTACCCGGGCATGGACATGGTCAGGTAGTAGGGCGGCTGCGCCCCCCGGTTGGGGGTCAGGCCGCTCGGGTTGCCGGGCACCGTCCAGAAGTTCTGCCCGTCGTAGAAGGACTGGGCCTGGCGGACGTGATAGCTGGCCAGGATCTGGCGCTGGACGCCGAACAGGGCCTGCGGGTAGCGCAGGTGCGCCAGCAGCACGGCCGGGATGGCGCTGCGCGGCCTGATGATGCCCGGCAGCGCCTTCATCCAGCTGCGCAGCACCGGATCGGCCGCGTCCCACTGGTACAGGGTGACCGCGCCGGTGTAGGCATTCACCACGGCCTTGACCGAGTTGCGGATGTAATTGAGCTGCGTTCCCGGCGGGGCGTAGGCGGCCCCGCCCGGGCTTGAGCTGTCGGCCGTCGCCGACTGCAGGTCCAGCCGCTGGGAGTAGGGGTACCCGCTGGTGGTGGTGTAGCCGTCGACCAGCCAGTAGACGCCGTGATCCGCGACCACCGGGTAGGGGTCGCCGTCCAGGGTGAGGAACGGCGCCACCTTCGCCACCCGGGCCAGCGGGTCACGGATGTAGAGCAGCTTCGAGTCGGCGTTGATGGCGCTGGACAGCAGGATGTTGGGCTCGTGGAACGTGACGGCATACAGCAGGCGGTTCAGGAACGAGCCGATGGGAACGCCGCCGCCGCCGGTGTAGGTGGTGTCACGCTGGCCCGCCGCGGTCTGGTCGGGATAGTCGAACTCCATCGCTGCCCGGCCGCGGGGCGCCCCGACGATCGCGTACTGCGTCTGCTGGCCGCCGAAGTAGATCCTCGGCTGGAATGGGCCGAGCGCGCCCCTGGGCGGTATGTCGCTCTCGGTGAACGACGGATCGCCGTTGGCCTGCACGGTATTGGCTGACGCCGCGACGAGCCCGTACCCGTGCGTGTACACGAGGTGCGTATTGATCCAGTTGGCCTGGCCGGGCGGCGGCCCGCTCAGCCCGCGAACCCCGACCACCATGTCCTGCGGCTGCGGCCCGGCGCCCGGCACCTGGTAGCGGTCCATGTCCAGCTGGCCGGGAAAGCTGTAGAAGCTCTTCACTTGCTGGAGCTGCTGGAACGTCTGCGAGACGACACCGGGATCGACGAGCCGGACGCTGGGCAGCGCGCCGGCCCGGGCCGCGACCACGGCCGGCGCTGCGGCGGATGCCGCCTGGTAGGTCTCGGTTACCGCCCCGTTGACCGCGTAGGCGTTCCTGGTGCTGTCGATCTCGCGCTGCAGGTACGGCGTCTCCTTCGCCAGCGCGTTCGGCTTGACGACGAACTGCTGGACGATCGCCGGGTAGACGCCGCCGATGAGGATCGCCGACAGCACGAGCAGCCCGAATCCCACCGCAGGCATCATCGCGCTCTTCCGGGCGGCGCCCGCGAAGAACAGCAGCGCGCAGACCACGGCGATCGCCGCCAGCACGGTCTTGGCCGGCAGGATCGCGTTCACGTCCGTGTACGACGCGCCGGTGCTGACGGTCCCGCCCTGAGCCAGGTCGATGCCGTACCGGTCGATCCAGTAGGAGACGGCCTTGAGCAGCACGAATACCCCGAGGAGAGCGAACACGTGGGCGCGGGCCGCCGCGGTGGCGCGGCCAGAAGCCGACTGCAGCCGCAGCCCGCCGTACAGGTAGTGAACGCCGGCCGCGGCGAGCACGCTGAGCAGCGCGGCCGCGAGCAGGTAGCCGAGCACCATCCGGAGGAACGGGTAGACGAAGACGAAGAACGAGATGTCGAGATGAAACTGCGGATCCTGGGCGTGGAATGACGTCCGGTTGGCGAACAGCAGCCAGGTCTGCCACCCGCTGGTGGCGGTCAGCCCGGTGATCAGCCCGATCACCGAGGCGCCCGTGATGAGCGCGAGCTTGCGCCGCGGCTCGAGCCCTATCCGGTACCTGTCGAGTCCGCGCTGTTCCGGCGAGGCCGGCCGGCGGCTGGGCCGGAGCCGGTAGGCGAGCGCAGCGTTGAGCCCCACCGCGGCGGCCATGAAGACCCCGGCGATCGCGAACAGCGCCCACTTGACCGCGTACGTGGTGGCGAACACGGAGGCGTAATGGACCGAGGAGAACCACAGGTAGTCGGTCCACACGCCGCACGCCACGACGATGACGACGACGAGCGCGATGATGCCGCCCGCCACGACGGCGGCGGTCCTCGGCCAGCGCCGCAGCCGCAGCAGCCGGGCGCGACCGGAGGGGTCCGCGCCCGAACCGGGTGATCGGAAGGTCACGCCCTCCCCCTCGGGTCACCTCGTGACGGCGGCTTCCCGGACCGTTGCATGGCGGCGGGGCCGTCAGCAGGAGGGTACGGGATGGCCCGCCCGCAGCGCGCGCAGGGCGGTCACCGCCCCGGCCAGCGTGCTCACCTTGACCAGGCGCATCCCGGCGGGCACCGCGCCCGCGGCGTCCCCGCAGTTGGCCGCCGGTACCAGGAAGACCGTCGCCCCCTGGGCCCGTGCGCCCGCCATCTTCTGCTGGATACCGCCGATGGGTCCGACCGCACCGTTCGGGAGAATCACCCCGGTACCGGCGATGAACCTGCCGCCGGTGAGATTGACGGATCCCACCTTGTCGATGATGCCGAGGGCGAACATGAGCCCGGCGCTGGGGCCGCCGATGTTGCCGACCCTGATCGTGACGCTGAACGGGAACGTGTACGCGGGCTGGACGAGGACCCCGATGGCGGCAGGCCCTGGATCTTCACGGTGACCAGGCCGAGGTGCTCGGTCTTGCGGTTCCTGGTGACGGTGAGCTGGAGCCGGCGGCAGGCTCCGGCGGCACCGATCCGGGCGCTGAGCGCGGCCAGGCTGGCGACGGGCGTGCCGTTCACGGCCGTGATGAGATCGCCGGCCTTCAGCACGCTGGCGGCTGGCATCCCCGGCTCGGTGGAGACCACCTGGACCTGGGTGGTGAAGGGGATCTTGAGCTCGGTCAGCGCGGCCGCGGTCGCGGTCTGCTGGGAGCCGGCCATCTGCTGGGTGTCCTGCTGCTGCACCTGCTGCGGGGTCTGGCCGCTGCCGAACACTTCCGACTGCGGGACGACGGCGTCCTGCGGATTCAGCCAGGCGCGCAGCGCGGTGAAGATGTTGATCTCGTCGCCGGGGCCGCCCTGGAAGTTGACCGTGACCAGGTTGAGGTCCCCGGTGGTGGGGTGCACCGGGTGGTCCTGGATCTGGATGAGCGGCTGGCCGCCCGGGCCCCTGCCCAGCGTGTTCAGCGTCGGCCCCGGGCTGAGAACCACGTACGGAACGGGCAGTACCGCGGCTACCACGGCCGCGACCACGACCGCGACGCCGGCCACGATAAGAGTGAGGGCTCGCCGGGGCATGGTGCGAAGACTACGCGCTGTTCACCCACTCCTCGGAGCCGTCCCCGAAGTGCTGGTGCTTCCAGACCGGCACGCCCGCCTTGATCTCGTCGATCAGCGCCCGGCAGGCATCGAGCGCCTCCGCACGGTGCGGGCAGGACACCGCCACGACCACCGCGAGGTCGCCTACCTCCAGGTCACCGACCCGGTGCACGGCGGCCATCCCGCAGACGGGGAAATCGGCGGCCACCTTCTCCGCGATCCGGCGCAGCTCCGCCTCGGCGGACGGATGCGCGCTATACGCCAGCCGGGTCACCGGCCGGCCGCGGTCGTCGTCCCGCACGGTCCCGGCGAACAGCGCGATCCCGCCCGCCGCGGGATCGGCCACGGCCAGCCGCAACTCGTCCACGGAAAGCGGGCTCTCGCGGATGGCTATGAGCCTGATGACGTCCACTGGGCCAAAATACCCCGCCGGTGCAATCCCAGCGTCCCGATCATGGACGAGGTGGCCTGCGGGCGGGCTGACTGCGGGAGGTTGCGGCGGTTTGCGCATGACGCGGTCTACGTGTCGCGGCGGCGGCGGCGGGCCCGGCGCACGATGGCCGCGGTGCCGATGACCGCGACGGTCGCCCCGGCGGCCGTGATCGTGGCCTCCTTGCCGGCCAGCCGCCGGCCGGCCACGGCGTGGCGACCGGTCCGCTGCTCGAGCAGCGCCGCCAGCGCGGTCTCGTTGTCGTAGCGGGGCCGCCATCCGGCCGCGCGCAGCGTGGCGCAGTCCACCACCCAGGGGTAGGCGACGTAGCTCAGGTCGGTGGCGGGAGCCGGGGTGATCCCGACCCGGTGCAGCCGCTGTGCCGCGCCGAAGGTCAGCCCGGCGGGCAGCTCTATCCGGCGCAGCCCGCTCAGCTCCTCGACCTGATCTTGTTCCAGCCAGCCGTCGCAGCCGACCGCGAAGGCTCCGGTCACGTCGCCGGCCACCGCCAGCTCGAGCGCGGACACGAGGTCGTCGGTGTGGCAGAACTGCCAGCGGGGCGCGCTGCCCTTGACCACCAGCAGCCTGGGGGTCTCGAAATGCCTGGTCACGAACGTATCCACGCCTTCGCCGACGAGCGCCGCGGGACGCACGACGGTGACCGACATGCCCGGGTGGGTCCGCGGCGAGCGGCGCGCCAGGTCTTCGATCTCCAGCAGGTCGCCCACCACGCTGCCGTCGGGGTCGGCGGCGAGCGGCGCCGACTCCGGCAGCGGCACTGGGTTGTCCGGCCGGGCGCCGTAGACCATCGCGCTGGTGATCAGGACCACCCGGCCGACCCGGCCGGCCGCGGCGGCGGTAAGGACGGTCTGCACGCCGCGGACGTTGAACGCCCGCCTGGTGCTGCGGTCCGATCCCGGCGCCAGGTCCAGGTCGGTGTGCACGAGGACGTCCACCTCGGCCAGCCGGCGGCCAGCGCGGGGTCGCGCACATCCACCACCCGCCAGGTCACGCCCGTCGCCTCGCCGCGGTGGTCGTCTATCGCGATGACCCGCCGGACCCGGGCGGACGCGGCCAGCCTGACCGCCAGCGCGTGACCGAGCCCGCGGGCGGCCCCGGTGATGGCGACCACGGGACCATTCCCGCTGGTACTGCTCTGATCATGGGTACGCCGCCGGCGAACCTGGGCGTTTGGGATGGTCAAAGTATGCTGCTCCCGGGATAACGTGGCGGACATGACCCTTCCATCCTGCCCGAGAGGCCGCGAACATGGCTGATCCTCCCTTCGGCTTCGGGCCGCCGGGTGACCGGGACAAGGATCCCGACGATCCGCAGCAGCCGTCCGGAGCCGGGCAGTCACCGGGTGCGGGCGGCCCGTTCGGGGCGCTCGGGCCGCTGGGTGACCCGCAGCAGTTCGCCGACGCGCTGCGCCAGTTCGCCGACCTGATGGCCTGGCGGGGCGGGCCGGTGAACTGGGACCTGGCGAAGAACGTGGCCAGGCACGCGGTCGTCGCCGAGGGCGACCCCAGCGTGCTCGACAGCCAGCGGCACCAGGTGGACGAGGCGCTGCGGCTGGCTGACCTGTGGCTCGGCGACGTCACGACGTTCCCGTCCGGGATCCGGTTGACGCAGGCCTGGAGCCGGTCGGAATGGGTGGAGGCAACGCTGCCCGTCTGGTCCAAGCTGTGCGACCCGATCGCCGCCAAGGCCGTCGAGACGATGGGCGGCATGTTCACCCTGGACCCGGACGAGCTCGGCGACCTGCCGCCGGAGATGCGCTCGGCCATGACCGCCATGGGCGGCGGGCTGGGCGGCCTCGCCCCGATGATGCAGCAGATCGGCGGCGCGATGGTCGGCGGCCAGACCGGCGCCGCGGTCGGCGCGCTGGCGCGTGAGGTCGTCAGTTCCACCGATATCGGCCTGCCGCTCGGGCCGGAGGGAACCGCCGCCCTGCTGCCCGCGGGGATCACCGAGTTCGGCCGCGGGCTCTCGGTCGAGGAGGAAGAGGTCCGGCTGTTCCTCGCGCTGCGCGAGGCGGCCCATCACCGCCTGTTCGGGCACGTTCCGTGGCTGCGGGCCAGCCTGCTCGGCGCCGTTGAGGAGTACGCCCGCGGCATGACCGTGGACACGTCGCTGCTGCGCGAGGCGATGCCGCAGGTCGATCTGACCAACCCGGAGGCGCTGCGCGACGCCCTGGCGGGCGGTGCGCTGTTCCAGCCGGAGGACACGCCCGAGCAGAAGAACGCCCTGGCCCGGCTGGAGACGGCCCTGGCCCTGGTCGAGGGCTGGGTGGCCACCGTGGTGGACGCCGCCGCGGGGCACCGGCTGCCGCACGCGGACGCGCTGGCCGAGGCGATCAGGCGCCGCCGGGCGACCGGCGGCCCGGCCGAGCGTACCTTTGCCACGCTGGTCGGCCTGGAGCTGCGGCCGCGCCGCCTGCGTGAGGCGGCGGTCATCTGGCAGGGCCTCACCGAGGCGCGCGGCATCGACGGCAGGGATGCCTTGTGGGCGCACCCGGATCTCCTGCCGACCGCCGAGGACTTCGACGACCCCGAGGGCTTCGTCCGCGGCCGCCCGGAGCTCGACATCTCCGGGCTGGAGGACAGGGACGACGGGGCCGGGGCCGGGGACGGGGACGGCGCCACCGATGGCACCGCCGGCCGCCCCGGCGACGACCCCGGCGAGCCCCCGCACGAGGGCACTGGCGAGGGCACTGGCGAGCAGCCCCGCGGGTGACAGCACCGGCGGCGACCGCACCTGAGGCTCGGAGCCTCCTGACGCTCGGAGCCTCCTGACGCTCGGAGCCTCCTGACGCTCGGAGCCTCCTGACGCTCGGAGCCTCCTGACGCTCGGAGCCTCCTGACGCTCGGAGCCTCCTGACGCTCGGAGCCTCCTGACCCCGCGAAGCGGGGCGCACTGACCGGCCGGGCCACCTGACCCCCCGGGCCACCTGACCGCGAGCGGGCGGACTTTTCTTCTGTCCACAGGCGGTGGATAACGCTGTCCCAGCCAGGCCTGGTCCGACGGTCCCGGCGCGGGCGAATTCCCCAGGGCAGTTCCAGCTTGTGCACAGTGACACTCCGGGGTTTCCCCAAGTTGTGCACCGCGCCGTCCACAGCCGTGCTTGATCCCCGGGGGCGGGGCTTCTAGTTTCAGGGCAGAAGGAGTCCCCGGGCGGGGACGGCCGGGCCGCACGCGCCCAGGGGAAGGGGGGCGAGCGACCCGCCCGCCCGGGGACTCGTGCTCCTGGTCGGCTATTCCATGATCATCTTGACTTTGCACACGCTGTGACCACGGAACCGGGACAAATCAGGCGCGTTTTTGGTCATAGCATGTGCAAAGTGGAGATGTTGATCATGAACTGACCCGCCTCAGCCCGCGGCCGCGCGCAAGCGGGCGAACTCGTCGGCCAGGGCGGCGGCGTTCCAGTGGGCGTTGAGGCCGCTGGGGTTGGGGAGCACCCACACCCGGGTGCCGCCGAAGCTCTCGCTCTGCGGCCCCACGGCCGCGTGCGGCTGGGCGAACGCGGCGCGGAACGCGGTGACGCCGACCACGGCGAGCCAGCGCGGGCGCAGCCCGGCCACCTTGGCGGCGAGGATCCGGCCGCCCTCGACGAGCTCGCCCGGCTGGAGCTCATCAGCGCGGGCGGTGGCCCGGGCCACCACGTTGGTGATGCCCAGCCCGAGGGCCAGGAGTTGCTGCTGCTCGTGCGGGGCGAGCTGGCGAGGGGTGAAGCCGGACTGGTGCAGCGCCTGCCAGAACCGGTTACCCGGCCGGGCGAAGTGGTAGCTGGTCGCGGCCGAGTACAGTCCCGGGTTGATACCGGAGAACAGCACCCGCAGGCCCGGGGCCGCGACGTCGGGGATGGTCCGGTCCCGGGCCGCGGCCAGGTCCGCAGCTGACGGACGGCGGGCCGCCTCATCGGCTGACGGACGGCGGCCCGCCTCATCGGCTGACGGACGGCGGCCCGCCTCATCGGCTGACGGACGGCGCCCCGCGCCGGGTTTGTTCCGCGACGGCCGGCGCGCGGGACCCGGCTTGCCTGTCATTGCATCCTCCTGCCGTTGCCCTCGGCGCGGTTACGGACAGTCAGAGTGTCACCCGCCGCTGTCATGCTGGGCCGCATGAGACTGGCGCTCAAGCCCGGCCTTCTTCCCGTCTGGCGCGACGACGACACGCTGCAGATCGGGATCGACCCGCGCCGTGCCGTCGCCATCTCCGGAATCGGCCGGGCGGCAGCCCTGATCGGCCTGCTCGACGGCAGCCGGGATCACCAGGCGGTCATCGCCGCCGCCCGCGCCTACGGCATCACCGCCGAGGCGGCTGACCGGTTGATCACCCTACTCGCCGCCGCGGGCGTCCTCGACGACTTCCCGGCCAGCACGCTGCGGACCATGCCCGATGGGCTTCGCACCCGGCTCGCGCCCGAGCTGGCCACGACGTCGCTCGCGCACGGAGACGGGGACGGCGGCGCGCGCGCCCTGGCCCGCAGATCCGGGACGTACGTGCGGATCTACGGAGCCGGCAAGGTCGGCTCCAGCATCGCGACGCTGCTCGCCGCCGCCGGAATCGGCCACGTGTCGTGCCGGGACGACGGTACGGCGTTCGCCGCCGATCTCACGCCGGCCTGTGCGGTGCGGACATCGGGGAGCCGAGGTCGGCCGGCGCCGCCCGCGCGGTCCGGCGCAGCGCGCCTGAGGCCCGGACCGAGGACGACACCGGGCGGCCGGACCTGGCGGTACTGACCGCCAGCCACGGCCCCGAGTTGGCCGCCGGGCTGCTGGCCGATGACGTGCCGCACCTGGCCGCGGCCGCCGGCGAGGCGATCGGCGTGGTGGGACCGCTGGTCATCCCCGGGCGGTCCGCCTGCCTGCGCTGCCTGGACATGGCCCGGGCAGCGCGTGACCCGGCCTGGCCCGTGGTCCTCGCCCAGCTCGCCGGACGCCAGCTGAGCACGCCCGCCTGCGACTGCGTCCTCGCCACGTCGGTGGCCGCGCAGGCCTGCGCGCAGGTGCTGACCTGCGTCGATCGGGGCGGCAGGGCCGACGCGGTCACCAACGGGACGCTGGAGCTGGTCCTGCCCGACTGGCAGTGGCGGCGGCGTACCTGGATGCCGCAGGCCGGCTGCGGCTGCACGGGCCGTGCGGCAGATAAGCGAGTGGACAGGGAACCCCGTCAGTAGCGGACAATGTGATCGTGGAAGACCTGCCCCGCCGAGCTGTCACCCGTACCGCCAAGCTGGCCACCCTCCCGATGGGGTTCGCCGGGCGTACCGCCCTCGGCATCGGCAAGCGGCTCGGCGGCCGCCCGGCCGAGATCGTCGTCGGCGAAATCCAGCAGCGCACCGCCGAGCAGATCTTCAAAGTCCTCGGCGAGCTCAAGGGCGGCGCGATGAAGCTGGGGCAGGCCCTGTCGATCTTCGAGGCGGCACTGCCGCCCGAGATCGCCGGCCCGTACCGCGCCACGCTGACCAGGCTCCAGGAGTCGGCGCCGCCGCTGCCCGCCAGCACCGTGCACCGGGTGCTGGCCGGTGACTTCGGTGAGGACTGGCGCGACCGCTTCACCGACTTCGATGACCAGCCCGCGGCCGCCGCCTCCATCGGCCAGGTGCACAAGGCCGTCTGGTACGACGGGCGCCAGGTAGCGGTGAAGATCCAGTACCCGGGCGCGGGCAAGGCGCTGCTCAGCGATTTCACCCAGCTCAGCCGTGCGGGTCGGCTGTTCGGCATCCTCATGCCCGGCCTGGATGTCAAGCCGCTGCTGGACGAGCTGCGCAACCGGGTGGCCGAGGAACTCGACTATTACCTGGAAGCGTCATCGCAGCAGGCATTCGCCGACGCCTATGCCGGCGACCCCGATATCTACGTGCCGGCCGTGGTCATGGCGACCGAGCACGTGCTGATCACCGACTGGATGGACGGCACGCCGCTGTCGAAGATCATCAGCGACGGCAGCCGCGAGGACCGCGACCGGGCCGGAATCCTCCTGGTCAGGTTCCTCTTCTCGGGTCCCGCCCGGGCCGGGCTGCTGCACGCTGACCCGCATCCGGGTAATTTCCGGCTGCTGAGCGACGGCCGGCTGGGAGTGCTCGATTTCGGCGCGGTTGACCGGCTTCCGGGCGGCTTCCCGCCGTTCATCGGGAAGCTGCTGCGCATCATGCACGACGATGGCGACATCGATGAGGTCGAGCAGGAGCTGCGCGCGCAGGGCTTCCTCAAGGAAGGCATCGAGGTGGACCTGGATGCGCTCCGGGCCTTCCTCGGGCCGCTGGCCGAGCCGTCCAGGGTGGAGACGTTCAAGTTCACCAGGGAATGGATGCGGGACGAGGCCGCCAGGGTGACCGACCTGCGGCCGTCCAACATCAGCCGCAAGTTCAACGTGCCGCCGTCCTACGTGCTCATCCACCGCGTCTCGACAGCGGGCATCGGCGTGCTGTGCCAGCTGGAGTGCGAGGGGCCGTTCCGGGCCGAGGTGATCAAGTGGATGCCCGGCTACGACACGGACACGGCCTGAGCCAGGCGGCTGCCCGGCGCGCAGACGCCAGCGCCGCCTGCCAGCACGGGTATCGGCCTGGCAAGCGGCGCTGACGTGATCGCGGCTGAGGCTTCGCCGTCAGGCCTGCACACGGCGGGTCAGGCTTCTGCCTCGAGTTGCTGCCGGAGCCGGCTGGCCTGGGCGCGGGCGCGGCTCATCCGCCGCTCTGCCCGCGCCACCCTGCGCCGCGTGCGGTTGAGGGACCGAACCCGCGACGCGGTGCGGCGCAGCTGCGCCTGTTCCAGCATTTCCTGTTGATGTTGCCGGGCTACGTCGGTCAATCGGTACATGGTGAAACCATCCGTTCTCGATCCGTGCTGGTATCCGGCCGGCCACGGGCTGGGCCGGCCCGGCTGGTCGCGGGGAGCCGGGCCGGCCGCCCGCCCGGGCGAGGAAGCAGCCTGCGCTAGGCGGCTACCTCGTCCTTGCGCGGGCGGCCGCGCGGCCGCTTGCGGGGGACGACCTGCCCCCGCAGGAAGAGCTCGCCTCCCCAGACGCCCCAGGGCTCCCTGCGCTCGACGGCGCCGGCAAAGCAGGCGATCATGACCGGGCAGCCCCGGCAGAGCGCCTTCGCGTACTCGACGTCGGCGGGCGACTCGGCGAAGAACAAGTCGGGATCCTCCCGGCAGGGAAGGTCAACCCGCCGGGCAACCTGGGTGATCATGACTTGCCCCGGCGCGGGCATCGCCTGCGCCGGCGCGGGACGCAGGCCGCTGACCGCCGGCCGGGTGACCTGCGCCGCCCCCTGAGATCCGGATCTTGCCTCGAACCCCGCCGCGTCCGCCTGCGCGGCGGTGGTACCGGGCCACTGCATCGGTGCCAACCCCTCTCGTGGATCGTGCTCGTCGTCATCGACTCGTCTGATCGTTGGCCCGGGCAAAACTAAAGGCCGCGGACCCTTCGCGGGTCCGCGGCCTCCGAGGAGATCGGCCGGTCTTTTCTAGACCGGTTCCGGTTCTCTCGCCGGATGCGGACCCCTTGCGCCACCGCCGATGGCGGCGGCACGGGTCTTGTCGGTGTACGGGTTACGGATGGCCATCTGCCCAAGGAGCTGGTCCTGGACATGCGCCGTGCTGAGCTGAGGCATAGCTGTCCCCTTGACAGCGGACGGCCCCGTGCTCGTAGCCATGGCGCACGCGATGCGGCCCGTGCCGGCAACGGGCAGGAAGGCACCCGTTATCGGCAGCGTCACGCCAGCACGCGTCACAGCGAAGACTGGGGACTCAATGAAATTGGCCATCTCCACGGGCACCTCCTTCCACAAGTCGGCAACGGCACACCGCGGACATGTGAGCAGCCTACGTACCGGGCGGGGGAGCCGGCAACAGTTTTTCTACCTGCGCTTTTAATCGACGCGAACATCTCGCTCGGGCCGGGTCCGGATGAGCCCTTCCTGCACCACGGAGACCACCAGGTCGCCGGCCTGGGTGAAGACCTGGCCGCGGGCAAGCCCGCGGGCGCCCGAGGCGACCGGCGACTCCTGCGCGTACAGCAGCCAGCTGTCGGCACGGAACGGGCGGTGAAACCACATCGCGTGATCCAGGCTCGCGCCGATGGTCCGCCCGTCCACCCAGGACAGGCCGTGCGCGAGCAGCACCGAGTCGAGCAGGGTCATGTCGGACGCGTAGGTCATGAGGCACACGTGCAGCAACGGATCGTCGGGTAGTTCCCCGTCCACCCGGAGCCACACCAGGTTGGAGGTGGCGCGCAGCGCCGGGTCCCGCTGCGCCTCGACCGTGAGCGGGCCGGCGACGCGCAGATCGATCGGGTTGTTCCTCAGCATCCGGTCAAAGCTGGGGTCCAGCGGGCCGAGCAGTTTCGCTAGCCGCTCCCCGTTTGGCGGCACCGCGTCGGGCGGCGGGACCGCGGGCATCGGCGCGGCGTGCTCGGGGCCGGGCTCGGGATGGTGAAAGGAAGCGGACATCGTGAAGATCGTCTTCCCGTGCTGGACGGCCGACACCCGGCGGGTGGTGAAGGACCGGCCGTCCCGTACCCGGTCCACCAGGTAGACGAGGGGCACCGCGGGATCGCCCGGCCGGATGAAGTACGCCTGCAGCGAGTGCACGGGGCGGTCGGCGGGCACGGTGCGGCCGGCGGCGACCAGCGCCTGGCCGGCCACCTGGCCGCCGAACACGCGCTGGACACGCTCGTCCGGGCTCCGGCCGCGGAAGATGTTGACCTCGACCTGCTCGAGATCGAGCAGGTCCAGCAAGTCGTCGAGAGCCTTGCTCATCGAGGGTTGACCGTGCCCTTCCGCAACGAAGCGAGGAACCGGGACGGCTTCCTGGCCTGCCTCCCGCCGGGCGAGCGGGCGGCCGCCCAGGACAGCTCCACCCGCTGCCTGGCCCGGGTCACGCCCACGTAGAGCAGGCGCCGCTCCTCCGCGATCGCCTCGGCTGTCTGGGCGTACACGATGGGCAGGACTCCTTCGGCTAGACCGGGCAGGAACACCGCATCCCACTCGAGGCCCTTGGCCGCGTGCAGGGAGGACAGCGTAACCCCCGGCGCCACCGGCGGATGCTCGGCCGCGGCGCGCTCGGCGAGCTCGGCCGCGAAGTCGGCGAGCGTGGCACCGGGATGCGCCTGCGACAGGTCGTCGGCCAGCCCGAGCAGCGCGGCGAGCGACTCCCAGCGTTCCCTGACCGCGCCCCCGCCGCTCGGCGGCGCCGAGCCGGTCAGCCCGAGGCCGGTCAGCACGTGCCTGACCTCGGCGGGCAGCCGCGCGGCGCCGCTGTCCCTGGCCGCGGGCTCCCCCGTTTCCCCCGCCGGAGACCAGGACTTCCCGGCCGCCCTGACCAGCCCGATCGCCTGCCTGACCTCGGCCCGGTCAAAGAACCGCTCGGCCCCCCTGACCTGGTACGCAACGCCCGCTTCGCGCAGCGCCCGCTCGAACGCCTGGGTCTGCGCGTTGATCCGCACGAGCACCGCGATCTCCCGGGCCTCGGCCCCCTGCCCGATGAGCGAGCTCACCCGGGCGGCGACGGCGTCCGCCTCGGCATGGTCGTCGGGGTACTCGGTGAGCGACGGCTCCGGTCCGGCCGGCCGCTGCGCCACCAGGGCGGCGGACCAGCGGGCCACCGCGTCGCCGCCGACCGTGCCCGTGCCCGTGCCTGTGCCCGCGCCCGTGCTGCTGCCCGCGCCGCCGGCCGGGCCGCCGGCCGCCGCGATGATCCGGTTGGCCAGCGTCACCACCTGCGGCGTGGACCTGTAGTCCCTGATCAGCCTCACCACCGCGGCGCCGGGGAACTCGGCGGCGAAGCCGGTGAGATAACCCGGCGTGGCCCCGGTGAAGGAGTAGACCGCCTGATCCGGGTCACCGACCACGCACAGGTCGTCCCTGTCGCCGAGCCACATGTCGAGCAGCAGCTTCTGCAGCGGGTTGACGTCCTGGTACTCATCGACCACCAGGTAGCGGTACCGGTCCCTGACCTCGTCGGCCGCCTGCCGGTTCTCCGCCAGGATGGCGGCGGTGAGCTCGAGCACCGACTCGAAATCGATCAGCTGGCGCTGCCTGCGCAGGTCCTCGTAGGCGGCGAAGATCCGGCCCGTCTGCCCGGCGTCGAGCGGCGGCCGCAGGCAGGCTCGCGCCGCCGCCGCCGGGTAGTCGTCCGGCCTGGCCTGGGTCACCTTGGCCCATTCGATCTCCGCGGCGACGTCGGTCAGTTCCGCCCCGCTGACGCCGATCCGCTGTGCCCGGGCGGCCTCGGCGATCAGGCTGATCTTCGACGCGAGCACCCGGGGCGGCCGCCCGCCCACGACCGCCGGCCAGAAGTGGCCGAGCTGCCGCAGCGCGGCGGAGTGGAACGTCCGGGCCCGCACCCGGTCAAGCCCGAGGCCGGGCGCGCCGAGCCCGCGCAGCCGGCCGCGCAGCTCACCCGCCGCCCGCGAGGTGAACGTGACCGCGAGCACGTGCCCGGGATCCACCGCCCCGGTGTGCACGGCGTAGGCGATGCGGTGCGTGATCGCACGGGTCTTGCCGGTGCCCGCGCCCGCCAGCACGCATACCGGGCCGCGCACCGCGAGCGCCACCTCGCGCTGCTCGGGGTCCAGCGCGGCAAGCACCGCCTCGGCCGGCCCGACGGCGGTGCCCGCGGCCGGCTGCTGCTGTTCCACGCTCACCACGGTCCTCCTCACCACGGACATCCTTGCGCATGTCCCCGCGTGCCCCGGGAAGCGCACCGCCCCCTTCTGCGTTAACTAGTGCTGGAATGACCAGACAGGGAAGGAGGCGGTGGTGCCAGAGCCGCTGACGATGTACACGACGCGGTGGTGCGGCTTCTGCCGGCGGCTGAAGAGCCAGCTCGCGCGGGACGGGATCGAGATGCTGGAAGTTGACATCGAGGCCGACCCGGACGCCGCCGAGTACGTCATGTCCGTGAACGGCGGGAACCAGACCGTGCCGACGGTGGTTTTCGCGGACGGGAGCGCGCTGACCAATCCCTCCGTCGCCCAGGTCAAGGTCCGGCTGTCGGAGCTCGCCGCCCTGCCATGAACGATATTTCCAGCCGAACGTCTGACGGCACCGCCCCCGTCCCGGTGACGACTGTCCCGCGCCAAGGCCCCGGCGGCGGCAAGGCCGGCCCGGACAAGCGAGGCGCGGCGGACGTCGCCGTGGTGCGGCGGAGCGGCACCGGCTGGCGGGTGGGTGACGAAGAACTCCCGGACCTGCTGAGCGCCATGGTTCTCGCCGATCTGCTCGCGGCCGGCCTGCCCGCCCCGCCGTCGCCGGTGGCCGGCGGCTCACCTGCCTCGGCCGCCGCGGGCGCCGGCGTGGCGGCCGAACCCGGCGACGCGGCCGCCGAAGCGGCCCGGCTGCGGGTGACCGTCGCCCAGCTGGAGCACGCGCTGGCCACCCGGGTGCGGGTGGAACAGGCGATCGGCATCGTCGCCGAGCGCCGCCGCGTCCCGCCGCGGGAGGCTTTCGCGCTGCTGCGGACCGTCGCACGGGCCGACGGCACGCGGGTCGCCGAGCTCGCCGCGCAGGTGGTGGAAAGCGCGGTCAACCCGCTGCTGATCCTGGCCGACGAGCTGGCCCGGCCGCCCAGGCAGCCCCGGGTGCGGGGCAGGTCGCCCCGGCACGTGCGGGTCAGCGAGTAGCCAGCGGCCCCACTGTCAGTCCCTCCGGTTAAGGTCCGGCGAAGGACACGACAGGAAGCGGCACGGGGGTATCCGCCACGAGCGCGCCGCGCTCAGCCAAGATAGGCACAACATCGCGGCGTGGTGCGCACCGTAGCACGCGGGAGCACTGTGCCAGAGCTGCCAGGGGAGGCCAGCGTGACGGATCTTGAAGCGGTCGAGATCTGCGCCGGCGCGGGGGGCCAGGCGCTCGGCCTGGAACGGGCCGGCTTCGAGCACGCGCTCGCCGTCGAGCTGGACCCGGCCGCCTGTGACACGCTGCGCGCCAACCGGCCGGCCTGGAAGGTTGCCGAGGGCGACGCCGCCGACCCCCAGGTGTGGAATCCCGCGGATTACCCGGGCATCGCGCTGCTGGCTGGCGGTGTGCCGTGCCCCCCGTTCACCGTCGCCGGGCGCAGGCTCGGCGCGGCGGACGAGCGTGACCTGTTCGCCTGGGCGGTCGAACTGTGCCAGGTGATCAGGCCGCGCGCGCTGCTGCTCGAGAACGTGCGGGGGCTGAGCGCGAGCAGGTTCGGCGCGTACCGCCAGCACGTCCTGGACCGGCTGCGCGAGCTCGGCTACGTCCCCGGCTGGCGGCTGCTGCACGCGTCAGACTTCGGCGTGCCGCAGCTGCGGCCCCGCTTCGTGCTGGTGGCGCTCCGGCCTGGCCGACGCCGTCTGGTTCCGCTGGCCGGCCCCGGCGGGGCCGCCGGCGCCCACCGTGGGCGAGTCGCTTGCGGACCTGATGGGCGCGCGCGGCTGGCCGGGTACCCGGCGCTGGGCGCTGCGGGCGAACAGGATCGCGCCGACGATCGTCGGCGGGTCCAAGAAGCACGGCGGCGGTGACCTCGGCCCCACCCGGGCCAAGCAGGCCTGGGCGGAGCTCGGCGTGGACGGACTGGGCATCGCCGACGCCGCCCCGGGCCCCTACGAGGATCCCGCGCTGGCGCCGAGGCTTACCTGCGAGATGGTTGCCCGGCTGCAGGGCTGGCGGGACGAGTGGGGCTGGCAGTTCGCCGGCCGCAAGACCGCGCGCTACCGGCAGCTGGGCAACGCCTTCCCGCCGCCGGTCGCGGAGGCGGTGGCCCGGGCGATCCGCTCCGCGCTGCTGCACGAGGGCACCGGCGCGCAGCCGCATCCGGAGGCGGCCGCCGACGCCGGGCACCTCGGCGACCCGGTGTATGCCGTGCTCCGGTCCCGCCGCGGCTTCCTGACCGCCGCGCAGATCGCCGCCGCGGCCGCGGCGGCCCCGGCGCACGCGGCCCGGAGCGCGCCGGGGGCGCGCGAGGTGCTGCGCCGGATCCGGGACCTCAGCCAGGACTTCGAGGTGGATACGGCCGAGATCGCGGGCGAGCCCGCTTACCGGCTCGGCAGCTTCAAGGCTTTCCTCGGCCAGCGCGACCACGAGCGGCACCAGCGGTTCCAGGCCGGCCGCGCGAGGATCAGCTGACCGCGCCAGGATCGGCGGGGCGGGCGGGTCAGCCGACGGCGGCGATCACCTGGGTGGCCATGTGCTGCTCGCCCAGCTGGTTCGGGTGGAAGGGGGCAGCGGGCGCGGTCGGGACCAGTCCCTCGACCCACCTGGTTCCCGGCGGCTGGCAGACGTCGTGACCGATGCTGTCGGTGTAGGTGTTCACGAACGTGGCGCCGTTCGCCGCGGCCTCGCTGGCGAGCATGGCGTTCAGCTTGTTCTCGACCCCGCGCAGGTAGGGCACGTCGCCGTAGGCGACCGGGACGACGGGCCAGCAGCCGTAGCCGGTGTTGGGCAGGATGTCGGGGTAGCCGACCAGGAAGACCCGCGCGCCGGGCGCGAGCTTGTGAATCTGCTGCAGGTCCGAGCCGATCGTGGGCGCGAGGTTCTGGATCGCCTGGGCCAGCTGGTCGGTTCCGCCGGAGGTGTAGTGGTTCTTGCATGGCGAGCCGAACGGGTTGCTGAAGCTCTCGGTGGCGCAGGTCTCGATGATGCTGAGGAAGCCGATGTCGTTGCCGCCGATGCCGAGCGTGACCACCGACGTGCCGGAGCTGAGCGCGCTGAACTGCGGCGGGTTGGTCCCGCCTGGCACCGACTGGGATCCGGTCATGTCCGCGGTCGTGGCCCCCTGGCAGCTGATGTTGGTGAACGAGGCCGCGCCGATGGCCGCCGCGGTCAGCGCCGGGTAGTCGCTGGTGGACCGGAGGCAGCCGGCCGGGGAGCCGGTCTGGACGGGGATGAGCGGTCCTGAGGTGTACGAGTCACCCAGCGCGACGTAGGACGGCCCGCTGGCCTGGGCCGCCTGGGGCAGCAGCGCCAGGACGAGCACGCCTGCCGCGGCGACGGGAAGAACCGCGCCTCGGTGCAGGACCCTCCTGCGGGTACCGGCCCATCGGTGCCTGCGGCGGGTCGCGCCGGTTCCGGATTCGGGGGCTGTGCGCTGGGGGGCGGCGGGGGTCATGGGTCCTCCCTTCCGATGTTCTACCCATGAGTAACCACATGATGATCCGCTACCCGGATGCCGTCAATGAGCCCCGCTTCGCGCTCGTGAAGAGCTGTACGTGCTCCCGCACGCACAGCGCTTCACGATCATGGCGTGGGGCCGCCTCTCAGCCCGGCGCCAGCTGATTGGTCAGCACGACCCCGGCGTGCGCCCACGGGCGGGTGAAGCCGACCGGATTCGAGCCCGCGTAGGTGGAGATGCGGATCGGGAACCCGGTGGAATACGCCTCGACCATCTTGCCGTTGCCGATCACCATGCCGACGTGACCCGGATTCGTCTGGGTGCCGTCCGCGCCCGCGAAGAACACCAGGTCGCCCGGCTGCTCATGTCCCGGCTGGATTCTGCGGTCCCCAGGCCCACTGTTCCTGGGACGTGCGCGGGATGATCACTCCCGCCTGCCGGTACGCCATCATCACCAGCCCGGAACAGTCGAACGCGTCGGGACCCGTGCCGCCCCACAGGTAGGGCTTGCCGAGCTGCGCCTCGGCGTAGGCGATGGCAATGGCCGCCGCGTTGTTCGGGGCCGTGTTGCTCGCGCCGGCCGCGGTCACGCACTGCGAGACCGCGGTGACGCTGACCTGGCTGACCGTGTAGCCGCCCTGCGCGTAGGTGTTCGCCCAGGACAGGACCGCCTGGACGTAGGACACCAGGTGGTTGTAGGCGAAGATCGCCTGCTGGACGTTGGTGCTGATGCCGTGCGCGAGCAGGTACTTCGCGGCGCCTGCGACGGCATCGGCCGGGTCGTAGACGCTGGCCGTCCCGTCCCCGTTCGCGTCCGTCGCCACCCCGCCCGCCTGCTGGGCCGCCGGGTGGACCGGGGCGCCGCCCCAGGTGTTGCCCGCCGCCCCGCCGATGCCAATCTGCATCGGCCCGGCCGCGCCGAAGGCGTTGGACCCGCTGTGCACGCCGGGCAGGGTCGTCCGGCCGTGGTCGGACTCCACCTTGCCGATCCCGGCGAGCACCGGCCACGGAACGCCGTACTTCTGCCCCGTCTGCTGGTAGATGGCCAGGTAGTTCGAGGGGATCGAGTTCTTGGCCTGGCCGCTGGCCCCGGTCGTGGTCGCGGCCGCGGCCGTGCCACTGCGGCTGCCAGTGCCGCCCGGGCAGTTGTTGTTACCGCCGGCGGCGAACATCATGCTGCTGCCGCCGACCACCATCAGCGGGACGGCGATCAGCCCGATCAGCAGCAGGCCCCCGCCGAGCGCCGCTACGACCACGGCCGGGCGCGCGGTGCGGAATTCCCGCGCGGCCTCCCTGACGCGGTACCCGCCAACCGGGATCACAGGTTGCCCACGGAGGCGAGCTGGATGTCGTTGACCTGCCAGCCGCCGTTGCTGTCGGTGACGGTGACGGCGTACTGCGCGCTCATCTGGCGGGGGCTAGTTCCGGTGATCTTCTGGTTGATACTGACCACGAACGTGACGCTCGAGGGCCCGAACGCTCGCAGCGAGTCGATCGTCGCGCTGCCCGCGGATACCTGTTTCTGCTGGCTGCGCTGCGTAGCCAGGCCGGGAGTGGCGTAGGCGCGCGCGATGGCCGGGGCGAGCTGGCTGGTGATCAGGCCTTGCATCCGGCCGATGTAGGCGGCGGCGGTCTCGTTGTAGGAGTACGTGCCGTAGTACGCGGAGAACTGGGTGACCACACTGGCTGCCCGCGCCAGCTGCGCTTCGGTGAAGGGCAGCCACTGATAGATGTTCACCTGCGATGACGCGGTCGAGGAGCCGCCGGTCTGGGCCGGGCTCGCCGCGGGCGAGGGCGGCGAGCTGGCCGCGGCCGCGGGGTGCGGCGGGTGTTTCGCCGGGGGCTGGCTCGAGAGGCCCGACCGCAGCAGGAAGAAGCCGAGGGCGGCGAGCGCGACCACGGTAACGGCGAAGACCAGCTGCCGCTGGCGCGACGTCAAATCCATGGACGCTACTTCTTCCGACGCACCGGACGGAGCCAGAACGGGACCGGGGCCTCGCGGTGCGCGGCCTCATCCCCGCCGCTGCCCGGCAGGCCTGAGCCGCCGTTGCGGGAGCCTCGCGGCGGGCGGCCGGCCCGTCGCCGGACGCGGGTCCGGCAGTGGGATACCCGGGCGGGCCCGCCGGGTACGACGGCCGGGGACCGCCCGGATGCGGCGCCGCGGGGGCGCCGGCGTGCGAGGCCTCGGATCCGGGAGCCGGCCCGGGCGATGCGCCCGCACCACCCAGCCAGCCGCCCGATGAGCGGATCGGGCCGGGCTGCCAGAGCGGCCGCCTGCCCCGCCCCCCGCCGCCCGCACCCTGAGCGCTCTCCGAGCCCCATCGGGCGCGCGCGGCGCCGGTGCTGGCTGCCCGCGGCGAGGAGCCGCCCCCGCTGCCCGGCCCCAGCGGGCCGCCGCCCGAGCCCAGCGGGCCGCCGCCACCCGACCGGAGCGGGCCGCCGCCCGAGCCCAGCGGGCCGCCGCCACCGGACCGGAGCGGGCCGCCGCCCGAGCCCAGCGGGCCGCCGCCACCGGACCGGAGCGGGCCGCCGCCCGAGCCCAGCGGGCCGCCGCCACCCGACCGGAGCGGGCCGCCGCCCGGCCCCAGCGGGCCGCCTCCGCTGCCTGTCCGCACCGCGCCGGTCCCGGTCCCCGCCCGGAGCGGGCCGCCGGTGCGGAATGCCCGCGGGGCGGGCCCCGGCACGGCTGGGCCCGCCGTGCCGGGCCGGACCGTTCTCGGTGTGGTCGGTCGCGGCGGCGCCTCGCCCGCCCGGGCCTGGGGCCCGGCACCGGCGCCTTGGACCCCGCTGCGCGCCCAGCCGGACGGCGCGGCCTGGGCATCGTTCCTGCCACGGGCCATCCTGGACGGCAGGTGCAGGGGCGGCGCGGCGCGCGAGGCGCCGCCGGTACCCGCGGCAGCCCAGGCGCGGCCATCGCCGCCAGCACCGGCACGCACGCCTACGCCGGCTCGCTGGCCGTCAGCTTCAGTCCCGTCCCGTTTCCCGTTCACGTCGGCCGAGGCGTGCCCGTTCGGCAGGGATCCCGCACCTGCAGCCTGCTGCCCGGCGGCGCCGGGGGCCGCCGATCCGGCCGCGAGCGCGATGTGCTCCGCGAGGGCGGCGGACTGCGCCGGGTCGCGGCGCGACCACCGGCCGACGCGGTACCCGGCGAACCCGCCGGCCGCCGCGGCCGTACCGAGCGCGTTGCGGCGCAGCACCTCCCTGGACCGGAAGATCTCGATCTCGGCCCGCTCGCGCGCGCCGATCGACCCGTACCCAACGGCGGAGAACAGGTGCTGGAAGGGCTTGCGGTAGATGAACACCGCGATGGTGACCAGCGCGATCATCAGGATCTTCAGCGCCCAGGGCAGCACGGAATCAGTGGTGCCCATGATCAGCGAGTACGCGTAGAGCAGGACGCTCAGCACGATGGCGACCGCCACCTGTTTCAGCAGCACCCCGATGATCATCTCGACCCAGCGCATGGCGACCACCCGGCCGAACCCCGGATGCGTCCCGATGATCAGGAAGAACGGGCCAGCTATCAGCAGCAGCAGGAAGCCGAGCTTGAGGATGATCAGCGTGATGGCGATGAGCAGCACGAGGACGCCCGCGACCAGCGCGGCGAAGAGCGCGGCGAAGCCGATCTCCAGCCGTGACGTCCACTGGTTGCCCTGGAACAGCGGGTAGATGGCCGGATTGTTCGCCTTGATGGCGGCGGCGATTCCGGAGTAGGTCGACTGCTTGGCCTTGACCAGGGCGGAGGTCGGGGTCTCGTTGGCGGCGATCGCCTGCGCCCACAGCAGCTGCCTGCCGTACGTGTTGACCGGGGTCTGCCCGCCGCGCCCGGTGCCGAACTGGGTGGTGCCGAACTCGCCGTCCAGCCAGGGCTTGCAGATCAGGACGCTCCACAGCTCGCTCGCGTTCTGGTTGACCAGGCCGTTGCCCTGGGTGAAGCCGAAGCTGCCGCCGGTCGGGTTCTGCGGATCTCCGGCCTTTACCGGCACGCAGTTCCCTCCGCCCGGGTTCGGCAGCTTGGAGAACGCGACGTTGAGCACCTGCGTCACGCCGTTGGAGACCGACTGCCCGACGCCGGTGAAGTCGGCGGGCCTGCCGATCAGCCAGATCGCCGCGGCGCAGGCCACCACCATCCAGATCGTGCCCTCGATGGTGCGGGTCGCGCGCTTGCGGATCAGGCCGTGCCAGGCCAGCCACATCACGCCGAGCAGGACGACCGGTGCCAGGTAGGGGAAGTAGATCGCGTTGCCGAGGCTGCTGATCAGCCGGTTCACCACGTTGGACAGCCAGGACAGGATGCCGTTACCCGCGGCCGACTGGTACACGGTGATGGTTACCCGGTTGACGGCCTTCGCCGCGTCGAACACCATGCCGGCGACGTTGTTGCCGATCAGCGACGTCATGTCCGAGCAGGTCATGTCCGTCGCCGCCCAGAACTGGCCGGCCAGGCCGTAGTTGTCGTACAGCGTCTTGCCCGTGCCGGAACCGGCGGGCGGCTTGATGATCGCGTCGATACCGCTGTTCGCGGGCTCGGGCTGCGGCAGCGAGGGCTGGCAGATGTTGTTCAGGCTGCCGACCAGGCCGCTTCCCGAGGAGCAGAGATGAAGCAGGCTGCCGATGTCACCGATCCCGGGGACCGAGCACACGCCGCCGGCTGGCTGCAGCGCCGGGTTAGCAGCCGCCGGGGTGTGGCCGGCCGGTACGGACGTGACCGGGATGGACGTGGTCTCGGTTACGGAGATCTTGTGGCCGGCGGCGGCCGGCTGAGCGGTGGCGGCGAGCGCGGTCGCAGCCGACGAGCCGAGCACGGTAACGAGCAGGCCGAACACCAGCAGTGACTTGCGGGGGACGAATCTGGTCACTGACGCACCTCCGGGTTCGGTCGTTCAGCGTGCAGGCTCCCCCGCCGGGGCCGGCGCGGCGCGGCCGGTCTGCGCCTGGCCCGGGCGCTGCCTCTTCCGGCGCGTCATGCTCGGGGGATCGGGCCCGGGTCGGGTTCGTGTCCAGCCATTTCCGGAGGTCATCCGAGATCAGGTTGACACCGATCCGGCAGGCCCGGCCGTCCAGATCCCTGAAGATGCATTCCCCGTTGCCGAGGCCGCGCAGGACGGCCTTGTGCTCGTCCGACGGCTCTACCCCCAGCAGAGCCATGACGTTCGCGACCTCAACCCGCTCCGAGGAACGGAACGCGAACACCCCTGAGATGCAGTTGGTCACCTGCTCGTTCAGCAGGTCACCCGCGTTCTGCGAGACAAGGATCAGCGCGGTGTTGCGGGACCGGCCCATCCGGGACACCTCGGGAACCAGCTTGGCCCCTTGCGGGGTCGAGGTGATGGCCCATGCCTCGTCCAGGAAAATCGCCTTGGGCATCCGCGGCGACATGCTGTTCAGGAGCCGCCGCGCGAACTGGGAGACCAGGTAGAGCAGGGCCACCGACAGCCGCTGCTCGTAGGAGAAGTCGTCCCTCGGGACGCCGGCGTCGGGCAGGCTGAGCCCGGCCAGGGTGAACACCGTGGTCCAGCCGGCCGCGTCGATCTGCTCTCCCCCCGACGGCGCGAAGCACAGCCTGGCCAGCCGCATCTCCGACATCGAGCGGAGCACCGCGCCCAGGTTGCGGGACGCGGGATCGGCCGCCTCCTCCAGGTGCCCGACCACCTTGCCCAGGCTCGGCCGCTCCTGTCCGGCGACCGTGCCGACGGCCTGGATCATCGCGCTCTCGCGCTCTTCGCTCATCCTGGGCAGCAGCAGCCGGAGCGTCTCGGTGGCCATGGTCCGCTTCTCGGCCAGGTCGTCGCCGAACGAGAACGGGTCGAGCAGCCCCGGTGCCGCCGTGCCGAGAGGCAGGGTCCTGGCCCGGCGGCCGCGCGAGGCCAGCAGCCGGACCAGCGGCTCCGCGTCGCCCTTGGGGTCGATCGCCGCGATCGTCACCCCGCGCAGCGCCAGCTGCAGGAGCAGCAGCAGCGCGAGGGTGGTCTTGCCGCCGCCGGGCTCGCCGGTGATCGCGATGGCGGTGGGGCGGTTGCGGGCGGCCGCGACCAGCGGGTCGAAATGCACGATCGACCGGGCCCGGCCCAGGCTCTCGCCGATGTAGGGCCCGATCCAGCCCGCCCCGTCCGGAGCCGAGTCGCCCAGATCGACGGTGGCGGTCGGGACGCCGCCCGCGATCGTGTACAGCGGCTGCCGCTGGACGTAGGAGTTGAGCCTGACCCGGTCGCCGGGCAGCGACTCGCGCAGCAGCGAGAACTGGTCCCCGGTGGAGTTGACCACGTCGATCCCGATGTCACGGTAGTGCTCGACGAGCGCCTCCGCCCGGCGCAGGCACAGCTCACGCGACGAGCCGGTGACGATCAGCCGGTGCCAGCCGTAGACGAACGGCAGCCGCTCCTTGGTGATGCCGTGCTCGAGCATCCGCGCGGCCTCGATCTGCTCGGCCAGCGCTATCGGCGCCTCCGCGCCCGCCTCCCTGATGTGCGCATCCATGTCCCGCGCGTGCGCCAGCCGCCGGCCTACGTCCTTGCTCGCCTTCGCCGGCGGGATCAGCTTCATCCTCGAGCTGATCTCCACGGGGAACGGCAGCGAGTCGGCGAAATGCAGCCACGGCTCGCCCTCCGGGAACGACATCACGTCCGGGAACCTGGAGAAGGACAGGAACGCGGTGTACGACGAGCCGGCGGGATGCTCCAGGCATAGCAGGCTGCGCCCGTTGTGCACCTGACCTTCGACCAGGGACTCGATCTCGCCCGATCCCCAGGTCCTGCGCCTGGCCGCCGACGGGAGCGGCTCGCCCAGCGTGCCCCGCAGCGTGTGCCGGAACAGCCAGGCCACCTCCTCGGAGCTGGCCGGCCGCGCCGCCAGGGCACTCGAGCCGAGAGCCCGGCCGAACCGCTCCGCCTGCTCGGTCCACTTGGCGATCTCCGCCGCGGGCACAGCCTCGTCGTCCAGGCCCATCGCCCGCTCGCCCGCCTGGTAGGCGTTGATGAACTGGGACAGCACGCCACCCGACAGCTGCGCCCGCACCCCGCGCTGGCCGAGCCGGATGCCCAGGTAGATCTCCTTCGCCCAGAAGTCCTTCGCCCAGACGTGCCGGTACATCTCGTCGAGGTAGTCCAGCCAGCCCGGCCCGCCGTCGGAGGTCGCGTCCAGGCCCGCGGCCCACTCCGCGGCCGGGTAGGAGCGGTGCGCCACCCGCAGGTGAATCTCCGCCTCCGGCATCCGGATCGCGGCCAGCGCCACCGTGATGTTCGTGGCGAGCGCCTCCCGCTCCTCCGGCGTGATGAACTCATACGGCACCGCGGGCAGCCTGAAGTACGCCCACGCGTGCGTCTCGGTCAGCAGCACCCTGTCGTCGAAGTACCGGACGCTGATCCTGCTCCGGCCGCGGGTGTTCCGCGTCCTCGCGCTCACCGTGGCTCCCCGGATCCGACGGCCAGGCCCGACACGATCAGCCCGGCCAGCGCGGTCAGCGCCAGCCTGGCCGGCAGCGGCAGCGGAGCGGCGCCCGCGCACGGACCCCCGTCGGCGCCCAGCTGGTCCGCCCACGGCACCCGGACGATCGCGCGGCATCGGCCCGACGCGATCGCCTCCGCCTGCTCGACGTGCCCCATGCTCCGGCCGCTGACGCCGTTGATAACCATGACCGCGCCCGCGGCCAGCGCGTCGTGATCATGAGCCGTCAGCCACTCCTGGGTCATCGAGACCGCACGCGGCGCGTCCCCGCTCGCCGGGGCGACCAGGACCAGCTGGTCCGCGATGGCCAGCACCCTGGCCACCGCGGACGCGCCCGGGTCCACCAGGCTGATCCCGTACCGCGCGGCCAGACCCTCGCCGATCCTGCCGAAATCTCCGTCACCCAGACCCGTAACAGCCGCCGGGTCCGCGCCGGGGCCGATCAGCTCAATGCCGGGCGCGCCGCCGCCCGGGGCGGGAATCGTCCTGGCGAGGAGGTCGCGCACGGTCCCGGCGGGCGCTGACTGGGCTCGCCGGGTGAGGGAGGCGGTACCAGGGTTCAGGTCGAGCGCGCCCACCGGCTCGGCGCGGAGACTGGCGAGAAGGCGCGCGGTCATCAGCGCCGTCACGGTCTGCCCGGCCCCGCTGGTACAGCCGAGAACCACGACCTTCCGCGGCCCCGGCAACGGCATGCGCGCCCGCGCCTTGTCGCGCTCCTCCTGCTCGGTCTCGCGGGACTTGCCCGGTCCCTGTCCGCCCGGGACCAGCCGGACCCGGTCGTTCCAGCTGCGTCCGCGCGGCCCGGCCGGTCCGCTCAGCGCCTGTTCGATCGTCTGCGCCGGGCGCTCTTCGCCAGAGTCGCGGGCCACGGTCACGACCGGCACCGGAGGACGGGCGGCCTGGGCCTGGCTGCCAGCCGCACTGGCATGCCGGGTGGCGTCCAGGTGGCTGACCGGACCAGCAGCACCGGCCGGCGGCTGCGACGGCTCGTCCAAGGACTGCTGCGGGCCGGTCGCGGCCCCCTGCCTGTTCTCCGCCGCTGGAGGGACCGTCACCGCCGGCTCACCCGCACTGTCCGGCACACCCGGCTCAGCCCCCGTCGGCACAGCCGGCGCAACCGGCCGTTCGCCCGCACCCACCGGCCGCGAAGCAGCCTCAGCCAGCCCGGCCTGAGCAGCCGGGGAACCTGGAACGACCGGGGGGACCGGCGGTGGGACGGCACCTGTCGGCCGTGGCGCAGCTAGGCCTGGTCTGCCCGGTCTCAGCCGGCGCGACCGGGAGAACCGGCGGCTTCGGCTCGCCCGCTGGCCCGCCAGTGCCGTGACCTGGACCGCCTCGCGCAGGCTGCGCAACCGGAAGGATCGGCGGTCTTGCCTCACGCTCTGCCCACGGTCCCCTGCGGCCGTTCTCGGCGTGGGCGACTTCGATGACTCTCGGCCTGGGGGACGCGGCCGGCCTGATGGCGGGACCGCCGGGTTGTGCCCGGTCGGCCCATCCTGGCTGCTGGCCGCGGGCGGCCGGAGACAGCACCGGGCTCGGCGCGGGGCGCTGCGGCCGCCGGCTGCGGCCGGGCGCTCCCGCGGCGCTGGCCTAGGTGGCACCGCGCGGGGACCGGAGGCCGGCGCACCGCGGCCGCGGGCCCGTTGCTGGACGACGGCGGCTGCGGGCTGCCTGCCGGGGACCGCTACCTGACCGGCTGCGGGCTGCCTGCCGGGGACCGCTACCTGACCGGCTGCGGGTTGCCTCTCGGGGGCCGGCGCCGGACCGGCTGCGGGCTGCCAGCCGGGGATCGCTGCCTGGCCGACGGGAGTCATTGCCGGCCTTGGTGGCCTCGCGGCGGCCCTGCGGTGCCGCGGCGGTGCTTGCCGTCGCTGGCCACCTGGCGCGGGCCCCCACACCGGCGGGCCGCTCGCGTACACGGGCTCCGGGACCGGCTGCCGGGACTCGGCCGCTGCCTGGGGAACCGGCCGCCTGCTGGCGTGCCACACCCGGCCGACCACGACGATCTCATCCTTCTCTGCCGACGGCGCCATTCTGCACCAGACATTAGGTTCACTCAGGAAACGCGCCTGAGAAACCAGCAGCTCGGGTAGCTTCTTGTTCTCGAGAACAGGCCGGGTAACCAGCCAGGTGAGCACGCCAGGGGGAAGTACGTACAGCCAGAACAGATTGTGACTGAAAGGTATCCCGATCAGCGTGAGGATAAGCACGTACGGCACTGTTATGCCCGCGAACGCGGCAATCTGGCCTAGCGGCAGCGGCATGGGAAGCCGAAGATCATACAGCTTGTAAAGCCGCTTCTCTATGCGCCAGATATTCGTGTAGGTGGGCAGGTCCACAGGCAGGTGCTCCTTTCGCCGGGGGCTAGGTCAGTGAACGCCGAGCGCGCTCGCGATGCCCTGGGCGAGGGTGCGGATGATGCCGGGTGTATAGAAGATGACTGCGATCGCTATCGCCAGCACGACGAATTGCACGAACCTGGTGATCTCGCGGGTGAACAGGAAAAAGATTGCCACGATCCCGACGATTCCCAGGAACAGCGGCCCGAATAGCCCTTGCAGATAGGTCACCAGGCTTGAGGTACTGAGCGCGGCGGTCACTGCGGCGTCCGGTTGAAGCAACATCGCACTACCCTTTCCGGGTCACGGGGAACTCGCGCCTGGCGGGCAGGCGCTCGCGTCTTGTCGGTACCTGGTCATGACTGCGGCATCACCGGCTGAGCTGATGCGCGAATGCTCTGCACGTACCAGTTCGCGTTCTGGTTGACGACGGTCATGTCATAGGTCATGGGCAGCTGAGCGGCCGCTGCCCCGTTCTGGCTGGGTAGCTGCCAGACGACGCTGACGGTGATCTGGCGGGTATCGCCTCCTGCAGGGACATAGAGCGCCGCGATGGACGAGTAGGTGACGGCGCCGCCGAGCCCGGTAATGGCGGCCCCGCGGGCCAAGAATCGCGCCATGGTAGCCGAGTCGCCGCTCGCGTATGCCTGGAAGAAGGCCGGGAGCTGCGCATTGAGGGCGTTGGTCGCCGTGGGATCAGAGTTCGCGGCGGCAGGCACGGGCGGGGAGAGCCGCGGCGGGGCAGGCAGCCAGGCGGGCTGGCCGGCCACGACCATCCCGCCGTTTGCCGCCAGGACCGGCACGCCGAGCTCCATCAGCCGGCCGTTCACCTGAGCCAGCAGGGTCACCACCGCGTGCTGCCGGTCGCTCACGCTGATCCCGGCGACCTGATCGGACTGCAGGCTGAGCGACCCTGCCCGGTTCCAGCCGAGCTGGGGATCGGAGCCGTTCGGAAGGAAATTCGCCAGCTGCTGCGCGCGCTGCGTTGCGGTCGCCTGGCTGAAGTTCAGGTACACCGAGGCGAACTGCAACGCGTATGCCTCGGCCAAGCCGGCCGGGAACGAGCGGGCAGGGCCGGCCGTGCCCGTCGTGCTGGCCGGCGACGAGACTGGGGTTTTCTGGTTCAGCGCGATGGCCATGACGCCGCGGACGCCGATGATGATCAGGGCGACCCAGACGAGGACACGCAGCACCCACACGGCCCAGCGCCCGCCCGCGCCGCGCCACGGTGCAGGCGGCCGGTCCGGCGTGCCTCGAGCCTGTCCGGGCGCAGGGGGAAGCGGCTGCGACGCGCCAGCGTGCGCGTCCGACTGCGGACTGCGATCGAGGGTCGACCTGCGGATCATCACACCTCCGATCGTCCAGGCACCCACCCCCGCGAGGGACCACGAGCAGCGCCGTTGCCCGCCTCCTGCCATACTCAGGGGCATCGGCGCCGCAGCGCAAGGGGGTCGCAAAGTTGGCGCAGCGTTTCGCGCAAACTTCGACCTAGAGCAGCCGCCATCGAACTAGTGTACGACATATTCGCGGCCAAGGCGGCCGGAATGTCCTCGGATGAGCATTATCTTGCCTAACGGACCGGCCGCGCAGGAGAAACGTCAAGATGTGGCGTTAACTACCCAGAAGAGACGCCGGAGACGCGTGCTGTTTCTTGTGGCGGCAGTGGCAGGAGAGAATGATGGTATCAAGGAGCCACAGTTACCACGTTTCCGTTACGTGGACCGGGAACCTCGGCAGCGGCACGGCAGGGTATCGGTCGTACGGCCGCAATCATGAAGTGGCCGCTGACATAGCACATGACCCGGCAAGACGTCAAGCACCTCAGCCGATCGCGGGGAGTTCCGACGCCGCGTTCCGGGGCGATCCGGGCCGCTGGAATCCTGAGCAACTCCTCACCGCCGCCCTGTCCCAGTGCCACATGCTCTGGTACCTGCACGTCTGCGCGGAAGCCGGCGTCGTGGTCACCGGATACACGGACCATGCGGTCGCCACCATGACCGAGGATGCCAGCGGAGGGGGCCGCTTCACCGAGGCCGTGCTGCGACCGCAGGTCACGGTGAGCTCGCCGGCGGAAATCGGGAAGGCAACCGCACTGCACCGGGACGCGAACGAGAGATGCTTCATCGCCAACTCGGTGAACTTCTCTGTCCGGCACGAGCCCGTCGTGGTCTCGGCCGACCCGTAACGGGGAATCGCAACATGTCGCTTTCGGCAAGCTTGGGCAGCTTCGTGCTCCGCACAGTACTGTTTTGCGTCCCGCGAGCGTCCTCGGCCACCTGTACGCCGACGTCGTCATCCTCGTGCCTGATCACCGGCTACTACGTTGACTCGTCCGGCGACACTCAGGGATTGCTGCTGACCGGGCGAGGCTGACGTCTGGCCTGCCTAAACGTTGAAGCGGAACTCCACGACGTCGCCGTCGCGCATCACGTAGTCGCGGCCCTCGATGCGGGCCTTGCCCGCGGCCCGGGCGGCGGTGACCGATCCCGCGGCGATCAGGTCCTCGTAGGCAACCACCTCGGCCTTGATGAACCCGCGCTGGAAGTCGGTGTGGATGACGCCGGCTGCCTCGGGCGCGGTCGCCCCGGCCGGAATCGTCCAGGCCCGCGCTTCCTTCGGGCCGGCGGTGAGGAACGTGGACAGCCCGAGCGCGGCGAAACCGGCCCTCGCGAGCTGCGCCAGGCCGGGCTCGCCGAGGCCGAGCTCGGCCAGCAGCTCGGCCGCCTCGTCTTCGGGCAGCTCCACCAGCTCGGCCTCTGTCTTGGCGTCCAGGAAGATCGCTTCGGCCGGTGCCACCAGGTCGGCCAGGCGCTTGCGCAGGCCCTCGTCGCCCAGTTCAGCCTCGTCCATGTTGAACGCGTAGAGGAACGGCTTGGCGGTCAGCAGCTGCAGCTCGCGCAGGGCCGGCAGGTCCAGGCCGCCCGGGCCCGCGGCCGCGCACAGGGGTTTCCCCTCGTCCAGCAGCTGCTGCGCTTTGACGGTGGCGTCGGCAGCCCGCAGCCGTTCGGGATCTTTAGAGAATTTGGTTTCCTTGGTGAGCCGGGGGACGGCCTTTTCCAGCGTCTGCAGGTCGGCCAGCATGAGCTCGGTGACGACCGTCTCGATGTCGCGCTGCGGCTCGACGTCGCCGTCCACGTGGCTCACGTCAGGGTCGGTGAAGACCCGGACCACCTGGCAGATCGCGTCGGTTTCCCTGATGTGGGCGAGGAACTGGTTGCCGAGGCCCTGGCCGGTGGACGCGCCGCGGACCAGGCCGGCGATGTCGGTGAACCTGACCGCGGCGGGCACGATGCGCTCGGAGTCGTACAGCTTGGCCAGCTCGGTGAGCCGAGGATCGGGCAGGCCGACGATGCCGACGTTCGGCTCGATCGTGGCGAACGGGTAGTTGGAGGCCAGCACGCCGGACCGGGTCAGAGCGTTGAAGAGGGTGGACTTGCCGACGTTCGGCAGGCCGACGATCCCGATGGACAAGCTCACCCGGCGAGTCTATGGGCTGATCCGGGCGGGCCAGCCGGGACCAGCGGGGACCGGGCCTGCGCCGCCGGGACGGTTCGCCGCAACCCCGCGTGTCGGGCCAGGAACTGTCGGTGCGGGCTGCGAGCATTGCCAGAATGAACGCGATCACGTTGTTTGCCGGGCTCGCGATCGGTGTCATCCTCGGGGCCGCGATCGGCTTCCTGCTTGCCCGCGGCAGGCAGGCAGCCTTGATCGCCGACCTCACCGTCCGCGCCAGCACCGCCGAGGAGAAGGCGGCGATGACCGAGCGTTCGGCGCGGGAGAGAGCGGCCCTGGTCGAAGGGCAGCTTGCCGAACGCTTCCAGGCATTGTCGGCGCAGGCGCTCGACGCGAGCACCGCCCGCTTCCTCGAGGTCGCGGAGGGCAGGCTGCAGGCGGCGAACGCGAACGCGGCGGGCGAGCTGGAAAAGCGCCGTTCGGCAGTGGAGCAGCTGGTCAGCCCCCTCAAGGAGACCTTGAGCCGGGTAGAGGCGCAGCTACGCGAGACCGACGCCGCGCGGCTCGAGTCACATGCGGCGCTCACCCAGCAGGTGACCATTGCCAGGGAGACTTCGGAGCAGTTGCGGGCCCAGACCCAGGCCCTGGTCACCGCGCTGCGCAGGCCGGAAGCGCGCGGCCGGTGGGGGGAGATGCAGCTGCGGCGCGTGGTGGAGCTGGCCGGGATGATCGCCAGGTGCGATTTCGACGAGCAGGTCAGTATCACTACCGACGACGGAGCGCAGCGCCCGGACCTGGTGGTCCGGCTCGCGGGCGGCAAGAACATCGTGGTGGACTCCAAGGTGTCGCTCGCCGCCTACCTGGAGGCCGCGGAGGCGGACGACGAGGCCGTCCGGGAGGCCCGGCTGGACGCGCACGCCCGGCACCTGCGGGACCACGTCGAGCGGCTGTCCGCCAAGGCGTACTGGACCGCGCTTAGCCCGGCGCCGGAGTTCGCGGTGCTGTTCATTCCCGGTGAGGCGTTCCTCGCGCCGGCGCTCGAGCGTGACCCGAGGCTGCTTGAGGACGCGCTGGTCAGGAGGGTGCACATCGCCACCCCCACCACTCTCGTCACCATGCTGCGCACCGCGCAGTATGCCTGGCAGCAGGAAGCGCTCTCGGAGAACGCGCGGGCCGTGTTCGACCTCGGCCGGGAACTGTATGACCGGATCGCGGTGATGGGCAAGCACATGGATGGCCTCGGCCGCGAGCTCACCAAGTCCGTGTCCGCCTACAACCAGGCGGTCGGATCGCTGGAGAGCAGGGTGCTGGTCACCGCCCGGAGGCTGAACCAGCTCGGCGTGGTCGATGCCGAGCTTGAGCCCCCCCGGCTGGTGGAAGAGACCACCCGCGCGCTGTCCGCGCCCGAGCTCGTCGCGGACTCAGGTCAGGGCGGGCCTGAGCTGTTCGGCGCCGCGCCGGCCCGGCTGACCGCGGCACCGGAGGGAGCGGTGCCGCCGCTGCAGCGGCGCGCGGCCGGGAGCTGAGACCGGCTCCGGATTGGCCGAGGTCAGCGGTTCTCGCGACACGCGGTCACGGGGGCGAATAAGGCTGCCCGCCCGCGCGGCAACGTAGGCTCGCAGAAGCGGGAGTCCCGGGCGATGCCAGGCCCGGGCCCGCGGCTGACAAGCGGGAAGGGACGGTGACCGGCGAGGATGTCTCAGCGGACATGGCAGTCACCGGCCGGCCCTGCCGCGGGCCACCGACCCGGTGAAGGTGACCAGGCCGGGGATAGCGGCCCGGTCTCCGGGAGCCCGGCCACGGGCGGCAGTCTCGCTGCGGGCGGCAGTCTCGCTGCGGGCGGCAGTCTGGCGGGGATTGGCCGCCCAGCCGGGGGCAGCCGCCCGGCGGGGAGCAGCCGCCCAGCCGAGAGCAGCCGGGTTGCCGGGAGTGACGGCCGGCCGCGTCCAGGAGAGGCGGCGGGCCGCGCGCCCGCCGGGGTCAGGCTCACCGGGCGCGGGGCGGTGCTCGGGATGTTCGTGCTGTGCTTTCTCGGCCTCCTCGCATCCGGCTGGATGGCCTGGGGTCCGCTGGCGGGCGGGACGTTCGTCGTCGCCTCCGTGCTCGCGGCCGCCCGGACCCAGCGGAGTGACCTGCTCACGGTGGCCGTCAGCCCGCCGGCCCTGTTCCTCGTGGCGGTGATCTGCGTGAAGGGGCTGACATCGTCGGGCAACGTGCTGCTCTCCACCGCCACGGGCACCCTGATCACGCTGGCGAACACAGCACCGTGGCTGCTCGCGGGCACGGCGCTGAGCCTGATCATCGCGTTCTCCCGCGGCCTGTGGGGCAACGTCGTCGCTCTGGGCAAAGAGCTACAAGGGAACCCGGCCGGCTCATCCCGAGACTCAGGATCCAGGCGGCCGTCCGTGTAGTCAAATCCTCATTGGCCGGCGGGGGCGACCGCTGTCCGCCGCCTCACGATATTTACGGCGGCGATGGTCGCGGGCAACAGAGCCGTCACTGCGGCGATGGCGAAGCATGCGGCCAGGGGAAGCCGGTCCACTAGCAGGCCGATCCCGGCCGTGCCTGCCGAATTGCCCGCGTTGTAAGCGGTGTTGACCCAGGCACCTGCCTCGGTACGGGCGTTGTGCGCGGCGGCCTCGTCGGCGATCAAGTACGCAGTGGTCAGCGCCGGTGACACGAACAGCCCGGTGAAGCCGGCGACCGCGACCAGGACGGCAATGTCGGGCGACTGCCCGGCCAAGGCGACGCACAGGCCAACGGCCGAGACGAGGACGGTTAGCCGCACGTGACGTGATACCTGCCAGCGGCGGGCTCCGTAGGCCAGGCCGCCGGCAACGCTACTGACCGCCAGCGCCGCCTCGACCCACGCGACCGAGGCGATGTGATGATGATGCCCGCAGAACGCCACGCCGAGGAGGTTCAGTGCCCCCAGGCACGTACCCAGCCCGCCCGATATCAGGATCAGCTGACGCAGTTGCGTCCCGGCCCCGAGCCACGTCCGGCGCTTTGCCTCAAGGACCGGCTCCGGATCGGCCGCCGTCGGCGACGTGCTCCCTGGGCGGCCGCCTGCCTTGCCCCGGGCGACTCCGTCCCGCACCACCGGCGAGGATCCGAGTACCAGAGTTCCGGCCAGTACGAGTCCCGCGCTGACCGCCACGCCCAGGGCCGGGTTTGCGTAGGCAGCGAAGAGTCCGGCCAGCAGCGGGCCGGTCACATAGAGAAGTTCCTCGGCGACGGTGTCCAGGGAATAGGCGCGATGCAGAAGCTCTCGGTCGGGGATCAAGACGCCCCACAGCGTGCGCATGAGCGGACCAAGTGGTGGCGTGCAGGCTCCGCAGGCTGCCCCCAGCATCCACAGCAGCGCGGCCGGAGCACCGGGCTGCCAGGTCACGGCAGCCATGGCGCCGAGCAGCAGCCCATACAGGGCCGCCATGGGCAGCAGTGCCTTGCGCGGCTCGTGCCGGTCGATCAACCTGGCCCGAAACGGGGATAGAAGGGAACTGGTCAGCCCGAAGAGCGATATGACTCCCCCGGCCACGGCGTAGGAGCCTGTTACTCGGGTGACCGCCAGGACCAGGGCGAGGAAGACGACTCCATAGGACAGCCTGCCGACCAGCGCAGCGCCGAATGTACGGGCTGCGTGCGGGAGCCGGAGAAGCGCAGCATACGACGCGATAAACGAAGGTGGAGGCATTGGATCTTCCTCGAAAGGCGGCTTAACTGGGACGCCGCGGCCGTGCAGGAACCCTGAAAACCAGGCTTCATCAAGTGGCCTGGCGCGGGATCCTAGGCACGGGGAAGATGCATGCTTCCGATCCTAGCCATAGGCGATCGACGGCCGCTGGTCATCGAGGGCGCGGCGACGCGGCTGCTACCGGCGGCTGATCATGCAGCGTAGGTGCGGAGGACGCGGAGCGCGGCGGCGGCGTTCGGGCCGGTAACGTGCAGCCCGGACTCGTCGGCGGCGAGCCGCCGGACGGCGACCCGGCAGAACGCTCCGGCCGCGCCGGTGACGGACGACTCGGCGCCGGCGGGGCCGAACCGCCACACGGTGACACCATCCGGCGCGGTCAGCTCGCACGACACTTCTGCGGCCGGCAGGCCGGCCCCGGCGAAGGCATAGGGCAGCGTGCGGTGCGCCAGCCAGGCGATGTGGCGCAGCCGGTCAGTGTCGGGGAAGTCGATGCCGAGGGGTTCGGTGATGTCCAGGCCGTGCGCCCAGTGCTCGGCCAGCCGCGTGGTGGCCAGCGTGGGCGGCTTCAGCGGCGCGTCCACCCAGGGCAACGTCCGCCGTGGATCGGCGGCGCGCAGTGCTGCCATCGCGGCGACCCGGGCCTGCTGCCAACGCCGCAGCACCGCGCTGGGCTCTGCTCGCTCGGCCCGCACGGCCTGCTCCGCAACCTCGTCGGTGGTGGCACCCGCCGGCTGGCTGCTCAGTACGGCGCCCAGGCCGCCCCGTGCCGCGCCTGCGCCCGCGACGCTGGCGGAAGCGACGCTGGCGGCCACCGCCTCTTCCGACTGGGCAAGGTGAAGCACGACATCGGCGATCGTCCAGCCAGCAGCCCCCGACGGCGACGCCCACTGCTCCTCGTCCAGCGCAACCAGGATGCTCCCCAGCCGCTCCTGCTCGGCCTCCAGGTCATCAAAGATCACCATTGCAGGACTATCTCACGCGCGCTCGAAGTCTGACCCGCGCCGCGATGGTGCCCTCTAGCCGGTGCGGGCTCCCGGCCGGTCGCGCAGCTCGCGGGGCAGCGCGAACACCATGTGCTCCTCGACCGCCTCGACTTCCTCGACAGTGCCGAACCCGATCCCGGCCAGCCGGTCCAGGACGCCGGTCACGAGGTTCTCCGGCACCGAGGCACCGCTGGTGACACCGACGCAGCCCGCGCCCTCCAGCCACTCCTCCTTGATGGCCGAGCCGTCGTCCACCAGGTAGGCGGCACGTGCTCCGGAGTCCATGGCCACCTCGACGAGGCGGACGGAATTGGACGAGTTCTCCGAGCCGACCACGAGGAGGACGTCGCACTCGGCGGCGATCCGCTTGACCGCGGCCTGCCTGTTCTGGGTGGCGTAGCAGATGTCATCACTGGGCGGGTCGATCAGCAGCGGGAACCGTTCCCGCAGCGCTGCCACCGTCTCGTTGGTCTCGTCCACCGACAGCGTGGTCTGGGACAGCCAGACCACCTTGGCGGGATCCCGCACCTGCACGCTGGCCACGCCCTCGGGGCCGTCCACCAGGTGGATGTGCGCGGGCGCCTCGCCGGTGGTGCCCTCGACCTCTTCGTGCCCCTCGTGGCCGATCAGCAAGATGTCATAGTCCTGCGAGGCGAACCGCTTTGCCTCGCTGTGCACCTTGGTGACCAGCGGGCAGGTCGCATCGATCGTGTTCAGGCTGCGCAGCGCAGCCTCCTGCCGGACCTGCGGGGACACGCCGTGCGCGGAGAAGACGACGGCCGCGGAGTCCGGGATCTCTTCCGTCTCGTCCACGAAGATCGCGCCACGCTCCTCCAGGGAGCGGACGACGTGGGTGTTGTGAACGATCTGCTTGCGGACGTAGACCGGAGGGCCGTACCGCTCCAGCGCCTTCTCTACGGCTTGAACGGCCCGGTCAACCCCGGCGCAGTATCCGCGGGGCTTGGCGAGCAGCACACGTCGGGCAGTCACGGCCATCCCCCCATGGTATGAGGTCAGCCGTACGCGCCTGCCGCCCGACGCTTACCGGGGTCCGGTTACCTCAAGGGCACCGGACTACGGCACCATGGGTTGAGAGTCGACCACCAGCAGTCATTATCTGTGCCTGGTCATGCTGAGACCATCCCCGGGCAGGTAGCCTGGCCCGCGCCCGGAGCCCTGAAGTATCGAGCCGCACCCCGAGGAGTAACCGACTATGCGCATTCTGGCACCCGAACGCATCAAGGAGGCGCCTGCGCAAGCACTGCGGGCCGTCTTCGCAGGTGTGGGCCAGGTTCTGCTCATCACCGAACGAGTCCGCCGCCGCGCCATCGGGCACGAGCACGCCGAGCCGGTTTCGGCGGGCGGGACCAGTGGTCCGGACACGGCCCGCCGCGAGGGCGCTGTCGTGAGCGGCGCATCGGCCGGCTCGGCCCAGGCGGCGCCGACCAGCGCCGGCGGCAACGGGGCGGCTTCCGCCGGCGAGCATGTGCGGGTGACCAAGACCTCGCCGCAGCAGGCCACCCGGCAGGCCCGCACCAAGCCTGCGGCTGCAGACAAGGCGCCGGCCGGGAAGGCCACGGCCGCTGAAAAGGCCACGGCCGCTAGCAAGCCTGCAGCCGCTAGCAAGCCTGTGGCTGCTAGCAAGCCCGCCGCGCCAAGCAAGCCGGCGACTGTCAGGAAGCCCGCGACGGCAAGCAAGGCTGCCGTCGCGGACAAGCCGGCTGCCGCTAGCAAGCCCGCCGCTGCGGACAAGTCTCCGGCCGCACGGAAGTCCACGGCCGCAAGCGCGCCCCGCGCCGCCGCCACGGGACCGACCGCCAGCAAGACCCCGGCCGCCGACGTGACCCCGACCGCCAGCACGGCACCGACCGCTACTAAGGCACCGACCGTCAACACGACCCCGACCGTCAGCACGGCGCCGGCCGTTAACACGACCCCGACCGTCAACACGAGCCCGGCCGTCTCTGCGGCTCCCGTTCCGGAATCCCGAACGCCTCCCGCGTCCGTCGCCGCCACTGCCGGGCTGCCGCTGCCTAACTACTCCGAGATGACGCTCGCGGCGCTCCGCGCCCGCATGCGCAGCCTGGATGTGGGGCAGCTGCACATCCTGGTCACCTACGAGCGGGCACACCAGGACAGGGCGAATGTGATAACCATGTTCGAGCGCCGAATCGCCAAGCTGGAGGGGGCCGACAACGCGGACGCGGCAACGCCCTGACGCAGCGCCCGGCGGCACGACACCGGACGGCTGACCGGCATGCCCCTGGAAACGTCGGCGGAATCGCCTGTCCCGGTGCGGACCATGCTCCGCCTGGTCGGCGACTGGATTACCCGGCTGGGCCGGATCTGGGTCGAGGGACAGATCGCCGAGCTCAGCAAGCGCGGCAACACGGTGTTCCTGACGCTTCGTGATCCGCTGGCGGCCGTCTCGGTCCGCGTCATCTGCGCCCGAACGGTCTTCGACGCGACCGATCCGCCGCCCGGGCCGGGGGCACGGGTGGTCGTCTGGGCGAAGCCGGATTTCAACGCGACGCGCGGCTCGTTCGCCCTGACCGCCGTCAACATCAGGCAGGTGGGCATCGGCGAGCTGCTGGCCCGGCTGGAACGGCTGCGCAAGGCGCTGGCCGCCGAGGGCCTGTTCGCCACCGAGCGTAAGCGGCGGCCGCCCTTCCTGCCGCGCGTGATCGGCCTCATCTGCGGGCGCGACTCCGCCGCCGAGCGGGATGTGCGCCGCACGGCGGCCAGCAGGTGGCCGGCGGTGCGGTTCCGCGTTGAGCAGGCCGCGGTCCAGGGCGGCCTGGCGGTGCCGGAGGTCATCGATGCGCTACGGCGGCTCGACCACGACCCGGACGTTGACGTGATCATCATCACCCGGGGCGGCGGCTCGGTGGAGGACCTGCTGCCCTTCTCCGACGAAGAGCTCGTCCGGGCCGTCGCGGCCTGCCGGACGCCCGTGGTCAGCGCGATCGGCCATGAGCAGGACAGTCCGCTTCTTGATCACGTCGCCGATGTCCGCGCCTCCACGCCCACCGACGCGGCCAAGCGCGTGGTGCCCGATGTGGCCGAGCAGCTCGCGCTCGTCGAGCAGCTCCGCGGCCGTGCCCGGCGCTGCCTGGCGGGCCAGCTCGACCGCGAGCGGGCCTGGCTGGCCGCGGCGGTGTCCCGGCCGGCCCTGGCCCATCCGGTCCGCGAGGTGGAACGGCTCGAAGAGAAGATAGAAGCCCTTTCCGAACGGGCACGGCGCAGTGTCTCCGCCCACCTCGATCACGCGGCCCGCGACCTGGAGCACACCCGGGCCCGGCTGCTCTCGCTCTCGCCCGCGGGGACGCTGCGCCGCGGCTACGCGATCGTGCAGCAGGCGGACGCCACGGTGGTGCGGTCCGCGGCCGAGGTCGAAGACGGCGCCAAGCTCACGGTCCGGTTCGCCGAAGACCAGCTGACCGTCACGGCGGACGCGGCAGGTGACGGCGGCACGTAGACCGCTTTCCTTCGAGGGTTTCGTGCCGATGCGGACTTCGTCCCCTGCGCGGGACCGGATCGGCATTCTGTCAGAGGGTACGAGGCAGTGCTCGGAGAAGACCCAGACAAAGCACTACTAGCTCTTGATTCCTCTCTGAGAGGTAGATGCCGGCGGAGCCTCACTGGCTGACCCGAACCTGTCCCGGGCCAAGAGCCACCGAGGTCCCGTTCAGGTGCGCGGCTGAGGAGACTGCGTTCGTGTTTATGGCGATACTGCCGCCGGGACCGGTCGCTGCGAGCACCCCGAACCTCTGGCCAGGCACGACAGCCACCCGGTAGCGGAGCACCGCCAGGACCTGAGGGAGGAGCTGGGCCAGACGAGTTGGCTGACCTCCCGCCGGGAATTGGGTGGCGGTCCACAGCCCTTCGTCCGGCACGTCTCCTCCCTGCTGTGGCTGCCACTGCAGGCCGGCCCGGGCACCACTGCTCGCGAGCTGAACCAGTGCCGCCACCCGGATGGCGGCAGCCCGATCGGGAGACCAACCGCTCCCGGCAGGCTGGACGGGCGATTCCATCCACCAGATCGGCAGCGACGTCAACTGGCGGAGCCAATGGTCCGTGTCGGCGAATTTCTGTGTGGCGGTCAGCGGGTCAGTAACCGGTCCCGTCATGGGGAAGTCTGGTCCGTCCACCGCGATGAAGTCGGCGCCGACTTTATTGGCAAGCCAGTAGCGGATGGCATCGAGTGTCCCCTGATACAGATAACCCCACGCCCCATGCAAAGTCGATGGCAGGTTCCCGGGCTTCGGCCCAGCAAAGGGCGGAGTCGGAGCGTACGGTCCGCCGACCAGGGCATCGGGCCGGACTTTTTTAATAGCCGCATAAACGTCGTTATACATGACAGTGTAGTCTCGGATGTCCCAGTTTCTAGACTGATCGCTCCAGAAGCCCTTGAACTCATTCCACACGACGAAGTATTTAACCTGGGGAAAGGATTCAGCAATCTTCGCGGCCAGGGCAGCGAAGTCCTGGTAGTGCGCGGGGGCAGGTGCCGCAATGGGAGAAGTGCTATTCGTCATCCATTGAGGTGCCGCGCAGAGAGTCACCACAGGCGTGCCCCCGGTGGATGTGATCAACCTGATTCGCGAGGCAATCCCGGCCAGGTCGAACCTCCCCGGACTGGGTTCGGGGTCCGCCAGCCCCCAGCTCATGATCGGCGTGTCTTCCAGCATTCCCGGGATCGACGACAGCACATGGCGCGCAGCTGTGACCGCCGGGGCGTCAGGCCCTCGCGGTACATAGGGTCCTTTCTGGGCGAAATCGAATCCATAGGAGAATTGAGGCGGGCTGGAACCCGGAGTTCTGTCCAGGCTCATGCTGGCGTTCGCCACTAGGATCAAGACGCTGGCCAGCGCGACGAGGAACACAATCCACAGCCCGAGGCGCCCCCGACGGCCCGCGCGGGCTGACAACACTGTCGATCTGGCGGGCACAGCGGGCCATCGCGGGCGGCGCTGCTCGTCGCCAGCAGACATGGGAACTCCCGTCGGTCAGAGAACGTGAGATCATCTGCAGCCGGTCAGTCGCAGCGCAAACACGATGACCACGAAAGTCGGGTGGGCCTGACCGGAAGTAACCTAATACGAAACCACCCGCCAAAGCCTCCGCCGCTTCGGCTTCATATCGTAGTCGAAGGATCGGCCGACAGACACTCAAGTAAGCAACGTTGTGCGCCGTCGTAGCGGAACCGTCGTCTCCCAGGGTCTGCGATCCTTTTCCGATCGACCCAGCGCGCTGGCTTGATCACGGCGGGAATGTGCTGATCGTGATGCCCGTGACGGACCTGCCGCCGCCCGCCCCTGGGTTCGCACGGCGCGCGAGGCGCTACGCCCGCGCTGGTTTGCCATGCATGACCGGGTGCTCCCCGGGGGTAAAACCCGACTAAATCGCTCGATATTCATGTGTATTACTCTGGCCTGCGGAGGAGTCTCTCACGTCCCTCCGGCGACTTGTCAAGAGGATGGTCAGGGCCAGCCCTACTTTACGTGTTCATGACCTCTGCTTTACCAAAACTTGACCGAGCGTTGGAGCCGTGAGTATTTGTTCACATTGGTGTAAACCTCCGCCGTAGCTGGCGCGTCATAATAGCCTTGGTGCGGATTTGCCCGACATCTACTTTGCTCAGGGCGGCGGGACGCGGCTCCAGTATCAGGGCATGTCGCGCCGCGCTTCCGTGGGGGGGGAGAGTGATGCGAACGTTTAACTCTGGGGTTGAGACAGCATCTGAGACCCTGCAGGGACTATGGGCCATGTGTCATGACATGCGGCAGCCGATCGCCGGCGTGTTCGCCCTGGCTGGGGCGGCGCTGGCCGAACCCGGTGTGCCGCACGCCGCGCGTGCCCGCCTGGAACAGATCGTTGAACAGGCCGAGTGGCTGGCAGACCTCATCCAGCACTCGCTGCTAACCGCGGGGCCGGGCGGGCCGGATGCCGACCTGACCGACGTGCTCCGGGTCGTCAACGAGGCGGTCGCCGCGGAGCGCGTGACATGGCCGGGAAATGTACGGATGGTCAGCTCGGCCGAGCCGGTCTTCGCGGCCATTCACCCCGTCCTTCTGCGCCGGATGGCCGCGAATCTGCTGAATAACGCGACCCGCGCGGCAGGAGCGTCGGGAACGGTCACGGTTGAGGTCGGCCGTCAGCAAGACTCGGTGCTGTTCGCGGTCGAGGACACCGGCCCCGGTTTCGGGAAGATCACAAGAGGCCTCGGGATCGGCCTGGCCGCCGTATCTGGACTCGCCGTTAGGCACGGCGGGAGGCTTGAGCACGGCCAGGGCACCAGCGGCAGGACGCGCGTCAGCCTCTGGCTGCCCCTTCCCGGTGGTCAGCCGCTCATGGGCAGGGGCGACAGCGTCGTTCCCACCATGGTGAGCACGGCTCCTGCGTGGCAGGCCGCCGCTAGTTCCTCAGCGGGCGCCACCAGGGAAGGCTGACCATGCCGAAGGGTGACGATCATGGGCCCCGGGTACCGCCTGGGCCCTGGTAGTGGTGGACAGCCCATGGTCACCCGCTGTCGAACCGTCGGCCGCAGCTCGCACCTCTCCCGATAGCACCAACTGGAATGTGAGGTGTAAGAGTAAGAATGCGTCTCGTAGTCTGCGATGACCACAGAATTCTGGCTGAATCGCTGGTGGTTGCCCTCCAGGCACGCGGTCACGACGTCCTCGCGGCGGCGACGACGCAGGAGGAATGCCTGAAAGCAGTCGCTAGGGGCCACCCGGACGTGTGCCTGTTGGACCTCTACCTACCAGGACGAGAGGACGGCCTGGAGACAGCGCGAGTCATTCGGACGAGTCACCGTGATACCCAGGTTCTCATCCTATCGGGCGTGGCGGATCCGCTGATCCTCTCGAGGGCAATCGATCTCGGCGTTGCCGGGATCATCCGCAAGGATCAGACCGTTGACAAGATCGATGCCGCGCTCGTGCAGGTAGCCACAGGCGGGTTCGTATTCCAGACTGACTTGGTCAGGAACGTCGTGCGCCACCTGACCTCGCAGCCGCGCAAGGAACCGTGGGACTACCTCACCGCCCGGGAACGGGAGGTGCTCCGCCGAATCGTCGCCGGCGAAAGCACCAAGCAGATGGCACGGTCGATGCAGATCGCGGCCAGTACGGTCCGGACCTATGCACAGAGCGTGCTCACCAAGCTCGGCGCCCACTCGCGGCTCGAGGCGTCCGCCATCGCCGTCCAGGCGCAACTGGGGGGCGAGGTTCCGTCTGATCGGCCCTCCCCACATAAATCGTAGAGACTCCACGGACATCGTGAGGTGCCGCCGTCCCCCCGAGAAGGTCAGGCTGTCAACATGAGCCAGATCAGGGTGGTTGTGGTCGACGGCCAACGAACTTTCGCCGACGCCCTCGCTGCCCGGCTAGCAGCTGAGCCCGGCCTGCTCCTCGTCGCCGCTGCCGAGTCAGCAGCGGCCGTGCGCGGGTTGCTGGTCAGTCGTCACGCCGACGTCGTGCTGCTGGACAGCGAATTGACGGAGGGTCTCCACCTCGCCGCCGAGTTGGCCCGCATCCGCGCCACCAACGCGCCGCCTGTCCGGGTGATCATGCTGGGAACTGTGCGAGAGGCCGCGCGCATCGTGGAGGCGCTCCGCACCGGGATCGCCGGATGGGTACCAAAGGAGGAGTCGATCGAGCAGTTGCTGGGCGTTATCCGGAGCGTGATGCGCGACGAGATATGGCTCCCGGCCACGGAGGTGGGCCCCGTCCTCCGGCTGCTCCTCCACGAGAGCGACGAGCGAAAGGCACCCTTGAAGCATCCTCTCGGAAGCCTCACTCCTCGTGAGCGAGAGGTGCTCTCATATCTAACCGAAGGCATCGGCCGACGTGAGGTCGCTGAGCGCATGCAGCTGTCCGCTAACACGGTCCGCAGCCACATGCAGAACCTGATGGCGAAGCTGGGGGTGCACACCACTCTGGAGGCCGTCGCCCTCGCCCGCCGAGTACATCCCCATGAAGCGCGTCCCCAGCCGGCGCCCTGGTCGTAGATGGGTACGCTGCCTGCGAGGTCGCCGACAAGCTCGGCTACTCCACCGCCAGCGTGCACCCCGCAGCCCTCGCGCCGCGACCTGCGCGGCCGCAGCCGTCAGCCGATCCCTCCCGCACCGCGGATGACCCGCTCGCGGGCATGCCCCGACCCGGCCAGCGGGCCCGAGGACCCCGGCAGCCCAGCCACCCCGCCGCCAGCCGCCCCTCGACCTCGAATGCAAAAACGCCCACCGTGACCATCGGTGCCTCCGCGCACCTCGCGCGGCCCCTCCCGCCGCCTCGGTCAAGAGAAAGACGGACGGCCGCCGCCTACCCGAACAGATGGATTACTGCGATTTGCGTAGTCCCTCTCGTACATACAGGCCTACTAGGTACAGGAGCCGACCGCCCATAGTGGTTAATGACGACGAACCCGGCCGCGAGCACTGGATGGCTCTCCTTGAACCTGCACCGGCGCGCACGCATGGGCGCGGCCACTGATGCACCGGCCGCCCGCAGTTGCGCACGATGTTCGCCGACTTCCTGACCGAAGTCGGCAACAGGCCGTTCGACCTCATGGTGACCCGGGAAAAGGATCGAGGAGACCATCGTTGGACGCTCTCGAGCGCTATCAAGACGTAGGCAGTAAAGCCGGATACGCCGGTTTCTTGCCCGCTCGGATACAGGTCCGGGTTGGGCCCATGATACAGCGAGCCGCAGCTTCAGCCTCTCACCTTATGCACGGCGGTTATAGCCTCCCCCATTTGCTGCCTGACGGATCACAACGAATATATCTTTTCCATATACGGAAGACCGCAGGAACTAGCCTTGTAAGGAGTTTCCTCGCCTTGGGTGGAGAGGACCCTAGCGCTGTAGAACGCCGTATCTCCAGTTCGCTGCTGTCGCGTACGAGAAGTGGCCCCTACGTCCTCACCTGTGGCCGAGGTACGCTGCAGCAGGAAGATTACTTCTTCGGTTGGTCACACATGGCAGGTCACCATCTCCGATTGCCGAGGCGGACCTTCACGATCGTACTGCTTCGCGATCCTGTTGCACGTGTGCTTTCTTATTATCGCTACTTGCTCGCTGGCGATGCGGTTCAAGACGACGTGGCGTGGCGAGTACAGAATGACGAACGAGCGTTGGCAGGAGAAAACTTCTCGGACTTCCTCAAGAATATTCCAGACGAACTGCTTCTCAACCAACTGTATATGTTCTCCCCGCGATTTGATGTCTCCGAAGCCGCCGACAGAATCCTGGAATGCTCAGCTATCATGATGACGGAAACGTATGATCGCGATCTTCGTAACCTCGCTTCGACTCTCGGCCTCGCACTGGAATATAGACGCGAACGCATTACTACCCTCACAAAGACGCCGATCGAGGAGAAGCAGATAGAGGCCCTGCGTGATCGTATTGCAATTGAGTATGAGCTACTGGAGAAGCTGGGAGCGTCTGGTCAACTCAGTCCCCAATCAGACACCTCAGTTTAATACGGGATGTCATCCTACATGACCTCAGTTCTCTCGACGGGTGGGCAATGGACGCCGATCAGCTGATCTCACGACCTGTAATTCTCGTTGGAGCCCCGCGCTCGGGAACGACCATGCTCTTCCAGCCGCTGTCGTCCCATCCCGAGATGTGGAGCCTCTACCGCGAGAGCCACTCGATCCTGGACCGCTGGTTCTCGACGAAGCTAGAGCCGGGTTGCTCTTCCCAAGTCACCGCCGACGACGTCGACGCGGCAGCCGCCCAGGCCCTGCAACGCGAATTCTTCGAGGCGGTTGGGAACCTGGAAGGCGAAAAGTCCGCCATCTCGCGCGCCGTTCCGCTCATATTGCGGGCCCGCCTCAGCAAGTCGCTTCAGCGCTTCGGTCAGGCCAGGAAACGGCCCCCGATCCGGATCGTAGAGAAGACGCCGGTCAACTGCCTCCGCCTCGGCATGCTGAAGACCGTTTTTCCCGATGCGATGTTCGTGTTCGTCGTCCGCGACCCCCGGGGTTCGATCGCGTCGATCTACCACGGCTGGCGCGACGCGGCGACTCGCTTCCGACGCAACCCGATGCCGCCCGGTTTCACCATCGCCGACTACTCCGGCCCGGACTGGTGCTTCGGCATGCCGCCCGGCTGGGAGGAGTTCAGCGGCAAGCGGCTAATCGAGGTTTCCGCCTTTCAGTGGATCGCTCACAACGAAGCCTGCCTTCGCGACCTGCCCGCGGATGAGAGCCGGGTCATAAAGGTCAGCTACGAGGACCTGTCCAACAAGCCCGGTGAGGTGCTCGATCGACTCGCGGCGTGGGCCGGCCTCGATCCTGGCCCACTGCGGAGGTATCGAGAGAAACTCCCGGTGGTCAACACCTTGACGCGGCCGAGCGAGGACAAGTGGCGCCGCTTTGAAACCGAGATCGAATCGGTCACTGACATGATCGAGCCGATGAGCCGACGGTTGGGGTACGACCTTCGGACCCAGGCGCGGTCGGCCAACGACGGCTGACCTCGTGCCGGGAGGAGTTGAGAGCGCGCCTACCAACCCCCGTAGTGGAGCCAAGCTGACAGATACTCAAGCGACGTTGGCAGTGGCTGCTACGGAGCGGGCACGAGCCATCCGACGTGGCGGTGTGGCACTGATTGCCAACGGGGCCGCCACGGGACTGTTCGGCATCGCGTACTGGATCGTGGCCGCTCGCCTCTTCGGCCAGACCGCGCTCGGCCAGAACGCGTCGCTCATCGCCGGTATGAGCATGATCTCGGGGCTCGCCCAGCTCAACTACACGAGAGCTCTGTCCAGCTTGATCCCGCCGGCCCGCTCAGGGGCGGTGCGGTTGGTCGGCCGGGTCTACCTGGTCGTCTCCGTTGTGAGCCTGGTTCTCGGCGCTCTGTTCGCGGCGATACTCCCGGAGGTCTCGAGCCGCTACAGCTACCTTCGCCCGGCCTCTCTGGCGATTCCCGGATTCGCCCTTGCGGTGGCGATCTGGAGCATCTTCACCCTAGAAGACACGGTGCTCGCATCCGCTCGCAAGGCCTCCATCGTCCCGTTCGAGAACGGGTTCTTCGGGTTGGCGAAGCTCGGTCTGCTCTTCGTCTTCGCCGCAGTCAAAGTTGGGCACCTCAGCATCTTCCTGGCCTGGGTATTGCCTCTCGTCCTCATCGTTACGCCGATCAACATCTACAACTTCCGCCGAGCCTTGCCGGCGCTGGCGAACCTGCCGGTCGAACCCGCACCCCCCCCGGAACGATGGGTGAAGTTCGACTTCGCCGGTTACATGTTCTGGGTCGTCGGTACCTCGTCCTTGCCTTTCCTCGTGCTCGGTTTCCTTGGTCCGATCGAGGCGGCCAGCTTCTACCTCCCTCTGACAGTCGCCAGTACCGTCGATCTCGTGACCATGAACGTGGGGAACGCAATCACAGCGGAGGTGACCCGTAACGGCGGCCGGGTCGATCGGCACGCGGCCCGGTTCATAGCCGGATTCTGGGTCTTGGTGCTCGCGGGCAGCATCTTCATCGTCGCGCTTGCCCCGCAGATCATGGCGGTCTTCGGTCAGCACTACAAGTCGGGCAGCCCGATCGTCCTCCGCCTGCTACTGGGAGCCTCGGCTGCGCGAGCCGCGATGTTCCTGATGAACGCTCTGTCGCGGGCAGCCGGGAAGGGCGGCAGGATCCTGCTGGTCCAAGCGACCGCCAGCATTGCCACGCTCGGCATCGGGCTGACCCTTATGCCAGCAATCGGCACAAAAGGGATGGCGATCGGCTGGCTGGTGGGAAGCCTCACGGCCGGCGTGATCGCGCTGTGGTGGCTGATTCCAAGCATCATCGGCGGGCTACGCAGCGCTGAATCAACCAATCGCAAGCCGTCCTGGGACCCCCGGGGCATCTTGAACGTCCCGCCGGAGCTCACCGCGCTGCTGGCCCTGTCCACCCCGGTGCCGAAGATCACCGGCCGAGCGAGGTCTCGGAGCCATTCACCCAGGCACTCAGTCCGCCGGAAACGGAGCCCACGCCTGGGTGTCCGGGCGCGGTACGGACCCTATGGTTGATCAAATTGAGACGATTGGGTCGCTGGGGTCGCGCACATCATGTTCCCGGTCTAAGAGTTGCCCTAGAATTGACTGCAGCCGGTCCGCCAATCTGAGGGCGAACACTACGATCATGAAGGTGGGGTTCGCCTGGCCAGCAGTTGCGAACACTGAACTGCTAGCCACGAATAGGTTCTTGAGGCCGTGAACGGCTAGGTTCTCATCAACCACGCCATCCTCGCTCCGTGCCGCCATGCGTGTCGTTCCCAGCTGATGGAATCCCCCGCCGATACGGCTCCATACCGTTTCCGCTGGATCACGTGACAAGTATTCTAGCTCACCGCGGCCAGTCCGCTTCAGGTAGTCATCGCAAAGGTTATGCCACCGGACTATCCCGTCTACATCGTCCTGAGAGAATCTCATGTCAATACACAGCTTCGGCATTCCCAGGGCGTCTCGCGTACTCCCCAAAGTTACTTGGCTCTTGGGGTTCGGCACATGCTCACCGTGGTACTGAAGCGGGTAGCGATTTTCGGAATTATAGACAAAGAACCCTGGAACGCGACGCTTCCGAAGGAATCGCTTGGCTCCGAAGTCTCCGCCAAAGCGCACCACTGAACCTGAGTCTCGAGCTATGTTCGCCAAATGGGCTTGAATTGAACCCTTCTCGGCTCCGCCGTACGGCGATCCGGGAACTTCCTCACCAGTGAGAGACAGGCGCTGTGCGTCTGGTGCTACGAACCGGCCGAGCGGAGATCGCAAGGTCAGGTACACGAATGAAAGAACTCCATTACGGTGGCGCGCGTCGGCTAGCTCCGGATTAGCTAGCCACGCCGCGACATTCGGGAGGTCTTGCTGCTGCATGAGCTCCGGGCTCGCCGATAGCCTCCGTCGTACGTAGGTGCCATCAATATCCCGTTCATAGCCAAAGACTGTGCTCCGCGGAGGCGTAAAAAATCTGATGTTCGCGATAACTCCCTCGACGTGCCCCATATACCAAGATCCCAAATGTCCGGAGTGATCGCCGAGACGGCCGCCGTGCGGCCCTCGCGACGCGAGCAGGAGCCGGGTACTCTCAAGGCCGCCACCCGCGATCACGTAGCCGCGGCTCCGGATACGGATTCGCTTCCCATCCAGACTCCGGCATTCGAGATGCCTGACCTTTGGTATACCCTCATGACATACCACCTCCGTGCACGTCAGCCCGGTGAGAACCCGTACGCGGGGTGATCGTTTCAAGCTCGGCTTGTACTCACGGCCGAAATCCGTGGGCAGTGACCATCGCTCAACGCTGGACGTCCGGAATTCCCTATCCGGAAGTTCTGGAACTAGTGACGAGGGAAGGTGCCTCATCCGCGATATATCGAATACGGCGCGACCGCACCTGAACCAATCGCAAGCCCGCTGGAAATCGGGCAACAACTGCTCATAAGAAACCGGCCAAGAAATATTGCCAGCGTGTGACCTGCGATCGAAATCAACCCGATCCATTGGAACGCATCTCCCGCCCCAGATAACGGAGGTGCCGCCAAGCTGGCGACGTGTGGTCAGGGACATGGGGGAGTGCACTTTCGGATCCAGCTGCTCAGCCTCGGCCAGATATTGGGCATCGGGGCTGAACTTTTCATTGCCGCTCTCAATGAGCAAGACGTCAAATCCCCGGCTCGCGACCTCCATTGCAACTACGATACCTGCCGGGCCTGCGCCTACCACAGCGAGATCGGCCGACAGTATTGTATCGCCGCTTAGCGAGCTAGCAGTGATTATCAACGCTGATCCCGTGAGGTCACGTGGCCGGTCAATTCATCCTCCACCATGGTCAAGAAACCGCTCAGGGCTGGATCTTCATCACTTGGGGCAACTTGGGCCGCAGCCACCGCATTATGGATGTGGTGAGGCTTTATAGTACTAAAAAGTACGACACCGGAGCTATTCTCCCGGAAGGCAGCACGCAGGAGGAGTGGTGCGACTACTTCCGGCTCACCGCAGTCTGCACTAATCAGGGCAGCCCATCGCTTGCGGCGAGTGCCGTCTGCCCTCACGTGCTGGACCACACGAGCCAGTGCCTTGCCCAGGACACCGAAAGTAATGTATGCCCCAGCAGCAAGCCCGCTGTACAGGAGTGACCGGATAAAGATGTCATCGCGCAGTTGCAGCACCGGCACAGCGCGGCCGAACGAACGGGCTACCGCGACGGCTGGGTCTCCCTCTCCAGCAACACCCCAATCCCGAATCCACCCGGCGCGACGGGCTTCCTCCAGATAACAGCGCACTTCTTCAGACCGCACGCTCCCGGGAGCCGGATCATGCAGGAGAAGCAGGTCAACGTAGTCCGTATCCAGCGCGCGCAGGCTGCGCTCCAGGCTTGCTCTTGCTGCTGCGCCGTCATATCCCTCGGCGGAGTAGAGCATCGGTCCAAGGCGCCCCGACTCAGGTCCGGCAGCTCTCTCCCGTGCCTGTTGCCGAACCGCTGGGAGAACCTCCAGACTGCGCCGCACCGGACGTTGCACGCGTCCCAGTGCCCGGGCAAAGACAGTGGGTCCAATGCCGAACTTGGTCGCCAGAACTACATCGTCTCTGCGGCTGCGGGCAAATCGTCCCAGTTCCGCCTCGGCACGGCCAAGGCCGTACATCGGCGCCACATCGAAGTGACGTATGCCGACGTCGTAGGCGACCTCGAGCAGCCGCGCTCGCCCGGCGCTGTCTCCGAGACGGAAGAGGTTCGCACACCCGAACCCGAGGGCGGTCGTCTCTACTCCGCCAGCCCCCAGGACCACTCGCCGCAGAGTCATTCGCTATCACCCACTTTCCGAAAGACGCGAGCTTAGGCCACCCAAATGAAGCGTGCCGCGATGAGGACGCACGACGCTGCACCCAGCACAATACCGCTGAGCGCAATCAGCCGATCGCGGCCGCCGCCAGTCTGCCCCGTATACTTATAGACGCTCGTCGTTGGGTTCTGGCGGACGAGCCGGGACCGACTGCCGATCAGGCGTCTTGCTTCCCATATGCAAAGCGCCACCACAGCGAGAATAAGCAAGAGGATACCGGGCAGAACGTGCTGCGCGCCGAGGCCTCGCGACAGTTCTCTTAGTGTGTGCATCGTAGCTTCTTTCTATTCACTCTCTATTTACCTGCGCTTATCACCATCAGCCTTGCTCCAGCCGCAAGAGAGGCTAGCAACAATATAACAACCGCAACGGCGGGAAACCAAGAGTGTGCCAGTACCAGCCCCAGGCTGATCAGCATAAGCAGGCCCACGTCCACGCCGATGCCATATACTATGCACTCCAGAAGAGTGAAGCCCGAAAAAAGCCTCAAAGCGGGGATTGCTGGGCCGAAGAGGCTGCCAGCGGTTATGAGGGGAAAGCGAATCTCCCATGGCGCTTTCGTTACGACTGCTAGCAGGCCGCCCAGCGCTAGCACTATTGCGGCTCCTCCTATTATCATGCGTTCCGATCTGTGATCGGCCGCTGAATTGTGGCTGCGCATATTCTTATAGCCTTCCTGTGTACATATAAACGCTTGTTGCTGGGCTCTGGTAGACGAGCGGAACAGCTCGCATCCGACGAGGCGCCACTGGATGTTTTGCTCGCCTCCGATGAGGCGCCGCTGTATGTTTTGTACAGAACCGCGCCGCTGGATGTTTTGCACAGAACCGATGAGGCGCCACTGTATGTTTTGCTCGCTTCCGATGAGGCGCCACTGTATGTTTTGCGCTCCGCGGCGCTTGTTTATACCTATAGATGCTCGTCGTTGGATTCTGGTAGACCAGGCGGAATAGATGGGAGCTGATGAGGCTCCGCTGTATGTCTTGCGCCCAGTTATGGGGCAGACCATACGACTGCTCTGCATATATAGCCTGGCTCACCGTAACCACCACGTAGCCTGCTGGCGGGTTCTTGTGCGTCAAGCGTCCAACTACACTCGACACACTAAACTTAGCCACCAACAATTTGTTAGTAACGTATTTATACTTACCGATATCCTGAAACTCCCAAGGGACTTGCGGGTTTACCGACAAAAAGACAGAGCCAGGTGGTGCCGTCGCATACACGGCACGCATAGCGGAAATCTCGCCGGGCAGGACAATTTCCGACTGCTCGTTTCCCCAGCGCGCCACCAGGAAACCTGGGATCAGCAAGGCGATCATCCCGGCAGCGGTAATCGCCCGCATTCTCCCGGTAAGAGCCGTCAAGGCGAGTGCGGTCAGGCAGAGAGCACCAGGCAAGGAGAATAGAAACACCCGCAGTCCCGCTTCGCCGCCGTATGGCTGCCCCGCAAGCGCCAGGACTGGCGCCAGCATGAGCACTAGGGCGGATCGGCGGTCCGCCCCGGCCTTGCGGCCGAGGTAGAGCCCTGCCAGCGCTGTCGCCCATATAACGACAAACATCAGCAGGCGGACGTCGAGTACCTGATAGTGAGCAGCGCTTCCCCGTAGCCGCTTACCCAGGTTGGCCGACACGTTGCCGCCGAGGTTACCTACGGCACCAAAGATTTCATGGAAGTGTCCCGACCAGAATGCGATCGCTCCGTAGCAAACCCATCCTGCTGTCAAGAGGATCAAGACTGCAGGCCATGCCACGAGTCTGGTCCGGCCAACAATCGCCAGTCCCGTCACCGTTGCGACGGCAAAGGCCGGCGTGAGTTGATGACCCGTTATCATCGCTGAACAGAGGACGAGCATGACTACGAGCAGCGTAATGATTTCCCAGTGGGTATGCCCATGGTCTTCAGGGCGCGTGGAAGGCTGTTGCCTCCGTCGGGGCAAGAGCGTTCTGCGATTTGCCGCGAAGGGTCCTAGCACGACGCAGGCGAACACCAAATACAGAAGAAAAGCAACCGACTGCGGCGAGTAGTAGTCTTGGCCAACCCACTCTGCGAATGGAAAGATCCAGACCACGAGCATTGCTTTCTTCGCATCGCGCAGGATCAGTTTCGCCAGGAGGAAGAGAGGGGGGAGGTACATGAGATTAATGAAAACAGGCCACCATCTCAGGAGACTGATCGCACTCGGCACCCCACCTGCCCGCATCAGAAGGGCGACTCCGGTAAAAAAGGACGGCCAGCTAAATCTCGCATCGATGTGAGGGAGCACCCGGCCTGTGAGTGCAACGTAGTCCGTGAAGCCGGCATGTGTCCATGCCTCGTGAAAACGCGGCTCGCTCTCTATGATGCCAGGCGCGCCATGCAAAAGGATGACGAGAACCAATGCCTCGGTGATGAACTGCGGATAACGCGTCTCATGGCTCATCCATGTCAGTATGAAGGCTGCCACAAGGATTACGAGAGACACAAAGTAACCCGGTGGCAACGCTTGTATGAGACCGTAAGGTCCGATCGCAGACTGGTGGGCCGATGCCAGACTCAGCAGCCCCAAGCCCAAGGCGATCAGGGTAAGCGCCCAAGGGGCTAGCGCCGAGACGGACGGCCGTGACTTAACGGAACGTCTACCCCGTGTCTTTGAGGTAAGCCTTGAGGTAAGCAGAGTCACCTATGCCACTCCATCGAGTCGGTTTGCATGAGCCTGACACCCAGGGCCGGTCACCATCGGCGGTGTCGGCGAGTGAAGCGCTCCCGCCGCGAGGATACGACACGCGCCCGATCATACGCGATCACAATAATAGGTATACTAACTGCAAGAACGAGCGCTCGGGTAAATTCCCATCTATTTCTCCGCAACGACTGGTTAATGTTCGACACTATTCGTGCTGGCAAGGTGCGGGGCACATGCACGGTCATGCCGATCGTTCCTTCCAACGGAACCGGTCGGTAACTGGCCGTGCACCACCGGCCCAGTGGAACAGCCGTGCCGAAGCAGCAGGACCGTCGGCAGTGATCTCAATCCACGTCCTGCGGATCCGGGTTCTGCCTCCGGACGCAGCCGACCAAGCACCGCTGTTGAGGTAATGCGCATTCGTCCCAAGTGGCGACAGCATCGCGGAGTGGGTATGGCCGAACGCATAAAACGGTACAGAAACGTCGTTGCGTGCCATCAGGTCGCGCACTGCGGCAGCGGCGACGAGCAGGTAACCGCGGCCCTCACCGCGCCGCAGTCGCGTGCTGACCAACCGCCGACCGATCCGCAGTGGCGAGAAGCTGGCTAGGGCGTGCAACTCCGCCACGACTCTCTCCGGAAGTCCGATATCGTCCGCGTGCGCCGGAACAAGCTTAGCGAAATACTCGGCGCGTCTCCTGGCCGAGGGGCGGCGGCCGCGCAGCCCTGTCATGGCATCCCGCCACCAATGGCGCGGGCTCGCAGAAAAGCGGCGCAGGTCACCGAGCAACGCCGCGGGGGGCCGCTCAAGGCGTCCGTCGCTCTTCGCGTACGGGTACAGCGGGCAGACGAACGCGTTGATGTCGTGGTGATGATGACCGTGCTCGGCGTAGAGCAAGCCGGGAATGTACAAAAGCCACGGATGAAAGCGGACCTGTGTCCCGAGCAGCGCGCATATCCTTTTCTGTACAGCCGAGCGAATGAGCTCAGCGTCGTGATTTCCGGACACGAAATCGACGTGTACTCCCGCAGCGATCGTGGCCGAGAGGGCCTTGAATACGGTGGGATGAGCCGCGGCGATTTGGTCAAGCTGAGCGACCGCCTCGGCGTCGCTGCGGGCGAACAAGCCGGTACGCGTACTGGTCACGGGGACGCGGAGGAAATCGAAGGTATCGCCGAGGAAAACAAGGCGGCACTCCGGGCGCTGGGTGAGCCAGCAAAGGAAGTCACTGAAGGCCCGGTCGTCGATGAACTCGTCGCTGAATGCGTCACCCCAGGTCGCGGCCCGCAGACCCCCGCCGAGGTGGAGGTCACTGACGATGACGAGCGTGGATTCGGTCACCGCAGCATCACCAGCAGCCAGGTCCACGATCGGCGTGCCGCCAGCACGTGATGAAGCCCCGGGTGAGCGGGCCAAATGCCAGCCACGTCTGCCATGGCATCACCGAGACCATGCCGAGATCGTTCCGGGGGTTGATGCCCGGCACCGACGACGCCCAGAGCGCGACCGCAGCGATAGGCAGCACCAGGAGGGGCCCCTGCTCCAGGATCACTGCGCGGCGCGATTGCTACTCCGTCGCTTCCAGGGTCGGCTGGACTCCCGCGAGTGCGCTTACCACGTGCCGCCCAGAGTCGCATTCCAGCCCAGCCGGACATGACCGTCTGGACGCCAACCCAAGCTATCGCCATGCCGGGCAAGCCATAGCGCACGCCCGCCATTGCCGTGACGATGATGCCCGCCAGCCCGCCAAGGATCCCGGTGGAAATCGCCTCGCCCAGCCGCCCCCGTGCCCGGCACCTGGCATAGTAGGCGCTGATGAACGACATGGGTATGACGGCGAGCAGCAGGATGCGCAGCGGTACGGCCCCGGCCTGCTCGTAGCCTTCACCGATCGCGTGGAGCATCGGTTTGGCGATCAGCCACAGCACAACCGCGCATCCCCCGCCGAAGATCAGGGAGATCCGCAGGGCCTTGGCAGTGCCGTTCGACATGGCCTGCGGCCGGAGGGAGCCCTCGGCGAACAGCGCAATCCCCACCGACTGGGGGGCGATGTACACGACAAAGGCGCTCATCCAGATGATGTACCAGTACGCGTTCACCCTGGGAGAGAGCAGCTCGGTGACCACGATCGGCAACACCAAGGCTGGGACGCGCTCAGTGAGCGTCAGCAAATGGTTGGCGAGTCCTGTCGTCACCGTCGCTGGAACGAGGCTGCGCACCAGCCGCGGCCGGTAAAGGTAACCTCCGCAAGTCCGCCAGAGCTGCCAGAGCCCAACGGTGACCGTGCCCGCGCCGCCCAGAACCCACGCGAGGAAGAGCTCGAGCTTAGACACGCCGATACCGATGGCGGGCAGCACCGCCAGCGGGGCGAGGGTGAGAAGACCATAAGCCACGTTGCGGGTGACCGCCTGGCTGCCGCGCTCCAGACCCAGGGAGACCTGGTCAAAGGCAATCTGCGCGGTACTGAAGACCGATACGGCGAGAAACGCGAGCACCCAGACTGGATCGTGCGCGACTTGGCCAAGCTGAGTGAACAGGGCGCGGGCAAGCAGCAGGAAGGCCAGGCCGAAAACGATCGCCCCGATCGCGGCCATAGAAAGAACGGTGTCGAGCAGCGGTGCGGGCTTCTTGAGATGCTGAGGGTACAGCGCGACGAAGGCCTGCCCCTCGCCGAGCTGGGCGAATTGTGTGCACAGCATCATCGCCGACACGACGCCGGCCGTGAAGCCGACTTGTGCCGGTTGGGCCACGCGGGCTGCGACCAGCCAGAAAAGGAGGCCGAGACCGAGCGACAACGCGCGGCCGATGACCAGGCCGATCGCGTTGGTGGTCATCGCCTTGCCCGCGACTGGACGCGCATGCTGCCCGGTCGTTTGAAGCGAGGTATGCGCGAGCTCGCTGACCATTGCGAGGTAATTGAAGACGGCGAAGCACACGTAGTAGGGGATCCACTGGGGGCGAAGTTTCGCCAGGCTGAGCCCGATGCCCCGGACGGCCGCAGCGGCGGGCAGTGCCAGCAGCGGCGCGGCGCGCAGTCCATGCTTGCGGATCATCTTGCCGAGGCCCCGGCCGTCCATGCGGAACTGGTCGTGGGCGAAGGCGAATGAGTCGTCGCCGAACCGGTGGGTGACGAGGGTTCTCTCGGAAACGCCGATGCTTGCGCCTTCGCGCTGCAACCGCCAGCGCAACTCGATGTCCTCGCCCGAGGCGAACCGGTGGTCGAAGCCGATGCGTAGCAGAGTGTCCCGCTCGAAGATGGTGGCGGCTAGGCCGAACCAGTTCTTGCTGAGGCCCCACCGGTGGTGTTGCGCCAGTGCGCGGCCCCAGTAGCAGGGGCCGCCGGTGCTGAGCAAGCCGGCCTGCAACGCGGTATAGCCCTCTTCCTCGAACTCTTCACGCAGGCTGCGCAGAGCACCCTCGGGAAGGACAACGTCGGCATCGACCAGGACGACGTACGGGGTTTCCGCAAGCTTGGCGCCGAGCTGACGGGCCACCGGAAGACCCTGGCCCTCGTCGGAGACGACCATCGCGCCGTGCTCGCGAGCGATCTCGACCGTGCGGTCGGTCGACTCCCCGTCCACGACGATGACTCCCCGAGGTCGTTCCCGCATCGCCGACTCCAGGCACGCCGGGAGGAGCCGCTCGGCGTTGCGCGCCGGTATGACAACCGTTAGATCCGCGAGCCGGACGTTGTCGCCGACGATGCTCATGACCTGCTCTCGGCAGCCGCGCCAAACGGCGCGGTTACTGCCATCAGCTTGTCGACGATCACGTCCGAGGCGTGGTCCGCGTCGTAGGCGACCGGCACCTGGAGCAGGAACGTGGGCACATCCTGCAGCGCCTTGCCGAGGATTGCGGCCTTGTCGGCAAAGATATCCTGCAGCGGTACCAGCCCGGTGGCGCCGAGCAGGTTTAGCACCTCGCGTGAGTGCATGGTCATCTCGATGTGGAAGTTGCCCAGCATCCGGGCAACCATCGCGGTCCGGTCGAACTCGCGCAACCGCGACTCCACGCCGTCGTACCGCTCCACGTATACCGCGGCCGACAGCGGCGCGGACCGCATGATCGGAGCTCCCGGGAATGCGTCGCGTGGTGTTACGGTCATGTGCTCAGGCGACCACCGCCGGATGAAGGCGGCCGGGCGGGGGTAGCGCACCACGAAGGGATGCACGATGGTAGTGAGCTGACCCAGGGGCCGCGACAGCCTCAGCGGCACCAGGGGCTTACGCATCCGGTGGAACAGATGCGGGTAGATGGTGCGGTGGTGCGGCTTGATTGACATCGGCTTGGCGAATCCGAGCAGTTCCCCCTGCGCCGAGACGAAGGCCCAGTCGTCGCCCATGAAACCAACGCCGGGGCGCCGCATCAGCTTCGCGATCGTGCTTGTCTTGCCGACGCCGCCGGCCGCCGGCAGCGCAACGCCGCGGCCGTCGATGCTGACGGTCGCGGCATGGATCATAGCGACATCCCGCTCGACCAGAATCCGGTCCAGCAGCGGAAGCACGGTAGTGAGCAGCTCACCCGGGCCGTTCAGCCGCATGCCCGTCCCGTCGCGGAAGATCTGCAGGCGCGGTGTGCGCAGGCAGATCGAGTCGGGCGCATAGGTGAAAGCGCTGTCGCCATAGGCGACTCCGCGGACCGGGTCTATTTCGCCAGTGACCTTAAGGTCGAACGGCCCGTCGCCGCTCTCGGTCAGGAAATCGGCGAACATCGTTCGTAGCTGAGCGGCCGTCGGCGCGTCCCGGGCCACTCCCATCCGGGCCCGCCCGTGCAGGTCGAAAGACAGCCATCCGGTGTCCGCCACCGGGCTTGTCGTCATTGAGCCACTATGCGTGGCCAAACCACCCATGTGGCACGCCTGTATGTACGAGAAGGACTACGCACATCGGAGGATCTACCGTGAGGAGGACTCCGCGCCCCAGCTGGAAAGTAGAGGCGCCGGCCGCAGCTGGGCGAGCAGGTGGGGTTAGGTGTCGCTGATCTGATCGAGGCGAGCCACTCGCCGGGGCGATCCAACCCTAGGTACCGTTGGGGATCCGAGGCTGGCATGGTCCTCCACCGCCCTGCGGAGGTAGGTCCAAGACGGCGACTGGTTTTGTCCTGAACTTACTTGCGCACCTGCCGGGCTGATGTTCACTTGCTGCATCAACTCCACGGAAAGGACTGACGTGTGACCCGCCGAGAAGGCAAAGCAGAATCTATTTCCGAGGACGGGATCGATCGGAAGACCGTTGAGGGCGAGACACCCGCCGCAGGCCACCTTGACGACAACTTCACCACGATGCCAGCCCAGCGCGATCCCGCCGGCACGCTACATGGGTGTCAGAGGATCCTGATTCTGGGCAGGACTGGCTCGGGCAAGACCACTCTAGCCCGAGAACTGGCAGCCGTGATTGGTGTACCGCACGTGGAACTCGACGGGCTATATCTCGGCCCGAACTTCAGCACCGCGCCCTTGCCCGTGTTGCGGGATCGTACGAGAGCCGCGATCGCTGGAGATCGCTGGGTAACCGATGGCAACAAGAGTGCAGTGCGCGACCTGGTCTGGCCCCGCGCGGATACCGTGATCTGGCTCGACTACTCTTTGGTTGTGTGCTTGTGGAGGCTCGGAAGGCGGGCTCTGTGGCGTACCTCCGTCCTAAAAGCGCAGGCGACAGAGACGAACGGAAAGGTGCGACTCCTCAGACAGTTTCTCTTGGGCGCGAAAGGGGTTCATACGGCGCTTCGATCACACAAGGGACAACGTCGTAAATATCCTAAGATGTTCGCCAGGCAAGAGAATCAGCACCTCGCAGTCGTGCGCCTTCGATCCCCTCGCGCCACTCGCCGATGGCTGGCTCACGTAGCTAAAGATCATTAGTCCGAAGTTCCCCCCTGAGGGCCACTAGGCCGGGACCTCACAGATAAGGGGATCCGCGCCGCGCTGCGGATACTCCGCCTGGTGCCGGTGACTCAGGACTCTCCCAGAGTTCACCCATACAGTGCTGACTATCCGCTCGTCACTCTCCCATCCTCGTGAAGGAACATACGGACATGCGTCTGGTACATGTTCACCGCGGCCCAGTCGTGCTCGCCGCCGCCGGCACCCTCGTCGCCGGGCTTCTGGCCGCGTGCAGCTCACCGTCCGGGCACCTCAGCCCGGCGGCCCGGGACGGGATCCCGGCGTCAGGTGTGGCCGCGCGGGCGACCGGAGGGCCGCACGGCTCCTACGTCATCCCGGCCGGCATCCACAAGATCAAGCACGTGATCATCGTGATGCAGGAGAACCGGTCGTTCGACAGCTACTTCGGCACCTACCCGGGCGCCCTCGGGATCCCGATGAAGAACGGCGTGCCGACCGTGTGCGCGCCGAACTCCAGAGGCGGCTGCGTCCGGCCGTACCACGACAAGGCCGACGTGAACGGGGGAGGCCCGCACGGCGAGGCGAACGCCGTCGCCGACGTTAACGGCGGCAAGATGAACGGGTTCATCGCCCAGCGCAACAAGGGCAGGAAGTTGTGCAAGGCCCCCAACGACCCGGCCTGCAGCTTCAGCACGACGCCCGACGTGATGGGCTACCACACCGCGGCGGAGATCCCGAACTACTGGGCCTACGCCAAGAACTTCGCCCTCCAGGACCACATGTTCGAGCCGGTCAAGTCATGGTCGCTGCCCGACCACCTGTACATGGTGTCCGGCTGGTCGGCGAGGTGCGCCACTCCGCAGCCGATGAGCTGCACCAACAACATCGTCGGGCCCTATCAGGCGGCCGCGTTCCAGAAGCTGGTTCAGCGCGAGCTGACCCTCGGCCAGAGCTCGGTCAACCTGGCCTGGACCGACATCACCTGGCTGCTCGACGCCGGGCACGTCAGCTGGGCCTATTACGTGCAGAAGGGCACCCAGCCGGACTGCACCAACAACTCGGCGGTCACCTGCGCCCCGGTTCACCAGAGCGCCCATACACCTGGCATCTGGAACCCGCTGCCGCTGTTCACCGATGTCCACACCGACCACCAGCTGTCCAACATTACGGATCTCTCCAGGTACTACGCGGCGGCCAAGGCCGGCACGCTGCCCGCGGTGAGCTGGGTCACCCCGTCCAATCCCGACAGCGAGCACCCGCCCGCCAGCGTCCACCAGGGCCAGGCCTACGTCACGTCGATCATCAACGCCGCGATGAAGAGCCCGGACTGGAATTCCACCGCCATCTTCCTCAGCTGGGATGACTGGGGCGGCTTCTACGACCACGTGGTACCGCCCCAGGTTGACAAAAACGGCTACGGGCTGCGCGTGCCGTCTATCGTGATTTCCCCGTATGCCAAGAAAGGTTTCATCGACCACCAGACGCTCAGCCACGACGCGTTCCTGAAGTTCATCGAGGACGACTTCCTGGGCGGGGCCCGGCTCAACCCCAAGACCGACGGCCGCCCCGACCCCCGGCCCGGCGTGCGGGAGAACGCGTCGATCCTGGGCAGCCTGACCGCCGATTTCAACTTCAGCCAGGCCCCCCGGCCGCCGCTGCTGCTGCCCACCAACCCGCCGACCGACTCGCCCGGCATCCCCGCCTACTTCAAGGGCCAGCCGCCCTGCTTGGGCTGCACCACCCCGCCGCCGGCGCTGCAAAATGTCCCCTAGCGCCCAGAGATGCCGGCTGAGGGGGACCTCCCTGGCGCCAGTCGTAGCAGCATCTACGACGTCCGGCCTCTGACGACACGCGAACGGGACCAGGAAGCCCGCGTCCTCGCTCCTCACTCCCGTCGGCGGCGGCTGGCGGTTCGTGGTCAAGGAGCCGCGGTCGGCTTTCGGTGCGTCGAATGACTGGCCACGGCGTACGTCGTTGATCGTAGGTTCGCCCCGTCATGTGTGGATGGCCCGGGTCCGGGTTGGCGGCCACGATGTCGGCATGACAGAGGGACAGCGGCTGGCTGGGCAGGCACTGCCAGCTCGGGGGGGGACTGTGGAGACGTCTGCTGGCACTGCAGGTTCCATGGTCCCGCTGCGGCAGGCTTACCGCCAGGTGACGTCGTCCAGGTGGCGGAGCCGCATTTCCGTGGTCATCCCGGCGTACAACGAGGCTGATAACCTGCGGTGGCTGCTGCCGCAACTCGCCACCCCGCACGAGGTGATCGTCGTTGATGGCGAATCGACCGACGGAACCGATAAGGTCGTGCAGGAATTGTGTCCGCAGGCGACGCTCATCCGGCAGCCCCCGCATGGCAAGGGTGCGGCCCTGCGAGCCGGCTTCGCCGCCGCCACGGGTGACATTATCGTCATGATTGACGCCGACGGGAGCATGGATCCGCTTGAGATCGATACCTTCGTCGCACTGATCGCCCGCGGATTTGACATCGTGAAAGGGTCGCGCAACTCGTGCGGCGGGGGTTCACAGGACCTGACCTTCATCCGCCGGATGGGCAACCGGCTATTTGTATGGCTCGCCAATGCGCTGTACCGGACTGGCTGGAGCGACCTGTGCTACGGCTACATCGCTTTCCGCCGGTCAGCGCTCGACCGGTTGCGCCTGCACGCTGACGGGTTCGAGATCGAGACCGAGATCTGCGTGCATGCGGTGACCGCAAAGCTGGCCGTGGCCGAGGTCCCGAGCTATGAGCTTAACCGCCGCTCGGGCGTGTCCAACCTGCACCCGCTGAGAGACGGATGGCGGGTGCTGAAGGTGCTGCTTCGCAACCGGTTGCGCCAGCGCAGGGAACTTACCCGGTGGATCACGGTCAGTGAGATTAGCGCTGAGCATGCGGTGCTAGAGGCCGCAGACGGATGAGCCCGCGGCTCCGGCTGCCGAGACGGCCACTAGGCCAAGCAGGCCAGCGAACACGGGGACGGTTCATTGAGTGTTTCCAGCCACCATCGGCACGAGCGGTCGCTACACGTCTCAAAAGCTGCCCTGCCTGGCTATCGTGAGCAATGTCAGCAGTGTGCCCAGACTGGGTAAGAGGACTAGTCTTGGCTTGAGCCGTTGACAGGGCGTTGGGGGAGCGAGTTCTGGTGATCGCGGGGGCACAGTCGTCAAAGAGGGAAGGCGGTTGCGCCGGATTGCCTGTCTGGCGGATCTTCGTGGTGGCGGTTGTGTCTGTGGCTGCCCTCGTGGTGGGGGTGGGCACGGCGAGCGCGGACGTTATTTTTAGCGACGGTTTCGAAAGCGGCAACTTCTCGGCCTGGACCCTTGTGAAGACGGGCGGCGACGGGAGCGCCGTTGTCGAGTCGAGCATCGTCAAGACCGGCAGCTACGCTGCCGAGCTGTCGGAGAGTTCGACGTCCGGGTCGAAGGCGTACGTGCGGGAGACGTTCGCGACGGCGCAGCAGGATCTGACCGCGACCGGTGACTTTCAGGTGCTGCAGCAGGGGGCGAGCGGGGGCAACGTGCCGTTCTTCCGCTTTTTCACCAGCGGCGGGACGAGGATCATCAGCCTCTACCGGCAGAACGTAAACGGCAAGATCCAGGTCGGCTACGGCGGTGCGAGCTTCGCGTCGACCGGCACGCTTGCGCTCAGCACCTGGGCCAACTTGCAGCTGCACGTGATCATCGCCGGGGCCACGAGCACCGTCCAGGTGCTCCTGAACGGAACCTTGATCTATCAGACGACAAGCGCGAACCTGGGCACGTCGAACGTGTCGACGATGCAGATCGGAAACGATACGGCTGCGCAGGCGGGCACGATCGTGGCCGACAACATCGTGGCCCAGACAAGCAACACGGGGCCGCCGGCGAACACCGCGCCGCCGGCGATCTCGGGGTCGGCGCAGCAGGGCCAGACCCTGACCGCCAGCTCCGGGGGCTGGAGCGGGGTGCAGCCGATCAGTTACGCCTACCAGTGGCAGCGCTGCGATACGAACGGGGCGAACTGCGCGAATACCGGCTCGGCCAGCTCCACCTACACGCTGACGAGCGCGGACGGCGGGAGCACGATCGTCGTCGCCGTCACCGCCACCAACTCGGCCGGATCGGCCACGGCTGTGTCGACCGCGACCGCGGTCGTCGCGGCGAGCCCGGCGAACACCGCGCCGCCGGCGATCTCGGGGTCGGCGCAGCAGGGCCAGACCCTGACCGCCAGCCCCGGGGGCTGGAGCGGGACGCAGCCGATCAGCTACGCCTACCAGTGGCAGCGCTGCGATACGAACGGGGCGAACTGCGCGAATGCCGGCTCGGCCAGCTCCACCTACACGCTGACGAGCGCGGACGTCGGGAGCACGATCGTCGTCGCCGTCACCGCCAGCAACTCGGCCGGATCGGCCACGGCCCCCTCTGCCCCGACCGTGGTCGTCGTCGGCAGCCCGCCGGCGAACGCCGCGCCGCCGGCAATCTCCGGGTCGGCGCAGCAGGGGCAGACCCTGACCGCGAGCCCCGGGAACTGGAGCGGGACGCAGCCGATCAGTTACGCCTACCAGTGGCAGCGCTGCGATACGAACGGGGCGAACTGCGCGAATGCCGGCTCGGCCAGCTCCACTTACACGCTGACGAGCGCGGACGTGGGGAGCACGATCGTCGTCGCCGTCACCGCCAGCAACTCGGCCGGATCGGGCACGGCTGTGTCAACCGCGACCGCGGTCGTGCAGGCCAGCCCGAACCCGCTCTTTAGCGACGGTTTCGAAAGCGGCAACTTCTCGGCCTGGACCCTTGTGAAGACGGGCGGCGACGGGAGCGCCGTTGTCGAGTCGAGCATCGTCAAGACCGGCAGCTACGCTGCCGAGCTGTCGGAGAGTTCGACGTCCGGGTCGAAGGCGTACGTGCGGGAGACGTTCGCGACGGCGCAGCAGGATCTGACCGCGACCGGTGACTTTCAGGTGCTGCAGCAGGGGGCGAGCGGGGGCAACGTGCCGTTCTTCCGCTTTTTCACCAGCGGCGGGACGAGGATCATCAGCCTCTACCGGCAGAACGTAAACGGCAAGATCCAGGTCGGCTACGGCGGTGCGAGCTTCGCGTCAACCGGCACGCTTGCGCTCAGCACCTGGGCCAACTTGCAGCTGCACGTGATCATCGCCGGGGCCACGAGCACCGTCCAGGTGCTCCTGAACGGAACCTTGATCTATCAGACGACAAGCGCGAACCTGGGCACGTCGAACGTGTCAACGATGCAGATCGGAAACGATACGGCTGCGCAGGCGGGCACGATCGTGGCCGACAACATCGTGGCCCAGACAAGCAACACGGGGCCGCCGGCGAACACCGCGCCGCCGGCGATCTCGGGGTCGGCGCAGCAGGGCCAGACCCTGACCGCCAGCTCCGGGGGCTGGAGCGGGGTGCAGCCGATCAGTTACGCCTACCAGTGGCAGCGCTGCGATACGAACGGGGCGAACTGCGCGAATACCGGCTCGGCCAGCTCCACCTACACGCTGACGAGCGCGGACGTCGGGAGCACGATCGTCGTCGCCGTCACCGCCAGCAACTCGGCCGGATCGGCCACGGCCCCCTCGGCCGCAACGATGGTCGTGTGGACGAGCTCGGTGGTCGCGCGCTGGCACATGGACGAGACATCGGGGAACACGATGTTCGACTCGGCCGGTCAGAACAACGGCACGCTGAACTCGGTCACGCTCGGGCTGCCCGGCTTCTCCGGCAACGCGTACGGCTTCAACGGTTCCTCGAGCTACGTGTCCGTGCCGTCGGCGGCCAGCCTGAACCCCGGCAGCGCGAACTTCAGCTTCACGATCCTCCTCCAGACGACGGGCACCCCGCCGCCGCCGCCGGGCGACTGGGACCTGATCCGCAAGGGCGATTACACGACCGGGGGCGCGGAGTACAAGATGGAGTTCCAGCGGTCCGGGCAAGCCTCGTGCGGGTTCGAAGGATCGAACGGCTATGCCGAGATCCAAGCCGGCCCCGTACTGAACGACGGCCACTGGCACTCGATCACCTGCGTGAAGACGTCCTCCGACATCGAGCTCATCGTTGACGGCCAGACCTTTGCCACCTCCGTCACCATCGGCTCGATCTCCAACACCGCGCCGGTCCTCATCGGTACACACCCTGGCACCGATTGGTACCAGGGCTCGCTCGACGAAGCGACGATCGCCATCGGCTCCTGATGGCACGCTTCCTGTCGGAGCGAGGACGGGAATCAAACCCGCATATCAGCTTGAGAATCTGAATGGATCGTAGCGTCATGGAAGCTGACCTGGCGATATGAGTCTCCGCTCGTGACTGCCATGGGCTGTAATGAAGATCGTTGAGCGGTACCAGCCGACCTCAGCCCAGCCGCCGAACGCCCCTGTGAGAGAAGCCTGCGTCAGTCATTCCGATGAACACGATGGCCGTCACAAAAAGACATCCACGCCGAGAAATCCGCCGGGCAGCCCGGACACCTGCTCGTGGAACCCCAGGACTGCCAGCACCGGCACGCCAACTGCCGGGACGATCGCCGCCCCCCGGAGCGTAGGTTGCGATGCTCGCACTAAACCGGCCGTTTAGTCATGGCCGTCACCCCCGAGGACCGGCCGAAGATCGTGCAGCTGGGACACCCGAGCCCGGCTGGCCCATCGGCGCGCCGCGGCTGGCCCATCGGCCTGCTACGTACCCCGCGGTTGTCACTGTGAGCCCGGCCATGACGGCGGCTGCCCGGCTGAGCGGTGCCGCCCGCCGGTGGCGCAGGGATTCGCCGAACGACTGAGCCACCGCCCTCGGCAGTGTTCGCGTCGCGTATTGCCGCTCGCTGGCGAGCGCGGCGGAGCGCCCGGCGAGTGCGGTGACATACGCCTTCGAAAGCCCCTCGGCCCAGCACCGGCGCACCAGGTAACGCCACGTGCCTCGTTCGGCGGGCACATAGTGGTGCACACGGGCGGTTGGCTCGAACCAGAATCTGGCTGCCGGGGCACTGACGCACCATGCGGATGCATGCCTCAGTCTCCTCGCAACCTAGCGGGACGGTGCCGATCCGGCCGATACCGTCGCGGAAGCCGCCGATCCGGCGCAGTTCTTCGGTACGGAAGGACATATTCGCGCCGAGCATGTTGCGCACCGGCGCCGGGTCGGTCGGGGCTCCCTTGTAAGTGCAGCCGACCACCCAGTCGAATTCGGCCGGGAACCACCAGGGCCTCCCCACGGCCCAGCTGGGGACGATCGCACCACCCACACCAACGACGCGTTGCCTGTCACCAGCCTGGTAGGCCAGCGCCAGGCGCCTAACCCAGTCTGGCTCGGGAACCGCGTCGTCGTCGAGGAAAGCAACAACGGGAGTAACCGTCAATGCTAGGCCGCAGTTGCGCGCCCCGGACAAGCCGCGCTTCCTATCGTTGGGCACGACGGTGAGCTGCGGATGGTCTGCCCGCAGGAGGCTAAAAAGCCGCGGATTATGGTCCACCACGACGATAACGGCTGCGGGCGGCTGTTCCTGATGCTCTAGTGCCTCGAGCGCGCGCTCGAGCAACGGGCGCCGCTTCTCGTCATATGTGCATACGACCACCGACATATCGCCAGCCGCGATTTCACCGGTTACCCCGATCATCCTTCTGCGGCCTCTAGCACCGCATGCTCAGCGCTAATCTCACTGACCGTGATCCACCGGGTAAGTTCCCTGCGCTGGCGCAACCGGTTGCGAAGCAGCACCTTCAGCACCCGCCATCCGTCTCTCAGCGGGTGCAGGTTGGACACGCCCGAGCGGCGGTTAAGCTCATAGCTCGGGACCTCGGCCACGGCCAGCTTTGCGGTCACCGCATGCACGCAGATCTCGGTCTCGATCTCGAACCCGTCAGCGTGCAGGCGCAACCGGTCGAGCGCTGACCGGCGGAAAGCGATGTAGCCGTAGCACAGGTCGCTCCAGCCAGTCCGGTACAGCGCATTGGCGAGCCATACAAATAGCCGGTTGCCCATCCGGCGGATGAAGGTCAGGTCCTGTGAACCCCCGCCGCACGAGTTGCGCGACCCTTTCACGATGTCAAATCCGCGGGCGATCAGTGCGACGAAGGTATCGATCTCAAGCGGATCCATGCTCCCGTCGGCGTCAATCATGACGATAATGTCACCCGTGGCGGCGGCGAAGCCGGCTCGCAGGGCCGCACCCTTGCCATGCGGGGGCTGCCGGATGAGCGTCGCCTGCGGACACAATTCCTGCACGACCTTATCGGTTCCGTCGGTCGATTCGCCATCAACGACGATCACCTCGTGCGGGGTGGCGAGTTGCGGCAGCAGCCACCGCAGGTTATCAGCCTCGTTGTACGCCGGGATGACCACGGAAATGCGGCTCCGCCACCTGGACGACGTCACCTGGCGGTAAGCCTGCCGCAGCGGGACCATGGAACCTGCAGTGCCAGCAGACGTCTCCACAGTCCCCCCCCGAGCTGGCAGTGCCTGCCCAGCCAGCCGCTGTCCCTCTGTCATGCCGACATCGTGGCCGCCAACCCGGACCCGGGCCATCCACACATGACGGGGCGAACCTACGATCAACGACGTACGCCGTGGCCAGTCATTCGACGCACCGAAAGCCGACCGCGGTCGCCGAGTACGAGCAATACTCCCACCGGGTCAGGCGCTGGCTTTGACCGTGAGGATTCAGCGCAGCCGAACTCTACGCTTTTCGCCGCACGAAACATGACAACTAAGGCGTGTTTTGTCGCTGTTTCGGCAGGCTGCGGCGTGTCCTGTCACCATCCAGACAGCAAAGATCCGAAGATTGCCGTGTGCTCCGCACGAGCGATCATTCCCCGCTCACAAGGCCGGGGAGGGGAAAGCCTGGCGACGGGAGGCCATCAGGACAGCGGCTGGCCAGCGGGCGGCCGGGCACCTCCCCCCGGGTTTCCGCGCGCCCGCGTGTTCGGGCTGCTGGTCTCGACGGCCTGCGCGGGATCGCGGTCCTCGCGGTGCTGGCGTTCCACGAGGGCTTCTCCGGCCTGCCCGGGGGGTTCCTCGGGGTGGATGTCTTCTTCGTCATCAGCGGCTACCTGATCACTGACCTGCTCGCCACGCCGTGGGATCACGGCGGCCGGCTGGATCTGCGCGATTTCTGGATCCGCCGGGGCCGCCTGGCTCCTGCCTTGCCTGGCCGTGATGCTGGTGACCGTCACGGCCGCTGTCGCCGTGCTCGAGCCTGATCAGCTGGCGAGCCTGCGGCCTGCCTTGCTCGCCGCGATGACGTACACGAGCAACTGGTGGCAAGCGCTGCATCATCAGGGCTACTTCACGGTGTTCGGCCCGCCTCCGCCGCTTCAGCACCTCTGGTCGCTGGCCATCGAGGAGCAGTTCTACCTGATCTGGCCCCTCATCCTGACTGTGATTCTCTGCGCCTTCCGGCGCCGGCGGGCACGGGCGGCCGTCGTCTGGCTGGGCGCGGCAGCGTCCGCCCTGGCGATGGCCGCCGGGTACGCGTCAGGCGCGGAGCCCTCCCGCCTGTATTACGGCGCGGATACCCACGCGGCCGCCTTGCTGGTCGGCGCGGGCCTGGCGCTCGGCTGGCCGCTGCAGCGGCTCGCGGCCGCATCGGAGGCAGACACGCGCCGGCGAGACCTGATCGGCGTGGCCGGGATCTCGGTCCTCGCCTGGGAACTGGCGCACCTCTCCGGCAGCGGCGGTGCCGTGTACCTGGGCGGGATCGCCGTCGCCGCGCTCGCTGCCGGCGCGGTCGTCGTCGCGGCAGCCGGCTCCGGGACGCTCGGCAGCATGCTCAGCTGGTCGCCGCTTCGCTGGATCGGCATCCGGTCCTACGGCATCTACCTCTGGCACTGGCCGGTGATCGCGCTCTTCGCGGCGAGAGCGGGAACGCAATCCACCGCGTTCGGCATCCGGACCGCAGAGACCGCCGTGGCGATCACGCTCGCCGCCGCTACCTGGCGGTGGATCGAGGCACCCATCCTGCGCAACGGCCTCGGCGCCACGCTGCGTAGCCAGCGGGCAGCGATCGCGCGATCGGTCGCCGCCGCGCGGCAATCCCCGCAGCGGGCGCTCCCCGCGCTGATACCCGTGGCCGCCGTCACCGTGGCCTGCACCGCGGGGTACGGCGTCCTTTACTCACCGCCGGGGCAGACGCTGCAGCAGCAGATCGCGGCGGGCCGGAGAGCCAGCGCGGCCTCCGTCCGGCACTCCTCCTCAGGGCCGGACGCGAGTCCCCTGCTGCAGCCCGTTCCCGCGCGCAACCCCGTCTCCCTGCTGCAGCCCGTTTCGCTGCGGCAGCACCCGGTTCACGAGCACCAGCGCCGTTCCCCCCCAACGTCCGTGTCGCTGCGGCACCCCGGCCGGGACGTCACGGCGATCGGCGACTCGGTCATGCTCGCCGCGGCGCCGCAGCTGCGGGCCGCGCTCCCCGGCAGCTACATCGACGCGGAGGTCAGCCGCCAGATGAGCCAGGGCATCGCCGCGGTGCGGCAGCTGGCCGGCCGGGGCGAGCTGCGCCCGGTCGTCGTGGTCGGCCTCGGCACCAACGGGCCCATCACCACGGCCCAGATACGCGCGCTGCGCGCGGTGACAGGCCCGGGCCGCATGCTGGTCCTCGTCAACACGTTCGTCCCCCGGCCATGGCAGGCAGAGGTGAATGCGGTCCTCGCCGCCGCGGCCCGGCAGGACCGCAACGTCACGCTCGCCAACTGGGTCATGACGATCAGGAACAGGACAGGCCTGCTCTGGGGGGACGGCGTCCATCCCCGGCCCGCGGGCGGCGTGGTGTACGCGCGGATGGTCGCGGCCGCGGTGCGGAAAGCGATCAGCAGAGCCGGCAACGCGGCCAGCAGGGCCGCCAGCGCGGCCGCCGGGCCGGCACCAGGACTAGGGCCGGCACCAGCAGCAGCACCAGCCGTGCAGCCGTAGCGGCCAGGATCGCTGCTGCCGCCCGGGGCATGAAATAAGTTGGGCGTGTGAATCAGACGCTGTCCTACGAGCAGGCGCGCGACGAACTGGCCGAGGTAGTCAAGCGGCTGGAAGCCGGCGGGCTCACCCTCGAGCAGTCGCTCGATCTCTGGGAGCGCGGTGAGCGGCTCGCCGCCATCTGCGCCGAGTGGCTGGAGGGAGCCAGGGCCAGGATCGCCACCGCCATGGCCCAGCGCGCGGCCGGAATCCGATGGCCCGGCCGCGCCCGGCGAGAAGGCGGGCGAGGAGTCCGCGCCGTTCTAGCGCCGGGCAGGCGCTATCCGGCGGGTCAGGGCAGGTTCTTCAGCACGACGTCGGCGGCCTTCACGAAGAACAGCCGGTGGTTGTAGAAGATCTGGTAATAGGCCGTCTTGCCCCTGATGACGGTGTGATCATCCGGCAGGCTCGAGTTGAAGGTGGCGGCGTAGTAGTAGTCGTCGGGGACCGCGCCCGTCGTGACGTATGCCTGGCCAGGCAGGATCTTGTACACCAGCGGCGCGTTCGGCTGGACCGGCACGGGCTTCGGGTAGGCGGATGCCTCGGGGAACGCGCTGCCGTACACCGGCACCGAGCTAACCCCCGGCTTCGCCATGACGACCGCGGCGCCGGTGTAGAGCCCGGTCTGGGCGGCGCCGGGCGGGTTATAGAACCAGCCGATCGTGCCCGCGTACCAGATGCCCGTCCAGTTTCCCTGCTGCCCGGCGATCACGTACTTCTCGCCGGTCGGCGCCTTGTCACCCCAGTCCGCGTCTTCCGTGGTCCCGGCGGTGCCGCCCGAGTGCAGCGTCGGGTCGCTGAGCAGCGGCGCGCTGGCGCTCGGCTGGGTGCGCAGGTAGACGAAGTTGGCGGGCTGTTTTGGCAGCGGCTTGCAGGTCCCGCCGGAGCAGTCGGTCACCGGCGGCTGGTTGGTGGCGAAGACGGGGTCGATGGTGACCACCTGATGACCGCCGCGGGTGGCCGACCCGCCGCTGGCCCGCTCCGCCCGCTGGCTCACCCCGTGCAGCAGGGACATGTAGTAGGTCCAGTTCCAGAACGGCCCCGGGTCCCAGTGCTGCGCGGCCGTGTAGGCATCGGTGGGACCTGGCACGTTGTCGTGGCCGATGATGTGCTGCCGGTCGAGCGGCACGCCGAACCTCTTGGCCAGGTACCGCACCAGGTCGGCGGACGCCTTGTACATGACCTGGGTGTACCAGACCGCTCCCTGGGCCGCGACGCCCTCGTGCTCGATGCTGATCGAGTGCGTGTTGTCGTACCAGTCGCCGACCGCCCAGGCCACGTCCTGCGGCCGGACCATCTCGGTGATGTTGCCGGTCGAGGACTGGATCACGTAGTTGGCGCTGACGTAGGCCTGGGAGTTCTGGAAGGTGGCGATGGCGGACGCGTACGAGGATTCGGTGTCGTGGATGACGATCGAATTGATCGTCAGGTCACTCGGCCGGCTGGCGGTGTCGTAGTTGCCGTAGTTCTGCGGGTTGCCGCCGGGGTTCTCCGCGTACGCGGCGGGGACGAACTGGCAGTTCAGGTTGGCGGGGCAGTCCACCGGCGCGGCCGAACGGGGCGGCGGCTGCAGGCCGAGCCTGCGGACCATCGCACGGTCGGGGCGCACGGAGGGGGAAGCCGCCAGCCGCATCGCCTGGCCGTCGGAGGTGATCAGCGAGGCACCAGTGCGCAGCGTCGAGAACACGTCGTCGGCGAGCAGCTGGGCGGTCTTCTGCTGGGGGGCGCCGCTGTACTCGGCCACCGCGCCGTACCAGCCGCCCAGCGTGGCCGGCAGCCTGCCGCCGCCGAGCCGCCGGGCGTATCCGGCCAGCACCGCGGCGGCGCCGCGGACGTTCGCGGCGTCGCTGGTCTTCAGCGTGCCCGCCGGGAGATGCAGCAGCCGGGCGGCCTCGTCCAGCGTGTAATGCGTCTTGACCAGGACGACTGCGCGCGGTTTCCCCTTGCCCTGCGCGGTGGCTACGGTGAATGTCCTGGTGGTCAAGTTCATCAGGCCGTAACCGCCATCGGCGCTCGGCGTGGTTCCGTGCGGTTCCCAGCGGGACTCGTTGTATCCGATGGCGAGCAGCAATCTGGCCGGAACGCCGGATTCCTTCGCCGCCGCTCGGAACAACGCCATCCGGCTGCCGGCGGCCGGGCGGGCTGCCGAGGCATGACCGGCCGCGACCTGAGGCGAGGGCGCCGTCGCTGCGGCGCCGAGCGCCGCCGTGACCGCCAGCGCCGTGACCGCCGTTCCCAGGACGGCGGGCATGCGCCGGAGGCTGTCCCTGGTCAGGAATCTGCGTGCCATCCGGCTCCCCCATGTCCCGTCGCGGATACGACTGGCCTCTCGCGTACCCCAAAGGCGCAGATACTTGCACATGCGCCGATTGGGCGTCAACGGGTAACGGCGGAGACACGCGCGGGTAACGGATCCGGCCGGCCGGAAACCGGATCCAACCCCGGCGGCACGACAGGCGTCCTACCAGTAGACGGCGAGCGGGGCCGCCAGGGAAGGATCTGACATGAGCTCATCGACAGCCCGGCGGACGGCCTGCGCGGCAGCGGTTACCGGTCTCGCGGCGCTCGTCACCGCGTGCGGCTCGCAGGCGCCGGCCGCTGCCCCCGCCAAGACCACCACTCCGGCCACTTCCGCCTCGCCGGGCACGAGCTCCGCCTCGTCCTCGCCGGCCCCGTCAGGAACGGCAACATCCGGGTCGGCCACAGGGCCGGCTCCGGCAGGCGGCACCGCCGCCTGCTCGTCCCGGTACCTGCGGGCGGACGCGGGAATCGCGCAGGGGACCGCGGGCAGCGTCTACACCGTGATCGACTTCACCAACCTCAACAACGCCTCGTGCACCCTCTACGGCTATCCCGGCGTCTCCTTCGGTGCCGGCCAGCCCGTCACCCAGGTCGGCCTCGCGGCCGCGGAGAACTCGACCACCCCGCGCGAGCTGGTGACCCTCAAGCCCGGCGGCGTCGCCAGCGCGCTGCTGCGGATCGTGGACGCGGGCAACTTCTCCGCCGCCCAGTGCCACCCGGTGACGACGACGTGGCTGCAGGTCTTCCCGCCGAACCAGACCGCGCCGCTCTACGTTCACTACAAATCGACCGCCTGCGCCAAGCATGTCCAGACACTGACCGTCGATGCCGTCCGGCCAGGATCCGGCGGCTGACGGGCCGGCCTCAGCGGGCCGCCTGGCCCTCGATCCTCGACATGATCTCGAGCACGCCGTCGGCGAGCCGCCGGGCCCGGCGCGCGTCCTCGCAGAGCGCCACCTCCGCGACCGCGAGGATGAGGGCGCCGGTCAGCACCACGGATACGGCCTCGTCGTCAGGCTCGGCGCTGCGGGCGAAGAATTCCGCGTTGCGCTCGGCCCACTCGCGCATCCGCCGCCGCATGACCACGTCGAACCCGGGCGGGGCGTCGCCCGACACGAACAGCCTGGACAGCTCGCGCTGTTCGAAGCAGCCGTCGAGATAAGACCTGGCCGCGGCCACGAAGAGAAGCTTGGGGTCGGTGACGCCGGCGCTGCGGGCGGCCCGGACCGCGGTCCGGGCCTGGTCGGCCTGGTCGGCGTGGAACTCCTCGAACAGGGTCAGGTACAGGTCGGCCTTGCCGCTGAAATGGTGGTACAGGCTGCCGACGCTGGCGCCCGCCTTCGCGACGATGTCGGTCACGCCCGCCTGCGCGTAGCCGGTGCACGTGAAGACCTCGCGGGCCGCCGCGAGCAGGCCCGACCTGGTGGCCGCGCCGCGCTCGGATACCCGGGCCGCTATCCCGCCGGCCCGCGTCGCGGCGCCTGCCCCGTTGGCCGCCTCCGGACGTTCCGTCGTCATGCGCTGACCGCGCCCCTTCGCCGGCCGGGGGTCCGGCCGCTCCAGGTGACAGGCTACGCCCGGCCGGCGGGTACATAGGATCGCATTACTGTCGATCAGGAGGGCGCGCCCGTGACCGAACACGAGATCGTCACCACACCCGCACCCGGTCTCGCCGGCCGCCCGGCCCCGCCGGACGAGGATCCGGCGGCGCCCCGCGAACCTGGCCGGCACGCTCCGGACCGGAACCTGGCGCTGGAGCTGGCCCGGGTCACCGAGGCGGGGGCGATGGCCGCCGCCCGCTGGGTGGGCCGGGGGGACAAGAATGGCGCGGACGGCGCCGCCGTCAACGCGATGCGGCTGCTGATCAACACCGTGTCGATGAACGGGGTCGTCGTCATCGGCGAGGGCGAGAAGGACCAGGCGCCGATGCTGTACAACGGCGAGCAGGTGGGCGACGGCACCGGGCCGGCCTGCGACGTGGCGGTGGATCCGATCGACGGCACCCGGCTCACCGCGAACGGCATGCCAAACGCGATCTCCGTGCTCGCGGTCGCGGCCCGCGGCTCGATGTACGACCCGTCGGCCGTGTTCTACATGTCCAAGCTGGTCACCGGCCCGGCCGCGGCCAGCGCGGTGGACATCGAGGCGCCGGTCGCCGACAACATCGCGGCCGTGGCCGGGGCCAAGGGCTGCGCCCGCCAGGACGTGACCGTGGTGATCCTCGACCGGCCGCGGCATGCCGACCTGATCACCCAGGTGCGTGCCGCGGGCGCCCGGATCAAGCTGATCACCGACGGCGACGTCGCGGGCGCGATCATGGCCGCGCGCGACGGCACCGGCGTGGATCTGCTGCTCGGCATCGGCGGGACGCCGGAGGGCATCATCGCGGCCGCGGCCATCAAGTGCCTCGGCGGCGTCATCCTGGGCACCCTGTACCCGCGGGACGACGCCGAGCGCAGCCGCGCCCTGGACGCCGGGCTGGACCTGGACCAGGTGCTCACGACCGAGGACCTGGTGTCGTCGGACGACGTGTTCTTCGCTTCGACCGGGATCACCGACGGCGAGCTGATGGCCGGGGTGCGGTACCGGGCCGGCGGCGCGACCACGCACTCGCTCGTCATGCGGGCGCGTTCCGGCACCATCCGCAGCATCACCAGCGAGCACCAGCTCTGGAAGCTGCGCGCCTACAGCTCGGTCAACTTCGACTCGGTCGATTGCTGACGGACGCGGCCAGGATCGCAACGGGGAACAGCGAACAGGGAACAGGGAACAGGGAACCGGCCGGCTAACGGCCGCGACGGGGAAAGATGCCGAGGAACCCCCGGGCCCGGGGCGGCGCGATCGCCTGCACCCGGCCGCCCACGATGAGCCCGCGGACCTCGATCACCGGCAGCTCCGGCTGGCCCGGCGCCGCCACCCGGGCGGCCCGGGCACCCTGACCGGCCCAGCCATCAAGCTCCGGCTGACGGCGCGCCACCGGCCCGCGCCTGGAGCTCGCCACCGACGTCCCGGTCACTTCCACCAGCACCCCGTCCGGGACGAGGATCTTCAGCCGCCCGAAGATCACCGTCGCGTAGACGATGACCCGGGAGCTCTGCAGCAGCGCCTCGCGGAAATCGAGCAGCGCCTCGCCGAACACCGCCGCCACCGCGAGCCGTTCCGGCACCACCCAGCGCCCCTCGCGCCGCTGGCCGCCGAAGACCGCGGTCACCGGCCGCGTTCCGTCCAGCCGGAGCGGCTGCGCGTCGGACGTCACCAGGTCCGTGGTCAGCCCGACGAGATCTCCCAGGGTGCGGGCCGCGGCGGCCCGCTCGACCCGCCCGGCGTGCTCGTCGGGGGTGAGCCGGCCGTCGCTCACGGCCTCGGCGAGCACCGACAGCACCCGCTCCCGGTCGGCATCGGAAGCCCGGAGATCACGCGGCGCATTGCGGGACGGCACGTCACGACGATATCCGTGCTTGACCGTGATCGGCACCATCCCTACCCTGGCAGCCTGTGACCCAGCCCGACCAGACTGACCAGACTGACCAGCCTGACCGGCGGGACCGGCGGGGCCGGATAGCCGCAGCCGTGGCCTTCTCCGTCCAGGGACTGTGCTTCGCGGTCGTGGTGACCCGCATCTCGGTGCTCCAGGACAAGTTCCACTTTTCCAACGGGCAGCTCACGCTCGTGCTGCTGCTGGTCCCGGTGATCGCCGGGGCCGGCAGCGTGCTGGCGGGGCCGCTGGCCGCGCGGTTGGGCAGCAAGGCGGTACTGCGGACCGCCCAGCCGGCCGTCTGCCTCACCCTGCTCGCCATCGGCTTCGCGGCCTCGCGGCCCGAGATGTATGCCGCGGTCGCGGCGTTCGGGCTATTCACCGGTGCCGTCGACGCGAGCATGAATATCCAGGGGGCCGTGGCGGAGAAGCGCTACGGCCGCAGCATCATCACCGCCTTCTACGGCGGCTGGAGCGCCGCGGGGATCGCGGGCGGGCTGTGGAACGCCGCCGCCGGGAAGCTGGGCGTGTCGCTGGGGGTGGCCTTCGCCGTCGCCGGGGCGGCGGGCGCCGCGGCCAGCCTGGCCACCGGCCCCTGGCTGTTCGGCCGGGAGGCGGACGTCGCGCCGGTGTCGGAGGCCGCGGCGAGGGCCGCGGGCGTGCGGATCGCCTGGCGGCCGATCGTCCTCATCGGGGTCGCCATGGCGTGCATGTACATCGGCGACGCGGCGATCTCGAACTTCAGCTCGGTGTACATGAACAAGGTCCAGCACAGCGCCAAGGTGCTGATGCCGCTGGCGTACTCGGCCTACCAGGCGATGATGGTGGCCGGCCGGGTGATCGGGGACCGGACCGTGCGCCGGTTCGGCGCGGCGGCCGTGGTGCGGGCCGGCGCGCTGGTGGCCGCCGTCGGCCTGATCTTCGTCGTCGCCGCGCCCACGCCCGCCCTGGCCATCGTGGCGTTCGCGATCACCGGGCTCGGGTTCTGCGTGGTCCCGCCGCAGTGCTTCGCCGCCACGTCCAGGCTCGACCCGACCGGGAGCGGCATCGCGATCTCCCGGGTGAACGTGTTCAACTACCTCGGCTTCCTGCTCGGCGCCGGCCTGGCAGGCGGCGTCGCCGGCGCGGTCGGCGGGTCGGCGGGATGGCGGGCGGCCTACGCGGTGCCGCTCGTGCTAACTGCCGTAATCGCGGCGCTGGCGGGCGGCTTCGGCATGGGAGTGGCGCCACGCCCGAGCACCGTTGCCGGCACCTGACGGCTTGAGGAAGGGCAGTTTTTCCCGAACGGGCACGAGCCGGAGCCTCGCCGCAGCCGGACTGCGGACCGCACCGGCGGCCTGCCGGGGGGCGGGCACCGTCGCGACGTCATCCGCGGCGGGGCCGGCCGAGCCGGTGAGCGCCGCCGAGCCGGTGAGCGCCGCGGAGCAGGCGGCGACCCGCCCCGCCAGCGCGCGCTGCCCGGCCCAGATCCGGTCCGGCTCGCCGCGCCAGGCGGCGAGCGCCGGATCCACCAGCGCCCGGCCGAACGAGAACGTGACGGGCCACGGCGCGGGCAGGGCCCGGATGGCGGCGAGGTTGGCGGTCGCCCGGTCGGGTGACTGACCGCCGGAAAGGAACGCGACCCCGCCGGTTTCCCCGGGCAGGATGGTGTGCAGGACGGTCAGGGTCGCGCGTGCCACCTCGTCCGGCGTGGCCAGCTCGGCCGAGTCCTTGCCGGGCACGACCATGTTGGGCTTGAGCACCATCCCGTCGAGCCTGGTGTCGAATTCCTGCAGCTCGGCGAAGGTGGCCATCAGCGCCGCCATGGTCGCCTTGGCGCACCGGTCGATCGAGTGCGCTCCGTCCATAACCACTTCGGGCTCGACGATGGGCACGATGCCGGCTTCTTGGCACAGCGCGGCGTACCGGGCCAGCGCGTGCGCGTTCGCCCGCAGCGCCTGCCAGGAGGGGCGGTCGTCGGCGATGACGATGACGGCGCGCCACTTGGCGAACCGGGCGCCCAGCGCGGCGTACTCGGCCAGCCGGCCGCGCAGGCCGTCAAGTCCCTCGGTGACCGTCTCGCCCGGCCGGCCGGCCAGCGGCTTCGCCCCGGTGTCCACCTTGATTCCCGGCTGTATCCCGGCGTCGGCCAGGGCGTCGGGGAAGGTGGGGCCGGCGGACAGCCGCTGCCGGAACGTCTCGTCGCACAGGATCACCCCGCTGACCCCGCGGGACAGGCCCGGTGTGGTGACGAGCATTTCCCGGTAGTCACGGCGGCTTTCCTCCGTGGGTGCTACGCCCGCATTCGCCAGCCGGGATGACATGGTCGCGATGCTCTCGTCGGCGGCGAGTATGCCCTTGCCCCGGGCCATCAGTTCGGCCGCCGAGCGATTCAAATCCATCACTTGATCACGCTCCTCGCCTAGCCCGTCCCACATTCGGACGGTAAGTCGGGGAGACAGCAGCTACATCCCTCGCATGGAGGAATCGGCGGGGGAGCTTGTGCATTTGTGCCTCCACCGTGCGGGCGGTCAGCCCGGCTACCGCCGCTGGCGGTGGCTCCTTCCGCCCGATCTCAGTGCGGTCGCGGGCGGGCGCCAGCCGCCGGGGTCCGCGGGCTGCAGCAGGTGCTCGATGAGCAGCCTGGTGCTCGCCTGCTCAGGCCCGGCCGTCACGGCGTGCCATGGCCGGCGCAGCGGGGTACCCGGCGCGGGCACCTCGACCAGCGCGCCGTCGGCTAGCTGACCGGATACCGCGTCCCTGGACACCAGCGTGACGCCGAGCCCGGCCGCCGCACCGGCGACCACGGCGCCGTTGGAGCCCAGGGTGAGCCGGGGCGGATCGACCTCCCAGCCGGCCAGCAGCGCCTCGCAGGTTGTCCTGGTGCCCGACCCGGCCTCCCGCAGCAGCCACCTGGTCCGGCCCGGCTCGAACGAGCCCGCCGTCGCGGGCGACGCGACGACCACCAGCGCGTTGGGCCGCACCGCGTGCACGACCGCGCCGGGCAGCCCCTGCGGCGGGCGTCCCGCGAGGGCCAGGTCGGCCCGGTGCGTGCCGAGCAGCTCCCAGACCTGTTCGCTGGTGCCCACTTCCAGCCGCAGATCCACGCCCGGGTGGCTGGTCAGGAACGCCGCCAGCAGCGCGGGCAGCACGTGCTCCCCCGCGGTGGTGACCGCGGCGACCCGGACCCGGCCGTGCTCGGGGTCGGTGTCGCCGCGGGCGGCCGCGAGCGCCTCGTCGTGCAGGCCCAGGATCGTGCGGGCGTACCCGGCGTAGGTCCGCCCGGACGGGGTGAGCCGCAGCCCGCGGCCTTCCCGCTCGATCAGCGGCACGCCCACCTCCCGGCCGAGCGCGGCGATCGCGGCCGAGACCGCGGACTCGGTCACGACCAGCCGCTGCGCCGCGGCCCGCACCGACCCGGCGTCCGCGACCGCGACGAACGCCTGCAGCCGGGCGACGGTGGTCACCGCGGCCGCCGGGGCCGCGGCAGCTTATACTTAATCATTCGCTCAGGTTAACATGAAGATAGTTGATTGATTATCTAAGTAAAACCCGCGACGATGAGGTCATGGACGCCACTTCGCAGCGGGAGAGCAGATGACCGACCGGTGGGCCGCGGGAGTGATCCCTTACGCCGAGATGGGCTACTGGGAGCCGGACTACGAGCCGAAGCCATCCGACATCCTCTGCGCGTTCCGGATCACGCCGCAGCCCGGCGTGCCGCCCGAGGAGGCGGGGGCGGCGGTTGCGGGCGAGTCATCGACCGCGACCTGGACGGTGGTGTGGACCGACCGGCTGACCGACCACGAGCACTACCAGGCCAAGTGCTACCGGGTGGACCCGGTGCCCGGCATCGAAGGCCAGTACATCGCCTACATCGCCTACGACATCGACCTGTTCGAGGAGGGGTCGATCGCGAACCTGACGTCCTCCATCATCGGCAACGTCTTCGGGTTCAAGGCGCTCCTTGCACTGCGGCTGGAGGACATGCGGATCCCGCCGCACTACACGAAGACCTTCCAGGGGCCGGCCCACGGCATCGTCATGGAGCGGGAGTACCTGAACAAGTACGGCAGGCCGCTGCTCGGCGCCACGACCAAGCCGAAGCTGGGCCTGTCGGCCCGCAACTACGGCCGGGTGGTCTACGAGGCGCTGCGCGGCGGGCTGGACTTCACCAAGGACGACGAGAACATCAACTCCCAGCCGTTCATGCGCTGGCACGACAGGTTCCTGCACTGCATCGAGGCCGTGAACCGGGCCCAGGCGGAGACCGGCGAGGTCAAGGGCCACTACCTGAACGTCACCGCGGCCACCATGGAGGACATGTACGAGCGCGCCGAGTTCGCCAAGGAGCTCGGCAGCGTCATCGTCATGATCGACCTGACGGTCGGCTACACGGCGATCCAGTCGATGGCCAAGTGGGCCAGGGCTAACGGGCTGATCCTGCACCTGCACCGGGCCGGCCACGGCACCTACACCAGGCAGAAGAATCACGGGGTCAGCTTCCGGGTCATCGCCAAGTGGATGCGGCTGGCCGGCGTGGACCACATCCATGCGGGCACGGTCGTCGGCAAGCTGGAGGGCGACCCGAACATGGTGGCCGGCTACTACGACACCCTCCGGCTGAACAAGGTGGAACCGGATCCAGTCAAGGGCCTCTACTTCGAGCAGGACTGGGCGTCCATGCCGGGATGCATGCCGGTGGCCTCCGGCGGCATCCACGCCGGCCAGATGCACCAGCTGCTGCACTACCTGGGCGAGGACGTGGTGCTTCAATTCGGCGGCGGCACGATCGGCCATCCGATGGGGATCGCCGCCGGCGCGACCGCGAACCGGGTGGCGCTCGAGGCCATGATCAAGGCCCGCAACGAGGGCCGCGACCACATGACCGAGGGCGAGGAGATACTCAAGTCCGCCGCCAAGCGCAGCCGCGAGCTCGACGTCGCGCTGGCCACCTGGGGCGACATCACGTTCAACTACGCCTCCACCGACACGCCCGACGTCGTCGAGACGCCTGTTTCGGTTTGAAAGTGTTTTTCGAACCCGCGCGCGTGAGTCGCTTCATGATCATCTACATCGTTCGAAAAATACTTTAAGGGAGATCGGCATGCGCATCACCCAGGGCACTTTCTCCTACCTGCCCGACTTCACCGACGAGGAGATCGCGGCGCAGGCCCAGTACGCGCTCGACAACGGCTGGCCGCTGTCGGTCGAGTTCACCGACGACCCGCATCCCCGCAACAACTACTGGGAGATGTGGGGGCTGCCGATGTTCGACCTGGCCGACGCGGCCGGCGTGCTGTACGAGGTGAACGAGTGCCGTAAGGCCTACCCCGACCACTACATCAAGCTCAACGCCTACGACGCGACGTACGGCAGGCAGACCACGGCGCTGTCGTTCATCGTCAACCGTCCCGCCGAGGAGCCGGGCTTCCGGCTGGAGCGGCAGGAAGGGCCGGGCCGGCTGGTCCGGTTCACGATTCACCCGTACGCGCTCGACAAGCCGAAGGGTGACCGGTACCGATGAGCCTTTTTCGTCCGCCCGTTCCCGTCCCGCCTGCGCTGACCGTTTGGGCGAGGATGAAAAAGGCTCAGTGATGACCGAGGAGCCACAGCGCAGGCCGGGATTCGGGATGGCGGTGCCCGGCCGGCCCGCGCCCGCGGCGGACGGTCAGCCAGAGCCGCCGGGGCACCCCTCTGCGGACCCGGCCGGGCAGCGGTTCGTAGCGGGGGCCGGGCATCCGCCCGCCGGGCCCGGGCAGGACAGCGCGGCGGAAGCCCGGGCGGACCTGCTGCCCGAGGACGCCACCGTCAACCTGGCCGCCGAGCGGAAGGCGGCCGGCATCGACGAGATCCTCGATGCTCTCGACCGCGAGCTCGTTGGGCTCGCCCCGATCAAGCAGCGGATCCGGGAGATCGCCGCGCTGCTCCTGGTGGACCAGGTGCGGGCGCGGTTCGGCCTGGCCGCGTCGCGGCCCAGCCTGCACATGTGCTTCACCGGCGCCCCGGGCACCGGCAAGACCACGGTCGCGCTGCGGATGGCCGAGCTGCTGCACCGAGTCGGCTACCTGGACCGCGGGCACCTGGTCGCCGTCACCCGTGACGACCTGGTCGGCCAGTACGTCGGGCACACCGCGCCCAAGACCAAGGAGGTGCTCAAGCGCGCGATGGGCGGCGTGCTGTTCATCGACGAGGCCTACTACCTGTACCGGGCCGACAATGAGCGGGACTACGGCCAGGAGTCGATCGAGATCCTGCTGCAGGTGATGGAGAACCAGCGGGACAAGATCGTCGTGATCCTGGCCGGCTACAAGGACCGGATGGACACGTTCTTCGCCTCCAACCCGGGGATGAGCTCGCGGATCGCCCACCACCTCGACTTCCCCGAGTACTCGCTGGACGAGCTGGCGGAGATCGCGCAGCTGATGCTCGGCGAGGTGCGCTACCGGCTGTCCGACGAAGCCGAGGCGACCCTGCGCGACTACCTCGGCCGCCGGATGCGGCAGCCGCGGTTCGCCAACGCCCGCAGCGTCCGCAACGCGCTGGAGCGGGCCAGGCTCCGGCACGCCAGCCGGCTGCTGAGCGAGCCGGACCGGGCCTGGAACATGGACGATCTCATGCGGCTGGAGCCCGGGGACCTGCTCGCCAGCCGCGTCTTCTCGCAGTCCGAAGACGAGCCGCCGGAAAGCTGAGACCCCGGGATGCCTGGCGCGGCCGGGCCGGCTAGAGAACCGGTATCCGGACGCTGACCGTGGTGCCGCGGCCCTGACTGGTCCGCACCTCGAGCTTGCCGCCCACCAGCTCCGCGCGCTCGGTCATGCTGCGCAGCCCGTAGCCCGACTGGCCCAGATCGCGGGCCGACACCTCGCCGTGGTCGAAGCCGGACCCGTCATCGGTCAACCGCATCAGCGCCACTCCCGGCTCTGACCGCAGTTCGAGCTCGGCCCGGCTGGCGCCGGAATGCTTGACCACGTTCTGCAGAGCCTCCTGCGCGATGCGGTAGAGCGCGATCTCGACGTGCTCGGGCAGCGGGAACTCGTCGGCGTCAACGGTCACCGCGACCGACGGGATGGACCTGGCCAGGCTGGTCAGCCCGTCGGCCAGGCCGAGGTCGTCGAGCACCGGCGGGCGCAGGTCGAAGATGGCCGCCCGCGCCTCGTCCAGGGTGAGGTCGACGAGCTCGCGGGCGCGCTCCAGCTGCTGGGCGGCGAACTCCGGCGTCACGGTGAGCGCGTCCGCCGCGGCGTCCAGGTGGAAGGCGAGGCTCAGCAGCCGCTGCGATATCCCGTCGTGCATATCCGCGGCCAGCCGGCGCCGCTCGGCCTCCTGCACCGTGATGACGTGCTCGACGAACTGGTCGTGCGCGCGCTTCCTCGCGGCCAGCTGGCGGTGCAGCCTGGCCTGGTGCAGCGCGCCGGCGACGAGGCTGCCGATGGAGGTCAGCAGCCGGATATCCCGCTCGGTGAATTCGCGGCGGGTGCGGTTGTGCACGTTGAGCACGCCGACCAGGCCGCCGGGAGCGCTCGCCATCGGCACCGAGGCCATCGACGTGAACTCCCTGCCGTGCAGCTCGGGGAAGTAGAGGTAGCGCGGATCGGCCTCCTTGTTCTCGGCGATGACCACCGGCTGGCGGTGACTGGCCACCCATCCGGTCACGCCTTCGCCGAGCCCCAGCCGGACCTTGCCGACCTGCGCGTCGAGCGGCGGGGTGGCGCCGGCCAGGGTCAGCGACGTCCCCGTGTCGTCGAGCACGTGCACGAAGCACACGTCGGTTGCGGTGGCAGCCACGATCAGCCGCGCGGTGTTCGCGGCGAGCGGCCCGACCTCCGGGCTGGCGGAGATCGCCTCGATGATGCCGACGAGCAGCTGATTCTCCTGCTGCGCGTCGGCGAGCCCGAGTGCCCTCCGGGTCAATTGACGATCCCCTCGCGCAGCGCCACGGCGACGGCCCCGGCCCGGTCGTTCACCTCGAGCTTGCGGTAAATCGAGCGCAGGTGACTCTTCACCGTTTCCTCCCCCAGGACGAGCCGGCCCGCGATCGCCCGGTTGGACAGCCCGGCCACGGCGAGCACGAGAACCTCGCTCTCCCGGTGGGTCAGGCCGACGTGCGCCCCCGCCCAGAACTCCCCGCGCTGCAGCCGCGCGGCGGACGCGGCGGCCCGGCCGGCCATGGTCGGATCCACGACCGTCTCGCCGTCAACCACGCGCTCGAGGTGCGCGACGAGCTCCGCCCCGGTGACCCGCTTCAGCAGGTAGCCGGCCGCGCCCGCCCGCAGGGCCTGGAAAAGGTACTGCTCGTCGTCGTACGCGCTGAGCAGCACGATCCGGCGCGAGGGGTCGCGTTCCAGCAGCTGCCGGCACAGGTCGAGGCCGCTGGAGCCCCGCAGCCGGACGTCCGAGAGCACCACGTCCGGATCCAGAGTCTCGACGACGCGCTGGGCGGCCGCGGTGTCCACGGCCTCGCCGACCACGCGGACATCTCCGGCGTGCCTGGCCAGGATCGCCTTGAGTCCCTGGAGCACTATCTCGTGGTCGTCAACCAGCACGACCCGAATCGGCCGCCCTGCCATGCCCACACGATACTTCTCCGCCGATCACGGGAGTTCGAATCGTGATCCCCCGGCGATCCCCCCCGGCGAGGGGTGCCGGATCTCGACCGGAAACCTATGGTTAGGACTGCTACGAGCGAGGGAGTCACGTGCCACACAAGCTGGTTCGCATGCAGCGCGCGGACCCCGGTGGCGGCCGGGGCAGGCGCCCCAGCATGCTGGCCATCGCCGGGGACAGCGCCGCGGGCAAGACCACGCTCACCCGGGGGCTCATCGAGGCGCTGGGCAGCGACCGCAGCACGTCGATCTGCGTGGACGACTACCACCGCTATGACCGGCAGGAGCGCAAGGACAAGCCGTTCACCGTGCTCCACCCGGACAGCAACTACATCGACATCATGGAGCAGCACCTGCAGCTGCTGGCCATGGGCGAGCCCATACTCAAGCCCGTCTACGACCACGGCACCGGCCAGCTGACCAGGCCGCAGCTCGTCGAGCCCCGGGAGTTCGTCATCGTCGAGGGGCTGCTGCCGTTGCACACCAAGCTCGCCAGGGCCTGCTTCGACGTGAGCGTCTACCTCAATCCCGCCGAGGACATCCGCCGCGACTGGAAGATCGGGCGGGACACCCGGGAGCGCGGTTACACGACCACGCAGGTGCTGGCCGAGCTCGAGCGCCGCGAGCCAGACTCCGAGGCGTTCATCCGGCCGCAGCGGGCAAGCGCTGACATCGTGGTCCGGTTCGGGCCGATCCCGGGCCGGACCGACCCGCCGGGCACGCCGTTCTCGGCCGAGCTGCTGCTCCGGCACACGATCAGCCACCCCGACCTGACCGGCGTCCTGTCCGAGGGCGACCAGCACGCCATCCACCTCAAGCTGGCGCGGGACACCGACGGCCGCCCGGTGGACGCGTTGCACGTGCACGGGTACGCGCCCGGTGAGGACAGCGCGGTGGCGGAGAAGGCGCTCTGGGCCGAGTTCGGGCTGCCGTCCACTCCGCCGGAATCACTCGGCCGGCTCGCCGACGGCCAGCGATCCGAGCCGCTGGCGATCACCCAGCTGCTGCTCCTCTACCACCTGCTCGACGCCGCCCGCTGAGACGCCGCCCGCTGAGACGCCGCCCGCTGATGCGGCGGCCGCGGAGAGGCGGCCGCCGGCCTCGGCCGTCACGCCGGGTGCTCACGCCCGTCGCCTGCCCACTCGGTGTGGAAGGCGCCCTCGGCGTCCACCCGCCGGTAGGTGTGGGCGCCGAAGTTGTCCCGCAGGCCCTGGATCAGCGCGGCGGGCAGCCGGTCCCGGCGCAGCCCGTCGTAGTAGGCCAGCGAGGAGGAGAACGCAGGCGTCGGGATGCCGCCCGTCGCGGCCTGCGCCACCACCTGCCGCCAGCTGTCCACCCCGTCGCGGACCGCGGCGGCGAAGTACGGCGCCACGAGCAGGCTGGGCAGGCCGGGATCCTCGTCATAGGCGGTGCGGATCCGGTCCAGGAACCGCGCCCGGATGATGCAGCCGCCGCGCCAGATGGTCGCCATCATGCCGCGGTCGATGTCCCAGCCGTACTCCGCGCTGCCCGCGGCGATGTGATCGAAGCCCTGGGCGTAGGCCACCACCTTCGACGCGTACAGAGCGCGGCGGACCTGCTCGGTGAAGGCATCCCGGTCGATGCCGCCGGACAGTCCCGCCTGCCCGCCGAAGGCCGAGCGGGCCGCAGCCCGCTGGCCGGTGTGCGCCGACAGGGACCGGGCGAAAGTTGCCTCGGCGATGCCGGTGATCGGGATGCCCAGTTCGAGCGCGTTCTGCACCGTCCACCGGCCGGTGCCCTTCTGCTCGGCCTGGTCGGCCACGATGTCGATGAACGGCCGGCCGGTCCTGGCGTCGGTGTGCGCCAGCACGTCCGCGGTGATCTGGATGAGGAAGGAGTCGAGGTCACCCTCGTTCCAGGTCCGGAAGATGCCGCTGATCTCGCCGGGATCCGCGCCGAGGCCGGTGCGCAGGATGTCGTAGGCCTCGGCGATGAGCTGCATGTCGGCGTACTCGATGCCGTTGTGCACCATCTTGACGAAGTGGCCGGCGCCGTCCGGGCCGACGTGCGTGCAGCACGGCGTCCCGTCCACCTGCGCGGCGATCGACTCGAGCATCGGACCGAGCCGCGCGTACGACTCGGCCGAACCGCCCGGCATGATGCTCGGCCCGTTGAGCGCGCCCTCCTCGCCGCCGGAGACGCCGCAGCCGACGAAGTGCAGGCCGCGGTCGCGCAGCGCCGCCTCGCGCCTGCGGGTGTCCATGAAGTGCGAGTTGCCGCAGTCCACGACGATGTCGCCCTCGTCGAGCAGCGGGACCAGCTCGTCGATCACGGCGTCGGTGGGCGGGCCCGCCTTGACCATGACGATGATCGCCCGCGGCTGCCGGAGGCTGGCGACGAAGCCGGCCATGGACTCGGCGGGGACGAACGTGCCCTCGTCGCCGTGCTCCTTCACCAGGCTGCGGGTGCGCTCCGGCGAGCGGTTGTGCAGCCCGACGGCGTGGCCGTGCCGGGCGAGGTTGCGCGCGAGATTGCGGCCCATCACCGCCAGGCCGGTCACGCCGATGTCCGCTGCGGGTTGCTGGGTCATCTGCGGCTCCTCGTCGTCGCCAGGTTTCCGCTACCGATCGTATGCAGCGCCCCGGCCACCGCCCTGCGCGGCCGCCGGTCAGGCCGATCTAGGATGAAGTCATCCCATGACCGCGTGATGAGGACCTGCGACGATGCCCGAGTTCACCTTCACCGAACTGCTGCCGACGGGCCCGGATGACACCGAGTACCGGCGGCTTGACACGGGCGGTGTGTCCGAGCGCCAGTCGTTCGGGAGGAAATTTCTCGAGCTTGATCCCCCTGTCCTCACGCTGCTCACCAGGGAGGCGATGCGGGACATCGCGCACCTGCTGCGGCCCGGCCACCTGCGCCAGCTCCGGTCCATCCTGGACGACGCCGATGCGAGCCCGAATGACCGGTACGTCGCGCTCGACCTGCTGAAGAACGCGTGCATCGCGGCGGGCGGCGTGCTGCCGATGTGCCAGGACACCGGGACCGCGATCGTGATGGGCAAGCGCGGGCAGCACGTGCTCACCGACGGGCGGGACGAGGAGCACATCGCCCGCGGCGTGTACGACGCGTACACCGAGCTGAACCTGCGGTATTCCCAGCTCGCGCCCCTGACCATGTGGGACGAGCGGAACACCGGCAGCAACCTGCCCGCCCAGATCGAGCTGTACGCGACCGGCGGCGGCGAGTACTCGTTCCTGTTCATGGCCAAGGGCGGCGGCTCGGCGAACAAGTCGTTCCTGTACCAGCAGACCAAGGCGGTGCTGAACGAGGCCAGCATGCTGGCGTTCCTGGAGGAGAAGATCCGCTCGCTGGGCACCGCCGCCTGCCCGCCCTACCACCTGGCGATCGTGATCGGCGGCACCAGCGCCGAGTACGCGCTCAAGACCGCCAAATACGCGTCGGCGCGCTACCTGGACACGCTGCCGCCGGCCGGGTCAGCGGCGGGGCACGGCTTCCGGGACGCCGGCCTCGAGCGGCAGGTGCTCGAGATCACCCGGCGGACGGGGATCGGCGCGCAGTTCGGCGGCAAGTACTTCTGCCACGACGTGCGGGTGATCCGGCTGCCGCGGCACGGCGCCTCCTGCCCGGTGGCGATCGCCGTGTCCTGCTCGGCCGACCGGCAGGCCCGCGGGAAGATCACCGCGGACGGCGTCTTCCTGGAGCGGCTGGAGACCGATCCCGCGCAGTACCTGCCCGAGACGTCCGGCGCCGAGCTCGGCGGCGACGTTGTCCGCATCGACCTGAACCGGCCGATGGACGAGATCCGGGCCGAGCTCAGCAAGTACCCGGTGTCGACCAGGCTGGCGCTGACCGGTCCCATGGTGGTGGCACGCGATATCGCCCACGCCAAGATTGCCGAACGGCTGGCGGCCGGCCAGCCGATGCCCGGATACCTGCGTGATCACGCGGTGTACTACGCGGGGCCGGCCAAGACGCCTGAGGGCTACGCGTCCGGGTCGTTCGGGCCGACGACCGCGGGCCGGATGGACTCCTACGTGAACAGCTTCCAGGCGGCCGGCGGGTCGCTGGTCATGCTGGCCAAGGGGAACAGGTCGGCGGCCGTGACGGCGGCGTGCCAGGAGCACGGCGGGTTCTACCTGGGCTCCATCGGCGGGGCGGCGGCCCGGCTGGCGCAGGACTGCATCACCGGGATGGAGGTGCTCGAGTACCCGGAGCTCGGCATGGAGGCGGTCTGGCGGATCGAGGTGCGCGACTTCCCGGCGTTCATCATCGTGGACGACAAGGGCAACGACTTCTTTGCCGACATCAGCGGCCCGCTGCTGACCATTGGCCGTGGCTGACATGGCGGCCGGGCCGGACATGACGGCCGGGGCTGACAAGGCGGCCGGGGCCGACACGGCGGGATTCCGCACCGAGCACGACTCGATGGGCGAGGTCCGGGTCCCGGCCGGCGCGCTGTGGGGGGCGCAGACGCAGCGCGCGGTGCAGAACTTCCCGGTCTCCGGCGAGCGCATCGGCCGGGATCTGATCGCGGCGCTGGCCGCGGTGAAGGGCGCCGCGGCGGTGGTCAACGGCGAGCTGGGCGTGCTCGACGCCGAGATGGCGGCGGCGATCGCCGACGCGGCGGCGGCGGTCGCCCGGGGCGAGCACGACGATCATTTCCCCATCGACGTGTTCCAGACCGGCTCGGGCACCTCCAGCAACATGAACGCGAACGAGGTCATCGCGTCGCTCGCCTCGCGGCTGCTGGGCCGGGCCGTCCACCCGAACGACCACGTCAACGCCTCGCAGTCGTCCAACGACGTGTTCCCCACGGCCATGCACGTCGCCGCGGCCTGGCTGCTCTCGCGCAGCCTGGTGCCCGCGCTCGCGCACCTGGGCGAGGTGCTGGAGGCCAAGGCGGCCGAGTTCGCCGGCGCGGTCAAGAGCGGGCGCACCCACCTGATGGACGCGACGCCGGTGACGCTCGGGCAGGAGTTCGGCGGCTACGCGGCCGCGGTCCGGCTGGGGGCCGAGCGGGTGACGGCGTCGCTGGGCCGGGTGGCCGAGCTGCCGCTCGGCGGCACCGCGGTCGGCACCGGGCTGAACGCGCCGGCCGGCTTCGCCCCGGGGGTGATCGCGCGGCTGGCCGCGGAGCTGGGGCTGCCGCTGACCGAGGCGCGGAACCACTTCGAGGCGGCCGGCGCCAGGGACGCGCTGGTCGAGGCCAGCGGGATGCTGCGCACGGTCGCGGTCAGCCTGTTCAAGATCTGCAATGACCTGCGGCTGATGAACTCCGGGCCGCGGACCGGGCTGGCCGAGATCGCCGTCCCGGATCTGCAACCGGGTTCGTCGATCATGCCGGGCAAGGTGAACCCGGTCATCTGCGAGGCGGTCTGCCAGGTGTGCGCGCAGGTGATCGGGAACGACGCGGCGGTCGCGTTCGGCGGGGCGGCGGGCAACTTCGAGCTCAACGTCATGATGCCGGTGATCGCGCGGAACCTGCTGGCGTCGGTCCGGCTGCTCGCCGCCGCTGCCGGGCTGCTCGCGGACCGGTGCGTCGCCGGGATCACAGCGGCTGAGGAGCGGCTGCGGCGCAACGCCGAGTCCTCGCCCGCGATCGTCACGGCGCTCAACCGCTACCTCGGCTACGAGGCGGCGGCGGAAGTGGCGCACGAGGCGCTGCGCACCGGCAAGACGATCAGGGAGGTCGTCATCGCCCTGGGCCATGTGCAGCGCGGTGACATCACCGAGCAGCAGCTCGACCAGGCCCTCGACGTGCTCCGGATGACCCGCCCGGGGTAACCCGCCCGGGGTAACTCGCAGTGACATCCGGGCGTGGCGGCGGCAGGCCGGCGCGTCGGGGATGCGGCAGCGCGGTGCGCTCACTAGCGCGCTGACCAGGGAAATCCGGATCGTTACCTGCGGTTTGCCTGCCTGCCGGGCGATTCTCACCTACTTCCCGGGAATCTTGCAGTTAACGGCGTGTATGGTCCGCCTATGCACGCTTTGGCGGGGGCGGGGCGCGTGATCGGGGGGCGCTACCGCCTCCGCGACTTGATCGGCCGCGGCGCCATGGGAGCCGTCTGGCGTGCGCGTGACGAGCTGCTGGACCGCGACGTCGCGGTCAAGGAAGTCAGGGTTCCCCCGGCGCTCAGCGAGCACGACAGGAGCGCGCTGTACCAGCGGACCCTGCGCGAGGCCAAGACGGCCGCCAGGCTCAACCACCCCGGGGTGGTCACCGTCTTCGACGTGGTCGACGAGGACGGCCGCCCGTGGATCGTCATGGAGCTGGTCCGGGCCCGCTCGCTGGACCAGGTCCTCGCCTCCGGCGGCCCGCTGCCGGTGTCCCGCGCCGCCGACATCGGGCACCAGCTGGTCAGCGCGCTGGCCACCGCGCACGCGGCCGGTGTCCTGCACCGGGACGTCAAGCCCAGCAACGTGCTGCTCGCGCCGGACGGGCGCGCCGTGCTCACTGACTTCGGCATCGCCACCTTCGAGGGGGACGAGCGGCTGACCCAGACCGGGATGGTCATGGGCACGCCCGAGTTCACCCCGCCGGAGCGGATCCGCGGCGAGCCTGCGACCCCGTCGTCCGACCTGTGGTCACTGGGCGCCACGCTGTACGCCGCGGTGCAGGGACGGGGTCCCTATCAGGCACGCGGCGGCGCGATCACCACCATGAACGCGGTGCTGCACGAGGACGCGCCCGCGGCGCCGTCCGCTGGCCAGCTGGGGCCGGTGATCGCCGCGCTGATGCTCAGGGATCCCGCGGCCCGGCCGGATGCGGCGCGGGCGTCCGAGCTGCTCTCCGGGGCGCGCTGGGAGACGGGGCCTGCCGGCGGGCGCGGAATGCCGCCTGCCTTCTCCGTCGCGGCGGTATCCGGTGCCGGCGTTCCGCCGCCGACGTCCTGGGACCAGCCCGCCCTGTCCCCGGACCAGTCCGCCCTGCCCCCGGACCACCCCGGATCCTGGCCCGCGGCCGATGCGGCACCCCCCCGTACCCCGTCCGGATCGCCGATCTACGGCGCCCCGGTCAGCCAGGCCCGGCCCGGCGCGCCCGGCGACCCGCCCGGGTATAGGCCGCCGAGCGACATCCCGGCGTACTCCTCCCGCGGACCAGCCATGTACGCCGCGCCCGTCAGCGACGCGCTTGCCTACACGTCCGGTGCCTCACCGTTCCCCAGCGCCCCGGTCAGCGACGCCCCGCCTTACTCGGCCGGCGGCCGGGCGAGGTTCGGTGCCCGGGTCGGCGATGCCCCGGCGGGCTCGGGCGGCGGCTCATCCTTCTCCGCTGCCCCGGCCGGGAACGCCTCAAGGCCAACTGTCAGTCGCCGGGCCAGGACGGGCGCCGCCGGCGTGCGACGGGCCGGCGGCGGCCGCGCCTCCCGGCGGGGCGGGCGGGGGGTGCTCACCGCGTGCGCTGCACTGGTGATCGTCGCGGCTGGCGTCTACGGCGGCCTGACGGTCGCGCGCGGCAGCCACGGCTCCCCGCAGGCCAGGCCGGCGGGCCCGGGCAGCGGTGGAGCAGCCACGCTACCGGCCGGGTTTGCCTGGTACTCGGTGTCTCCGGCCAGCGCCGGGACGACCGCCGGGTTCCGGCTGGCGGTGCCCCGGGGCTGGACCGCGAGCACCAAGGGGCTGACCACGTACCTGCGCGACCCGGCCGGGGTCAGGTTCATGGAGGTCGACCTGACCCGGCACACCTTCCCGGCCGCGATCGCGGAGGCGCGCTGGCTCGAGGTGCAGACAAACCGGCAGGGCAAGTTCCCCAGCTACCGGCGCGTTTCCATCCGGCCGGTCCGGGTGTCCGGATCCGCCGGGGCGGTGTGGAGTTTCACCTGGCTGGAGGCCGGGGCCGGCCGCGTGTTCGCGCAGGACTATCTCTTCGACCTGAACACGGCCCGGGGATCGCAGTCGTACGCGGTCTACGCTTCGGCGCCCGCGGCGTCCTGGCGGCAGACGACACAGATGCTCGCCGACGGCGATCCGCAGCTTCCAGCCGCTCTCCTAGACCCGTCATCCGGTCAGCGAGATGAATGCGGCGTTGCCTACCACCGGTGGTAGGCGATCCCACATCGATCTTGTGGCGCGGGGCGGCCCTGGTATGAGGGCCGCTCCGTGATGCGCTGCGACGGCAATCAGGCAGTCAGTACCAGCCGGTGGCCTGGCTGTGCGCCCATGCTCCGCACGGCGAGCCGTAGAGGCCCTTGATGTAGCCAAGGCCCCAGCGGATTTGGGTTGCCGCGTCCGTCTGCCAGTTCGGGCCCGCGCTGGCCATCTTTGACCCGGGCATCGCCTGGGGGATGCCGTACGCGCCGTCCGGGTTGGCCGCGGTCACATTCCAGCCGCTCTCGCGTGCCCACAAGGCGTCGAGGCAGGAGAACTGGCCGGAGGACCAGCCGTAGCTGCCCAGCATGGACATCGCGATCTGCTGCGCCGAGCCCGATGAGACTGGCGGCGCGGCCGGCGCTGGTGCGGGCGCAGGTTGTGCCTGCTGCGTCGGCTGGGCCTCCTGCTGGGCGGCCAGCGCGGCGGCCTGGCGGGCGGCGGCGCGAGCGGCCCGGTCGGCCGCGGCCTCCCTGGCTGCCGCCTGGCGTGCGTCCGCGGCCCGTTCTGCGTTAGCCGCCGCTAGGAGCTGGGCTTGCCATACCGCTGCGGTTCTGAACGATTGCAATTGCTCCCGGGAGCGGACCGCGTTCGCGGCCGCCGTGCCGTCGGCGCCGGGGAGATAGGCCGCAGCGGTGGCCGCGCCCGGCGCGGCGCTGGCCGGCCACGTGACGACGGCGACGGACGAAGCCACGGCCGCGACGCCGATACCGGCACCAGCAATTGTGATGGTTAGTTTCGAGGGTCTTTTGAGCAGATTCCGATGACGGAACAACATCTGCCTTTTGTCATGCGCGCGGGGTACGCGGTGGCCTTCACCCGTGGCACCGCCCGGCTCGTTGCAGGCCAGGCGGCGGTGTGCTGACGTGCCGCGGGTCATGGCGGCGGGTCACCGGTCAGTGACCGTCGTGCACACCGGGTGCTGTCGGCCACTCAGCCTGCCGAATTGCATCCGGCTGCGGACCTAAAATTGATGTGTCTTAGATCACACCAGCATGTCCGGGAGTAGGGGAACTTCTGCGAACCAGCCCGCTGACCTGGCCATTCTAACGGAAAGTAGAGCGCGAAAATGTTTTGTATGACGCACGTCACAATGTAACTAAATCGGCACGTGAACTTACTCTGCGTACCTCAACTTGCACTTAACGGTAAGGCTTTCCTACCCTTATAAGTAAGAAAGTTTATAGTTTCGTTATCCCCAACTAGGTACCCACGGCCCATTGAATGGGGCCCGTTCAGTGACACGACAGGTGCTGCGCGTGACCTTCGGGCGGCCTTGCCGGTGTCCAGAAGTCCGTGGCTCGCGGGCGGATTTACCACTGCCCTGGTGCCACGGATCAGTAGTAGCTGTGCCCCTGCCAGAAGGCCCAGGCGCTACAGGGATCGCCATAGGTGGACCGGATATACCCGAGACCCCACTTGATCTGGGTGGCCGGATTCGTCATCCAGTCGGATCCGGCGGTTGCCATCTTCGAGCCAGGAAGCGCCTGGGGGATGCCGTAGGCGCCGCTCGCGTTCTGCGCGGTGTAGAGCCAGCCGCTCTCCCGCGTATAGATGTTGTTCAGGCAGCTGAAATAGGTCTGCGGGTTCCAGCCGAACTGCGACAGCATGTGCCACGCGATCGACTGGGCGGTGCCGGGATTCGGCGGGCTGGCGAGCGGCCCGGTCGTCGCGGAACCGGGGCCTCCCGGGGTCGCCGGAGCACCTGTCGGCTGCCGGGAAGCCAGCTTGGGCTGGCCAACCAGGCTGAGCGTCTTGGATGCGGCGCTCATGGCGATCAGCTGCGCGCGCTGCTTCTCCAGCAGGGCAACGGTGTGGCTGGCCGGGACCGCAGCCACGGCCGCCACCGCGCCGCTCGCGCCGCCCGCCCCGGGACGCATGCCGACCAGGTACGCGGCACCGACGATCGCAGCCACCACGAACGCAGCGGCCAGCGGAAGGACAACCCCGGTGTTGCGGGACGCTCGCCTTCTCCCCGGGCCCCGCCTCCGGTGTTGCGACAACGCAGTCCTCTTCCGACGGCCATCCTCGCGGTGGCGGAACGCCCCGCGAGCTGACGCACCGCGGTTCAGGGCAATGCGCCAGGTGGCTCCCGGCCCGTGCGTCATCTCCCAGGCCGCACGGGCAACCCGCCTAGTGCGGGCCGAGTACCATTGGCGCCTTACCTTGCCAGATGATCAGGAGGGGTCCGCAACCGGTTCTGCAGAAAAAGCTGTGTCGGTCGCTGGACAATCTGGTAACGGAAATCACACTTCCATACCACGTAATGTGACAATTCCCAGCTACGGGAACTGACACCGCTGTGATCACCAGTCATCACCGGGGTGGATGAGATCGCTGGGGCGACTACCGGCGCCGCGGCCGCAACGGCTAACTTGCCATCATGGCGGTCATCCGCGGGCGACGGGGAAAGGCATCATGACCGACGAAGCACCAGGCAGCGGGCAGCGCCAGCCGCGCAGAGCGTGGCAAATCGGCACCGGTGACGCGGAGATGGTGCTGGCCGAGGCGCAGAAGGCACTGTTCGTCATGGTCGCTTTCATCGCGATCCTCTGGATCGTGCAGGTCGCCAACTGGGCGGATCACTACCAGCTGAGCGCGCAGTACGGGATCCTGCCGCGAGACGCGGGCCGGCTGCCGGACATCTTCAGCGCCCCGTTCCTGCATTTCGGCTGGGCGCACATCGAGGGCAATTCGGGGCCCCTGTTCATCTTCGGGTTTCTCGCCGCTTACCGGGGCGTAAGGAAGTTTCTCGGTGTCACGCTCGTCGTGGCAATCACGAGCGGTCTCGGCGCCTGGCTCTTCCAGAGCACGCACACCGTCGGGGCCGGGGCGAGCGGCATCGTGTTCGGCTACTTCGGCTACATCATCGTGCGCGGCCTCTTCGACAGGCACCCGATAGACCTGATCATCGGCCTGGTGATGGCGCTCTCCTTTGCCTACCAGTTCACTGTCCTGCTGCCGCAGCACGGCATCGGATGGCAGGACCACATCGGCGGTCTGGTGGGCGGCGTCCTGGCCGGCTGGCAGTTCCGCGACCGCAGGCGGCGCAAGCGGGCCGGCCAGCCAGCGGTATCCGCGGCCACCACGTCCGGCGACACCTCGCGCGCGGCGCTGCACAAGGAACTCGACGACCTCGGCCTGTGAGCGACGGTCCCGGCCCGTGAGCGACGACCTCGGCCCGTGAGCGACGACCTCGGCCTGTGAGCGACGACCTCGGCCGGTGAGCGACGACCTCGGCCCGTGAGCGAAGCCTTGGTCGGCGCGCAACGGTCCCGGCCGGTGAACGACGCCTCGCTCTGCGCGTTCGGGGGCTAACGACTTTCGTTTTGTTCCGGCTGGCCGGGCGCCGGGGCGGTGATCTGGGCAGTTACCTAAACTATGTTATTGCGACAATGTCGCAGTTCGCTCTAGACTCGGCGCGGCTAGCCCGAGGAGGTGCCGATGGCCGACGTGAGCGGCCGGCTCGCGAAGATCCGCAACGGCCTGACGCCCGCCGAGTGGACCCGGGCCGGGGGCATGGTGGCGACGATCGTCGGCCTCAACGTGGTCGGCTGGGGAATGCTGACCGCCGCGCTGGGCGGGCACTACCACATCAGCAAGACGACGGTCTTCGGCGTGGGGACGGGTGCCCTGGCCTACACCCTCGGCATGCGGCACGCGTTCGACGCCGATCACATCGCGGCGATCGACAACACCACCCGCAAGCTGGTCGGCGAGGGGAAGCGGCCGCTGTCGGTGGGGTTCTTCTTCTCGCTCGGGCACTCCAGCGTGGTGTTCGTGCTGTCCGTGCTGCTGAACTTCGGCATCCGCGGCCTGGACAGGCAGGTGCGCAATTCCGGCTCGCAGCTGCAGCACACCACCAACCTGGTCGGCACGCTGGTGTCCGGGACCTTCCTGTTCCTGATCGCCGGGCTGAACATCGTCATCCTGGTCAGCATCGTCAAGGTGTTCAGGGAGATGCGGTCAGGTGCCTACGACGACGACCAGCTGGAGCAGCAGCTGGCCAAGCGCGGCCTGATGAACCGCATCCTCGGCCGGTTCGCGCGGCGGGTGGACGCGCCGTGGAAGATGTACCCGATCGGGTTCCTGTTCGGCCTCGGCTTCGACACGGCCACCGAGGTCGCGCTGCTGGTGCTGGCCGGGACCGCGGTCGTGGGCGGGCTGCCGTTCTACGCCATCCTGTCGCTGCCGATCCTGTTCGCCGCCGGGATGAGCCTGCTCGACACCGCGGACGGCTGCTTCATGAACTTCGCCTACGACTGGGCGTTCTCCCGCCCGGTCCGCAAGGTCTACTACAACCTGACCATCACCGGCCTGTCGGTGTTCGTCGCGGTGTTCATCGGCGCCGTCGAGCTGCTCGGCCTGCTGGCGCAGGACGGCCACCTCTCCGGCCCCGGCTGGAACTGGCTGCAGAGCTTCAACATCAACACCGCCGGGTTCGTCATCGTCGGCGTGTTCGTGGCCACCTGGGCCGTCGCCCTGGCGATCTGGCACTTCGGTCACATCGAGCAGAAGTGGGACAACACCGCTGGGGCGGGTGCCTCGGACTGAGGGCGGTTACCAGAGACCCGGGACCAGCCGCCAGCGGACGCTGTTGCGGTAGGCCTCGTAGGCCGACCTCCCGGTCAGCAGGCGCTCCTCCGTCAGCGCCCGGCCGACGTTACAGACGCTCCCCAGCAGCAGGACCAGGGCGTTCTGCAGCGAGATGCTCTGCAGCAGGTAACCCGACTGAATGAGGAGGTAGGACGCGTACACCGGATGCCGGACCACGGCGTAGGGGCCGCGGGTCACCAGGCCACGGTCAGCGGCCACCACCCCGAAGGACCGGCCCAGCGCGCGGAGCGAGAGGACGCAGAGGGCGAGGCCGGCCAGCTGCAAGACGAGCCCGGCCACGACTCCCCAGTGCGGATGCGCGCCGGAGGGCCGGAACAGCACGCTGGCGAACGTCCCGGCGAACGCCAGCAGCCAGGTCCCCGGATTGCGGCTCACGGAGCTCGGCGGGCGGCGGATCAGGAAGGCGATCACGAACCACGTCTGCTCCACCAGGAAGGCGACGCCGACAAGGCTGTGCGTGCGCAGGTAGAACTGCAGGCTCGCCTGCGCGAACAACCCCTCGCCCACCGCGCCGACGAGGTTCACCAGGATCTGGCCCGGCCGCCCGAGATGCCTGGCGGGCGAAGCCTTCGCTAGCCAGCCCCGGATCCGCGGGCCGTGCTGATCCGGTCCTGGTGCCCTGGCCACCGCCGCAGAGTACCGGGACGCCGGGCACCGGCGCGGGACGTTGCTCCCCCCACCCCCGGCGGACACGGCCAGGTTCAGCGCCCTACTTCAGCAAGCCCCGGGGCCCGTCGCGGCCGGTCTGGTTCGATGGCGAGCCGCATCAATGGCTCGGCTGCGAGCAGGCCCCGCGCCGTGGTGTTACCGGGTCACGCGGGTTTCGGTGCCGGCGACGGCGTTGCCCGCATCGGTGTTGATCAGGCTGAACGAGTTCCCTGATGGGCTGACGTACACATTGAAGTGGAACAGGCTTCCGGCGGCGTGGAACACGAGCGTCCCGATGCAGTCGGGGTGGATGGTGTAGGTCGAGGTGTCGGGCGTGTTGCTGCCCGCCACGACGCCGTTATAGACCGCGGTGATCACGCCGGTGCCGGTGCCCTTGCCGGTGAAGGTGTCGAAGCCCGCCTCGGACGCCGGGGTGCTCTTGCCCTTGGAGATCTGCCAACTGATGTAGCCGAAGGTATAGGTGCCCTTCAGCGTCGCGTTGCTGCACGAGTGTGTCGCGCCGGTCGCGGCGCTGGGGGCTGCGCTGGCGGTTCCGGTGAGCGCGAGGGCCCCGCCCGCGGCCAGGGCGACACCGGCCGAGGCCAGGAGCGTGATGCGGCGGCGCGGGCGGATCCTGGGGATGACTGAGCGTGGCATTGAGGACTCCTTCGCGTGCGGTCGGCGTGCGGGCCAGGCAGGCCCGCCCCGCCCGGCCCGGTCTTCTGACGGACCTCTTCGGTTACCGATTTGTGCGGCGCTTCCGATGATCGCTCGTATGCAGTCCCCAGGCATTGTCGCCAGCAGCCATCCGCGCCCCCGGTAGACCAGGGGGCGCGATTCTTGCTAGTGGCTACCTCAGGAGCTGGCGGGCCATGACGACGCGCTGGATCTGGTTGGTGCCCTCGTAGATCTGGGTGATCTTGGCGTCACGCATCATCCGCTCCACCGGGTAGTCGCTGACGTACCCGTACCCGCCGAGCAGCTGCACCGCGTCGGTAGTGATCTCCATGGCGGCGTCCGAGGCGAGGCACTTGCAGGCGGAGGAGAAGAAGGTCAGGTCGGCGTCCGGCTGGCCGGCCATGGCACGCTCGGACTTGGCCGCGGCTGCGTAAGTGAGCTGCCGCGCTCCCTCCAGCTTCATCGCCATGTCGGCGAGCATGAACTGGACACCCTGGAAATCGGCGACCGGGCGACCGAACTGCCGCCGCTCCTTCACGTAGGACAACGCATAATCCAGCGCCCCCTGCGCGATGCCCAGTGCCTGCGCGGCGATCGTGATCCTGGTGTGGTCGAGGGTAGCCAGCGCGGTACGGAAGCCCGTGCCCTCCGCGCCGATCATCCGGTCCGCCGGGATCACGCAGTTGTCGAAGTACAGCTCTGTCGTAGGCGAGCCCTTGATGCCGAGCTTGTGCTCCGGGGCGCCGAACGAGAACCCCTCGTCACCCTTCTCCACCACGAAGGCCGAGATCCCGCCGGCCCCGGCGGACGGATCGGTCACCGCCATCACCGTGTAGAACCTCGACACGCCGCCTTGGCTGATCCACCGCTTGGCCCCGTTCAGCACGTAGCTGTCGCCGTCGCGCGCCGCGCGGGTCTTCATCGCCGCGGCGTCCGAGCCTGCCTCGGGCTCGGACAGCGCATAGGAGAACATCCCGTCGCCGCGGGCGACCGGCGGCAGGTAGCGCTGCTTGAGCTCCTCAGACCCCGCCAGAAGCAGCGGCACCGTGCCGAGCTTGTTCACGGCGGGGATCAGCGACGACGCCGCGCAGGCCCTCGCCACCTCCTCGATGACGATCGCGGTCGCGATCGCATCCGCGCCCGCTCCGCCGTACGCCTCGGGGATGTGCACCGCCTGCAGGTCCGCCTTGACCAGGGCGTCATGGACGTCCCAGGGGAACTCGGCCATCCGGTCCACCTCGGCCGCACGGGGGGCGATCTTGTCTTCGGCGACGGCCCTGGCTGCCTCGCGGAGGGCCTGGTGCTCTTCGGACAGCGCGAAGGCAGGAAAGTCGAGGGTCATTACTCGATGGTAGGAGTTACCGTGCCGCGCTCGTCGCCCAGGCTGGCGCGCAGCGTTGCGCCCTTGGCCCTGGCCTGCTGGCCGAGATGCTCCTGGAAGGCGGCCATCCGGTCGCGCAGGTGCGCGTCGGCCACGGCCAGGATACGGACGGCCAGCAGGCCGGCGTTGCGGGCACCGCCGACCGCGACCGTCGCGACCGGGATCCCGGCCGGCATCTGCACGATCGACAGCAGCGAGTCAAGGCCGTCCAGGTGGGCGAGCGGCACCGGCACGCCGATCACGGGAAGCGGCGTGACGGATGCGAGCATGCCGGGCAGGTGCGCGGCGCCGCCTGCGCCCGCGATGATCACCCGGAGTCCCCGCCCGGCCGCGGCCGAGCCGTATGCGATCATGTCGTGCGGCATCCGGTGAGCGGACACCACGTCGGCCTCGTACCCGATCCCGAACTCGTCCAGGGCGTCGGCGGCGGCCCGCATCACCGGCCAGTCCGAGTCACTGCCCATCACCACCGCGACCAGCGGCTGGCTGCTCACGTGGCATCCCTCCCGGACGGTGCGGCCGCGGGAGCGGCGGAGGGCGGGGCGGCCGCGGGAGCGGCGGAGGGCGGGGCGGCCGCAGGAGCGGCGGAGGACGGCGCGGCGGAGGACGGGGCCGCGAAGGCCGGCGAGTCAGCCGCCTCCTCCGCGGTGCCCCAGCGGAGGTAACTGGCCGCGCTCAGGGTGCGCTCCCGCAGCTCCGCCAAGTCGGTGCCGAGCGCCGTGACGTGGCCGATCTTGCGCCCAGGCCGCGCGGGCTTGCCGTACAGGTGCACCCGGAGCGCCGGGTCGGCGGCCAGCACGTGGTGCAGCCTGGCGTACAGGTCACCGTCATCGCCGCCCAGCACGTTGGCCATGACGACCTGCGGCGCGGCCATCTCCGGCGCGCCCAGCGGCATGTCCAGCACGGCCCGCAGGTGCTGCTCGAACTGCGAGGTGCGGGCGCCCTCGATGGTCCAGTGGCCGCAGTTGTGCGGGCGCATCGCCAGCTCGTTGACCAGCAGGCCGCGCGGGGCCTGGAACAGCTCCACCGTGAGGAGCCCGGTGACCCCCAGTTCCGCCGCGAGCCGCAGGGCCAGCGATTGCGCCTCGCTGGCGAGCTCCGGTGAAAGGCCGGGGGCCGGCGCGTACACCTCGCGGCAGATCCCCTCCCGCTGCACGGTCTGCACCACCGGGTACGCGACCCCCTGCCCGTAGGGCGAGCGGGCGACGAGGGCCGCGAGCTCGGCGGTGAAGGGGACGTACTCCTCGGCGATGAGCGCGATCCCGTACCCGAGGACCTCGGCGGCCTGCTGGGCGGACTCGCACACCCAGACGCCCTTGCCGTCGTATCCGCCACGTATCGCTTTGAGGACGACTGGCCACTCGTGCCGTTCGGCAAAATCCGTGACGTCGGCGAGCCCGGTCACCGGCGCGAAGCGGGGGCAGGGGACGCCGGCCCCGCTCAGATGCTGCCGCATGGCCAGCTTGTCCTGGGCGTAGCGCAACGCCGCCCGGCCAGGCCGGATCGGCACCGAAGCCGCCTCCAGCGCGCCCAGGTGCTCGCCCGGCACGTGCTCGTGGTCGAACGTCACGGCGTCGCAGCCGCCGGCGAAGGCGAGCAGATCCGGGAGCGAGCGATAGTCGCCGATCCTGGTGTCGGCACAGACCTGGGCGGCACTGTCGTCGGGCGTCGCGGCCAGCACGCGTACCCTGATGCCAAGGCTGACCGCCGCCTGGCAGGTCATCCGGGCCAGCTGGCCGGCCCCGACCAAGCCGACCATGCCGACCATCCGGCCGCTCCAACCGCCGTGCTCAGTCACGGGCGGTAGCCTACGCGGCCCGCCGCCGGGAACCGCCCGCCGAGCCGGCCAGACCGCGTTTCCGGCCCGGCCCGGGCCGCCCCGGGCCGCGCCTCGCGCCACCCGGACCGCATCCGGGTGAGGACGCCAGCTTCCGGGGACATATTTCACATAGTGGTAACACCCGCAGGCGACAGTTGATCTAGCGTCCCGCACCAGCACGCTCTATCATCACGGTCGGCCGCACCTGCGGGAACCTGGCATAAGGAGACAGCCGATGGCGACTCCGGACGAGGACATCCAGCCCGCGCCGACGGCCGGCGCGCCGGTCGCCACGGTCGTGCGCGAGGGCAGCTACGGCGACAAGGTGGTCGCGGTCGAGCCCGGCGGGGCCGAGTTCATCCCGCTGAACGAGCGGCACGGACGGCCGCTCCAGCTGTTCTGGACCTGGACATCGCCCAACCTCGAGTTCGCCACGATCTTCGTGGGCGTGCTCGGGGTCGCCGCGTTCGGCCTGAGCTTCTGGGAGGCGGTGCTGGCGATCGTCGTCGGCACCGCGGTCGGTTCCGTCACCCAGGGGCTGCTGTCGGCGCAGGGCCCCGCGCACGGGGTGCCGCAGATGGTGCTCAGCAGGCTCGGCTTCGGCTACTGGGGCAACATCCTGCCCGCCGGGCTGAACGCGCTCACCGCGGGCATCGGCTGGTTCGCGGTCAACAGCGTCAGCGGCACGCTCGCGCTGAACACGCTCACTCACCTGGCGAAACCGGCCTGCCTGGTCATCATCGTGCTGGCGCAGGTGGTGATCGCGTTCTTCGGCTACAACCTGGTGCACGCCTTCGAGAAGTACGCCTTCCCGGTTCTCGCGGTCATCTTCCTCATCACCACCGTCGTGATCCTGGCCAAGGCGCATCCGGGCGCGCACGTCCCGCCGGGCTTCGCGGGCACGACGGGCGGGTTCCTGCTCACTACCGGCGCGGCGTTCGGCTACGCGGTTGGCTGGAACCCCTACGCAGCCGACTACACCCGGTACTTCCCGCCAGACTCGGACAAGCGGGCCGTCGCCCTGTGGGCCGGCCTGGGCGTGTTCGTGTCGTGCGTCGTCCTGGAGGTCGTCGGGGCGGCGTCCGCGAGCCTGAGCGGCTTCGGCGCGGCGCTCGGCAACCCCACCGGCGCCTTCACCGGTAACCTGCCGACCGCGCTGCGGGACGCCACCCTGCTCGCCATCGCACTCGGCGCCGTGGCGGCGAACGTGCTCAACATCTATTCCGGGGCGCTGTCGTTCACCGCGCTCGGCATCAGGCTGCCGCTGCGGCTGCGGCGCGCCATCGTAGCCGTCTCGTTCGGCATCATCGGCTTCATCGTGGCGTACTACGGGCTGCCCAACGCCGGGACCAACTACGAGAACTTCCTGCTGATCATCGCGTACTGGATCGCGCCCTGGCTGGCGGTCGTTTTCTGCGACCAGCTGATCCGTCGCGGCCCGGCCGATGAGCTGCTGTTCGACAAGCGGTACACCAACTGGGCGGGCCCGGTCGCGATGGCGGTCGGCATGGGCGTGTCCATCTGGCTGTTCTCCGACCAGACCAAGTACGTCGGCCTGGTGCCCAAGCACGTCCCCCAGGTCGGGGACATAACGTTCGAGGTCGGCTTCCTGCTCACCGCGGTGATCTATCTCGGCTGGCACGCGGCCGAGCGGAGGCTCAGGCCGGCCGCCGCGACCCGCTAACTGGCCTTAGTCATTTCCTGTCACTGGGTCGGTAAAGATACACCAGCTCGCCGGATGTTGCAGGTAGCCTGGCAACCACTACGTTGTCGGCCCATATCGGGGCGATCTGTCGGGATGACCGCTACTGGCGGTATCCGAGAGGGGAACCGGCCCGGATGGGGAGCCTGATCGGTGGCGTATACCGCCGCTTCGCCGGGCTGATCGCCGAACTGGCCAAGTTCGGCGTGGTCGGCGTGACGGCGTCGGGCGTCGATCTGGTTGGCGCGGGCTACCTGCACGCAGCCGGCGTCGGCCCGCTGTCAGCCAAGGCGATCTCGATCTCCGTCGCCACGGTGCTTTCGTATCTCGGCAACAGGTTCTGGACCTTCCGGCACCGGGCCAACCACGCGCTGGTCCGCGAGTTCGCCGTGTTCGTCCTGCTCAACGCCATCGGCCTGGTGATCGCGGAAGCGACAATCGGGTTCACCTACTACGTGCTCGGTTTCCACGGGCCGGTGGCATTCAACCTGGCCAGCGTCGCCGGGACCGGGCTGGGCACGATATTCAGGTACTGGTCATACAAGAAGTGGGTGTTCATCGCGCCGGAAGTGATGACCGAGATTATTTCCGAACGGCTGCCGGAGCCAGCACTCTCGCGCGTCTCAGCGTCGCGGACCTCATCGTCGCGGACCTCATCGTCGCGGACCTCGTCGTCGCGCGTCTCGGCGTCGCGGGGCTCGGCGTCGCGGGGCTTGTCGTCGGGCGGCTCGCCGTTCCGGTCTGGCTACGCCGGGGCCCACCGCCGGACTACCGCGTCGGCGGTAGCGCACCGGCGGTAGCGTACGGCGGTAGCCGGAACGGGCAGCAGGCGGACTAGGCAGCAGACGGAACAGGCAGCAGACGGAACAGGCAGCAGACGGAACAGGCAGCAGGGCGCCTGCACACTCACGCCGGGCCGCTCACCACGGGCACGTCCTTTGTCCCGGCGGGCGTCGCCAGCGGCAGGAAGACCGCGAAGACGGCAGGCTTCGGCCGGACCAGCACGACCCGGCCGCCGTCCCCCTCGGCCACCGCGCGGGCAAGCGCCAGGCCGAGCCCGGTACCGTGCGGACGGCCGCTCACATTCCGCTCGAAGATCCGCGGCACGAGCTCCGCGGGCACCCCCTGACCCTCGTCCCGCACCTCGATCACCACCGACTTGAGCGTCTGCGACGTGCGGATGGTGACAGCTCCCGCGCCGTGCACCAGCGCATTGTCCAGCAGGGTGGCGATCACCTGGGCCAGCGTCCCGCTCGTGGCGTAACCGTGCAGCTCCTTCTCGCCGGCGACCTCAAGCTTCCTGTTCGCCCGGCGGAAGGCCGGCTCCCATTCGGCCACCTGCTGGGCCAGGATGTCGTCGATCCCGGTGGACTCGGGCGTGGCCGACCCGACCGGCCGGGTCCTGCCGAGCAACTGGGTGACCACCTCGGTGAGCCGCTCGGTCTGGCTGAGGGCCGCCTCGCCCTCGGCCCGCACCGCCGCGGGATCGTCGGCGGCCGCGATCATCTCCTCCAGCCGCATGGACAGCGCGGTCAGCGGGGTCCGCAGCTGGTGCGAGGCGTCGGAGGCGAACTCGCGCTCGGCAGTGAGCAGATCGGACACCCGCCGCGCCGAACCGTCCAGCCCCTCGGCCACCTGGTCAAGCTCGGGCAGCCCGTACCGGAGCCCGGTTGGCCGCGCGTCTCCGGAGCCGAGCCTGGCCGCCGCGTCTGCCAGCTCCTCGAGCGGGCGGCTGAAGCGCCGCACCTGCAGGAAGGCCAGCGCGACCGCCACGCCAACGGCCAGCAGCGAGAGGCCGCCTACCAGCACCAGCGCGCCGACCATCCGCCCGGTCACCGCCGAGCTGTTCGTTTCCACGGTGACGGTGAAGTCACCGATGGAGTCGGTCAACTGGCGCACCTGGTGCCGAGGCGGGGCGACGCCAAGGGTCACCACGTGCCGGCCGTCCTGCTTGATGATGATGAAGTCGTCGGGCAGCGATTCGCCGATCTCCCTGAAGTCCAGCTCCTGGTGAGAGTTCAGCCGGTAGTCCAGGGCCCTGGCCACGGTGATCGCATCCCGCTGCAGCTGCCGCGCCGCCTCGTCGGTCACCAGCCGGCTCATGACGATCGCCAGCGGCACGCCAAGCAGCAGGACTGCCGTCACCGCCACCAGCAGGGTGGAGATCAGCAGCCGCCTGCGCACCGGTCAGTCAGCTCTCCCGCTCGAATCTGAACCCCACGCCGCGCACCGTCGTGATGTACCTGGAGCTGTGTGCGTCGTCGCCCAGCTTGCGGCGCAGCCAGGACACGTGCATGTCGAGGGTCTTCGTTGACGCCCACCACTTCGCGCCCCAGACGTCCCGCATCAGCTGTTCCCTGGTCACCACCTTGCCCGCGTCCTTGATCAGCGCCCAGAGCAGGTCGAACTCCTTGGTAGTGAGCTCGAGTTCCTCCTCGCCCGACCAGGCGCGGCGGGCCTCAGGGTCGATCCGCACGCCTTGCACCACCTGGGTCTCCGCGCTGCCGCGCCGCAGCAGTGCGCGGACCCTAGCCAGCAGCTCGGCCAGCCGGAACGGCTTGGTGACGTAGTCATCGGCACCGGCGTCGAGGCCGATCACGGTGTCCACCTCGTCGGCCCGGGCGGTGAGGACGAGCACAGGTGTCGCGCGCCCCTCCGACCTGAGGCGCCTGCAGACCTCCAGCCCGTCGAGCTCGGGCAGCCCCAGATCGAGAACGATCAGGTCGATACCGCCGGCCAGGGCGCGGCCTAGTGTGCCGGGGCCATCGGCCGACACGTCAACGTCGTAGCCCTCCCTCCGCAACGCGCGGGCGAGAGGGTCGGAGATGGAGGGATCGTCTTCGGCAAGCAAAACGCTGGTCATGGGCCGATAGTACTTTCTCAACGTGAGTGGAGTCTGAGCAGAGTCAAACGGGAGTGACTCCGTGCCGGCGCCTGGAGAACGACCTGTCCTTACCGCGGGCTGCCGCGAACCTCCTGACTAGCTCGCCGCGAAGATCTTCAGGCTCGACCACGTCATCCACGACGAGCTCTCCGGCCAGCCGCAGGATATCGATGTCAGCGTCGTACTCGCGGCGCAACCGCTCGGTCTCCGCCGCCCGCGCCGTCTCGTCACCGATCTCGGCCAGTTTGTTGTAATAGACCGCGTTGACCGCGGCCTCCGCGCCCATCACGGCGATCTTCGCGGTCGGCAGCGCCAGCGTCGCGTCGGGCTCGAAACCGGGGCCGGCCATCGCGTACAGGCCCGCGCCATAGGCCTTGCGCACCACCACGCAGATCTTCGGCACGGTCGCCTCGGACACCGCGCTGATCATCTTCGCGCCGTGCCTGATGATGCCCTGGCGTTCCACCGCGGTGCCGACCATGAAACCGGGTACGTCGGCCAGGAAGAGCAGCGGCACGTTAAACGCGTCACAGAGCTGGATGAACCGGGTGGCCTTGTCCGCGGAGTCCACGAACAGCACGCCGCCCTTGAACATTGGATTGTTCGCCACCACCCCGGTGACCTGCCCCTCCAGCCGGGCGAAGCCGATGACGAGTTCCCGCGCCCACAGCGCGTGAATCTCGAAGAACGAGTCGGCGTCCACGATGCCGCGCAGGTACCGCCGCATGTCGAACGCCTGCCGTTCGCTGGCCGGGACCAGGGCGCGCAGTCGGTCCGCGTCGGCGGGCTGCGGCTCCCGGGCCTCCGCCGCGGGCGGCGGCTGCTCCCAGTTGGACGGGAGGTAGGACAAGTAGCCGCGCACCGCGTCGAGCGCCGCACGTTCGGAATCCGCCAGGAAATGGCCGCAGCCGGAGACCGTGCAGTGCATCCTGCCGCCGCCCATCTCCTCCAGCGTGGTCTTCTCCTTGGTCACCATCTCGACCATCCGCGGGCTGCCCAAGTACATCGAGGCGTTCCCGTCCACCATCGCCACGAAGTCGCAGAACGCCGGGATGTACGCCCCGCCCGCGGCCGACGGGCCGAACAGGGCGCAGACCTGCGGGATGGCGCCGGACGCGCGCACCTGGGTGTGGAAGATCTTCCCTGCGCCGCGGCGGCCGGGGAACATCTCGACCTGGTCGGTGATCCGCGCGCCCGCGGAATCCACCAGGTAGACCATCGGGATGCCGTTCGCGTACGCCTTCTCGATGATCCGGATGATCTTCTCGACAGTGCGGGCGCCCCAGGAGCCGGCCTTGACCGTGGAGTCGTTGGCCATCAGCGCCACCGGCCTGCCGCCGATCGCCGCGGTGCCGGTGATCACGCCGTCGGCCGGCAGTCCATCGGCGAGCGCGTTCGCGTAGCGCCCGTCCTCGGTGAGGCTGCCCTTGTCGGCGAGCAGCGCGATCCGGTCCCGGGCGAAGAGCTTGCCCTTGGCCGCGGCCGACTCGTGATAGCGGGCGGCCCCGCCCGCCTCGATCCGGGCACGCAGGGCGGCCAGCTCAGGATGTGCGTCTACGCCTGCACCTGCTGCATCTGCGTCCACGCTCGCGAGGGTACTCAGGGAACGATGGTCCGGGTGCGCGGACCTGCTCGCAGTACCTGCGAGGGCAGCGTCCGGCCGACGATCCGCTCCGCGTCCGCCGCCGCGTCGATCATCGCCTCCAGGTCGACGCCGGTGGCCACGCCCATGTCCTCGACCATGTAGATGAGCTCCTCGGTGGCGATGTTCCCGGTGGCCCCCGGCGCGTACGGGCAGCCGCCGAGGCCGCCGACCGACGCGTCGAAGTCGGCCACGCCCAGCTCGAGCGCGGTCAGCACGTTCGCCAGCCCGGTGCCGCGGGTGTTGTGGAAGTGCAGGTTGAGCCCGATCTCCGGGTGCCGCGAGCGGAACTCGCCGACGAGCGCCTGCACCCGCTGCGGCGTGGCCATCCCGGTGGTATCCCCGAACGACACCGAATCCGCCCCGTCGGCGACCGCACGGCTGGCCACGGCCACCACCCGCTCGACCGGCACGTCGCCCTCATACGGGCAGCCCCAGGCGGTCGCGACGATGACCTGGCAGGTCACGCCCGCCTGGTGCGCCGCATCGATGATCACCGAGATGTCGTCCAGCGACTCCTCGGTGCTCCGGTTCACGTTCTTGCGGTTATGCGTGCCCGAGGCGGACACGACCGCCTCGAGCTCGGTGAACCCGGCGTCGAGCGCGCGGGTGGCACCGCGGAAGTTCGGCACCAGGGCGGAGTACCTCACGGCGGCGTCCCGCCGGATCTGCCTCCACACCTCGTCCGCGTCGGCCATCTGCGGTATGGCCTTCGGGTGCACGAACGACACGGCCTCGATCCGCTGCACCCCCGTGGCGGACAGCCGGTCGATCAGCGCGACCTTGGCATCGGTCGGGACCGGGTCCTCGTTCTGCAGGCCGTCGCGCGGCCCGACCTCGCGCAGCGAAATCCGGTCAGGAAGGTCGCTCACCGGGGGTTGCCTCGCTCTCGTCGCCGTATTCGCTCTGTTCGCCGGGCCACTGTGGCTCCCGCTTCTCGTTGAACGCCGCGATGCCCTCTTTTCTGTCCGCGGAGAACGCGGCCGTCCGCCAGGCGGCATCCTCGATGTCCAGTCCCGCCGCGAGCCCGGTTCCCGCGCCGTTCCTGAGGGCTTGTTTTGCTGCCCGAACGGCCACAGGCGAATTGCGCGCGATCAGGCCGGCCAGGCCGAACGCTTCCTTGCGCGCGGCCCCGGCCGGCACGAGGCGGTCCGCCAGGCCGATGCGATACGCCTCGCCGGCGTCGATCCTGCGCCCGGTGAGGATCAGGTCGGCGGCCCGGCCAGGCCCGAGCTTCCGCAGCGCGAGCTGCGTGCCGCCGCTGCCCGGCACCAGGCCGACCGTGGTCTCCGGCAGGCCGAAGACGGCCGTCTGGTCCGCCACCACCAGGTCGCAGCTCAGCGCGAGCTCGCAGCCGCCGCCGAGGGCGTAGCCAGCCACCGCGGCCACGACGGGCTGCCGCAGGCCCAGCACGGCGCCGAAGGCATCGCGGAAGACCGGGCGCTGGCGGAGGAAGTCGGCGTCGGTCATCGCGCCCCGCTCCTTGAGGTCGGCGCCCACGCAGAACGCGCGCTCGCCGGCCGCGCTGAGCACGACCGCCCTTACGGTGCGGTCGGCGGCTACCTCGGCGCACACCGCGGCCAGCCGCCGGGCCATGGCGGTGTCGAGCGCGTTCATCGCGTCCGGCCGGTCGAGCATGATCTCGGCGACCGTTGCGGCCGCATCTTCACCTCGCCGCAGGCTCACCCTATGCATGACCGCAGGCTAGTGCAGCCATGCCCCCCGGCAGCGCCCCAGGGCCGGGCTCACCGGCCGGTCTGGCCGCTCTGCCCGGTCTGGTCGCTCGGGCCGGTCTGGCCGGCACCGCGGGCTCAGCCGCGCTCCTCGCCCGTCAGCCGGTGCTGCTCGTCCTCGACGAGCTGGTACAGCGTGGCCTGCACCTGTTCCACGTGCGGTATCTCGTTCAGCCGCAGCTGACCGTGCTCGCCCGCCGACTCCACCACCAGCCTGCCGCTGCCGAGCAGCCGGTCGATCGGCCCGTGCTCGAACGAGACGTCGTTGATCCTCGTCAGCGGGATGTCCCTGCCCTTGCGGGCAACGATGCCCTCGCGCATCCGGAACCGGCGGGTGGTCAGCTCGTAGGTGGTCGCCCGCCAGCGCAGGATGGGGACCAGGACCCAGGCCACCAGGATGACGACCGCGACCACCCCGACAGCCAGCCGCCCCCAGCCGGCCGCGGATCCCGAGGGGATCACGACGAGCAGGGCCACCGCCGCGGCGAGCGTGATCACGAGGAGGAACAGCGGGCGCAGGATCGTCTTCCAGTGCGGGTGCACGAGGAGCACGCTGCGCTCGTCGTCGGCCAGCGGCCCCGTCTTCGGCAATGCGGGCTCCTACTGGACGAAGGTGAACAGCGCCGCGTCGGGGCGGTACGGCAGCGGCGGCCCGGTCAGCACGGCGGCACCGACGCCGAACAGTTCGCCCTCACCGACGACGAGAGCGCGCGGCCGGAAGCCGGCCTCGGCGGACCAGTCCTGGATCGTGCCCAGTATGCCGTCCTCCCGGGTGGCCCTGGTCCAGATCACCCAGGCTCCCGGGGCACAGAGCGCGGGGATGAAGCCGATCGTCCGCCGGATGTCCTCGTCGCTCACATTGCCGAAGATGCCGCAGGCGAGTACGAGGCCGGCGGGCACGGCACCGGCGTAGATGCCCGAATGGCCGGCGTCGCCCTCGATGACCGTGAGCCCGTCGAGGCCGGCCTGCTCGATGCCCTTCCTGGCGACCGCCACGTTGCGGGGATCTGCCTCCACCAGGACGCCGGTGAGGTCGCCGCCGCGCCGGTGCCGCCTGGCCGCGCCGATCAGGTCCCGGCCCTGGCCGGCGCACATGCTGATCACCCGGACCGGGCCGGGCGGCAGCCCGTCCAGCGCCGACGCGATCAGGTCCTGCACGACCAGCAGCCGCAGATGGAGGGCCGATCCCGGCTTGTCATAGTCGTCATGCCACGCGGCATAGTCACGCAACGCCATGCCACTCATCATGGCCGGCCGGGCAGCGCCCGCGACCCGGGGCCGCGGGCGCCGCGGAGGCAGTTGCGGGCGCCGCTCGGGTCAGACTCCCGCGTCGAAGAAGGGAACGCAGCTGACCGGCTTGGCGTGCGCCGGGTCGAGCGCGTTGAGGACCAGCGCCCTCCGCTGATCAGCATCCAGCCCCCGGATGCGACGACCCGCCGGGGTGCTCGCGCTTGCCTTCGCCACCCCTGAGACGCTACAGGCCGGAGGCAGCCCGCCGGCGCCTGCCGGGACTCAGCGAACGTGGACGACGTCCCCGGCGCTGACAGCCAGCGGCCCTTCCGCGGTGGCTACGACGAGCCTGCCGTCGGGGTCAACGTCCAGCGCCGTGCCATGGGCCGCGGCACCATCGGGAAGCTCCACGCGCACGTTCCGGCCCAGCGTGGCGCAGCGCCGCCGGTATTCCTCACGCAGGCCGCAAGCGTCAGGGTCGCCAGGACTCGTGCTGCCCGCCCAGGCCAGGTACAGGCACTCGATCTCGCCGAGCGCGGCGCAGAGCAGCTGCTGCCGGTCGGAGCCCGCCGCCCCCTCGAGCGCCAGTGACGTGGCGGTCTCGACCGGCAGCTCTGCCCGGCTGGTGGAGACGTTGATCCCCGCGCCGACCACGATGGCGTCCGCCGACTGCTCGGCCAGTATCCCGGCGAGCTTGCGGTCGCCGACGAGCACGTCGTTCGGCCACTTGAGACGCGCATCCAGGCCCGAGACGGCGCCGACGGCCGCGGCGACGGCGACCCCGGCCAGCAGCGGAACCCATCCGCGCCTGGCCTGCGGAACGGCACCGGGACGCAGCAGCACCGAGAACATCAGCGCAGCACCCGGGGGGCTCAGCCATGAGCGGCCCATCCGCCCCCGGCCCGCGGTCTGCGCCTCCGCGGCGATCACGCTGCCCTCCGGGGCGCCACTGGCGGCCTGCGCGAGCAGGTCGGCGTTGGTCGAGCCGGTGAGCTGGCTCACCGCGATCGAGCGCCAGAAGCCGCCCGGACGGACTAGCGCTCGGGTGAGCGCCGCCTCGTCCAGCGGCGGGCGCTCGGTGCTCCCACGTTTCATGGTCATCTCACCGCCCATTGTGCTGCGCTGGGACCCTGCGCTGCGCCCCGGGGGCGGCCTGCGTTTGCGTTTCACGCACTGGCGATGAACTCTGCGTCGCCGTCTTCCGTGATTGCCAGTGACCGCAAAGAGCCGGGCGGCCTCTGGTCGGCGGGCGACTCGCCGACGTCACGGTGACCTGACCTGAGGCAGTCTCACGGGGGTGCGGGCAGTGCCCGCACCCGCGGCTGCCCCGCGGTCCGCCGGGTGTCGAGGGCGGCGCGCAAGGTACTGATCACCTGCGTCGGCTCGGCCCTGATCTGCTTCGGCGTGAAGTGCAGGACGAGGATGCCCTCGGCGGTCATGCGCGCATGGCGGCGCATGGTCCGCTCCCAGTCCTCGGGGCTCAGATGCCATTCGCGGGAGTCCACCTCAGCCGCGACGCCCGCGTCCGGCCACCAGGCGTCAGCCACTGCAAGCAGCACATCTCCTGAGTACAGGCGGGCATTGAACATAGGCATCGGTAGCCCAGCGCCCATGACCAGATCCCGGAACTCGGCCTCAGTGACGGACCTGACCCCACCGGCGACCTCGGCCAGGACCAGGCGAAACCCTGCCGAGCCGGGCCGGGGGCCATCGCCGAGCTCTTTCGCCAGCTCCGCGACTCGACACCAGTCCTGCTGGACGGACCCGGCGACCACCGCCCGTATATCCCGGACGTTGGTCATGCTGCGGGCCGCATCGGCAACCGCCCGGGCCGCCATGGTGAAGCGAATCTGGCCGTTCACGCAGACATATTCGGGTATCCGCTTCGTACGCTGAACCCGAACGAATTCCGCGCTCTGCCGCCGCCTGCTGACAGGTACGAGAACATCTACATATCGAGTGCTCGGCGCTTTCATGCCGAGCCGCCGCAAAGCGGCGCACGCGGTGATGACGCTGCCGCGTCCCGCGTACAGCAGCGCGGCCATATCGCGCTGGTCAATGCTCGGCAACCCGGTCCTCGCCAGGTAGACCCCGGGCAGCAAAGGCTGCCAAGGACCCCCGGGCCGCAGACGGTGCCGCAGCGCCTGCGCGGACATCCCGCACGCAATCGCTTGCCGACGGGCAATAACGTGGTGCTGGCGGCCAAGCCTCTCCGCCAGCCTAGTGCGGTCAAGCATGGTTGAAGCCGTCATGTCCGCAGCGTGCCAGCGCGTGCCGACAATCCGGCGTGCCTGCCCCGCCGCCCGCGGGACTCTGTAGCGCCCTTCTCCGCGCGGTTGATGGGCGGTTTGGTGTTCACCGGTGAACACCAAACCGCCCATCAACGTTCTGCCGGAGGGGAGAGCAGACCGAGTTTCGGGCGCGGGCGGGAGCGCGCAGGAACGAGATGAGACCCAGCGGTTCGGGAGACGCCGGTCCGCGGTGAGCCGGACTGCGGTCAGCCGGTGTTCTGCAGGCCGGCGGCGACGCCGTTGACGGTGAGCAGCAGCAGCCGCTGCAGCCGCTCACGATCCGCAGCGTCCTCGGCGCCGGTAGCGGCACCACCGGCGCCGGGGGCGTCGCTGGGCGCGCCGGAGACCGTGGCAGCAGGGACGTCAGGGGCGTTGCTGGGCGCGCCGGGAGCGGGGGCCGTCACGCCTCCGGCAGTGGCGGCGGCGGGGGCGCGGAGGGCCTTGAGGGCGCGCAGCTGCAGGTGCGAGAGGGCGTCCACGTACGGGTCGCGCAGCGCCACCGCGCGGGAGAGCACCCGCAGGTCGGCCAGCAGCCGGTCGTGCCCGGTGACCGCCAGCACGAGCCTGGAGGTCAGGTCGTGCTCGGCCAGCACCGCGCCGGTGAGGTCGGGCCGGCCCCCGAGCGCGAAGTAACGCGCCGCTATCCGGCGGTCGGTCTTGGCCAGGCTCATCTCCGCGTTGTCGAGCAGCACCGCGAACAGCGGCCATTCGCGGTATGCGCGGCGCAGCTCGTCGAGGCCGCCCTCCTCTTCGGCCACCGCCGCCAGGCCGCTGCCCAGGCCGAACCAGCCTGGCAGGTTCACCCGGGTCTGCGCCCAGGCGAACACCCACGGGATTGCCCGCAGGTCGTCCAGTCCCGCCGCGGCGGCGCGGCGGGACGGCCGCGATCCGATCCGGAGCCCGCTGATCTCCTCCAGCGGGCTGATCCGGGCGAACCATGCGGCGAAGCCTTCGGTTTCCACCAGGCTCCGGTACGCACGCCGCGCGGCCGCCTCGATCCTTTCCCCGATGCCGGCGATGCGCTGCGCGGCCCGGTCGGCCTGCCCCTCGGAAACCGGCACCGACGCGAGCAGGACTGCCGAGGTGACCTGCTCCAGGTGCCGGTGGGCGATGTCGATGTGGCCGTACCTGGCAAAGATCACCTCGCCCTGCTCGGTAACCTTGAAGCGTCCGTCTACCGAGCCCGGCGCCTGTGCGAGCACGGCCCGGCCAGTCGGGCCGCCGCCCCGGCCGAGCGCCCCGCCGCGGCCGTGGAACAGCGTCAGCGGCACGCCGCGGTCCGCCGCCCACGCGGCCAGCCTGGCCTCAACCCGGTACAGCAGCAGGGTGGCGCTGACAGGGCCGAGTTCCTTCGCGGAGTCGGAGTAGCCGAGCATGACCTCGAGCGGCGGGACAGCCTCGGCTGAGCTCGCGGCCGCCGCGGCAAGCTTGGCCGCTACCGGCTTCAGCTCGAGCATGCCGTCCAGTACCTGGCTGGCATTGCCCAGGTCCGCGCCGCTCTCGAACAGCGGGATCACGTCGAGTTCAGGCGGCCGCCCGTCCGGCACGGCGCGGCGGGCAAGCTCGTACACGGCGGCGATGTCAGCAGCCGAGCGGGTGAAGCTGACCACGTACCGCCGGCACGCCCGCGTCCCGAACCTGCGCTGGATCCAGGCGATCACGCGGAGCGTAGCGAAAACCTCCTGCGTCTGCGGCGACAGCTCGTCACCTTGTTCCAGCTCCCGCAGAGCCCGGGCATGCACGTCACTGTGCTGCCGCACCTCGAGCTCGGCCAGGTGGAACCCGAACGTCTCCGCCTGCCAGATCAGGTTCTGCAGCTCGCCGAACGCCTGCCGCGGCGCGCCCGCGGACGCCAGCGAGTCCTGCACCAGGCGCAGGCCGGCCAGGAACTCGGCCGCATCGCCGTAGGCGAGGTCAGCGTTGCGGAGGCGGGTGGCGCGGAGCCGTTCGGCAAGGAAAAGCATGTAGGTGCGGTGCGGCTCCAGCGGGGACCGGGACGAGATCTCGGCCAGCAGCTCGGCGTGCGCCGCCTCGGCGGCCGCGAGGCCGCGCGCCAGGTCCGCGGACGGCGGGGTGGCGGACGCGTCGGCGGTCAGCGCCCGGCCGATCCTGGCGGTGGCGTTCTCCAGCGCGCGCAGCGCGTGATCCGCCTGGATGCCCACGGTCTGCCTGGTCACCTGCGCGGTCACGAACGGGTTGCCGTCCCGGTCCCCGCCGACCCAGCTGCCGAACCGCAGGAACGCCGGGGCGGCGGCGGGCACCCGGCCGCTGTCCGGGCCGGCCAGGACGTGATCGAGTGACCGGTAGACCGCCGGGACCACGCGGAACAGCGTCTCGTCGAACGCGGTCATCAAGGTGCGGACCTCGTCGAGTGGTTCCATCGCCTTGACCCGCAGCTGCGAGGTCCGCCAGAGCAGGTCGATTTCCTCGCGCAGCCGTCGCTGCGCCTCGTCCCGCGCGTCGCCCGCGGGGCCGTCGTCGAGCGCGGTCAGCAGGCCCCGGATCCGGCGCAGCGCGGAGGTGACGGCACGGCGGCGGGCCTCGGTCGGGTGCGCGGTGAGCACCGGGTGCACCCGCAGGCCGGCCAGCAGCCCTTCCAGCTGGCCGCCGGCCGCGCCTGCTCCGTCGCCGCGGAGTTCCGCGACGGCGAGGGCGAGCGACTCCCGCAGCGGCTCGCCGCTGGTGTCCCGCTCGCGCAGGATCCGGATCCGGTGATGCTCCTCGGCGAGGTTGACCAGGTGAAAGTAGACGGTGAACGCTCGGGCCACCAGTTCGGCCCGGTCCAGCGGCCAGGATGCGACGAGGGCGGCGATCTCGTCCCCGACCGGGTCGGCCGGCACCGCACCCGGGCCGGCGTCTGTAACAGCGTCCAGCCCCGCGGCCGGCCCGCGCCGCGCCTCGATCACCGCGTGCCGCAGCCGCTCCACGTCGGCGAGGAGGTCCTCGCCTTCGGATTCGCGGAGTATCTCGCCGAGCAGGTCGCCGAGCAGCCGGACGTCATGGCGCATCCGCTTCGGCAGTTGCTGCCGGTCCGATTCTCGGCTCACTGCCCACAGCGTAGTCAGCCGCCGGACCGGACGTCGCTACCCTGTGGCCATGACCAGCGAAGCCCGGGACGAGATCCTCGCCGACGAGTCAGCCGAGACAGCCGAGACTGATGAGGCAGCCGAGGCAGCCGAGACTGATGAGGCGGCCGAGGCAGCAGAGGCCTATCCGCACACCACCGCGGGGAAGATAGCCGACCTGGAGCGGCGCAGGCACGAGGCGATCCACGCCGGCTCGGAGCGCGCCGTCGAGACGCAGCACGCCCGGGGCAAGATGACGGCCAGGGAGCGGATCGGCAAGCTACTGGATCCCGGCTCCTTTACCGAATTCGACGAGCTCGCCAGGCACCGGGCCACCGACTTCGGCGTCGCGGCCAACCGCCCCTACGGTGACGGGGTCGTCACCGGGTTCGGCACCGTGGACGGGCGGCCGGTGTGCGTGTACAGCCAGGACTTCACCATATTCGGCGGGTCGCTCGGCGAGGTGTACGGCGAGAAGATCGTCAAGGTGATGGATCACGCGCTGAAGACCGGCTGCCCGGTTATCGGCATCAACGACGGCGGCGGCGCCCGGATCCAGGAGGGCGTGGTCGCGCTCGGCATGTTCGCCGAGATCTTCTACCGGAACGTGATCGTCTCCGGGGTGATCCCGCAGATCTCCCTGATCATGGGGCCGTGCGCGGGCGGCGCGGTCTACTCGCCGGCCATCACCGACTTCACCCTCATGGTGGACAAGACCTCGCACATGTTCATCACCGGCCCCGACGTGATCAAGACAGTGACCGGCGAGGAGGTCAGCTTCGAGGAACTCGGCGGCGCACACACGCACAACTCCAAGTCCGGGGTGGCCCACTACCAGGCCAAGGACGAGGATGACTGCCTGGAATTCGCCCGCGAGCTGCTGTCCTACCTGCCGTCCAACAACATGGATGACCCGCCGTCGTCTGCTCCCGCAGGTCAGCCCGATTTCCTTCCGAACGCTGACGGCCCCGGGCTCACCGCGGAAGACGCTGAGCTGGACACGCTGATACCCGATTCGCCCAACCAGCCTTACGACATGCACGACGTGATCACCCGGGTCGTGGACGACGGGGAATTCCTGGAGATCCACCAGTCGTTCGCGGCGAACATCATCGTCGGGTTCGGCCGGGTGGAGGGGGCGTCCGTGGGCGTGGTGGCCAACCAGCCGCTGCACTTCGCCGGCACCCTGGACATCGACGCCTCGGAGAAGGCCGCGCGCTTCGTCCGCACCTGCGATGCCTTCAACATCCCGGTGCTGACGTTCGTGGACGTCCCCGGTTTCCTGCCCGGGACGGCGCAGGAATGGAACGGCATCATCCGGCGGGGTGCCAAGCTCATCTACGCGTACGCGGAGGCGACCGTGCCCAAGATCACGGTGATCACCCGGAAGGCGTACGGCGGCGCCTACGACGTGATGGGCTCCAAGCACCTGCGCGCGGACATCAACCTCGCCTGGCCGACGGCGCAGATCGCGGTGATGGGAGCGCAGGGCGCGGTGAACATCCTGTACCGGCGTGAGCTGGCCGCCGCCGAGCATCCGGAAGCGCTGCGGGCGCAGCGGGTGACCGAGTACGAGGACACGCTGGCCAATCCCTACATCGCGGCCGACCGCGGCTACCTGGACGCAGTGATCAGGCCCGCCGAGACCCGCGGGCACGTGGCCGTCGCGCTGCGGGCGCTGCGCACGAAGCGGGAGACGCTGCCGCCCAAGAAGCACGGGAACATCCCGCTATAACCGCCGGGCCGCTGGTCCGCGCGGCAGTCCGCGGCGCCGGAGGCGCCCGGACTGCCTTAGAGTCGTGAGCACCATGACCGAGCTCTCCAAGCCTCTCCCGACCGTTGCCCGCTACGCGATCATGGTCAACGTCGGGTACATCTACGCTGCCGCGGGAGAGCTGCTGCTGGGCGTGAGCTCGCGCCGGGAGTACCGGGTGGATGCGGCCAACCTCATCCAGGCGCTCACCAAGACCGCCGACAGCCAGATCCGGGGCGAGCTGCTCCGGGTCTACTGGTACGACGCCGCCAGGGACCGGGTTCCCACCATCGACCAGCGCGTGATCGCGCAGATGGCGTCGGTCAAGCTGAGGCTCGGCAACCTGAACGCACGCGGCCAGCAGAAGGGCGTGGACGCCCAGATCCGCGCGGACATGGAGGCGCTCGCCCGGCACCGGGCGATCACGGATGCGATTCTGGTCGCCGGGGACGAGGACATGGTCCCGGCGGTGGAGGCGGCGCAGGCTTACGGGGTCCGGGTCCATCTGTGGGGAATCGAGCCGCCGTACGGCACGAACCAGGCGGAGCGGCTCGTCTGGGAGTCGGACACGGTCAACGTGCTCGACGCGGCGTTCGTCAAGCCGTTCTTCACCAGCCAGCCGGTCACCGAGGCGGAGCCCGCCCGGCTCGGCGTCCCGTCCTCCCCGGGTGCGGTGACCGTCGTGCCCTCGCCCGCCCAGCTGTTCGGCGAGCGGCACCCGCCGCGGCCGACGGCCCGCACCGCGACGTACAGCACCGGGACGTACGGGGCTGGCTCGGCGGTCGCGAGCAAGCTCGGGCCGGACCGGGAGCGGGTCGAGCAAGCCGGCGAGCACGTGGCGCAGAAGTGGATCCTGACCCGCGGCGAGGACAACATCAAGGACCTGCTGCCCGGGCCGATACTGCCGCCGGTCATCGACAAGGAGCTCCTGGTCGAGGCCGAGAAGGAGCTCGGCCAGTCGCTGCGGCCGTATCAGGAGGCCAGAGAGTGGCTGCGGGACGCGTTCTGGGAGCGGGTGCACCGGCAGTTCGGCATCGGCGTCGGAACGTCGTGAGCCCGATGACAGGGTCAGCCGGCCGCGGTGGCGGCAGCCCGCGCGACGGCGGCGGCCGGAACGCAGGTACAGGTGGCGGCGGCAGTCCGCGCGCAGGCTCCGCCGACCGTGGCGCTGACGATGGCGGCGGCCGGAACGCAGGTACAGGTGACGGCGACAACCCGCGCGCAGGCTCCGCCGACCGTGGCGCTGACGATGGCGGCGGCCAAAGCGAAGATACCCCCGGCGGCCCTGGCGCAGCTGCCCCCGGCGGCGGGCGACCGCGGGCCGGGTCCGGAACGGGGGCGCCGTTGCTCACCGTGGTCCGGGGGGATGCCTCGGCCGAGGAGATCGCCGCGCTGACCGCCGTGCTCGCGGCGATGAGCGCCAGGCCAGCGGTGCCGCCGGCGGCCCGCGGCGAGCGGGCCTCCGGCTGGGCCGGCCAGGCCCTGCTGCGCAAACCGCTGAGTCATGGCCCCGGCGCATGGCGGGCCAGCGGGCGGCCGGGCTAGGCGGAAGCCAGGCCAGCGCGAAGCCAGGCCAGCGCGAAGCCAGGCCAGCAGGAAGCCGGGCCAGCGGGAAGCCGGGCCAGGAGCCGGCCGCATTACCCGACGGGCCGTCGGACGGTGTCCTATCCTGGCGGGCAACTGCTCATTCATGGCGCTGTTGCGTGCCGGATACGGGTCCGATACATCCGTGCCGCAGCATATGGGGCGACATGAAATCCGACAGCCAAACCCCACGGTGAGAACCTTAAAAGGGGGAGAGCTCCTTGATCAGGATTGGCAAGCCCGGCCGCGACGATGTCGTGCGGGTCACCTTCGCGCTGCCCGGCGACGAGCCTGCTGGCGCCGTCTCGGTCGTCGGTGACTTCAACGACTGGGATCCGTTCGCCCACCCGCTGCGGCGGCGCAGCAACGGCACCCGGACCGCGGTCGTCAAGGTTCCGGCAGGCAGCAAGCTCCTGTTCCGCTACCTCGCGGAGGGCGGCCTGTGGTTCGACGACGAAACCGCGGAGCAGGTTGACCCGCGCGGGGCCCTGATCGCGGTCTGACACAAGCCAGCGGCGCCGGGATCTTTCACTCCGGGAGTCCCGCACCGGTCCTGCCGCGGCCGACCAGCCACAGCGCCGGGATGATCCCGGCGACGGCGATGCCGGCGAAGACCCACCAGCCGCGGTCGAAGGCTGCGAGGTGCGCGGCCGGGCTGCGCGGGGTCCCGAGCACGGCGACGAGCAGTGCGACGCCGACAGCCATGCCGATCTGCCGGATCATGTTGATCACCGCTGACCCGGTGGCGAAAGAACGCGGCGGCAGGGCCGCGGCGGCGGTCGCCATCAGCGTCGGCAGGGTCAGTCCCACCCCGATGCCGGTCAGCAGCATGCCGCCGAGCATGGAGCCGGCATAGTCCGGCCGCAGCTGCATGGCCAGGGCCCACCAGGTCAGTCCCGCGGCGAAGACAGCCGAGCCCAGCGACATCACGGCGGCTGCGCCGAAGCGGGCGATGAGCCGCCCGGCGACGAGGAAGGAGAACAGCGGCACCATCAGCGGGCCCGGCGCGATCGCCAGGCCGGTCCGCAGCGCGGACCAGCCCCAGTTGTCCTGCGCCCACAGCACGACCGACAGCAGCATGGCGCCGAACGAGACGGAAAACAGCAACGCGACCGCCGAGGCAGCGGAGAAGCTGCGGGTCCGGAACAGCCCGGGCTCGATCAGCGGATTGTGGTGACGGGCGCAGCGCAGCACGAAGAGCCCGAGCAGGACGGCCGATGCCGCCATTACGCCGACGGTCGGCGCCGATCCCCAGCCCCAGCCGCCGCCCTCGACGAGGCCGAAGCTGACCAGTCCCACGCCCCCGGTGATCAGCAGCGCGCCGAGCGCATCGGGGCGCGGCGACGGGTGGCCGGGGATGTGCGGGAGCTTGCGCCACCCGACGGCGAGCGCGGCGGCGCCGACCGGGACGTTGACCAGGAACACCCACCGCCAGCTGGCGGTGACCAGCAGCCCGCCGGCTACCGGGCCGAGAGCGGCAGCGAGGCCGCCGGTCGCGGTCCAGGCGCGGACCGCTCCGCCGCGGCGCTCGACCGGGTAGGACGCGAGAACGAGGCCGAGCGACGTCGGGGTGACCAGCGCCGCGCCGGCCGCCTGCACGAGCCGGAAGGCCACCAGCATGCCCACGCTGGTCGCCGCCGCGCACGCCGCCGAGGCAACGGTGAAGATCGCCACCCCGGCCAGGAAGCCGTAGTCCCGCCGGTACCGGTCGGCGAAGCGGCCGAAGAGCACGAGCAGCGACGCATACACGATCGCGTAGCCGTTGAGCACCCAGGACAGCTGGCTCAGGCTCGCACCGCGGAAGTCGCGGGCGATGGCCGGCAGCGCCACGTTCACGATGAACAGGTCCAGGCTGGCCAGCACGACGCCCGCGCAGACGATGGCCAGCACCTGCGGCGGGCTGGCCGGCTTGGCGCCCCGCGGGGCCGGGCGCGACTGCTGACTTAGCTCAACCATAGCCACATACAATAGGCATCTAACTAAGGCCAGCACAAGTCAGATAGGATGACGGCCGTGCGCAAGTCGACGATCAGACTCACCGGGCCGCTCGATCCCCGGCAGGGATGGGTCGCTGCGAACTGCCCGATCGACCGGACGCTGGGGGTGGTGGGCACCCGCTCGGCGCTGCTGCTGCTGCGCGAGGCCTTCTACGGGACCACCAGGTTCGCCGACTTCGCCGAGCGGGTGGGGATCAGCGAGCCGGTGGCCGCGGAGCGGCTGCGGGAGCTCGTCGAACAGGGCCTGATCGAGCGCGAACCGTACCGGGAGCCGGGCCAGCGGACCAGGATGCAGTACCGGCTGACGCAGCGGGGAGCGGAACTGTTCCCCGTGCTCGTCGCCCTGATGCAGTGGGGTGACCGCTGGCTCGGGCCGGCCGGGGTGGAACTGCGCCATCGCGACTGCGGGCAGGTGGTAACCGCCGCGCTACGCTGCTCGGAGGGTCATGAGCCCGAGCTCGAAGAGCTGGACCTGGTAGCCAAGGACCGCAGCAGGCGGGAAACGCCGGCCTGAGCCGCCCGCGCCGACACCCGGGAATCGCCCGGACAGCCGCCCATTAGACTCCTCACAGACTGAACCCTTTCATCCGCCCGTCCGCGCCCACCATCTGCGGAGGCCTTGGTGAGGATGAAAAGGCTCACTCGTGAGGAGAGGGATTCTTGCGAAAGGTCCTGATCGCGAATCGCGGCGAGATCGCGGTACGGATCGCGCGGGCATGCCGCGACGCCGGGCTAGCCAGCGTCGGCGTCTACGCGCAGTCCGATCTGGACGCGCTGCACGTGACGATGACGGACGAGGCATTCGCGCTGGGCGGGCAGAGCCCGGCCGACAGTTACCTCGACATCGACAAGATCCTCAAGGCCGCCGCCGAGTCCGGCGCCGACGCCGTGCATCCCGGTTACGGGTTTCTCGCCGAGAACGCCGACTTCGCCCGGGCGGTTACCGCGGCCGGGCTGACCTGGATCGGCCCACCGGCCGAGGCGATCGAGGCGCTCGGCGACAAGGTGAGCGCCCGCGCCATCGCGGCGGCGGTAGGCGCCCCGCTGGCACCGGGAACCCCCGGCCCGGTGTCTGGTGCCGAGGAGGTGCGCGCGTTCGCCCGCGAGCACGGGCTGCCCATTGCGATCAAGGCCGCCTACGGCGGCGGCGGGCGCGGGCTCAAGGTGGCGCGGACGGACGAGGAGATCGAGGAGCTGTACGCGTCGGCGGTCAGGGAGGCCGTGGCCGCGTTCGGCCGCGGCGAGTGCTTCGTCGAGCGGTACCTGGACCGGCCGCGGCACGTGGAGACGCAGTGCCTGGCCGACCGGCACGGGAACGTCGTGATGGTCTCGACCCGCGACTGCTCGCTGCAGCGCCGCCACCAGAAGCTCGTCGAGGAGGCACCCGCGCCGTTCCTGACCGATGCCCAGACGGCGCAGCTCCGTGATTCGTCCAAGGCGATACTGCGCCGCGCCGGGTACGTGGGCGCGGGGACGTGCGAGTTCCTGGTCGGCCAGGACGGCACCGTCTCGTTCCTCGAAGTGAACACCAGGCTGCAGGTGGAGCACCCGGTCACCGAGGAGGTCAGCGGGATCGACCTGGTGCTGGAGATGTTCCGGATCGCCGACGGCGAGCCGCTCGGCTACGACGACCCGCCATCCCGCGGTCATTCGATCGAGTTCCGCATCAATGCCGAGGATCCCGCCAGGAATTTCCTCCCCACTCCAGGGACGATCGCTGTCTGGCGGCCGCCGTCCGGACCCGGCGTGCGGCTGGACGCGGGGTACGCGGAAGGCATGACCGTGCCGCAGGCGTTCGACTCGCTGATCGGCAAGCTGATCGTCACCGGCGCGAGCCGCCGCCAGGCGCTGGCCAGGGCGCGGCGCGCGCTGGCCGAGTTCGAGGTCGCCGGGCTGCCGACCGTGCTGCCGTTCCACCGCGCCGTGGTGGACGACCCGGCGTTCGCCGACGAGCCGTTCGCCGTACACACGCGCTGGATCGAGACCGAGTTCGCGGCGGAGATTCCCCCCTACTCCGGCGATCTGGCGGAGGCGCCGGCGGCGCCTGACCGCGAGCGGATCACGGTGGAGGTCGGCGGCAAGCGGCTTGAGGTGGTGCTGCCCGCGGGGCTGGCCACGTCCGGCCGGCCCGGGCAGCCGCCCGGCCGGGAACGTGCTCGCGGCGCGGGCCGCCGCGACCGGGGCCCGGCGTCCGCGGTCAGCGGTGACGCCCTGGTCAGCCCCATGCAGGGAACGATCGCCAAGATCGTTGCCGAGGAAGGGCAGCGGGTGTCGGCCGGCGACACGATCGTGGTACTCGAGGCCATGAAGATGGAGCAGCCGCTGACCGCGCACAAGGACGGGACCGTGACTGGACTGGCCGTGCAGATCGGCCAGACGGTGGCGGCCGGCGGCATCATCTGCGAGCTGAAGGACTGACGGCCGAGACGACCTGGCCCTGTGCTGGTGCGGCGGTCAGGAGTCGCCGCGGAACCTCGGCGGGGCCGCGCCCCTGTTCAGGCCCCAGGCGCCCCCGCCCAGTCGTCCCTCGACCAGCTGATGCGCCGGCCGCCGGCGATATCCCGACAGCCGGGACGGCACGGCTTCCTGGCCGGCGAACAGCGCCTGGCAGGGAGCGACGTAGGCGCAGGCGGAGCAGTTCTCGGCCGAGGGGCTCGGCTCCGGCGTGACGCCGGGGTCGGCCATCAGCGCCGCGTCGGCGGCGAGCTTGCGCCCCGCCTCGGCGGCCTCTCCCCGGCTGCGGCGCACCAGCGTCCGGCGGAAGCCGGCCGCGACATGCTGCTCGATCCGCTCATGCTGGCTGGGCTCCCTGGCCACCACGTACATCCGCCGGTGCTGCGGGATCGACCGGCCACCGCCGCTCGGCTCGTGCTGCCCGACCCGCCGCCGCGGTTGCTCATCCCGGCTCACCGGCAGCCACCGCCGCAGCCTTGCGGCGTGGCTCGGCCGTGGCGCCGCAGGCTGGGCGTCCGGCTGAGAACCGGCGTCGGCGCGCACCTCGTTGTGAATGGTCCCGGCGATGGTCATGCCGAGATAGAACTGCTCCCAGGCCCAGCAGGCGGCGACGGCCTCCTCGTCGTCGACCAGCGTCTCGGTCGGCGGCCAGTCTCCCTCCACCAGCCGGTGCCGCACGAGCCAGTAGGCATCGTGGCTGTCCACCGCCAGCAGGTCGAGGGTGCCGCGGTACCGGATGAGCTGTCCTGCGGCCGTGAGCAGTCCGTGCGGGGGCGGCCCGGGATCGACGATATGCACGTCGTACTCCGGCTGGACGAGCACGGGCGAGAAGTTGTCAACGGTCGGCGCCCACTCGATGTAGCGCTCGAGCAGGGCGCGGCCGACCGCGAGCTGCCGCTGCCAGTCGCCGTCACCTGCGGCGGCGCCGCACCGCTCGCGCTGCCTGGCGAATGCCCGCTCGAGCCCCTGGAAAACCAGCGGGCGCGTCACTTGCGGCTGCCAGTCCCACATCCCGGGGAAGTAGTAGACATCCAGGGCCTCACGGAAGGCCCGGCCGAGGTCGGGGTCCGCCGGGTGTTCCACCGACTCGAGATTCTGGCGGGCCGCCGCGCCGAAGTCCCACTGCCTGCGGCACCGCCGGAACGAAGTCCGGTCGGCCGGTGTGATCTCGTACGACATCGGCTGGCTCCCGCTGGCTAGTGCCGCATCGGGTAGGGCTGGTCCAGGGGCCACCGGCAGCGGTCGGCGCCGCCGCACATCGACTCCATCTCGGCCAGCAGATCCTCAGCAAACTGGGACATCTCGGCGGGGGTGCCCACGGGCCACGGCCCGGAGTAAAACATCCAGGCGTCGGGCGCGGCATCGCCTGGTTGCTGGCCGGATCCGGCCTGCATGGCACCGGGCGACACGAAACGCCACCGGTAGTCCTCGCCCAACCGCTCCAGGTACAGCACTTCCTCGGGCGGCGCCTGTGCCGCGGCCATCTCGGCTAGCAATCGCGTCCGGTCCATCCGCGCTGCCCTCCTGTCACCAATGTAATGCCAGGATGACGAGTGTCCGGAAGAGAAATTCGAGATGCTCTCACACGGCCTGACGGCCGGGCGCCAGCGTGACCGGTCTTCGGCTCGTCGCCGGCTCCGGCCTGGCGACAGCTCCTGACCGGCCCTTGTGCACACCGCCGGGCTGGTTAGCGGCCGCCTCACCGGGCAGTAGCGATCGTGATCCTGCCGCTGATCACCTCGGGGGGCTGCTCCGGACCTTGGTGGCTTCTAGCGTTACCTACCGAGGAGGCCGGAGTTTTTCATCCTGAGGTGGCCAGGACCAGACGTTTCGCACCATGTCCTCAGGAGAAGGCCGATGCACAAGGTGATAGGACCCGGGTCCGATCCCGGGCTTGGCAGCCCTCTGCGGGAAACCGGCAAGGGGCAGGCCAGCGGTGACCTGACCGGCACCCGCCTCGTCATTGCCTTAGCCCGTGGCAGTAGCAGCGCTCTCACCGAGGTCTGCCACGGCATCCGGACGCGGCCTGTTCTGATCATGAACCGGAACGGGCACTGCCGCGAATCACCCACGTCAGGAAGCTGTCGAACCGGAACGGGGTACCGAGCGTGACCACCCAGCGCGTATCGCATGCGGGCAGGCTGGTCTTGCGGCTGCTTGTCGCGGCCGGACTCGCCGTAGATGCCTTCGTGCATGCCGACCTGGCACCGATCTACGACGGCATCCGCGGCTCGATCAGCCAGGGCGATCTGTTCAGGCTCGAGGCCGGAGCGGCCGCTGCGGCCGCGCTGATCGTGCTCGTGGCCGGACGCCGGACCGGGCTGGGGCTGGCGTTCGCCGTGGCCGCGAGCGCCCTGGGCGCGCTCCTGATCTACCGCTACGTCAACGTGGGCCGGCTCGGGCCGCTGCCGAACATGTACGAGCCAGGCTGGTTCGCGGAAAAGACGACAGCCGCCGTCGCCGAGGCTGCCGCTGGCCTGCTCGCCGCGGGGGGCCTGCTGGTGGCGGTACGGCACCGGGAGACGGCGCGAAGCGGCCGCCGACTCGGCCTGACCGTGGCCGGGGGGTTGCTGGCCGGGCTCGCCGTCGCCGGATTCGCCGGCCGCGGCGCCACTGCGCCGGCCATGCCGTCTGCCCACGTAGCCGCAGGGAGCCAGCAGGTCACCATCGTGGGGAACAGCTCGCTCAGGTTCGCGCCCATGAAGATCCACCTGCATACCGGGACCGTACGGATCACGCTCAAGGATTCCGGGGCCTACCCGCACAACATCGTCATACCGGCACTGCACGTAACGTCGGCGTCGGTGACCGGCGGTTTCGGCAGCTCGCAGATATCGTTCACGGTGACCTTCAAGCACGCAGGCAGCTATGCTTTCGACTGCCAGTACCACGCCAGTGCGGGCATGGTGGGCACGTTCGTTGTCTCCTGACCTGCCAGGCAGGAGGGCCGGAACCGATATTGTTCCCGGCCCGCGACCGGCTTCGGGAGTGGCAGTGCATCCTGTGAGCGGATCTTCAGGTGCCAGCCGGGCCGACCTGGATGATTCCGGACTTGCCGAGCTTGTCGGTAAGGCAGATCCGGATGCGCTGGCCGAGCTGTATCAGCGTCATGGCAGCGCCTGCTACCGGATGGCGCGGCGCATAACGGCGAGTCAGACGCTGGCCGAGGACGCGGTCCAGGAGGCTTTCACCGGATTCTGGCGTGCCCCGGCAGCATATGATGCTGGTCAGGGCACCGTGCGGGGCTGGCTGCTGGGACTGGTTCACCACAAGGCAGTGGACTTGGTGCGCAGGGAGACCGCCCAGCAGCGGCGCCATGACGCTCATGCCGTTCAGCAAGCGCTGGATCCGCCCGCGGCGGCGCCCGACCCGGCGGCCGAGGCGTGGGCGGGGATCCGGGCCGAGAAGGTCCGGGCTGCGCTGGCCGAGCTGCCTGAGCCGCAACGGCACGCGCTGGCGCTGGCCTACTTCGGCGGGTATACCCAGCGGGAGATCGCCCAGCTGACCGGTGTCCCGCTGGGAACCGTGAAGACCCGCACGTTCGCCGCCATGCGGCGGCTGCAGCAACGCCTGGCCGCCATGGGCAGCCCGGGAGAGGAGGGAACGTGGTGACCGATCACCCGGCTGACCACGGCCCCTTCGAGGAGTTGGCCGCGGGGTATGCGGTGGACGCACTCGAACCCGCCGATGAGCAGCGTTACCTGCACCATGCCCGGGAGTGCCCGGCCTGCACCCAGGCGCTGGCCGACTTCCGTGAGGTGGCCGCGGCGCTCGCCGACACTGCCCCGGCCGCTGAGCCGCGCCCTCAGCTAGCCGACCGCATCATGGCCGCGGCGCTCGCCGACCTGGACGTCGGCCACCGGCCTGGCGTCCCGCCCGCAGACGCCGCCCGGCCCGCAAGCCCGCCGCAGCCCATCGACCCGGTGGCCGTTCCGCGGGCAACCAGGCGGCCGCCGCCGGGCGATTGGGCCGCTGCCGGGGCGGGAGATGCTCCCGCAACGCCGGGGGACGCTCCTGCCGCCCCGGGAAGTGCCGGGGCCGCCGGACCAGGAAGCCCTGTCGTCGGCCCGGGAGACGCCGCCGCCACGCGGGGGGACGCGCCGCCACCGGGGGTCGTCCCGCTCCGGCCCCGTGCCCGGCGATGGCTACGGCCTGTGAGCGCCGCTGCGGCCGCGGCGCTTATCGCCGGCGGGGGCATCTGGGCGGGACTGGCGGGTACCGCAGCAAACCCGCTCCAGCTGCCCGTCGCGAGCTGCGCGCACGTCGCCGGATGCACGGAGATACCGCTGACCGCCGCCGACAGCCACCACGTGGCAGCCCAGCTGATCGTCTACAAGAAGACCGTGTGGATGCTCCCGGACGCCATGAGGGCCAACGACACCGCCGACCAGACATACGTCCTATGGCAGATCACAGGCTCGCACCGCCCGCTCGCCGTCGGATCCTTCGACGTCCGTCCCGGCGCGCACGCCCCGATCAAGATCGGCGGGCTGGCCGCGCCCTACCACGGCACGCTGGCTTTCGCCGTCAGCCTCGAGCACGGCCGTACCATCCCCCCCGCGCCCTCACGCGTCCTAGCGCTTGGTCAGGTCACCTGACCACAAGACCGCATTGCAGCTGAACCGGATTGCCTCCGGCAGCGAACACTCTCCGGAACCAGAATTCACTGACTGAGAGAGAGATAGCGATGCGCAGTTCCGTTCTCGTCCGAGCAGGCATAGGAGCTGCCGCCCTCGCGGTTGCCGCGACCGCCTGCACCAGCGCCGGCAGCAGCTCCGGTGCTGCTCCCAGCAAGTCCCCGTCGAGCATGTCGTCCGGCTCGATGATGAGCCACCCGACGAACACCGCCGCCGCGCAGCTGTACGCGGGCCTCGACCAGCTGCTGACCGAGCACGTCAACCTGACCGCCAACGTGGTGCAGACCGCGATCACCAAGGGGCCGGCTTCGGCCAGCACGAAGACGGCGCTGGCCGCCCTCGACCAGAACACCCAGGGCCTCGGCGCCGCGATCGGCAGCGTGTACGGGTCGGCCGCCCAGCAGCAGTTCCTCAAGCTGTGGCGCGCGCACATCGGCTTCTTCGTCAACTACACGCTCGGTGTCGCCGGGCATAACCGCGCCATGGTGAAGACCGCGAAGAAGGACCTGGCCGGCTACATCAGCCAGTTCTCCGCGTTCATAGCCGGCGCCACCAAGCTGCCCGCCACCGCGGTCGCCGCCGACCTGCAGGGTCACGTCACCACCCTGGAGACGGCGATCAACGCGATCGTCGCCAAGAGCCCGGCCGCGGGCAAGGATATCGAGATGGCCGCGATGCACATGGGCGGCACGGCTCAGGTGCTGGCCAAGGGCATCGCCTCTTCCAAGGGCATCTCAGGAACCGTGACATCAGGGGCGTCCTCGCTGCGCGCGGCGCTGACCGGGCTGCTCATCCAGCACGTCGCGGCCACCGGCTTCGTCGTGCAGACCGCGGTCGCCGCGGGCGGCAACCTCAAGGCTCCCGAGGTCCAGGGCGCGATCGGCGCGCTGACCGACAACACCAACGCGCTTGGTGCGGCGATCGGCAGCGTCTACGGTCCCGCGGCGCAGAAGGCGTTCCTCAAGATGTGGAACGCGCACATCGGCTTCTTCGTCAACTACACCCTGGGCGTGGCGACCAAGAACAGCGCCATGGTGAAGACCGCGAAGAAGGACCTGGCCGGCTACATCAGCCAGTTCAGCGCGTTCGTGGCCAGCGCCACCAAGCTCCCGGCCTCGGCGGTCGCCGCCGACCTGCAGGGCCACGTCTCCACCCTGGAAACCACCATCAACGACATGGTCTCGGGCAGCACCTCCGAGGGCTCCGACCTGCTGATGGCCGAGAACCACATGGCCGGCACCGGTGCCGTCCTCGCCCAGGGCATCGTCTCCTCGATGCCGTCCAAGTTCACCTCCTAAACCCACCCACACCACTCCTGGCCGGGATGCATGCCACCATCGCCCGGCCGGGAGGTCACTCCCACCTCCCTGGCCGGCGGCACGCCGCTAGCCAGGGAGGTCTCATGTCCCTGGCTATCCGAGAGGATCCTCTGGTGACGATACGGACCGGCCCGCGGCTCACCGTGCGCCCGGCCGCGGGGGCGACCCGGGCGGTGGTGCTGGTGCTGCACGGCGGGCAGTCGGAGAGCCTGGCACGGACTTCGCCGGGGCAGCTCGCCGCGCTGCGGATGCGACCGTTCGCCCGCGGGCTGCAGCGCGCGGGACGCAGGCACGGGCTGGCTGTCTGGACGGTGCACTACAGATATCGCGGCTGGAACGGCGGGCAGGCCAGCCCGGTGGCAGACGTCGGCTGGGCGCTAGCCGAGGTTCGCCACCGCCATGGTGACGTGCCCGTGGTGCTGCTCGGTCACTCCATGGGCGGCCGGGCCGCGTTGCGTGCGGCGGGCGACCCGTCGGTACGAGCCGTGCTCTCGCTCGCGCCCTGGCTGCCTGACGGCGAGCCCGTCGGGCAGCTGGCCGGCAGGCGGGTCTTGATCGCCCACGGCAGCCGGGACGGGGTCACCTCGCCCCAGGCGTCCCACGCCTACGCGGAGCGGGCCGCGGCGGTCGCGTTGCGGGTCAGCTGGCTGCCGGTACGCGGTGACACGCACGCCATGCTGGCGCGATTCCGTACCTGGCAGCGGCTGGCGATCCGGTTCGTCCTGAGCTGCCTGGACTCGTCCACGGGCCGCGAATCCGGCTCAAAGTGAACCGCTAGCCGTCCTGGCGCGAATCCCTGCCAGTGGCGCGCTACAGGGCGTGCCTGAGAATCCCTTGGGAGGGACCTAGTGGCCGAAAAGATTCGAGGCCGCATGACCGGAACACGGCGAGCCGGGATAGCACTCTTCGGAATGCTCGGCGTGGGGCTCGCCGTCGCGTCGGGGACGGCGTTCGCGTCGTCAGGCTCGTCGTCGGCAAGCATGCACATGGCCGGCATGTCGTCTCATTCGTCGAGTTCCCCAGCCGCCGTCGGAACCACCAAGGGCTGGTACAACGGCAAGACGGTGACGTTCCTGTACACGCGTAACTTCTTCTGCCAGAACCCGCCGCCCAGCGGGGCCACGTCGAAGTGCGAGGCGGGGACCAACTACACCCAGACCCCCGCGACCACATTCGACCCGCTGTACGTGCTGGTGCCGCTCGGCTTCACCCCGCCGAAGTCCACACTGCAGTGCCCGACCGCCGGCAAATGCATCGACCACCCGAACACCATCGACCTGTCCGCGGTGCTCGGCAGCGGCACTTCCAATGCGCTGCTCCCGCCGCACAGCCACATCGTCGCGTCGGACAACTCCGGCAAGGCGGAGTGGTGGAACGTGGACGTGGTCGGCGTCAAGTCGCTCGGGGACTGGAACATGCTCGTGGCCGCGAAGAGCGACGCGCAGCTCGAGTGGCTGCAGAAGAACGAAAGCAAAGATGTCACGGGGAACATCCCCACGAACCTGTTCCTCTACTTCTCCGTCAGCGCCTGACACGGTTCCTGACCGCACTGCCGGCGGGCCGCTCTTGACCCCCGCAGAGGCGTAAGAAGGTCGGCCGGCCCTAGCCGCGATCCGGGAGGAAGCGGCCAGGACCGGCGGCCGACGCTCGTGTTCGCCCGCCAGCGAACGGCTTGAAACGCACCGCTCCGCCGGGCTTTACCAACCCCAGGGACTCACCATGACCAGCATGACCACCCGTGCGGCCGCCAGGCCGCAGCCCGCGCCGCGCCTGAACTGGCGCGTGGTCACCGGGCTGGCCGGGACAGCGGCCGGCGCCACCATCGTGACCGGCGCGTTCCTGCCCTGGGTGGAGACCTTCGCCGGGCTCATCCAGAATCCCCGGCATTCGCGGCGGCAACGGGCGCATCATGGCGGCTGCGGGCGTCCTCCTCGCAGCCGCCGGGCTGTACCACGTCATCCGCGGGGGTACCCGGTCGCGCTGGCTGGTCGGCGTCGCCGGGTTCGCGGCGCTCGCCTTCTCCGGCTTCCTGCTCATCCAGCTCGCCGCCACGATGAAGACCCTCGGCGGCGCTTCGATGGTGCTCGCCAGTGGCGGACCCGGCCTCTGGGTAACCGCTGCCGGGTCGCTGGCCGCGTGCGGGACGCTGTTCCTGCCGTCACCGCCGGTCACCACGCCGGCCAGCGGCAGGCTTGCCCGGTCGGCGGCGCTGCGCGCCCGGGCCGGGTCGATGCGGCTGGGGATCGTGAGCCGCACCGCCGACCTGCAGTCCGGGGGCGTCCGGCGCGGACTCCAGGTCGCGCTGGGGCTAGTGTGGCTCCTCGACGCCGGCCTGCAGCTCCAGCCGTACATGTTCGGCCACGCATTCGTCAGCCAGCAGCTCATGCCCGCGGCGATGGGCAGTCCTGCCGTGGTCGCCAGCCCTGCCATGTGGGCCAGCCGCCTGATCAGCCACGACATACCCGCCTGGAACACCGCGTTCGCGCTCATCCAGCTGGCCATTGCCCTCGGGCTGCTGTGGCGGCCCGCTGTCAAGGCCGCCCTGGCCGCGTCCGTCGCCTGGTCGCTGGGGGTCTGGCTGCTGGCCGAAGGGCTGGGCGGGGTGCTGACCGGAACCGCCAGCCCGGTCACGGGGGCACCGGGCGCGGTCATCGTCTACGCGCTCATAGCCGTCCTGGTCTGGCCCGGCGGCTCCCGCGGCCCCGGCCGGCGCGGCCCCGGCGGAATCACCGCCGCGAGCCCGCTCGGCAGCCGCGGCAGCAAGGCGGCCTGGCTCGTGCTGTGGGGCAGCTTCGCCTACCTCATCCTGCAGCCGGCCGTCCGGGCGCCTCGCAGCCTGCACGACGCCCTGGCGGCGAACACGGCAGGCGAGCCAGGCTGGCTGGCCGGCCTGGACCGCGGCGCCGCGGCGGCGGCCGGGTCACACGGCCTGGTTATCTCCGCCGTGCTCGCCGCGGCCTTCGTCCTCATCGCGGCCGGGGTACTGTTCCCGGCTACCGTCCGGCCGGCCCTGCTCCTCGCCGTCATCGCCGGCCTGGCCTGCTGGGTGATCGGCCAGGACTTCGGCAAGGTGCTCACCCGCACGGCCACCGACCCCAACACCGGGCCGCTTCTCCTCCTGCTCGCCGCCGCCTACTGGCCGCCGCGGCGGGAGGCGCCGCCGCGACGCCCGGGGCAGGCCGTGACCGCGGCGGGCGGGCAGCTGGTGACCGGCAGGTGACCCGGCGGATAGCGGTGGTCGGCAGCGGGGTGGCCGGCCTGACCGCCGCCTACCTGCTGTGCCGCGGGAACGACGTGACGCTGTTCGAGGCCGACGGGCGGCTGGGCGGGCACGCCGACACGCACACGGTCCTCTCCGGCGACGGCGGCGAGCTGGCCGTGGATACCGGCTTCATCGTGCACAACAGGCGCACGTATCCGCTGCTGACCCGGCTGTTCGCCGAGCTTGGCATCGCCACCCAGGACTCCGAGATGAGCATGTCGGTGCGCTGCCGGGGGTGCGGCCTGCAGTACGCGGGCAACCGGGGGTTGGGCGGCCTGCTCGCCGGGCTTCCCCGGGGGCAGGGCCGCTACCTGCGGATGCTCACCGAGGTCCGCCGGTTCCACCGCGCCGCCCGGCGGCTGCTCGCGGCCGGAACAGACGGCGGCCCGGGCGCGGGCACGGATGCCGGCACGGGCGCCGGGCCGGAGGATGGCGCGGGCGCCGGCCAGACGCTGGGCGAGTTCCTGCGGGACGGCGGGTACTCGGCATACTTCATCGCCCACTTCGCGGCCCCGTTCGTGGCGTCGGTGTGGTCGTGCCCGGCGCCTATCGCGCTGGGCTACCCGGCCAGGTACCTGTTCACGTTCCTGGCCAACCACGGCCTTCTGTCGGTGACCGGCTCGCCCAGGTGGCGGACGGTCAAGGGCGGCTCGCGGGTCTACGTGGACGCGATAGCCGCCCGCGTGGCCGACGTGCGCACCGGCACGCCGGTACGCGCCGTCCGCCGCTTCCCCGGCGGCGTGGAGGTCCGGGATGAGGCAGGCCGGCCGGGAACGTTCGGCGCGCTCGTCGTCGCCACGCACCCTGACCAGGCGCTGCGCCTGCTCGCCGACGCGACCCCGGCCGAGAAGGAGGTACTCGGGGCCTTCCGCTACACCAGCAACCCGACGGTCCTGCACGACGACTCCGGGCTGCTGCCGGCCGGCCGCCGGGTCCGGTCGTCCTGGAACTACGAGCTGCCCTCCTGTCACGCGCAGCCGGGGCAGGTGCAGGTCAGCTACTACATGAACCGGCTGCAGCGGCTGCCCGGGGGCGAGGACTACATCGTCACGCTCAACCCGGGCGGCCGGGTCGCGCCCGAACGCGTGCTGGCCAGGATGGACTACGCGCACCCGGTGTACACCGCCGAGTCGGTGGCGGCGCAGGGGCGGCTGCCCGCGCTCAGCGACGCGGTCACCGCCTATGCCGGCGCCTACCACGGCTGGGGCTTCCACGAGGACGGCTGCCGCTCGGGCGTGGCTGCCGCGCGGGCTCTGGGGGCCGCGTGGTAGCCGAGGGACGGACCCCTGCCATCTACGAATGCGGCATCGTCCACGTGCGGACGGCGCCGCTGCGCAACGTCTTCCGGTACCGCAGCTACCAGTGGCTCGTAGACCTTGATGACCTGCCACGGCTCAGCCGCGGGCTGCGGCTGCTCGCGGACTTCCGCGCTGCCGATCACTTCGGCGACCCGCGGTGGACGATCAGGGAGAACCTGGACCGGTTCCTCGCCGCGCGCGGCATTGACCTGCGCGGCGGCACGGTGCGGATGCTCACCCACGCCCGGGTGCTCGGCTACGTGTTCAACCCGCTGACCGTCTACTGGTGCCACGACGCCGCCGGCCCGCTGCGATGCGTCGTCGCCGAGGTGCACAACACGTACCGGCAGCGGCACGCCTACCTGCTGGAAACCGACTCCCGCGGCCGGGCGCAGGCGCCGAAGGAGTTCTACGTCTCGCCGTTCTTCCCGGTGGACGGCACGTACCGGATGACCCTGCCCGAGCCCGGCCGCGAGCTCGCGCTCTCCGTCGTGCTGCACCGGCCCGGCCAGCCGCCCTTCGTCGCGGCCGTCCACGGCCGCCGGGTGCCGGCCGGGGCGCGGGGACTGGCCACGGCCGCCGTCCGGCACCCCTGGTCCACCGCCCTCGTGTCCGCCCGCATCAGGTGGCAGGGGGTCAAGCTCTACGCCCGCGGCCTGGCGGCGGTGCCGAGACCTGACCACGAGCAACAGGACGCCCACCTAGCAATGGAGGCAGAGCAGTGAGGCAGCTGACCGGCATGCGAGCGGACCGTGCCGCCGCACATCATGTCGCCGCGGACCCGGCCAGGTGGCCGGGGGTGATCCAGGTCCCGCGCTCCCCGGCCCGGACGGCGATCGCCCGGGCGGTGTTCGCCCGGGCCGTGGCCGGGCTGCCGATCCGGGTGCGGCTGCCGGACGGGCGCACGGCGGGCGCCGGCGGGCCGGGGACGCCCGAAATGATCCTGTACCGCCCCGGGGACTTGTTCGCCCGCCTGGGCGCGGGCGGCCTGATCGGGTTCGGCGAGTCATACATGGCGGGCGACTGGGACTGCGCCGACCTGACCGGGCTGCTGACCGTGTTCGCGAGCCAGGTGGCCACGCTCGTGCCACCGCCGCTGCAGCGGCTCCGCCGACTGTCCGTGCGCCGGCAGCCGGCGTCCGAGGATCCCTCGCTGGACGGGGCCAGGCGCAACATCCCGCGCCACTACGACCTGTCCAACGAACTGTTCGCTGTGTTCCTCGACGAGACGATGACCTACTCGGCGGCGCTGTTCGACACCGGGCCGGCGGGGGCACCGGTGGCGCAGCCCGGCCTGCTGGCGGCGGCGCAGCGGCGCAAGATCGACCGGCTGCTCGACCTGGCGCGGGTGGGCCCGTCCAGCCGGGTGCTGGAAATAGGCACGGGCTGGGGCGAGCTCGCCATCCGCGCGGCGGCCCGCGGAGCCAGCGTCCGCACGGTCACGCTCTCGCGGCAGCAGCGAGCCCTGGCCGCGCGCCGGGTCGCGGCTGCCGGGCTGGCCGACCGGGTCAGCGTCGAACTGCGGGACTACCGCCAGGTGGACGGCCGCTATGACGCGATCCTGTCGGTGGAGATGATCGAGGCCGTCGGCGAGCGCTACTGGCCGGCCTACTTCGGGGCGCTTGACCGGCTGCTGGCGCCGGGCGGCAGGATCGGCCTGCAGACGATCACGATGCCGCACGAGCGGATGATGGCCACCCGTCACACCTACACCTGGATACTCAAGTACGTCTTCCCGGGCGGCCTGATCCCGTCGGTCACCTCGATCGAGCAGAACCTGGCGCGGTTCACCTCGCTGCGGGTGGCCGAACGCTACGACTTCGGTGCTCACTACGAGCAGACGCTGCGGCTGTGGCGCGAGCGGTTCTGCGCCCGGCTGGCCGGCGTCACCGAGCTGGGATTCGACGAGGTGTTCTGCCGGATGTGGCTGCTCTACCTGTGTTACGCGGAGGCCGGATTCCGGTCGTCCTACCTGGATGTCTGCCAGTTCCTGCTGGTGCGGGACGCATGACCGGGCAGGAGGCCGCGCCCGCCGCGAGGGCCAGGCACGGCGGCACGGCACTGCAGGGCGGCACAGGGCGGCAGGGCGGCGCGGCGCGGCAGGACGGCACAGGGCTGCAGGCCGGTCTGGCCGATCGTCTCGTCCCGCTGGCCGAGCGGTTCGCGAGGGGAGAACTGCCGGTCAGGCTGCGGGCCTGGGACGGCAGCGAGGCCGGCCCGGCGGGGGCGCCTGTCGTGGTGCTGCGCACTCCCCGGGCGCTACGCAGGCTGCTGTGGCACCCCGGCGAGCTCGGCATCGCCCAGGCGTACGTCACCGGCGAAATCGACATCGAGGGCGACCTGACCGAGGTGCTGCGGCTGGCCTGGCGGACCGGGCGTGAGCGCGATCTCACCGGGTCAGGCAGCGCCCTGGCCGGGTGGGCGTCGGCGGTGCGGGCCGCGGCCGCACTCGGCGCGCTCGGGCCGCCGCCCAGGCCGCCGGCCTCGCAGGCCCGCGTCTCGGGCCGGCTGCACAGCCGGGCCAGGGACCGGGCGGTGATCGCTCACCACTACGACCTCACTGCCGCCTTCTACCAGCTGCTGCTGGACCCGCAGATGGCGTACTCCTGCGCCCGCTGGGAATCCGCGGACGCCGGGTACACGCTGGCGGACGCGCAGCGCGACAAGCTGGACTCGATCTGCCGCAAGCTCGGGCTGGACCGTGGCATGCGGCTGCTGGACGTCGGCTGCGGCTGGGGTTCCCTCAGCCTCCACGCGGCGCGGAGCTACGGCGCCGACGTCACCGCGGTGACGCTGTCGGCCGAGCAGGGCGCCTTCGTCACCGGCCGGGTCCGCGATCTCGGCCTCGGCGGGCTGGTGACGGTCATCGTCGCGCACTACCGCGAGATCGGCGACGGCCGGTATGACGCGATCGCATCCGTCGAGATGGGCGAGCACGTCGGCGCGAGGCAGTACCCGCGGTTCTGCGCCGGGCTGCACCGGCTGCTGGCCGGCGACGGCCGGCTGCTGATCCAGCAGATGTCCCGGGCCGGGAAGGCACCGGGCGGAGGCCCGTTCATCGAGTCCTACATCGCGCCCGACATGCACATGCGGCCGGTGGGCGACACGATCGGCCTGATGGAGGACGCCGGCCTGGAGGTCGTCCACATCGAGTCGATGCGCGAGGACTACGGGCGGACGATCCGGGCCTGGCTGGGCAACTTCGAGCGGCGGAAGGCCGACATCACCCGCCTGATCGGCGCCGAGGAGGCCCGGGTCTGGAGGCTCTACCTGAACGGAGCGGCGCTCGCGTTCGACGAGGGACGGATGGGCGTGCACCGAATCCTCGCGGTCCGGCGGCAGGGATGACCGGGACCCTGTGTGCCACCCTGGGCCTGAGCGCCGGCGCCGTCCTCGCCGCGATGCTGGTGGCGTTCGCCGCCGGAACGGCGGCCGGGCGGCACAACGTCGCGGACGTCGCGTGGGGCCTCGGCTTCGCCGTGGTGGCCGTCGTCGCGCTGAGCACTTCTGCCGGGCAGGGACAGGGCGCGCGGCGGGCGCTGCTGGCCGCCGCGACCGTGATCTGGGGGCTGCGGCTCGCGTCGCACATCTTCTGGCGCAGCCGCGGCGGCGGCGAGGACCCGCGGTATGCGGCCCTGCTCGGGAAAGCGAAAGGCAACTGCGGCCTGTATGCGCTGCGGACGGTCTACCTGCCTCAGGGCGCGCTCATCTGGCTGATCTCCCTGCCCGTTCAGGCGGGCATGCTCGCCGGCCGGCCGCTGGTCCCGCTGCTGGTCATCGGCTGCCTGCTGTGGCTGTGCGGCCTGTTCTTCGAGGCGGTCGGCGACCGCCAGCTGGAGCGGTTCAAGTCCGATCCGGCCAACCGGGGAAAGATCATGGACCGGGGGCTGTGGCGGTACACGCGGCACCCTAACTACTTCGGCGACGCGTGTGCCTGGTGGGGCATCTTCCTCATCGGCTGCGGGTCCTGGGCGAGCCTGGCCACGGTCATCTCGCCGCTGCTGATGACCTACCTGCTCGTCTGGGGCTCGGGCAAGCGGCTGACCGAACAGCGGATGACGGCGGGCCGTCCCGGCTACGCCGAGTACGCCGCCCGCACCAGCGGCTTCATCCCGCTGCCGCCGCGCGGCCAGTGAGCCGCACCCGGCCCCCGCGCAGCCGCGCCAACCTCCGTGATGGTCCCCTTCGTGAGCGCGCCCGGTATCGAGTACAACGGGAAGGTGCCGGAGCTTCCCGAGGTCGAGACCGCGCGCCGCCTGATCGCCGATCATGCCCTGCACCGGCGCATCGCGGGGGTCAACGACACCGACACGTTCGTCTCCCGTCCGCACTCCCCGGGCCAGCTGCGCGACGCGCTGACCGGCCGCATGCTCACCGCGGCGCACCGGCGCGGCAAGCAGATGTGGTGCGAGACGTCCGCGGTGAACGGCGCGGCCGCGCCCGGGCCCGACCTCGGCATCCACCTGGGCATGAGCGGCCGCATCATCGTCACGCCCCTGGGCGGCGGCCAGCCCGCCGAAGGCGGCGGCCAGCCCGCCAAGGGCGGCCCGCCCAGGCGCCGCGACACGCAGCCGCGCAAGGCCGAGTGGAACCGCTTCACGCTCGATTTCGCCGACGGCGGCAGCCTGGCGCTGTTCGACAAGCGCCGGCTGGGACGCGTCCGGCTGAACCTGGACATCGACGCGCTCGGGCCGGACGCCGAAGAGGTCACGCCGGCCGAATTCCGCGCACTGATCACCAAGGGCACGATCGCCGTCAAGGCCCGCCTGCTCGATCAGTCCAAGATCGCCGGAGTGGGCAACCTGCTGGCCGACGAGACGCTGTGGAAGGCCCGGGTGCCGCCCGCGGCGCGGACCGGCAGCCTGCGGCGCCAGGACGCCGACCGGCTGTACCGGGCGCTGCAGTCCGCCCTGAAATCCGCCGCCGCCGGGGGCGGCGCGCACACGGGCAAGGTCATCGCGGCCCGGCATCCCGGCGGCACCTGCCCGCGGTGCGGCGCGGAAATGCGGCACGGAATCGTCGGCGGCAGGTCCACCTGGTGGTGCTCCCGGGAGCAGGCGGCCGGATCTTCATGATCATGAGTTCTGTGCGAGCCTGTAAGCGTCCACGATTTCCGATCCCGCGGAGCGCAGTGTGACCAGGCTGCCTGGTGATCCCGGCCTGCTGGGGAAGCTGGCCTTCGCCGTCGGGTTCAGGCTGCGGGAGGAGCACCGCGACTGGGTCCGGCACGAGCTGACCGACGCCGGCTGGCGGATGCGGGTGATCCTGCGGCACCTGACCGTGATGATCCCGGTCTGCGTGGCGCTGGCGCTGCTGCCCGGGCCGCCCTGGCTGAAGGTCATGGTTCCCGCGCTAGCCCTGATCGGCAGCGTGTTCACGGTGGCCGCGTACGCGGACGACATCAGGGCGGCACGGCTCCGCCAGCACAAGCTGCCGGTGCCCGACGACCCCGATCTCGGGCACCCGACACACTGACCAGCCAGGGCGCACCGGTGCTTCGCAAGGCACCCCGCTGTCCGACGAACTGAGCAGCCAGTGCCCGGGCGCCCGCCGCCCCCCTCGGCCGTCCGCCGCACTTACTTACCAGTCCCTGCCTGATGCCCGGAGCGGCGGGCCAGCGGGCTCAGTCCGCCTCGGCGGCGGACTGCATGAGCTGCCGGGCGGCCTCGGTCAGGCTGCCGGACAGCGACGGGTAGACCGCGAACGTCTGCGCCATCTGGTCCACGGTGAGCCGCTGCTCCACGGCCAGCGAGACCGGCAGGATCAGCTCGCTGGCCCGGGCCGCCACCACCACGCCGCCGAGCACCATCCCGGTGCCCGGCCGCGCGAACAGCTTGACGAAGCCGTCGCGCAGCCCGGCCATCTTCGCCCGGGCGTTCGTGGCAAGCGGCAGCTTGACCACCCGGGCGGTCACGTCCCCGGACATGACCGCGGAGTGCGGCACGCCGACGGTGGCGATCTCCGGGTCGGTGAAGATCGTCGCCGCCACGTGGCTGAGCCGGAGCGGCTGCACCGCCTCGCCCAGCGCGTGCCACATCGCGATCCGGCCCTGCATCGCCGCGACCGAGGCCAGCATCATCACTCCGGTGCAGTCGCCGGCGGCGTACACGCCGGGAACCGAGGTGCGCGACACCCTGTTCACTCCGACGAACCCGCTGCTGTCCAGCCCGACGCCCGCCTCCTCCAGGCCGAGCCCGCGGGTGGCAGGCGTCATGCCCACCGTGAGCAGGCAGTGTGACCCGGTCACCGTCTCGCCGCTGGTGAGCGAGACGGCCACGCCCTGGCCGGTCCGCTTCACCCCGGCGGCCCGGGACTTGCCGAGCACGGTCATCCCGTTGCGGCGGAACACGTCCTCGATCACCACCGCGGCATCGGCGTCTTCCTGCGGCAGCACCCGGTCCCGCGAGGACACGAGCGTGACCCTTGAGCCCAGTGCCTGGTAGGCGCTGGCGAACTCGGCTCCGGTGACCCCCGATCCGACGACGATGAGCTCCTCGGGCAGCTCGCCGAGATCGTAGAGCTGGCGCCAGTTCAGGATGCGCTCGCCGTCGGGCTCCGCGCCGGGCAGTACCCGCGGGCGGGCGCCGGTCGCGATCAGCACCGCGTCCGCGGTGATCTCCCGGCCGCCGATGGCGACCGTCCGGGGGCCCGCCAGCCGCCCGGCGCCGGGCACGACCTCGACGCCCTCCGCGGCCAGGCGGACCGCCACGTCGGCAGACTGCGCCCTGGCCAGCTCCTTCACCCTGGCGTACAGGCGGGGGGCGTCAACGGCGGCGCGGGCCGGTGGCTGGCCCTGGCCGCCGCCGATCCGGATGCCGAGGTCAGCCGAGCCGTTCAGCACGGTCATCACGCCGGAGGTCTCGATCAGCGTCTTGGACGGCACGCAGTCGGTTAGCACGCACGCCCCGCCGAGGCCGTCGGTCTCGGCCACGATCACCTCGGCGCCGAGCTGCGCGGCGACCAGGGCGGCCTCGTACCCCCCGGGCCCCCCGCCGATGATCGCGATACGCGCGCGTGGCTGGCTCACGATGCCTCATTCTGGCGCATCTGTCACCGTGCCGGGCCGCCGCACCAGCATGTCGCGCCGCATCAGCCCGCCCCGGGCAGGCCGGACCCCTACGCTGGTCACCCGTGGCCCTGTACGCGGCATACGGCAGCAACATGGACTCCGCGCAGATGGCCGAGCGCTGCCCGCACTCTCCGCAGCACGGAACCGGCTGGCTGGAGGGATGGCGGCTGACCTTCGGCGGCGAGGAACTCGGCTGGGAAGGCGCGCTGGCGACGGTCGTGGAAGATCGTGCCGAGCGGGTCTTCGTCGTGCTCTACGACGTCTGCGAGACAGACGAGCAGGCGCTCGACCGCTGGGACGGCGTGACCCTCGGCTACTACCGCAAGCTCAAGGTGCGGGTGCAGACCCTCGAGGGCGACACCGGGGCGTGGCTGTACGTGCTGAACGGATACGAGGGCGGGCTGCCTGCCGCCCGGTACATCGGCATCCTGGCCGACGCCGCGGAGAAGGCCGCAGCGCCTGCCGACTACGTCAGATGGCTGCGGGCCAGGCCCTGCCGGTCGATCGGTTCCTGACCGGGCAGCAGCGGGACCACCGGCCGGACCGGCACCCGCCAGAACAGCACAGCCAAACGAGCGCAGGTCAGGCCAGCGCAGGTCAGGCCAGCGCGAGCACGATCACCAGCAGGGCGGGGAGCACCAGGGCGGCGATGGCCGGGAGGCTCCAGCTGGCCACCGGCCTGCCGCCCTCGCCGGAGCCGTTACCGGAGCGGTCACCGTTACCGGAGCCGGCGGCGGCCGCGCGCTCGCGGACGGCACGCTGCTGCAGTGCCGTCGCGACGTGCTCGGCGTCCGTCTTGGTCATGGCCTGCCGGGCTTCGGGCGGCAGCCGGCTGTAGGCGTCGGACTGCCGTGCCGTCACCCGGTCCGAGCGGCGGGCACGGGCCTCTGCCTTGAGCCTGCTGCGGCGGGCCATGTGCACCGCCCAGCCGTACAGGACCTTGCTCTTCTGCTCGCCGCTCTTCTGCTCGCCGCTCTTCTGGTCACCGTCGGGCCAGGTGCAGTGCACCTGCAGCGAGTCGCCCAAGTTGACGCTCGTCACGCAGGACCAGGGCACCCGGTGATCGCGCAGCGGGTTCCTGATCGTGATGCCCGCGTCGTCGGCGAGCACCCGGGGACGGAAAGCCGTGACGTAGGCCACGCCGGTGATCAGGACCAGGACGGCGGCGATCTGCGCCGCGAAATGATCGTGTCCCTGCACCGCGATGTCGCCCAGGTTGGCCAGCGCGAAGGCGACCCACACCCACCAGACGACAGGGGCGACAGGTGACCGGTACATGTCGGGCTTGCGCCGCACGCCCGCGGGTGCCGCAGCCGCGGCCTGCGTGGCGGACGGGCCGGCTTGCGCGCCAGACGGGCCCTGCGCCCCGGACGGGCGGCCCGGCGCCCCGGACGGGCCGGCTTGCGCGCCGGACGGGCCTGGCCGGCTGGCTGCTGGGCTGATGACACCGGTGCTGGACTCCGCGATCGGCAGGCGAATGCGCCGGCGCCCGGCCGGGCCGGGACGCCGCCGCTGCCTACTGTAGGCGGTTCCCCGTCAGGCGTGCGCGGCGCCGGGCATGCTCGGCACGGCAGGCCGACCGCCGGCGTCGCGCAGGGCCGTGAGCGCGGTGTGTACCTGCAGCCTGATCCCCACGCCGATGGCTCTCTCGTCAACGTCGAAGGTGGCCTGGTGGATGTCGAACTCGGCCGAGCCCGGGGCCCGGGTGCCGAGCCTGGCGTAAGCGCCGGGGATTGATTCCAGGTACCAGGCGAAGTCCTCGCCGCCGAGGCTCTGCGGCGTGGTGGCCAGCGCGTCCGGGCCGAGTGCCTGCTGCGCGGCGGTGGAGATCATCGCGGCGCTGACCGCCTCGTTGACCGTGGGCGGCACGTTCCGCACGTAACTGAGCTCGGCGAGCACGCCGTAGGCACTCGCGACCGAGTCGATGAGCGCCTTCAGCATGTCCGGCGCGGCCTGCCATGCCTCGTCGTCGAGGCAGCGGACGGTTCCCTCGGCCACCCCGTCGTCCGGTATCGCGTTGGCTGCCGAACCCGCGCTCACCCGGCCCCATACCAGGCTGAGGCTGGACCGCGGGTCAACCCGGCGGGTGAGCGCGGCCGGAAGCTCGGTGATGATCTTGCCGAGCGCGTACACGAGGTCGGCGGTCAGGTGCGGGCGGGCGGTGTGGCCGCCAGGCCCGGTGACCCTGACGGTGATCTTGTCGCAGGCGGCGGTGATCGGCCCGGTCCGGATCCCCACCTTGCCCACGTCGAGGCGCGGGTCACAGTGCAGCGCGAAAATGCGGTCCACGCCGGCGATGCCGCCCGCGGCCAGCACGTCGAGGGCGCCGCCGGGAACCTCCTCGGCCGGCTGGAAGATCAGCCTGACCCGCCCGGGCAGCAGTCCGGCCTCCGCCTGCGCCGCCAGGAACAGGCCGGCGCCGACCAGGATCGTGGTGTGCACGTCGTGCCCGCAGGCGTGGCAGGCGTTCGGCACCGTGGACCGGTAGGGCACGGCCTTCTCGTCCGAGATGGGCAGCGCGTCCAGATCCGCGCGGAACGCCACGACCGGCCCCCCGGCCGCTGCCCCCGGCGCGTCGGCGCCGATGTCCACGATCAGCCCGGTTCCCTTGGGCAGGAGCATCGGCCGGAGGCCGGCGGCGGCCAGCCTGAGCGCAACCCGCCGCGTCGTCCGGTGCTCGTGATAGCCGATCTCCGGATGGGCATGCAGGTCACGACGGAACTCGATCAGCTCGCCAGAGTGCTCGGCGAGGAATGAGTCGAGTTCCCCCGCCAGATCATCTCCCGGCATGCACTGCCTCCCCAGGGCACAAGAACCGGTCCTCGGCAAACTCGGTGACCAGGGCATCGACCACATCGGTCAGCCCGCCGCCGTCAGCGACGACGGCGCGCTGCCGCTCGTACGACGCGCCCTGCTCGAGAACTTCGGAAACAACTCCGAGCTCGCCGCCGCAGCCCAGCCTGTCCGCGACAGGCTCAAGCTCGCGCACCAGCTCGTAAAGCTCATCACGTATCGGCGCCGTGGCGCCGGAGTCATCGGTGATCACTATCGCGTCAAGACCGTACCTTGTCGCGCGCCACTTGTTGTCCCGAACGACCCAAGTCGCCGGGCTCGGCAGCTGGTAGCCACGGTCGAGCTGCAGGCTGAACAGCTGCACCAGGGACTGCGAGAGCGCGGCTACCATCCCGATCTCGCGCAGGGTCGGGACACCGTCGCACATGCGGAGCTCGATCGTGCCGAAGTCAGGGTGCGGGCGGATGTCCCACCACACCTCCTTGATGCTCCGGATGGTCCCGGCGCGGAGCAGCGTGTCCATGTAATCCTCGAACTCTTTCCAGTCCGACAGCCGGTGCGGCGGTCCCGCTGTCGGCAGATCGCCGAAGACGACTGACCGGCTCGATGCCAACCCGGTGTCCTCCCCGTTCCAGAACGGGCTCGACGCAGTCAGCGCCAGGAAATGCGGCAGGTACCTGGCCAGAGCGTTGATGATGGGAATCGCCCTGCTGCCGTCGGCGAGCCCGACATGAACCTGGACGCTGAACAGCTGGATCTTGCGGGCCAGCCACTGCATCTGCTCGACGAGCTCGGCATATCGCTGCACCGGCGCCATCTTCGCTTCCCTCCAGTCGCTGAAGGGATGCGTTCCCGCGCAGGTCAGCATCATATCGCGGGCGCTGGTCACCCGCTGGAGTTGGGCGATTGTCGCGCCCAGGTCCTCCTTGGCCTCGGCCACCGTGCTGCAGATGCCGGTGGCGAGCTCGAGCGTGGACTGCATGAGCTCGTAGCGGATCTTGGGACGCTCGCTGCCCTCACCCAGCTCGGGCAGCGCCGCGAGCACCTCGCAGGCCTCCTGGCGCAGCGCCCGGGTCTGGGCGTCGATGAGCTGCAACTCCCACTCCACGCCCAGCGTTGCCCCGCGTGACGGGTTCCAGTCGATGACCACCCCGGTGACCTCCATCCGTCATCCGTGCAGGATCCGTGACTGGCCGTGCACGGATAGTAACCTATGAAACAACGGTCCATACCCTTTTATGGTGAAACAGGTCAGGCTCCGCAGAAAGGCCCGGCTGCGATCAGTCCGCGTCGGGTGGCAGATAGACCCCCCACACCTCGCGCAGGGTGTCACAGACCTCGCCGACGGTCGCCTTGGCGCGCAGCGCCTCGCGCAGCGGCACCAGCATGTTCTCCGTCCCCTCGGCAGCGCGGCGCAGGTCGTCCAGCCGCCGCTTGTGCTCAGCGGCGCTGCGCGAGCTGCGCAGCTCGGCCAGCAGTTTCGCCTGCTCCAGCTCGATCGCCAGGTCCACCTGGAGCGGCTGCTGCGGCTCCTCGGTGTCGGCCTTGAACCTGTTCACCCCCACCACCACGCGCTCGCCCGACTCGATCTGCCGCGCCACCTGGTAGGCCGACCGCTCGATCTCGCCCTTCTGGAAGCCCTGCTCGATCGCGGCGACCGCGCCGCCCGCCTCCTCGACCTGGTCGATCAGCTGCCGCGCCGCGGCCTCGATGTCGTCGGTCATGGACTCCACCGCGTACGAGCCCGCGAACGGGTCAACGGTGGCGGTCAGGTCGCTCTCGTAGGCGATCACCTGCTGCGTCCGCAGCGCCAGCGTCGCCGCCTTCTGGCTCGGCAGCCCGATCGCCTCGTCGAAGGAGTTGGTGTGCAGCGACTGGGTGCCGCCGAGAACGGCGGCGAGCGCCTGGATGGTGACCCGGACCATGTTCAGTTCCGGCTGCTGGGCGGTCAGCTGCACCCCTGCGGTCTGGGTATGGAACCGGAGCATCTGCGACTTCGGGTCGGCGGCGCCGAACTCGTCGCGCATGATCTGCGCCCAGATCCGGCGCGCGGCGCGGAACTTCGCGACCTCCTCCAGCAGCGTTTCCCTGGCCACGAAGAAGAACGACAGCCTGGGGCCGAAGTCGTCGACCGCCAGCCCGGAGCCGATCGCGGCGCGGACGTACTCCTTGGCGTTGGCCAGCGTGAACGCGATCTCCTGCACGGGCGTCGCGCCGGCCTCCGCCATGTGGTAGCCGGAGATGGAGATCGTATTCCATTTCGGCATTTCCGAACGGCAGTAGGCGAACGTGTCGGCGGCGAGCCGGAGCGAGTGCTGCGGGGGGTAAATATAGGTCCCTCGGGCGATGTACTCCTTCAGGATGTCGTTCTGGATGGTGCCGTTGAGGCTGGCCGGGGCCACCCCCTGCTCTTCGGCGACCAGCTGGTAGAGCAGCAGCAGGACGGCCGCGGGGGCGTTGATGGTCATCGACGTCGAGACCTTGTCCAGCGGAAGATCGTGCAGCAGGCGCCGCATGTCCTCGATGGAGTCGATGGCGACGCCGACCTTGCCCACCTCGCCGTGCGCCCGCTCCGAGTCGGAGTCGTAGCCCATCTGGGTGGGCAGGTCGAACGCGACCGACAGCCCGGTGCTGCCCGCGGCGATGAGCTGGTGGTAGCGCCGGTTGGAGTCCGATGCGGTCGAGAAGCCCGCGTACTGCCGCATCGTCCACGGCCTGGCCGTGTACATCGCGGGATAGACCCCGCGGGTGAACGGATACTCGCCCGGCCTGCCCAGCTTCTCCGCCGGGCTGAAATCCGTCAGCCGTTCGGGATCATAAACCGCGTCAATAGGGATACCCGACTCAGACTCGCGCGCCATGAGGACAGGCTACGGCGCGGAACCGGCCGTGCCATTAGTGAGGTTGGCCACGGGCGCGGGCGCGGGGTCAGCGCCGGGACGGCGCGGGCGCCGGCAGCAGCAGGCCGATGCGGTCCCTGACCTGCGTCATGGTCTGCCCGGCCACCGCGGACGCGCGGCTGGCGCCCTCGGCCAGCAGCCGGTCGAGCTCGGCCTCGTCGGCGAGCATCTTCTCGGTCCGCTCCCTGATCGGCGCGAGGGCGGCGACCACCAGCTCGGCGAGCTCGCGCTTGAACGTCCCGTACCCCGATCCGGCGTAGCGGGCCTCGACCTCGGCCACCGGCACCCCGGCGAGCGCGGAGTAGATCCGCAGCAGGTTGGTGACGCCCGGCTTGGCGCTCTCGTCGGCGCGGATCTCGGAGCCGGCGTCCGTCACCGCCCTGGCGATCTTCTTGCGAATCACGTCAGGCTCGTCGAGCACGTCCACGATGCCCTGCGGCGAAGACGACGACTTGCTCATCTTGGCGGCGGGATCCTGCAGGTCGTTGATCTTGGCCACGCCGGGGAGGATGTACGGCCCGGGCACGGTGAAGGCCTGCCCGAACCTGTGGTTGAACCGCTGCGCGAGGTCCCTGGTCAGCTCCAGGTGCTGCCGCTGGTCCTCGCCGACGGGCACCTGGTCGGCCTGGTACAGCAGGATGTCCGCGGCCTGCAGGATCGGGTAGGTGAACAGCCCCACGCTGGCCTGCTCCGCGCCCCCCTTGGCCGACTTGTCCTTGAACTGGGTCATCCGGCTCGCCTCGCCGAACCCGGTCAGGCAGCTCAGCACCCAGGCGAGCTCGGTGTGCTCGGCCACGTGGCTCTGCACGAACACGGTGCAGCGCGCGGGATCCAGGCCGGCCGCGAACAGCTGGGCGGCGGCGATCCTGGTCCGGCGGCGCAGCAGCGCCGGATCCTGCGGAACCGTGATCGCGTGCAGGTCCACCACGCAGTAGAACGCGTCGTGGGTGTCCTGCACGGCCACCCACTGCCGCACCGCGCCGAGGTAGTTACCCAGGTGAAACGAGTCGGCGGTCGGCTGGATGCCGGACAGGACCCGGGGCCGGGACGGCCGGGACGGCCGCTGCGGCCGGGACGGCGATGTCATAGCCCGAGTCTAGGCGGGTACTGCGGGTAGCCGTCCGGGACGGGCCCAGGCCGCCCGGCCCTCACTTCCCGCCGCCCGCTCCCGTGCCCACCAGCGGCACGATGTCGGGGGCGCCGAGGCGGATGGCGTCCGCCGCCTGGTCGTCACTGGCCTCCTGCGAAGCACGTTCGGCGGCGATTCCTGCCCGGTAATGCTCGACCTCGCGGGCGATCTGCCGCGAATCCCAGCCGAGCGGCCCGCCCATCAGCCGGGCTGCCTCGGCGGCGGCGGACACGCCGTGGTCCCAGGTCTCCATCGTGATGTGCGTGCGCCTGGCCAGCGCGTCCTGCAGGTGCCGGGCGCCCTCGTGCGAGGCGGCGTAGACGATCTCCGCGCGCAGGTAGTCGTCGGCGCCGGCCAGCGGCCTGCCCAGCTCCGGGTCGGCCTCGATCAGCCCGAGCACCTCGCCGATCAGCGTGCCGTACCGGTGCAGCAGGTGCTCGATCCGCGCAACGTGCAGGCCGGACACGCGGGCCACCTGGTACCTGGAGTTCCACAGCGCGGGGAAGCCGTCCGCGCCGGCCAGCGGCACCTGGTCGGTGCAGGACCGGGCGACCCGGCCGTCGAGCCCGTGCACCACCGCGTCGACGGCGTCCCTGGCCATCAGCCGGTAGGTGGTGTACTTGCCGCCGGCGATCATCACCAGCCCCGGCACCGGGTGCGCGACGGTGTGCTCGCGGGACAGCTTGGACGTCTCCTCCGACTCGCCGGACAGCAGCGGGCGCAGCCCCGCGTACACGCCTTCCACGTCATCGGTGGTCAGCGGGACCCGGAGCACGCGGTTGACCTGGCCGAGCACGTACTCGATGTCCGACCTGCTGGCGGCGGGGTGCGCCTTGTCCAGCGACCAGGGCGTGTCGGTCGTGCCGATGATCCAGTGCCGGCCCCACGGGATCACGAACAGCACGCTGACCGGCGTGCGCACGATGATCCCGGTGCTGGCGTGGATGCGGTCCCTGGGGACCACCAGGTGAATGCCCTTGGAGGCGCGCACGTTGATCACGCCGCGGCCGCCGGTCAGGGCCTGGATGTCATCGGTCCACACGCCGGTGGCGTTGACCACCTGCTGGGCCCGGATCTCCAGCTCGGACCCGGTTTCCAGGTCGACGGCCCGTACCCCGGTGACCCGCTCGCCCTCCCGCAGGAACCCGGTCACCTGGGTGCGCGAGGCGGCCAGGGCGCCGTAGCTGGCGGCGGTGCGCAGCACGGTGATGACGAACCTCGCGTCGTCAACCTGCGCGTCCCAGTACCTGATCGCGCCGTGCACCGCGGACCGCTTCAGCCCCGGTGCTAGCTCCAGCGCCGCGTGCCTGGTCAGCTGCTGGTGCGCGGGCAGGCCGCGCAGCTGTCCCACCGAGAACCCCAGCGTGTCGTACAGCCGCAGCCCGGCGCCCACGTAGGCGCGCTCCCAGCCGCCGCGGTGGGTGAGCGGGTACAGGAACGACACGGGCCGGACCAGGTGCGGCGCTAGCCGCTGCAGCAGCAGCGCCCGTTCGGTGAGCGCCTCTCTGACCAGCGCGAAGTTGAGCTGCTCCAGGTACCGCAGACCGCCGTGGATGAGCTTGCTCGACCGTGACGACGTGCCCGAGGCGAAGTCCCTGGCCTCGACCAGCCCGACCGAAAGGCCCCTGGTCGCGGCGTCCAGGGCCACGCCCGCGCCTACCACCCCGCCACCGATCACGAGCACCTGATGCTCGCGCGCGGCCAGGGCCGCCAGCGCGGCGGCCCGTTCGTTATTGCCGAGCGCCGCGGCCCGCTTGTCCGGGCCCAGCGCCGTAGCCACGCCCACTTCCGGCACGGCTGCCCGTCTACCCCCGGTCTTCACATCCCGAACGGTACCCGCGGGTAGCCAGCGCCCGGACGCCGGCCGCCGTCTACCAGGACCGAGCGGTGGTCTCACCCGGTGCGGCTTCGCCTCGGGGCCGGCTGCTCGGCGCGACCACCACCTCGACCCGCTGGAACTCCTTCAGATCCGAGTACCCGGCGGTGGCCATCGATCTGCGCAGCGCGCCCATCAGGTTCATCGAGCCGTCCGCCGCGGTGGACGGGCCGTGCACGATCTGCTCGAGCGAGCCGATCGTGCCGACCTTCACCCGCGCGCCGCGGGGCAGCTCGGGGTGGTGCGCCTCGCTGCCCCAGTGGTAGCCCCGGCCGGGCGCCTGGGCGGCGCGGGCGAACGGGGAGCCGACCATCACGGCGTCGGCACCGCAGGCCAGGGCCTTGGCGATGTCGCCGCTGCGGGTCATCCCGCCGTCCGCGAGCACGTGCACGTACCGGCCGCCCGACTCGTCCAGGTAGTCCCGGCGGGCCGCGGCGACGTCCGCGATCACGGTGGCCATCGGCACCGCGACGCCGAGCACCGCGGCGGTGGTGTGGCCCGAGCCGCCGCCGAACCCGGCCAGCACCCCGGCCGCGCCGGTCCGCATCAGGTGCAGCGCCGCGGTGTAGGTGGCGCAGCCGCCGACGATGACCGGCACGTCCAGCTCGTAGATGAAGCTCTTGAGGTTCAGCGGCTCGGCCTGGCCGGAGACGTGCTCGGCCGAGACGGTGGTGCCGCGGATGACGAAGATGTCCACGCCGCCGTCGATGACCGCCTTGTAATAGCGCACGGTGCGCTGCGGGGACAGCCGGGCGGCGGTGGTGACCCCGGCCGCGCGGATCTCCTCGATCCGGCGGCCGATCAGCTCTTCCTTGATCGGCTCAGTGTAGATCGCCTGCAGCCGCCGGGTGGCCTCGGGCTCGTCCAGCTCGGCGATTTCGGCGAGCAGCGGCTCCGGGTCCTCGTACCTGGTCCACAGCCCTTCCAGGTCGAGCACGGCCAGCCCGCCGAGCCTGCCGATCTCGATCGCGGTCCGCGGCGACACGACGCTGTCCATGGGGCAGACAACCAGCGGCAGCTCGAACCGGTAGGCGTCGATCTGCCAGGCGATCGACACCTCCTCCGGGTCCCGGGTGCGGCGGGACGGCACCAGGCCGATCTCGTCGAGCGAGTAGGCCCGCCTGCCGCTCTTGCCGCGGCCGATCTCCACCTGGGTCACTGCTGTGCTCGCCTCACTGGTGGCGCCCGCTGTAGTTCGGCGCCTCGGTGGTCATCTGGATGTCGTGCGGGTGGCTCTCGGTCAGGCCGGCCCCGGTGATCTGGATGAAGTTCGCCTCCTGCAGCTCGGCGATGGTCCTGGCGCCGCAGTACCCCATGGCCGCGCGCAGCCCGCCGGTCAGCTGGGTGGCGACCGCGGCCAGCGGGCCGCGGTAGGGCACCTGGCCCTCCACTCCCTGCGGGACCAGCTTGTCCTCGGCCAGCACGTCGTCCTGGAAGTACCTGTCCTTGGAGTAGGACCGGGCGCCCTCCCGGCCGCGCAGGGCGGCCAGCGATCCCATCCCGCGGTATAGCTTGTACTGCTTGCCGCCGACGAAGACCCGCTCGCCGGGGCTCTCCTCGCAGCCGGCCAGCAGCCCGCCGAGCATCACGGTGTCGGCGCCGGCCGCGATGGCCTTGGCGATGTCGCCCGAGTACTGCAGGCCGCCGTCGCCGATCACCGGGACGCCGGCCGCACGTGCCGCCTGCGCTGCCTCGTAGATGGCGGTGACCTGGGGCACGCCGACCCCGGCGACGACGCGGGTGGTGCAGATCGAGCCTGGCCCGACGCCCACCTTGACGCCGTCGGCGCCGGCCTCGATCAGCGCCCGCGCGCCGGACCTGGTGGCCACGTTCCCGCCGATCACGTCCACGCTGGTGTTCGCCTTGAGCTGGGCGACCATTTCGAGCACCGGCCCGGCGTGCCCGTGCGCGGTGTCCACTACGAGGAAGTCCGCGCCCGCCTCGACCAGGGCCTGGGCCCGGCGCTTGGCGTCCTGGCCCACGCCCACCGAGGCGCCGGCCACCAGGCGGCCCTTGGCGTCCTTGGTGGCGTTCGGGAACTTCTCGCTCTTGGTGAAGTCCTTCACCGTGATCAGCCCGCGCAGCCTGCCGCCGGCGTCCACCAGCGGCAGCTTCTCGACCTTGTGCTGCTTGAGCAGCGCGAGCGCCTCGTCGGCCGCCGCGCCGACCGGCGCGGTGACCAGCGGCATCGGGGTCATGACTTCGGTGACCCGGCGGCTGTGGTCGCCCTCGAACCGGATGTCGCGGTTGGTGACGATGCCGAGCAGGATGCCCTCGTCGTCGGTGACCGGCACGCCGGAGATGCGGTACCTGGCGCAGAGCGCCTCCACGTCGGCGACCGTGGCGCCGGGGCCGCAGGTCACCGGATTGGTGATCATGCCGGCCTCGGATCGCTTGACCATGTCCACCTGCTGCGCCTGCTCCTCGACCGACAGGTTGCGGTGCAGCACGCCGACGCCGCCCTGCCGGGCCATCGCCACCGCCATCCTGGCCTCGGTGACGGTGTCCATGGCCGAGGAGACCAGCGGGATGCGGAGCGTCAGGTTGCGGGTGAGCCTCGCGGTGAGATCCGCCTCGCTCGGCATGATCGTGGAGTGCGCGGGCAGCAGCAGCACGTCGTCGAAGGTCAGGCCGACAGGAGCGAACTTGACGTCGTCGGCCATGGCGCCTCCCGGGCGGGACAGTGGATGGCACCCATCGTAGAGGCTGCGCCGGCCCTCTTCTGTCCGTCGCGCTCCGTACCCGCCCCTGCCTGGCGAGACTTATCCTCCATAGAGACCGGGTGGACGAGAGGACTGGCGCGGGGTGTCAAAGGGCGACAGGAACAGGCAGCAGGCCCGCGAGAAGATCGCCAAGATGCGGGCGCTGGAAGCCAAGCGCAAGCGGCGCCGCAACTGGCTGATCAGCCTCGGCGCGGTCGTCGTCGTGGCCGCCGCGGCCGTGGGCATCACTCTGGCGGTTACCGGGAGCAAGGGCGGCCCGCCCGCAGCCGCGAGTACGCCGAAGCTCAAGCTGGCGGCGCTGAGCACGCTGGGCACGCTCAAGGCTCCGCCGCCGCCAGGCCCGGTCGGGGCGGAGGGAGTCCCGGTCCCGCAGGCTGCGCCGCTGGCCGGCCTGGCCAGCGCCGCCACCGGCCAGACCATCGACGGGATCGGCTGCAATACCAATGAGCAGACCATCTTCCATATCCACGCCCACCTGACCATCTTCGTGAACGGTACGGGCCGCCAGGTCCCCGCCGCGATCGGCATCCCCGGAGCGCAGGCCCAGAACTCTGCGCAGGGCCCGTTCATCGCCAGCGGCACGTGTTTCTACTGGCTGCACACGCACGCCAACGACGGGATCATCCACGTCGAGTCGCCGATCCACCGCACCTACACGCTGGGGAACTTCTTCGACGAGTGGGGCCAGTCGCTCGGTCCGAACCAGGTGGGGCCGGCCACCGGGTCCGTCACCGCGATCTACAACGGCCAGAAGTACGTGGGCAATCCGCGCAACATCCCGCTGAACGCGCACGCGCAGATCCAGCTGGAGGTCGGCAAGCCCCTCATCGCGCCGGTCACGATCACGTTCCCCCACGGCCTGTAGCGTCCCGCCACCCGGTCCCCGTCACCTTCCCCTCGGGGCGGCAGCGTGGGCGCCGCCGTGCGGCGCTCGTCCGCCGGCGGCCCTGGCGGACTGGTGCATCCAGAAGTGCCAGGGCTGAACCCCTGCCGGGCGCCGGCCGCGGGCGGCCAGGCGGGCAGGACCGTTCCGTTTCGGGTGCCAGCTGCCGCCGCGGGCGGCGCCAGGCCCTGCGCGGGGAGCGCGCAGCGCTGCCCCGGCGCTCTGGACGTGAGCTCGGTGGCCGGCTGAAGGGACGCCCTGGCGGGCAGCCGCCCGGGCCCGGGCACCACCGCCGGCCCTGAACGCGGGCACGTTCTGACGGGCTCCTGCCCCGGTCCCGGCACGACCACTCGCTCCGGCACTGGCACCACCCCTGGCGCTGGCACCACCCCTGGCACTGGCACCACCCCTGACGCTGACGCCACCCCTGGCACTGGCACCACCCCTGGCACTGGCACCACCCCTGGCGCTGGCACCGGTCCGGGTGCCGGCTGAGGGCGCGGCCGGACCACCCGATCCGGCCCTCGCCTGGCGGGTCCCGAGCCCAGCCCACGCGGCGCGGTGCGGTACCGCCGCCCCGGTCTGTGACCCGCTGCGGGCCGTACCGGCAGGCAGGCCCCGCGAGCCGCGCGCGTTCACCTGACCTGCCCGCTGCACCGCGGGCTGGAGGGACGCGGACAGCGCCGTCGGGCCGCGGCCACCCGTGGCCGGCCCCAGCGGGCGGGCCACGATCGCGGTCACGAGCACGGCGGCCGCCCCCACCAGGCCGGTGACCAGCGCACGCACCGGCACCCGTCGGCCCCGGTGCCGGGACCTGCCGCCGGGCGGCCCCGCGACATCGATGGCACTTTGATGTCCACCGGTGGGCATCAACGGCACATCGATGTCCTTGACCCCGGCGGTGAGCGGCTCAGGACGCGGCGCCGGGGCCGCGCCCCCTGGCCTCGCCGCACCGGTCACGTTCGCCTGGCTCGCCCCAGCCGCCGGGCCCGCGGCGATCGCCGGGCTCGCCGCACGCAGCCCCACGGCTGTCTCGCCGTCGACCGGGTCCACATCGCGGCTGAGCGCGGCGAGCAGCGCGATCGCCGGATCTCCCCGCGCCCCGGGCGGAACGGCGCGGCGCGCGGCGAGCGCGTCGATGACCGCCTCGGTCCGCCGGATCTCGCCGAGGCTGACGACTTCCTCTGCCCGCGCGCTGTCCGGCCGCGGATCCGGCGAGCCTGGAGCTCGCTGGCACCCGCCCGGCGGCGCGGGGCCGTCCCCCGCTGTCACGCCATTGACTCCCGCACCGCGATCGCCCTCAGCCGGGCAAGTGCCCGGTGCTGGGCGACGCGGACCGCCCCCGCTGACATGCCGAGCACATTACCGGTCTCCTCGGCGCTCAGGCCCGCCACCACGCGGAGCACGAGCAGCTCGCGCAGATGGCCGGGAAGCCGCGCGAGCAGATCCCTGGCCCGCTGCGCCTCGATGTAGGCCACCGCCATCTCCTCGGGTCCCGGGCGCTCGTCCGGGCCGTCCGGCAAATCCTCGGTGGGCACCGCGGACCGGATCGCGCTCCTGACCGCGTCGGCGACCTTGTGCGAGGCGATGCCGTAGACGAAGGACGCGAAGGGCCGGCCCATGTCCCGGTACCGGGGCAGCGCCGCGAGCACGGCTATGCAGACTTCCTGCGCCACGTCATCCGCGATGTGGTAGTGGCCCGAGATGCGTCCGAGGCGCGCCCGGCAGTACCGGACCACCATCGGCCGGACCTGTTCGAGCAGGCTCTCGATCGCGTCGGGCTGCCCGCTGACCGCAAGATCGGTCAGGTCCCGAAGGCCGGGCCCTTCGTGCGCCGCACGCGTAGCAAATCTTTCCCCGGGGAGCGTGCGCCCGGCAATGCATCCCTCCGTCACGAATGCATGATGCCCAGGTGGGCTCCATCTACAGCCCCCGGCGCGATAAAAACAGCAGCCATTTTGGCGGGGACGGCAGCAGCCTGGCGCCCGATATTCAAATGCCCTGGTCAGCTACGTTGAGTAGCCAACCAGGGCAGTTGAGTGAGGACCGAACCCGGACCTAGTGAGCGTGACCGTGGCCGTGGGAGTGGCCTTCGTCGTCGGCCGCCTCTTCCGGCTTGTCCACGACGAGCACCTCGGTCGTGAGCAGCATGCCGGCGATGGAGGCGGCATTCTGCACGGCCGAGCGGGTCACCTTGACCGGGTCGATGACCCCCTGGGCGATCAGGTCGCCGTACTCGCCGGTGGCCGCGTTGTAGCCATGGCCCTCGGGGAGGGTGGCCACCTTGGCGACGACCACGGCACCCTCGGCGCCGGCGTTCAGCGCGATCCACTTGCAGGGCTCGCCCAGGGCGTCGCGCACCACGTGCACGCCCGTAAGCTCGTCCCCGGTCCGGCCCAGGTCACCGAGGTCGCCAGCGAGCTGCACGAGCGCGCTGCCGCCGCCGGCAATGATGCCTTCCTCGATCGCGGCCCTGGTGGCGGAGATGGCGTCCTCGAGCCGGTGCTTCTTTTCCTTCAGCTCGACCTCGGTCGCCGCGCCCGCGCGGAGCACGCACACGCCGCCGGACAGCTTCGCCAGCCGCTCCTGCAGCTTCTCCTTGTCCCAGTCGGAGTCCGTCGCCTCGATCTCGGTGCGGATCTGGCGGATCCGGTCCTGGATGGCCGCCGGCTCGCCGCCGCCGTCGATGATCGTGGTGGCGTCCTTGGTCACCACGATCCGGCGCGCCGTGCCGAGCATGTCCAGGCTGACCCGGTCCAGCGTCAGGCCCACTTCCTCGCTGATCACCTCGCCGCCGGTGAGCACGGCGATGTCACCGAGCATGGCCTTGCGCCGGTCGCCGAACCCGGGTGCCTTGACGGCGACCACGTTGAGCAGTCCCCGGATCTTGTTCACCACCAGGGTGGACAGGGCCTCCCCGTCCACGTCCTCGGCGATCACCAGCATCGGCTTCTTGGCCTGGGCGACCTGCTCGAGGATGGGCAGGAAGTCCGACATCGAGGAGATCTTGCCGGCGCTCAGCAGGATGTAAGCATCCTCGAGCACGGCCTCCATCCTGTCCTGGTCGGTGATGAAGTACGGCGAGATGTAGCCCTTGTCGAACTGGAGGCCCTCGGTGAACTCCAGCTCGAGCCCCATGGTCTGGGACTCCTCGACGGTAATGACGCCGTCCTTGCCCACCTTGTCGAAGGCCTCGGCGATCAGGTCGCCGATCTTGCGGTCCTGGGCGGAGATGGTGGCGACGTGCGCGATGTCGCTCTGCTCGGTCACCTCACGGGCAATCTTGAGCAGGCGCTCGGACACGGCTTCGGCCGCCGCGTCGACGCCGCGCTTCAGCGAGATCGGGCTCGCGCCGGCGGCTACCGAGCGCAGTCCTATGCGGACCATCGCCTGGGCGAGCACGGTCGCGGTGGTGGTGCCATCCCCGGCGATGTCGTTCGTCTTGGTGGCCACCTCCTTGGCGAGCTGGGCGCCGAGGTTCTCGTAGGGATCCTCTAGCTCAACTTCGCGGGCGACGGTGACGCCGTCGTTGGTGATAGTCGGGGCGCCCCACTTCTTGTCTATGACCACGTTGCGGCCGCGCGGGCCCAGTGTCACCTTCACGGCGTCGGCAAGGTGGTTCACGCCGCGCTCGAGCGAGCGCCGCGCATCCGCGTCAAATTCTATGATCTTGGCCATAAGAACCTCGGGCTCTGATCGGATCGGGTTGTTCAGGATTGCAGTTGTTCAGAGACGGCCCACGCGACGGCGGGGACACTGCGCCTCACACGAGACGCGGCATCCCCGCTGCGCGCGGATCGCTACTTCTCGATGATGGCGAGCACGTCGCGGGCGGAGAGCACCAGGTACTCCTCGCCGCTGTACTTCACCTCGGTACCGCCGTACTTGCTGTAGAGCACCACGTCGCCAACCTTGACGTCCATGGGGACTCGCTTGCTGCCGGCGTCGTCGAAGCGTCCAGGACCAACCGCAAGGACTTCGCCCTCCTGGGGCTTCTCCTTTGCGGTGTCCGGGATCACTAGGCCTGACGCGGTGGTCTGCTCCGCCTCGAGCGGACGGACCACGATCCGGTCTTCGAGCGGCTTGAGAACTACCTTGGTGGCGGTCGTCACGATCTGACCTCCCCCTCCGGAAAGGCTGAATGAGAATTGGTTGAAGAGGCGACCACGGCGGCCTGTCGTCGCGGGTGCCAGACCGGCCCTTGTCGCATTAGCACTCTACACTAGCGAGTGCCAATCCCGAACAGTATCCACCCGGCCCGGACTCGTCAACACAGGGCCGCTCAGCACAGGCCGCTCGACACAGGCCGCTCAACACAGGCCGCGCAGAACTACCCGGATGTGCGGGCTACCCGACGGCAGGTTCAGCCGGGTCGCCGCCGGCCTCCTGGCGGACGGCAGGCCCTGGCCGTCGAGCTCGACCAGCGCGCCGGACTCGTCCAGGTCGAACTCGCCGTCCCGCACCCCGGCCACGAATGCCTCCCATTCGGCAGGCGTGAAGACCAGGGTGGGCCCGTCCGGGTCCTCGGGATCCCGGAGCGTAATCACATGGTCGCTGCCCTCTTTCGAACCTGCCGATACGGCGACCTCGATGGCGCTGGCCACGCCGTCGGCGCTGCCCGGCGACTCGCGCCGCCCGGTGCCGGTCGAGTCCATGTTCATCACCCTCGCGACCATCTGATGAGCCCGGCGATCGTTCCCCGCCCGCAGTGTGCCAGATCCCGGGGCCAGTTACCTGACTACCACATCGGTGACAGGCAGTGAGGAATCTGCGGGAAGATCCAGCGGGGAGGGCGGCAGGCCGCGGCCGAGCAGTTCCGCTCCGAGCGCCGCGACCATCGCGCCGTTGTCCGTGCACAGGCCGGGCCTGGGCACCCGGAGCCGGATGCCGGCCGCGGCGCAGCGCTCGGCGGCGAGCGCGCGCAGCCGCGAGTTGGCCGCCACGCCGCCGCCGATGATCAGGTCGGCCACTCCGTTCTCCTTGCAGGCAGCCACCGCCTTGGCGGTCAGCACGTCCGCGACCGACTCCTGGAAGGAGGCGGCCACGTCGTTCACTGGGACCGCCTCGCCGGCGGCCTGCCGCGCCTCTACCCAGCGCGCCACCGCGGTCTTCAGCCCGGCGAACGAAAAATCGAGCGTTCCGTCCCGGTACTTGCCGCGCGGGAAGGCGACCGCCGACCCGTCCCCCGCGGCGGCGGCCGCGTCGATCGGCGGGCCGCCGGGGAACGGCAGCCCGAGCAGCCGCGCCACCTTGTCGTAGGCCTCGCCGGCCGCGTCATCGATGGTCGCGCCGAGCGGCACGACTTCGGCCGTGACGTCACGCACGAGCAGCAACGAGGAATGGCCGCCGGATACCAGCAGGGCGATCGCGGGAACGGGCAGCGGGCCATGCTCGAGCTGGTCCACCGCGATGTGCGCGGCCAGGTGATTGACGCCGTACAGCGGCTTGCCCAGCGCGACCGCGTAGGCCTTCGCCGCGGCGACCCCCACCAGCAGGGCGCCGGCCAGCCCCGGCCCGGCCGTCACGGCGATCGCGTCCACCGCGGCCAGCTTCTCGCCCGCGATCGCGAGAGCCCGGTCCACCGCGGGAACCATCGCTTCCAGGTGCGCGCGGCTCGCCACCTCGGGAACCACGCCGCCGAACCGGGCGTGCTCGTCCACGCTCGACGCGACCGCGTCGGCGAGCAGTTCGCGGCCGCGGACCAGCCCGGCGCCCGTCTCGTCGCAGGACGTCTCGATGCCGAGCACGAGCGGGGCGGTCATGATCGCCGCTCCGGCGCGGGAGACGGCGGCGCGGCGGGCGGCGCGGCAGGCGCCTGGCCGCGCGCCGGGGAGAGCGCCGCCGGATCCAGCGGCCGCCGCATCACGAGGGCGTCCGCGCCGCTCGGCTGGTAGTAGCCCCGGCGCAGCCCCGCCTCAGCGAACCCGTGCCTGCGGTAGAGGCGCTGCGCCCGCGGGTTGTCCACCCGGACCTCAAGGAACACCTCGGCGCAGCCCCTGGCCGCCGCCTCGGCCAGCAGCGCAGCCAGCAGCGCGGAGCCGATGCCCCGCCCCCAGCAGGACGGGGCGACCGCCATCGTCATCACGTCCGCCTGCTCGCCCGGCCCGGGCGGGCCCCCGCCGGGCGGCCCTTCGCCGCGCGCGGGCGCGAGCAGTCCGGCGTACCCCACGATCTGTCCGTCCTCCTCCGCCACCAGGTAGTACCGGCCGACCAGCCTCCCGCTGAGTTCGGCGGCGAACATCGCCCGCGTCCAGGCATCCTCGGGGAACAGCTCACGCTCGAGGTCGAGCACCGCGGGAAGGTCAGCAGAGAGCATGCCGCGCAGCCGGAAGGTCACGCCGGAGACACCCGCTTGGGCCGGCCGGGTACCTGAGCATCGGGCCTTCTGAGGTAGAGCGGCTCGGCCGGCGGCAGAACGGCTCCTGCCGCCAGCCGTTCGGCAGCATAACCGGCCAGCATGGACGCGGCGGGATAGCGCGGCCCGATCGGGTCACCGAAGCACCCCGGGTACAGCCGCGGCCCCTCGCCGGCGGCGGGGACGGCGGGGTCCAGCCCGGCGGGGCTGCCGACCGCCGGACCGAGCAGGCGCTGGCCGGCGGCCGAGTACCGCGCCCAGTACACCTCCTTGCGGCGGGCATCGGTGGCGACCAGGAACTCGCGGCCCGCTGCCTCGGCGGCCGCCGCGCGCGCGACCGCGTCCAGCGTGCACACGCCGTGCGCCGGGATGCCGAGGACGGCGGCGAGCACGCGGGCGGTGACCAGGCCGACGCGCAGCCCGGTATAGGGTCCGGGGCCGGTCCCGACTACCACCGCGGTCAGATCGTGCCGGGTGGCGCCGGCCTGGCCGAGCACGCTGGTGACGGCGGGCATCAGCAGCTCACCGTGGCGGCGGGCGTCCACCGCGGTGGTCTCGGCGAGCACGCGTTCGCCGTCGTGCACCGCGGCCGTGGTGGCCGGGGTCGCGGTATCGAAGGCGAGGAGCAGCACGTGCAGCAGCGTAGATGACCGGGCGGCCTGGTTCGTCCCGTGCCGCGGGGGACTGGCGCCGCGCGGGCTCAGCCGAGCTTCGCCAGCACGTCCCTGGCCGCGGCGGCGGCGCCCGCCGCCAGCTGGCCGGGCGAGACCGGGCCGTAGCCGCCTTTCCTGGCGTGATCGAGGCCGCTGAATTCGACGGTGACCAGCACGTTGACGAGCCTGGCCACGACCGTGACCCGGTCGGTCGTGGCGCCCCCCGCCCTGATCACCTGGAACGCGCTGAACGCCGCGGTGCCGAGCCCGCGGATCGCGGCGATCCGGGCCGGCGGCAGGTGCGTCCGCCGCAGCGGGTGCACGTCGGACTGCAGCGACTGGGCGTAAGCGTCCCTCGCGGCGGAGGTGGCGCTGCCGTTGCCGCTGGCGAGGCCGCTCGGCGCGTACGCCTGCGCGCTCACCTGGAGCAGCCGGTACACCGGCTTGCGGTCGAAGGTCCAGTCGCACTGGTTGCCCGAGCTGCCGGTGAGCCCCGACAGGGCGGCCCTGGTGGGCTTGCCGGGCAGGAGCCGGGCCAGCGTCGCGGCCGGCACCGAGGCACACATATCCGGCACCGAACGGTACTCGCCCGGCAGGTACGTGGTGACGAAGCCGTTCACCCCCACGGGCGACGCGCCGGACCCGGGGAGCAGGACGTAGATGACGACGGCGATGACCGCTGCGCCGCCCGCGACGGCCGCCCAGACGTGCAGCCTGCGCCGGGCCCGCCTGGCCCTGGTGGCCTGAGCCCGCCCCGGGAGCAGGCGGCCGGGCACCGGGTCCGGAACGACCCAAGGGGGAAGCTCCTCGTCGGCGTCCGCCGGATCCGCAGAAGATCGCCCCCGGTCGCGCGCGCCCGGCGACGGCGCCGGGGTATACCGAGGGGGGCCATACCCCTGCTGAGCCACGGCACGCCTCCGGAGAGTGAGGGAATCCGCGCCGGCTGGTGCACGGCGCGGGTAACGGCTGCGACGGTGATCGGCAGTCTAAGCCGACGGCGGCCCAGCGTGTTCCGGTCCCGCGGATCCGCACGACGCGCGGCTCGTCACCGGACGGGCCGGTCCCGGTCCCGGGCTCAGGACCGGGCTCAGGGCCGGTTCCAGGCGCGGGCCCGGGGCCGGCGGCGGCGAAGCCGACGGTGATCTCCAGGCGGTCCGCGGAGAGCCCCTCGGCCAGGCCCTCCCCCCACTCCACCACCGTCACCGAGCCGTCGAGGTCCAGGTCGAGGTCGTCCACCTCGGCCAGGCCGCCGAGCCGGTAGGCGTCCACGTGCACCAGTGCGGGGCCATCGGCGAGCGACGGGTGCACCCGGGCGATGACGAACGTCGGCGAGGTGACCCGGCCGCGCACCGCCAGCGCCTCGCCCAGGCCCTGCACGAGCGTGGTCTTGCCGGCGCCGAGCGGGCCGGCGAGCAGTACCAGGTCACCCGCGTGCAGCAGCCCGGCCAGGCGCCGGCCGAGCGCGCGCATCGCGGCCGCGGTCGGCACCGCGATCTCCTCACGCAACTCCCCGCTCGCCTCCCTCGCCGCGGGACCGCCGGATCCTCCACGACCGCTTGCCCGGCTTCCCCTCCTCCGCGAGCATGCCCGTGATCGCGTCGTTGACGACGTCGGGCCGCTCCAGCATGAGCACGTGACCGGCACCCTCCACCATGACCAGCCGGGCACCCGGGATCTCGGCGGCGAGCTCGGTCCCGAGCCGCGGCGGGATCAGCCGGTCCCTGTCGCCCATGAGGACAGTCACCGGCACCTTGCCCAGCACGCCGAGCACGTCCCGCTGGTCGCAGCCGAGCAGCGCGCCGTAGAACTCGGCGATGACGCCGACGGGCGCCTCCCGGATCATCCGCTCGACGAACTCGGTCACGGTCATGCTCGCCTGCGGATCGCCGAACGCCAGGTACCGCGTGGCCACTAGCTCGAGTTCCTTCGACGCCTTGCGGCCGCGCTCGACCAGCGGGGCGTTGCGGCCGGCCGCTGCGACGACCAGCAGCGCGGGGGCGACGCGCTGCAAGAACGTCCGCAGCGGCGACGGCATCCCGGGCACCAGCCCGTCCGGGCCGCTGAGCCCGCCCGCCGTAGTCCCGATCAGGACCACGCCGGCCACCGCCCCGCCGAACAGCTCCGGGTGCTGGCCCGCCAGCGCCATGATCGTCATGCCGCCCATCGAATGGCCGACGAGGATGACGCGGGAGCGGCCGGTGACCACGGCCCGAATCACCGCCTCCAGGTCGCTGCCGGTCTGCCCCACGGTGACCGGCTCCCCGGCAGCCCGGCCGGAACGGCCGTGGCCGCGCTGGTCCCAGAACACCAGCCTGGCCGCCTGGTCCAGCTCGCGCCGCTGGTAGTGCCAGCTGTCCTGCTGCAGCGCGTACCCGTGGCTGAAGATGACCGTGACCGGGGCGTCGTCGGGGCCGTTGACCTCCACGTGCAGCGGCACGCCGTCGGCGGCGAGCACGGTGAGCTCCCGCCCGCGCAGCTCGCCGAACGGCTCGCCGGCCGCCGCGTCCGGCAGCAGCCGCAGCCGGTGCGCCGCGAGCCGCTCGGCCGCGATCACCACGCCGAGCCCCGCCGCCGCGGCACCCGCGGTGACCCCGGCGATCTGGGTGACCCGCCGCCACCTGGGCATGTTTCCTCCCGCCTGCAGCCGGTCGGGGGACCGGCCACACAGGTTACTTAACGGTAGCTTTTAGGCCACGCGCAACCGATTGCGGTCACGATCTCATAAGAAATCGTCCCGAGCTCGTCGGCCCACTCCTGCGCGGTCGGCTCGCCGGAGTCGCCAGGACCGAAGAGCAGCACCTCATCCCCCGCCGCGGCCGGGTCGTCGCCGAGGTCGATCACGAACTGGTCCATGCAGACGGTGCCCGCGATCCTGCGCCGCTGCCCGCCGGCCAGCACCTGGGCCACCCCGGAGGCGGACCTCGGCACCCCTTCCGCGTAGCCCACCGGCACCAGCCCGAGCGTGGCAGGCGCCTGCGTGACGTAACGATGCCCGTAGGACACGCCCGCCCCGGCCGGAACCCGCTTCACCTGGACGAGGCGGGTCCTGGCCGTCATCGCCGGCCGCAGCCAGTCAGGCGGGCCGCCGGGGAGGGTGCACAGGCCGTAGATGCCGCCGCCGGGCCGGACCAGGTCAAACCAGGTCTGCGGCAGGGTCAGGGTGGCCGCGGTGTTGGCCAGGTGCCGGACTTCCGGCCGTGCCCCGGCCTTCTCGGCCAGCTCGACGGCGTCGCCGAACGCGGTGAGCTGCGCCGCCACCGACGGATGGCCGGGCAGGTCGGCGCAGGCCAGGTGCGACCACAGGCCGGTGATGTCAACGTAGCCGGCCGCCCGCGCGGCGAGCGCGGCGTCCACGAGGCCGGGCCAGTCGGCGGCGGTCGCGCCGCCCCGCGACATCCCGGTGTCGGCCTTGAGGTGCACCCGGGCCTGCCGCCCCGCTTCTCGCGCGGCGGCTGTGACCCGGCTGAGCGTCCCCAGGGCGCCGACGCACAGGTTGACGTCGCGCCCGATGGCTTCGGCGTGCGCTGCCTGCGGGTCATCCATGAGGCAGAGCAGGCGCGCGGTGATCCCGGCCTCGCGCAGCGCGATGGCCTCGGCCACGCCCACGACGCCGAGCCAGCTGGCGCCGCCGGCCATCGCGGCGGTCGCCGCGGGGATCATGCCGTGCCCGTAGCCGTCGGCCTTGACGACGGCCAGCAGCCCGGCAGCCCCGGCATGCTCCGCGAGCGCCGCGGTATTCGCCCTGATCGCAGCCAGATCGACGACGGCTTCCCCGAAGATGTTCACGACGCTCCAGTGTGCCAGCCTGCCGCCGGTGCTCGCGGCAGGCCAGTTCCGGCCGGACTTTAAATCCCCGATATCCCGAACGGCTCCGGGCGAACCCCGACAGCCAGGAACGCCTCGTCCCGTAGGCGACCCGGCCATGCTCCGGTCGTGAACTTCACCCCGATTTTCCCGGCTTCGCGAATCCTCGCACCGAAAGCCCGCCCCCTTACCGTGGGCGGCCACCGCACGCGTGGCCGCACCGCACCTGAAAGTCCCTCTCCCGGCACGGAGCTTCATGATCGATTCCTAGTTGTACCCACCCGAGGGTTAGAACTCGGCATCGATCATCGAAGGACGGCTGACCGGTCTCCCCTGGCGGCTGCTACGCACCTTCCGCAGCGGCCACCCGCGGCAAAGTGCACCGTGCGGATCGCGGCTTGCAGCGCGTGCAGCAGGTCGGAGGCGCCGGTCGGCGCGGAAGCTACCCGTCGTCCCCGGCCGCCTGGCGCGCGGCGGACCGCACCGCGCGGATCGCGGCGGGCAGCGTGCGGAGCAGGTCGGAGGCGCCGATCGGCGCGGCAACCGAGCCTGCGTGCACGGGCACGGCCAGCTCCGCAGGGCGCTGGCCGCTTGCTCCTTCCGCCGCGTGGCCGCTGGAGGCGCCCCCGGCCGCGGCGAGCCGGGCGGCCAGCCCGTGCAGGTAGGCCGCCGCGGCGGCCGCATCGGCGGCGGCAAGCCCCTGGGCGAGCAGCGAGCCGGCGAGCCCGGACAGCACGTCGCCGGTGCCCGCGGTGGCCAGCCAGGGGGTGCCGGTCGCGTTCACGAGCACCGGCGTCCCGGGCTCCGGGCTGGCGATCACCGTCGTGGAGCCCTTGAGCAGCACGGTCGCTCCCAGCTCGCTGGCCGCCTTCCGCGCGTGCTCGAGCCGCCGCGCCTCCACGTCGCCGCGGTCGGCGCCGAGCAGCCTGGACAGCTCGCCGGCGTGCGGCGTCAGCAGCGTCGGGGCCGGCCGGGGCAGCAGGCCGCGGCCGGCCGCCAGCAGGGTCAGGCCGTCGGCGTCGATCAGGACCGGGACATCAGAGGCCAGCACCTCGGCGAGCAGCCGGCCGGCGTCCTGGCCGGTGCCCATGCCGGGTCCCGCGGTCCAGGCCTGCACCCGGCCGGCGGTGCGCAGCAGCCCGGCGGGGTCACTGTCCCCGCCCGGGATCTCCGTGATCACGGCTTCCGGCCAGTGCTGCCTGACCACCGCGGCGGCGGCTGGCGCGGACACCAGCCTGACCATCCCGGCGCCGCCGCGCGCCGCGCCGCCGACGGCCAGCCAGGCCGCGCCGGTGAACCGGTCGCTGCCGGCCACGAGGCCGAGCACGCCGCGCCGGTACTTGTCGGACTCCGCCCCCGGCAGCGGGAGCAGGGCGCCCACGTCGGCTGACTGGAACGCGATGAGGTCGGGGGCGTCCAGGTGCGGTCCCAGGCCGATGTCGATGAGCTCGGTCAGCCCGGCCTGACTCGCGCCGGGGTCGACCAGCAGGCCCGGCTTCCAGGTGCCGAACGTCACGGTCACGTCCGCCTGCACCGCAGGGCCGTCGAGCACGCCGGTGTCGGCGTCGATACCGCTCGGCGAGGTCCACGGCGACGACGACCGCCGGGGACCGCGCTGCCTGCCCGGCCAGGGACGCGTAGGGCTCGCGCAGGCCGCCCTGGCCACCGATGCCGAGCATGCCGTCCAGGATCAGGTCCGCGTCGGCTATCAGGCCGGGCACCGCCTGGTCCTGCGGCCCGAGCAGCCGCCCGCCCGCGCCGCGCAGCGCGGCTGCCCCGCCCTCGTGGGTCCGCGAGCCGGCCATGACCGCGTGCACGGCCGCGCCGCGGCGGGCGAGCAGGGCACCGGCGTAGAGCGCGTCCCCGCCGTTGTCGCCGCTACCGGCCAGCACGACCACCCGGGCACCGTAGGGCTGCCCGAGCAGCCGGGCGCACACGGACGCCAGACCGAACGCGGCGCGGCGCATCAGCGTGCCCTCGGGCAGCGTGGCCATCAGCGCGCTTTCGGCCGCGCGGACCTTCGCGACCTCGTGGGCCTGCCTCATCCCCGGCTCACTCCCCTCAGCCCGCAGCCGCCAGCCTCGCGGCCGGGCACAGCCGCGGCAGCCATCGTCAGCCCTCCGCCACGACCATGGCGACAGAGACGCCCCCGTCGTGGCTGAGCGACAGGTGCCAGCGTGAGACACCCAGCATGCTGGCTGCCTGGGCGACCGTCCCGCTGACCGTGAGCTCTGGCCGGCCGGAATCGTCCCGCCCCACCTGCACGTCGGTCCACGCCAGGCCTGGCGGAGCACCCAGCGCTTTCGCGGTAGCCTCCTTCGCCGCGAACCGCGCCGCGAGCGAGGCAGCAGGAAGGCCGAGTTCGCTCTGCGCGAACAAGCGGCGGGCCAGCGCCGGGGTGCGGCTGAGCGCAGCCTCGATCCGTGCGATCTCCACCACGTCCACGCCTATGCCTACGATCACCCCACCACCCTGCCACGGATCGCGAGAACGCCGGGCGCGGGGAAAGCGTCAGGCGAGCGGCGCGGGTGTCGGGGCTCCGGCCGCCAGGTGCGGGGAAGTCAGGCGAGAGCGGCGCGGACGGATTCGGCTAGGCGGGCGGCCACGCGCTCCGCATCGAGCGGGTCGGCCGCTTCTACCATGACCCGGACCGCCGGCTCGGTACCGCTAGGGCGGACCAGGACCCGGCCGAGGGTACCCAGCTCCCTCTCGGCATCCGCCACGGCGGCCGCGAGCTGGGGATCGGACGCTGCCCGGGATTTGTCCACGCCCTTCACGTTGATCAGCACCTGCGGGTACCTGGTCATCACCTTGGCCAGCTCGTCGAGCGGCTGGCCGCGGCGGGCCACCGCGTCGAGCAGTTGCAGCCCGGTGAGTATCCCGTCGCCGGTAGTGGCGTGGCCGAGCATGATGACATGCCCAGACTGCTCGCCGCCGAGCGCGTATTGCCCGGCCCGCATGGCCTCGAGCACGTACCTGTCGCCCACCGCCGTCTCGACCACCTGGATCCCCGCGTCCCGCATGGCCAGCCGGAATCCCAGGTTCGACATCACGGTGGTGACGACGGTATCGCCGGTGAGCCTGCCCGCTTCCTTGAAGCCGAGCGCGAGGATGGCGAGGATCTGGTCGCCGTTGACGACCTGCCCCGCGGCGTCCACCGCCAGGCAGCGGTCCGCGTCGCCGTCGTGCGCGATGCCGGCGTCCGCGTTGTGGGCGACCACCGCGGCGGAAAGAGCGTCGAGTGACGTCGAGCCGCAGCCCTGGTTGATATTGAGCCCGTCGGGCTCCGCGCCGATCGCGATGACGTCCGCCCCGGCCCGCCTGAGCGCCTCCGGCGCGATCTGGTAGGCGGCCCCGTGCGCGCAGTTGACGACGACCCGCAGGCCGGACAGCGGCATCCCGCCGCGGGCGGTGTCGGCGCCGGACGAGCTGCCTGCCGCCTGCAGCGAAGAGACCAGGTGGTTCACGTAGCGCGCGTGCTCGGCCAAGGCGTCGCTCACCCGCCCGAACCCGCCTTCAGGCACCCCGGCCGCGGCCGAGCCCCGCCGCTTGATCCGGTCCTCGATCTCGTCCTCGACGTCGTCGGGCAGTTTCAGGCCGCCCTGGCCGAAGAACTTGATGCCGTTGTCGGGCGCCGGGTTGTGACTCGCCGAGAGCATCACGCCGAACTCACCCAGCTGAGCGGTGAGGTAGGCCACGGCCGGGGTCGGGATGACGCCCAGCCGGAGCACGTCCACGCCAGCGCCCGCCAGGCCCGCGACGACGGCTGCCTCGAGGAACTCACCCGATGCTCTCGGGTCACGACCGACCAGGGCGAGCGGGCGCCTGTTCGCGGCGCGGGCCGCAGCGAACGCACCCGCGTCACCCAGTGTGTCCGCTACGGCACCCGCCAGGTCCGTGGCGAGCCGCGCGGTCAGATCGTGCCCGGCGACCCCCCGGACGCCGTCCGTACCGAACAGCCGGCCCATAGGCGGCGTATCCTCCGATGGTTTTCCGGTCACGCGGCCCGGCTCGGCGTCAGCGCTTCGAGTACTGCGGCGCCTTACGGGCCTTCTTGAGCCCGTACTTCTTGCGCTCCTTGACCCTGGCGTCACGGGTTAGGAAGCCGGCCTTCTTCAGGGCCGGGCGGCTCTCCGGGTCCACCAGCATGAGCGCACGGGCGATGCCCAGGCGGAGCGCGCCCGCCTGCCCGGAGACTCCGCCGCCGGTGATGCGGGCGATCACGTCGAAGTGATCGTCCGCCCCGAGCAGGACGAACGGCTCGCTGACAAGCTGCTGATGCACCTTGTTCGGGAAGTAGGCGTCCAGCGTCCGGCCGTTGATCGTCCACTGGCCGGTGCCCGCGGCGATGCGCACCCGCGCGATCGCCTCTTTGCGGCGGCCCAACCCCCCCGCGGCGCCGGTCAGGATCTGCCTGCCGGCCGATGGCCGCAGGCTGGCCTCCGGAGCGGACTCGGTGGTGTACTCCGAGGCGTGCTCCTCGGTCTCCCCCGCGACGTCCTCGTCGGGGGTCAGCGCGGTTGTGGGCTCGGCCACGATTCTTTCCTCATACTTCCTGGTTGGCGACTGCTACTGCGCGATCTGCGTGATCTCAAACGGCGCAGGCTGCTGCGCCTGGTGCGGGTGCTCCGGCCCCGCGTACACCTTCAGCTTGCGCAGCATCTGCCTGCCGAGGGAGTTCTTCGGCAGCATCCCCTTCACGGCCTTCTCGACCGCCCGCTCGGGGTGCTTGGCCAGCAGGTCACCGTAGGCGACCGCTGTCAGGCCTCCCGGGTACCCCGAGTGCCGGTAAGCGTGCTTCTGCTCCAGCTTCTTGCCGGTGAGCGCAACCTTCTCGGCATTGACGACGATCACGAAGTCGCCGGTGTCGATGTGCGGCGCGAATATGGTCTTGTGCTTCCCGCGCAGGAGCACCGCTACCTGGCTGGCCAGCCGTCCAAGAACGACATCGGAAGCGTTGACAACGTGCCATTGACGCTGGATGTCGCCGGCCTTCGGGCTAAATGTGCGCACAGTCATGAGCCTTCGCGTATGCAGCTGGTCTAGGGACTTTACCGCTCCCTGAGCGGGGAGCGCGACAAACCTCGGTCCGCCACCGCCCGATGGCGCGCTCCGCTGCGGGGAGCTCATTTCGGTACGCGGATGGCGGACGGACGCCTCGAGAAGGATACCGGCCAGGTATAGCGCGGTCAAAGCGAGCGCGGCGGCGCCGCGACGGGCCGGGGTGCGCAGGTCAGGCCCCGACCTGCGCACGGCCGCCGCCGCGGCGTCCTGCCGCCCGCGGCGAGCGCCGTGCAGATGCTTTCCCGGCGTCTTCCCGGGCCCCAAGAACGCTTCGTCACCACCGCTCCGAGCAGGAAAAACGCGCGACAGCGCATCCCGCGGCGCTCGCAGCGATACGCTCGCCGCATGAATTATCCGGGCGATCAGGTCACCGCCCCGCCGGATCCGTGGTGGCGGTACCAGTCCGGGCAGCACGCCTACGTGCCACCGCAGGCCGGGTCCGATGACGAACCCTGCGAGCTCGTTCCCGCCGAAGGCGGATATGTAACATCCGCCCGGAATGGGCAGGCCAGGAATGCGGGCACCGGGTACGCGCCGCCCGCCAGCCGGGGAACCGCCGCGCGGCCGGGTACCGCGAACCTGCCGCGGCCCCGCGAGGGTCAGGCCCGGCATGCACCTGCCGGAAATGGGCGCGCCGGATATGGGCGCGCCGGATATGCGCCGCAGCCTGGCAACGAGTATCAGGCCAGCCGCCAGGGGCTGCCGGGCACCGACCCCGAGCTGCCGGGCAGCAACCCGGCCCCGCCGGGCAGCGGCTCTGGGCAGCCCGATAGCCGCCCCGGCCAGCCCGGCGGCCGCCAGAGCCTGGCCGGTAACGGCCCGAGCCCGACCGGTAGCCGCCCCGGCCAGCGGGGTAACGGACCCAGCCTGACTGGTAACGGCCCGAGCGTGGCTGGTAGCCGCCCCGGCCAGTGGGGTAGCGGGCCCAGCCTGGCTGGCAGCGGCCCGAGCTTTGCCAGTGGCGGCCCGAGCTTTGCCGGTAGCGGCCCGAGCCTGCCGGCTGCGGACCCGGGCCTGGCGTACGGCCGCCCGGCAGCGGCCGGGGCCCGTACGGAACGGTCACGGCCGGGTCCCGCCCGCGGTTATCCGCCGCTGCCAGGCGACCCCGGACCCCGGTATCCGCAGCGTGAGTTTGCCGCGTGGAACGAGGCGGCGGTGCCCGCATCGGTCAGCCCCGATGACCTGCCGTTCTCGGCGCCGACGTGGGCCGACACCGATGCCTTCGATCAGCCGGAGCCGGGACCGGCCGGCCACGGGGTCGCGCTCGCCGAACGCGGCGACCGCGACTTGGCCGACGTCTCCGACGAGGAACTTGCCGCCTGGGCCGCCAGCCTCGCTGACAGCCAGGCCGTCGCACCCGCGGAGCCGTCGCGTCCCGCCGCCGGGGCCGGAACGGACGAGAGCACGGCCAGGCCGCCAGGGCCTGACGCGGGATCGTCGGCCAACAGCGGACTGAGCAGGACGGCGAGATCGGCCGGACGCACGCGTGCCGCCACGGCACGGGCACGCAAGACGGCCAGGCGGAAGGTTCGCACGCGCATGCGGGTGGCCGTCGCCGGAGTCTGCGTGCCGGCCATCGCCCTCGTCGCCGCCATGGCGTTCCAGCATCCGGGCGGGCACGCACCGGGCCAGACACAGCGCTCGCGGACCGCAGCGGCGGTCTCGCCGGTCAGCCCCCCGACGCCGAGCCTGGGCCCGTGGCAGCACATCGCCACTCGTGCCGGGGATCCGTCTGCGCTTACTGTCAGCCAGCTCTTTCCTGCGCGGTTCGCGGTCGGCGGCGCTGGCATCACCAGGACGGCCGCGGCCGGCAGCGCCGATTGCTCCCGCGCGGTATTCGGCGCGAAGCTGCAGGCGGCAGTCCGCAAGTCCGGGTGCAGCCAGGTGATGCGCGCGAGTTACCTGGCCCCGGCGCAGAAGCTGATGGGCACCATCGGCGTGCTCAACCTGGCCAACTCCGCCAGCGCGAGCAAGGCCGGCAAGGTCACCGGGTCCAGTCAGTTCATTTCTCAGCTGAACGCCGCAGCCGGCCCGACGCACAGCCTGACCAAGGGCACTGGCCTGGAGGAAGCCGAGGTCAAAGGGCACTACCTGATCCTGACGTGGGTCGAGTTCACGACCCATCGCGCGCCGAGAACAGCGGCGGCAAAGGCGCTGCTCAAAACGTTCTCCGCAAATCTCATCAGCCAGACCGCGAATGTGAGCCTGACCAGCCGCATGGTCACCGGGAAACCCTGAGCCGCAGGCAGCCGCAGGAGTCACCACAGGCAGGCGCAGGAGTCACCACAGGCAGGCGCAGCAGGCACCGCAGGCAGGCGGGCGCAGGCGGGCGCAGGAGTCACCACAGGCACGCGCAGAGTCATCCGCGACACAGGGCTTCGAGCCACGGAGCGTCACGGGGATGCGGACATTCCGCGCAGCCCTTACGACCCCTACCGGCCGAGCCGGGAGGGCGCGGATGCTGACGGCGCTCGGTCAGTCCTTCGCGGCGCTCGCCGGACTGCCGCTGCTCACATCCCGCACAGCGAGACGGCTCTAGCGGCGACGGCGGGAGGTGACCGCCCGGCTCGACAGCTCAGAATCCGCCGGATAGCGCACCTCTTCCAGGCACAGCGCGTGCGGCGGGGCGACGTGAACCGCCGGGTCCCGGGAGCCTGTGACGAGTACCTCGCGCGGCCAGGCCGTCGGCCTGCGGCCGTCACCGACCGCCAGCAGGGCACCGACCAGCGCGCGGACCATGTTGTGGCAGAACGCGTCCGCCACGACCTCGGCAACGGCCTCGCCGGATGGCTCCCTGGCCCAGTCCAGGCGGACCAGGCTGCGGACGGTCGATGCGCCCTCTCGCCGGCGGCAGAACGCGGCGAAGTCATGCTCACCCAGCAGGGCCACTGACGCCTCGTTCATCCGGCCCATGTCCAGGGGCCGCCGGTGCCAGAGAGTGTCGCCGCGGCGCAGCGGATCCGCGGCGGCGGGATCGTCGCAGATCCGGTAGGAGTAGCGGCGCCAGAGCGCCGAGAACCTGGCGTCGAAGACATCCGGCGCGACCGCTATCGAGCGGGCCCGCACGTCGGGCGGCAGCAGCCCGGCCATGCCGCGCAGCGCCACGGGTCCGGCCGGTGCCCAGCAGGCCGCGGGAACGTCCGCGTGCGCCACCTGCCCGCGGGCATGAACGCCCGCGTCGGTGCGGCCGGCCACGGTCAGCCCGGGCGGATCCGTCAGGTGCAGCAGCAGCCCCAGCGCGGACTCGACAACGTCCTGGACCGTGCGGCGGCCGGGCTGCCGCGCCCAGCCGGAGAAGCCTGAGCCGTCGTAGGCGAGGTCGAGGCGGAGCCTGACCGTGCTCCCCTCGGCCGCGCCGGGTTCAGCCTCCAGCGCCGCTCACCGGGCCCTGCAGCGGGGTCCTGTGCCGCGCGCTCAGGAACTGCCGGTCAGGATGTGGCTGTGTCGCCGGTCTCTCCGGCCGCGGGCTTGGGCTCGGCGCCGCCAGCAGGGGCGTCGCCGCCACCGGCAGGCTCGGCCTCCGCGTCAGCCGGCGCGGCCTCGGCATCGGCAGGCTGCGCCCCCGCATCAGCAGGCGCCAGCTCAGCATCAACGGCCTCCGCCTCAGCGTCGGCAGGCTCAGCCCCCGCATCAGCAGGCGCCAGCTCAGCATCAACGGCCTCCGCCTCAGCGTCGGTAGGCTCAGCCCCCGCAGCAGCAGGCGCCGCCTCAGCATCAACGATCTCCGCCTCCGCGTCGGCCGCTTCGGCCTCCGCGTCGGCCGCTTCGGCCTCCGGGGCGGCAGCCGCGTCGGATGCCGTGCCGGTGTCCTCGGCAGCCTCCGCGGCCGACAGGGCGTCTGCTTCCTCCTCGGCCGCGGCCGGAGCGGCCGTGGCTGAGGAGGCGGCGGCCGGCGATGCGCCGGTGGCCCGGGCAGGCGCCCCGGGCGCCTGCGGCCGCCTGGCTCGGCGGCGCGGCCTGGCAGCTTCGTCATCCCGGACGAGCTCGATCACTGCCATCGGCGCGTTGTCGCCCTTGCGCGGCCCGATCTTAGTGATCCGGGTGTAACCCCCCTGCCGGCTGGCGAATCCGGGCCCGATCTCGGTGAAGAGCGTGTGCACGACCGACTTGTCAGGCACGACGGTGAGCACCTGCCGCCGCGCGTGCAGGTCGCCGCGCTTCGCGAAGGTGATCAGCCGCTCGGCTACCGGGCGGAGCCGGCGCGCCTTCGCGTGCGTGGTCGTGATCCGGCCATGCTCAAAAAGGGCTGAGGCCAGGTTGGACAGGATGTGCCGCTGGTGAGCAGGGCTGCCACCCAGCCGGTGGCCCTTGGTGGGCGTGGGCATCGGATACTCCTCGGTTGCTGCCTGACGGGCCGGTTGCGAGCGTCAGTACTGCTCGGTCTCGACGTAGCTGTCGTCGTCGTCCGCGCCGTAGCTGTCTGCCGCGCTGCCGGGGTCGAACCCGGGCGGGGAGTCCTTGAGCGCGAGCCCCATGTCGATCAGCTTCTGCTTGACTTCCTCGATCGACTTCGCGCCGAAGTTGCGGATGTCGAGCAGGTCCTGCTCGCTGCGGGCCACCAGCTCGCCGACCGAGTGGATGCCCTCGCGCTTGAGGCAGTTGTAGGACCGGACGGTGAGGTTGAGCTCCTCGATCGGCAGCGCCAGGTCGGCGGCCAGTGCCGCGTCTGTCGGCGACGGGCCCATGTCGATGCCCTCGGCCTCGATGTTCAGCTCCCTGGCGAGGCCGAACAGCTCCACCAGCGTCTTGCCGGCGCTGGCGACCGCGTCCCTCGGGCGCAGGCACGGCTTGGTCTCCACGTCCAGGATCAGCCGGTCGAAGTCGGTGCGCTGCTCCACTCGGGTCGCCTCGACCTTGTAGGTCACCCGGAGCACCGGCGAGTAGATCGAGTCGATCGGAATCCGGCCGATCTCCTGGCCAGGCTGCTTGTTCTGCGCGGCCGAGACGTACCCGCGGCCGCGCTCGACCGTGAGCTCCATCTCCAGCTTGCCCTTGCCGTTCAGGGTGGCGATCCGGGTCTCCGGATTGTGCACCTCGACGCCGGCCGGCGGCGCGATGTCGGCGGCGGTGACGTCGCCGGGGCCCTGCTTGCGCAGGTACATGACCACCGGCTCGTCCTGCTCCGAGGAGACGACGAGCTCCTTCAGGTTGAGGATGATGTCGGTGACGTCTTCCTTGACGCCCGGCACGGTGGAGAACTCGTGCAGGACACCCTCGATCCTGATGCTGGTGACGGCCGCACCGGGGATCGAGGACAGCAGAGTACGACGGAGCGAGTTACCGATCGTGTAGCCGAATCCCGGCTCCAGCGGCTC